>JACKHG010000004.1 GCA_020639115.1 Phycisphaerales bacterium
GGCATGTGCCTGAACTGCGACGGGCTGGGGACGCGGTTCGACTTCGACCCCGACCTGCTGGTGCCGGATCCGCGGAAGAGTTTTCTCAACGTCGCGGTCGAGCCAATGAGGACGCGGATCGGGCGGTGGCGGCGGCACATCTACCGGGGCGTTGCCGACGCGCTCGGCTTCGATCTGAAGACGCCGTGGAAGGACTTGCCGGTAAAGGCCCGCGACGCGCTGCTGTTCGGAACCGGCGAGCAGCACATCACGTTCACGTGGAAGACGCGGCACGGGACGTGGAAGCACGGCGGCACGTTCGAGGGCGTGATCGCGGAGTTGCACGCGAAGTACCGCAAGGCGGCGTCGGGGTTCGTGCGGCGGTACTACGAGAAGTACATGCGGCAGGCGGAGTGTCACGCGTGCGGGGGCCAGCGGCTCAACGCGCAGGCGCGGGCGGTGAAGCTCGCGGGTGTGACGCTGCCGGAGCTGACGACGATGACGATCGGCGACGCCGCGGCGTTCTTCGGCGGGCTCGAGCTTGCGGATACGCAGGCGCACATCGCCGAGGAGGTGCTGAAGGAGGTCCGCGGCCGGTTGAAGTTTCTGACCGATGTGGGTTTGCACTATCTCACGCTGGACCGGTCGGCGCCGACGCTTTCGGGCGGTGAGTCGCAGCGGATCCGGCTTGCGTCGCAGATCGGCGCCGGGCTGGTGGGCGTGTTGTACATCCTCGACGAGCCGAGCATCGGGCTGCATCCGCGGGACAACGAGATGCTGCTGGAGTCGCTGAAGCGGCTGCGGGACCAGGGCAACACCGTGATCGTCGTCGAGCACGACGAGGACACCATGCGGGCCGCGGACGTGCTGGTGGATTTCGGTCCGGGCCCGGGCGTGCGTGGCGGCGAGGTGGTGGCAGCCGGCACGTTCGAGCAAGTCGCGCGGTCGAAGCGTTCGCTCACCGGCAAGTACCTGACCGGCAAGGAGGAGATTGCGATTCCCCGCGAACGGCGGCCGGTGGGCGCCCCGCCGAAGCCTGCGGGGCGCAAGTCGCGCCCGGCTGCGGCTCCGAAGACCAAACGTACGCGGAGGACGCGATCGTGATGCTCAGGCCCTGAAGGGGCCATCTAGGATAGCCCAGGGTGAAACCCTGGGTACGGGCGCAAACAGATAAATGGGTTCCCGCCCCGAAGGGGCGGGCGAATGGGATTGCCGTTGTTGCCCGTCGAACGTGGATCAGCGCATGTGCAGCCTACTAGGACGCCCTTACAGGGCTTCAGTCTAATTGGTCTTGTCTCGTACCCCAGGGTTTCACCCTGGGCTTTCATAGTCAGCCCCTGCAGGGCTGTGTGGGGGCTCAGGAGGCTCCACGATGTCACAATCACTGTGCAACATCCTCGTCCACATCGTGTTCTCGACGAAGGATCGCTACCCATTCCTTCGCGACGAAGTGCGTCCCGAACTGCACGCATACGGAGCAACGGTGTTGAAGAACGACAACTGCCCCACCCTGCTCATGAACTCAATGTCGGACCACGTGCACATCCTGTGCGCCCTGTCCAAGAACCTCGCCGTCTGCAAGCTCATCAAGCAGTTCAAAGTGACGACTTCAGAGTGGATCAAGACAAAGGGAGGCATGTTGACGAAGTTCCACTGGCAGAGCGGCTACGGTGCATTCTCGGTGAGCCAGTCGAACGTGCCCGCGGTGCGGCAGTACATCGCGGAGCAGGAGAACCATCACAAACGAATGACGTTTCAGGACGAGTTCCGGGCGCTGCTGCGGAAGCACCAGGTGGAATTCGACGAACGTTACGTGTGGGATTAGTCGCGCACAATGTGCAGAGTCGAACGACAGACGCAGTTGATGCCCTAGCGGGGACACCAAGACAGCCCGGTGTAAAACCCCGGGTATGCGTTCTCGCGAAGGTGTTTCAGCCCCGAAGGGGCGGCCTTGAGTTGGAGAGTATGGCGTCGAACGTCGTAGGGCTGTGGCACAGCGCGAATTAGCGCGCCCTTTCAGGGCTTGAGTAGAAACGGAACCGTACCGAACCCAGGGTTTCACCCTGGGCTTTCATAGTCGGCCCTTTCAGGGCCGTGGCTGTGCGGCGGAATTGACATTGTAGTTATGGCGAAGAAACGAAAAACCACCTTGAAGGCTTCGGCCGGCCGTAAGGCTGCGACGAATAGTCCGGCCTCCCGTACAAGTACGGCGGCGAAGGCGTCCGCTGCTGCGAAGACGGCGGCAAAACGCTCGGCCTCTCGTGCGGGTACGACCAAGGTGAAGAAGACTGCCTCCCCTGCGCACGTAGCCAGGGAGGCGGCATCCGTTGCCGATGTGCCGGCGGACGGGCTGAACTGGCTTACCGTCGTCGGGGCGGCGCACAACAACCTGCGCGCGATCGATGTGCGCTTTCCGCTGGGGCGGTTCGTGTGCGTCACCGGCGTCTCCGGCAGCGGCAAGAGCTCCCTGGTCAACGACATCCTGCACGCACAGCTCGCCCGCGACCTCAACGGCGCCGAGAATCCCCAGCCCGGCCGGCACGAGCGCATCGACGGGCTCGAGCACCTCGACAAGGTCATCGACATCGATCAGACGCCGATCGGCCGCACGCCGCGCTCCAACCCCGCCACGTACATCAAGGTCTTCGACGAGATCCGCAGCCTCTACGCCCGCTCCCCCGACGCCAAGGTCCGCGGGTACAAGCCCGGCCGCTTCAGCTTCAACGTGCCCACCGGGGCCAAGGGCGGCGGCCGCTGCGAAGCGTGCGAGGGCAACGGTGCGACGAAGATGGAGATGGATTTTCTCGCCGACGTCTGGGTGACCTGCCCGGTGTGCGGCGGCAAGCGTTTCAACCGCGAGACGCTGCAGATCCTCTTCAAGGGCAAGAACATTTTCGACGTGCTGGACATGGACGTTCAGCAGGCCCTCGAGCACTTTGGAAATATTCCCAAGATCGCGGGGATGCTGCAGACGCTGCACGACGTGGGGCTCGACTACATCAAGCTCGGCCAGTCGTCCACCACGCTCTCCGGCGGCGAGGCCCAGCGGATCAAGCTCGCCCGCGAGCTGGTCAAGCGCTCGACCGGGCGCACGCTCTACCTGCTCGACGAGCCGACGACCGGCCTGCACTTCGACGACATCAAGCGGCTCTTGAGCGTGCTGCACGGCTTCGTCGACGCCGGCAACACCGTGGTGGTCATCGAGCACAACACGGACGTGATCAAGACGGCTGACTGGATCATCGACCTCGGTCCCGAAGGTGGGGCCGGTGGTGGCACGATCGTCGCGGAGGGCACGCCCGAAGAACTTGCCCGCGTCGCCGCGAGCCACACCGGACGCGTGCTCGAGCAGGTGCTCAACGGCCACGCCGCGCCCACGAAGGGCGCGAATGGCAGGAGGGCGCGGCGACGCAGCCGGGCCAACGACCGCATCAAGGAGATCACCGTCGTCGGCGCCCGGCAGCACAACCTCAAGGATATCACGGTCGCCATCCCGCGCGAGCAGACCACGATCGTCAGCGGCCTGTCGGGCAGCGGCAAGAGCAGCCTGGCCATCGACACCGTCTACGCCGAGGGGCAGCGCCGCTACGTCGAGTCGCTCAGCGCGTACGCCCGGCAGTTTCTCGGCCAGTTGCAGAAACCCAAGGTCGAGCACGTGACCGGGCTCTCGCCCGCGATCAGCATCGAGCAGAAGGCCGCGAGCCGGTCGCCACGATCCACCGTCGGCACGGTCACCGAGATCTACGACTACATGCGCGTGCTCTGGGCGCGCATCGGCGTGCCCTACTGTCCGAAGTGCCAGGTGCCCATCGGCACGCAGACCGCGGATGAGATCGTCGAACGCGTCCTCGCCCTCGGCGACGGCACGCGGGCCCTGCTGCTCGCACCGATCGAACGCACCGGCTCGGAGACCTACGACGCCCTGCTCGCTCGCGAGAAACAGAACGGCTACGCCCGCGTGCGCATCGATGGCGTCGTCCACGAACTGACCGACGACATCCGCATCGATCACCGCCAGCGCCATACCGTCGAACTGGTCGTCGACCGCGTCGTGATCCGCAAGAGCGCCCGCAGCCGCATCGCCGACAGCGTCGAGCAGGCCCTCGCGCTGGGCGCCGGGGTGATGTACGTGCAAGTCGTCGATGACGGCGCAACGCCGGCACGAGCCGCGAGCGCAAGCGAGCGGGCTGCCCGCACGGCCGCATCCGCGGCCGACCTGCGCTTCAGTCAACTGCTGTCGTGCGCATCATGCGGCACGAGCTACGAGGAGATCAGCCCCCACCACCTTTCGTTCAACACGCGGATGGGCTGGTGCGATGCGTGCGAGGGACTCGGTGTGCAGGTGGGTGCGAGTCCGGCGGCGATCATCAACCATCCTACGCGCAGCCTGCTCGACGGAGCGGTGGCTGGCTGGGGAAAGGTGAAGAGCGGTTCATTGCTTCACCGACTCATTGCGGCGGTTGCGGACCGGATCGGTTTCGACGCCGGGCGGCCGTGGAACGAGCTGACCGAGGGGCAGCGGCTGGCGTTTCTGCAGGGCGGCGACGAGGAGTGGATCGAGGTGCCCAAGTGCGGCGGCCTGCGCGTCCGCTGGCGCGGTTTCTTCCCGGCGATCGACCGGGCCACGCGCATGAGCTGGCACTATCGCAAGAAGCTCGAGGATCTCGTGACCGACGTGCCCTGCGAGGCGTGCCACGGCAGCCGCCTCAAGCCTGCACCGCGGGCGGTCCGCGTCGGCGAGCGCACGATGCCCGAGGTGTGCAACCTGCCGCTGGTCGACGCCTTGAGATTTTTCGAGGGCCTCAAGCTGGACACGCGGCAGCGGCGCATCGCGGGTGAACTGCTGCACGAGATCACCGCGCGGCTGACGTTCCTGGTCGACGTGGGGCTCGATTACCTCGCGCTGGCCCGCTCGGCGCCGACGCTTTCGGGCGGCGAGTCGCAGCGGATTCGCCTGGCCTCGCAGATCGGCAGCGGCCTGACCGGCGTGCTGTACGTGCTCGATGAGCCGACCATCGGCCTGCATCCGCGCGACAACCAGCGGCTGATCGGGGCTTTGCAGAAGCTCCGCAACCTCGGCAACACGCTGCTGATCGTCGAGCATGATCGCGAGGTGATCGCGAGCGCCGATCACGTGCTCGACTTCGGGCCCGGCGCGGGTGATTTCGGCGGCAAGGTCACCGCGGCTGCCTCGCCCGCCCGGCTCAAGACCAAGCGTGACTCGCTCACCGGGCAGTACCTGGCGGGCAAGCGTGCGGTTGCGATTCCCAGCAACCGGCGGCCGATCGATATTGCGGCGGCGAAGCGGGTCCCCGAGCGCTGGCTGACCATCGAGGGCGCGTACCATCACAACCTCAAGGAGGTCGACGTCGACATTCCGCTGGGCCGGCTCACGTGCATCACCGGGGTGTCGGGCAGCGGCAAGAGTTCGCTGATCAGCGACGTGCTCTATCCGGCGCTGGCGACGCGCATCCACCGCGCCCGGCTCGTACCGGGCGGGCACCAGGGGCTGCGCGGCGTCGAGCTGATCGACAAGGTGATCAACGTCGATCAGTCGCCGCTGGGCAACAGCCCGACGAGCAACCCAGCCACGTACACCGGCGTATTCGATCTGGTGCGCGAACTCTTCGCGCGCCTGCCGGAAAGCAAGGTGCGCGGCTACAACGTGAACCGCTTCAGCTTCAACCGGGCCGGCGGTCGGTGCGAGGCGTGCGAGGGGATGGGGCAGCGTTGCATCGAGATGCACTTCTTGCCTGACGTGTGGATCACCTGCGAAGCCTGCGGCGGCAAGCGCTATACGGCGGAGACGCTCGAGGTCACGTTCAAGGGTCACAGCATCGCCGACGTGCTGGACATGCGCATCGGCGAGGCGCTCGAGCTGTTCAAGTCGGTGCCCAAGCTGCGGCGGATGCTGCAGACGCTCGACGACGTCGGGTTGGGATATCTCCAGCTCGGCCAGTCGGCGCCGACGCTCTCGGGCGGCGAGGCCCAGCGCGTCAAGCTCGCCGCGGAACTGGGCCGCCCCGCCACCGGCAAGACGCTGTACATCCTGGATGAGCCTACTACCGGGCTGCACTTCGAGGATCTTCGCAAGCTGCTGCTCGTGCTGCACCGGCTGGTGGACCTGGGCAACGCGGTCGTCTGCATCGAGCACAACCTCGACGTGATCAAGAACGCCGACTGGGTGATCGAACTCGGGCCCGAGGCGGGCCACGCGGGCGGCCACGTCGTCGCCGCGTGCACGCCCGAGGAGCTGCTCACCGTGCCCGAATCGCATACCGGCAAGGCGCTTGCGCCGGTGCTGGCGGCGGGGCCGTACGAGCAGCGCGTCGCGTTCGACCCGGACAAGCAGGCGAGGATCGAGGCGGAGCTGGAAAAGCCCCTGCAGCTCGAGTCGGCGGATGTCGACGCGCGGATGCCCTGGCAGAGCGATGGACGGCGTTGGCATCTCCAGACGCATCTGGATCATCACGGCAAGCAGGCGACCTGGGATACCGCGGTGCTCTCCTGGGTCGCCGGCGCGGTCGAGAAGATCCCCGGCTTCGCACCGACGAACTGGAATAGCCCGTCCACGGTGGAGATCGCGGCGCCATCCGCCGGCACGCGCTGGTTTCTGCACGCGCGCACGCGCGGCTCGACGCAGCTCGATCTGTCGTTCCGCGTGCCCGTCGGGACGTTTACAGCCGCGGACCTCATCCGCAAGCTGGGCATCAAGCCGCTCGACGCCCGCGACGACCTGCCGATCTACAGCGGCGCCCAGCGCGTGCACGTGCGCAACGCGGGCAGTGGCTGGAGCGACGTCCGCATTCAGCTCCACGACATGAAGGACATCGCCAAGACCGCGTTCGGCAGCTTCCTGAAGAAGGCGGCGGCGGCCTACTTCGCGGCGTTCGCGTCGGTCAAGGCCGACCCGCAGACGGCGACGCCGTGGAAGACCGACCCGAGGCAATGGCATCTTTCCCAGCGCAGCATTCACCATCGCCACAAGCAGATTCACTGGAAGCCGCCGCTGCTGCCCGCGGTCATCGGCCAGCTCAGCAAGCTGCTGCCCGGCGTGACGGTGGATTGGTCACGCAAGGTGATCGTCGGCCTGGTCCTGAATGGTGAAATGGTCGTCAACATCGTCACCAATCAGCCGCAGGGGTTGCGCCTGCACCTGCGGGTTCCGCGGGCGTCCGTCACGCCCACGCAGATCGACCGCCTCGGCCGCGAACCCACGCTGCGCAGCCAGGGCGCCCATGACGAAGTCGTCTGCTGGGTGCGCAGCCTGGAATCGCTGGACAGGACGCAGCTTCAGCACGTGGCGCGGCAGATGGCCGCGATGGCGGTAACGGTGCAGGAGAAATCGGCATGAGCCAGCTCGTCCCCAACCGCTTCCTGTTCGATTTCGAGTTTCCCCTGCGCTACCGCGCGCAGACGCCGCGGATCGCCGGGGCGCTGGCGGACTGGTCGGACGCCGAGTTGCTGCCCGACCTCGGCGCAATCGATGGAGCCGCGCGTTTCGGTGAGGTCTGGGCGTGCTGGAACGACGAGGGTATCGCCGTCGCCTGCCGCGTGGAGGGCAAGAAAAAGGCGCTGCAGTGCGACCCGAAGGCGTTCTGGAAGGGTGACAACCTGCGGCTGTGCACGGACATGCGCGACACGCGCAACGTCCGCCGGGCGACGCGCCACTGCCAGCAGTTCTACCTGCTGCCCACCGGCGGGCGCGGCGGTGCGCCGGTCGCAGCATCCGCGAAACTGCAGCGCGCCCGCGAGAACGCCCCGGATGTGCCCCCCGGCGCGATCACCATCGCCGCGCAGGTCGAGTCCGGCAGCTACCAGCTCGAGGCCCACATTCCCGCCGGCGCCCTGAGCGGGTTCGACCCGGCGGAGCACGCCCGAATTGGGTTTTACTATATCCTGGAGGACCGCGAGCTGGGCCAGCAGTACCTCACCGTCGGCGACGACCTGCAGTGGCACATCGACCCGTCCACCTGGCCCACGGCTGTACTCACCCGCTGAGCAGAGGTACCCGTCCAAGCGGCGAATCCAGCGCACGGTCACGCTGATGAGGCGCAAGGGCACACCTCGAGCCCAATCGAGCCCACGCGAGCTCCGGTGCATCTCAACTCAGGAGTGGAGCGTCAATCGTCCGACTGCGTGTCCGGACTGACCCGCGTCAGGAAGATCTGGGGATTGTCCCCTTCGGCGTGCAGATGGTAGTAGCCCGGCCGGCGCGAAGTCACGAGCCGCGGATCGTTGGTCGTCATCAGCGAACGGTAGACGTCGGTCTGCCGCCGCACGATGCCCCGGTGCGGGTACTGCGGCCGACCACCCAGCACGTCACCGCCCAGGGTGTCCGACACGAGCGGCGCCGAATAGGTCCAGATGATCTCCGCCTTGGCATCCGGTTCCGTCACGGACGGCGGAGTACTGGCCGCAGCAGTGGGCTTGACGGTGAGCATGCGGAACGGACGCCCGTCGAAGTGGTACTCGTTCAGAACCGCCGGGTCCGGAGCCTTGCCGGAAAACGCTCCCGTCGCCTGATCATACGGCAGTCCGCGGCTCGAACGTCCCGGCCGGTCCGGCGTGCTGAAGTCGTAGGTCAGCTTCCACTTCCGCTTCGCGTCCGGATCGGTGTCGGGATAACCCGCCACAGCCGACGGACAGACGAATGACCAGCGTTCCACGTAGGGACCGAGCACGTTCCCCACCAGCGTGGGGTGCTTGGGATCGAATGGATCGAGCTTGGGATCGAGCGTCTCGATATAAGGCGCCCGGTCGTTGCTGTTGACCGCGTAGACGACGACGCCCCGCCAGATGTTGGTGAGGTTCTTGCGGCAGACGACCTGCTTGGATTGGTCGCGGGCGTTGCGGAGGGATGGCAAGAGCAACCCCATGAGCAGCGCAATGATGGAAATCACCACCAGCAGCTCAAGCAGTGTGAATGCACTCTGTTTGACGCGCCTTGGTCTCAAGCCGTGACACCCTATCGCGGCAACCGCCCCTGGTCCGTTCAGCCGGGCTGAACTGCACCCGCTGTCCCCGGACTACCACACATGTTCATTCTACGTACCCAAGCCGGCCCACACCAGAAAAAACCGCGTTTTTGCTGCAGAACTGTATCTGGAGACGCGCCTCAGATGCCTCACAAGACACAAATCTGACCCATTTTAACCCGTGACGGTCCGAATATGAGGCGCAGCCACCGGCCCAGCCCCGGAGCGAGGCCCGGACATACCCTTCGTCGCGCGCGATGAAACAGGCCCGACTAGTTGTCCACGTTCAGAGCCGCGGCGGCTGCACACTCACCAGCCGTGATGCACTCGCGGCACATTTCGGCATCCTGCGGCACGAAAACGGGCGCAGGACGGTACTTGAGACCGGTCAGATCGGTCACCAGCCGGTCGATGCGGCCAATGGTGGCTGCGTTGAGCACGTGCTCGGTCTCACACGCTTCCACTTCCGCTTCCTCCTCCGACATGCCCAGCGCTTCCATGAAGAACCGCCGCAAGACGTCGAATCGCCGGACCACGCACTCTGCCAGGCGCGAGCCGACCTCGGTCAGGCGCACCACGCCGTAGCGGTCGTGCGTCAGCAGGCCCATGCGGTCCAGCGTTCGAACGACCGCGGAAACGGTCGAGGGATGCACGCCCAGTCCCTTGGCCATCTGGCCGACGCGCGCGGGATCACCCGACTGCTCGAGCTGGTAGACGATCTTCAGGTACATCTCGTGGGTGGCGGAAAGTCCGTCGCGTTTGTGCATGAGCGATCTCCTGGCTGGCCTCCACAGGCCCGCGCCCCGCAGCGGATGAACTGCGTCGAAGGGGGATTGACCGGATTATACAGCCCGTCAGGCCCGAACGTCGACCTTCTCGCCGGGAATGCCCCCTGCCAGCCTGGAAACGGCCTACTGCGCGACGAACGGCCAGAAGTGCGGGATCAGGAGTGTGGCCAGCAGCATCACCAGGAGGTTCATGGGCACGCCGACGCGAAGGAAGTCGCTGAAGCGGTATCCGCCCGGGCCGTAGACCATCAGGTTGGTCTGGTAGCCGATCGGCGTCGAGAAGCTCGCGGACGCCGCCACTGCGATCGCCACCGCGAAGGGTCGCGGGTCCACGTGAAGCGTCTGGGCGACAGCCACGGCGATAGGAAAGACGATGGCGGCTGCCCCGATGTTGGAAATCACTTCCGTGAGCACGCTGGTCAGCAGGTACACCGCGACCAGCACGCCAATCAATCCGCCCAGTGCGCGCGCCCAATCCACCAGGTTGGTCGCTACCGTTTCCGCGAGGCCGGAGCGGTCGATCGCGGTTCCGAAGCCGAGCGCGGCGAAGATGACGACCAGCACCTGCCAGTCCACGGAGCGGCGGGCGACGCCGATGGACACGCAGCGCAGCGCCACCATCAGGCCGGAGCCAGCCAGGGCCGCGACGGCTGTCGGGATGCCGGTCAGGTCCTTGGTCGCCAGCAGCACGACGACAATGCCCAGGATTCCCAAGGCCATGGCGGCGCGCTCGTGCCGCACGGCGCCGCTGTCCTGCACCTCGGACACCAGGAAGAAATCGGTGTTGCCCCGAAACGTGCGCTCGAAGTGCTCGCCGACCTGCAGCAGCAGCGTGTCGCCCGGTTTCAGGATGATGTCGCCGATCTTGCGGCGCAGCCGCGTGCCGTTGCGGTGCACGGCGACGACGACGGCGTCGTAGCGCGTCCGGAAGTCGCTGTTGCGGACCGTCTTGCCCAGTTCGGGGAAGGAGTTGCTCACGACCGCCTCGCACAACCGGCGCGTGCGCCGCTGATCCGGAGCAATTTGGTAGCGGCTCTCCTCTGCCGGCGTCAGGCCCGGAATCCGCTGCAGGTCGAGGATCGTGCGGACGAGTCCGGTGAAGACCAGGCGGTCATCCTGCTCGAGCACGTCGGTGGGTTTGACCGGCGTGAGAATCTCGCCGGAGCGGTCGATTTCGATCAGGAACAGGCCCGGCAGGTTTCTCAGCCCGGCCTGCTGGACGGTGCTGCCGATGAGCGGGCAGTTGGCCTGCACGACCATCTCGACGATGTACTCCCGCTGGGTTTCACCCAACTGGTCGATGAGTTCCTTGCGTTCCGGCAGGAGCCGCGTCCCGATGAGGATGATGAAGCCGATGCCGATCAGCGTGGCCGGCACGCCGATCCAGCTCAGCTCGAACATCCCCAGGGCGTGCATGGGCTGGGCGGCGTTCACCATCATGCCCGACACGACGATGTTCGTGCTCGTCCCGATGAGCGTGCAGGTGCCGCCGAGGATGGTGGCGTAGGAGAGGGGAATGAGCATTCGCGACGGCGCGATCTGCCGCTTGCGGCACCAGCTCAGGATTTCGGGCATGAGCATCGCGACAATCGGGGTGTTGTTCACGAAGGCCGACATGCCCGCGACGGGGAACATCAAGCGGGCCAGCGCCGAGCGGTTGGTGGTCTCGAGCCCCAGCAGCCGCGTCACCGCGAGGTGCAGCGCCCCGGTTTCACGCAGGCCGGAGGCCACGATGAAGAGCGCCCCCACGGTGATCAGGCCGGGGTTGCTCATGCCCCGGAATGCCTCCTCCGGCGTGATGATCCGCAGCAGCAGCACGACGACCAGCCCGCCCATGAAGGCCACGTCGGGCGGAAGCAGGTTGCGCGTCAGGGCGATCAGCACGAGCACGAGGATCACCAGCGTGGCCCAGACGTGCCACGCGGGCGCGCCGGTGGTGGCTGCGGCCATTGCCGTCTGGCCTGCGGCCAGGATGTGCATCGCCCCCGCCATTTGCGTCGTCAGCGCCTCCTGCAGGCCGTCGGTCGGATCACACCGTGAGATCGGCGCTCATTATGCCGCAACTTGAACGGGAGGACAGCACGAATCGGCCGAGGGTGTGAACGAGGACTCCCCGCAGCGCGCGGAGACGCGCCCGGGGCTGACGGAGGCAGGATTGCGGATCGCGGGCGATCAGCAGCGACGGCGGCGGCGACAGACGACGAGGGCGCCGGCGCCCAGCAGCAGCGCGGTGGCTGGCTCGGGAACGGCGCGCATCGCGAACGTCGCGGAGATCCAACTGAAGCTCTCGGGCAGGCCCTGGCCGGTCCCGCCGCCGGACTGGAACTGGAACGCCGCGTAGTTCTGACCGGGCTCGATCACGATCTTCTTGACGATCGTGTCCCACTCCTCGTTCTGCTCGGCCTCGATGGGGTTGGGGTCGATCACGTCGCCGAGGTTGTTGGTGATGAGTTCGGTCGGCAAGGGATCGCGGCCGTCGCTCGTGCCGGTGAGCATCCAGAGCTGGTCGGGGCGGTTGCTGTGCTCGCCGCCGCCGACGAAGAAGGTGACCTCGAGCACGCGGGTGAACGGCGCCGGGTCGAACGTGTGCGTCACGACGTCGGTGCGATTGAGTTCACCGCCGCCGACCCAGTTGGCGAAGGCGTAGTCGTGGCCCTGGTGGATCGCGACGTCGGTGAGCGCCGCGTTGTCGTCCTGGTAGACGATCTGCAGGCCGACGCCGTACTCCTGATCCATGTCGAAGTCGGACACGGTGTAGTCGTAGTTGCCCTCCATGATCAACTGGGTCACGTCGGCGACGAATACACTGTGGTTGGCGTTCCAGTAGTACGAACCGGGCGCATTGGGATTTTCAAAAGGAACGACGTACGTGGCATCGGCGTTCACGGGGGCGCCCGCGGCGCCCTGCCGCGTGAGCGTCACGGTCGGATCGGTGGCGGTATCGGTCGCCGGGGTGTTGGCGCCGATCCAGTAGAGGTAGGCCTTGGC
The DNA here is from genome assembly GCA_020639115.1 of Phycisphaerales bacterium. GTDB lineage: Bacteria > Planctomycetota > Phycisphaerae > UBA1845 > UBA1845 > JACKHG01. Next base: position 12,734 of record JACKHG010000004.1, read on the forward strand.
GACGGGTCCGCCGACGAGCACGTCCTGGAACGTCCCCGTGCCGCTGTCGTCGTGCAGACCGAGACCGTCGACGTAGACCCGATAATTCCCGGTGTCGCGCCAGGCCTCAAAAAGGCTGACTTCCGCGGCGTGTGCGGCGCTCGCGCCGATGGCCAGGGCCGTAGCGCAAGCCAGGATGGCTGTGCCCGTCCGCCGGTTTTCCCCTAATCGTTGTGCAAACATGAACCGCTCCCTCCAGCAATACCCCCAGCGGCAGCGGGTGCCGCCGCTCTTGCGCGATGCGTACACGTTCGTCCCGGCCGGCCCCATCCCTGGGTGGCGTGACGACGGTGCGCATTCAGATTGAGCGAGGGTTCTCGAGAACGGCGCCGCGTGATCGAATGCGGGTGCGGGCGCATGCGCGAGGCGCGTGCGTCAGTCCACCTGCACTTTGACCATGCCTATGGAATTCACGGCGTGATTCTCTCCCTACGTCCTCCCAATCCTGCTCTTCCTCCTCCCTTACCTCTCTCGACCCATGATGGTATCAATCCGCCCTGCCGCATGCAACAGAGAAGGCGCAGGACATACCTGGGTTACACGTCGCGGTGGGTGGCGCGCGGACGCGCACAAACCGCTGTCGATGCGTGCTTTATCGGCAACTGCGGAAGTGTCAGCCAGTCGCAGGCTATCGGACGTAACCCCGAATTCAGTGCGGCGGCGATTGCGGGGCTGGTCAGTGGGTCGTCGCGGCGGGTTGCGGCGTTTCCGCGTCGGCTGCCCCGGTGAGTCCGTGGCGCAGGGTGTTCTCGCTGATCGTGCGGGGCCGGCAGAATTGGCGCAGGTAGTCGGGCCCGCCGAGGCGCGCGCCGTCACCGCTCAGGCGCATGCCGCCGTAGGGCTGGACATCCACCTGCGAACCGGTGATCCGGCGGTTGATGTAGAGGTTCCCCACGCGGAATTCCCAGCGCGCCCGCTCGATGTGCGCGGGGCTGCGCGAATAGAGCCCGCCGGTCAGCGCGTACATGCCGTCGTTGGCCAGGGCGAGCGCGTGATCGAAGTCGGCGGCGCGCAGCACGACGAGCACGGGGCCGAAGATCTCCTCGCGGGCGAGGCGCGAGCGCGGATCGACGTCGGTGAGGATGATCGGCGCCACGTAGTGTCCGGCGCGCGGCAAGCGCTCCGCCGCCGCCTCGAACAGCACCGTCGCGGTTGTCCGCCCCTCGGCGATGTAGTCTGCGATGGCCTGCCGCGCCGCCTGGTCGATGACCGGTCCGATCACCGTCGCCGGATCCTCCGGGCTGCCGATGGCCATGACCTGCGCGGACTCCGCGAGCCGCGCACAGAACGCGTCGTGGATATCCGCCAGCACGATCACGCGCGAGCACGCCGTGCACTTCTGGCCGCTGAACGCGAAGGCCGACTCGAGCACGCCGGCGACGGCCTCATCGATGTCCACGTCGTGATCGACGATGATCGCGTTCTTCGCCCCCGCGTCGAGGATCGTCCGCTTGAAGTGATCCTGGTTCGGCCGGATGGGGGCGGCGGCGGCTGCGACCGCCAGCGCGGCGGTTCGCGATCCGTTGAAGGCCACGACGTGCACGTCGGGGTGTTCCGCCAGGTGCGTACCGACTGCCTCGCCGTCGCCCGAGACGTAGTTCAGCGCGTCCATTGGCACGCCGGCGGCGTGCAGCAGGTCCACGAGGTTGGCCGCAGCCACGGTCGCCTTCGACGAGGGCTTGACCACCACGGTGTTGCCGGCGCCGAGCGCCGCCGTGGCCATGCCCGCGAGCATCGCCATGGGGAAATCCCACGGGGTGATGCACGCGCACACACCGCACGGATCGTAGATGAGCACGTTGTCCTCGCCGGGGACGTTGCGCCGCCGCGGGCGCAGGCCCATGCGTTCCACGAGGGCCGCATGGTAGTTGCAGTAGTCGATCGACTCGGTGATTTCCGCGTCGGCCTGCTGGGGCGTCTTGCCGATCTCGAGCACGAGCCACGCCGCCAGTTCGAAACGCCGCTGCTCGATCAGTTCCGCCGCGCGGCGGAGGATGTCGGCGCGCTGGGCCGGGCTGGTCCGCGACCACTGCGGCAGCGCCCGGTGCGCGGCGGCCACGGCCCGATCGGCGTGCCCGGCGGATCCGCGCACGGCGCGCCCGATGATCTCCTCGGGGTTGGCCGGGTTGTGCGACTCGATCCACGGGCCGCTGTCGACGCGTTCGCCGCCGATGAGCAGCGGGCAGGTGCGCGGCAGGTGGCTGCGGGCGGCGGCGAGCGCGCGGTCCATCTGCGCGCGGGTCGCGGCGGATCCGAAACTGCTGTTCACTGCGTTCGTGAATTCCAACATGCCCTCATCCTCGAAGGTATCCGCGTAGCGGCGCACCGGCGGCACGGCGCTGGGTGGCTGGGCCTCGGCGGGATTGGCGAGGAGCCGGTCGTACGCTCCGCGCTCGCCGAAACCCTGCTTGAGAAACGAATCGTTCGACGTGTTTTCCAGGAGCCGACGGATCAGGTAGGCCATGCCCTTGAGCAGGTCACCGTAGGGGCAGTAGATGCGCAGGCACCGCCCCATGCCCACGACCGCGGTCTTGAGCGGATCGCCCATGCCCGCCAGCATCTGCAGCTCGTAGTCCCGGGCGGTGAGGCCCAGCTCCTCCGCGACCGCCATGACGTGGGCGAGCGAACGCACGTTGTGGCTCGCGAACGCGGGCCGGATCGCGTCGGCGTGTTCGAGCATGATCCGGGTGAGCTGCTCGTAGCACGCGTCGGACTCCCACTTCCGCGTCCATACCGGGATCGCCGTGTTCCAGCGCACCGCGTGGGTGGTTTCGGTATCCCAGTACGCGCCCTTGACGAGCCGGATGGCGATTTCCGTGCCGCGCTCGTGCACCCAGTCGAGCAGCCCGCGCAGATCGTCCTCCGCGTCACGCAGGTACGCCTGCACGACGATGCCGATGTCCGGCCAGTCGCGGTACGCCGGCTCGCTCAGCAACCGCTTGAAGAAATCCAGAGTCAGGTCGCGGTAGCGGTACTGCTCCATGTCGATGTTGACGAACACGCCCAGCTCGCGGGCGCGGTCGAGCAGCGGCCGCAGCCGCCCCCCCACGCGGCGGTAAACGCCTTCCGGATCCACCGGATTGAACGAGGGATCCAGCGCCGAGAGCTTGATCGAGATGTTGGCCCGCGGCATCGGCCCGCGGCGCCCGGTGTCGATCAGCCCCACGCCCGGCCACTGCGCAGCGGCTGCTCCCAGCGATTCGATCAGCTCCAGGTAGACGGCCCCGGCGGTGTCCGCGCTGCGTTCGCTGATGGTCGCCTCGCCGAGCACGTCGAGCGTGAAGGCCATGCAGCGATCGCGCAGGCGCTCGGCGAAGGCGATGGCCTCGCGCGTGTTCGTGCCGGTGATGAAGGAGTGGGCCATCTGGAACGCCGCCTGCCTGACGACGCCCCCGACGCAGCGGCCGAAGAGGCCGTGGGGGTCGCGGAACATTGTCGCGAAGCGCAGCGACAGGTGGTCGCGCAGCGTGTCGGCATCCAGGTATTCCTGCAGGTGGCGGGCGATGTCCGCGTCGTCGCGCATGTGCGGCAGCGCCTCCATGAAGCGGAAGAGCTGCGTCTGCATGCGCATGTCGGCGGAGGTGAACTCCAGCATGCGCCGCTCCCACCAGGCGCGCTGCCAGATGCGCGGTTCAGCCGCGTGGGCCCGCTCGAACAGTTCCGTGCCCAGCTCCCGGCAGCGCTGCTCCGTCGCGCGCGTCGAGCGCAGCTCCGGCAGCGTGCCCCTCGTCAGCGTTGCAATCACGCGTCAGACTCCTGGTGCGTCACGATGCGCCGGCCATGGAGAAATACCAGGTGCGTGGCCGCCACCGGGCGGCGATGGATCTCTCGCACCGCCCGCGCATACAGCCCCACCTGCGCGGCGTACTCCGCCGCGCGGTCCGCCACCGCCTCGGGCCGGACCCGGTCCGTCTTGAAGTCGATGATTTCGATCGCCGTGGGCATGACCACCAGACCATCCACCACGCCCCGGATGAGCACGCGGTCGGTGTCGTCACCGCCGACGGTCGGGTCGAACGTCTCCGGCGGCGCCGTCGCGAGAAACATCCACTCGCGATGGTACCCGTCGCCGGCGGACCGCACGCGCTGTCCCAACTCGGTCGCGAAAAACCACGCCAGGTCCGCGACCGCGATGAGCGCGGCATCCTCCGGCGCAAGCACACCGGACGCCACGAGCCGCTCGACCTCCGTCCGCACAGCCGCCTCGTCGACGACCTCGCTTAACCGCATGAATTGTAGCGCCCGATGCACAGCCTGCCCGCGGCGGATTGCCTGGTCGCGGTCGGCGGCGGAACCGGCGTGCCGGGGCCACCGCAACTGCCGGCTCCTCCGCCTAGCCGACTTGCGGCAGTCGCCGCACAGCGCTGGCCGCCCGCGCGACGGGAATGGAGGACAGGGCAAGATGGGGATAGACGAAGCCGAGACGGTCGATGAGTGCCTCCGCCTCCGCGGGCGATGGCGATCGCGGCTCGTCCTTCGGCAGCGGGCCAAGCTGTGCTACCGCCGCCCGCAGTGGCTGGGTCCGGGCGGGCGCGACGTCCGCCAGTGACCACGCCGCGATCGTGTCGGCGTCGTAGGTGCGGCAGGCGAACAGGCAGGCGTCGGTCGGCCGAGCCTCGTCGTCCCAGCAGACCGCCCCGGCCGGCATGCTGCCCTGGGCGGTGATCAGCCAGTGCAGCGGGCTACGCGCCGCGAGCAGCCGCAGCGGTCCGACCGCACCGCTGCCGGCCTCGGCCATCTGGCGGAGGCGGGTGAGCGTGGTGCCACGTTCGGTGCCGACGAGGATGAGGCGCTCGCGGGCCCGCGTCATCGCCACGTACCAGACGCGCAGTTCCTCCGCCAGGGATGCTTCCAGCACCGCCCGGCCGCACCAGCGATGCAGAGCCGTCGGATACTCCAGCAGCCGGTCGCGATCGACGGCCTTGATGCCGATGCCCACCTGCCGGTCGTAGAGAAACCGGCCGCTGGTGTCCGCCAAGTTGAACTGCCGGCCGGCCTCGGCTGCGAAGACGATCGGAAACTCGAGCCCCTTCGCCCGATGGATGCTCAGGATGCGTACCGAGTTGCCGACTTCGCCGAGTCCGGCGGGTGCGGCCAGTTCCTCGCCCTCAGCCTGGAGGGTCTCGATGAATCTGAGGAAGCGGCGCAGGCCCTGGCGACGAAACGCGCCGAACTGACGGGCGCGCTCGTGCAGTGCCACGAGGTTCGCGCGGCGCTGCTCGCCCTGGCGCCACCCGCCGACCTGCGCGAGGTACCCGGTCTGCCGGTAGATCGACCAGATCACGTCGGCCAGCGGTTGCTCGCGCATCGCCCGGCGATGGCGTTCGATCTGCCGCAGCAGGCCGTTGAGCTTCGTGCGCAGCGCTGCGTCGGCGCCCTGCTCGGCGTAGGTGAGCACGGCCTCGTGAAAATCGCAGCGCCGGTTGTGGGCGCGGAGTTGCGCTAGTTCGTCCGCACTGAACGGTTCGCCGAGGATGCCGCTGCGCAGCACGGCCGCCAGCGGGATGTCCTGCTGCATGTTGTCCAGTACCGCGAGCAGCGCGAGCACGTCGCGCACCTCGCGGGCGTCGAACAACCCCGCGCCCGCGTCGGTCCAGGTGGGAATGCCCATCTGCCGCAGCATGTTCGCCAGCGGCGCGGCGCTGTGCTTCGTCGAGCGGAGCAGCACGCAGATGTCGCCGTAGCGCAATGGACGCTGTCCGTCCCCTTCGGCGACCTGCGTGCCCGCGGCCATCAGCTCCTGGATCCGCTGGCCGATGAGGTGCCCCTCGCGCTCGACGCCGCCCCACTGCGTGGGATCGGATGGATCGACGAAGCGCTGCTCGCCGTCGTCGTCCGCGTCGTCTTCCACCGCTTCCGTGTCGCGCTCGAGCACGTGCAGTTCGACGCGTTCGCCGCGCGGCGTCTCTTCGGACGGCGGGTGCAGTTCGGCGTGCGCGTCGTAGGCGATGCCGCCGAGGTCGGCGCGCATCAGCGGCCGGAACACCGCGTTCACCGCGTCGAGGATGGCCCGATGGCTTCGATAATTCCGCTGCAGATCGATGCAGACGCCGCCAACGCCGGCGCGCAGGTCGGCGGCGCGCTGGATGAACATCGCCGGCTCCGCGAGGCGGAAGCGGTAGATGCTCTGCTTGACGTCGCCCACCGTGAAGAGGTTGCCACCGACGCCGCCGTCATCGCCCGCGCGGCTCACGGCTGCCAGGATGTGCGCCTGCAGCGGGTTGATGTCCTGGTACTCGTCCACCAGCACGTGCTTGAACCGCCGCCGCAGCGTCGTGCGCACGCTGGCGTCATCGCGCAGCAGGTTGAACGCGTAGCGCTCGAGATCGGCGAAATCCATTACGCCCAGCGCCCGCTTCATCGTCGCGTACTCGTCGAAAAACGCCCGCGTGATATCGACGAGCGTCTCCTGGTACGGCGCCGTCCGCTTCAGGTCGTTCACGATGTCGAGCGGTCCGCGCTTGCAGAGCTGCTTCTGCAGCCGCTTTTTCAGCAGCTTTTCGTTGACTTCGTTGAACAGGTCGCGGGCGCAGTCGCGCTCCGCGACGATCTCCTCGGGCGTTTCCTTCTTGAGCCGAGGCGAGCCCTTCGTGCTGAACTGCAGCGCCCCGATCTCGGTGCGCACGTCCTCCCACTCCTCGGGATCGTCCAGGCGCTGGCGCCAGATGGGCAGGGCCTCCGCGTAGTTCAGCAGCAGATCGCCGTAGAATTTGCCGGCTGGGTAGCGCTTCGTGATGATCTCCGCGACCTGCCGGCAGTGCTCGCCCTGCCGGTCGAGTTCCGCGCAGATGGCCCGCCGCGTCTCGTCCAGCACCTCCTCGACGCGCTGCGGCGAGGTATCGCGCGCGTGCGCGAGCCATGCGTCCGGCTCGTCCAGGCTCGCGACGAACGCAGCCAGCCGCAGCACAAACTCGCCGATGCCGCGGTCGTAGCCCAGGCCGTAGTCGTCGATGAGCCGGCGGAATCGCTCGGCCAGTTCGTCGCCGCCGCGGTAAAGCCGGTCGAAGACCGCTTCAAGCGCTTCCTGCCGCAACAGGCGCGCCTCGTCGCCGTCGAGGAGCTGCGCCGTTGCATCCACGCCCACGCGATCGAACCAGCGGCGCACCATCCACAGGCAGAACGCGTGGAGCGTCGAGACCTGCGCGGTGTCGATCAGGGCGAGTTGGGCCCGCAAGCGCGCGTTGCCCGGATCCGCGGCGTAGCGCTCGCGCAGCACGCGGCTGATGCGCTCCTTCATCTCGCCCGCGGCGGCCTCGGTGAAGGTCACGACGAGCAGGCCGTCGGCGTCGCAGCGGTGGGCGTCCGGCGCGGCGCAGATCAGGTGCGCGCAGCGCTGCGCGAGCACCGCGGTCTTGCCCGAGCCCGCCGCCGCCGACACCAGGACACTGCGATCGACCGTCGCGATCGCCCGCTGCTGCTCCGGGGTGAAGATGATCGTGGCCATCAGCCCTCGCCCTCCACCCGGTCGAGCACCTCGCCGCGCTTGAGCGCCTCGAGGTGACGCATGCCCGGATCGCCGAATTCGAAGCGGCACACCGCGCGCATGTCGCACCAGTGGCACGGCGAGAAATCCCTCAGCCGGTAGGGTGACACCGCGACGTCGCCGTCGAGCACGCCGTCCGCCAGCGCGCCGAGTTGCCGGCGGGTGTGCCGCAGCAGGGCCTGGAACTGGCCCGCGGTTGCCGCGTCGGTGCGGTCGACGTGCCCGAGTGACCCGTCCTGCTTGAGAAATACCTTGAAGACCTTCGCCCACCCGCTCGCGGGCAGGTCGCGTTCGAGCAGCGGAAGGCGCGACGCATCCACGATGCCACGCGGGGTGAACTCCTCCGGACCCGCGTCCGCCGCGACGTCGTCGGGCGAATCGACCGCGCGGTACTTGCGCAGCAGGCTCACGTAGAACGCCCCCACCGGAATGATCGCCCGCCCGGCGACGGTCTCGCCCCGCTCCGCCAGCGCCAAGAGGTAGCCCAGAAGCTGCAGCGACAACCCGTGATACACCCAGGTCAGATCGAGCCGCTTGTCCCGCGTGCGCTTGTAGTCCACGACCACGCCGATGAGTTCGCCGGCGACCTCCGCCAGGTCGATGCGGTCGATCACGCCGCGCACGAGGACGCGCCGCCCGCGGGGCGTCGCGATCTCCAGCGGCGCCATGCTCTGCGGATCGTTGGGAAAACCGTACTTCCGCTCGGCCGCGCGCGGCACGAAGTGCCCGCCGGCAGCCACCCGCCGCTGACTCTGCACGACCGCATTCAGATCGTGCGCACTGCGCTGCAGCAGGTAGGCGTCGCGGGCGCTGCCCGTCTCGCCCAGCCGCTGCAGCTCGCCGGCGACCTTCTCGGCGCACCGCTCGAGCCGCGGCAGGATGTCCGCGTCGCTGATATCGTTGAACCGCTCGTCGCGAGCGATGCAGTCGTTGAGGTAATCCTCGAGAATCGCGTGGTGCACGGTGCCGACGTCTGTCGCCTTCAGGTCGGCCTCGCGCCGCAGACGCAAACGCAGGCCGAACCGCGCGAACCGCTGGAACGGACACGCGGCGTAGCTCTCCAGCTCGGAGACGCTGGCGGTGTAGGGCGAATTCGTGATCGCTTCGACCGCATCCGTCGACAGGTGCGCGCGGTTCTCGAAGATCAGCGCCTGCACCGCGTGACCAAGGACGCCGCGAAGGTTGTCCGTGCCGCGCGCCACCGCGTAGACGTCGTTCCACTTCGTCCGCCGCGCCGCGTCAACGGCTGCACCGGCCACGCGGCGTCCGAACTCCAGGGTCAGCGCTGACGCGAGGTCCCGCGGCGTCCAGAGCGGCCACGACTGCCCGCTTTGCGCCGGCTCCTCGATGTGCCGCTCATCCATGGCCGGCAGCGCCCGCCGCAGGTCGCCGAGGTAGCTCGAAGGCCGCAGCGGTTTGCCGTCCTCGTCCGCCAGCGCACACGTGATGAGCAGCTTTGCGCTCGCCCGCGTCACCGCGACGTAGGCGAGCATCCGCTCGTCGAGCACGCGCTGCCGCCGCGTTACGCCGACGTGCACGTGCCCGGCAGCCAGGGCCGTGCGATCCTCGTCGTTGAGCACGACGTCTTCGGCCGCCAGCGCTGGAAAAGTCCCTTCGTTGAAGCCGATGAGGATCGAGACGCGGATGTCCGGGTGCCGGCTGCGCTCGATCGAACCGACCAGCACCTGGTCCACCGTGGGCGGGATAAGTCCCAGCGTCAGTTCGGCGAGCCCGGCCTCCACGATCGCCGCGAGGTCGGCTGGGTCGAGCACCTCCGCCCCCAGCGCGGAGCCCAGGTCGTCGAGGAAGGCGTTGACCGCGTCGAGCGCCTGGTGATGCTCCGCCGCGTGCTCCACCTCGCCGTCGTCCTCCGCCCGCTGCGTCCACGCGGCGATCGTCGCCTCCACGTCGGCGCGGGCGAGTACGCCACGGAACACGTCGGCCCAGTCCGCACCCGTGCGCGCGTCCGCCGCGCCGCAGAACGGACCCAGGACCTCGACGACGCGCCGCCGCGACGTGTTGACTCTTGCGACCCGCGCGGCGTCGTGCGAATCCAGCTCGTCGTGCCGCCGCTCCCTCGCCGAATAGGTCCAATCGCTGCCCGTCCACGCGGCGGGGCCGGCCAGGCCGTACGCGAGGATGTAGTTTTCCAGAGCGTCCGCATCCGCCGCCGCGAGCCCGAGGAGGTCGGTCTTGAGCACGAGCCGCATCGGCTCGAGCCCCGCGCCGCTCGCGGCCACCGCAGCCGCCCCGCGCAGTAACTCGACCAGTGGATGATGCGCGAGCGATCGGCGCCGATCGATGAAGTACGGGATATCCCGTTCGCCGAGCGCCGCCGTGAGCAGATCGTGGTACGCCGTCAGATCGCGACACACGATCGCGACGTCGCGGTAGCGCAGCGGCGCCTCGGCGCGGCGCACGAGCTTGCGCACCTGTGCGACGGCGAATTCGACCTCCGTGCGCCGATCGGGCGTTTCGACGAAACACACGTCCGGAACCTTGGGGTTCGATGCCGACGCACTCGTGGTTGGGACTTCCTTACCGAAGTTGGCCTCGAGCTCAGCCAGTTGCCGGCTCGCGGCATAACGCGGCGGCACCGCAGGCTCGAGAAGTGCGGGCGCGTCGACGCTGCACCCGGCCTCGATGAGCCGGCTCCTCAGTCGCAGGTAGTTGCGCAGCGGACGCGCGAAGAGATTGGTCGGCTCGACGTCGCCGGCCCCATCGGCCAGGGTGAAATCGGCGGGATCCACCAGGAGCGTCAACTCCACCTGCCCGGCGCGCGCCGCCAGGTCGGTCAGCAGCCCCACTTCCTGCCCGGTAAATCCCGCAAAGCCATCGACCCAGAAGTGTGCGCCGTCGAAGTCGGTGCAGCGCGGCAGCGCCTCCCGCGCGAGCTGCAGATACTGCGATGGATCGAGCCAGCCGCCCTCGAGGTACTCGAGGTACGCCGAGTAAATCGCCGCGAGATCCGCCAGCTTGTCCCCCTGGCCCGCGTCGTCGTCATCCGCCGCCGATACCCGCAGATCACCCGGCGCGACGTCCTCCTCGATGAACTCCGCGATGGTCCGGCCCAGCCGGTCGAAGAACCCGGTCAGGCGCTCGACCCGGCGGTAATAGCGCAAGTCGCCCGCGAGCTTGCCCACGAGCCGGCGCAGCACCATCGCCCGCGCAGCCGGCGACAACGCCCGATGCTCGACCGCACCGCCCGCCGCCAGCACGCGCAGCGCGAGCCGCCGAAAGCTCAGCACCTCCGCGCGCGCCGTCGCCCGCACCGCGCCGCCCAGCAGCGCCCGCTCCATTTGCAGGCTCGCCTGCTCGGGCACGAGCAATACCAGCCGCGGCCCGTCCACCGGACTGCGCTGCAGTTCTTCCTGGATCGCCGCCAGACAGTGATGGGTCTTCCCGGTCCCGGCGCGACCAATGATCCACCGCACCGACATGTCCGGGTTCTACGCGAACCCCCCTACCGACGCAAGACGCGCTGGCCTTGGGAGATATCACAGGCGCGCCGGCCGCCGCTTCATTCGTCCGACTCGGCTTCCGCCCGCTTGATCAGCGCCCGGAATCGCGAGCGTTTCGCCGTCTGGCGCACCGCCAGGTACAGGAACATGACGCCAACGATCAGCAGCGGGATCGCGGCCCACAGGGCCCGGTGCTGACGGCCCACGACGACCGTGTACATGATCCCGAGGCCGGCGGCCAAAGTGAGGAGCCCCAGGAAGAAATTGTCGAAGGGAATGCGGATGTCGCGCGGTTGCAGGATGCCGCGCATCCCCAGCGGCCGCGAGTCGTACTGGCCCCCGCACTCCGGGCAGCGCCCCACGACGGGTCGCGTGCGCAGGTTGTAGCCGCACTCTGCGCAGTGCACGTTGCGCGTGATCCCCCGGTCCTGCTCGATTTCGCGTCCGATCCGCGGCATGCACGTTGATATCGTGCAGAATGCCCCCGGCTGCAAGGGCCTCCGCCCGCGCAGCAAAGCGGGCGACCCGCCGCAAAGCCGGGTCGCCCACCGAGGTGTGGAAACGTTGTGGCAACCGCGCCGGCATCAATCCTGCGACAGGACGATGACGGTATACGGTCCGATGCCGATGTTGGCGTTGTAGCTCATGCCGTCCTTGGCACCGCTGACCGCGGTCGTGTTGTACGAATTGTAATTGCCGAACGAGCTGTCGTACCCGTTCCAGTCGGAGTTGAACCGCACCTTCCAGGTGCCGCTCCGCGGGAACCCGATGTTGTAGCTCGAGAAGCCTGAGCCGGAGAAGTTCGCGACGACGATGACATCATCGCCGGCCCCGCCGCTGGACCAACGATGGAACGCGATCACCTTGTTGGTGTTGTTGACATGGTGGGCGTTGACATTGTTGCCCTTGAGGCCCGCCGTGTGGCCGGCGGTGTTGCGGCGCAGGGCGATCAGATCGCTGTAGAGGTCGGTGATGCCGGCGTAGGTCGTCGCCTTGGCCCAGTCGAGGGGATCGGTGTCTGCGAAGTACCCGTCCTCGAGGAACTCCTGCCCCTGGAACATCATCGGGATGCCCGGCGAGGTGAAGACGATCCCGGCGCCCAGCGTGGACCGCTTCTTCGAATACCAGCTCGCCGCGTTGCCGGGCCAGATCTCCTCGGGCACGCGCGAGTGGCCGTTGGCCACCTCGTCGTGGCTCTCGGTGTAGACGACCCGCTTCAGACGGTCGCCGTTGTCGATCCTCACGATCGCATCCTTGACGGCCCACATGTCGCGGCCGCTGTCGCTCGAGGCGATGATCGCGTCGCGGATCGGGTGCACGAACGCCGCGTCCCACTGCGAGTCGAAGCCCGCGCCGCCGGCGCCGGTCGTCTTGGTCATCCAGTCGTTGTTCTGCAGGTCCTCGGCGATCGAGATCTTCCAGCCCGAGGCGCTGTCGATCTCGTTGTTGATCCACTGCATGAGCGACCAGCCGTCGCCGATGTCGCCCCCGCCGCCGTTGTTCTGGGTGCGGATGTTGACCGTCGAGTCCCAGCGCAGGCCGTCGAGGTTGAACGAGTCCAGCCAGTAGAGCGCGTTGTCCTTGAGGTAGCTCCGGACCTCCGACCGCCCGTAATCGGGCCGGGTGTCGCCCCACGGGGTGCTCGCGCGCCAGTCCTGGAAGAAGTAGATCCCGCCCATGCCGCTGGTCGACCAGCCGTCGAACTGCCACAGGTCCAGATCGCTCGGCCCGAGGTGGTTGTACACCACATCGACGATCACCGCGATCCCGCGCTGGTGGCACTCATCGACGAAGTCCCGCATGTCGTCCGGGCTGCCGTAGATGCTCTCCGGCGCGAACGGGTGCGCCGGGTTGTAGCCCCACGAGAAGTCGCCCGCGAACTCCGCGACCGGCATCACCTCCACGGCCGACACACCCAGGCCCTGCAGGTGATCCAGCTTGCTGATCGCCGTCTGCCAGGTGCCGGGGTTGCCGCCGGCGGTGTCGTTGAACGTGCCCACGTGCATCTCGTAGATGACCATGTCGTGCCAGCCCGGCGTCGTGAACGATCCGAAGGTGTAGCTGCCGTCGTAGACGATGCCGTTGCCGACGGAGTTCGTCACGCGCGTCGCGTGGGGGTCGATGCGCCAGAGGCTGCCGTTGATCACGAACTGGTACTCGTCGTCGTACGCCACGCCGTCCACGTCCACCGACCAGGTTCCGCCGCTGGGATCGGCGGCCAGCGGGTTCGCCGTCGTGCTCCAACTGTTGAAGTCGCCGGCGACGCTGACGCTCGTGGCGTTGGGGGCCCAGACGCGGAACGCCGCGCCGCCCGTGTACTTGATCGCGCCCAGGCCGCTGCGTGCCGAAGGCACCAGGGCGGCGGTGAACGTGTAGTTGCTGCCGCCGATGTTGTCGTAGATGTTGCCGCCCCAGTCGTCGTACCCGTGGAAGTAGAAGTTCACGGTGCTGCCCGGCGCGTAGCTCGACGACGGCGTGTAGGTCCAGCGCGAGTCGCTGCCGACGTCGCCCGCGTAGGTCATCGCGTGCGTCGTCCACGACCCGCCGTTCACGCGCACGCCTACCTCGGCGTGCAGGCCCACGTAGCTCTGGTTCATCAGGACCGTGTAGGTACCCGGGTTCGCCGTCGTGTGCCGCACGTACGCGCCGTACACGCCGATCCACGACGGAAACGCCTGCACCGCGGACGCAGCCAGGCAGATTGCTACAATGCCAATCCCAATAGTCCAGCTCTGCCGGCCTGCAGCCGGCGACCGCTCCAACCTCGCCATGAGCATCTTCTCCCGTACGCCACAGAATTGATGGGTGAGACGATCCACGTCCCGATCTCCCGGCGCACGCCCGACCGCGCACCGCCACCGATACGGTGCGGCGAAAGTTTTCCATTGCCAATCGGGCGTTTACCCGACTTTGCATGACGGGGGTGTCATTCAGACGGCAGGCAATCAGAGCCGCGACCGTAAGGGAGCGGACGACGAACAGAGCCGCAACCACAAGCGAGCCGAAGGCGGACCAATAAAACGAGAGTTTGCCGTCAGGCGGCGATCGAGAGGAGAATTACAGCTTGCCTTGAGGAAATGTTGTCGGAGCGGCTCCGCTTTCGCCGCTGGGGGAATTACCCCAGGCCACGCATCAGCCGGGATGACCGGCGCGAGTCAGACTGCGAACGGCACGCACGATACCAGCCCCGATGTATGCTCCGACCAGTGCGAACCCGATCGCGACCAGCGGAGCGAACGAGTGACGCATCACGATCGACTGCAGCGGCATCAGGCCGCCGACGGCCAGCGCGATCAGCCACGGACGCCGCGGCGCGATCGCCGCGAGAATGCCGGAACATACGACGAGCGCCAGCACCTCGACGCCCGTGTCGTCCCACGTCGGCCGACTGTCCACGTAGGCCAGAAACGCCCCGATGGCCAGCGCCACCACCATGACAATTCGCGTGCGCATCGTGACCTCCGTCTCCATCCGGTTCAGCATCATGCTGGGCGCGGACCGCATGACCTGCCGCAGACGCCACCGGCTGCGGGCCCGCTCCGCCGCATTGGGCAAACACAATGCCGACGCCTCCACGAGGTCACCCCAGAACGTCTCCCGGTGCCGCCGCGCGGTCACCAGCGCGAGCAACGCCCCGGCGACGCGATCCGACCAGCAGCGGGGAGCCGGCATCACGCGCCCTCCGGGCGCAGCCGCCCCAGCGCCATGCCGGCGCGCATCCGTTCCACCGTCTCCAGCGAGTGCCTTAGCGACTTGAGCCCTGCCGCTTCGACCCGAAACAACCGCTTGGCCCGTCCTCCGCGCTCCGCCGTCGGTTCGCCGACGCGCGAACGTACGTAGCCTTTGCGTTCCAGGCGGTCGAGCGTGGCGTACACCGCGCCCAGCGTCACCTTGCGCCCGGTCCGCTCCTCCACCGCGCGGCACACGGAGACGCCGTAGCCCTGGTCGTCAAGCTGCACCAGCGCCAGCAGCACGAGCTGCTCGAACACGCCCAACAAGTCGTTCTTGGCCATATTCCGTCCCTATGCCCTACAATGTAGAACATATTAGCTCGATTGTCAAACGCCGGCAGGAGATTTGTCGCGCACGACGACGCAGCTAACCCACGTGATACGTCTCGCCCGGCGGCAACGCCTTCACGGTGATTGCCGTCGGCGCGAAACGCTTCACGTCCACCTCGATCGGCGGCCACGTGTTGTAGTGAATCGGAATCGCCACCTTCGCGCCGATCAGCTCCGCGGCCTTGGTGGCCAGCTCCGGCCCCATGGTGAAACGATCCCCGATCGGAATGCACGCGACGTCCGGCTTGTAGATATCCCCAATGAGCTTCATGTCGCCGAACAGCGTGGTGTCCCCGCAGTGGTAGAGCGTCCGCTCCCCCAGGTGCGCGACGAGCCCGCAGGGCATGCCCATGTACCGCCCCTGGTAACTCGACGAGTGGAACGCCTGCGTGAACGCGATCCACCCGAACGGTGTGTTGATCCTGCCCCCCGGGTTGCCCGGCTCGAGCTTCTTGATCCCCTGCTCCCCGAGATACGTCGTGATCTCGAACGCCGCCACGACCGTCGCGTTGTTGGCCTTCGCGATCGCCACCGTGTCGCCGACGTGATCCTCGTGTCCGTGGGTGAGCGCGATGTAATCGCACTTGACGTCGGCGGCCTTCATCGCCGCCTTGGGATTGCCCGTCAGGAAAGGATCGATGATCAGCCTGTGCTTGCCGTCGCTCAGCAGCATGGCCGAGTGTCCGAGGTAGGTGATGTCGAGCGCCATGGCGGGCCTCCTTTGCAAGTGAGTCAGCGTATCGGCGTGGAATGTCCCGACATTTTAGGCTACGGCACCGCGGCGTCCAACCGCGTCAGTCCCGGCTGGACGGCGCGTGCTCGGAGCGTCCCCGCCGGGCGCGGAACATCAGGCGGATCGGCACTTCCGCGAAGGGCAGGTGCTCCTGCATGCGGTTGAGCAGGTAGCGGCGGTAGTCCTCCTTGATCGCGCCCGGATCGTTCACGAAAAGCACGATCGTCGGCGGCGCCGTGCCCACCTGCGTCGCGTAGTAGAACTCCGGCGGACGATGACCGCGCTTCGGCGACGGGCCGCGTCCCTCGAGCGCCTCCGCGAGCGCCCGGTTCAACTGGCCGGTCCCGACGCGCTCGCGGGCCTGCTTGAACAGCGCCCACGCCGTGTCGATCACCGCGTCCGTGTTGTGGTTGTCCCGCGCGGACGTGAACACGATGGGTGCGTAATCCAGCTCGGGCAGCGTCTTGGTGAGGTATTCCCCGTAGTCATCCGTGGCGGCTGCATCCTTCGCCAGATCCCACTTGTTGACCACCAGCACGCAAGGCGTGAACTCCTGGGCGACGCAGCCCGCGAGCTTCTTGTCCGCCGAGGTGATCGCCTCCGTCGAGTCGATGAAGAGGACGCACACGTCCGCCCGCGTGATCGACTGGATCACCCGCGTGTAGCCGTAGTATTCGATCGACGCCGACCACTTGCTCTTGGTCTTCACGCCGGCGGTGTCGATCGCGATGAAGCTTCGCCCGTCCTGCTCGAAGTGCAGGTCCACGGCGTCGCGCGTCGTACCCGCCACCTCGCTGACGATCATGTGCTCCTCGCCGGCCAGCGCGTTGATGAACGTGCTCTTGCCCGTGTTCTGCCGGCCGATCACCGCGACCTTCATCACCAGGTCGACCGGCACCTCCTTGGGCAGGTCACCGATGCGCGCGACGATCGCCTCCTCGATGTCGAACGTCCGGAGCGGTGAATTGCAGAAACCGCCAGCGGCGCCCTGTACCCAGCCGCATGAACTCCGCGGTGAGCGGCTCTTCCAGCGGATCGTCCGTCTTGTTCGCGACCAGCACCACGCAGTCGTGGTACGGCCGCAGCAGCCGCGCCTCCTGATCCAGCAGGACGATGCCGTCCTTCGCATCCACCACGAAGAGAATCAGCAACGCCCGCTCGATCGCGTAGCGGATCTGCCGCTCCACGTGCGCAGTCAGGTTGTCGCTGTCCACGATGCCGTAACCGCCCGTATCCACCAGCTCGTAGAACTGCTCCTCGCCGACCTCGCACACCGCGGTCACGCGATCGCGGGTCACGCCCGGCGTCGCCTCCACGATGCTGATCTGCCGGCGCGCGCAATCCAGTTGAGGATCGAACTCTTGCCGACGTTCGGCCGGCCCACGATGGCAAACAAGCGGAAGAGGCATGGCTAGATACAGGGGAGTAAGGGAGTTGAGGGATTAAGGGATTGAGGGATTGAGGATTAAGGATTGAGGATGTCACGTTGTCGCTCCTTGGCGTTGCAGTGGCTCGTGGATGGTGGCCAGGACCTCGTCGCGCGTCGCGACACGTGCCGGATCTGCGCGGGCGCAGCACCGACGCGATCAGCTCGCCGCCGGCCTCCCGCACGGATCCGCTCCGCCTCCGGGCCGCCGATGACCGCTCGCCACCGGCGAAGCCGACGGCCATCAGCCAGTCCGACACCATTGTGCTGGCCGGCTGGGTGTAGAGCAAACATACCGCGTGCGGCGGATCGATATCGATCAGGTCGACGAGTTCGGCCCGGACGCCGACCGGCAGCAGGGTATCAGCCGCCAGCCGCTGGGCGTCGCGAGGTCGCGGCGGGCCTGCGCGGCGTCGCGGCTCGCGAAGATCATCGACTCGGAGCCCGCCCGGTCGCCAGGCCTCGACGCCCGCCAGCTCGAACCGCCCCCACCTCGTCCACGCGATGCACGCGGTACGACGATCTCGCGGTGTTCCGGCTCGCGCAGCAGCGTCGCGACCTCATCGGCTGTGTAGCCCACGGATACGCCGTGCGCAAACTGCACGACGGCCTGGCCAGCGTAGCGCGCGCATCGCGCATGGGGAAGTTGGAACGGAACCGTCATGATCGTCCGGACTGTATCAGTCCACCACCAGGCGGACGAACTGGCGCGTTTGCCACGCTGGACCACCTGCCCGCTCTTGATCGCCACGGCGCCCTGCGGATCGGACAGCGGCTCCCCATCGAGCCGGACGCCGTTGCCCGCGATCAGCCGGCGGGCCTCGCCCTTCGACTTCGCGAAGCCGCAGCACACCGCCAAGTCCGCAGCCGCGATGGTCCCGTCCTGCACCAGGTCAGCCGGCACGTGGACGTCCGCGATGTCGTCCGGCAGGCCGGCCTTACCCGCGCCGAAGACGCGGAAGAACTCTTCCACCGCCTTCTCCGCGGAACTCTTGTTGTGGAATTTCGTGACGATCTGCCGGCCGAGTTCGACCTTGGCGTCGCGCGGGTGCGTCTTGTTCGCGTCGCACAGCTCGGCGATCCGGCTTTCCTCGACCGCGGTCAGCAGCGTGAAGTAGTTGGCCATCAGGTCGTCGGGCACGCTCATCACCTTGCCGAACATCTCGCCCGGCGGATCGGTGACCGCGATGTAGTTGCCCAGCGACTTGCTCATCTTCTCCTTGCCGTCGGTGCCGACGAGCAGGGGCATGACCATCACGACCTGCGGTTCCTGGCCGGCGTTTCGCTGGAAATCCCGGCCCATCAGGTTGTTGTAGGTCTGGTCGGTGCCGCCCAGTTCGACGTCGGCGCGGATCTCGACGCTGTCGCGTGCCTGCATCATGGGGTAGAGCAGCTCGTGGCAGAAGATCTCCGTGCCCGCCTGCATGCGTTTGGCGAACGAGTCGCGCTCGAGCATGCGTGCGACGGTGACCTGGGCGGCCATGCGCACGACATCGGCGAAGCTGAGCGGGCCCAGCCACTCGCTGTTGTAGCGGATCTCGAGCTTGTCGGGATTGGTGTCAATCACTTTGCCGGCCTGGGCGAGGTAGGTGTGGGCGTTGATCTTGACCTGCTCGGGCGTGAGCATCGGGCGGGTCTTGGACTTGCCGCTGGGGTCGCCGATCATCGCGGTGTAGTCGCCGATGATCAGCACCGCCTTGTGGCCGCAGTCCTGGAAGTCGCGCAGCTTCTGGAGCACGACGGTGTGGCCAAGGGTGAGGTCGGGCGCGGTCGGGTCCATGCCCAGCTTGACGCGGAGTGGCACCTTGCGTTCCGCCGCCCGGGTGAGCTTCCTGGCGAGCTCCTCCGCGGAGTAGGTCGTGTCGCTGCCGCGCAGTACGCGGCGAAGTTGTTCCTGCACATCCACCATGGCGTCTCCCGCCTCGCTGTTTTCAGGCTGTCGAGGCGGGAATGCTACCGGCCCAAGACCTCCTGAGCAACCGAACACACCGAGTCCGCCAAACCGCCCGCAGGCGCCGAGATTAGCGGACGCAGGCCCCAAGATTCAGCCGCTGCATTGCGCCGTGGCGCTCGGGCAGGCCCGATCCCCACCGGCCACACTTTCTCACTTTCGCACCGTCGCACCTTCTCACTTTCCCACTTGCTCACTTTCTCACTTTCTCACTTTCTCACATACCCACTGCCCCATCCGCCTTTACCCCATTGCCGCGAATCGTGCCGATCCCTATGCTGGGGCTGATCACGCACATCCAGGAGCAACATCATGTGGCCGTGGAATCGAAAGTCGCGTCCCACCGCGCAGGATGCCGCCCGGCGACTGGTCATTCTCAAGCACATCACGATCCATACGACGACGGCTCCGCCGCGCGACATGCTCGCCGAGATCATGGCGAACTGGGACGCTGTGGAACGCGCGGCCTTCGAGCGCGATGCTGAGGAGACGCGCCGGGAGATGTGCGGCGCGCTCAAGGCCGAAGGGCTGTGGGCTTACTTGTCGCCGAAGGAGCAGGCGCTTTGTGCGACCACGATCGTGACGTTCAGTGAGCAACAACAGATCGACGGCACGTGGCGGCTGGAGGCAGCACAGACGCTCATGTGGGCACTTGGCCTTCTCCCCAAGCTGCCACCTTACGATTCGCTGGCGGAGCCGGAGGTGCTCAAGCCGGTGCCGTGCCAGGAGACAGCCGGCTTCATCGCCCAGGCCCGCCTGCGTGATGCCGCGGAGATTGACCAGGCCCGCGACCTCGCGGAATTCTGGCACTGGCGTTGCCGCACCCGCGAGCTGATCGAGCGCGGCGAGGTGCTCGAGCCGAACGAGGCGATGAAATCCGCCGGCCTCAACAGCTTCGACGACATCATCCGCATGGCGGCGCAGCGCGGCGCGGAGGACGGCTCCTTCGCGAGCATCGACGGCGACTTCCCCGCCCGCGGCAAGGCGTACCGCGACCTCACCGCCGACGAGTGGTCCGAGGTCGGATCGATCACCCGCGAGCGCCATTTCGCCTTGAACTGGCTCTGCGGCTACGCGTCCGGCAACCGCTGGGACAAAACCCCGACCGACACGTAGACGCAGTGCGGGCGACGCTGCGCGCCGGCACTCAGCGGCCTACTGCTTGCGGAATGACGGATCCGGCGTGCCCTGGAAACAGGCCATGACCCAGGGGTACTGATCGGTCACGTAGTAGCCATAGGCGCCGTCTACCGTCATGCCGTTGCACTCGTCGAGATCGCCGGCGTCGGTCCATTCCCAATCATCGACGAACGTGCCGTCGTAGGTGCCGCCGGGGAACGCGCCCTCGCCCGGTGCACTCACGCGAGCGCCGCTCTTCAGCGTGTAGCCGGAGACGGCTTTGCGGATCGTGCCGTTGTCGTCGAAGTAGGGTCCGTGGATCGGGAACCCATCGGCGGCAAAGCCGATGACGGGCGACGCCTGCGCTGCAGAGTCTTCATACATGGCCTGCGGATCGCCATGGTAGTGGTACGCGCCGTCCGGTTGCGTGTGGGCGTTGTGGCTGTCGGTGCCAAACGCGTTGCCCGGGTGCATCGGGTCGTAGCGCCAGGGCGTGTCCGAATCGAAGCAACCGATCTTCTCCTGGCCGAGCGGCTCGTTGCCCACGCCGTAGCACGCGGCTGCCAACTGGTCGAGCTTCACGCCGTTCAGGAAGATCGCGTTGTCGTATTCGAGGGAGAGCGGCGTTGACGTCCCAGCCGCGGTTGGCGCGGCGTCCACGCTGAACTGCTCGGTGACTTCCGCGACCGGCGTGGCGAAAGCGCCCGCGTCGTTGAAATCGTGGTTGGGAATCGAATTGCTGACGAATGTGTAGGCGTCGCCGGCGTCGGTGATTTCCACGCTGGCTGTGAAGGTCGTGCCGCGTTCCAGATCGGTCGCGGTGGCGGTATACGTGCCGGCGTAGGCGGTGCACGAGGTCGCCCGGGACGTGAACGTCGCGTCGGTGATGTCCGTCGCGTCGCCGTCGCCGGTGGGCCCAGCCGGTTGCCCGCTCGGGGCGCAAGCGCCCAGGAAAATCGCCGCAGCAAGCGCCGCTGCAAACCTCAGCCGGTCACGTGTCATGATGCCTCCTTGTTGAACGTGGCCGCGGCGTGATCCAATCCGCGCACGCCGTGACCCAAGCATTGATGGTAGCCGAATGCACGCCGCGCGCAGTATTCGGACGGAATAGGCTCCGGCCTCACACTACCCCCAACGCCGCTCGTGCCGAAGTAATGCCTCGAATTCCAGAAAATTACGGCCACCGCCCCGTTACGCCGAAGGTGTTGCGGTGCCAAGCGTCTCAGCCCGATTGGGGCAATTTCACGTGCCGTGGAGACGACTCTCCCTCATCACGTACAATGGGCTGGTCGTTGGCGATATCGCTTCGTTTCATACCGCCCACGAGACCATGCCATGAAGCTGGTTGTCGGCCCGGTGCCCGGAAGCCGGACGTTTGACCCGCAGGAACCGGGCTGGGAGCCGCTGCGCGAGCCGACGCCCGACCGCTTTCTCGCTTACGCGCTGCTGCTATCGGTGCCCATCCTCGCGCCGGGTCTGCTGCTCTTGCCGCGTCTGGTCGAAGCGGCGCGGTTTGCCCCGGCGCTACTTTTCGAGTTCGTGGCGGCATTGACCGCGATCATCGTGATCCACGAGGTGGTGCACGCGCTTTGCTACCCGGGCGGATTGTGGTCGCCGCGTGTGTGCCTGGGCTTGTGGCCGAGCCGGCTGACGTTCTATGCCAGCTACGAGGGGCCGATGTCCCGGAATCGATTTCTCCTGGTGCTGGCGACGCCAGCCGTCGTGCTGACCGCCATGCTGCTTCCCCCGATGATCTGGGCAGCGCCCACGTGGCGCGCTTTCGCCACGGCGCTCTGCCTCATCCACCTGTCGGCCTGCACGGGCGATTTCCTGGGGATCTGGCTGCTCGTCCGTCAAGTACCGCGCAACGCCCAAGTGCAGAACGACGGCTGGAAGACATACTGGCAACCCCTCCATCAAGTGCCCATTGCTTTCTCTGGAACAGGTTCTCGCATTTAGCTAATCCATAGCGAGAGCGCACTGAAACCAGCTCATGTGCACCCTGCGAGTGCCCCGCCTCCACCAACGCGCCTTTGGGGTATAATCTCTGGTCGCCGTCGCTAGGCTTCGCAACGACCCATCGTTGAGTGCGAGGACTGACACAGGAGCATGACATGTCCATCTTGTTACTGGCCCTGATCTGTGCACAGCCGCCTGCAGCTCTCACCGCGGTTCGTCAAGTCGAACTCGATCAACTGGCAGCACGAGTGGCCACAGATCTGCGGAACCCAGTTGAGTATCGATTCCACGAAGACAAACAGGCAGAGCGCTTCGGCTACGCTTTGAGACTTGCGACGGTCTGGCCCCGTCCAGAATCTCGTGAGCCGCTACTTGCTATCCTCGCATCGGACGATCTGCCGAAGATTGGCACGGCGGCCATCGGCCTGCTCAACTACGACGATCCTGCCATCAGCGCCAAGGTCGCACAAATGACAGATGATGACCGGCTTTTTTTCGCTGGCTGCCTTGGCGAGAGAGTGGGTGACTCCGTCGCTCGGGCGATCAAGCGTCATACAGAGGGGTTCGAGTTTCCGATAGTGGCGGGTCGGCTGCTCCCGGAAGAGAACACGAAGAGCTCACCTGCCGATGCACCGGGCATCATGACGGTCCCGCGCGCAATAGCGGCGCTCAGGGACGATGAGCTGACCATTCGATTACAGGCATTCGTCTGGCTGATGCGATTCGGCATCGTGCTCGATGTTCAACCGCTCCTCGAGGCGTGGCCTCAGATGACTGATGCCGAGCGTGAGCAGTCGATCGGCTATTCTGATGAAGCGCCGAGCATCGGTGCGGAAAGTCTGCGCCGTGCACTCGAGCACGTGCTGGAGAGTGATCCTCCGAAAGGGCCGAAAGCCAGCGCTCTGCTGGTCCACCGACTGGCATGGCTGAGCAGCGATCACGCACACGACGCAGCCGTTGCGCTCCTGACCCAGTGGCCACACGCACCCGTGCCCGTAGAGCGTAGCTTTCTCAATCAGTGGTCCTACGCACTGCGGGGTCTCATTCGTGTCAGCCAGCCGGCGGACGCCGAGCTGGCCTACGGGTGGATCGCCGGCTCGTTCGAGCCGCTTCGGCACGGGGGTTTTGGGATGCTCGCCGCAATGGACGACGAGCGCGCCGTTGAAACCGTAATCGCCTACATGGAGGATTCGTCAGAACCCAGGCCAATCCTCACGTTGGTCAACCCTATCGACATATTGGCTTCGAGAGAATGGCCGGACAATGAAGTGCACTGGCGCTACATCCGCGCGATCCAAGGAATGCTCAACCGGCCCGACGACCCGGGCCGGAGAAACTACAAATGTGGCTATCCGACTAGCGCACTCATAGATACGGCGAATGCAATGACTCAAGTGTATCACGGCGACAACGGCGTGATGATACCGTCGGGTACAAATCAAATCGAGGTCGCAAGAACCATCCGCCAATTCAACGGCTGGGTCGAAGAACACGACCCACGACGAATGCCCAGGCTGCGGACGCCCAGCACCGAGTAACACTGGTCTCTTCTAAGGTCCTCTTAGGGATCAGTGTCATCGCGAGTCAACCGTATCGGTACGCGCAGCGCTACCCAAACGGATTCACTACCGCAACGCCTGCAACCGTTGGCTGACCGGGGATATCCTCTGAGTAGAGCCGATCGACGCCGGCCTCTGCACAAGCCGCCAGCAACATGGCATCCCAGTACGACACCTGCTGCTCGCGATGAATGCGCAATCCGCTATCGAGAATGTCCGGTGATGGCAGGATCAAGGGAAAGCGCGCCCGCAGCCCCTGCATCGCGTCGAGCACGCGCGCGTCCGCAGTGCCACGCGCGACGAGCTTCGCCAGGACGGCCCCGAATTCACACGCGACCTGCCAGAGGAGTACAGTGTCCCGCGACGAAAGCGACTCCAGTAGCTTTCCCGCCGCGGCGCTCTTGGTCACCTCGTCCGCGCTCAGCGCGTAGACGAGGATGTTCGTGTCAACCGCGTTCATGCATCTCGTCCCGCGACGGCCGCCAACCATTGAGCCGGACCATGCCGGATTGACGGATATCCGCAAACAGCTTTCGCGCCGCTGTTTCCGTCTCCGGTGTCGTCTCCACCCGCCGGATCGCAACCACGAGCCGGGTATGCTCCGGGAAATTCAGCTTCGTCTGTGGACGCAACAGCCCCCCCTCAACGACGACCGCCAACTCACCACCCAGCGTCATGGGAAGCTCCTTCTACTGAGCCATACGCGCGTTCCGCATCATTCCTTCACCCGACCGATCCCAGTCCATTATACCACGCGAAAGCGGCATGCGAGGCACGCCCCACGGGTGCTTCGACCTTTGACCTTTGACCTTGGACCTGGCGACCCGCCGCCCTACCGCCGTTTCTTGCGGGCCTTACGGCACAAAGTCCGGTGTCGGACCGGCCTTGGGCTGAGCGCCTCACCCCATTGCGGCAATTTCAAGCACCGCGGAAGCAACCCCTATGGCGTAGATGGGGCTGGTCGTTGCCAACTTCAGTCCCCTCCAGAACGGCGATGATTGAGTTGCCTCGCCGCCGCTACTTTGCCAAGTCTCTTCCAGATCTAGCCGCAACCCCGCATCCCCCACTGCCCGGCTCGGTATCATCCTTCGTGCACGGAAGGGCTTGGCGGCCACGGTTCCTCGACACCGCAAGTTCTTGCGAAGGGAAGATATGCTCTACGTGTTGATAACGGCGTTTTTTGCCCAATCCGCCCTTCCGCCACCTGGCCATCGGGCGGAACTCGATCACTTGGCCGCACAGGTGACCGCGAGCCTTCGTCGGCCGGTGCCCTATCGCTTTCCGCACGATCACGCGCGGGAGCGTTTCATGCATGCACTGCGCCTGGCCGCGGTCTGGCCGCGCCCAGAGTTCCGCGAGCCACTCATGGCTATTCTGGAATCCAACAACCGGCCGATGATCGCGTTCGCGGCTGCCGGCCTGCTTAACTACGGAGATGCCGAGACCAACGCGAGAGTTCTCCAGATGACGGAAGACCGACGGGAGTACGCTCTGGGTTGCATCGGACATCGCGTGGGTACGCAGGTCGCCGAGGCAATCAAACGTCATGCCCTAAACTGGGATTTTGCTGACTCACCTCAGGAATTGCTGCCAGCCAGTCGTGTGTTCCTTCTCTCCCTGGAGATACCGGGCTACATGACCGTACCCCGCGCTATGGTCCATGCGCAGGCTCAGAACCTCAGCGTTCGATTCCAGGCGTACTACTGGCTGGAGTACCAGGGAATTGTCCTTGATCCACAGCCGCTACTCGACGCTTGGCCAAGATTGGATGCGACCGCCCGCCAGACGATCCTCGGCTACGGCGACCGGATACCGCTCCTCGGTGCCGAACGACTGCGCGACGCCCTCGAACTGATCCTGGCGAATGAGGAGTGGACAAGCCCGGTGACGCGCGCCCGATTGGTCTGTCGACTCGCCGCGCTGGGCAGTGATCGCGCACATGAGGCCGCGCTAGCACTGATCCGTGAGTTACCGCGCGGGACTGCACCCGACTCAACTCGCCCGCTCGATCCTTGGACTTTTGCGCTGCGCGGACTGATTCAAGTCAGTCGGTCATCGGACGTTCAGTTGGCCAACGCGTGGATCAGGGAGTCGAACGATGTGCTTGCGTTGGGCGGATATGGCCTACTCGCCGCCCAGAGCGATCCCTACGCCGTCCGGACCGTCATTGAATACCTGAACGACGCGTCCAGGATGAAGGACTCGTTCTTTTTCCTGGATCCTGTCGACATCCTTCAGTCGCGCGAGTGGCGGGACGATTCGGTCAGGTGGCAATACATCCGCGCAATTCAGGATATTCTTAATCGACCAACTGATCCGAATCGCGTGTTTCGAAAATGTGGCTACCTTACGAGTACACTGATTGATACCGCGAATGCCCTTACGCAGGTGTTTCACGGGGAGAACGGCCTGATCATTCCCTCGGGATTCGATGAAGCGGAAGTTGCAGCCACAATCGAACGTTTTAACAGTTGGGTCGACGAAAACGATCCCGGTCGATACAACATGCCGGATTGACAGATGTCCGCAACCAGCACGCGCATACCCGCCTCCCCTCCTGCGTCATCTCAACGCCCCGCTGCGGGTTGCTGCGACCTTGGACCTTCGACCTGGCGACCTAGCGCCGTTTCTTGCGGGCCTTGCGCTTGTCTTTGGTGTGGACGCGGCGCTGGGTGGTGGTGCCGCGCTTGGCGCGCAGATTGGGGAGGCCGCCGCCGGCGGCCATCTGCGAGACCTGCGAGCTGAACTTCATGCGCTGCAGCATGTTCATGCCCGCCATGTTCTTCATCAGGTCCCGCATCTGCGCGAACGACTTGACCAGCCCGCTAACGTCCTGCGGATCCGTGCCGCTGCCCCGCGCAATCCGCCGACGCCGCGACGTGTCGATCACCGCCGGATTCTTGCGCTCCTTCGGCGTCATCGACAGCACGATCGCCTCCATGCGCTTGATCTCGCCGTCGTCGACGTTCATGTCGGCAGCCGCACCCCCGCCGAAGCCCGGCAGCTTCTTCAGGATGTCCTTCATGGACCCCATCTTCTGCAGCTTCTTCATCTGGGCGAGGAAGTCGTCGAGCGTCAGCGTCCCCTTGGCCATCCGCTTCTCGAGCCGGGCCGCCTCGTCCGCGTCGTACTGCTCCTGGGCTTTTTCCACCAGGGTGAGCATGTCGCCCATGCCCAGGATGCTGCCCGCGACGCGGTCGGGGTGGAACGGCTCGAGCGCCTCGAGCTTCTCGCCCATACCGACGAACTTGATGGGCTTGCCCGTGACCTTCTTGAGCGAGAGCGCGGCGCCGCCGCGGGTGTCGCTGTCCAGCTTGGTGAGGATGCACCCGTCGAGTTCGAGCCGGTCGTTGAACGCCTTCGCGGTGGCGACGGCGTCCTGGCCGGTCATGGCGTCGAGCACGAGGTAGATCTGGTGCGGCGTGCAGGTCTGCTCGATCTTGTGCAGCTCGCTCATCAACTCCTCGTCGATGGCGAGCCGACCGGCGGTATCGAGGATGACCACGTCGCGATCGGTCTTGCGCGCGTGGGCGATGCCGTTGCGGCAGACCTTGACGGCGTTCTGGTGGTCGCGTTCGGTGTAGACCGGGACGCCGACCTGCTCGCCGAGGACCTCGAGCTGGTCGATGGCCGCGGGGCGCTTGAGGTCAGCCGCCACGAGCAGCGGGCGCTTGGCGCGCTGCAGGATCATGCGGGCGAGCTTGCCGCAGGTGGTGGTTTTGCCGGAGCCCTGGAGACCGGCGAGCATGAGCACGGTGGGTTCGCCGGCGACGAAGGGGATGCGCGGGTCGACCGGCCCCATCAGGCGGACCAGTTCGTCGTGGACGATCTTGATGATGACCTGGTCGGGCTTGAGGGTGTTGATCACCTCGGCGCCGATGGCCTTCTGCTGGACGTCGTCGCAGAACTCCTTGGCGACGTTGATGTTGACGTCGGCCTCGAGCAGCGCGGTGCGAACCTCGCGCATGGCCTCGCGGACGTTGTCCTCGGTGATCTTGCCGCGGCCGCGGAGTCCGCGGAAGACGTTGTTGAAGCGTTGGGTGAGTGAGTCGAACATGGGTGCAGGGCCTCAAGCCTGGGCGAAAGGCGGTGCAACCGCCTGGATTACTCGGGAAACCCTGGATTTTCGCGGATCGCGGGCGTTCGGTCAAACCTGCGCGGGTGCCGCGGGGGCGGATGGGGGATGGCGCGTTGGTGCGGGGGGCTGACGCGGCCTTGCGGTCGGTCAGCCCGGTCCCCCACTTGCGTGGGGGGTTCTGATTGGCCGCAGTTGCTTGGCGTTGTGGCGCGGATGTGGTGGGCCGCGCAGCTCGGCCCCCCACTTGCGTGGGGGGTTCTGATTGGCCTCAGTTGCTTGGCGTTGTAGCGCGGACGTGGTGGGCCGTGCAGCCCGGCCCCCCACTGGCGTGGGGGGTTCTGATGGCGCTCGGCTACTGCTGGCCTTCGGGCTCGGGGACCGGGCGGCCGTCGCGCGGCGGGCCGTTGCCCCGGCGGCCGCGGCGGAGGCGCTCGTGGCGGCCCGGCTCGCCGTCTTCATCGTCCGGCGGGCCGAGGTTGCCCTCGAGGATCCGCTGGTACATCTTCTCGATCTCGGCGTCGCGATCGTCCGCCTGCTTCTGAAGGCGGGCGCGGAGTTGCCCGACGCGCTGTTCGAGGCGATCGATCTCCTCCCCCATGCGCCTTTGCCGGATGTCGAACTGCTTTCCCACGAGCGGTCGGATCTGCTCAGCCAGGGCGGCGCGGTCCTCGTCCGTGGTGGCGAAGCGGTAACGGCGGGCGAGGCGGCGCAGCTCCATCTCCGTCTGCTGCTCGGACTTGCGGACCTGGAACAACTGCGGGTCGCGGTCCTTGAGTTCCTTCATGTGGATCATGTCGGGCAGGATGCGGCCGATCCACCGCTCGAACATGTCGTCATCGTTCGCCTGCGTTTCCAGCAGGCGGTCGTACATCTCGGGGTACTCGTCGGCGATGAACTGCTTGAGCGCGGTGCGCTCGTCATCCGTCATCCGCCGCCAGAGCATGACGCCGGCCCGCGGGCCGCGGTGGCGATCCATGCCTCGGCCGGGCGGCCCAAGCGCGTCATCCGGCGGAGGCGGCGGCTCGTCCGCGACGGGGTCGGCGGTTGGGGGTTGCTCCGCGGCGAATGCGGCTGCGGGCAGCGCGGAAAGAAGCAGCGCGGCAGCCAACAGCCCTGCCCAGCCCCCTATCGATTTGCGGCTCTTGCCTGTCGTCCAGTCAGTGACCACCATGTCTGTCGTCCCTCTATACATCAGCCCGGCGTGCCCTTCCCGCATCCGGGCGATGAATATTGGCTAGCTGCTGAACTCCTGCATCAGCGAATCCAGCTCCGAATCCAGATCATCGAATTCCGAGTCGAGCCCCGTGTCGTCCACCAGGGTGAACGACTCGTACAGTTCATCGAGATCCGAGGCGACGTCAGCCACTTCGGAGTCGAAATCGTCGGTAGCGGGCAGGGCCAGGGCCGCGCTGTAGTCGTCGATACCGAGCTGGGCGGGCGGTTCCGACGTGGCGACGGTCGTACCGCCGCTGGTATCCGGCGTTGACGTCACCATAGGTAAAACCAAAAGTGCGATCGCAGCGGCTGCCGCCAGGGTGCCCAGCGCGATACGGTGGCGCCACCACCAACCGGCCGCGCGGGGCGCCGGCCGGGCCGCTCCCACATCCGGGCGGGCAGCCGCCCGCAGCAGCTCGCCCCACACGGCTGCCTTGGCCGACTGGACCGCCGCCGTGGCGGACGGGAGGCCGGCATCGAGCAGCGTCGCAACCTGCAGTTCCGTGCGGACGCGCGACTTGGCGGCATCGAGGCTGATCGGCGCCGGCGTGGGGTAGCGCCCCATCGCGTCCGCCAGCCAGGCCTCGTCGCGTTCGATCGCGCGCATCAGGTTGTCGTGTTGCTCGGCGTTCATGGCTCTACGGTGTACAACGCTCGGACACAGATTCGATTGCCCGTTTTCAGCCCGACTGGGCTCATTTTAGCCTTTCAGGTGGCTGGCGAGGCCGACTCGGCGTCCGCCGCCCCCAGCCAGGTCCTTAATTTGGCCAGGGCCCGATGCCCGCGGGCGAGCGTCGTGCCCAGCGGCGTGCCCATGGCGTCCGATATCTCGGCGAAGGTCAGGTCGCCGAAGTGCCGCATCATGATGACCTCGCGTTCCGGCTCGGAGAGGCGGGTCAGGGCCTGCTGCATGGCGTCCACATCCTCCGCCAGGATCATGGGGGCGTCCGGGGCCTCGTCGTCGCCGGTGGCGGGCAGCCAGCTCACCGCGTCGCGGTCGTCGTCGGATGAACCCCCCGAAAGGCGGGCGATCCGAGGGGCCCGGCCGGCCCGGCGGGCCCGGTCGCGGACGAGATTCGTGGCGATGCGGAACATCCAGGCGGAGAAGCGGCCGTCGTGGTTGTAGTCGTCGATGGTCCGCACAACGCGGAGGAACACCTCCTGGAGGAGATCCTCGGCGTCCTCGCGCGAGCCGGTCAGGCGGTAGAGGTAGCCGTGCAGACGCGGGCCGTACGCATCGATGATGCGGTCGTAGGCGGCTGGGTCCCGGTCCCGGGCCCGCCCGATGAGCTCGCTGAGCTGGTGGTCGTCGATCATCGCCGTCCTGCCATCATAACGCCGGTGGTGGCAAATGATTGCGAAATCGGGGCGAGCGGCCTGGGGAGCGGCATGGCGGGTTCCTGAGCAGCCGTGCGGGTGCCTGCGAGTGGGTCACCTCAGCCGCTTGCAGGACCTGAAAATGTGCCTATACTGGGAGAATTCGACGGTTTGCTCGGCGGCGTGCGGAAATCCGCCCCGCCAGGCGCGATATGCGGAGAAGACTGCCATGGCTCGTGAATGCTATTTTCTGGGCAAGAAGACGCGGACGGGGCGGAAGATCGCCCGGCGCGGAAAGGCCAAGTACCTGGGCGGCGTGGGTGTGAAGACCACGGGCATCACGCGGCGCAAGGTGAAGGCGAACATTCAGCGCGTGCGGGCGGTGGTGGACGGCCGCGTATGCCGGATCAAGATCTCCGCGAAGGCGATCCGCATGGGCCTGCTGGTGAAGCCACCGAAGCGCAACTGGCAGGGTGCGGACAAAGCGCCGCAAACCGCTGCGGCTGAGTGACCCGCTCTGGCCAAGCGCGACAATTCGACCTATAAACGAGGCTGCTTGGCAGCCTCTTTTTTTTGTCACCCGCCGGCTGGCTCACCTACGGGATCCGACACGATGGCGGACGCGGTCACAACCGAGGAAGTACGGCACATCGCGACGCTGGCGCGGCTCAAGCTGAGCGACGCCGAGGTCGAGCGGTTCACTCGCGAGCTGGCGGCCATCATCGGGTACGTCGAGAAGCTCCGCGAGGTGGACGTGACCCACGTCGAGCCGACCGCGCACGCGGTGGGCGCGCACAACGTGTTTCGCGACGACGTGGTTCAGCCGTCGCCGGGCGCGGCGATGGCGATGGCGAATGCGCCGCAGAAGCAGAACGAGTTTTTCCGGGTTCCCAAGGTGCTCGACCAGGACACCGTGTAGCCCCAACGACCGCCACCCATGGCCACCATGCAAACCGCAACCGAGATCGCCGCGAGGGTTCGGGAGGGCAAGCAGCCCGCCGGGGAGGCTGTCCGCGCCTGCCTGGAGCGCATCGAGCAACTCGATGGCGAGCTCGGAGCGTTCCTGTGGGTCGATCGCGAGGGCGCGCAGCGTCGGGCGGACGCGGTCGATCAACGGGTGGCGAAAGGCGAGACGGATCTGCCGCTGGCGGGCGTGCCGGTGGCGGTGAAGGACAACATCTGCGTAGCGGGCACGCCGACGACGTGCGGGTCGCGGATCCTCGAAAAGTTCGTCGCGCCGTACGAGGCTCACGTGGCGGAGCGGCTGCGGGCCGCCGGCGCGATCGTCATCGGCAAGACCAATCTCGACGAGTTCGCGATGGGCTCGAGCACGGAGAACAGTGCGCTGGGCGTGACGCGGAACCCGTGGAATCGCGGGCACGTGCCGGGCGGGAGTTCGGGCGGATCAGCCGTCGCGGTCGCAGCCGGCATGGTGCCCGTCGCGCTGGGAAGCGATACGGGCGGATCGGTGCGTCAGCCGGCGTCGTTCTGCGGGGTCGTCGGCTTGAAGCCGACCTACGGACGCGTGTCGCGCTACGGGCTCGTGGCCTTCGGCAGCAGCCTCGATCAGATCGGGCCGCTGGCACGGACCGCCGAGGACGCGGCGCTCGTGCTTGGTGCGATCGCCGGGGCGGACGCGCGGGACACAACGTGCCTGGAGGCGCCGGTGCCGGCGTACGCGGACGAACTCGCCGCCCCGCTGGCGGGGACGCGCGTGGGCATCGCCCGCGAGTACTTCGGCGAGGGCCTGAGCGACGAGACGCGGGCAGCCGTCGACGCGGCGATTGGGATTCTCCGGGCGAACGGTGCGGACGTCGTGGACGTGCACCTGCCGCACATGACCTACGGGGTCGCGTGCTACTACCTGATCGCCCCGGCGGAGGCGTCGAGCAACCTGGCCCGCTACGACGGCGTGCACTACGGCCACCGGGCGGCCGCGAACGACATCATCGACATGTACTCGGCCTCGCGCGAGGAGGGATTCGGCGCGGAGGTGAAGCGCCGCATCATGCTGGGCACGTACGCGCTGTCGAGCGGGTACTACGACGCGTACTACGCGCGGGCGATGAAGGTGCGGACGCTGCTGCGGCGCGACTTCGAGCACGCGTTCAAGCAGTGCGATGTGATCTGCTCGCCGGTGACGCCGACAACGGCGTTCGCGTTCGGCGAGAAGGCCGACGATCCGCTGGCGATGTACCTGGCGGACGTGTACACGATTTCGGCGAATCTCGCGGGGATTCCGGCGGTGAGCGTGCCCTGCGGGTTCGACGGGCGCGGTTTGCCGGTGGGCCTGCAGATCATGGGAAAACCTCTTGCGGAGGGGAAGGTGCTGAGCGTCGCGCACCACTACCAGTCTCTGACCGACCACCATAAGAAAGTCCCATCGTGATCGACATGACGCTCAACGTGGTGCCGGGCGGTCCGACTCCGGCGGGGTCCGTCCTGCGGGCCAAGCAGGCGTACCTGGAGCTGATGGGCGTGAAGGTAACGCTCGACTGCGGGATCGCATTTCTGTGCGAGGACGTGCCGGGCTATCGCGAGGGACAGCAGTTCCGCGAGGTGATGGTGGAGGACCCGGCGGAGCTGGCCCCCGCGTTCGCGGCTGCAGAGGCGCACTTCGCCGAGCACGACGCACGCTGTTCGCGCTGGGCGCTGGCGGAGGCGCAGGACCCAGCCGCGATCGAGCCGTTTCTCACCGAGCGGGGCTTTCGGCGGCACGATGTGCAGGCGGTGGCGCTGACGGCGTGGCCGGAGCAACCGGCGCACGAGGCGGTGCGGATTTTGCCGGCGCGGCCCATGCGCGCGGCGTATATCCAGTGCTGGGAATCCGCGATGGCGTACCTCCCGGAGGATGCGCGCGAGGCGGCGGTGGCGGCAGCCGTCGAGCGGTTGGACGATCACCGCATGGATTCCGCGGTGGCCACGGTGGACGGCGTGCCCGCCGGGGTCGGGGCGTTGTTCCAGGTGGGCGACATCGGCCTGGTGGCGGACTTTTACGTTGTGCCGGGATTGCGGCGGCGCGGGGTGGGCAGTGCCCTGCTGCACCATGCGATCGCGTTGGCGCGGCGGTTGATGATGCGGCTGGTGTGCGCGGAGGTGCCGCTGGCGAATCCCGGAGGGCTGGCGTTCCTGCAGCGACACGGCTTCGTCGACGGCGGGCGGTTCGTCGAGTTCCTGCGCGACGACATGCCTGCGCCGGATTACGCGAGTTGGTGATTTCCTATCGAGCGGCCCCGACATGATCCTGCGCGCCGCGTACGTACTCAACCTCAAGTTTCAACCAATGCCCAACTGGGCGGTGCGCGTTCACAAGAACGGGATCGTCGAAGTCGGGCCGGCCAAGCGCATCCAGGGTGAGACGACGACAGACCTGGGGGACGTGCTGCTTATCCCCGGGCTGGTCAACGCGCACGCCCATCTCGAGTTGGGGCACCTGGCCGGCAAGGTCCCGCCGGAGGGTGGGCTGGTCGACTGGCTCGGACGATTGCTACCGCGGCTGCGGGACGTGCCACCGGATGCGCCGGAGGTGGCTGAAGCGATCGAGGCCGGGCTGGCAGCGGCACTGCACAGCGGGACCACACTCATCGGCGACATCACGCGATCGCCGGAGACGTCGCGGGCAGCGATTTCGTCGCTGGCGCGGCGGCCGAAGGTGGTTTCTTTCGGAGAGGTCATTGCACTGGGCACGCTGCGTGACCGGCTGGCGCCGGCGCTCGATGCAGCAACCGCCCCGCCACCGGAGGCTGTGAATCTGGAAATCGGCATTTCACCGCATGCACCGTACACGGTCGAGCCGGAAGGCCTGAAGGCGTGCGCCGAGCGGGCCCGCGCAGCGGATCTGCCGCTGTGCATTCATGCGGCGGAAAGCAAGGAGGAACTGCAGTTCACACGCGAGGGGCGCGGGCCGCTGCGTGATTTCCTGGAGGCGGCGGGCGTGTGGGACGAGCGGGCGCCGGTGCCCGGGTGCAGCCCGATCGAACTGCTCGAGCGCTGCGGGGTGCTGGGGCCGCGGACGCTGCTGGCGCACTGCAACTACCTTTCCGACACGGACATGGAGCTGATTGCAAAATCACGGTCGTCGGTGGTCTATTGTCCGCGGACGCACGCGGCGTTCGGGCATCCGCGGCATCCGGTCGCGGAACTGCAGGCGCGCAAGATCCGCGTGTGCTTGGGTACGGACAGCCTGGCGTCGAATCCGTCGCTGAGCATGCTGGAGGAGTTGCGGTTTCTGCGGGACGTACGGCCCGACATCGAGCCCACGGCGCTCCTGGACATGGCGACGATCGAAGGGACGGTGGCGGTCGAAGGTCTGGTCCTATCTCGCGCGCGGCCAATTGGGGGAATCCTGGGAGGGGGGTATCGCGCCGACCTGGCGGCGCTGGCGATTCCCCACGGAACAACATGGAAGAACGCAATTGAGCATGCGCTGGACGAGATGCGCCTGATGTTCGTGATGCAGGGTGGACGCGTGGTGCGATCGCTGGACGGGATAGGCTGAAGTTGACGCGGCGTCCACATGCAACCGCACAGCGGAACCGCCCTGCCGTAGACTGATAGCCCGTGTTGCAGCCCGCTCGCTGGCGCTCGCGCCTCTGATCGGGCGCTACGAACGGATCGGGCGCCGCGGATCGAATGGGCGGGCTCAGTCGCCGACGCCGGTTTCCTGGGTGAAGACGAAGCTGACGAGCAACTGCTCGGCCTCCTCGTGGTACTTCACCTCGGAGAGGGCCATCTTCACGAGCAGGCCCGCCTGGCGGACCGAGTCGGGATGACGCCGGTCGAGTTCGCGCAGCTCCTTCATCGTGCCGCCGGCCATCTCGATCATCTCGGCGTGCGACTGCTTGAGGTGGTCGACCTGCTTGGACAGCGTCGGCCGCCGCTCGAGCACGACCTGGAGGAAGCCGCCGATCTCGGTGAGGGCCACGCGGTGGATCAGGTGGGCGCGGTAGTGCTCGAACTTCTTGATGAGATCGTCGAGCCAGGCGGCGGGATCGTCGTCGGGAGCGCGATCGAGCGCGGCGAGCAGGGCTGCCTTGATCTCGCGAAGACGGTTGTGCTCGGCGCGAACGCGCTCGATGATGCCCGGATCGTCCTTGGTCGCCATGGGATGTCTCCTGTAACAGCCCCGCGTCGGCTGCAATGAAGAGTCTATCACACCGGTTCCGCCGATCAATCGGAATCGCGGCGGGCCGGCGTGTCGAGTGTTTCGGACGCTTTGTCACCCGTTTGCTGCTGGGCGTCGGCCCGGGCCAGCCACGCGTAAAGCAGCGTGGCGAGCGCTGCGAAGAAGGCGGCCACAGCCCAGACGCTCCAGCCCAGTCCGGACCAGTCGCCAACACCGTGCCAGAGCAACATGCCCACGCTGGGCAGGATCAGTCCGCGCAACCCGGTAAGGGAAACATGAATTCCCATGTAGACCTCGGCGTCCTGCGGGTGGGCGAAGTGCAGGTGGCCGAGGTTCCACGCGATGTTGCCTCCGCCGTAGCAGATGCCGCGGACCATGGCATAGGCGGTGAAACTGGCCATGCCGAGCAGAAACAGGGCCGGCTGGGTGGTCGCACCGCGGGCGGTCGCCCACGCGCCGAACATGCCGAAGACGAGCGTCAGAAACCAGCCCACGCCGTGGAGCACGCGGAAGCGCAGCACGCCGACGCGATCGAAGTAGGCGGCGAAGCGGGCCATGCTGCCGAGCGTGAGCAGCCGCGGCATGACGTCGAGCAGCACCGCCCCCACCCAGAAGCTCGCCGGCATGTCTCCGAGGAGCTGGTCGGCAATAACGACGACCGCGACGGAGCGGACCATCAGGTTGGCGGTGCCCGCGCACATCTGGGCGATGCAGTAGTTGCGGAAGGGAACGTCGGCGCGGAGGACGCGGGCGGCGCCCGCGAGGACGCGGCGTGGCGACAGCACCGCCCAGAACTGCAGCGGCTCGACGAGCCCGGTGCCCTCCCCGCGATGGATGCGGGCGAGCATGCCACGTTCGCCGCGCACGCGCATGCCGCGCAGCATGAGCAACGAAACGGCGCCGACGAGCGCGACGGCGGGATAGAGCCAGCGGTAGGAGCCGGGTGTGCTGTTGAGCACGGCGGCGCCGACACCGAGCGTACCGAGTTGCGTGAGGGTACGCAGGATCTGCACGCGGGCGGCAAGGCGGGCACGGACCCACTGGGGATAGTTGGCTTTCCACAACGCGGCGCGCGTGGAGACGATGCCGGTCATGAAGAACTGGGCCGCCGCCATCTGGACGACGAAGATCCACCCGCCGAGGTGCGTCGCCGGCACAGCCCCCACCGCCCCGGTCATGAGCACGACGCCGGCGGCTGACAGCGTCATCATGCGGACCTTGGGCCGGCCGACGCAGAACATGCCCCAGACGAGGTTGGTGAGATGGGCGGCGACGGGGGTGGTCGCGGCGATGGTGATCAGCAGCGGGCTGCCCTGGAAGATCTGGGCGGCGACGAACGCGGCGAAGTTGCCCTCGACGAGTCCGGCCACGGTGCCCCAGCCGGAGATATGCCGCATCTCGCGGACGAAGTTCCCGCGAGACAGGAAAGGCGCCTGTCGAGCTTGAAAAATATCGATCACGGATCGCGCGGAAACGGTCAAAACGGTTGTGCGGCGCCCGTCGCGCCGCAATTCGGCGATTATAGGCGTCCTTGGCAAATAGGACATGGCGACCGTCGGCTAAAACCGCCTCGCATCCGCCTGCGAAGTCGCCCCGCGGCGCTAGAATTCGGCGGTCTCCGGGCGTGGTGAAGGTGGGACGGGAATCACCGCGCGCCTGGCGCAGACCGCTGGACGCCGCCGCGCATGTCGCTTCGCACCGTACTGATCACACTGCTGGTGACGCTGGGAGCTCTGACGACGGGTCTGGTCGGATTTTCCGGAGCCATGAGCATCACGCGCAGCGTGCGCGACGAGGCGCAGCAGCGCGTCGACAAGGACCTCGCGACAATCCGTGCACACCTGGATGAGCGGCAGCGGCTGCTCGCGCAGAAGATCGAAACCGTGGCCGTCGGACTGGATGCGGATGACGCCGGGCTGGCCCAAACGCTGCAGCGCTTTCGCGACTCGCTGGGCCTCGACGTACTCAATGTCTGTGAACTCGACGGTCGGCGCGTGGCGGGTGGGTATCCGCCCGACGCTCCGCCCGTTCTGGTGGCGGATGATGCGATCATCCGCTGGGCGGCTGCCGGAACACCCAAATGGGGCACGGTGTGCTTCACGCCGGAGCGACTGCATGCCGAAGGTGGCGACGTACTGGTCAGTGCCGCGCGGGTGTCGGGCGTAGACGGATCGGCGCCGGTGAAGGACGCGCTGTTGTGGTGGGCGGCGAGCCCGCTGCGCGACGCCGCGGGAACGGTTCAGGCCATCGTGTACGGCGGGCGGCGACTCAACCGCAACTTCGCCCTGGTGGACGACGTGCGCGACCTGGCGTTCGGAAGGGAGCTCTACCGGGGCAAGCCGCGCGGGACGGTCACGGTTTTTCTCAATGACCGGCGCGTCGCGACGAACGTGCTCGGGCCGGGTGGCGAGCGCGCCGTCAACACGGTGGTTTCCGACGAGGTGCGCGCCCAGGTGCTGGACCGCGGCGAACCGTGGCACGGCCGGGCCTACGTCGTGGATGCGTGGTATCTCAGCGCGTACGAGCCGCTGGTGGACCCGGCGGGACGGCGGATCGGCATGCTCTACGTCGGTCTGCTCGAGGCGCCGTACGCCGACGCCCGGGCTGCGCTGATCCGCAGCCTGCTGCTGCGCCTCGGGCTGATCGCACTGGGCGCGATCGCGCTGACCGTCCTGCTGGTGAATCGCATCACCGCGCCCCTCGCGACGCTGTCGCAGGCGGCGGCGGCTGTCGCGCACGGCGATCGCGATCAGCGCGTGGGTCAGCCGCGTTCCTACGCGGAAATTCGCGAACTGTCGGCGTCGTTTCGGGAAATGCAGGAGGCGATCGCCGAACGCGACCGGAGCCTCAGCGCGCAAAACGCAGCGCTCGCGGAGGCCAACGCGAACCTGGAACGGGCCAACCGCAATTACATGCACACGCTCGGGTTCGTGACGCACGAGCTGAAATCTCCGCTGGCGGCGATGCAGAGCATGCTGCACGTGCTGCGCGGAGGATACCTCGGCGACATCCCGGACAAGGCCCACGACTTCCTCGCCCGCATCCAGCGGAACTGCGAGGAACTGCAGGACATGGTCAAGAACTACCTGGACCTGTCGCGGGCGGAGCGCAACGAACTGACGCCGCACATCGCACCGGAACGCATCCTCGAGACAGTCGTCGGACCGTGCGCCGCCGCCGCCCAGCCACTCTTCGCGGCGCGGGGCATGAAGCTGGACGTTGCCTGCACGGACGAGTTGACTGCGCCGGTGGACGCCGAACTCGCGCGGATCGCGCTGGGCAATCTGCTCAGCAACGCGGCGAAGTACGGACGCGAAGGATCGACGGCGCGGCTGCGGGCGCGCATCGAGGACCACCACCTCGCGCTGTGTGTGTGGAACGCTGGCGACGGCTTCACCGCGGAGGAGCAGGCGACTCTGTTCGGCAAGTTCATGCGGTTAAAGAACGCGAACACGCGCGGCAAGCACGGCAGCGGCCTGGGGCTTTACCTGGTGCAGACGATCGCGGAAGCGCACGGCGGCGTGGTGCGGGCGGAATCCGAGCCGGGCCAGTGGGCGAGCTTCTGCATGGACCTGCCCACGCACAACGGCTGACCCGCGACCAGAGAGGCAACCGCCCCCCACTCTTCTCCAGGCGACGGTCAAGCCAGCACATTCTCGCCGTCCGCTGGAAGCTCATGTGACCCGGTCCCAATTTGTTTGGTCCTCCCTAATGGCGTATAATCGTCATGGACGGCCAATCATGATCACATCGCAGGGACAACCCATGGGGCGCTTCTACGTCGATGTTGCGTTGGCGAATTATGACGATTGTGTTGCCGTGCGACAGGGCACGCTTGCACCCGAGGCAGTGCGGCGCATGACCGTCAGCGGGATGGTTGATACCGGAGCCACGCGTCTGGTCCTACCAGAACACGTCGTTGAACAACTCGGATTGCAGCGGTCCGATAGAGTGAAAGTGCGCTATGCCGATGGACGAACCGTCGAGCGCAATATGGCGACGAGCATTCATCTGACATATGCAGGTCGTACAAGTTTGATGAGCGCCGTGGTCGAGCCTGGTCGCGACTCCGCGCTCATCGGCGCCATCGTACTCGAGGAACTCGACCTGATTGTCGACTGTACGACGCAGACACTGGTACCGCGCGATCCCGAACGCATCATCGCCGAGATCGAGTAGAGCTGACTCGATCTACCTGCAACCCATCAATCCCGGTTTTCCTTTCGCAAAACCACCGCTCCATCGCGAGTTGGCCGCAGGAAGCCCAACCGCGTCCCGCATGCGCCGCGTTCAGTTCAACCGCGTGCGCAGCACGCCGAGGAGCGTGTTGGGATCGATCGGTTTCTGGAACACGCCGGACAGCCCCAATGACGCGTAGTCCGCGTTCATATACAACCGGTCGCCGATGCTGCTGAGCATGTAGATGGGCGCCGTGTTGCCCAGCGCCTGCAGGTCGCGGACGAAGCTGGTGCCGGAGTCGACCTCCTCCATCATCAGGTCGACGATGACCAGATCGGGATGGGTCTCCTTGTACACGCGCAGACC
The DNA here is from genome assembly GCA_020639115.1 of Phycisphaerales bacterium. GTDB lineage: Bacteria > Planctomycetota > Phycisphaerae > UBA1845 > UBA1845 > JACKHG01. The sequence continues at coordinate 52,805 of JACKHG010000004.1, forward strand.
GGCCTCCGCGGTCGGCGCCTCCACCATGGCGTAGCCGTTGGCCTCCAGAATGACCCGCACCGCGTCGCGAAAGTCCTGCTCGTCGTCGATGTAGAGGATTACTTTCTTTCCGTTCTGCATAGTTCCACCTCGTATGCGGGCACGGACGCCGCTGCGGCGCCGTCGTCGGTAGTCGCTGCGGCGAAGTCGCCGCGACGCAGGCGCTCGGCGATGAAGCGCTCAGCCGCCGCCAGGTCCGTTTCGGCCTGCGGCGAGAGTCCTTCGCCGAAGGCGTTGAAGGCATGTCCGCGGATACCGAGCACGTAGCCGGTCGTCCGCGCGCCGAACAGATCGTGGGCCAGCCCGAGCACCACCGCCGGAGTGAGCGCATGGGTGCTGAAAGCAAGGTCGGCAGCGGGCTCGAGCTGGCGAAAATAGTAAGATGCGGTCGCGTCAGTCGCGGCATCGGCGAAAACCACCACGTCGCACGCGGCGACGGTGGCTGCGTCCTCGACCGCCAACTGGTAGGCGCTCTCCACGCGCACGCCGGGCAGATCGAGCCGTTCGATCCGCGCGGCGAGGGCCGGTCCCAGGCCGTCGTCGAGGCGGCCGGGGTTGCCGAATCCGATGAGGATGACCGAACGCTCCGGCATCAGGCGGTTCCCTTGCTCCGGGTGTCGAGCAGATTGCCGGCGGAATCGAGCAGGTCGATCTTCAGCGGCATCTGCCCCATCGCGTGGGTCGCGCACGACAGGCACGGGTCGTACGCCCGGATGGCCACCTCCACGCGATTGAGCAGCCCCTCGGTGATCTTCTGACCGGAGAGGTAGTCGTCGGCAACGCGGCGGACGGCGCGGTTCATCGGCTCGTTGTTGTTGGTCGTGGAGACGATGAGGTTGGCCATCACGACCTGGTCGTCATCGTTCACACGGTAGTGATGGAAAAGTGTGCCGCGCGGGGCTTCGATCAGGCCGACGGCCTCGTAGCGCCGCCGCCCCTTGGCGAGCAGGTCGGTGCCCTGCAGGTCGGCGTCGTGGAGCAGGTCGCGGATCTTCTCCATCGCGTGGAGCAGCTCGATCATGCGCGTCCAGTGGTAGGCCATGGAGATGTTGTTGGGTTTCCCCGCCGTCACCGCCATGAACTCGCGCCGCGCCGCCTCCGCCTCGGGCGTGTCGATGAAGTCGCAGGTGTTGATCCGGGCGAGCGGGCCGACGCGGTACGACCCGGCCGCGGGTCCGAGCGAGCGGATGAACGGGAACTTCATGTACGACCAGGGCCGGACCTCCTCCATGATGTAGTTGAGGTATTCCTGGTAGTCGACGTGGTCGAAGATCTTCTCGCCGTCGGCGGTGATCGCGCGGAGGCCGCCGTGGTAGATGTCGAGCGCGCCGTCGTCGCGGACCAGCGACAGGTGGTTCGAGGTGAAGGAACCGAAATCGCGCAGCTCCTCGAGATGCTCGACCGTGTAGTCCTTCGCGATTTTCAGCGCGCCGCGCGACCACGCGAGCATCTGGTCCACCTCGCGGAGGAGTTCGTCGCGCTCCGCGATCGACACGTTCTTGTTGACGCCCCCGGGCACAGCCCCCGTGCCGTGGATCTTCTTGCCGGCGGTGATGCGGATGATCTCCTGGCCGAACTTGCGCATCATTACGCCCTGGACGGCGAGTTCGCGATGCTTCGCGGCGACGCCGATCACGTTGCGGATCGCGGGATCGGCGTCGAAGCCGAAGAGCAGATCCGGCGAGCAGAGGTGGAAGAAGTGCAGGGCGTGCGACTGGAAGAACTGCCCGTAGTGCATGAGTCGGCGGACCTTCTCCGCGGTGGGCGTGAGCTTCTCGCCGCCGACGATGCGGTCCATGGCCTTGGCGGCTGCGAGGTGATGGCTCACCGGGCAGATGCCGCAGAGGCGCTGGACCAGCACGGGCACTTCCCAATAGGGCCGGCCCTGGATGAACCGCTCGAAGCCGCGGAACTCCACGATGTGCAGGCGGGCCTGCGCCACCTTGCCGGCTTCGTCGAGCTGGATGGTCACCTTGCCGTGCCCTTCCACCCGGGTCACCGGCTCGATCACCACGCGACGTGTGTTGCTTGCAACCATGTTCTCGTCTCCGCGACGTCAATCGTACTTGATCAGCTCGTAGGGCAGCGCGAGCGGCTTGCCCGTCAGCAGGGCCACCAGGGCCTGCCACAGCGCGTCCGCCGGCGGCGGACAGCCCGGAATGTGGTAGTCGACCTTGACCACCTCGTGGCAGGGATACACCTTGTCGAGCAGCAGGGGCAGCTCGGGGTCGTTGGGAATCTCGCCACTGGGATTGTGCACCGAGGGTCCGTTGAGGTAGGCCTCGGCGTAGCACTCCGCCAGCGGAATCCCGTTGCGCATGGCGGGGATGCCGCCCATCGTGGCGCAGTCCCCCACCGAGATCAGCGTCGTGCAGTGCGTCCGGAAGTCCTGGAGCACGCGCACGTTTTCCTCGTTGCAGCACCCGCCCTCGATCAGGCCGATGTCGACGGGTCCGTCGAAGTGCTTCTTGTCGTCGATGGGCGACTTGTCGAAATCCACGAGATCGACGAGCTGGAGGATGCGGTCGTCGATGTCCAGCAGGGACATGTGACAACCGAAGCAGCCCGCCAGCGAGGTCGTCGCCACCTTGGGTTTTGCCATAGTTCGTACTCCTCGCTTCAGGCCTTCGCCTCCGCCTCGATATCCGCTCCGATCGGCGCGTGGTCGTAGAGCCGCATGCCGACGGGCACCGCGTAGCCCACGCGTTTCTTCAGGATGGCCCCCACCGGGCAGGCCTCCACCGCGGCGTCGCTCACGTCCGCGTCCGTGTCGACCAGCCGCGCCCGGGCGTTGACGCCCACGCGCTTGTGCACGCCGCGGCCGACGAACTGGAAGACGTTCTTGCCGTCCAGGTCGCGCGACGCGCGGATGCAGCGGGCACAGAGGACGCAGCGGTTGTGGTCGATGAAGATGTCCGGGTGGGACGCGTCGACGCTGCGCCGGGGGAACTGGTAGGGATAACGCGGCGCCGCGATGCCGAAGCGGTAGGCCAGCGCCTGCAACTCGCAGTTGCCGCTCTTCTCGCAGAACATGCAGAAGTGATTGCCCTCCACGAAGAGCATCTCGATGATGCGCTTGCGGTGCTCGTGCATGCGCGGCGAGTCGTTCTCGACGACCATGCCCGGCGTCACCGGCAGCGTGCAGGCCGACTGCGGGCGGCCGTTGACGAGGACGACGCAGACGCGGCACGCGCCGCCGGGCGTGAGCCCCTCGCGGTGGCAGAGCCGCGGAATGTAGATGCCGGCGGCCTGGGCGGCCTCCAGCACGGTCTGGCCCGGCTGGGCGGAAATCGTGCGGTCATCGATGGTTATGGTCATGCCGTCAGCCATTGCGATTCTCCTCCACTGCGGTGCTGTGCTGGCGCTCACGATGGACGACGGCGCGGGCGTCGCCGGTGGCCGCCTCGAGGTCGAACGGGGCGAGCGCCCCGTTGCCGTTGGGCGGCATCAGCACCGTGTAGGCGTGTGGGAATTTCTCCAGGGTGGCCAGCACCGGGTTGGGTGAGGTCTGGCCGAGGCCGCACCGGCTGGTGAGTTTCACCGTGTCGGCCAGTTCGCGCAGGTAGTCGAGGTCCGTCGTGTTGCCGCGGCGGTGACGGATGCGGTCGACGCGTTCCTTGAGCAGGACGTTGCCGACGCGGCACGGCGTGCAGTAGCCGCAGCTTTCCTCGATGAAGAAGTCGAGAAAGCGCGAGACCACGTGAAGCAGGTCGCGGCGCCGGCTGAAAACCATGACCGACCCGCCGGTGGCCAGATCGTCGAAGCAGATCCGCCGGTCGTACTCGGCGGGCGCGATCATCTTGCCGCTGGGCCCGCCGACCTGGACGGCAGCCGCCTCGCTGCCGCCCGCCATGTCGAGGACGCTGCGGAGCGTCGTGCCATAAGGCACCTCGTAGATGCCGGGGGCGCGGCAGTCGCCGGAGATGCTCAGACACTTGGTGCCGGCGCTGCCGCTGACACCGGTGCCGAGTTCGCTGAAGGTCCCGGGGCCCACCTCGAGCACCTTGGTCACGCAGCAGAGCGTCTCGACGTTGTTGACCGCGGTGGGGCCGCCGAGGTAGCCGTGCTGGGCGGGAAACGGCGGGCGGTTGCGCGGCTCGCCGCGCCGGCCCTCGCACGAATTGATGAGGGCCGTCTCCTCGCCGCAAATGTAGGCGCCCGCGCCCATCTGGATGCGGATATCGAAGTTGAAGCCCGGGCGCCCACAGATGGCTCGTCCCAACAGGTTCTCGGCGCGACGCGCCGCCAGCACTTCCTCGAGGTAGCGCCGCAGGTACGCGTACTCGGCGCGGAGATAGAGAATGCCCTCGGACGCACCGATCGCGTAGCCCGCGATGGTCATGCCGGCGAAGAGACGGTCCGAACGCTCGGTGAGAATCACGCGATCCTTGAACGTACCCGGCTCGCCCTCGTCGGCGTTGGCGATGATGAACTTGCGCTCGCCCGCGGCTGCGCGGGTGAACTCCCATTTCATTCCCGTGGGGAAACCCGCACCGCCGCAGCCGCGGAGGCGGGCGGTCTTCACCGCGCGGATCACCTCGACCGGGGTCATGGCCAGCGCCTTGCGGATCGCCTCCCCGCGGTTGACCGGGCTGAACACGACCGGTCCGGCGTGGCGCAGGTTGTTCTTGACCATCGACTGCACGAGCGGGTGCGCGTTGTTGCCGTCGCCCACGCGGGTCACGAGCAGTTCGGGCCGCATGTGCTCACGCAGCTCGTGGATCATGCGCCGGGCCGTGTCGCTGTTGAGCTCGGTGACCGGCACGTCGTTGACCAGCGCCGCGGGCGCCTGGTCGCACATGCCGATGCAGGGCGTCCAGGCGAGCGTGAACCGGCCGTCGGGCGTCGTCTGACCGAAGTCGATGCCGAGCTCGGAGCGCAGCGCCTCAGCCACGTACTTGCTGCCGGCCATCTCGTCGATCACGTCATCGCAGAGGCGGATGACGATGTCGCCGAGCGGCTGGTCGGCCAGAAAGGCGTAGAAGGACACGACGCCGGCGACCTCCACACGATGGGTGTTCACGGCCTTGGCGATGAGGTCCATGGCCTCATCGTCGACGCACCGGAGGCGCATCTGCACCGCCCGCACGATGTCCATCAACCGGGTGGGATCATCGCCGCACGATTGGCAAATCTCCCGGATGATCTTCCGCTTGTTGTCAGCCATATGCGACCTCGCTTGCCGCCCGCGATCTCACGCACCGCGGGCTCTGTCTCGCGTTCATCACCACAGCATCGACGTCGCCGCAGCGGCGCCGCCCGTCGCAACCCCCAGCGGACCAGCCGCTGGCGCCGCCGGCACGCCCTCGACGGCTGCCGGCACCCGCACTCGAAACGTCGAACCCGTGCCGATCTGCGAACGCACGTCCACCTCCCCGCCGGCCTGCTCCATGACCTCGCGCACGATCGAGAGGCCCAGGCCGCTGCCGGGGATGCCCGCCTCGATCGCGCCGTTGCCGCGCCGGTAGGCGTCGAAGATGGGGCTGCGCACGCTGCGCGCATCGGCCCCGCCCAGGTCCACCTCGGCGATGCCGATACCCGTATCCGTGACCTCGATCTCGACGAAGTCGAGCGCGACCGCGTCGTCGGCCGCCGGACGCTGGATGCGCCGGGCGACCACCAGCACGGCGCCGGGGCCGGGGGTGTACTTGATTGCGTTTTCAACCAGATTGTCGGTGCAGTCGGCCAGGTCGGCTGCATCGATGTGGGCGCTGAGCACGTCGCCAGCCGGCAGGTCGAGGGCGAAGGTCAGACCCTTGCGGCGCGCCTCCGCCTCGCGCGGCGTGCACACGGCCTTGAGCACCTCAGCCACGCTGCAGCGCGTGGTGCGGTGGCGGTGCGGGTCGGCCTGCTGGACGCGGGCCAGCGTAAGCAGGTCACCGACGCCGGTGATGGCGTCGCGGCAGCGGCGGATGATGCTCTCTACCGTCTGCTGAGCGGCGTCGTCCTTGACGTAGCCGTCGCGGATCAGCCCCGCCATCGTCTCGATGGCCGCCAGCGGGCTCTTGAGCTGGTGCGCGGCGGTGCTCATGAACCGCGCCCGCCGCGCCTGCAGATCCTTGATCGCCTGGCGCGACGAACGCAACGCGGTGAGCGCCCGGCGCAACTGGGCTTCCTGCTCGCCGAAGCGCTGCGCGATCCGCAGCGTGAAGTAGAGCGTGCCGAAGACCGCGATGGCCTGCACGAGCACCGCCACGAGTACGTACGCATGATGCTGATAGAGCCCCGGGGCCGGCAGATACGGCAGCAGGTCGTAGTGCGGGGCGATCCATCCCCCGAGTTCGCCGAGGCCCAGGCACGCATACAGCACGACCGCCCAGGTACCCTGGATCACCGCCTGCATCGGCCGCAGCAGCAGCGCGCCGATGCCCATGTGGAACAGGTAGAAGATGGCGAGCACGCTCTCGAGCCCACCCGCGTAGCGGAGGATGAGCGTGAGCAGCAGCAGATCGACCGTGACCTGGGCGTTGGCGAACTGGCGGGCGCGGTGCATGGCGCGGCCGTGGCTGTCCATGCCGGCGTGCAGGTCGCGGGCCACCCAACGCGACATCAGCATCCAGACCACGTTGACGACGCCGGTCACGATGATCGTGGCGATCAACCCGGTGGGCCGATAACCGCCGGGCACGACGAAACGTTCAACCGCCAGGGCCGCCAGCGCGACGCCGACCATCACGAAGCGCATGCGGATGAACCACTGCAGACGCAGCAGCGACGCGAGGGCGCCTTCGCGGAAGAGGTCGTTCGGTTCTGGGCCGGTCTGGGCCATGGCTTACTGGTCGCTCTTCACGCGTCCGTGCGCCCGCAGTACGCGCTCGATCGAACCGACCAGGCGCTCCGCGGTCAGGGGCTTCTCCAGGTATTCGTCGGCGGGAAGTTCGGTGCGTCCGGGGAGGTGATTCTGCCGCCCCATCGCAGAGATCAGCACGATGGGCGTGTGGCTGATTTCGGGGTCACCGCGTATTTCCCGCGCCAGGTCCAGCCCCTCGGTCGGAGAGGAGAGCATGATGTCGAGCAGAAGCAGATCGGGTCGCGCCCGGCGCAGTTCCGCCAGACCGCTCGGTCCGGTCCAGCAACAGGTCACGCGGTAGCCGTGGGGATGGAGGATCGCGGTGACGGACTCGTGGATATCCCGGTCGTCATCGATCAGCAGGATACGCGGTACTTCGACGTACATCGCAGGCACTCGGCGAACTGCGTCACCGCACAGTTGACCGCCTCCGGCGCGCGGGTGCAGTGCATCGAGAGAGGGGTGGGGCACGCGGCATGCCACGGGCAGTCGCCAGCCACGCGGGCTAAAGCGCTCCTGCGAAAGCGTAAGTGTGGAAATTCGCTCAGGTTGTGCGGACGCGTCCGCTTGAGATGCGGTGCGGCGTGGTGCGTCCCGATGTCTTGGGCCCGTCAAACTTTCAATCGTTGCCGTCGCTCCAGTTCCGATAGTCTCGTAGAATGCAACCATGCGCTCATTCCATATACCCGCCACCGATCCCAACGAACATCCCGAGTCGCTTGCGCTCGCGCTGCTGACCGTGCTTCAGGCGCACGCGTCACACGCAACCTACGACGATCTCGCGGTCGCGCTCGGGCTGGCATTCATGACCTGCGGAGATCGCGACGAGCCCGACGTGGCGGCGTTCGCCGATCTGGCCCGCGACGTCGCGCTGGAGCCAGCCGCCGAACTCTTCGGCGTGCGTGTGCGCCCGCTGCATTCGCGGACCACGACGGAGACACTGACCGCGTCGCCGGAATTCGCGCTCCACTTCCGGGACAGTTACGTGCCGCTGATTCAGCGGGCGGTCGCGCACGGTCAGCCAGTGCTGGCCTGGCGCGGTTGGCCGACGCCGGCAGATCGGAACTGGGGACTCGTGACTGAGGCGGATGCAGCCGGGGGGCTGCGCGGCGTCGTGCCAGGTTGCCCGGACGTCGTTCCGCTCGATTCGGCTGCGCTGCAGTGCTACGTCGTGGAGGAGGTGGCGGCGCGGTCGCCCGCGCCCGCCGACATCCTGGCCTGCGGGGCGGCGGGACTCGCCCGGCTGGACGAGGAATGCGCCGACCATGGCACGCGCGTGGCAGGTGCGTTCGCGTGGCGGCTTTGGGGCGACCGGTTGCGGAGTGTGAGCGACGGGGATGACTCCGGTCTCGCGCCGCACCGCAGCCTCGCCCGCCGAGTGTGCGCCAATCGGCAGACCGCGGGCCGCTGGCTTGCGCGCTGGGCGGAAGTCGCGAACCCCAGCCGGGCGGCTGACCAAGCGTTGATAGAGATTGTGCGTGCGCTCGTCGCGGGTCTGCAGCAGGTGATCGCAGATCTGGAGACGAGCGGCCCCGCCGCGGCTGGCGAGGCGTTGGCGGCCTGTGCCGAAGCAGACGGCGCGTGCCTGAGCGCGCTGCAGCGCGTCACGCGCTGACCGTCACGTCGGTCACCCCCTTCGCCCGATGCTCACCGCCGGCGGCGTCGGCGTGAGACCCCCAGCACCACCAAACCCAGCAAAGCACATGCGCTTGCCGGTTCTGGAACGACTGCGCCCTGCGCACGAATCGCGAACGCCCCGGGGATGGGGACGAAGGGACCGTCCATGCGCTGGACGAAGCCGGAGTCGGCGAGGTAGTCCTCGGGGATGTCGTTGTCGTAGAAGAACCAGGAGCGATCGGCGCGGCCATCGGGATCGAAGCGGGCGGGCGCCGGGAAATCGGGATCGCCACCGCTATCGGTGGTGAGTTCGGCGAGGTGGCCAACGGCGACGAAGAAGCCGCCCTCAACGCGGGTAGGCGGAATGTCGAGTTCGTTGAACGCAAATCCGAGATTGGCCGCTGGTGTCGTCGTGTTGAAGATCGGCGTCGCATTGGTCGGATCGGCGTCGTCGTCGGGATCGTCGAAGATCCAGACGGAGACCATGCCGCCCGGGGACAGATCGCCGAGGCCGAACTGGACGTGGTCGATCTCCTCCGCCGGTGCCGCCGCAAAGAAGTAGTTGCCCCAGAGCATGTCGATGTCGCCGTAGATCGAAAACGAATCCGGCGGCCCGAGGAGCACGTTTGACACGCCGTCGTCATAAAGGTGCGTCGTGGGCCCGGCAACGGCGACGGCTGCCATCACCAGCGCACCGGCAGCAACCAGGGCAGGTAATTTCATCAGTGCAACCTCCTAGCCAAGGAACCTTAAGCGGGAACAACTCGGTGGGCGGCCCGAACCGCACTCGGTTAATTGTATCGCGTTTCGCGAACCAAGCCAGTGGGACGACCGAGCTTGGTGCTGATTGCGAATCACCAAGATCGCGACAAGCCGACCTCAGTACAGCGCCCGTTCGCCGGTGACGGCTTCCCCGACCACCAGGGTGTGGATGTCGTGCGTACCCTCGTAGGTGTAGACGCTCTCGAGGTTGCACAGGTGGCGGCTGCACTGGTAGTCGTCGATGATGCCGGCTGCACCGAGGATCTCGCGGGCAAGGCGGGCGCACTTCAGGGCCACGGATACGTTGTTCAGCTTGCCCATGGAGACGTGGTAGTGCTTCGCTTTGCCGGACTCCTTGAGCCGGCCGAGGCGGAAAGCGAGTAGCTGGGCCTTGGTGATCTCCGTAATCATCCAGACGAGCTTCTGCTGCACGAGCTGGAATCGCGCGATCGGGCGGTCGAACTGCCGCCGCTCGCGGGCGTAGCGCAGGGCCTCGTCGTAACAGGCCGACGCCGCCCCCACCGCACCCCAGACGATGCTGTAGCGGGCCTGGTTGAGGCACTCGAGCGCGGCGCGCAAGCCGATCTCGGAGCCGGGCAACAGGTTCTCCAGCGGCACGCGCACGTCCTCGAAGACCAGCTCCGACGTGACCGATGCGCGCAGCGAGAACTTGTTGTGAATCTGCGGCGCGGAAAAGCCGCGCATGCCCTTCTCCACCAGAAAGCCGCGGACCGCACCGTCGAGCTTTGCCCACACGATCGCGACGTCCGCGATCGAGCCGTTGGTGATCCACATTTTGGCGCCGTTCAGCACGTAGTCGCCGCCGTCGCGCCGCGCCGTTGTCTTCATGCTGCCGGGATCGGAGCCGCTCTCCGCCTCGGTGAGGCCAAAGCACCCGACCTTCTCGCCGCGGGCCATCGCGGGCAGCCAACGCTCCTTCTGCTCCTCCGTACCAAAAGTGTGGATCGGCCACATGCACAGGCTGCTCTGCACCGAAACGAAGCTGCGCACCCCGCTGTCGCCCCGCTCGAGTTCCTGGTTGATCAGGCCGTAGGCGATCGCACCGAGGTCGGCACAGCCATGCCCCTCGAGGTTCGCCCCGAACATCCCCAGCCGCCCCATCTCGGGCACGATGTCCAGGGGAAACGTGCCCGCGCGGGCGTGCTGGGCGATGCCGGGCATGACGCGGTCATCCACGAAGCGGCGCACGGTCTGGCGGATGAGGCGCTGGTCGTCGTCGAAGAGCTCGTCGAGCGCGAAGAAGTCGGGTTGGGTGTAGTGGGTCATGGAGGGGATTATAGCGGAAGGGATTGAGGGATTAAGGGATTGAGGGATTGAGGGATTGAGGGCCGGGGGGTTCAGGGGCGGGTGGGCAGTGTGCGGAGGACGGCGCGGACGGGGCTGCCGTCACAGTCCACGAGGCGCAGGGGCAGGGCGATCAGTTCGTATTCGCCGGGCGGCACGTCGGAGAGCATGAGGCCTTCGAGGATGTGGATGTCGGTTCGCAGGCAGGCGTGGTGCGCGGGCAGCCCCTCGGTGTTGAAGGCGTCCACGCTGGGCGTGTCGACGCCGACGAGGATGACCCCGGCGGCCTGCAGGTGATCGATCAGTTCCGGAGTGAGGCCGGCGTAGTCCTCGGTGAAGCGGGTGGGATCGGGATAGGTACCGGTCGCGAGGAGGACGCGCGGAGCGGTGATGGGGGCGGGCACATCCGCCGGCGTGAGCAGTTGCCGCGGATGGGCGGCGACGCGCACGACCTGACAGCGGCCCAGGTAGCGGTCGAGGTCGCAGGCATCCATCCCCGGAGCATCCTGGCTGTAATGGCGGGGTGCGTCGGCGTGCGCGCCGAGATGGACGGTGGCGTGGAGGGCGGAGAGGTTGACGGGGTCGCCGCGGTCGATGCGGCAGATGATCTCGCGAGTGGGCGGGGTATCGCCGGGATAGACGGCAAGGGCCTCGGAGATCGGTGGGGAAATGTCGTAAAGAGCCGCCTGCGTGGGCATGGGTCACCTCGATGGTTGTTGTGCGGGGCATTGTCGGGAGGAATCGGTGCGCGGTCAAAGGGGTGCAAATCGCGAAGTTACGACGGGAGCAGGGCTTGGGAGGTCCCTGGAGTGGACCTGGCGGCGGGTGTGAATTTCACCAATTGTGCGGTTCTGTCGTCGAGCGATCGATTCTTGGCGCGGCGCGCATTGAAAGAGTAGAATCGCGGTGTCGGATTTCCACTTCGTGGCGTGCCGGGCCCACGCATTTCCCACCCGGACGTCGCGCCGCCTGCCGCACTGGAGAATCAACATGTTCCTCGACCGGCTGACGCGTCTTTCCTGCATTGCAATCTCTGTCCTGGCCATCGCCGTCGCGTCCGCAGGTGCGGATGTTGTGGCCGAACGGCTCGCGCCGGACGCATCCGCACCGGGCGTGGTCGAGACGATGGACATCGTGCTGGCCCGCGAAGCGGCGCAGCCGGCCGAAGCGCCGGCGCATGCCGTGAACCATCGCGGGGAGTGGGCGGTGCCGTCGCGCGGGGCGACGGGCACGGCGCATACCGGGGACAAGTACATCGTCAACAAATGGGGTGATCCCAGCATGGGCATCCGCTTTCCGGCGGCGGTTGACGTCATGGGGGTCTTTATCGCCGGACAGGGCGGGCCGGAGGTATGGGCGCGCGGGGTGCGGGCGATCGGCTATCGCGATGGCGCGGAAGTCGCGCGTACGGACTGGTTTGAGGATATCGGTACGCGCTTCCGGTGGATGGCGCTGGGGTTGCAGGGCATCGACCGCCTGGTGCTGGAGGCACAGCCGGCGGTCCGGGGCGCAGGGTGGTACAAGCTCGACGACCTGGTGTACCGCCCGGCGGGCGAGACGCCCGTCGTGCTGTCCTTCGAGGATCTGCCCTATCGCGCGAAGCTGACCGGCGGCGCGTACGGCGGGCTCGTGTGGGAGGAGGGCGAAGGCGAATACGCCGCGGGCGAGGCCTTGCCGCCGCCGCGCGTGCCGCCGGGATACGGCGAAGACCGCGCCACGGCGGAGGACCCGTTCGCCGGCAGCCGCCTCGAGAGCGTGCCCCCCAGGCTGCTCTTCGACTTCCAGGGGGTGATCCGCGGTGATGCCGGGTCGTTTTCGTACCCGCCGGACACCTGCGGCGCTATCGGGCCGAACCACTTCTTGGAAATCGTCAACCGCAACTTCGCCGTCTACGACAAGGCGACCGGCCAAAACCTGATCAATGTGACGCTCAGCAACTTCCACCCGGGCTCGTCCGGGGATCCGCGCGTGCTCTTCGACCCGGACAGCAGGCGCTGGGTCACGCTGATCACGGACTTCGATGCGCGCATCTTCCTCGCCGTATCCCTGACCGACGATCCCACGGGCGCATGGTTCAAGACGGATTTCATCGTATCGTCCGGCAGTGACACCGGGTGTTCGCCCGACTACCCAACGCTGGGCGTCAACAACTTGGGCATCTACACGTCCGCCTACATGGTGGGCTGCGGCGGCATGAGCATCTTCGCGATCGACAAGGCGCCGCTGATTGCGCCCGAGCCCGAACTGGGAACTGTGACAGCGTTCCGCGGGCTGCCGTTCGAAGGGGCGATTCAACCGGTCATCACCTACGGCGACCCCGGCGCGGAGTATTTTGTTTCCGCGCCATCCAGCGGGATCGTGCGCGTCCGACGGATCGTCGGGCCGGGCGATGCGCCGACGCTCGAGGGTCTTGGCAACATCTCGGTGGCGGCAAGCAGTGAGCCGGCGGATGTACCCGCGTTGGGCAGCGTCGTGCCTCTAGACTCGGTGGGCAGTCGCCTGATGAACGCCGTGTACCGCGACGGGTCGATCTGGACCGCGCACACGATCGACTCCAGCGGCCGGGCGGGCTGCCGGTGGTACGAACTTGACCCCGCCGCGATGACCGTGATCCAGCAGGGCACTGTCAGCGATCCGGTGTTGAACTACTTTTTTCCGTCCATCACGGTGAACGCGGTCGGACACGCCGTGATGGGCTTTTCCGGCGCGCACAGCGGCCAATACGCCGGCGCGTACTACACCGGCCGGCGCGCCGCGGATCCGCCCGGAACCATGGCTCCCCCGGTGCAATACCGCGCCGGCGCCGCACCGCAGAACAACATTGACGGCTTCGGGCGGAACCGCTGGGGCGACTACAGCCTCACCACGCTCGATCCGGCGGATGACCTGACGATGTGGACGATCCAGGAGTACGCGCACGCCGAGGATATCTGGGGCACGCACATCGCCGAGATCAGCGTGGGCGACTGCAACCTCAACAACGTGGACGACGAAATCGACATCGCCGCCGGAACCAGCCGGGACTGCAACGACAACCTGTTGCCGGACGAGTGCGAGTCGACCGCCGACTGCCAGTCCAACGGCGTGCAGGACATCTGCGACATCGCCGCCGGCTCGAGCCTCGACTGCACGGGTAACGGTGTTCCCGACGAGTGCGAGCCCGACTGCAACGGCGACGGCATCGCCGATTCGTGCGACATCGCCGCGGGCACCAGCCTGGACTGCAACCGCAACGGCGTGCCCGATGAATGCGACCTGCACGACTGCTGCGACGACCTCCACGGCGCCGGCTGTTCGCTCAGCCCGATCGAGCAGTGCGTCTGCGCGGTCGATCCGTACTGCTGCGCCGTCGAGTGGGACCGGTTGTGCGCCCAGGCGGTTGAGCCGCTCGCGTGCGGCGTGTGCCCGATCTCGCTTGACTGCAACCTCGATACGATTCCGGACGAGTGCCAGGAGGACTGCAACGCGAACGGTGTGCCCGACGACTGCGACATCGCGGCGGGTTCGAGCGCGGACTGCAACGACGACGACGTTCCCGACGAATGCCAGGGCGGATGCAACCAGAATGGCGTGCCGGATGCGTGCGACATACTTGCGGGCACGAGCGCCGATTGCGACCAGAACGGCGTACCGGACGAATGCGAGGGAGGCTGCAACAACAACGGCGTGCCGGACATTTGCGACGTGGCCGCCGGTACCAGCGCGGACTGCAACGCCAACAACGTGCCCGACGAATGCGAGGGCGGATGCAACGCCAACGGGATCCCGGACGAGTGCGAGATCGCGACGGTGCACGACTGCTGCAGCACGCAGCACGGCCCCGGGTGCAACCGTCCGGAGATCGAAGCTTGCGTATGCGCCCACGACGCGTACTGCTGCAATGTCAACTGGGATCGGTCGTGCACGGCGCTCGTCGAGGACGGCACCTGCGGCGCCTGCCCGCTGGTCGAGGACTGCAACGCCAACGCCATCCCCGACGAGTGCGAGGTGGACAACGGCCAGAGCGCGGGCACGTGCTGCACGACCGGACACGGCGCGGGCTGCAGCGACCCGGAGGTCGAGGCCTGCGTCTGCGCGATCGACAGCTTCTGTTGCGAGTTTGATTGGGACTCGATCTGCGTGGAGTGGGTGACACTGTTCGAATGCGGCAGTTGCGGCGGAGCACCCAGCAACGACTGCAACACCAACGGCACGCCGGACGACTGCGAATCCTACGCGGACTGCAACGGCAACTCCGTACCCGACGAGTGCGATCCCGACTGCAACCGCAACGGGCATCCCGACGATTGCGACCTGGCTGCGGGCACGAGCCTCGACAATGACGAGAACGGAACGCCCGACGAATGCCAGATCCTCCGCGTCAACGTCGCGGCGGAGGGAGCGCAAACGGGGCTCACCTGGGCAGACGCATTCACCGATCTGCAGGAGGCGCTGGCGGAGGCGGCGGAGACGGGCGTCGTGCAGGAAATCTGGATCGCCGCGGGAACGTACGTGCCCCGCGCGGCGGCGCTGGAGTCGGATCCGCGGTCAGCCACGTTCGAACTTGTGGCCGGTGTCGACGTGTACGGTGGATTCGCGGGCACGGAGCAGGCCCGCGACGAACGCGACCCGGCGCTCAACCGGACGGTACTGAGCGGCGAGATCGGCGCCCCCTCCCTGATCACGGACAACGTCTACAACGTCGTCACGGGGCCGGCACTGACCGCCGACACGATCATCGACGGTCTCACGGTGACCGCAGGGTACGCCGTCGACATCGACGGCTGGGGTGCGGGCATGCTCTTCGAGTCGGGCAATCCCACCGTGCGCCGGTGCGCATTCGTCGGCAACCGGGCGGCGTGGGGCGGCGGGATGTTCGTGTTTTTCGGCAGCGGGCCGATCGAGGACTGCACGTTCACGGACAACATGGCGACCGAAGGCGGCGGCGGCGCGTACTTCGGGGCAAGCGATCTGACGCTGGAGGGTGCCGAATTCACCGGCAACACGTGCGCGGGATCGTTCTACGGCGGAGGCGGGCTGCTGGTCGAGTCCGACGCGCCGACCGTCTCCCGCTGCCGGTTTGCAGGCAACACGGCGTCGGTCGTCGGCGGCGGCATGTCCGTGTTCGACTCCAACCCGCTCATCATCGGCACCGAGTTTCGGGGCAACCGCGCCGACCTGCTGGGAGGCGGCGCATACTTCTATAGCACGCAGGGCAGGGTCGTGAACTCGATCTTCGCCGGCAACCGAGCCATGGCGCACAACAACTCGGCGGGTGGTGGCATCGCATTATACGTATCGTCGTCGATCGTCATCGCCAACAGCACGCTGGTCGGAAACCGCACCGAGTACCGCTCGGGCGGAGTTTACTATAGTCCCGACAGCACCCTGAGCATGTCCAACTGCATACTCTGGGACAACGCGGACTTGGCGGATCCACCGCATTCCTTCGCGGCACAGATTCGCGAATCAGCCAGTGCGCTGACTCTCGAGTACTCCAACGTGGAGGGCTACGACCACCGTCCACAACCGGCAGACCCCCTGGGCGAAGGGATCATCGACGTCGTCCCCGGCTTTCTCGTCGGTCGCGGACCCGACGGAGCCTATGGTACGGACGACGACAATTTCCGGCTGGCTGCAGGGGCGCCATGCATCGACGCGGGAAACAGCGATTTCGATCTTGACCCCCAGACCGGCGGCCTCCAGTCGCTTCCGACGACCGATTTCGATGGCGCCGCACGGTTCGTGGACGATCCAGCCACGCCGGACACCGGCATGGGCGAACGGGCCCGCGTGGACCTCGGACCCTTCGAGTACCAGCGCGATTGCAACAGCAACGGCGTGATCGACAGCGTGGAACTGGCCGCCGGCAGTCTGCCCGACTGCAACGCCAACGGGCAGGCCGACGCCTGCGACATCTCGGACGGGCTCGCACGCGACTGCGAGCCTGACGGCATACCCGACGGCTGCGCGATCCAGTCCGGAATGGTGCCGGACTGCGACGCTTCCGGCGTTCCGGACGACTGCGAGCTGGATGCCGGCACGGCCCCAGACTGTGACGCAAACGACACGCCCGACACGTGCGACTCGGCAGCGCTGGCGGAACTCATCGAGGGTCCCGAAGATCAGTACGCCTGTCTCGGCGACGCGGCGATGCTGATGGTCGAAGCACCAGCGGCGACGGGATTCGCCTGGTATCGCGACGGCATCGCATTGGTGGACGGCGGCAACGTGACCGGGTCCGCCACGGCGTCGCTGACGATTGACCCGGTAAGCGCGGCGGATGCCGGCGAATACCACTGCGTCATCGACTCCGGCTGCATATCCGCCGCCAGCGCGACGAGCACCCTGCAGGCCGTCGCGACGGACCCGGGACTGACCTTGCTCAGCGCTCCGCTGGTCACGGGCTGCGCCGCGTCGGGAACGAGTGTGGTCGCCATCAACATCGCGATCGCCAACCCCACGCAGGTCACCATCCAATGGAGCAAGGATGGCGTGCCCTTGAGCGATGACGGGCGCATCGTTGGCGCCACGACGACCCGCCTGGAGATTCGCAACGCGACCGGCGCCGACAGCGGCGTGTACACGTGCACGCTCGCGTCGCCGTGCATCGACGCGGGCGACCCTCCAACCGTAAATGCCGAGGTTTCATTCTTCGACCCGATGTTCACGCTTCAGCCCGATGACGTTTGCGCCGAATATGGTGCATCCGCCAACTTCAGTGCTGAAGTGACGGGCCCGGTGCCGTTCCTGGTGCGCTGGTACGAGGGAAGCACACCGCTGACGGATGGCGGGCGATTCTCCGGAGTGTCGACGGATACCCTGACGCTCAGCAACGTGCAGGCGGGAGACGCCGGGCGAATGTTCCGCCTGCGGGCGGTCGTTCCGGACCCGCTCTGCTCGCTCTACAGCCACCCAGTGACTCTGTACGCTGCCGCGCCCGGCGCCTGCCCCGCCTGCCTCCATGGCGGTGACATGGATGACGACGGTGACTTCGATCTGTACGACGCGCACGCGTTCATGCTGTGCTTCGGCGCCAATGAAGACCTGAACCCGGCGTGTGCCTGCGCCAACGTCGACTGGAGCAACCGCGTCGTGGACCTCGACGACTGGCGCGCACTCGAGATGCTGTTGAACGGGCCGGAGTAAACTCCAGGCGCGCCACGCAGTGCCGTGAAGTGGCACTTCGCGGCGGCGGAGTAGGGCGAGAGCCGCGCCTGGCTTCAACTGCGGCTTGAGCGCCACGTCATTATCCACAGCGACGGTGCACCTTCTTCCAATCCGCAAGTCAAGTTGTGCGCTGCGCGGGTATACTATAGTTCCGGTGCGGCAGTCTTTTCGTCGCATCGCGGACGCACGTCTTCGCATCAGTCACGGTTCGTGGGCAAGGGTGATCCACGCACGGGGCGGTCGGCACACATACTGGATGCAGCGCGCGGGCGCAGTCATGCGCTTCGCGCGGATCACGTCTGCTCCGTGCGTTCTTGAATATCGCGCTGTCGCGGGGGTCGCGAACTCCGTCGAAGGGAGGGCCGCACATCGCCGAAAATTCACAATTCAAGTTCCTGCTCTGTCTACGAGGTCGAGACCTGCGCCAGGCGCGCGGTCCGCAACAGAGGTGCGCAATCCTGCGCCTGCCCAGCCGGCCTCGTGTGCCCTACAGCTTGATGGAATTGTTCAAGAGGAGGCATCAATACCATGCGCGCAACAACCAACGCAGGACGGATCTGGACGCTCATATTCGCCGGTGCTCTGCTCGCCGCGGCTGAGGCGAGCGCCATCGAAGCCGGCATCAACATCGACGTGCACCAGGACATCGTCGGCCCCCACCCGAACGGGTTTCTTCTGACGGGCCGCGTCGAATCGGGCGCCCCGCTCGGCGAACCGGGCGGCGGCGGATGGTCCCAGCCCCCGGCCCTCGTCGATCACGTCAACGGCCCCTTCACAAATTTCGCTTATGCGATCGTGCCGGATCCCGCGGATCCCGGCGAGAACTGGTATCTCGTCACGCTTCAATGGGACCTGCCGCCGGAGACCCCGGGCCTGCCCTACTGCATGCCGGTGCACCTGGGCGTACTGTTCGATCTGACCTGTCACAACGTCGTGATCGACGTGACGGGTACCTGGCTGCTGAATGGCACGCCCATCGGCATCGGGATGAACCAAGGCTTCGTGCCAGTCCCGGGGTTCCTGGTGAACGATCGCCCGGAACAGTGGCTGCACCTGCAGAACGGCAACGGCAACGGTGTTCCTGAGCCGGGCGAAATCGAGTCACGGATCGTGCAAATGGACGTGCTGTCGGTGCCGAACCGCACGGAACTGGAGAACCTGCTGGGCCCCGAACCCTTCCAGGAACTCAACGAGGGCGGGCTGCAGGCCGCGCTGCCCTGGGTGCGGGTGTTCAAGGACGGTGCCCCGATCAGCGAGAGCAATCCATGGTACTTCAACGTGGACAGCTTCTTCGACGTCTTTCTCGATGTGCCCATGCCTCCGGTCTATCCGGAGTGGCCGGTGCCGATCGAGCCGGGCGGGTTTCTGCTGGCTCGCGAGAAGCTCGAATTCATGAACAACAACGGCCTGATCGAGCAGCGCTGGGTTTGGGAATACCATGAAGCCCACCAGGCCGACCTGGGCGACGCACCTGACAGCACCAACACCTGGGGCATGCAGATGTTCACCTACCCCACGTCGGTCTTTGCGTACTTTCCCACGGTCTACCGCACTGGCTCGCCGCCGTACGGGCCGATCCACTGGCAGCCCCTGGCTGCCGCATACCTCGGGCCGATGGTCACGCTCGAGGATGAAGCCGACCTGCTTCCCGACCAGGATGGGGTGACCAACATCGACCCGATCTTCAACGCCGCGGATCAGGACGGCGCGGACGACGGCGTACCCAACATCCCGCTCGCACTGCCTCATTGCGTGCCGACGACGTTTGACTTCATCGTCACGACGGTGAACCCCGTCAACCCGATGTACGTCAACGCGTGGTTCGACTGGAACCGCGACGGCGACTGGGACGACATCATGGACTGCCCGCTGTACGGACCCGCCGACGAGTGGGCGGTGCAGAACATGATCGTCGCCGGGCTGACGCCGAACACCGTCATGATATTCACGACGCCCCCGTTCATGCCCTGGCATCCGGGCGACCTGAGCGAGCCGATCTGGATGCGGATCACGCTGTCCGAACAACCCTGGCAGCCTGGCCCCCTGCCCATACGCAGCGGCGGTGATGGTCCGGATATCGGGTACGCGTTGGGTGAGACAGAAGATTACTACTTCTCCCCCACCGAACCCATGCTCGATGGCTGCTGCCTGACGGATGGAACGTGCGCAGACCTCGATCCGCAGCAGTGCCTCGCGCATGGAGGCACACCGCAGGGACAACTCTGCACAGGATTCGCCGAGGCGTGCTGCCTGCCCGACATGACCTGCCTGATGGTCGATCCGGTCTGCTGCGACGACATGGGCGGCACTTGGATTCCCACGGGTGAGTTGTGCACCCAGCCCGAGGCCTGCTGCATGCCCGACGGCACCTGCGTCGTAGCCGATCCGGTGTGCTGCCGGGAGGCGCAGGGAACGCCGCAGGGCGCCGGAACTGCCTGCACCGCTCCGCTGGCCTGCTGTCTTCCCGATGGATCATGTGTCGACGTCGACCCGCGATGCTGCGACGACCTGGGTGGTATACCGGGGTACACCCCGAGTTGCCTGGGTGATCTCAACGCCAACGGCACCGACGACGCGTGCGAGCAACTGGTCGAACCGCAGTCGAAATGGAGCCAGCCACCCCACGGGCCGGAGGAGGGCTTCGACGCGCCGTCCGATCTCTGGATCCATGGCCCGGCGGTGAACAAGGTGGAGCAACTGCCCGACGCACAGTGGCCGGGCCTGCACGCGCATGACTACGAGTTCCTCATCGGGATCGTCACGCAGACCACGCTCGCAGACGACTGGATCTGTGACGGCGGCGAGGTGACGGCGCTGGAATGGTGGGGCAACTACGAGACGGACCTCGTGCAGGGCGAGTTGCGCGGTTCCGGCATCGCGTACTTCCACCTGAGCATCCACGGCTCCGTCGCCAGCTTGCCTTGGGCGCTGCCGTTCGATCCGGAATTGTGGGGTGTGGACGTGCCGTTCATGACGCTGACCGAAACCGACACGGGGATGATCAACAGCGAGAACGCACGCATCTACCACTACGCGTATGCGCTACCTGCGCCGTTCGTGCAGGAACTCGGCGTGCAGTACTGGTTCGACATCGAGGCGCACTCCAACGTGCCGTCGGATCCGGCACTGTGGCGCTGGCAGGAGTCACGGCGCGACATCGCCCCGCCCCTGGAGCAAGCCCCGGCAGTGGAGCGCACCTACGACATCGGCACGCCCCCCGGCCCGTGGCAGTGGATCGAGTGGCCGCCGATTCCGCCGAGCGACGAGCCGCGTTATAGCGACATGGCGTTCCGCGTCGTGTCGGCCCAGCCACCACTGTCCGAGGTCAACAAGGTGGTCGCGGACGACTTCATCTCCGATGGCCGGCCGATCGAAGCCGTGCGCTGGTGGGGAAGCTACCTTGATCCACGCTATCTGCCGGATAGCGGTGGTGACCCGCTGCACACCGTGGATGGCTGGCTGATCAGCTTCCACCATGCCGATCCTGTTCAGGAACCGCAGTGTCCGCCCGACGCGCTCGCCGGGGACCTGCCGCCGACCGTGCTGGGCGTCTACTTCGCGGACCGGGACACCGTTGGGATTATCCCCACGGGCTACAGCGACTGCCTGGGCCATCCGGTGTACGAATACCGCGTGGACCTTTCAAAGTGCTGCCTGGTCTGTTACGAGGCGGATCCGCGCGACGGCGGCATCCCCGCGACCACGCTCGCGTTCAACGAGGTGCACGGCTTCGGCTACTGGCTCGACATCCAGGCCGTAACCGGCGCCCGCTGGTTCCCGCTGGCGATCGAGGAGTGCATGCTCGAGTACACCGGGCACCTACCATCTGACGAGAACCCGGACGGGCACTTCTGGGGTTGGCACACGAGTCCGATCGCAAAGCTTCTGGATGCCTGCACCGGTGAAATCGTTCCGCCGTTCACGCCGCCCTACCCGCTGTGCTGGAACTACGGGGCGTGGGTGAAGCAGCCGTGGCTGTGCCCGCCGCCGGAGCAGCCGGTCAACATGGCGTTCGATCTGCTGACCACGGCGATCCGGGGCGACTGCACGCACGACGGCATCGTCGGTCTGGCCGACCACCTGGTGCTCGGGGCGTGCATGACCGGGCCGAACCAGGGCCCCATGGCTCCTGGCTGTGAGTGCATCGATCTCGACGTGGACAGCGACGTCGATCTGCGCGACTTCGCCCTGTTCACGCAGATTTTCACCGGTCCGTGAGCCGGCACTGCCGTCATGGGACGACGGTGCACCAAGCCGACCGCCCGGGGCTCGGCGCTCCAGGCGGTTTTTTTGCAGAATCCGCGTCAGATCGCCGGCTCAGGCGGACTAGTAGAGGGTGGAAATGTTGATCACCGGCCGGATGGTGGAGACGCCGGGTGTGGGCCCGGGGGAGAGAGACGAACGAGCAGGGAGGGGGAGCGAGAGACGTCGACGCCGAGCGACGACGTCACGGAGGGCGGAACGACGAATATCCGTCGCCCGGCAGACCGCGGCAGCCAGCGTTGCTGGTGCCTGGCACCGGCCCCGGAGGTTCCGGGAGTTGGCGCGGGTCGGACTTGGGCGGCCGCACGCACCCGAGCACTGGGGAGAGCCGGGTGCGTGCGCAAAAGCTTCCTCTTTTCCCTGTTACCGCAGTCAGCCGGTGCCCCTCACTCGAACTCCTCCAGGGGCGCCGGCTGACGGTCTTTCCGGACCGCGTTTCCCCCAATCGGGGGGCGGCATGACCTACCAAACGGCGATGAAAGCCCCCTGAGCGGGGGACGGCTGATTTCGCTCGGCAGCGGCGCATCATCCGGGTTATAATGAACGGAGGGAAAGGTGGTCGGGAACGTCGTGGTGGAAGTCTATCTCTGCCAGGAGACCGACCGTGAAGAGTTCGCCTGTTTTTCGCCCCGCACTGGTCCTCGCCAGCCTCTGCATCCCAGCCGCATTGGCGCTGGCCCAGCAGCAACCCGGTACACCGCCACCCGCCGAAGCCACCGATCCACCGGCCCGCTCGACCTACGGCCCGGACCGTGACGCTGACTCCGCCCCGCCACCGCGAAATCAGCCACGCGTCGCACCGCCGCAGGCATCGCCGGAACCACGCCGCACCCGACAGCCGGACGCTCGCCAGACTGACAGGATCGCGCCGGTGCTGCGCGTGCTGGCGCAGCACTTCGACGAGGTCGAGTTCACCGATGCGCCGCTCACCGACGTCCTGGACTGGCTGCGCGACCGCGGGCCGATCAATGTCATTGTGATGTGGCGGACACTGGAGGACGTTGCGGTCGATCGCGAAACGCCGGTGTCGCTGGAACTCAGCGACGTCACGGTGAAAGACGTACTCTCGGAGTTGTGCGCGCAACTTTCGCCCGAGGGCGACATGGGATTTCAGGCGCACGGCAACACGATCCGCTTCGCTGCGCAGAGCTATTTCGACCGCATCCTGTACACGCGGACCTATGAGCTGAGCGATCTGTCGTTTTACGTCCCTGATTTCGCATTTGAGGAAAAGGTCGCGTACGGCCCCGACAGTCCATTCGACCGGCATATCCCGACCGAGGAACGGCTCGCCATGTTCGCGGACGTCATCCGCGGGGCGGTGGCGCCCGAGCTCTGGGAGGAGAACGGTGGGCCGTGCACGATCCGGATCTGGCAGACCAGCCTCATCATCCGCGCCCCGATCTCCGTGCACGAACGGATCGGCGGGCCGTTCCGCCTGCCGTGAGGGCTCCCCAAGGCCAAGCCCCAATGAAGGGGACTACGGCGCCGGGTGCTCCCACACGTGCAGCAGCAGCAGCAGCGAAACCGTCCCGTCGATGATCGGCTCGTTGGTGGAAAAGTCCTCGAAATCGTCGTGGTAGACCGCGACGTCGGACTGGAAACGCGCGAACGCGTCGTCGCCGAACGGCGCGAACTTGAGACCCGCGTTGATCTTGCGCGTCACCGGGCCGTCCACCAGCCCCCCCACCGGCAGCACCTTGTCCAACAGGTGCATGAGGTGGTGCGGATGGCGCGAGGCCACGCCGTTCGCGGGCACGCCGATCACGAACGAGACGCCCCACGGGTTGCGCCCGAAGATCCAGTCGCGCGCCTCAGCCGCCAGCGGCCGGAACGTGCGGTCGCCGGTCATCTGCTCGTACAGCACGGCCTGCGTCGCGAACGCGATGACGTCGTTGGTCGAGCACCACACCAGCGGCGTGCCCAGACGATAGGGATTCTGCTCCGCACGCTGCCGCACGCGCTCCAGCCCGGTGCGATAGAAGCCAGCCAGCTCGCGCTGGGCCGCCTCGTCCACGAACGGATAGAGCCGCCAATGCGCGAGATTTACGTAGGGAAAACATTGGTAGTGACCGTGCGCGTCCCGGCCCATCCAGTCGCTCGCCCCGGCCTGCCGCGCCTCGTCCATCGCTGCGGCGAGGTAGTCGCGATCGTGCGTCGCGACGTAAAGTTCGGTCGCCGCCCACTCCATGTCGTCGTGCCAGGAGTCCTCGCCGTAGTAGTACGGCGCCTTCACCGGCACGGACATGGCCGCACCGGGCTTGCTGCGCCCCAGCGCGTAGAGCGATTTTGCCGTCGTGACATCGCCGTTGAGGGCCAGGGCTGCCGCCGCCCGTCCGGCGAGGCTCGCGACGCCGGTGGACGCGTTCTGGTATTTCGGACCCTGGGGTTTCCCCAGTGCCGGGTACGCGGGCCGCGGACCGCCGGGCCCCCAGCCATAGTCGGTCTGGTCGGTGTGCCAGAGCGTGTGCGGCAGGCCGTGGTCGCGATCGTCGGCCACCTGCACGTAGACCGTTTCGGCATCGGGATGGATCTTGCGAACCATATCGGCCCCGTACGTCGCCTCCGCGTCCGCACCGGCGAGCTTCAGCGCCGCGACGCAGTACGTCGTCGTGATCATGTGCTTGATGCGATCGGCTGCGTCGTGCCAGCCGCCGACGAGGTCCACGTGCTTGCCGGTCTCGACGTCGATCGCGTCCTGCTGGTGGCACTTCTTGCCAGTGACGGGATTGTCGCCGCAGCGTTGCAGACGCATGAAGTCGAGCAGCTTGCCGGGCACGCGCGCATAAGCATCCGCGGCGATTGGAAACTCCGGCGACGCGACGTCGCCAAAGTGAACGCGGTAGCGGCCCGGCTTGCGCATCTTCGTGAAGTCCAGGCGATAGTTGTGGGCGAAGGGCCCCCAGGCGCCGCAATCGGCGCCGATGTCCGCCGTGAATTCGCCGACCGTGAAGGCGCCCTGCAGGGGTTCGGCGCTGGAGAGCACCGCGATTTTCGGATCGTCGGGCAGGTAGCCGATCTCGTTGACGCGAACCCAGGCGGTGGCCTGGTTCGCGGCATCCTCAGCCGCTGCCGGCCCAGCCAGACTCAGAACGATACCGATCGCGGCGGCCCCCGCGAACAACCTGTGCGTGAACGAAGCGTGCATGAACATCTCCTCGGGCCGACCGCCAACCGGCAAACCGTACCGTGCTTGCCGACAGACAATACTAGATCAATGCGGCGAGATTGCACGGGCGGGCAGCGCGATGGCCGGCTCAACCGGCGGCAGGCCGCCGCCAGCGCACGAATAGCGTGAGCAGCGCGAGAACGCAGACGCCCTTCCAGACCAGCAGCCACCAGGGCCGCCACCACGCGCCCGTCGTAGTCTCGACGATGTCCGAGACGCCGAAGGCGATGAAGACGACGGCGGCGGACGCTGCTGACGCGCGGCCCTGCCTGCGGCGCAGCGCCACGATCAGGAACGCTGCGCCCACAGCGATCCAGAACGCCGCCTCAATCAGATTGGCTGTACGGAACATGCGGGTTGCTCGCGACCGGCGCAGTACACAGAGACATCGCCGCCGAAACGCCTACGGCTCGCGAAAGAGCAGCAGACTGCTGGTATAGCCATGGATGAACGTCTTGCCGGAGACCGGACCGATCTCGCCGGCGGCGAAGAAACCGGCGGTGTGACACCCGGCGATGATCTTGTTCACCAGGGCGATATCGTGGTTGGATTCGTGGAAAAAGTTGCGGCCGCGGCCGTTGCAGGTGAAGAGCAGGGCCCCACCGGCGGGCTTGCCGTCGTTCTGCGATTCGGCCTCGAGCAGGCGCGCCATCTCCTCGTCGGCGGTCTGGGAATCGCGCACGTGGAACTGCACGGTCTGACCGGGACGCATGAAGTCGGCGACGGCGAGGGCCTGGTCCTCGCGCACACCCATCATGTTGCGGACGAGGAACCCCCCCACCGCGAGTTCGCGGCGCTGCTCGTCGATCAGGCGGCCGACATGCAGCCCCTGGCGCATGAGCTGCTGGTCGCTCTCGCTCGCCTCCTTGTAGACGTCGCGGAGAACCGAGTAGGCCGGCCGCCCTCCTAGTTCCTGGATGAAGTTGTCCTCCACCTTGGTGATGACGTACGGCTTGCCCACCGGCCGGCAGCCCTGCGACACGACGGTGCTGATCCGGATATTGCCCGCGAGCGACACCCCCACGATGCCCTGCCGCAGCGTCTGATCGCCCAGGAAGAGACGGTTCTGGCCGCGCTGGCTCGCACCGCTCGCGATGCCCCCGGCGATCGTCGCCCCCGGGTAGCAGGCCTCCATGCGCTCGATGCAGGTGGGCACATCGATTGAGAACGGATCCGGCAGCATGATGATGCCGGGTCGGTCGTCGGGCGCTGCGCCGAGCCGCTCGCGCCACGCGTTCAGATCCTCGCCCATGGCCATCACGTCCTCCTGGTCGATGACGAAGGGCAGGACGCGGACATCGGGGAGCTTCGCGACCCACAGGGAAACGGCTGGCTGATGCTCGATTTCCGCCGTGGGGCCGATGATGCTCTCGCCGGTGCAGCCGATCAGGTTGCGGCAGTTGATCCGCTCGTAGATGCCGCGAACGAGGTCGTCGAATTCGGGCCCGTAGTGATGCGAGGCGAAGACGATGGCCAGATCGGCCTCGAACGCCTTGAGGTCGACGCAGAGGTCGTGCACGGCTGCCTCAGTCTCCCGGCGCAGCGACAATCTGGAGAGGAACTTCATGGCCGTCCCGCGAAGAGGGTCGTGACGTTGCGTACAAGTCATCGCAGCGTCCCCGATGACGCCGCGGCGGTCGCACTCTATTATACGGCCAGGGCCGCCGTTGTCTGCCTTCAGCCGGTTTCCGCGTAGCGTGGGGAATTACATGTCGGAAAATGTCGCGGTCATCACGGATCTGATCTTCCGCAGCCGGATCGAGCTGGCGGCCCGCGCGGCGGGTGCGGCCGTCGCGACGGTCACCAGTGCGCGGGGCCTGGCGCCGCGGCTGGCGGAGGGCAACGTCCGGCTCGTCATCGTTGATCTGGACCTGCCGGAGGACGACGTCACCGCGGCCATCGATGCTGCACGTGCTGCCGGCGTCGAGCGCATTGTGGCCTACTACCCCCACGTGCAGAAGGATCTGGCAGAGCGGGCCAAAACTGCGGGGGCCACTCTTGTACTGCCACGGTCGGCGTTCGTGGCGCAACTGCCGGAGTTGCTCGCCGGTGATCCCTGACGCGTCGCACCGCACCAGCGCGGGTGACTCTCCATGCGCATCGTCATTGCCTCGAACAGCTTCAAGGGAACCCTGACCGCGCCGCAGGCGTGCGCCGCGATGGCTGCGGGCGTTCGCGCGGCCTGCCCCGACGCCGAGGTCATCGAAGCGCCGCTGGCGGACGGCGGCGAGGGGACCGTCGTGGCGATCGTTCAGGCCACCGGCGGCGAACTGCGCACCGCGTGCGTGACGGGTCCGCTGGGTGACCCCGTTGAGGCGGCGTTCGGCCTGCTCGACGGCGGGCGGCGAGCGGTGGTCGAGATGGCGGCTGCCTCCGGCATCCTGCTCGTGCAGCCGCAGCGCCGCGACGTACTGCGGGCGACGACGTTCGGTACGGGCGAGCTGATTCGAGTGGCGCTCGACGCGGGAGCGCGGGAACTGCTGATCGGCATCGGCGGCAGCGCGACCTGCGACGGCGGGTGCGGCATGGCCCAGGCGCTGGGTGTGCGATTCGTTGACGGTGCGGGCGCGAGGCTTCCGGACGGCATGGGCGGCGGAGAGCTGCACGCGGTCGCCGGCATCGACGTGCGCTACCGCGACGCCCGGATTTCGGCGGCGACGATCCGCGTGCTTTGCGATGTGACCAATCCACTGACCGGCCCGGACGGTGCGGCTGCTGTCTACGGCCCGCAAAAGGGCGCCGGCCCAGCCGAAGTCGCCGTGCTGGACAGAGGTCTGGGGCAACTTGCCGACGTGATCGCGCGCGATCTGCACATCGACGTGCGGAGTCTGGCCGGCGGCGGAGCAGCCGGCGGACTTGGCGCGGGACTGGTTGCGTGTCTGGGCGGCCGGCTCACCTCCGGCGCACAGGCGATCATCGACTTCATCGGCCTGGAGGAGAAGTGCCGGGGTGCTGACCTGATCCTCACCGGCGAGGGCTGCTTCGACGAGCAATCCCTCCAGGGAAAATCTTTAAACCGCGTCGGCGAAATGGCACGCCGGCTGGGCATCCCGCTGCTCGTCGTCGCTGGGCGCATCGAGCTGGACCGCACCGCGTGGCGCGGGCTCGTCGCGGATGCCGAAGTCAGCCGGAAAATCGGGCCTTCTGCGGCGAACGCCGTTGCCGCCGCAGCAACCGCCGTCGTGCGCCGCGCATGTCCCCACGTGAATTAGCACTCCGATCGCTGCCGTAGTGGATCACGCGTTACCTGGCCGAGAATCGGTACACGCAGGTGTGGCGGTACTCTTCTCCCGGGCGCAGAATCGTCGAGGGAAAATCCGGGTGATTCGGCGAATCGGGATAATGCTGCGTCTCCAGCACGATCGCCGTGCGATAGGCATACGCATGCCCGCCCTTGCCCACGTTGCTCCCGTCCAGGAAGTTGCCGCAGTAGAACTGGATGGCCGGCTCCGTCGTGAGAACCTCCATCTGCCGGCCGCTCTGCGGATCGTAAACTGTCGCCGCGAGTCGCAGCTTGCCATCCCAGCGGCTCAGCACGAAGTTGTGATCGTATCCGAGCCCGTACTCGAGCTGCGTGTCGTCCGCATTCACCCGCGACCCGATCACAGTCGGCGACGTGAAGTCGAACGGCGTGCCCGCGACCGGCGTGAACGCACCGGTCGGAATCAGCCCCTTGTCGACCGGGGTGATGTGGTCCGCGGCGATCATCAGCTCATGATCCAGGATCGTGCCGCTGTCGTGACCACCCAGGTTGTAGTAGCTGTGGTGGGTCACGTTGACCGGCGTGGCCCGGTCCGTCGTCGCCGCGTATTCAATCCGGAACTCGTTCTGGTCGGTCAGCCAGTAGTGCATCGTGATGTCCAGGTTCCCGGGATACCCCTCCTCGCCGTCCGGACTGACTCGATGGAACCGAATGCCGACTGCACCGTCCTTCATCTCGCCCTTCGCGTCCCAGACCACCTTGTCGAAGCCCTTGTTGCCGCCGTGCAGATGACACGGCACGCCGCCGGGCGCGTTGTTGGTCGCCAGTTGGTACGTCTTGCCGTCCAGGGTGAACCGCCCGGCTGCGATGCGGTTGCCGTACCGCCCCACCACCGCGCCGAAATACGGGCTGGACTTGAGGTAGTCATCCAAGTGGTCGTAGCCGAGAACGACATCCGCGAACTTCCCGTCGCGGTCCGGCGCCGTGAGCGCAACGACGATCGCGCCGTAGTTGGTCACGCGTGTATCCTCGCCCCGCTCGTTCGTCAGCGTGTACAGGTCGACGGACTCGCCGTCCGACGTCTTGCCCCAGGACTCCTTCGCGATCGACCCCAGGGACCTGTTTTCGTCCGCCGCGTGGACCATCGCCGAGCACGCGCCCAGTGCAGCCACCAACCCCGCCATACGTCGCGTCCAATGTGATGTGCCGTTCATTCGCAGAGTCTCTTCACAGAGTCAGTCCTTCCCAAGCGCGTGACAGCGCCCCCGGCCGTCGGCGCGCGCCCTGCCGCAACGGCATGCCTGCCGCAACGGCAAGGCGGTTGAACCACGAAATATAGCAGCGAGGGCGGCCCCCACCAGCGTTCGGCCCGCGCCGGGTTGAATGGTTTTTCGCCCAAACTGGTCATCATGCCCCACCTTGAACAGTCCCCCCAAGCAGCCGCTTGCCGGGCACCAGGCAGTGCGTTCGGCGCAGACGACGAGGACTCCGAGGCCATTGAGTTTCCGGTTCGCGGTCGCTATCCTGAAAGCGCTTTCATCGGCGATCTAAGCCGGTTCAAGGCGATCTGGTTACACCAGCACTGCAAGGCAACTTCAATGAATCGCTCGCCAGGATCGCTTCGCCAACGCCGCGCCTCTCCCCCACAAAGCCCGGCTCGGCAAACTGCATTGGGCGCGGTCGCCCCGCGCTCCTGGGTTTCAACTCTCAATTACCGCGGGCGCTGCAACGATGGCGCTGCGCGGCTTACCACACGCTCTTCTCTTCGGTTCGGTTCCAGGGAAAAGGAGGTCAGGATCATGTCACGTGCATTGAGTTTGATCGCAGTCTTGTCGCTGGCAGTGCCAGCCTCGGCTACCACGCTGTTCTTTGATTTCGGAGACATAGGACAACAGACCACCGGCAACTACAACAACATCACGCACGTACAGGCCCCGATCGCCGACGCGATCGACAACACCGGCACCCATACGGGTATCGCCCTCACCGTCACCGACGCGTTCTGGCCGGGCTCCAACACCAGCGGAACCACGAGCCCGACCGGCGATGCCGCCATGTTCGATCCCCAGGCCACGCGCGATAATCTCTTCGGAAGCACCGTCGACTTCGGCGGCATCACCGAGCCGACTGGCGGATTCACGCTCAGCGGGTTGAGCACGGCGCCGGGCGTCATCTACAACTTCACGTTCTTCGGTGCCCGTCTGGGTGTTGGCGACAACCGCGAAACCGCGTACGACGTCGCCGGGGCCACGAGCGCCACAGCCTTTCTGAACACGTCCAGCAACGTGAGCGATGTGGCGCTGGTTTCGGGTATCGCCGCCGACGTCAACGGCGAGATCGTCGTCACCGTCGGCCCGGGGCCTAACAACAACAATTCGTCGGGGTTCTATTACATCGGCGCGATGCGCATCGATATCGTCCCGGAGCCGGCGTCCGCGTTGCTCCTCGGCCTCGGTGCGCTGGGGCTGCGCCGCCGTTGCCGCGCCTGACCGGCGCAGCGTCTGCGGGGCCCCCATGGGCCTTCGTGTATTTCTCAAGAAGTGTTCGCTGCACGCATTCGCGCAATGAGAATTGGAGTCCATTCACGTGAAGACACTATGGTCATTCGTATCGGTGCTCTTCGTCGCCGCGCTGCCCGCCAGCCTGGCGCATGCTGAGCATCCCAAGACAGTCCTCTTCTACGGTAACAGTTTCACGCTGGGAGTCGGTTCCACCGAGGCCGAGCAGTTCGGCGGTGTGCCCGAGGTGGTTAAACAGCTCGCCATCGCGGCTGGCTACCCCGCCCCGCGTGTCGAGAACGCCGCGGTGAGCGGCCAGACGCTCGCGTGGCATCTGGCCAACAACACAGCCGTGATCGCCGATCCGGCTGACTTCGCCGAAGTCCCCGACTTCCAGTGGGACGCCGTGGTCATCCAGGAGTACTCGACCAAGCCGACCCACATCGGCGATCCGCCCGCGTTCCGCGCCGACGCCCAGACGCTCTTCGGCCTCGTGCGGACCCACAGCCCCGCCGCCCACGCCGTGCTCTTTGAAACCTGGGCCCGCGGGCCAGGACATGCGTACTACACCGGCAATCCGCCGACCTTCCCCGGCGGACCGAGCGAAATGCAGCAGGAACTGCGCGACAACTACGAACTCGCCCGGCAGGACCTCGCCGGTTCCAACGGAGCGGACAGTGTGACCGTCGCGCGCGTCGGCGACGCCTGGGAGGCGACCGGTTGGGACAACCTGCACGCGACCGACATCTACCACGCCAACACGCGCGGCACCTACCTCACCGGGCTGGTCATCTTTGGCACGCTCTACGGCGAGCGGACCACCGCCGGCCTGCCCAAGCTGTTCGCGAGCCTCACCGCGCAGGAGGCGACGGACCTGCAGGCCGTCGCGGATGATTACCTGCCGCCCGGCCTGACCTTCGACGCCGACGGCGACCGCGACATCGACGCAGCCGACGTCTCCGGATTCGTCGATTGCCTGACTGGCCCGCAATTCTCCTACGCGCCCGGCGACGCCTGCCTGCTCATGGACGGCAACGCCGACGCGCACGTGGACCTGTCCGACTACGCACTGATGCAAACCGCGCAGTTCCAGCCGCCGCCTTCGCTGACTTTCGACGCGTTCGACCTGACATTCAACTTGACCGTGGGCACCAGCACCGACTCCCAGCCCAACACGGTAACCGCCAGTGACGCGTCGACGCCCACCGTGCAGTTGACCGCAGTCGACCTGCTCACCCAGTCCACCCCGAGTTGGCTGACCGTACCCACCTCGATCGGAGCGGCTGTCCTCTTCTCGGTTGATGTGGACGTCACCGGCCTCGCCGCCGACACCTATTACGCCCGAGTCACCGGGTCAGCCGCCGGCTACGATGGCGCGTCCTTCACGGTCACGCTGAACGTGACCGCGTCCGGTTCCCAGACGCTTTACTTCGATTTTGGCGACATTGGCCAGCAGACGTCCGGCAACTACAACAACGTCACCCACCTGCAGGAGCCCGTCGCCAACGCGATTGACAATACCGGCATCGGCACGGGCATCACGCTGACCGTCACCGATGCGTTCTGGCCCGGCTCCAACACGAGCGGAACGACGAGCCCGACCGGCGACGCGGCGTTGTTCAATGCGCAGGCCACGCGCGACAACCTCTTCGGAAGCACCGTCGACTTCGGTGGCTTCACCGAGCCGACCGGCGGCTTCACCCTTGGGGGACTCAGCACGACGCCGGGCGTGACCTACAGCTTCACCTTCTTCGCCGCCCGCCTCGGCGTCGGAGACAATCGCGAGACGGCGTACGCTGTCGCCGGCGCGACCAGCGCCACCGCTTACCTGGACGCCTCCAACAACCAGAGCGCGGTAACCGCCGTGTCGGATATCGCGGCCGACGCCAACGGTGAGATCACCGTGACCGTCAGCCCCGGCCCGAACAACAACAACTCGTCCGGGTTCTACTACCTGGGTGCCATGCAGATCGTCCGTAGCGAGCCCTAATCGGCGCGCTGGGTTTGTCCAAAAAAGAGGGGCGGGCTGATCGAACAGCCCGCCCCTTTCCGTGGGTACACCGGTCGCCCGATATCCACCGGTTGAACGACGGCTGGAGTGCGGAGAAACCGTGCAGGTCGACATCGGCGTTTCGGTCGCTGCTCGCCGCCCCGGCAATGCACCGACCGCATGCGCTCGGCACATTGTTGCCGTTGCAGTCAACAAGCGTGCGGGTGTCAGTTGACCGCGCTGACTGCGGAACGCCATTTCTCCGCCTGGTCCGGCTGGTGCCAGGCTTCGTAGAGCCCCGCGAGCGTTGACCGAAGCGCATCGACACGCGACGTTAGGGAAGCGTCGTCTGCCGCCAGCGCCGCCATGTGGTCCGCCGCTTCGAGCAGAAGCGCTTCGGCCTGCGCGCGGCGATCCGCGTCGGCCGAGATGGCCTCGCCCAGCAGGCTCTGCGCGTCCCAGCGCTGCCAGCTATCGGATTCGTCGGTGTCCTGGTACAACGCGAGGCCCTCCGTCAGCGGCGCCTCGGCGTCCGCTGGCCGCCCCTGGCGAAGCAGATTGCGTCCGAGCGCACACAGCGCCCCGCCGTGATTCGTAGCGTCATCCGGGTGATTGCGAACCACAAAGTCCAGCGCAAAACGCCGCCACTTCTCCGCGTCCACCCATTCATCCTGTACTTCGAGCGCGTCGACCAGTCCGTAGACGGCTGCCAATGTCTGCGGATGGTCGTCGCCGTTGACACGCCGCCGCCGCTCGACAGCCTGCTGGAAGTATGGCTGGGCTTCGACGGGTTTGTCCTCAGCCGCGAGCAACCGGCCCATGAGCGTCAGCGAATAGAGCGTGCCGATGTGATCATCGCCGCCGACGCGCTCGTAACCGTCGAGCGCCTCGCGGCAGAGGGGTTCCGCCTCGTCGAGCTTGCCTTGGCGCAAGAGCATATCGCCCAAGTTGTAGACCGCGTTGAGCGTCGAGGGATGATCATTCCCAAGCGTGCGGCGATCGGCGGCGAGCGTCTCGCGATAGAGCGGTTCGGCTTCGTCGTCGCGGCCCATGCCGGAAAGGAGCGACGCCAGATTACCCATCGCGGTCAACGTGTGGGGATGATCGTCGCCATAGACACGACGCATGCCCGCCAACGTCTGCCGATAGAGCGGTTCGGCCTCCGCGCGCCCCCCTTCTGCGGCCACAAAGTACGCGTAGTTCCCGAGTGAGCGCAGGGTGGCGGGGTGATCTTCGCCAAGGGTGCGCCGGCGGCGCTCGAGGCTCTCGGCAAACAACGCCTTGGCCTCGTCAAATCGCCCGGCATCCTCCAGCAGCGAGGCCAGGTAGTCGATCGCATTCAGCGTGTTGTAATGGTCATTTCCGAGCAGGCGTCTTAGTTTTCCCAACGCACCGCGCAGGAGCGGTTCAGCCTGCGCGTATTTGCCCTGGCGCGACAGACGATTGCCAAGCTCCATCATCGCCGACACGGTGTCGGGATGATCCGCGCCCAGCACGCGGCGTTCCTGATCGTACGCCTGCCGAATCAATGACGTCGATTCTTCGTATTGGCCCGCGGCTTCCAGAAAGTCGCCCAGATGTGTCATCGCCTTCAGGGTCTTGGGAGAATCGGCGCCGAACAACTTGCGATACGCGTCCAGGACCTGCCGGCCGATGCCGATGGCTTCGTCGTACTCGCCCTTGCCGAACAACACCCCGGCGAGGTTCGCCAACGCATTGATCGATTCGATATCGTTGGCGTCGGAAATCCTCGACAGCCCCTTGACGGCCTGGTGCGCCAAGTCGACGGCTTCGTCGAGTTTGCCTTGACTCTTCAGATTGGCGGCGACGCTCGACATCGCCACGTAGGCCTCCTTGCTTTCCTTGCCGTGAAGACGACGGATGCGCTCCAGGGCTTCACGAAGCAGTGCGTCGGCATGTTCGAAATCGCTGCGGTTCCGGGCGAGCACGCCGGCTGCCGCGATCGAGGCGATCGTGTCGTCGTGGTCATTGCCCAGTTGGCGGCGCCGCAGGTAAAGCGCGCGGTCCTGCGGGATCTGAGCCAATCGGTAAAGACCCAGCTCGCCCATCGCCGTCGCGAGGTCCTGCAGGAGCGTCGCCTGCAAGACCGGCTGACTGGCGAACTGCACATTGATCGTGTCGATCGCGCGGCGGAAGATGTTGTGATCGAGCGTGCTGCGGGCGTAGTCGACGAAGTTGACCGCGCCAAGCTGGGTCTCGAACGCTTTCCGCTGCTCATCCGGGATCGCGCTCAGCAGGTCCGCGCGCAGCCGCAGCCCCATGCTGCCCACGTCGATGTCGGTGAGCTGCGCCGACTGAAACGCGCTGACGTTTCTCAGGTCGATATTGGTTTGCGCAAGTTCGCGGTTGCTCTTCGCCAGTTCCTTGTTCGCCCGCAGCGCCGACACCAGGCCGATCGCCGTGCCGGCCGCGCCCAACAACAGGACGGCGCAGGCCACGCCCAGGCCCGCGACGAGACCCTTGTGGCGCCTGGCGAACTTGCGAAGCTGATAGGTCGCGCTGGCCGGCCGGGCCACAATCGGCTCGTCCGCCAGATAGCGCCGCAGGTCGGCGGCCAGCTCACTCGCGGATTGGTAACGATGCGCGCGGTCCTTCTCCAGCGCCTTGGCAACGATGGTGTCCAGGTCCCCCCGCAGTTCCGCGTTGATCTCACTCAAGCGTGTGGGGTCCACTTCCTGGATCATCCGGGCGGCCTGCGCGATCGAGCCGTTGCCCAGATTGTGGGGCAGTTGGCCGCTCAACACCTCGAAGAGCACCACGCCCAGCGCGTAGATGTCGCAGCGCGTATCGAGGCTGGTGGAATCACCCGCGACCTGCTCGGGACTCATGTACGCGAGCGTGCCGATGAGCTGACCCACTTCCGTTTGCAGCGTCGCGACGTTGACGTCACCCGCGGTGAGCCGGGCGACGCCGAAGTCGAGAATCTTCGGTTGGCCCACGGTGTCCGCGATTCGCGACGTGCTCTTCACGTGGCTCGTGACCGAGGTATCCGGCTCGACGACGAGAATGTTGGCTGGCTTCAAGTCGCGATGAATGATCCCGCGTTGATGCGCGTGCTGCACCGCGTCGCAAACCCGCGCCACCAGTTCGAGACGCTGACGCACGGAGAGCTCGTGCTTTTTCGCGTACGCGGTGATGCGTTCGCCCTGGATCAACTCCATGGCGAGATACGGCTGCTCTCCGGACTCCGCGCGGGCAGTCGCGGCTTCATAGATGTGCGCGATGCCGACGTGCTGCAGCTTGCCGAGCGCTTCGGCTTCGCGCTGGAAGCGGGCGAGCAACTGTGCCGACACCATCGGCGACTTGATCACCTTGAGGGCGACGCGGCGCTTGGGTGATTCCTGCTCGGCTTCGTAGACGATGCCCATCCCGCCCCGGCCCTTCACGCCCAGGATGCGGTATCGACCAATCCGCTCGGGCATGGCGGATGAATCATCGAGCATCCGCGCCGCACCCGCGTCGAGCTGCCTGGCGGCAGAGCGGGGGTTGCGCTCCTCCGCGAGCATTTCGAGAACCTCGCGGCGCACGTCCGCATCGTCCGCGGCCTCACGCGCCAGCCAGCCCGCGCGTTCCGCGCTGGGGAGTTCGAGTGCCCTGGCGAACAACGCCTTGACGCGTTGGTACTGCTGCGGCGTCACTGCGTGTCACCCTTGCGGAGTTCCTTGGCCAGCCAGGCCTTGGCGCTGCGCCACTCGCTCTGCACGGTAGTTCTTGAAATCCCCAACGCCTCAGCCACCTCCTCCTCAGACGCGCCCGCGAAGAAACGCATCTCGACCACCTGGTGCTGACGCGGATCGAGCTGCTCCATCCGGTCGAGCAGCTCGTTGAGCGCGAGCACGTCGATGACGCTCCCGCGGCTCGGAGTCAGCAGGTTGCTCAGCGTGACGCGCGCGCGATCCCCGCCGCGCTTCTCGGCCTGCTTGCGGCGGGCGTGATCGATGAGGATCTGGCGCATGGCCGTTGCAGCCACCGCGAAGAAATGGGCCCGGTCCTTCCACGCGCTGCTGCTGCCCGCGAGCTTGGCGTAGGCCTCGTGGACGAGCGCGGTTGGCTGGAGCGTGTGCCCCCCCTCCTGACGGCGGAAATAGTCCGACGCCAGGCCGCGCAGATCCTCGTAAATCACCGGCAGGAGCCGCGCCGCAGCCGACGCGTCGCGATCGGCCAACCGGTGGAGCAACTCGGTGGGGTTGGGGTTCGGTCCCTCGACCATGCCCCTCAGTATACCGCCAAGCCGGATTTCTACGAAAAAAGCCGGAATTTCGCCGAGCCGGACCCCAGCCGTTCGCGTGTCGTTGCTGGAGAGGCCACCTCCCAGGGCCAGACGGCCGCTGGAGACGATGGGCCGCTAACGAATGCGTTGCACGGACAAGGAGATTGAAACCATGAACACTCGAATGGCCATGGCGGGGCTCGCGCTGCTGCTCGCGCTGCCCGCGGGGGCGCTCGCCCAGTACACCTGGACCGGCAACAACAACAATAACTGGGACAACAACAGCAACTGGACGGGGCAGTCGGGCTATCCGGACGACCCAGCCGACAACGTCGTCTTCACCGACAGCCCCAACCGATTCAGCGTCGATCTCCGCGGGGGAGATCGCGATGTGGGCAACATGTCGTTCTCGGCAATCGGCGCCAACCACTACTCGTTCGAAAGCAATAACGGCGGCACAGGGATTCTCCGTATCAACGGCAATCTCAAGGCCGACTCAGGGGATTCCACGCTCAACTCGAGTGTCACGTTCAACAGCGACGTGAATCTCCTTCAGGCGGCTGACAGCACCTGGAATCTGGGCGCGGTGAAGTTCAACATGGACGCCAATCTCGGCGGCTCCGCCAGCATCGATTTCGTCCGCGGAACACTCAGGCTCTACGCCGCGAACGACTTCTCGGGCAACATGCACATCACTGCGCCTGCGACTGTCGAACTCCATCACGCAAACGCGCTGGCCAATGCCCTGGTGACGCTGGATCGGCCCGACAACGGTCTGGATCTCACCTCGGTCGATGCCAGTCTCGGCGCGCTGGCCGGCACTGGCCGATTGGATGTCGGCTCCACCACACTCACCGTCGGCAGCATCGATCTCGACACGACCTACTCCGGCAACCTCCGCGGCACCGGCAACCTGGTCAAACTGGGCAGGGGTGATTGGACGCTCTCGGGCAACAACAGCTTCACCGGTACGGTCACGCTCGGCGACGGAATCCTGACCCTGGGGAGTATCACGATCGGCAGCGACAACGCGCTGATCAACAACACGGTGATTGTGAAAACAGTCGACGGTCTGAACATGGGCGGGGCGGACCGCACGATCGGCGGGCTCGGCGGCGGGGGCGTGGTGAACCTGACCGATCGACTGTCGGTCGGCAACAACAACACGGACACCACCTTTGGGGGCGCATTCGACGGTGCGGGCAGCCTCATGAAAATCGGCACCGGTACGTTGACGCTCACCGGTCATAGTAGCTTCACCGGCGGAACGGTTTGCGCCGACGGCGTCCTTCAGATCCGCGCGGACTACAACCTCGGCGATGTCGCCGGCAACGTCACCTTCGACGGCGGCCAACTCACGGTCGATCGGTCAATCAGCATGGCCCGTGATTTTGATTTTGCCAGCGCGCTTTCGACCGGGGCCCTCGGCGTTACCGACGGCAATACTGCTCGACTGGACGGCTCCCTCACCGGCCTCGGCGCCGGTAGCGCCTTCACGAAGTCGGGGCCGGGTACGCTGACGTTGCGGGGCGCAGCAACCAACACCGGCGCATGGCTCAACACGAGTAGCGGCATCCTCAACGTCGCGGGCGGTGCCGACATGGATTCGCTCGAAGCTGCATCTGGTGAGGTGAACCTGGGCACCAATGCGGTCAATCTCCAGGGAGACGGTACCAACGTTCTCTTCTGCCACGGCAGCGGCGCAGTCAACATCGACAATGGAGCCGTGGTGACGCTCACCGGCACGGGCGGATCGAATCGCACGGTGCTGACCGGTGACGCGCGTCTGACCATTCAAGACAGCGGCTCGACCCTCGTCACGCCGCGCCTCGACATCGGCCCTTCGGGCACCGGCAGCGCCGTGGTAGAGGTGGGTTCCGGAGGAGGGATCGAGGCGGGCCGCGTTCAGGTCGGCGACCTCGGTGCGGACACCGGGGCAGCCGGGACGCTGACGATCGCGTCAGGCGGCGAAGTCGTCGCCGATCAGATCGTGCTCTATCGACGCGGCAGCATCGCCATCTCCGACGGCGGCACGCTGGCGACCGATACGCTCTTCGACGGTGACTCCGCGTCGCACCCGATCTCGATCAGCGATCCTTCCGCCGGTTCGGCATTGACGGTTGGCGTGAGCGATGGGAGTTCATCGGTCGCCACGCTCATCGAGGATGCCGCGGCTGGTGCCGGCTCGCTCAACAAAATCGGCGCGGGAACACTCGAATTGACCCAAGCCAATACGTATTCGGGTGGAACGATCATCGACGGCGGAACGCTGCGCGCCGGCAACACCAGCGGATCGGCCACCGGAACCGGCGGTGTCGTGGTCAATGCGAGCGGTACGCTTGGCGGCAACGGCAGTGTGGCAGGCACGACCATCGTCCAGAGCGGCGGCACGATTGCGCCGGGCGCCTCGACCGGTGAACTCTCTTTGAGCAACGCGACATTCAATGCCGGTTCGACCCTGGCGATCGAGCTCGCCGGCGTCGGCGACTTCGATCATCTCCGCGTAGACGGTACCGCGACCCTGGGCGGTACGCTTGACCTGAGCTACCTCAGCGGGTTCACGGCTTCGCCCGGTGACTCCTTCATCGTTCTGTCGGCGGCACCCGTAATCCACCGGTTTGATGCGGTGAACTTCCCCGATGGTCAGGCATGGACGATCGACTACGACCGCAGCCTCGGTACCGTTACGGTCAGCGTTGGCTGCGCGGATGCGGATTCCGATGGCGTGTGCGATGCGAACGACATCTGTCCCGGCTTCGACGATACGCTCGACGCCGACACCGACGGCATCCCAGACGGTTGTGATGGTTGTCCCAGTTCGCCAAACGTCTACAACGT
The DNA here is from genome assembly GCA_020639115.1 of Phycisphaerales bacterium. Lineage (GTDB taxonomy): Bacteria > Planctomycetota > Phycisphaerae > UBA1845 > UBA1845 > JACKHG01. The sequence goes on from JACKHG010000004.1 coordinate 92,658, forward strand.
CACGCAGCACGCCCACTACCCGACGATCCAGGCCGCGATCGACGCCTCGACCGATGGCGATGTCATCCAACTGGGCGCCTGCACCTTCCACGAAGACAACATCACGTTGTTGGGTGGCAAGAGCCTCACCCTGCGCGGAGCCGGCATGGACCAGACCACACTTGACGGCGGCAACGACGACACGGACCCGGCGATCCGGATCGACGCCGACCAGGTAACGACCGCCTCGCTATCCGGCTTCTCGATCACCAACAGCAACAGCAACGCGATCAGGATCGTCAACGGTGATGTCTCCCTGGACTCCGTCCGATTCCAGAATTGCACCGGAGCGCCTGCACTCTCTTCCGACACCCAGGTGTATCTGAAAAAGTGCATTTTCACCGGGAACTCCGGAGCGTTCGCGAGCGCCCACTTCGGCGGCTTCCAGGCGATTCTCTTGCAGTGCCTGTTCCATGACAACACAACGACGTTCGCGATCGATTCCACGGCATCCATCGGCTTTCTCGCGGTGAACTGTACGATCCCGATGGCCAACAGCGGAACGATCCACGGAAGCGGCGGTCCAGTTGGCGCGGTCAATTGCATCTTGGGCGCCGAGATGGATGTCGATAGCGGTGTCGAAACCGACATGATCAACAACCTGTACCCGGGGGCGACCGGCGACAACATCCCCGGCATGGCGGAGTTCGTCGATGCGGCCAACGGTGACTACCGACTGGCGCCCGGCTCGCTGGGAATCGATGCGGCTGATTTCGGCCACTATGATTTCTTCAGCTACAGTGATCCGACCGATCTCGCCGGCAACCCCCGCACGCACGACGACCCGGGTACGATGGACACGGGTTCAGGCAACCCGACCTATCTCGATATCGGCGCGTTCGAGTTCCAGGGAACGACGACATGCGGCGCCGGTGGTGACCTCGGCAACGACGGCGACGTCGACCGGTACGACTATGCACATTTCGCTATCTGCATGAACGGCCCAACGGGCGGACTCGATCCCAACTGCGGCTGCTTGGACCTGGATGCCGACGGCGACGTCGACTTGCGGGATTACGCCGCATTCCAAATCAACTTCACCGGTCCGCAGTAGAAACCCGAGCCATCCGCACGCCGGTGGCATCGCGATCGAATGAGCGCGATGCCACCGGAGCGGAATTGAGCCCCAGCGCGATCCCGCCGCACGCGGGCGCGGCCCAAGCGCTTGGCCCCGGCTGCCCATCGCGCCGGAACCCGCCGCGAGCAGCCGGGCTGCGAGGGGCCTTCGATGAAAAACGGATTCCTCGGAGCCGGGCCGCATTCGACTGCGTGTTGTTGATGTGGGGGTTATCGCCGGAGAGGCCGATATCCACGTCCCAACTTCACCTACGTGCGCAAGTGAGTCTCTGAGGAGATCAGGAACATGGTAATTCGACACGATGTACGGAAATCTCGAACGGTCCGCGGCCTGATGATCGCCGGTCTCCTGGCGGTGGCGGCGGCATCGCGATCCTCAGCCGACCAGTTCTACTGGCAGGGCGACAACAACGACAACTGGGTGAACGCTGGCAACTGGGAGCAAAGCCCGGGCTCCGGGGATATCCCCGAGAACCCCAACGACGTCGTGACCTTCGACTACCTCGCGGATGTGACGGACGTCGACCTCAACGGCAATACCTACGATGTCGGCGAGATGACCGCCCACAGCACGGATTACTACAACTTCTACCATGGGACGTTGCGGCTCAACGATACCTTCTCCGTGCTCAATCACTGCAACGCGCACTTCGCGAGCGATCTGACCATTGAGCAGGCGGTTCCGGATACCTGGAGCATCTGGGATTCGGACATGGTCATGGACGGTCCGCTGACCGGAACCGCGAACATCCTGCTTGACGGTAACGGCAACCTCACCTTCAACGCGATCAATCCCTATTCCGGCACGCTCTCCATTTCGTTCATGCAGGTGATTCTGGGGCAGGATCGATCGCTGCAGAACTGCACGGTCGTGAACTACACCAATCCCTCCCGTCTGGACGTGACGGGCGTGAACGCGATTCTCGGCGGATTGGCGGGCAGCGGCGCGTGGGACATCGGTACCACCACCGTATCGATCGGCAGAATCAACGGCAACACGACATACACCGGCGACATCAGCGGCGGCGGTTCGATCTTCAAACAGGGCACGGGCTCGTTGACGCTGAGCGGCGTTCTGGACAATCTCGATACGATCGCCAACACCGGCGGCGACTTGATCCTTTCCGGCGGTGGCGAGGTCCTGCGCATCTTGGCGCAACAAGGCACCACCCGTGTTCGCACCGGCACGTTCAACGTGAACAATGCGGTCAACAACGCGTTCTTCGTCAGCGGCACCAGCACCGCCAGTATCGAAAACGGAGCTGCCGTCACCCTGTCCAGCGCGGGAAGCTCGAACCGAGTCGTGCTCACCAACGACGCCACGCTTTCGGTCGCGGACAGCGGCTCGACGCTCGTGACGCCGCGCCTCGACATCGGCCCCTCGGGGCCGGGAAGTGCTCAAGTGACCGTACAGTCCGGCGGTGCGATGGACGCGGAGCGCATCCAGGTCGGTGACCTCGCGTCCGACAATGGAGCAGCCGGTACGCTGTCCGTTCTCGTGGGCGGCTCGGTCGACGCGGGCGCTACGATTCTCTACCGCCGCGGAAGCATCGACATCCCCGGGGGAACGCTCTCCACCAACACGCTCGCGGATGGCGACGCCGAAACGCACCTGATCTCGATTTCCAACGCCAACGAGATTCCAGCACTGACGGTCGGTGCGAGCGGGGGCAGTTCGGTCGTCGCCGCGCTGATCCAGGATTCAACCGCCGGTCCGGGTACCGTCCGCAAGATCGGCCCGGGCACGCTCGAACTGGTCAATGCCAACACCTACTCCGGCAACACCCACATCGACGGCGGCACGGTCCTCGCCAACAACAGCGCGGGGTCCGCAACGGGCAGCGGCGGCGTGTTCATCCGGGACGGCGGAACGCTCGGCGGCAGCGGCAGCATCGCCGGTACGGTGATTGTTTACACGGGCGGATCGGTCGCACCCGGCGCTCCGGTCGGAACGCTCGGCGTGCACAACATCGCCTTCAACCCCGCCACAACCCTGGTCGTGGAAATTGCAGGCACCAACAACTCCGACGCCCTGGCAGCCCTCGATGTGGCCAATCTGGGCGGGACGTTGGACCTTGTCCAAGTGAACGGTTTCACCGCGAGCCCCGGCGATTCGTTCGTCATCGTCTCGGCTGTGCGGCTGATCGACTCATTCGACACGGTGAATTTTCCGGACGACCAGACCTGGACCATCGACTACGACTACGAAGCGGGCACCGTCACCGTGGGCGTCTGTGCGGATGCCGACGCCGACGGCGTCTGTGACGCCAACGACGTCTGTCCTGGCGCCGACGACAACCTCGACACCGACTCGGACGGCCTGCCCGATGGTTGTGACTCCTGCGCGGCAGGAGCGGCCAGCGGTGACGCCAACGGCGACGGGCGCGTCGATGGCTTCGACTATGGAAAATTCCTCGGGTGCATGATGTATTACCGCGCCGGCCAGCCGTCGGGGTGCGAATGCTTCGACTTCAACAGCGACGGCTACATCGATCTGCGGGACTTCGCCACGTTTCAGGTGCGCTTCACCGGCCCGTAAAAAAGATCCAACCGCCCGTATGCCGGCTGAAGATGGTCCGCCAACCGGTTCGCTTGTACGCCCCGCCGGGCGCCGCAAAGCCAGAAAGTCGCGCAAAGGAGGTTTCCAGTGAACAAGCGCTCTTCAATCTTCGGCCTTATCGTCGCAACAGCGGTGACGGGGCCCGTGCTGGCGCAGTCCACGTACAACTGGACGCACGGCAACAACAATAATTGGGACAACGCCGGAAACTGGTCGGGCGCGTCGGGATACCCGAACAGCCCTACCGATTCGGCCAACTTCGACTCTTCCCATTACGGCTTTCTGGAAGCGGAGGTGGACACCCGGGGACAGACGTTCGACGTCGACCATATCATCATGACGAACGCCGACGAGGCATTCACTTTCCTTTCGTCGGATACCGCGCCCGGGATGATTCGGCTGCATGGCGACTTCCTCTTCGACAACAATTTCGCCAACGAGGTTGCCCCGCACGACTTCGAGGTCAACCTCGAAGTCGTCGGAAACGGAACCTGGACCGCAGGCTCGACTCAATACCTGGATTTCTCCGGCGTGCTGTCGGGATCGGGAACGATCACCGCGCAGGCCAACGCCGCCGGCGCGGGTGAACTCCACTCCCGCTGGCGCGGCGCCAACACGTTTGACGGTACGCTCATCATCGACAACGTGTTCCTGTCGATTGATGATCCCAACGCTTTTCAATACGCCGATGTCGTGATCAACCACAACAACGGGTTCAGGATTTACGGTTTCTCCAATCAAACAATTCACGTCGCCTCGCTCAGCGGCACGGGTCTGCTCGACTTCCTGGGCAACGATTTCGTGACCACCAGCGATGCCGACACTACGTTCTCGGGCACGCTCAAGAGCACCTCAGGAAGCAGTGCGATTCGTAATTTCACCAAGACGGGAGCGGGCACGCTCACGCTCTCGGGCCAAGTGACGAGCTTCGGGGCGTTGATCAATACCGGCAATGGCGGGCTCAACGTCGACGGTGGCGGTGACATTCAGATTCTTGAAGTGCGGTCGGGCGAGGTGAACGTCCGCGGGCAGGCACTCGACCTGGGTAGTGAGGCCGCCAACACCTTCTTCATGCACAACGACGGTACAGCCCGAGTGGAGAACGGCGCGGTGGTGACACTGACCGGCATTGCCGGCTCGAACCGCACGGTGCTGACGAACGACGCGGTGCTGTCCGTCCAGGATAGCGGCTCGACCCTGGTGACGCCGCGTCTCGACATCGGCCCGTCCGGAGCCGGCAGCGCCGAAGCCCTGGCCCAGTTGGGCGGACTGATCAGCGCGGACCGCATTCGCGTGGGGGATCTCGGTAGCGACGATGGTGCGGGCGGGCAACTGATCGCCAATAACGGACTCATTGATGCTGGCGATACAATACTCTACCGGCGGGGATCGATCCTGATCTTCGGCGGGGGCACACTTGCAACCAATACACTCGCCGACGGCGACACCGAAGCACACACGATTTCGATCGCGGACTCCGGCGCGCCGGCATTGACGATCGGAGTGAGCGACGGCAGCTCCGTGGTCGACGCGCTGATCGGGGATTTTGGTCTGGGTTCGGGTTCGCTGCGCAAGGTGGGTGCAGGCACGCTCGAGCTGCGTAGCGCCAACACCTACTCCGCCGGCACGACGATCGACGGCGGAACGCTTCTCGCGAGCAACACTTCGGGATCCGCGACGGGAAGCGGTGACGTCACGGTGAACGCCGGCGGCACGTTGAGCGGCGCTGGCACGGTTTCCGGAGGCATCATCTACGTCGAAGATGGCGGCACGTTGGCGCCCGGCGATTCCATTGGCCAGCTCACTTCAGGCGGCGATGTCTTTTTTCGATCCGGCTCAACGCTCGCGATCGAGATCGGCGGCGTGAACAAATTTGATCGGCTGGTGCTCGACAACACGGTGGCATCGGTCGGGCCGGGAGCGCTCGATCTGACCTACGCCAACGGCTTCACCGCAGCACCTGGCGACTCGTTCCAGATCATTTCGGGCGGCGTGAGCGGGAACTTCCATACCGTCAGCTTCCCGGATGACCAGACCTGGATCATCACGAAGGGCAACAACACGTTCACCGTTGCGGTCTGTGCCGACGCCGACACCGACGGCGTTTGCGACGTCGAAGATGTCTGCCCCGGATTCGACGACAGCGTTGACGCCGACAATGACGGCGTCCCGGACGGCTGCGACGTGTGTCCGGGCTTCGTCGATGCGCTCGATGCCGACACGGATGGCGTACCCGATGGGTGCGATCAGTGCACCGGTTTCGACGACGCAATCGATGTGAACGACAACGGGATACCTGACGGCTGCGACGCGCATCCGATCCACAATCGAACGCAAGGCACGGACTACGTCACGCTGCAATCGGCCATTGATGCATCGATCCACGGCGATCTGATCGAAGCCGATCCGGGGATTTACCACGAAGCGATCGATATCGGCAATCGTTCGCTCACGTTGCAGTCAAGCAGCGGGGATCCACGCGATACGATCATCGACGGCGGTGGCAACCACCATGTCGTTCAATCGGTCGACTCCAACGTTCTCACCAAGCAATTGCAGGGCCTTACCTTCACCGGCGGCAACGCGTCGGGCAGCGGCAACGATGCCATGGGTGGTGGAATGTTTTGTAAGAATCTTTCAATCATCACCGTACGACGCTGCATATTCCGCGGCAACTCGGCGACGAGCGGCGGAGCGCTTGCTTGCGTCAATAGCAGCGCTCCGACCGTGGTTGACTGCCTGTTTGCGGACAACGCCTCCACCGGAAATGGAGGAGCCGCCCTGGTCACTTCCGCAAGCTTGCCTGAGTTCGTGAACTGCACGTTCGCACGCAATCATGCGGCCGGTCGCGGCGGCGCGATAGCGGTTCCCAATCTCGCGCATCCCGAGTTGCGAAATTGCATCGCCTGGGACAACAGCGACAGCACCGGGGCCAATCAGTTCCATACCGGTCCCCAAATCGGCGGCGGCATGCTGACCGCCCGTTACTCCGACATCATGGGTGGCCGCGGCGGTGTTGGCAATATTCAATTCGAGCCGCGCTTCGTCGATCCGGACGGCCCGGACGATGTCGCCGGAAATGCCGACGACGACTTCAGCCTGGCGGGAGGCTCGCCCTGCATCGATGCCGCCGACCACGCTGCGTACATCAACGTTGACACCAACGCAATCGACCTCGCCGGGAATCCGCGTCCGCAAGATGATCCGGGCACGGACGACACTGGCGCGGGCGCGCTGGCGTACCTCGACATGGGCGCGTTCGAGTTCCAGGGGACCACGGAGTGTGGCGCCGGCGGGGACTTCGGTAACGATGGCGCGGTCGACCTGATCGACCACGCCCGCTTCGCCAACTGCCTGAGCGGACCGTCGGGCGGCCTGGGTCCCAACTGCGCCTGCTTCGATCTCGACGCCGACGGCGACGTGGACATGCGCGACTTCGCCGCTTTCGAGGTGGGTTTCACCGGAAACTGACGCTCCGGCAGCAACCCGCAGGCATCCGCATACCAATCTCCATCGGTCGAGCCGCTCCACCTCGGGAAGCGGCTCGATCGTTTCCGCCATTTCACCTCCGACGGCTATCTTTCGTGGAGACCAGAGTACCGGACGCACACCACGTCAGCCACGTATCAGCGCCGGCCGTCCGCACTCACGTTGACGGACGGTCGCGTTGTGGCGAGTTGGGCATCCGCAGCGCAGGACGGCGATGCGTATGGAACGGATCGCCGGCTGTCGCCTACGAGGTCGACGCTGAAGACTTCGCCGACCGCGATGATGTCGACGTACGCATCGTCGGTTGCCCCGAAGAACAACCCCCAAGAGGCGCTCGGGCAGCCAAGTTCCTGACTGCGCGTGCGGCGAACGAAGAATGGAGGCGGGGGGAATCGAACCCCCGTCCCGCGACGGCTTGATGAATGCTTCTACGTGCATAGTCGCATGTTTAGATCTCGACTCAGCCGACGCCAAGCGACGGGCTGCGGCTTCGTCCAACCTGGCTGTTTTCTCGCCCGGTGACCGCCAGGTGGAGTCCCCGAACCAGCCTGCTGTCGTCGTCCGTTCGGCCTAGCAGGCGTCGGCCGGCGGACGGGCAGCCTAGTTAGGCCGCCATGCGCAACTGAGTGTTGGCATATAAAAGGTTTTGCCAGGTGTTTTACCAGGCCTCCTGACAACCTGGGCACGCCACATCCACCTCGTCTCGCCCGGTCGAATCCAGTCGCCCCCGGACCTTCTTGAACATTCCCAATCGCCAGTCCCCGGCGGGCGGACGCAGGTCCGCCGCCCGGGGGCTGCAACGATCAGCACCGCATTGTACGCCGCCGGCTGCCTTCAGCCAAGCGCCCCCCTGCCGCGTCTCCGGCAGCGCCGCCGGCATGAGCGCTTTCGCCTTACCCGGGCCGCGATGCTGCGGCGCGACGCCCGCCGCCCCGCTGCCCATCGTCGGCACCGCCCGGCTGCCAAACCAGGGGGCGAACGGCAGCAGGTACAGCCCGCCGATCGGCTCGCCCGCGCGACGGATCATCAGGATGTCGTCCGCCCCGACGAGATCGACGCTCTGGCGGGCGCGCTCGTCGGGCACGCAGAAGCAGACGGCGGCGATGCGCGCCATGGTAGCCAGCTCGGCCTCGTCGCGCGCGGTGGAGATATCGCATTCAGCCATGGTCGGCTCCGCTGGGTGCGAAGGTTGCACTAACCCGCGAGCCGACGCGACGACGACTCGGTGACGCGCGCGCCGGCGGCCCGCGATCCGAGCGGCGCTTGTCGGCTGATGCGCGCGGCGCGGCAGGTCGTCCGCGCCCGGCGTCAGCGCCGGCCCCCTTGACCCGCGCGCCCGGAACCGGGATGCTTCGCCCGGCTGATCCAGAGGTGGGATCGGCGCGCACCATACAACCAGGAGTGAGACATCATGCGTGGGGGCAAGCAGACGGGTGGTATCGGTATTTTCACGACGGCGATCGGGCTGGCGACGGCAGTGCTCGCGGCGTCGCAACCGGCCGCGGCTGACGACACTGCGCGCGGCGTGGTCTACGAGGATCGCAACGGCAACCAGCAGCGCGACGCGGACGAGCCCGGCATTGCGGGCGTCGCCGTAACGAACCAGGAGCAGGTCGTGGTCACCGACGCCGACGGCGCCTACGCCCTGCCGGTGACGGACGACACGATCATCTTCGTGGTCAAGCCGACGGGCTATGCCGTCCCGGTCTCCGACCAGCAGTTGCCGCGTTTCTACTACATCCACCGGCCGGCTGGCTCGCCGCCCTTCAAGTTTCCCGGCATCGCCCCCACCGGGCCGCTGCCCGCGTCGATCGATTTTCCCCTGACCCGCGAGGAGGAGCCGGAGAACTTCTCCGTGGTGGTTTTCGCCGATCCCCAGCCGCAGACCGGCCAGGAGGTCGATTACGTGCGCGACGACGTCGTCTCCCCGCTGGTCGGCACGGACGCGAAGTTCGGCATCACCGTCGGCGACATCATGTTCGACAACCTGTCGCTGTTCGGCTACTACAACAAGATCGTCGGCCTCATCGGCATCCCCTTCCATAACGTGATCGGCAACCACGACCAGAACTACGACGCCGCGACTGACGCCGACTCCGACGACACGTTCAACCGCTTCTACGGCCCGAACTACTGCGCGTGGAACTACGCCCGGGTGCACTTCGTCGCGCTGGACACGGTGGAGTGGCACAGCAACGGCAAGGGCGGCGGCCACTACCGCGGGGCGCTCCCGGCGCGCCAACTCGCCTGGCTGAAGCAGGATCTCGCACTCGTGCCGGCGGACCGGCTGATCGTGCTGACGATGCACATTCCGCTGGTCGCGGGCGACGAGGTGGTCGAGGGCCTGCCGGAGCTGCTCGAGCTGCTCAAGGACCGGCCGCGGGTGCTCGCGGTCGCGGGCCACACGCACTACCAGGAGCACGTCTACCTGACGCCGGAGCGGGGCTGGCAGGGCCATGGGGTTTTTCACGAGTTGATCAGCGGCACGGTGAGCGGGTCGTGGTGGAGCGGGCCGAAGGACGCGCGGGGCGTGCCGATCGCGGATTGTCGCGGCGGGGCCCCGAACGGCTACACGATGATCGATTTCGCGGGCGACGACTACGTGACGAGTTACGTGCCCGCGCGGGGTGCGGCTGACGACGCCATGCGCATCTACCCGCCGGGCAGCACGGGTCGCGACGACGCCGCCCGGCGGCGGCTCGTGGTCAACGTGTTCGACGGCAGCGTGAAGTGCCGCGTCGAGTACGCGTTCGACGGCGGGGAATTCCACGCGATGGTTCGGGAGGTGATGAAGGACCCGTTCGTCGAGGCGATGCTCGAGGGGGCGATGAGCAGCGGCAAGTCGTGGGCGACGGCGTGGCCGTGCACGCATATCTGGGCCACCGACCTCGCCGACGGGCTCGCCCGCGGCACGCACGTGGTCACGGTCCGCGTCGTGGATCAGTTCTGCCGCACCTACAGCCGCTCGAAGGTGTTTGACTACCGGTAGCGGGTTGGGCCGCGCCCGACGGGCATGTGGGGGATGGCGCCGGGGGCTGGGAGCGCGAAGACGGGGAATGGTGAATGACGTATGACGAATGACGAGTGACGAATTTGGGGGAGCGACGCAGCGACGGAGCGACGAAGCGACGGAGGGCTGGGGGATGGGGTGGCGCAGAGGCGTGAATGCGGCGTGCTGCGTGGTGGATGGGGAAAGGCCAGAGGTGCAGGGCGGGTTGAGCGTGGCGGGTGGCGATTGGCGGATTCTCGTTGGTTCTAGAGTGGCTGCAAAGCCGTTTGTTAGTGGTGCTTTACGCATGTTGACCCTCGATTCTGAGTCGTGGCGCGGGGTGAACCGCGTTGGCGCTAGCGCCGGGGTTGCAGTGGCACTGGCAAACGGCTTTGGGGCGGGAGTTTTTTTCGCGCGCGGTTCGGGGTTTCGCCGCGGACGCGCGGACGGTGCGGAGAACGACGACGGTCCGTGCCGGGACGGGAATGCAGAATGACGAGTGACGAGTTGGGAGGGAGCGACGCAGCGACGGAGCGACGAAGCGACGGAGGGGGAGGTCGGCGGGTGGCATGAGATGTCCCATGCGGGTGGTGATGATCGGCGGAATCTGGTGCGGTTTTGGGTGACTCCAAAGCCTATTGACAGTAGTGCTTGATCGGCGGTCTTGGTGGCGTCTGGCCGGTTCGCCTTGGTTCTTGATAGCGCCAGGGGTTGCAGTGGCGCTGCGAATAGGGTTTGGTGCGGAGTTTTTTTTCGCGCGCGGTCCTGGGTTTCGCCGCGGAGGCGCGGAGGACGGCGACGGATCCGAATTGCGGTTCGTCTGATGGCCTGTCGCCTGTTCTCCTCTCTTGCTGTTGCCGGTCTCCTGATCGCCTGTCTCCTGATCCACTGTTCTGCTCCTGGCGTCTGCATCGTTCTTTTGCCCTCCGGCGCTTTGCGGGTTGGTCATGGGGCATTGCGTCCTGTGCCCTGAGGCGCGGCGCGGGTGGACCTTTTCGCAAACGCGTTCACTACCCCCTACCCCTTGGCGGGCGCTTCATGATTGGCGGGCTTTGACGCAAGTTTTTTTGAAGAAGCTGGCGAGTTGTTGGCTGTCAGCATTCCGCCATACGGGGGGCCGTCCGGAGTCTGGAATAGGGCGGCTGGCGATCGGCGGGGTGGGATTGGGGACGGCCAGGCTGAATGCTGAACGCGACCAAGGCGGGAGTGTGAAGAACGTGGTCGTCTGGTCAGCCGCTTCTGATTCTTGACGCGCGGATGCCTCGGCACGCCGAGGCGCGTGCGTGGGCCGCCAACGCGGAGCGTTATCCTCGTGTCAAGGAGCGGGTGAAGAAGGTCGTGACGAATGCGGGTGATCTCGATGGCCCTTGACACCTACAGAATGTTGGCTGGGTCGCGCCGAGTCCGGGTATACTCGATGTTGCCCGTTGACGCGCAGGTGGCGGTGTCAAGGGTATCTTTATCAGGGGCAGCAGATCATCGAGACACGGGTGTGTGAGCAGGGGTTGGGTGATCAGAGGATCAGGTGATCAGGAGATGGGAACTGAAAACCGGAGCATCGCGGTGGTGGATAAGAATCCCAATCCCGATGGTGGAGGAGAAAAGAAGAAAAAAGGCGTTCGGGAGTCGTTTCTGGCCATCAAGGCGCTGCCGGGAGGCGACGCACGAGAGCGCGCTGCCGCGGCGAAAACGACTGTCGACCCGATTCTTCGTCTTCACCGACACCGACGGCGATGGCACCCACGATGCAGGCGAGAGTACCCTGGCTGAGTACACGTACGATGCGCTCGGCCGGAGGATCCAGAGCGTAATGCACGATGGCGCGTCGGCGACCACCACCCGCTACGTGTACGACGGCCAGCGGGTCATCGCCGAATATAACGAGAACATGCAGTTGCAACGGTACTTCATCGATGGAAATACGTATATCGATGAGCATCTGGCGATGGTTGATGTGACCGGTCAGCAGCCGCGCGAGTACTATTATCTGTTGAAGGATCTCTACACTGTCGCGGGGCTCGTGGACGAGACGGGCAAAGTGGTCGAGGGCTACGGATACGACGCCTACGGCAAGGTGCGCATGTACCAGATCATGGGCGACGTTGCGGACGCCGACCGGGACGGCGACGTGGACATCAACGACTTCGAGAGCCTGCAACGCTGCTTCAGTGGGGACGGCAACACCATACCCGCCGGCTGTTCGGCGGAAGAGATCACCCGGCTCGATGTGGACGGCGATGCCGACATCGACGAGCTGGACATGAACGTCTTTATGGCCTGCTGGCAGGGGCCGGCCTGGGCGATCCGGGCCACCGGCGACTACGACGAGGACGGCGACGTGACCCTCCTCGATGTGGCCGAGTTCGTGTCGTGCACGGAGAAGAGCCTGCCCCAGGATCCGCAGTGCAGTGCTTTTGACTTCGATGGTGACTCGGAAATCGGCCTGTACGATTATGCCATCCTGGCTTCCCTGGTAGGCCAACCAGCCGGGACGCCTTGGGGTGGCTGCTACGTGGCGCAGTCAACCAGCCAGGTCGGGAATCCGTATTTCTTCACCGGGCGGCGACTGGACCTGATCGCTGCAAGCAGCACGCAGGAGCTATCGCAGCTCTATCACTACCGGGCGCGGTGGTACGATCCGGCGCATGGGCGCTTCGGACAGCGGGATCCCCTCGGTCACGCAGAATCGTGCCGGAGCGTTCCGGAAGTAGCCGGGAACAACGATACCCCCGGTGGTTACAATTTATTAGAATACGCATTGGGACGCCCGATTTTATACGGAGATCCGCACGGCCGGACGCCAGTACGACTAGCGTTTGATGCGTTCATCCCTCGATGGCTCGGACGGCCCGCATGGTCGCTGGGGCTCTTAGGGATTGACGGAACATGGTTTAAAGAGCCCTTCAGCCTAGTCTACTGGGCCGCGACTGATGACCGAGGATTTAGTCAAGCACCAAGCGAGCAATATCGTGTACTGACCGAGATCACGATTGAGAGCAGTGATATCGGCCAGATGGCCTCAAAACGGCCATGGCCCCAACTTCGCGCACTCGGCGGCATATCGCGACGAGCCACTCGAGTAAACTCGCAGACAGTTGTGGATGCCCGCCAAGCTTCTCCCAGTGGCACATTGGTGATCGAGGACCTCGGTGCCTGTGTAACCGAGGTGACCATAAGTGGATCTGCCGCATATCCGTTCGCCCTTGGAGCCATGCTAAATCCAAATGCAGACTTCGAAGTATCGTTTCTATTGCAGAGATCGCCGGTTGCGAGATTGTACAACATTAGTGTGATCATCTCCGGAACCCATAACGTATATCCCGCATACGAGGCATATGTTGATGGAGATCTAAAGTACTCTTATGATCCAGCCCGATATGGGTGGACGAGGCCGGGCTTTCGCTCATTGACTTACTCGTTTGACTTTGGTCCGACCGAAACATCGCGACAAACGTCAACGGTTAGTGTTCCGGTCGACCATCCGTAGGAGCAGGTCCTTTGAAGCTACGTGGCCGAAATTCGCCTCTTTTTCTGCTTGTGCTGGCGATCAGTGCCTTGCTGTTCGCAATTGGCGCCGTCCTCTATCTGCGACTCTGCAGTGACGTTCGAGGTATTTTCACACGCCCACTACAGGTTGCGGGGATTGTACCTGATGGCTATCGTGGCGTTTTCGTCATCAAGCAGATCAAAAACTCGCCGAAAACGCAGGACAGCAACGGCCGAGTTGCGTTTATCGTAGCAACAAATGGCATAGCGCAAGTTCCTGACATTTCCCCCTTTGTGGATGCGGACCAAGTTCATGCTACGACAACAAGTGGACGCCATATTGTAGATCCGAACATACCGTTTGCTCGACTTTCCAAAGGCGACCTCGAAATCAGTTTGTTCGCAATGGACGCTAACGGCGACATTTATGGACACATCCGCGAATTTGGCCAAGGCAATGAAGGCAAAACGCGCCGCTCATCCACGGACCTGGGAGGAGTGATTGCGTCAAAACGGCAAGTAGATAGGAATGCCGCCAAGCGAGATTGACTATGGTCCGTATGTTGACTAATTCTGGCGTCGTGGCGGCCCATAGACAAGAGCGGTGATGGTCACCCAATTTGATACCAAGTCGCGCATAGCGATTGTTAGTCGGAGATAAACACGTGACTAGAGCACAGAAACTACTTGTAGCTGCGGTTATGGAACAAAAACTGGGGCAATCCGCTCCGACCGGACAATGTCGCCCGTTGGCCAGCTGATGTCGTGCAGACCGAAGCCGCGACGAAGAAAGAGTTGCGGGATTGGCTAAACGACCCAGCGGTTGACTGTCACTGCAGGAAGGAATAATGCGCGCCCTACATTCACATGCGATTCCACGCCTTTGTGGTCTGTTGGTTCAAGCCCTGCCTGCTGTGCTCCCATCGTTGGGAGTAGAGCCCAACCTGCGGCAAGAAATGCCGTCAGGTGACGTCGAAGTGACTGGAGAAGTCGTTATTTGGGAGAAAGACCAACAGCTCGATACCCGGATACTAAGCCTTGATTCTGCACGTGATTCGCAGGGTGCAGTTCACGTTGTGTTCTATGCCTACACCTCAACGGAGGACCTACTGGGTAAGGGCGCGCTTGTTTATGTCGCGACCAGAACGGATAAGCCCATAAGTGAACAGCATCCCCAGCCGCATGCGCTTACCGAGTCGACGAAGGCCGGTGGTTCCTGGGCCATGATGACAAATGGGAGAGGCTTGTCTGTTGCGTGGCTCGAAGAGCCAGCCCGATACCGCGTCGTGGAGGACTTGGCAGGAGGAGTGGCGGACGTCACGTCCTTGACCGTCGAGCCGTCGTTGGGAATGTTCACCACAGTTGGATACCTGAGAGCATCGAGGACATTGCTCCTCGAAGGATCGCTTCCAACGGCAGATGTTAACATATGGACCCATGCACTAGTCGCTGTAAGCGTGCCCGTGCACGGCGGAGTTGCACGTCATTCTTCGACTATAGTGCGCGGGGACCCGCAAATCAAGGAGTTTGTGCGTCCCTTGTTCGAGGACGCGGAAGGAGTATTGTCGTTTTGCACGTTTGCGGTCGACAAAACGGCAGCTTCTCCGTATCAAATGCTCCATTATGCGCTCGGTGGAACGCCACTTCGGGCCAGGCTCGTGCATCAATGGCGCATTTCCGGCTACCCCGTTTACTCTGATGCGTTTTTTGTCGGCAAGCGGTGCATTGTGGTTTGGCATGAAATGGGCGATGTCGATCCCGCTCCGTTGTACTTCATTGACTCCGAGCGTTCGGAGTCGGCAGCGATTCTCGATCCTGCAAGGTCCGTGCGCTGCAGCAAGCCGGCGGGTGCGTTTCGCGACACGGCTTCGGGCGCCGACGGTTTGGTCGTCTGGGCTAACGAAACGAACGAGTTGGTCGGCCGGCGCTATTCAAGAGGGGATTGGTCGGCGCTATATTGTTTCGGTATCAAGAGCGGGGGTGCAATCTCCATTGAATTCGTCGGTGAAGGGCGCTACTGGGTTTTCACGGATGCGAAGGGAGTCCTTAAATTATACGAATTGCGAGTTTCAGACGGCTAGGTTCTGTGCTGGTACGACAGGACCGAAGATGGATCAAGCCGCGGAACATCTCGGGATGAAAGCATGGACGACTGGGACATCACTGGTGTAAGCGGGACGGAGAAGAGTGACCGGAGAAAGACAGCGATCGCGAATTTGCACTGGTCGGGACGGTCTGCCTGTTCTACGGGGATGTCATGACGGCTGCTGAAGTCGCGCGGGCGAAGCCGGCAAGCGCAAATGGCATGATGGTCGAAGTGCACAATTGCGACGCGTATGGCAGGGTGCGCATGTACCGCGTCGAGGGGCAGATCGCGGACGCGGACCGGGACGGTGACGTGGACATCAACGACTTCGAGAGCGTGCAGCGTTGTTTCAGCGGGGAGGGCAACACCATACCCGCTGGCTGTTCGGCGGAGGAGATTGCGCGGCTCGATGTGGACGGCGATGCCGACATCGACGAGCAGGACATGAACGTCTTCATGGCCTGCTGGCAGGGGCCGGCGTGGGCGGTGCGGGCCACGGGCGACTACGACGAGGACGGCTGGGTCACGGCGGAATTGGAGGGCGGGGTTTCCGACGTCGAGAACTTCGTTCTCTGTACGCAAAAGTGCCTGCCGCAGGACCCGCAGTGCGACGTCTTCGACTTCGACGGCAACGGGCACATCGACCTGTACGACTACGGCACGCTGGCGGGCCTGGTGGGCTATCCAGCCGGCACACCCTGGGGCGGCTGCGTCGTGGCCGAGGGCGAGAGCCGGATCGGCAATCCGTATTCCTTCACCGGCCGGCGGCTGGATCTGCTCGAACGGCCCGGGACGTCGAGCGACGTGCCGGTGCAGGTTTATCACTACCGGGCGCGGTGGTACGACCCGGTGCACGGGCGGTTCGGGCAGCGGGATCCGCTGTCACTCATGGAACGTCCATTGCAAGCGAGTTCCTCAATTGCGCCAAACCGGAGACCGGCGGATTCGGCTCTTCCGGGTGTCACACGTGTATTCTCGTTCTTGACTTTTGAGCACGGGGCGATTCCTCGTACACGAAAGACTGAGGAATCGGTTTTCCTTTACGAGTATGTACAGTCTGCTCCGGATCAACTCACCGACCCGTTGGGGCTTTGGGGGGAAGATGTTCACTACGATGACACACGCCAATGGGCGATCGACGTTGAGTACAACGACGTGTGCGCAAAGCACATCGCCAACGCGGATGACGGCGTTGATGACTACTTAGCCGGGTCAAGCCCAATGTATTTCATTGGGGATTTTCGATATCACTTTGACACTACGGCGGATGGCCTAAATCTGCAGTCCGGAGCGCGTGATGGACGGATTACGTTCGAACACACGGAGGCGAGAACGGAGCTCAGTGGGGCGTCGAACTTCACGACAGTAAAGCGCGCGCTAACGCATGTTGGCAGAGCTTTGCACGCGATGCAAGACAAGTACTCCCATAATGCAAAACATAATGCCTCGACGCCGTTTTTTCATACCCCCAAGGAGCACTGCAAAATTCTCGATCCATTGGGAGCCGATGTTGATATTTGCATTGATGCAAGAAAGAACAATAAGAATTGGAACAATCCGCACCTTCCCGATACTGTTGCGGCTTGGCCCGTGGATCATATGGCTGCAGGCGCAGCAACACGAGAGGACCTTAAGCGATGGCTCGACGATTCGGCAGTAGACTGTTATTGCAGGTCCAAGAAATAAGCAGTCAAGGCGGTGACGGACTCCGCCAGTGCCTCATTGTGTTTACGCTGTTTTTGATTGCAGTGTCGGCGTGCCCAGGGGCTGAGCGGCCAGTACAGGCGGAGGCCCCGTTTGGCGGTGTTGACGTTGCGGGCGACGTCGTCCTTTGGGAAAGAGAACAATCGTCCGATGCACGAATCCTGGATCTGGCGACCATGCGCGATGCGCAGGGCATCGTGCATGTTGTGTTCTATGTCTACACAACGACGAACTGTCCTGATGGGAAAGGCACCTTGTTGCATGCCATGCTGGAAGGGCGTAAGTCTCTTGATGAGCAGCATCCTCGGAAGGAGGTGCTTGCCGAATCCTGTGGAGGGTCTGAGGAGATAGCTAAATGGGCCATGACGCGGTACCAAACAAGTGTCTTGATCGTATGGCGCGAAAAACCAGGTACGTACTGCATGGCCATGCGCCCGGGGGAGCAAAATGCAGAGTCGCGGCGTGTTCGCGTGGCCTCCCCGCTGGATCGAATTACTCCTCTCGGGTACCTGGAGCAGAGCAATAGCCTTATTCTGGCAGGGCCAGTTCCATCGACGTCGAACATGAAAGAAGGCATGGAGGATTATGCCTGGGCCGCATTCGCGCAGGTTCACTGCCAGAGCAATGGTTTGTTGGCGGTTACAGCGGCCCCGGAAGCTGAGATTGTCAGCAGTGTCGACTGTATCCTTCGCGGCGAGGGTGAGATTGCCAAGTATGTCCGCCCGGTAGTGCTTGTGAGGGAGCAGTGCGCATCAGTTTTCACGGCGGCGTCAACGCAACCACCGACACCGGGGTTCGTGATACTAGAGCATGAATTGACCGGCTCGCCGGTAGAGCACAAATTGTTGGGTCAATGGGAGACTTCCGGACCTGTGCAGTGGCTAAAGGCTTTTTCCACGGGTCAGGGCCGACGATACGTCGTGGTTTGGGGCGTGGACGGTGACGAAGACGTAGCACCAACGTACTTCGTGGATACCGGGACATCAGTGTCAGCGCAAACGCTCGGCGCTGCGCGCGATCAGCGTTGTGGACGTCCGGTGGGTGCATTTCGTGAGTCTCCTGCAGGTGCAGAGGGCGTCGTTGTTTGGAACGATGAGAACTCCGAACTCGTTGGAATGCGCTACAGCAAGGGCACATGGTCGGCGCTTCACCAATTCGGCATGCAGGCGAGCGAACGCCTGGGAATCGAGGAAGTTGAACAAGGACGATACTGGGTGTTTACGTTCTGGCACGGGATGTTGAAGGTGACGGAATTACGAATTTCTGCACCCTCAAATCATCGGTGACGGCTGAGGACTGTCAAGTAGAACACTGGATATGGAATAGTCTGCGACCGGAGAGACCTCATGATCTCGCTACGCAAAGTGTGCTTCCTCCTCGGTAGTTGGGTTTGTTTCGGTGGAAGCGCATTGCAGGCTGCGGTCGTTGCGCAGGTGGACGTGCCCGCGGCGGCTATCGGGGGGGGACAGTCCGCAGGCGATCGGCTGATATTCTGGTACAGTTTTGAGGACAACGCGGATGCGCCAGGCGGTCGAACTGTCAACTAACTGCTTCATCGACGCGCTGCGCGTTGCAGACGTGACGTTCTGATGCCGCGTTCGCCCGCGTGCTGACCGAGGACGCGCGCAACTGCCGCGCAGACTCCACAGTTCAGCCTGGCGCCCGTGATCTCGACAGCCTGTCCCCGCCGGAATCAGCCGGGCGCGTCGGGCTTGCAAGTCGCGGTGATCACAGTGGACGTCACTACCGACGCGCCGTTCCAGGAATTCGTCGAGGTCACGGTCAACGCCGTCGTCACCGGCCCAGCATAGCAGCCGACGACCATCCGCACCGCGGACGGCTGAGAGTCGGCATCTGGTACGATCCGTATCCCCATCCAGAGTCCCTGGGCACTCGCTGGCAAAGCCTGCAGAACGTAGGTAGCCGACGGAGCAAGTGGACCGACGGCTGCGATCGTGGACGGAGCCACGAGCGACGCGGACGATGAGCCGCCACCTCCACTAGTCGATCTCGCAGTGCCACCGTCGGCGTCCGTCAGCCTTGAAGTAATCCCGGCACACGGCAGCGGGCGGTCGTTGTTGCTGCACACCGGCCAGGCGTACGAACTGCATTTCAACGCTGGCGACATGCCGATCCACGGGTACTCGCTGTTCGTCGTCTCCGACTCTCCAGGCCACGGGTTCTCATTCGTCGCCCAGCCGGCAGACGGAGCATGGGCATACACGGGCGAGTTCGCGATCATCGATCCAGAACGAACCGGGGTCGCAGAACGACCAGGGGTCGGGAGTCGTTGTCCCGGTGTTGCACCCCCTTTGCATTGCCTCCGGTAACTGATCGGAGTCTCGCGTTCTTCGCGTTGATCCGCGGTTCCTCGCCCAGGAGCAGCCGTGCTCCGGCAGAACTATAGTTGCGGCGTGTGCACGGCACGCCCCACACGCCTACGTGCAGTGTGCCTTCACCGGCGTGGGGGTTCTGAGCAGTCCGGAGGTGGGCAGTCTGAGTCCGAGAAGCCCACGCGGTGACGCGGAGTTCGCAGTCCTCCGGACGCCGGGTGTATTAAGTGCCAACCAGCCGGGCGCCCCTGGCAACATTCTGTGCCTCTCTGGCGGGACCGCGTGCGTGCACGGCACGCCCTACACGCCTGGTTGCGGGATGGCTCTACCGGCGTGGGGGGTTCTGAGCAGTCCGGAGGTGGGCAGTCTGGAGTCTGGAGTAGCCCGCGGGAGACGCGGAGTTCGGGTAGTCCCTCCGGACGCCGGGTATTGGGAATGCCAACCAGGCCGCCCCGGCACATCTGGTGCTCCTCCGGCGGGAGCCGCGGCGTGCACGGCACGCCCGCACACGCTGCAGAGCCAGCCCCCACTGGCGTGGGGGGTTCTGATATGGCTGCTGCGGCGTGCACGGCACGTTCTACACGCGGTGAAAGCTGGCCTCCACCGGCGTGTGTGGTTCTGATATGGTTACAGCTGCGGCGCGTACGGCACGCCCCACACGCCTACGCGGTTTGGCCCACCACTGGCGTGGGGGTCCTGATATGGCTCGACAGCTGCGGCGTGCACGGCACGCCCTACGCGCCTACGCGGAGCTTGGCCTCCCACCGGCGCGGGGGGTTCTGATATGGCCACAGTTGCGGCGTGCACGGCACGCCCCACGCGCCTACGTGGCTGGCTCCCCACCGGCGTGGGGGTTCTGATACGAACTGCATCTGCGCGCGGACGGCGTGTCCCACGCGTCGCGGGTCAGACCAGGAACTGGTACGGCCTGAGGGCGAGTTCCTGTCGCGGTGATCGTCCGGCCGGCGAGAAGGTCCACGACCGTCTTGCGCAGCCCCATGTGCCGCAGGCGGCGGGCCTCGATCGGCTGGCCGTGCTCGCTGAAATTCGCCAGGACCAGCACGCTGTGCTCGTCGACCTGGAAAATCCCGAAGACGTGGTCGGCGGTGCCGATGATTCCGTCTCCGCCTGGGTGAACCGGGTCGCCGGCGTAACTGGCGAGCTGCAGCAGCCCCGGTACATCCGGCTCACGCTTTCGCCGTCCGCCCGGTCCTCCGCCCGCGCCCAGTCGAACGCCCCACGGTGCAGCCAGCGCGTGTCCCCCACCTTCTTCGGATCGCTGGAATACCCGTAATCGTTGAGCATCGCGATCTCGTCGCCCAGGTAGATCAGCGGATGCCCTGCGGTGAAGAGGACCCCGCAGCAGCAGGATCCGGCGGATCGATATTCAACCTCGCGCGTCGTCCTCCGCCAAGGCCTGCCCAGCCCGCACAGCGACGCGCACGTACCTGAGACGCGCATCCCTGTCCACAGGGTGGTTCCTGAACACTGACCGCGGGCGAAGCTGCCGAGCTGGTTGGTGAAGTCGCTGTCGGGAACTGCGTACGGATTGAACTCGCCCAGCCGATTCCTCGTCCGAAAAGAGCCAGCTGATGTCGTCGCAAGGCGCACGAAGCGATCCACGCAACCTGCTGCCAGGCCGAATGGTGCTGCAGCGAGATAGGAGCCACCGCGTCGCCAGGGAATTCCACAGCAGGGCCATGAGCTGCGGATTGTACGAGAGCTCGCACTCCTCGAGGCTCACGTAACGCCGTACCTCGTCGGGGTGCACGATCGCCTCGCTCTTGAACACCATCGCCGGGGCGGCGATCCGCGCGGCTGCCCGCAGCGCCCGGATCACCGTGTGCGCCTCGGGCAGGTTCTGGCAGGTCGTGCCCAGCCGCTTCCACAGGAACGCCAGCGCGTCCAGCCGCAGCACCTCGACGCCCTGATTCGCCAGAAAGAGCATCTCCCCCAGCATCCGCGTGAAGACCACCGGGTTCTCGTAGTTGAGGTCCCACTGGTAGTTGTAGAACGTGGTCCACACCCACTTCTTCATGCGGTTGTTGTAGGTGAAACAACCCGGCCGCTCGTCGGGAAAAACCTCGCCGATGCTCCGCTCGTACGCGTCGGGCAGGCCCCGATCGGGAAACATCCGGTAGTATTCCTGGTACTCGGCGTCGCCCGCGATCGCCCGCTGGGCCCACTCGTGCTCGTCCGAGGTGTGGTTGCCGATGAAGTCGATCACCAGCGAGATGCCCCGGCGGCGCAGCTTGCCCGCCAGCTCAGCCAGCTCCTCCATCGTGCCCAGCTCGGGGTTCACCTCGCGGTAACTCTTCACCGCGTACCCGCCGTCGCTGTCACCCTTGGGGACGGCGAAGAGCGGCATGAGGTGCAGGTAGGTGATGCCCAGCTCGGTGAAGTACGGCAGGCGTTCCTGCAGGCCGGCGAGGCCGCCCGCGAACAGATCCACGTAGCACATCGCCCCGATCATGCGGTGCGAGAGGTACCACTCCGCGTCGTGCTGGCGCAGCGCGTCGAGCGCCTTGAGTTCGCCCGACCGGTCGTGCCACATCTCGGTGAGGACGTAGAGCACGCTCTCGAGGTGGTAGAAGAAGTCGTAGTGATGGCCGTAGAGGGTCTGCAGGTGGGCGAAGAGCGCGGGGAAGTACTGCCGCACGCGCGCGACGAAGTTCTGCCACTCCCCCTCGTCGATCGTACCGGCGAAACGGGCCTCGATGCGCGGCAGGAGGCGCTTGATGGCGACTTCGGCGCGGGCGTTGGTCAGGGCGACGTCATTCATACCCGGGTTCTAGCCGCCGGGCCCGAAGTTGTCACCCCCGGCGTGCCGTCGCCGGCACGCCCGGTACGGCAATCCACCGTCGCCCGGCAAGCGCTGGGCGGCGATGAGCTCCCCGCACGCGGTGCCGTCGTCCGCCCGCGCGGCGTCTGCACCGCAGGTTCCGTGGATCAGGCGTCCGAGGCACGCAGCCACGCCGCGTACACTCTCCGCCTGCGAGGAGAGCTCCTCGGCTGCCGCTGCAAACTCCTCCGCGCCCGAGGCGTTCTGCTGCGTGACCTTGTCCATCTCGCCGACGGCGGTATTGATCTGCACCACGCCCTGGGCCTGCTCGGTGCAGGCCCGCGCGATTCCCTCGACCAGGCCCGACACTTCCGTCACGTCGGCGAGCATGGTCGCGAGCGCCGTACCCACGCTGCCCGCGACGCCCACGCCCTCGTGCGCCCGCTCGTTCGATTCGTCGATCAGGCTTGTGATTTCACCTACCGCCTCGGTCACGCGCCCCGCCAGGTTCCGGACTTCGCCGGCCACGACCGCAAACCCCTTGCCCTGGTCGCCGGCCCGGGCCGCCTCGACCGCAGCGTTCAGCGCCAGCAGGTTCGTCTGGAAGGCGATGTCCTCGATGACGCGGACGATCTTCCCGATCTTCCCGGCGGAATCGTCGATCGCCGCCATCGCGGCGTTCAGGCGCTGGACCGTCTCGTTGCCGTCGCGCGCCGTGTGCGCCGACCGCTCCGCGACACCGCTCGCGCTCGTCGCCCGGCTCGCATTGGTCTGCGTCGACGCGGCCAGCTCTTCGAGCGCGGCGCTGGATTCTTCCAGAGAGGCAGCCTGCTCGCTCGCACCTTCCGCAAGGCTCTCCGTCGTCGCGGAGATCTGCGCCGCGGCCTGGTTGACCTGCTCCGCCCCCTCGTTGAGCGCGTCGGCGACACGGGTGAGCGGGCGGATCAGGATGCGGGCGATCAGCACGCTGAGGATCGCGAGGGTCAGGACGATTGCGCCGAGAAATGCCCCGGTGACGACGCGCGTGATTCCCGCCTGGGCTGCGTCAACTTCATCCGTGCGCGCCGTGACGCTGGCGACGCCGAGCACGTCGCCCTCGGTCGCGGAAACATGGCAACTGAGGCACGCCTCGCGGGCGAGGATCGGCATGACGTAGCGGATGCGATGCGCCGGCCGGTCGACGATCTTTTGCTCCTGGCCGTTGGCCACGACGGCGCGTTCCGCGTCATCGCGCGGGTCGGCACCGGGGCGCGCATCGAAATCGCGTGCGACCACCTCCGTCCGCACCGCGTGCACATCCTGGACGGCGCCGTGCGCATCCAGGCTGGTCAGAAAGTTCTCGAGTCCCTCGACGTCACCCGCGATGCCGAACGCCAGGAGCGCATCGCCGACCGCGGTCGCCAACCGCCGGCTCGACGCCTCACTCTCCGCAGCCACCATGTTGCGGACGCGGGTAACGACGAGCGCCCCGGTGGCCCCCACCACGGTGAGCAGGATTGCGGCCATCACGCAGACGGTGCGTGCCCGCAGTCCCATCTTTTTCCACGCGCAGAGATTCACCATAGACCGTCTCCCAGCAATTCAGGGACGTATGCGCCCCTCTCCGGGATACAGCACGACTTTCGTCGTCATTTCACCGGAAGCGATTCAGTTAAATTCACCGAAGGGGATATTCCTGCAGGACAAAAGTGATGTGCGTTTGCCACGAGAGGACGGCACGCAAGTGCGCGGGTGGAGCACGCGCTATTCATCGGTAGCGGGCGTGCCCCTTGTTTGGACACGAACCCGCGTTTTGGCGCCACAGGTGGATGGGGGAGGTGCTAGGGGTTGAGCGTATTGGCCTCGGCAGGCCGGCCATCGTTGGGGCGATCCCCGGCGTTTTCGCCGAGGTTCCGATCGTCTTCGAAGCGTGTGTGCAGGTCGGCATCCGCGGCGGCGGCGCCGGGCCCCCACAGGCGGCTGACGAATGCGGCAAAATCCGCGAGGTCTGCGACGCCGTCCCCGTTGATATCGCCCGCGTTGCAGTCCGCGCGGAGTGCGGCCCGCGCGCCGCAGGCCTGGAAGGCGGCTGCATCGGCGAGATCAACGTCGCCGTCGCCGTCGAAGTCACCGTTTCCGCCGGCGTTGCAGACGGTGCGTTCGACGCGGAACGCGTCGATTCCGGCCTCGACCACGTCGCCCGGGGGCAGGTCCGCGGCGGTGAAGCGCACGCGCAGCGTCGCCGACGCGGGCGCTTCGGCGGGGATAGCGATCGCGTCGGTGCGCCAGGTCGCCAGGGCGGACGTGTAGCGCCGCACCTCCTGCCAGTTCGTGCCGGCACTGTCCGTCGCGATCTCGACGCTGAGGTAATCCTCGGTGCCGAGTGCCCCGCTGGCGATATCCCCCAGCCAGTAGGCGTACGTGATTTCCCCACCGGCGGAGAGGTCCAGCACCGGCGAGGTGAGCGTCGTCATGCCGTCGTCGACGTCGGAATTGCCCGCGAGGTTGTCCGTGAGGTAGCAGCGGCCCGAGCCGTCGGCGTCGAACGGCGGGTCGCCGCGGTTGCCGTTCGCCGGAATGCCCCGTTCCCAGTAGCCGTCGGCGGCTGCGCCGCCGACCGTCCAGCCCAGATCGGACTCGAAATCGTCCGCGAAGGTCGTCAGCACATCGCCGACCGGAACGCTGAAGACCGCGGTCGGCGCGGTCGCCGGCAGCTTCGCCGTTCCGCCGGCTGAGCCGGTGGCGCTGAAGTAGAAGTTGAGTTGCTCCGCGCACAGGGCCGCCGGCAGGTTGGCTGCAAAGACTTCGTTGCCCTCGGGGACGAGCGGCACGACCGCGTAGGGTCCGGCGGCGTTCAGCCGCACGTGGAGCCGGGCGCTGCCGGGCGCGACCGGTTCCGCGCCGTCGGCCACGCGGACGTGCAGCGTCTGCGGCGTGGCGGGGGCGAGCAGCGGAGGCAGCGGATCGAGGAGTTCGATGCGTACGGCGGGTTCGGGGCCGGTTACGTCGCCGGTCACGACGAGGGCGAATCCCTGCCGGGCCTGGTTGATCACGGTGGCGCCCACGCGGACCGTCCAGGTGCCGGCCATCGGGGCGGCGACGTGCACCTGCTCGACGTTGTTGAGCGTGTCCGCCGTGCCGCCGGTCGCCGAAACCCCGCCCGCGAACACGTTGCCGCGGTAGAGCGTCGCGTCCGGCGCCACGACTTCGAGATCCAGGTTGTTGACCGCCGCGACAGCCGCCTCGGGCGCCGGCGGCGGATCGGTCCACACGCAGGTGACCTTCAGCTTCTCGGCGGAGCCGTGCACCACGATGGGGTATTCCTTTACCTCCCCGGTGTTGAGCCCGTCGGCGTTGCGCACGTCCGCAATCCACAGCCGCCGCGTATCCTGCGGGAAAGCGAGGCTCGCATCGGCCAGCACGCGGCCCCAACCCTCCAGGTCGCTGGGGTAGCCCGCGACGTCGGTCAGGTCCACGGCGCCGTTGAGGAGCGTCGCCTTGAGCAGCGCCCCGGTCGGGGTGAAGCCGTCGAGCGGCACCGGCGCCCCCGTTGGGTAATAGCCATCGGTGTAGTACTGGCGGGTGAGCAGCGCCACGCCGCTCGTCGCCGGGCAGGCCATCGAGGTGCCCGAGTCGCTCGCCACGGCGCAACTGTAGCCGTCGCCGCTCGACGAATAGACGCCGCAGCCCGGCGCGTAGATTTCCGGCTTGCGCCGGCCGTCGAGCGTCGGCCCGATGCCGCCCAGGCAGTGCTCGTCCTGATCCGGCGTGTCGCCGGTGGCCCCCACGGCGAGCAGGTTCTTGGCGTTTTCCGGGTTGCGCAGCGTCGTCTGGTTGGTCACGGCGAAGACCACGAGGTCGTCCTCGAACGCGTAGGCGAACGCGTCGATCGCGCGCGAGAGGCTGTCGTAGAGGTTGGTCGCATCGTTGCCCCAACTGTTGTTGTGGATGCGGGCGCCCTGGGCGTGGTGCAGCGCGAGTTCCTGCTGCGTCGCCGGCACGTCGATGGTGTTGAACACGAGCCGGGCGGCGTACGCGACGCCGCGCGTGTCGTCGTCGACGCCGGCGTCGCCGACGGCGGTTCCCGCCACGTGCGTGCCGTGCATGTCGTAGCCGAGCGCGGCGTTGTACGCGAGGATCTTGCGGTGCTGCGGGCCGATCGGCGCGGGGTCGTAGAACGAGCAGTGCTGCTCGTTGATGAAGCCGTCGATGATGCCGACGATCTGGCCCTCGCCGTGCAGGCCGTTGGCGTAGAGCGGGGTCATGTTGAGCTGGTTGCTCTGCACGATCCAGCGTACCGAGCTGTTGCGCGGCGCTGCCTCCGGCGCCTCCTCGATGAAGCGCACCGCGTCAATGGCGGCGAGCGTGGCGATGCGCTCCGGCACGGTGACGACGTCGTACAGCGCCGTGTCGCGATCGCGGTAGCGGCGCACGATCTCGGCGCCGGCTGCGGTCAGGTCCGCCTCCGCGGCGGCGCGCTCGGCGCCGCGTTGCAGCGTGACGGTGAGCTTGAGCCGCCCGGTCTGAGCCAGCTCGCGGCGCTCCGCGCTCTGCCACGGCGCGAGCGTCTGGCCGATCTCGGGCGCGATCTTCCAGGACGCCTCCGGCCGCCCCAGCCAGTGCACGTAGGGTGTATTCCCCAGTTCGGACCACGCCACGTTGCGCAGGTCGACGCGATACGCGTCGTCGGGCAGGTAATCGCCGAAGCGTACACCGAGCGCGACGAGTTCCGCGCGCCGGGCGGATGTGATCGGACCGTCGAGTTGCAGGATGTAGATGCCCGCGGGATCGAGCGGTGCGCCGCTGCGCAGCGCTGCGAGCAGGTTGGGCGCGGTCGCCGTGTCGATGGTGCGGCTGCGCAGACGCAGGAGCTGCGGCGCATCCGCGGCCTGCACCGCCAGCGTCGGTGCGAGCACGCTGCAGCACGCCAGCACCCAGCGCCCGGCGCGGGCGCGAAATTGTCGCGGTTTATCGGTCATTGGTGCCCGATTGGAGCGATCGCACGTACCCACCGCTGTGGCGGGCCGCCACTTCGGCGCCCACGATGCGGCCCGGCGGATTTGCCGCGGACCATGTTCCGATTATACCGTTTCGTTGACGGGCTTGCGGCCTGCGTCCAAGATATGTCGCCTGACAGCACCGCGACCTCATCAGCCGCGATACTCCGCGGTCGGGCGGAGCAACGAATCGCGCCGTGCGGCGCCGCACCCCGCGGCGCACGCGGCGCCAAGGATGTCAACACCATGAGAGGCGCCAACGATTCCAACACCGTTCTGCTCATCGAAGACGATGACCGCATTCGCCTCGAAGTCAGCGACGCGCTGCAGGCGGCCGGTTTTGAAGTGCAGGTCTGCACGACGCTCGCCGGCGCGCGCGAGGCGGTGCGCGGGCCGTGCAACCTCGTGCTGCTCGACCTGGGCCTGCCCGACGGCGACGGCCTCGATCTGTGCCGCGAGCTGCGCGCCGGCGGCAGCGACATGCCGATCATCATTCTCACGGCGCGCGACGCGCCCGAGCAGCGCGTGCGCGGCCTCGACGTCGGCGCCGACGACTACGTGGTCAAGCCGTTTCACATTCCCGAACTCATTGCGCGCATCCGCGGCGTGCTGCGCCGCAGCGGGCAGACGCAGGCCGCGGGGGCGGCGCGTTTCGGCGACCTGTGGATCGATCCGCAGGCCCGCACCGCGGGCCGCCGCGACAAGCGCCTCGACCTCAAGCCGCGCGAATTCGACCTGCTGCTCTTCCTGATGAACAACCCCGGGCGGGCCTGGACGCGGGACCAGCTCATCGAGAAGGTCTGGGGAAAATCCTTCGAGGGTGACGCCCGCACCGTGGACCTCCACGTGGCCCGCCTGCGCAGCAAGATCGAGGACGATCCCGCGGACCCGCGCTACGTCGAGACGGTCTGGGGCGTGGGTTACCGCTTCCAGGATGAACCGTGAGCCCGGCGCCGTCGTTGGGAAAAACATCTGCCGCCGCCGCGCGCGGCCCGCGCCCGGTCCGCTGGTACCGGCGCATCAGCGTCAAGCTGGCGCTCGGCCTGGGCCTGGCGATGTTCTCCATCCAGTTCTTCGCCTCGATGCTTATTCTCGAGCGCTACCGGCAGACCATCGACGAATGGGACTCGGGCCGCGGCGGCGCATCGCGCCCCTACGCCCAGTACCTCAGCTCCCGCCTGCGCCTCGATGAGAACGGCCACTGGGTGCCCACCGATGAGGCCCGGCAGGTCATCGAGACTTTTCTCGGCCCGGGTGACTCGTACGTCTGGCTCAGCCCCGACGAGCACGTGCTCGCCGCCAGCAAGTCGGCGCTGCGCTACGTGCACCTCGGCGACGAGTGGCCGCTGTGCGACTCCAGCGAGTACTGCGGCGTGACCCTGGGCGATGACCGCACCGGCGGCTCCACCTGGACGCCGCTCGGCATCGGCGGTCAGCCCATCGGCACCTTCGTGCTCTTCTGGATCGCGGACCCCCAGCTCGCCGAACGCATCGGCGAGCAGCAGGCCCAGGCCGACCTCCTCGCCCGCCTCATCGCCTCGGCGGTGCTCGCCACGCTGACCTCGATCCTGCTCGTGAGCCTGGTCACGCGGCGGCTCTCCCAACTCGCCACCGACGCGTCCACGCCGCTCGACAACAGCCCGGAAAACGTCGACCTGCCCGGCCCGTTCGCCGTCAGCGGCGACGACGAGATCGCCCGCCTCGCCACCGCGCTCAACACCATGCGCGGACGCATCGAGCAGCTCGTCGCCCGCCTCGGCGAACGCGACCGCCAGCGCCGCGAGTGGATCGCCCAGGTCTCCCACGACCTGCGCACGCCGCTCACCGCGCTTTCCGCCTGCCTCGACCGGGCGCTCAAGCGCCAGGGAGATTTGCCAAATCCCAACGAGCGCAGCGGGGTGCACGACGCCATCCTGGTGGCGCGGCAGGACAGCCAGCGCCTCCAGACGCTGGTGGACGATCTCTTCGAACTCGCCCGCCTCGACGCCGGCGAGGAACTCACCGTCGAGCCGGTGCCGCCCGGCGAACTCGTCCGCCAGGCGGTGCGCGGCCTGCGCCCGATGGCCGAGGCCCGCGGCATCACCATGAACGCCGAGGTCGCGCCGGCCCTGCCCACCGTGCAGGCCGACGGCCGGCGACTCATGCGCGCCCTCGAGAACATGCTCCGCAACGCGGTGCACTTCGCCAACCGCGAGATCACGCTGCGCGTCCGCGTCGATGACGGTCAACTGCGGTTCGAAGTCTGCGACGACGGACCGGGCCTGCCCATCAAGGACGGCAACGTCGTCCTCGGCCAATCGCAGACGGGCGCCCGCCGCCCGGACTCCGCCGGCCTGGGCCTGATCGTCACGCGCCGCGTCGCCACCGCCCACGGCGGCGTGCTCGGCGGCGAGAACCAGCCTGGCGGCGGAGCAGCCGTGTGGATCCGCATTCCCATCGTGCCCGTCGAGTAGCTTTGCCAGCCGCGCGACCGCAGCAGCCCGCCAGCGGCGAGCTCGCGCCGACCCGTCTTGTCTGGCGGTCCTGGTTCAATCGCATCTGACCGGCATGCGCACGTCCGCAAACACGCGGCAGCGCCGCTGCGGCCCGCCCACGATTATCTGACGGAATTCCACGCCCGCGCTCCGCTTTGCCCGCATAGCGGCGGTATTGGACATTGAGGCCGACGGTACAGCGCAGCCGCGATGCGGCGGCGCCGGCCATACCTGCTTCGGCACTCGAAACAGCTTTTCCCCAGAGGGGAAATGACGCACGCGTCCGCACCGGACGCGCCCGAGGCCGACGCCCGACCGCTGGGGGGAAGAGAAGTGCAAGGTCCACGATCAGCTTCCAGTCGCGCGATATCACTGCATCAACTCGTGCGCCGGCTCGCCGCCGCGGCGCTGCTGGCCTGCGTGCCGGCGGGCTGCGACGCCGTCTCCGGCCTGCCCTTCGGCGGCGTGGCGTACATCGATGCCGCGGACGTCAGCGCCGCCTCGCGCGCTTCCGGCCCGTTCGGCGTGGCCATCAAGCTGCCCATCGAGATCGGCGTGCAGAACATCGTCGCCGGCGCGGTCGCGAGCCCTGACGAAGTCGTCACCTACGAGATCGGCGCGGTCGAACCGGGTGACCGCATCACCGTCGACGTGGTCGCCCAGGATCGCGGTTTCGATCCGGCTGTCGCGGTGTTCGACGGCGATCTCGACGTGGTTCATTTCAACGACGACCGCAACTACTTTCTGCACAACACCGATCCCGCCCTGCAGTACACGGTGCGCCAGACGACCGACCAGTGCTACGTGGTCGTCGCACCCAGCGTGCACTCGGACTCCACGGGCGCCTATGAACTTCACGTCACCGTTTCACCGAGCGACGACGTACCCGAACCGCAGGCGCAGATCGTCTATCTGGACATGGACGGCGCCAGCAACGTGGTGGTCGGCGGACGGGCGGGCGTTGAGGTACCGGCGTTCACCGGCAGCCTCATCGACCCGTCCTTCGCCGGCGACACCGACGAACTTCGCGCCCGCATGGTCGCCCGTGTGCGGGAGGACTACGCGCCCTACAACGTGACCATCGTCACGTCGGACGACGGGCCGCCGCCGAGCAACCCGCACTCGACCGTCTACTTCGGCAGCTACAACCCGACCCTGCTCGGACTGGCTGACAGCGTCGACACGTTCAACGGCCAGCAGGTCCAGCGCGCCATCGTCTTCGTGGACACGTTCAGCATCTTCATGTCGCAGCAGCCGACGCTCGACGAGATGGCTGATGCGCTCGGCAACGTCGCGAGTCACGAGATCGGCCACCTGCTCGGCCTGCACCACACGCAGGACATCCACGGCATCATGGACA
This sequence comes from Phycisphaerales bacterium, assembly GCA_020639115.1. Taxonomy (GTDB): domain Bacteria; phylum Planctomycetota; class Phycisphaerae; order UBA1845; family UBA1845; genus JACKHG01. The sequence continues at coordinate 124,013 of JACKHG010000004.1, forward strand.
CTTCCGCGTCGCTGCGGCAGATGTTGCGCCGCCAGGCGTTCAGCCGCTCGCCGATCAACCACGACACGTTCGCCGTTGGATTTCAGGACGGGCCGCGCACGCTGCTGGCCAACCTGGGTGGCGACGAGGCGGCGGCGTACGCGGCGGCTGCTCAGTTGCTGCGGGCCAAGACGATCGACCCATGGTACGACGAGGGACCGCAGTTTCCGGCGCGGGAGATGCTGCAGTTCGGGAGCAGTTGCGGCGGGCATTGAAACCCGGGGGTGCCCGGGCCCGATAACTGCCGGCGCCGGCGCGGCGGCGTCAATTGGGGTTTATGCCCGACTTGACTGGGGCCGGGCGTGGCGTAGGCTTGAACGCGTCCGGTTTTGCGATCTGCCTCAGTCGCCAAGCCCGCTTGGACCATCATTTCTCCGTACAAGCGGCGTGGTTGTGATCTTCGGAGCATGATCATGTCTACTCACCGCCGCGGCGGTGCGGTCTTGTACCCGGGTCTCCTGCTGCTGATGATCATCCTCGCCGTCCCCACCGACGCCCAGGTGCAGATCGACCCGGCCGATCCGGATGTGAACCGCAAGCAGCCCTACCTGCAGAAGGACCTGGAGGGCATGCCCCCGGACGCGGTGACCTGCAGTGTCACCTGCGAAACAAATCCAAGCTGCTCGGGGACGAATGTACCGTGCCCGGCCTGCGACGAAATCGGGCTGAGCACGTGCGCCGACGTCACCTTAAAGTCCTACAACCCCGGCATGGCCCAGATCCAGTGGGCTGTCAGCCGGTCGGACCCTTGCGTGCAGCAGCAGGCCAACGACGCCGGCCAGGTGCTGTGCTACCGGACGCAGTCGTGCGGCGAAGGGCTCTTCATTTCGTTCACCATGTGCTCGCACGGTGCAGCGTGCGTGGGCACATTCCCTTTGCCGATGATCTGCCAGCAGTGCGTCGCGCTGGGAACACCCAACGACTTCTTTGTCGCGAACGAGACCTGCAGCTACAACAAGTGCTGCTGTCCGGACCCTGACGATACCGAGTGCTTCCCCAGCCCGGAGCCGTAGCACCGCGCCGGGCCGCCCCAGCGGAGATCGTGACATGAACAGTGCAATGCCGCTTCGCCGCATCGTCGCCGGGACGGTCGCCATCTGCGGCTGCGGCGCCGCCTTGTCGTGCGCCCAGGCGCAGGTGCCGCCGCCTCCCGGGCCTCCGCAGGTGGCCACGGCCGGCGTCGACGAGCAGATCGCGGTCATCGAGCGCCTGGCGAACCACGAGCGGGCGAAATGGACGGACGTGCACACCTGGCGAGGCCGGCTGGAGGTGACGGACGTCGAGTGCTACTTCGGGGCGCGCCGGGAGCAACTGCTCGCGAATCTGGGTCGCGACGCGGCGCAGTTTCCGGCGGAGTTCAAGAAGATCCTCAGGGGCACGGTCGATTTTCGCCTCGATCGCGACAGCGCTGCGCTGTTCACGCGTTTCGCAACCGAAGCGGTGGGCGTCGTCGGACTGGAGGACGGTGCCGACACGGGCATCCACCCGGCGCCGTTCGAGCAGTTGGCCATCGTCACGCCGGGCGAGTATCTGCACTTCGAGCCGGGCGTGGCGTACGCCCAGCCGGGCGGAACGCGTGCCCGCGTGGCCTTCCGCGAGCCTGCGGCGGAGGCGCGCCGCCAGCAGATGGGCACGCTGGTCGACCCGCGCGGCCTGATGGGTTACGGCCGGCCCACCTGGGAAAACCTTCAGTTGATCGCCGACGCGCTGCGGGCGGCCGGTGCGCTGCGGGTCGGCGACGCCGAGCTCACCGTCTGGACGGACGCGGCGGAGACCATCATCATCATGCCCGGCCAGGCCGGACAGGACCGTTTGGTTTTCCAGCAGATGAAGTTCGTGGGCGACAACCTCACCGACCTGTCGATGTACGACGCCGCCGGCCGGGTGTACCAGCATGTGACCTGGACGTACCCGGCGGGCGGCGGGGCCGACCGGGCGACCGCGATGGAATTCCAGACGATGAGCGCCGACGGCACGCGCATCGCCTTTCAGCGCACGCTGCGCCTCGTGGACTCCGCGCTGAACGCTCCGGTGGGCGACACCACGTTCACGCGCGCCAACCTTGGGCTCACCGAGGACGATCTCTACGTCGATCGCATCGCCGGAACGTTGAGCAGGCTCCGCGACGGCGGCCTGATCGCGCTGCCGGCGGAGCAGGCGACAGCCTGGCTCGCCGCCGAATGATCGGGCCCGTGCGCGGCGTCACCACGACCTCGACCCGCACGATTGCCCCATGATCGGGCATGCGCCGGGCGGCTGCGCGGCGTGGGCCCGTTTTGCCTTCCTCCCGACCGCCGTGGCGCGGTTGACTTTGCCTTCCAGATTCGTACAGTGCTAGGTTCCCGTCCCGAGGTCAGGGAAGCGAGCGAGCGGGCTCGAAGCCGCGGACGGCTGGTCGCCATGGACGGCCCGGAACCACGAACGGTAGGTACAGTCAGGGGTGCCGGCTGATCGCGCGTGCTGGTCACGAAATCGACGCGGCAACGCAAGTCCGAGGAATACTCGTCACGGAGCCCAGCGACCGCAGGGTCTGGGGCACACACTTCGCAGCGGGCCGTCACGCCCTGATCGTTCCATAAATGTCGCGTCAAACGTGGATATCAGACGTTGCGAAGTACCGTCGCGCGAATGCCGCGCGGGCGGTTGATTGCCGCCCGGCGATCCGCCGATACGGCATGATGCAGTGAATACCGGGACGCAGGGCCGTTCACTGGGGACGGCGCCGCCTCCCAGAAGAAAGAGCAAAGGACCGAAGATGAGTGACACACCTCTCGAACGCGATCCGCAGCAGAGCGCGGAGACTCCTTCCAACCCGCCGGCCGAGGCGCAGGCGCCCGAGAAGCCGGAGCAGCCCGTGGCCGAAACGCCGATTGAGCCGGCTGCCGCGCAGCACGTAGACGTCCCGGCTGCGGCGATGCCGGTGGACACCGGCGCGGCGGTGGACAGGGAGGTTGCCGATGCCATGGCGTCGATGTCGGCGCAGGATCTTGCGGAGCTGACGCTGGGCGAATCAGAGCCGTCATCGGCGGCCCCGGACCCGGGCATTCAGCAGGGCCGCATCGAGGCGATCCACGACGACGAGGTGTTCATCTCGCTCGGGCAGAAGACGCAGGGCGTCCTGCCGCGCAACCAGATCCTGCCGAGCGAAACGCTGGCGGTGGGCGAGCCGATCGAGGTGGTGGTCGACCGCTACGACCGCGAGTCCGACCTGCTGATTCTCTCGCGCAAGGGGCACGCGCGCAGCGCGGCGTGGGACCTGCTCAAGCCGGGCGACGTCGTCGAGGGCCGCGTGGTCGGCCTGAACCGCGGCGGCCTGGAGGTGCAGCTCAAGGGCATCAAGGCGTTCCTGCCCGCGTCCCACGTGGACCTCATGCACGTGAAGGATATTTCGATTTTCCTCAATGAGCAGGTCCGCTGCGAGGTGCTCGAGATCGACCGGCGCGGCAAAAGCCTGACCGTGAGCCGCCGCAAGGTGCAGGAAAAGGAACGCGAGTCCAAGCGCGAAGAGCTTCTCGATGAACTCGAGGTCGGCCAGGTGCGCAAGGGTGTGATCGGCAACCTCGCGGAGTTCGGCGCGTTCGTCGATCTCGGCGGCGTGGACGGCCTGATCCACATCAGCGACCTGTCGCACAAGCAGATCAAGGAGCCCTCCGAGGTCGTCAAGACCGGCGACGTCGTCGAGGTGAAGGTGCTCAAGATCCAGGACAGCAAGGGCAAGAAGCGCATCTCGCTGGGGCTCAAGCAGACCCAGCCCGATCCCTGGACGGGCGTCGAGGACCGTTTTCCCGTCGGCTCGCAGCAGCGCGCCCGCGTCGTGCGCCTCGCGGACTTCGGCGCGTTCGCCGAACTCGAGGAAGGCATCGAGGGGCTTATCCCCATCAGCGAGATGAGCTGGTCGCGCATCAACCGGCCCAAGGAAGTCGTGGACGTCGGGCAGATGGTCGACGTCAGCGTCATCCGCGTCGAGCCGCAGCGCAAGCGCCTCGCGCTGAGCATGAAGCAGGCCCAGCCCGACCCCTGGGCGGAGGTGATGGAGAGCTTCACGCCCGAGTCGACCGCCGACGGCAAGGTGACGCGGATCGCCGACTTCGGCGTGTTCGTGGAGCTCGCGCCGGGCGTCGAGGGCATGGTGCACATCTCCGAGCTCTCCGACAAGCGCGTGAAGGCTTGCGGCGACGTGGTCAAGGTCGGCCAGGAGGTGAAGGCCCGCGTGCTCAAGGTCGATTCGGGCGCGCGGCGCATCAGCCTGTCGCTCAAGCCGGCCTCGTCGCAGCGGGAGGCCGAGGCGGCTGCTTCGATCGATCTCGGCAAGAAGAAGCCGCGCAAGAAGGATCGCCAGCTCCGCGGCGGCCTGTCGATCGAGTGGGACTGGGCCGGCGTCGGCCTCGAGGGGCTGACAAGGGCGAACGCCCTACCGCCGACCGATCGGAGATTGAAGAAGTTCAAGCCGCACCGCGTGATCGCAGGATCGCGCGGTGCGGTTTTTTCATGCGCGCCGCCCCGTTGGGTTCACAGATTCAGCAACGCCTTGCCGAGCGTGATCCAGGTATCAAGCCCGATGCGTTCGGCGCGCTCCTGACCGTCGACGATCGTCAGCGCGGTCGCGAGGTCCTGCTCGTTCAGATACCGCGCGAGGTTGTAGCGCACCGTCTTGCGGCGGTGGGCGAAGGCCGCACGGACCAAGCCCGAGAAGGCGGCCAGTTGCCCCTCCTGCTCGAAGTCATGCGGCTGGTGGTCCAACCGGATCATGCTGGACGCGACCTTGGGCGGCGGCCAGAACGCCTGCGGCGGGAGTTGGGCGATGCGCCTGAGCGTGCACGCGGTCTGCACGACGATCGCGAGCGGACCGAAGTCGCGGCTGCCCGCCTGCGCGAAGAGCCGGTCCGCCACCTCGAGCTGAATCGTGAAGCACATCCGCGCGAAGCGCGGCGTCGCGGTGAGCAGGTTCATCAGCAGCGGCGTGGCCACGTGGTAGGGCAGGTTGGCGACGAGCAGGTAGCGCCGGTCAGCCGCACCGGGCGCGGCCTCCTCCGACAGCGTTGCCAGCACGAGCGGATCGATCGTGCTCTTGTTGGCGAGCACGTCCATGTGCAGCACGGAGACGTGCGGCTGATCCGCGTAGCGGGCCTGCAGGAGCGGCGCGAGGTCGTGGTCGATTTCCACGACGACCAGCCGCTCCGCCTCGGCGGCGAGCAGGTCGCTGAGTCCGCCGGTCCCGCCCCCCACCTCGAGGACGGCGTCGCCGGGGGCGATTTCCGCGCTGGCGAGGAGCTTGCGCATGAGGTTGCCGTCGATGAGGAAATGCTGGCCGAGGTGCTTGTCCGGGCGCAGGCCGGCGGACGCCAGGATGGCCTCGATGTCACGCTTGCTCTGGACCACGGTACTTCCCATAACGTCTGCTGGAACCGTCTGTTAGAATGCGACAGGTCGTTTATAATACCAGCCGTCGAATCGGGTGCGTACTGTTCAAAGGATCGTCCACCTGAAATCCGCGTCCCGGAGAACCCGTCATGCTATCCCACGAGGTGCTGCGCCGCGCGGCTGAGCCGATCGGCGTCAAGGCCCTGGCTGCCAAGCTGCGTCTGTCCCCTGCGATGGTGTACAAGTGGTGCCAGGAGTCCAACCGGGAGGATCCGGACGCGAGCGGGGCCCGCAACCCGCTGGACCGGCTCGCCGAGATCTTCCAGGTGACGGGCAGCATCGACGTGGTGAACTGGCTGTGCCACGAGGCCGGCGGGTTTTACGTGCCGCATCCGGAGGTGGACCGCAAGCGGCTCGATACCGTGCTGCTGCAGAACACCCAGCAGCTCGTGACGGAGTTCAGCCAGTTGCTGCTGACGGTGACGCGGTCGATCGAAGACGACGGGATGATCTCGCCGCGTGAGGCCGACCAGATCCGGGACTCGTGGGAGTGCCTGAAGTCGACCGCCGAGAGTTTCGTGGTGGCCTGCGAGCGCGGCGCGTATTTTTCCAAGAAGGACGTACCGTCATAACCGAGCCGCGCCTGTCAGGAAGCGGATGACATGCGGGCGCCCGCCCAGCGCGGTGCGCGTCGCCAGGATTCATTGACACCATGCCCATGAGTGCCCAGTTCGTGTCCTATGTGACGGGCCTGCGCTGCGTGAACTGCGGCGCGCTCTATGCCCCTGAAAAAGTCGCCTACACCTGCCCCGCCTGCGGGCCCGACGAGGGTATTCTCGACGTGCTCTACGATATGGACCGCGTCGGCCGCGACCTTGCGCTCTCCGACCTGCTCGACGGCCCGCAGAATCACTGGCGGTACGGGCCGCTGCTGCCCGTCTCGGCGCACCACATCGGCAAGACCTGGCCGATCGGGTGGACGCCGCTGGTCGAGGCCGCTCCGCTCGCCCGCGCGGTCGGTGTGAAGCGGCTGCGGCTGAAGGATGATGGGCGCAACAATTCGGGTTCGTTCAAGGACCGGGCGTCGAGCGTGGGCGTGGTGCGGGCGGCTGAGGTGGGCGCTGCGGCGATCGCGTGCGCGTCGACGGGCAACGCGGCGGTGAGTCTCGCGGCATGCGCGGCGATGGCGTCGATGCCGGCGTACATCTTCGTCTCGCGGCGGATTCCTGAGGGCAAGCTGGCCCAGTTGCTGATCTACGGCGCGACGGTGTTCCGCGTGAACGGCACGTACGACGACGCGTACCGCCTGTGTGCAGCCGCGTGCGACCGGTTTGGCTGGTACAACCGCAACTGCGCGTACAACCCGTACCTGGTCGAGGGCAAGAAGACGGGTGGCCTGGAGATCGCCGAGCAGTGCCTCGCGGACCCGCCGGACTGGGTGGTGATGAGCGTGGGCGACGGGTGTTCGATCGCGGGCGTGGCGAAGGGCCTGCGGCAGATGCACGAGCTGGGGCTGATCGACTGGACCACGCGGCTTCTGGGTGTGCAGGCTGCGGGCGTGGCTCCGGTGCAGGCGGCGTTCGAGACCGGTGCGCTGGGGCGCGCGGACGGCGACACGTTTGCCGACAGCATCAACTGCCCGGTGCCGCGGAACTGGCGCAAGGCGGTGAACGCCGTGCGCGATGCGGAGGGCGCGTTCGTCTCGGTGTCGGACGATGAGATCCGCGCGGCGATGCGCGACACGGGCCGGCTCGCGGGCATCTTCGCCGAGCCAGCCGCCGCCACGTCGATCGCCGGCGTCGCAGCCGCGGTCCGCGCCGGCATCATCGCGCCCAAGGCCAGCGTCGTGGCGTACGTCACGGGCAACGGCCTGAAGGACATCAAGGCGGCGATCGAGTGCACCGCCGGACCGATCGACATTTCCCCAGATCTCGACGCGGTCGCCGTTGCGGTCGAGCGAAACGCGTAACGGAACCAGTAGCGCGAGAAGGCGATACCAAGTGAAACCGCGGCACAACTGGTGGGAACTCTTTCTGGTCAGCGAGGCCTGCGCACTCGTCTTTGCATTCACCTACGTCATCGTATTGACACTTAGCCTTCCTCCGACGGACGGAGCGCACAACCAAGTCCCCTTTGCCGATCCGCTTGTCGCTCCAGTGATGTTGGCATTCGCCGGCATGGCAGGCCTGCTGGCATGGCCTTTTGTATGCAGTGTGTTACGAAGACGACGCGTTCGATCATGCCTGCCGGTGATTCTGGGAGTTACCCTGTCGTGGATTCTCTTCGTCACACCGTTCAGTAAGAAGGCTGGCTTGATTGGATCCTTTGCGGCGTTCGCGGCCGCACTAGTTTTTTGCCAATGGTACTTTCGGCCGTGCCAGCCACCGGGTTGCTGTGAACATTGCGGCTACGACCTCACCGGGAACATCAGTGGCAAGTGCCCCGAGTGCGGACGACCGCCTCGCATCGACTCCCGCAATTCCTGACCCTGCGATGCGAAACGAGGGTCGCCAAAACCTTGACGTCAAGCGTCAGTTTGCCGTGAGCGATGCAAACCGATCATGCAGACGCGCTTACTCGCGCGCGTCTCGGAGGGAGGCCGCGAGCTTAGCCCCGCAGTGAGCTACGGGGCTAGATCTCTTCGGTCCCTTCCGGGACCAGTTATCGCGCATGCCATTGTCCGTTGATTTGGGTCTGGAGCCGACTTGCTCCTACTCCTGCAGATGGTGGAGAGTCTGCGCGATCACGCGGAGCTCTGCGGCATCGACACCATCGTGTACTTGCGCAGGTCCACGTCACCAGCTAGCAGGCCCGGCGCCCGGGCGACGAACTCCCGAAACGCCGGCGTTTCGAAGTGCGCCTCCAGGTCCTGCGGGGAACGCCAGTTCTCGTACACGCACCACGCGTCCGTGTCCTCGTTCGCGCGGTGCACGTCGTAGTTGATGCAGCCCGCCTCGCGCCGCGAGGATTCGAGCAGCGTCATCAGCCGCTGCCCCAACTCCTCGGACTTGCCCGGCTGGGCGCGCATCAAGGCCAGTACGGTCAGTCTCTGCATACCTGTCCTTTCGATTACGACGTTCAGTCGAGCCACGCGGTGAAGCGTTGCAGCCCGTCCGCCAGTCCCGTGCCGGGATTGTAGCCCAATTCCCGCCGGGCGAGCGCGGTATCCGCGAAGGTGCGCGTGACGTCGCCTGGCTGCATCGGGCGGCGGTCGATGACGGCCTTTTTGTCCAGCGCGGTTTCCAGCGCGGCGATCAGGTCGCTGAGCGTCACCGGCTCGGACTCGCCGAGGTTGTAGATGTGGTAGCGGCTGCAGCGGTCGAGGGCGCGGAGGACGCCGTCGACGGTGTCGGCGACGTAGGTGTAGTCGCGGCTGGTGCTGCCGTCGCCGAAGACCGGGATCGGCTGGCCGGCGCGCATCAACCGGGCGAACTTGTGGATAGCCAGGTCGGGGCGCTGCCGCGGGCCGTAGACGGTGAAGAAACGCAGGCAGTGATGTTCATGGCGAAGAGGTGCGCGTACGTTCAGAGCAGCCTGCCGGCGGCCTTCTTCGTCGCGGCGTACGGTGAAATCGGGTCGTCGACGCGATCCGTTCCGCGAACAGGACCTTAGGGTTGTTGCCGTAGAGCACTGGAACTGCTGGCGAAGCAAGAACGCTGGATCCCCGCCTGCCGGGACCGCCTGAGCATCACCACCGTCCCGTTGACGTTGACGTCCGTGTAGAGGACTGGCTGCTCGATCGACAGGCACGCCGGCGCGGGCGGCGAGGTGGACGACAGCGTCCACGCCGTCCGCAGGCGCCGCGTTCATCGCGTCGCGGTCGCGGATATCCGCCTCGATCAGCCGGAAGTCCTCGTGCGGCGTGCAGTTCGCGAGGTTAGCGCGTTTGATCGCGGGGTCGTAGAAGTCGTCAAGCAGTCGATGCCGACGACGCGGTCGCCGCGGGCGAGCCTTCGCAGAGGGGAGCTGATGAACCTGGCTGCTCCGGTGACGGCGACGGTGCGTCCATGACTTGTCCCCATCTGACGGGTGGTGGTTTTTCACCGGGGTCCGTTTTCAGCCCTGCACTGCTCAAGAGCAGTGGCACACTAGAATGCTCACTTGCTGGCGGCGCGGCGGGCCGATGCAGTGGTACTGATGCCCATCCGCGCCAGCGTCGCGCTCGTGAGGTTGCGGCGTCGAAGATCACCGGCTGATTGAGGCCGCTTTCTGATCATGGTGAAGTCCGGCGTGCGGAACTCCTGCCAGTCGGTGAAGATCACCAGGGCGTCGGCGCCGTCGAGGCGCGTAGCCGTCCTCGAAGAGTTCCGATCGTGTCACCGAGCACGGCGCGGGTCGTCTCCGAGGCCCCTCGGGGTCGTGGGCCCGCACGCGGATGCCCTGGTCGAGGAACATACGGATCCAGTCGATCGCCGGCGCCTCGCGGACGTCGTCGGTGCGGGCCTTGAACGCGAGGCCCCAGACGGCGAGCACGGCGCGGCGGCCATCGCCGTAAGCGCAGCACGCCCTCCGCAAGCGGCGGCGCGCTGGCAGTTGACCGCGTGGACCGCCTCGGTGATGGACAGCCTGTAAAATGTCCGGCCTGGCCGCGGACATCAGGCCCTGGACGTCCTTGGGAAAACACGAACCGCCGTAGCCCACGCCGGGAAGAGAAACGCCGGGCCGATACGCGCGTCGAGCCGATGCCGCGGCGGACCATCTCCCACGTCGGCCCCAACCGGTCGCGCACAGCCCACTCATCTCGTTCATGAACGAGATCTTTGTCGCAAACGTTGGGTTACCCGTACTTGCTCATCTCCACGCCGGGTCCATCACCAGGATCCGCTCGCGCGTGCACTGAACGGGCGCGCGTAGATCTCATGATCTCGACGACCGCGGGGTTGTCGGCGCGATAATCACGCGGTCAGGACGCATGGAAGTCGTCGATGGCGCGCCTTCGCTTGAAAGTCCGGGTTGGAACGTAGTCGAACGGGTGCAGCATGCGCCATATATTCGCCAGATGGCCCGGTGCGTCCCCACGGGCACGGTGCTCTTCATCACCACGATGCGGTAACCGTCCATCCGTGGCGATCGCCTCAGCGACGGCGAAGATCGCCGAGAGGTCCGCGGAGCCGTCAGCCGCCGGCAGCGTGCTCACCCGATGAACATCACCAGCAGCTCACTTGCTGGCTAAGCGAGATCGGTGGTGACCAGGTGAGGAACCGGCCTTCGCACGTTACGCTGGATGATCTCTGCAAGCCCGGCTCGTAGATGGGCACTTCGCCTCTCGAGCATGGATCTGCATCGTCCTGTCGACGAGCGTGACGTGAGTTGCCGCCGTCGGCGAGGCGGGTGCTCGCGACCGATCCGACGTATCCAGCGCCAACGACCCCTGATACGGCCATGGTCAGGTTCCTCTGGGTTGCAGATGTCGCTGCGGGAGCGCACGCGTCAGCGTCCGCCTCCCGCTTCGACCGCCGTGACGGCTGGGGCTCCGGTGCGTCGATCCGCTCGAGCAGTTCGGCATCACCTCAGCCGTCACCGACTGGCCGGGGAGTCTCGACAGTCACGACCAGGCGCGTGCGTCCGAGCCGGCGGATCACGCCGGCCCTCGACGCCCGCGAGCGGCCCGGCGACGACGCGGACCCACTGTCCGACGCACTGCCGTGAAGTGCTCGATGCGGTGTCGCCTGAGCAGCATGCGCACGTGCGGCGGATCTGGGCGACGAGCTGGGCCTGGTCGGCACGTAGGCGCGTTCCAGCACGCGGTTGGTGGACATCACGCGGTAACGCCATTTCGTCGCGTTGAAAAGAGATCAGGAAAAACTGGCACGGTCGATCTGGTTGCAGCCGGTGCGGCGATTGCATCGCCCGCCGCTGCAGCCAGGTAGTGGAAGATGTCCGGGCGGGTGAGGTCGCGGGCCAGCGCTTCGTTGCAGGCGCGGGTGTGGGCACCCACCCAGGCGCCGCGAGCCGCCATCGGAATGGCCTCCTCAGGCGCCAGCTCGAGAACGCCGACAGGGTCTCGTTCTCTGCCGGGCAGGGAACTCACGCGCTGGCACGCTTCCTTGAATAACCAACCGTACGGGCGGGCCCTCCGCCAGCGGCACGCGCCGACCACCCGAGGCGGGTCTTCGCCCTCGGTCAGAAGCGTAGCGCCGCACCGGGTCATCCACGGGCAGCGGCTTGTGCACGATGTCAGCTTGCGCCCGATGCCACGCTTGAGCGTCTCGACCAATCGAGCATGGTGGACTGCGCAGGGCTGCCGATGACCGGCTCGTGCGTCGCCGGCGTAGGCCATCAGCGAGCACGCCGTCGAACAGGTCGTCGACGAAAGGAAGCTGCGCCTGCGTATCGCCGTAGATGGTCAGCGGCTCGCCGCGCAAGGGCCTGCACGATGAAGTTGGAAACCACCCGCCCGTCGCCCAGCGCCATACGCGGTCCGTAGGTGTTGAAGATGCGCTGATGCGGATGTCGACCGTTCTGATGGTGGTAATCCATCGCGAGGGTCTCGGCACGCTTGCCCTCGTCGTAGCAGCTCCGCGGGCCGATGGTGTTGACGTTGCCCCAGTAGTCCTCGGGCTGGGGTGGACCTGGGGGTCGCCGTAGATCTCGCTGGTCGAGGCCTGGAGGATGCGTGCCCACGCGCTGGCAGGCCGAGCATGTGCATCGTGCCCGCGACGCTGGTCTTCACCGTCTCTGACCGGGTTGTTCGGCGCACGGGGAGGCGGGGCAGGCGAAGTTGAGGACCCAGTTCACCTCCGAGCAGGATCGGGTTGACGATGTCGTAGCGGATGGGCTCGAAGTCGCTGCGGCCGAGCAGGTGCGATTTGCGGCTTGGCCCCGGTGAAGAAGTTGTCGAGGCGATCACCCGACCGGCGGCGAGCAGCCGGTCACATGCAGGTGGCTTCCCAGAAAACCTGCTCGCCTGTGACGAGCGTCCGCAACCTGACACCACCTCTCCTGTCCGCTTCCCAGCCAGGCGCACGCTGCGGCGCGGGTGGCTCGGCGAATCCTGGCGGCAGCTGCTTAGCGCCCGGGCGCGACGCTACGCGGCGGCGTTGTAGAACTTTGATGCATTCGCCGACGCGGGTGATGTCCGCGTCGGTGAGCATCAGGTGAATCGGCAGCGCGAGGATGCATGGGCGGTCTCCGCTGACGGGCAGTTGGCCCTCGCGATATCCCAGGTCGGCGAAGCACGGTTGGCGATGGAGCGGAACCGAATAATGAATGCGGAACCGATGCCGGCCTCGGCCAGCGCCGCCTTGAGCGCGTCGCGCCCGCGCAGAGGGATCGAATACTGTGGTAGATCATCTCGTTGTGCGGGCGGACCACGGGGGTGCGCACGCCGTCGAGGTCGCCGAGCATTTCGTCGTAGCGGGCGGCGTGGGCCCGGCGGGCGGCGTTGAATTCACCCAGGCGGGCGAGCTTCACGCCGAGGATGCCGGCCTTGAGCGTGTCGAGCCGGAAGTTGCCGCCGATGTACGCGTGCAGGTACGTCTCGGTCTGGCCGTGGTTGCGGAGCTGGCGGCAGCGCTGGGCGAAATCCGCATCGCCGGTCGTCACCAGTCCGCCCTCGCCGAACCCGCCGAGATTCTTGGTGGGATAGAACGAGAAGCACCCGGCGATGCCGAAGGTGCCCGCGCAGCGGCCGCGGTAGCGGGCGCCGACCGCCTGGCACGCATCCTCGATCACGTGGAGGTCGTGGCGGCGGGCGAGCGCGAGGATTTCGTCCATGTCGGCACACTGGCCGAACAGGTGCACGGGCAGGATGGCGCGGGTGCGCGGCGTGATGGCCGCGGCGATCTGCGCGGCGTCGATGTTGAACGTCTCGGGATCGATGTCGACGAAGACCGGCTTGGCCCCGACGCGGTGGATGCAGCCCGCCGTCGCGAAGAAGGTGAAGGGCGTGGTGATGACCTCGTCACCGGGACCGATTTCCGCGGCCATCAGGGCGAGCAGGATCGCGTCGGTGCCGGAGCTGACCGCGATGGCGTGGCCGCAGTCGAACGCGTCGACCAGGCTGCCTTCGAGCTGCGCGATCTGGGCGCCGCCGATGAAGGCCTGGGCGTCGAGCACCTCGTCGATCACGCGCCGCACGTCGCCTTCGAATTGGGCAAACTCCGCCTTGAGATCGAGCATCGTGATGGGTTTCACGCCGCGGACTCCTCACCAGCATCCCTGCGTCCAGCACCGAGTGCACGTGCCGCGGCGTGGCGCGTGGCGGCAGTATAAGGCTGATTTCGCGACCTCACAACACGCCCGCCGACCGCCGGCGCAGCGCCGCCGGGGCGACCGCCGCGCACGCGGGTACGTCCCCAGTCCACCTGTAGCGTCAACGTGCGGATCCGCATTCGAAGGAAATCGGGGCACGCCCGCTACACTTGATTAGAGCTTGTTCTAGGCCGTCTTGCCGTCATCGTCATCGTCTCCGGAATCGTGCAGCGCGTCGTTCGCGTCCGCATGCTGTGCAGTATCGGGCAGCGCGCGGGTCAGCGGCTCTTGCTCGTCGTCGTGGCGATACTCGTAGAAGGTGCGCAGTTGTTCGCGGAAGTAGCCGCCGCGCCGCACCTGGGCGGCGTTCAGCACGGCGCCGAAGATGTGCGCCCCGACGTGCTCGAGCAGCGTGCGCGCCCGCAGGGCGACGCCGCGCGACGTGTCCTTGGCGCGGTAGACGAGGATGGTGCCGTCGACCTGCGACGCGAGCACCGACGAATCGCTGGCGAGCAGCACCGGCGGCGAATCGAAGATGACGTGGTCGTAGGCCGCGGTCGCATCGGCGACGAAGCGGCTGAAGTTCTCGCTGCTGAGCAGTTCCGCGGGATTGGGCGGGATCGGTCCGCTGCCCACGACGTCGAGATTGGCCAGGTCGGTCTTCTGGATGCACACCGGCAGCGACGACTCGCCGATCAGGATGTTGGTCAGTCCCTCGGCGCCGATCTGCGGGTAAAGCCGATGCAGCGCGGGCCGCCGCAGGTTGGCGTCCACCAGCAGCACGCGGCGGCCGCCGATGGCCAGCGACGCCGCCAGGTTCGCCGCGACGGTGGTGCGCCCATCCTCGGGCTTCGGACTGGTGATCAGCAGCGAGCGCATGCGGTCCGCCGGCGCGGCGAACTGCAGGTTGCCGCGAATCGTGCGGAAAGCCTCGGTGATCATCGCGTGCGGCGCGTCGCGCACGGCGCTTTCCGGATGCTCGATCTCGACCTCCTCGTCGTCGATATCCGCCACCGACCCGAGCAGGGCGAGGTTCAGATGCCGGGTGACGTCCTGCGGCGTCTTGACCGACGTGTCGAGCAGTTCGAGCCCGACCGACAGACCCACCGCCGACGCGAACGCCAGGATGAGCACGGCGGGCAGCATCAGCAGTGACGGGAAGCTCCGCTCGCGCGGCGGCGAGGCCTGCACGGCGGCGCGCACGCGAACCGCGTCGCGCTCCCGCACGATGCGCTCGATCTCCCGGATGTAGTCCTCGAGCTTCGTCTGCGTGTCGCTCAGCAACTGGAGTTCGTCGAGCAGCATCGAGTAGTCGCCGAGCTTGCGCTCCAGGTCGGCCTGCTTCGCCTGGGTCACCTGGAGCTTTTCCTTGGCCTTCAGCAGCGCGTGGTGGGAGTTGTAGTACGCGGTCTCGATCTGCTGCTGCTTCAGGTCGAGCAGTTCCTGGAGCCGCGTCTGGCGTACGTTGGCCAGTTGCTCCCGCGCCTCGTCGCGGCGGGTCTTCAGCTCCTGGTACTCCCGGTGGTTCTCGCCGAAACGCTTGAGCAGGATGTTCATCTCCTGCTCGAGCGCGAAGATCTGGGCGTCGAGCTGGGCCACCCGCGGGTCCTGCTCCACGCGCTGCCGGTCCTCGGGCGTCACGGCCTGCCCGGCGGGATCGGAGTAGAGCTTCTTGAGGCTCTCGAGTTCCGCCGTCTGCAGCTCGTATTCGCCGACGACCTTCTGATCGTCCTCGAGCTGGCGCAGAATCACGCCCTGGCCGAGGCGGGACTTGTCGATCGTGGCCTCGCCGGCGGGCAGACTCGTGCGGAACGCGCGAATCTCGTCGTTCTTCTTGGTGATCTGGTCCTTGATGTCGCTCAGCTCGCGCTTGTACTCGGAGAGTTCCTGGCGAAACTGGGTCGAGGCCTGCTCGCGCACTTCCGTGAGGTAGATGTTGATGACGGTGTTGACGATCTTGTGCGGGTCCGCCTTGCTCCGCGTCGACATGCTGACTTCGACGTAGTTGGTGTCGCGAATGGGTTCGCAGGACAGCGACTTCTCCAGCTCGGACAACTGATCGCCCTGCTTGATGTCCTTGAACCACTGGGTCTCACGCACCTCGGGGTCCTTCAGCACGGCGCTGAGGATCGGGAAGGACTTGATGAAGAGCGCCTGGCTCATCACGAAACGCGTGTAGGGGTCCTGCGCCATCTGCGTGTCGCCGACCGTGAGCGACTTCTTCGGCTGATTGCTGATGCACTCGATCAGGCCCTTCGCGGAGTACTCCGGAAACTTCGTGTACGCCAGCAGGAACAGGCCGACGCCCATCGCCCCGAAGAGGATGCTGAGCACGACAATCCAGACCAGGCGCTGCTTCAGCATGCCCAGAATGTCAGCCGGGGTAATCGTCTTGGGGGCAGCCGATACCATCGCCGGCGGCGGTGCGACGGCAGGCAGCGGAACCCGTTCGGATATGGTTGTGGGTATCGATGTCATGGTCGGTTCTTCCGTTTCTTGAACGCGCTGCCCAACGCGACAGCTCAGGCGCCGCGCTCAGCCTCATTCTCCCCGTCAGGCGATTCCACAAAGAGGTGGTTCAGCACCCACCCCACCAGCGCAAAAAGGCCGAGCGCAATCGGCAGCATCGCCAGGCCCAGCAGCTCATGGGCCGTACCCTGGGACAGATCGCGATACCCGTAAACATGAATGACACCCGTGACGAAAACCCGAATCATGTTGCAGAATACGGCGATCGGCACGCACGCCAGCACCAGCACCACCCGATGCCACAGCTTGCGGTCGCCGAGATACGCAACCGCAACCCCCAGCGCGATGAAGGCCATCATCAGGCGCATCCCGCTGCAGGCCTCCTCGATGTTCAGCGCCGATGCCGTGCCGAGATGCTCGTATTCCACGACGACGCCGGACACCTCGGTGTACACGTCCGGCAACAGGTTCAGCAGCGTGCCCGCCACGACCGACGCGATCCGCCGCAGCGGGTACGTCAACTCGAAGTAGATCCACTCCGGCAGGGGAATCGCGAGCACCAGGTACGCGATCGGAAACCACGCGACCCGGATGATCCGCCAGCCGCACATGAACCAGACGAGCCCGATCAGGAACGGCACCAGCGTCAGCCGCTGCGGGTAGGAAAACTGCTTGAAGGCCGCCAGATAATAGGCCGCCAGCGACGCGACCATCAAGACCAGCCCGAGCAGGTTCATCCGCTTCGGCAGGTCCCGCAACTGCTCGCGCCGCGTCCCCAGAAAATAGAGACTGAACAGCGGCACGAGCCACCCGTGCGACCAGTCGCCGTCCGAGCGCCACTTGTGCACCATGTAGTCCAGCGACGGCCAGTACACCACCAGCACCAGCGCGGCGAGCACGATCACCTGGAGAATACTCGTCCAGGAAATCCCCTCGCGGCGCCCGGCGTCGCGCGGCAATCCAGGCATGGCGGAAGTGGCTTCGGTCATGTGCGCTTCGCTACGGCCCCTGCCTACCGGAAGATGTTGGGGAACCGATTCTGCGAACCCTGCAGGTTGCTCGGGTTGATCTTCGGTCCGTACTGGTCGATGTCCGCGAAATTGCGGTCGTACACGAATCCGAAACCGTACGTCAGGCGGAAGGCGTTGCGGATCACCGCGAGGAACGGCGCGATCGGGTGCGTCCCCACCATCACCAGGTCGTTGTTCTTCAGCAACACGTCCGGTTCCTTGCCCGCGAAGATCGCCCCGAGATTGACCTGGTGCATCTCCTCGCGGTCACCGTACCGCCGGTAGATCGTGCAGCGGTCAGGCCAGGCCAGCGGAGCCAGGTTGCCCGCGGCGGCAATCGCCGTCTTCAGCGTGATCTGACGGCCCGTGATCGAGTAGGCACCCGGGCGGAAGACGTTCCCGCCCATGTAGTACTCACCCACCTGACCCGCCATCACGCGGATGACGTCTCCGCCCCGCACGATAATGTTCTGCCGCGGATCCCCGTCGCGCAGTGCCGCCGCGGACACGTGAATCACGCGGGTCTCGGTGTCACCGGCCAGCCGCGTCCAGTCCAGATCCGGCATCGTGGCATCCGATTCGCGCGACGGGGGCGCGCTGGGCACCGCCGGCCGGACCGGCGCAGGTTGCGCCGGCTCATTCGTCGCCGGCACCTCGGAAGTCTCGATCCACTCGCCGTTCAGGTAGATCCACCGCGGCTGAGTGGGCGCCTGCCCGGCGGACAGATCCGTGTTCTCGGCGGGCTCCACCGGGGCGGGAGCGTCAGCTTTCTCATCGTCGGTCGGCGTTCGCGGCGCCGGAGTAGGAGTAGGCGCGCTGGTCGGCGGCAGAACCGCATCGCGCAGCTCGTCCTCGGCAGCGCGCTGCGCCTCTGGTTGGGGATCCTCGCCGGCCCGCGCCCGTCCCCCCGTCCCGCGCATCAATCCGCCGGAGAGGCTCACCGGACGAGCCGCGGCGTACATGGGCTGCGACGGCACTCCGCGCCGCCCGCTGCCCAGCTCAGTATCCGGCGCCACGGTCTCCTCCCGGATGACGTAGATGTCCGTGACCGTGTCGAAGAAGCCGCCGGAGGTGTTCAACGCCTCGAGCAACCGCGTATTGGGAGTGGACAACGGATAGAGGTTGGGAGCCGCCGTCGCTCCGAAAATGAGATAGCTTTGACCGCGTCGGACCAGGGGCTCGATGATGACAGTCGCGTCCTGCAGGATCCCGCGGTCCACCACCATCTGGCGGATCTCGTCGCGAATCTCGTTGCGGGTCATGCCCACCACGTGAATCTCGCCGAGCACCGGCATCGTGATCGTGCCCAGCTCGTCGATGACGACCTGCGCCGCCGTTTCGGTATTGCGGGCCACGAGTTCGAACACGCGGATACTCAGCGCGTCGCCCACCTCGAACCGGTACTCCTGGTAGATGGGGATCAGGTCCTCCGGGGTGGGATCGGTCGCGCCGGGCACGCCGATGGGCGTGTCCTGGATGCTCAGGGACGTGCGAATCTCCAGGGTGCACTCGCGCTGGAAATTGCCGACCTGGGAAGGATCAAACCAACTGTTGACGAACATCTGACATCCGAGGCCCGTGCCGCTGAGACACACCGTCGCGAGCAGGGCTGCGTTTCGGTGCCAGGAACGGGATCGGTTGCGCTGGACGGTCGCCGGCCGGTCCGCTGAGGATGTCGCCGCGTCGTTTGCCACGTATGACCCCAAGATACTCGTAACCTTAATCCAGACAGATAGTTACCACAATATCGCCCACCATGGACGCTGTGGCACTCCGGTCGGCGCAGAGTGCGCCCGGGACAGCGCCTCTAGTTATCGGCCATCGTAACCCCGCTAGTTTAGGGCGCTTACGGCGATTCAACCCCCCAGACCTGGACTGCGGGTACCCCGCTCGGCGTACTAGCATTATTCGCTCGGGCTGCCCCGATTGTTCGAATGTGTCGGCGTCGGTCCGTCTGCCCGCCCAGATTACCTGCCCGGCGAGAGTGGGCAACCTGCCCGGCGCGGCGAACGTCCGCGGTCAACCTGCATGATCTGCGGATCGACGCCGGCCGCCTGCGCCTGCCGGAACCGCGGAAGGCAGCCCGCTCTGTCGTTGACCCGCATTGGGCGCCGGATACACTGACCGCCAGCGAGCCTCGGCGCGTGGCTCGATCGACGCTGGGGCGCCGCCCCGCTGCGTCCCAAGCGAGACCCCCAGGTTTCCACAGGAGAGTCGCCTTATGAACCGCCTTCGGCTTCGCCGCCTGGCTTCGGGAGCGGTCGCCGCCGCCCTGCTGTTGATGACGACGGGATGCACCTTCGACACCAGCACGATCACGTTTCTCGACGTGGTGAACACGGTGCTGCTGGCGATCACAGCCGCAGGCGGGATCGTCCTGATCAAGAACGTTTAGCCGCCGGCGATCCGGCGGAATTCCGACCCCGGCGACGCACCGCGCCGTTTGACCGGTGCGTGCGCCCACCTATACTGGCGTGCGCGCAGCGCAGCGGCGTGTTCAGCACCGCACGATGGCTGCGTTTTCCCGTGGGGTCCCGCCCCATGCCGGCCCCACCAGCGCACGGACGCGTGCCCGCCCTATGGCTGTTTCGGAGACTCCCATGCATCGAGTTGCCCACCCGCGAACCTGGCGGTTTTTCCCTCTCGCGATGAGCTGCGCCTGCGCGGCGCTGTTCGTCGCCCCCGCCGTGAGTCTGGCCCAGGCGGAGGACACCTCCGCGCCGTCGGCGGTCGATCGCCCGGAACCGTCGGAGGAACTGGCCACGCTGTTCAACGATTTCCTGCACTACGCCCGATTGGGTAAATTCACGGAGGCGGAGGCGTACGCCGACAAGCTGCTCGCCTATCCCGACCTCGACCCGGTGCAGGTGCTGCGCATCGCCGATCGCGACAAGCAGGCCGTGCCGACGCTCATCACCATGATCAGCCACACCTCGCTGCGCGACACCGCGCAGAAGGTGCTCGACCTCATCCGCGAGGGCGAGTTCCAGGAGCGCCAGGAGACCGGGCGCATCCGCAGCATCAAACAAACTGGGCGGGCCGCCGCAGATGGAGTTCAACGCGATCCAGCGGCGCTCAAAGTCGGGCAGAAATGTACCGTACCGGGGCCGTCTCGACGCAACGCAGAATTCCGCGTCACGAGCTCTGGCCGCGGTCATCGCCGCCCTACCGCAGATCCAGGAAACCCGGTCAGCCCGCTGGGTGTTTGAGCTGGCGTCGACAACGCGGACATCCGCCGCAACCTCGTCTGGGCCCTGGGCAGGATCGGCTACCCACAGGCGATTCCCTACTGCTCAAGATCGCCGCCGACCCCAGAGCAGCCGTGCGTCCGCGACGTCGCCTCCGACGCCATCGAGCAGATCTGGAAGGTATCCGACCGCCGCCTCGGCGACTCCGCCACTCGCCGACGCCTTCGTGCAGCTCGCGGCATGCTACTACGAGCACAGCTCGGTGGCGGCGACCCGCGATTGGGAAAAGCCAACGTATGGTTCTGGAAGCCAGCTCGCTCGTGGCCAAGCAGGTGCCGACCAGATCTACCAACGTGATAGCGCGGCACGCTTGCTGCGAGGCGGCGCTGCTTTCCGGAAGGCCGACCGGCAGGACACGATCGCGCTTGTGGCTGGCCGGCGACTTCCGCCGCGGTAGCGTCGCGTAAAGTTGAGCACCGAGCGCGACCCGGCGGCTGAGGCCGACATTGCCCGGACTGACTTCCCGCGCATCTTCGCCCGGGCCTCGGTCAGGTACTGCCACCTGTGGTGCTCAGGCGCGGTCCGCGACGTGGATAAGCGGTGGCGGCAGCAGCATCGCCGCGGCTCGACGTGATCGCCGGCGCGGCGTCGTGACGGGCAGCGAGGGTAAGCAGCCGCTCGTGCAGGCCTTGCGTTTTTCCCGATGCGGAGGTGCATCAAGGCCGCCATCGCCCTGGCCAGGCCTGCCGAAACGGCAGTTCACCAGCGCCGACGTCGTCGAGCGTTCTCGCCGAGACGCTGCATGGCGGGCGTGGACGAGAAATACGTGATGCGTCGTCTGGGGTGACCACTCAACCGCCTGGCGGCCCAGTTCCGGGGGCAGGGCGCGCGTCGTCGCGGAAGAACTTCCTCGCGGCGGCGATGGAGCAAGCCCGCCGCGAACTGGGCGAGATCGCCGGCTATTGATCGCGACGGACATCAGCTCCCCTCGGCTGCTTCCGCCGTGAACCAACTGCGTGATGAGTTCCGCTACGCGCTGACCGCCCGTAGTCATCACGGTCAAACCGCAGGAGAATACCGCCTTGAGCAGATCCTCAAAAGGGCACCGTGGCGCCAGCACCAGAGTACACGGCTGACGCCTTGAGCTACACCATGTCGGGGGTCAGCCGGGCCAGGGAGACCAGGCCGCTCGCCAGAACTCGCCGGTGAACTGGCCACTCCGAGGCAGCGGTATCCTCCGCCTGGTGGCCCTCGACGGCCGCACGGTGATCGACTACACCCCGCCGTCGATGCGGCACAGTCACGGCTGTGGCGGCATCCGGGCCCGGCGCGTGAGAAGTGGCCGCCAACGTTTGGCCCCTGATCCGCGCAAGCCAGCCAGCGCGCGGCATCCCGCCCGGATGGCGCTCGACGAGACAACGCTCCCGGGCTGCATCGCCAGGGTTTAACGCGCTCGCGGAGTCAGCCAAACGCTTCGGCAACCTGCTCCAGCCCCAGACTCGTGGCCCAGGTCGTCCAACGCCGCCAGGACGCCCCGACACTGACCATGCGGACCGCGGCCAGCGTGCAACTCGGCGCCCCTCAGCCCTGCAGACCGACGAAGGGCCAGCGGATCTCATCCGCAGCCACCACGTCGGCTAGGCTCGGCTTACAACCACAGGACCGTGGCGGCGCGCATCTGCAGATCCTGCTTTCGCCGCAACGGCGTGGAAACATCCCCGTTGCCAGCTACGTCGACCGTGTCAGCCGCCGGTCAGCGCGCAGGTGCGCCAGCCTGCATCGTTGTCGGCCCCAGGCTTCTCCGGTAAACTCCCCCTTTACGGCTCAGCGTGTCACAGCCGGTCAGCGTGTACGCTTTTTGGAATCCCGGAAGGAACGGGCGGAAATGTCCCAGTCAACCAGCACCAGTCCCGGCGTATACGACTTCGCGGCGATCGAGTCGAAATGGCAGCAGTACTGGAAGCCCACAAGACGTTCACGTCAGCAACCCGAGCGGCACGGGCCAACGCGTCAGCTGGCTTTGTCTCGACATGTTCCCCTATCAGCGGCGAGCCTGCACGTCAGGCACCCGCTGAGCTACTGCGACCGACATCTGCGCCCTTCCTCGCGAATGCAGGGAGCTACAACGTGCTGCACCGATGGGCACCGACGCCTTCGGCCTGCCCGCGAACGATACGCGATCAAGCTCGGCGTCCACCCGCGGTCACCACCGAGAGAACATCGCGAACATGCGCCCGCCAGCTCAAGATGTTCGGCTTCCAGCTACGACTGGACCGCGAGATGGCGACGTGCCACCGACACTACCGAGTGGACGCAGTGGATCTTTCTGCGGATGTTCCACAGTTGGTTCGGCACGCGTGGACCGACGACCCACACAGCCTGGAACCATCCGGCAGGCGCGACCGATCGAACTCGTCGCGCGGGCTGGGCTGGCAGTTCACGGTGGACGACGCGGCGGCGAACTATCGTGCGCGACGGCAGGCGGGTTCGCCCCATGGGCGAAGCTCGATGCGCTGACCAGATTGGAGGTGATTCAGAAGCGCCGCCTCGCGTTCATCGACGAGGTGCCGGTGAACTGGTGTCCCGCGCTGGGCACGGTGCTGGCCAACGAGGAAGTGACCAACGACGGGCGCAGCGATCGCGGCAACCATCCGGTGTTCCGCCGGCCGCTGCGGCAGTGGATGCTGCGGATCACGAGCTACGCGGAGCAGCTGCTCCGGCGACCTGGAACTGGTGGACTGGCCCGAAATGATCAAGCTGATGCATGGAACTGGATCAGGCGGAGCACCACGGCTTGCGACGTGGTTTTGATCGCGGCAGCGGCAGCCTGGCCATTCGACGCGCGTGGAAGCAGCAGCCGCGCCGCAGTTTTTCCGCTTGCCCGGCGGACGCGATCATCTACACCACCGCCCGGACACGCTGTTCGGCGCACGATGACCTACATGGTGCTCGCCCGGTGCTCCCCTGGTAGCCAGGTCACCACGCCGGACCGCAAGGCGGCGGTGGAAAAGTACGTCGCGGTCGCCAGCAACCACAGCGACCTCGACCGCACGGCGGAAAGCAAGGAAAAAGACTGGCGAATTCACCGGGGCGTACGCGACGAATCCGGTCAACGGTAAGGAAATCCCCATCTGGGTCGCGGACTACGTGCTGATGGGCGGCTACGGCACGAGCACGTCATGGCCGTGCCCGCTTGGGCTCAACGCGACACAGGATTTCGCCAGAGTTCGACGCGATCCGTACGGTCCAGCCGCCGGACGATTTCGACGGCAGGCGTACCTCGGCGAGGGACCCGCGATCCACAGCGATTACCTTGACGGCCTGGGCATCGCCGACGCCAAACAGAGGTGTCGCCCGCTTCGAGGCCGCAGGGCATGGAGCCGCGGCGCGATCGCTACAAGCTGCGCGACTGGGTTTCACGCCAGCGCGCTTTTTCAGGGCGAAAGCCGTTCCGATCCTGCACGGACCCGACAGCGACCTCGTCGCCCTCGACGACTTTTCGAACTGCCGCGGCGCTGCCGGAAGTCGGACTACTCCCAGCCGTATCGCGACGAGGAGCACCTGCCGATCCGCCGCTGGGCGCGACCCGTAAAGTCCGTCGACCGGAACGGGCGGCGAACCATGCGCGCGAACCTCAACACGATGCCGCAGTGGGCAGGCTCATGCTGGCCATGCCTGCGGTTCATCGACCCCGCGAACGCGGAAGCGTTTCTGTGCCGCCGGCGCTGAGCAGTACTGGATGCCCGTGGACACTACGTCGGCGGCACCGGAAGCGCCGTGCTCCACCTGCTCCCCGCCCGCTTGGCACAAAATTGCTCTTCGACCTGGGCCACGCGTCAGCTTTCGCAGGCCCTTCCCAACCTCACCAACCAGGGGATGATCCGGGTTTTGCCTACTGGGATGCCGCAGGATGAACATTGTCCCGGGCGACCACGTCGAGCGCGACAGAAGTATTTCGAGCACGAAAATCGGGCGAGGAACTCGCCCGGGTCATCGCGAATGAGCAAGTCATCAAGAACGTCGTCAATCCCGACGAGATCATCGCCAGAGTTCGAGGCTGACGCGTTCCGCTCTTCGGATGTTCATGGGGCCGCTGGGCCCGCCAGCCCTGGAACACGCGACGTGCGGCCTGTTCAAGCTGCAGCACTCTGGCAGCTGGTGGTCGACCAGGAAACAGGTGAACGCTCGCCCGCGGCACCGTCGATGGACCCGCGGATGGTGCCGCCCCTGCGCATCCTGCACAAGACGATCAGAAGGTGGGCGAGGACATCGCGCTGGTTACAACACCGCGATCGGACAGATGCGGAGTTCGTCAACACGCTGACGCCAGTATGGCCCAGCGGCCGCAGGCGGTCGTCGAGCCGTTCGTTCTCGTCGTCGCGCCCGTTCGCCCCGCACCTGGCGGAGGAGCTCTGGCAGCGCTTTTTCGGCCATGAGAAGATCTCGCCTATGCGCCTGGCCGACGTATGGCGAGGCAGCCTTCGGTGAGGGTGGAGATCGCCGTGCAGCTTTTGGGCAAGAGCAAGATCATGATGCCCGCGGACGCGGACGATGCAGCGCTCGAGCGGGCGGCGCTGGCGGATCCGCGTATGCAGGAGCTGCTCGCCGGCAAGACGGTGCGGAAGGTCATTGTCGTGAAGGGCCGGCTGGTGAACGTCGTCGCGAACTGAGTCACCCGGTGGAGCCGCAGGCCGCAAGTCCCATGGCGCTGGAGATCGAAGCCAAGTTCAAGGTGGATGCGTTCGACGCGGTGCGCGCCGCGCTCGCAGCCGTTGCGGCTGACCGGGTCGGCCGCCGGCACGAGACCAACCACATGCTCGACCGGCGCGACGACCCCCTGGCGCAGCACGATTCCGCCCTGCGCGTGCGGGCCTGCCGGGCGCTCGACGGCCCGCCCCAGTCATCCCGGCTCACCTTCAAGGGGCCCGTCCAGGCGAGCCGCTTCAAGGTCCGCGAGGAGCTGGAGGTCGCGATCGACGACGCCGCCGGCGTGGTAGCCATCCTCGAGCGTTTGGGTTTTCGCACTGCACTCGTCTACGAAAAACGCCGGGAAACCTGGCGTCTTGGCGATTGCCGCATCGAGCTGGACGAGCTGCCCGAGCTGGGCTGCTTCGTGGAGATCGAGGCGCCCGACGAGCGCACCGTCGAGGCCGTCTGCCACCAGTTGGGCCTGACCGGCGCCGAGCCCATCACGGCCAGCTACGTGCACCTGCTCCTGGGCCATTGCGCCGCGGCGGATCCGCAGCGCCGCGAATTTCGGTTCCCCGCCTGATCGACCCGCGCAGGTTGGCTGTCCTGGCGCTCTCGGGCGAGCGTCCACGCCTGTGAAATTCTGCGCAGACCACCCAATTTCACACCACCCACTTGAATCGTAACTCATGTTTTTTCAGTGAGTTGACAACTTTGGGGCGGGTGTCAGAATGCCGCATCGTTCCGATGCTCGGATCGCCAGCCAGGA
Source organism: Phycisphaerales bacterium (assembly GCA_020639115.1). Classification (GTDB taxonomy): domain Bacteria; phylum Planctomycetota; class Phycisphaerae; order UBA1845; family UBA1845; genus JACKHG01. The sequence goes on from JACKHG010000004.1 coordinate 149,731, forward strand.
GGGCGGGCTGATCGCATCGGGATCTGCAGACTTGCATGGAGGCGGCCCTCATGTGGCAACGCACCGCTTTAACCCTGCTCCTCGTGACAGCTTGTGTCATTTGCCTGTCACTCGTCGTTCAGCGAAACCACACACCCGCGGGACCCGCGCTGCCGTCGATGATGGCGAGCACCAGCGCCGCAAGCACGCCCCCGACCTAGGGCGGGCGTCGTTTTGTTCAGCTTGAGAAAACGCAGTTGCAGCCAGCCCGCCGTCAGTGCGCGCCGCCGTGACGCAGCGCGCGCAGCAGGTCGCGCTGCTCCACCAGCCCCACGACCCGGCGATCTTCACGCGACTGCACGACGACCAGCGCCCCCACGTCGCGGCGATTGAACTCCGCCATCAGCTCGGCGAGCGGCAGGTCCGCGGGCACCATGTCGTCCGGGGCGGCGAGGTCCACCGCGGTCACCAGGTCGCGCATGTAGGGGTCGTACATCATCTCGCGCAGGTCGCCGAAGTGGATCATCCCGGCGAACGCGCCGTGGTCATCCACGACGGGGAAGTGGTTGTGCTTGCTGGCCTCGACGAAGTGCAGCACGTCGTCAAAGTTCGCGCCCGCCTTCAGGAATTTCACGTTGGACCGCATGATGTGCCGGACCTGCAGGTCGCCGGGCATCGGGGCCGCGGGCGCACGCTGCTTGAAGGCCCGCACGAACGCACCCCAGGTCTGGCGCAGCACCGATTCACCCTCGACCGCGGGTCCGGGACGCCGCAGCAGCGTGATCGCCTTGACCTCACCGGAACGCATGACGATCCGCTTCAGGATGATGGGGCCGACGAGTTCGTAGAGCACGACCGCCCCCAGCACGACCGATTTGAACTGCAGCGCCAGCGGATGCGGTCCGGCATCAGCGGCTGCTTCGCTGCGCCACGCGTTCAGCAGGAAATCCGTCAGTCCGATCGCCACGCCCGCCTGGCAGAGCATGCCCAGCCCGACGTGCGGGCCCACCTCGTCGGTCCAGTGCGCCCAGCGCACTCCGAGCCGGATGCCGATGTACTTGCCGGCCACGCGCATCGCGACGTAGGCGCCGCCGAGCAGGCCCAGCGAGCCGACGTCGGCGATGTGCAGATCGAAACCGGCCATCACGAAGAAGATGGCGTAGAGCGGCGCGCTGATCGTCTTGAGCAGGTCGAAGGCCGGACCGGAGTTGAGCGTGACGTTTGTGAACACCGCGCCCATGAACAATGTCGTCAGCAGAAAGTTGAACGACAGGTGCAGTGATTCCGCCAGCGCGCCGGCCCCGGTGCCCAGGCCGATCATCACCGCGAGAAAAACCAGCAGAAACTCGGGCAGCGTCACCTTGGCGTAGAGCACGCTGAAGAGAAATCCCAGCGCGCTGCCCAGCACCGCAGAGCCCAGCGTGGTCATCGCCAGGTCGAGCCACACCCAGCGCTCGCCCATGGACGTCGGCGCGATCACGCCCGTCGAAGCCAGCAGCAGATAGGCGACGTGAAAGAGCACGATGCAGACCGTGCAGTTGATCGCGGTGAGCGTCAGCACCGTGTCGGTGACGGGCCCCTTCGCGTCGTACTCCTGCAGCGTGATCAGCGTCGCGGACGGCGCCGTCTCGACCGCCACGATCCCCAGCAGCACGCCCGCGCCGATCGCCGCGATTCCGCCGCCCGTGAAGTAGCCGATCACGGCGCAGACGACGCCGGTGCAGACGACCACGCCCGCAGCCTCCGCGATGCTCACGCGCAGGATACGCCGGCCAACCGCGCGCAGATGCTCCACCTCGAGCAACTGGCTGATCGCGAAAACAATCATGCCCAACGCCAGGATCTTCAGCGCCATCAGCGGCTCGAACGCGCGATGGAGCATCTGCCCGGCGATCTCAGCCCCGTGGGCCCGGGCATAGCCCGCAGCCAGCACGAGCCGCAGCACCACGCCCGAAAGCAGGTAGCCCACCACCTTGGGCACGCGCACCGCGCGCGCCACCGTGCCGCCCAGAATGGCCGCAAGCAGCATGAAACCGACGAGCAGACCGGCGCTGGGACCGGCCAAGTCGGCGGACAGGCTGGGTGCATCAGCCGCGGTGGACAAATCGTCGCTCCTGTGCCCCCGTCGCTACGGGTGCTCCCAGAGGTACATGAAGGGCGCAGCGCCGGCACTCCAGCGATCGCCAAGATTCACGTTGAGCATGTTGATCTGGGCCGCAGCCGGCGGCTGCGTCGCGTGCGCGTAGTAGTTGGGGGCGAACCCGTACGGGCGCATGTAGGTCACGACGATCGCCGAGTCGATGTCGGCGCGGCGCTTGGCCTCCGCGATCGCGTCGTTCATCGTGCCGATGCGGTCGATCAGGCCGTTCTCGATGGCCTGCGTGGCGGTGTAGATCCTGCCGTCCGCGAGTTCGAGCACGCGGTCGCGCGGCAGGTCGCGGCCCTGGGCGACGACGTCGACGAACTGGCCGTACATTTCCATCACCATGTTCTGGAACACGGCGCGCTGGTCGGGCGTCATCGTCTCGAAGGGCGAACCGCCGCCCTTCTGCGGCCCGCTCTTGATCGCGTCGGCGCGGAGGCCGATCTTGGCCATCGTGCCGGTCGCGTCGAAGGTCTGCATGATCACGCCGATGCTGCCCGTCACAGTGGAGTGCGCCGCGACGATCTCGTCGGCGCCGCAGGAGATGTAGTACGCGCCGCTGGCGGCGACGTCGAGCATCATCACCACCACGGGTTTGCCGGAGCGGCGGAAGCGCAGGATCTCGTTGTACATCAGCTCGCTGGCGGTCACCGAGCCGCCGGGCGAATTGACGCGCAGCACCACCGCCTTGACGCGGGGATCGCGCCGGGCGGCGTCGAGCTGCTCCAGCAGGTACGAGACGGGGTTCTCCCCCTTGGAGAGCAGGCCGCCGGGATTGGCGTTGAGGATGACCCCGTCGACCTCGATCACCGCCACCTTGTTCCAGGCCAGCAGCGCGTCGCGCGACAGCTCCTGCTGAACCAGCGCCTTCTCGTGGTTGATCGGCGTGATGATGAAGCTGTCCGGCATACACCCGGCGCAGAGCGTCCCGAGCAGGACGGTGGACCCCACGAGCCACAAAGTCTCTCTTCGTACGTGCACAGCATGCCTCCCCGTCTCGATTGCGTGGTTCCCCCGCCGCCGCCAGGCCGCGATGGCAACGCCGGGACCGCCGCCTACAATGACGCGACGGCACCCGCCGCGCGGCGGGCGGGATTGTAGCCGCTGCGACCCCCAAACGCCCGCGCGATTATGCGGCGACTTCCACCTGGAGCAACGATGCAGCCGGTCACCCGCGAAGTCTTCGAGGATCTGGTGGAGCAGGCCCTGGCCTCCATCCCTGCGTCACTGCAGCGTCACCTCGAAAACGTCGTCATCGACGTCGAGGACATGCCCGATGCGCGCACCTGCCGCGCGCTCGGCATCGACGACCCGCGCCGCCTGCTCGGGCTCTACCACGGCGTGCCGCTCACCGGCCGTCACGTGGAGGCGCCGGCGCCGCTGCCCGACCGCATCAGCATCTATCAACGCAACATCGAGCGCGTCTGCAGCACCCGCGCGGAACTGGTCCGCCAGATCCGCACCACCGTGCTGCACGAGGTCGGCCACTACTTCGGACTCGACGAGGACGACCTGAGCGAACTGGGGTATGGCTAGCGCAAGCTCTATTCAAGTGCTGCGGGCGTGCCCCGATTTCGTTCGAGCACAGCCCGCACTGTGACGCTGCAGGTGGACTGGAGACTCACGAATCTCCCCTGGGAATCCCCACGTCGTCCTTGAATTGACGTATCCGCGGCGCTTAAGATGAGTCCCGCCTCTGTTTCCCGAACAACGAGAAGCGAATGCGATGATGCAACCGCAAGAACCGCTGAGCACCGCCCCTCCCGCCGCCCATCAGGGCTCATGGGTCGATTGGTACGGACAACGCTGGAGTACGGTCGATCGCCGCGCCTGGACGCGCCGCACGATGGGTGTGCTTTGGATCGTCTACGTCATGCTGCTGCTGTGGTACACCAGCGGCGCCCTGCCCTTCGGCCCCAACCAGGGTGACGCCGTGCAGGAGGCTTCCGGCGTCGAGCACATCGTGCGCTATGGCTGGGACGCACCGCTGCTCACCCACAATTTCGTCGGCTGCCCCGGCGTGACCACCACGCTCGTGCTGATCCGCCGCGCCACGGGTATCGAGCCACTGAGCATCCTCTCCGCGCTGTGCATGCTGGCAGGTGTCGTCTTCAACCTGTCTGCCGCGGGCCTCGGCCGCCGCCTCACCGGGCTGGCCACGCCGCTCTGCGGAATCGTCGTTCTGCTGTCACCGATCGCGATCTCGATCGGCATGTACGCCAACGACCTGATCATGGCAGCCGCCTGCGCCACCTCCGCCCTGTTCCTCTTCGCCGGACGGCTGCACTGGCTCAACTGCGCCGCGGGCGCCGTCCTGCTCGGATTCGCCGGGTGGTACCGGGCCGACGCCATTCTCATCACGCCCGCCATCCCCTTCCTGCTCTACCGCGGCAACTGGCGCGCGATGCTGCGCTGGATCGTCGTGATCGGGCTCGGAGCAGCCCTCGTGGCGCTCGCCCTCGTCTACGGCAGCGGCTCCAACCTCCACGCGATCCTGGCCCACGCGGAGGCTGTCGCCGATCATCCCGGTCGCGCGGCGCGCATCCTCGGCTTCTACGTGAGCTTCTTCCCGCTCATCATGGTCTACCTGCTGGCGCTCGGCATCATCCGGCTCATCCGCCAGCGCTGCGGCTTGCTGATCTGTCTCTGCATCGCCGGCATCGTGCCGCTGTGGTCGGTCATGCTGACCTACCCGCTGCCCAAGTACCACACGTACGTCGTGCCCTTCTTCGCCGTCGTATGCCTCGTGGGCCTCGGCGCCGTGCTCAGCGCCGCCCCCAGCCGGCGCCGCCGGGTCCATCTGACGCTGATTACGCTGCTCTTCGTCGGGCAGTACGTCATCGGCGCGCGCATCGCCCTGCGCGACAAGCCCTGGTGGGATGAACTGCGCCCCACGCCGGTCACCCTATACGAGAAGAAGCTGCCCCGCGGCCGCATCGACGATTTCTCGCTCGTGATCGGGCCCGGCACGTTCAATCCCTTCGGTCACGCCGGAACGCCGATCTCCGGGCTGCTCTTCACGCCCCTCGTCTATCAGGAGGAAAAACGCGTCGCCCGGAAGTTCATGGACGAGTACATCGCCTACGTCGCCGCCCTGCAGGATCCGGAACTGCGCTTCTTCGGAATGACGCATCGCAGCGTCCAGTGGTCCGTCTACGCGCTCGTCCACGCGGGCTTCCGCTGCCTGGAGAACAAGCCGTTCGGTCCGAAGAACCACTGGCGCCTCATCTGGAAGCGCGACGGTCAGCACGTCGTCCAGTACCGCCTGGCGGGCGACACGTACGACATGACCTACCTGCGCTCGCTGGGGGAACTCTCCGGAATCTACCCGATGGGCAGCGGCCGCGAGGAGTCGGTGATTCTCGAGCAGGCCACTTCGGCAGATCTGATTGCGCGGACTTCCAATCTCGGCACGTATGCGGCCTACCGCGTGACGTTTCCGCCCCTGGAAAAGCCCGCACCAACGCCGGCCCCCTGATGCGCAGGCTCGGCAGCGCCTACCGCGTGCCACTCTGCTTGCGGATGATCATGTCGAAGCCCTTGACCATCGACTTGTACCAACTGAACACGATCGCGGCGTGCAGGCACACGAAGATCGCACAGCCCACCAGCGCGCTGATGCGGATCGCCGGCACCTTGGAGAGATACTCCTGGGTCGAGGCGAAGAGCATGCTGGGGTCGATCAGCGTCCCGATCGCCGTGAACGGCGTCGCCGGGGCCAGCGACGTGCCCAGGATGTCCGCCGCCTCGATGATCGCCTGCCAGAAGAAGTAGGCCACGAGATTGGCCACGATGAGCACGCCGACCGCCAGGATCACGGCGCGGATCGTCTTCTTCTGCTTGAGCGAGAAGTGCAGGCCGAGCATGCACGCGTACGCCGCGAACACCACCAGCAGCAGCCCCACCTCGACCGCTGTCTCGAGGTACGCGACGCGCTCCGGCGGACGCTTGAGCAGGTCGTAGACCGCGAAAATCAGCAGGCTCACCGCCGGCACCAGGATCAGCGGCAGCACAAAGCTCACCAGGCCGCGCAGCTTGCCCCAGATGATGTACTCGCTGGTCAGCGGCGTGGTCAGCATGATGTCGAGCGAATTCGACTCCTTGTCCTTGGTCAGGGAGGAAGCGGCTGTGTTCGTCGCGATGATCAGCACGATCCCGAACTCGATCGCGACGATGCCCGCGAGCCAGCTCCGTGTAACCGTCGGCGTGAAGCCGCGCAGCCCGCTCATGTAGAAGTAGAGCAACACGCACGCACCGAGCAGACCGCAACCGATCACCAGGTAGCGGCCCAGGCTGCGGGTCGTGGCTGACGCGCGGGTGACCGCCTCGCGCCACGCGACCGGATTGGACCAGACCGCGTGCGGCTTGCGTGTGGTGGTGCTGGCGCGATTGGGCCGGATGCGCTCCCACAGGCCGGAGAACAGGCTGCCCTCGCCCTCGCGCGTCCCGCGGCGCACGTAGAACATGCTCAGCACGATGAGTACGCAGGAGATGAAGAGCGTGGACACCACGTACATCTGCGGCGGGTAGGCCAGGAAGTACTTCACGAACGTGCCGTAGTGGCTGACTGCCGCCAGGTCCGGCGCCTCGATGCGGTTGAGCGCCACATCCAGCGCCAGGAACGGATGAAACGCCGCGAGCCAGCTCATCTGCCGGCCGCTGACCGGCATGACCGGCGCTTCGGACAGATGCGTGAAATCCCGCGTGCCCAGAAAATACACGGCGCACAGGTAGATGCCGATGCCCAGAAAGAACGAGAAGATCGTACGCCGCGTGCCCACCCGCACCATGCTGATGGTGATGGCCAAAGAGCCCGTGATCGCCGCCGTGGCCCCGGCGATCGCAAAGCTGCGGATAATCTGCCCCTGCGTCACCCCGCCGTACACCATGGTGGTCACGAAGATGGGCAGGCCGGCGATGAGCAGCACGACGACGAAGTACAGCCGGCTGAGCAGCGATCCGATCACGATCTGCGCGTTCGACAGCGGCGTCGATATCAGGATGTTGTACGTCTGCGCGTCGCGTTCCTGCGTGATCGCCCCGGCGGTGAACACCGGCGCCAGAAAACACATCAGCAGAAGCTGGGTGATCGAGGCGTACATGAACGTCTGCGACGCCCCCTTGGCCAGATCGCCGAGCGATGCGCCGCGCGACGTCCCCACCGTGAGCAGCGTCACCGTGACGACCGCCAGCAGGATGGCCAGGTACCCGAAACGCAGCCACAGGTGGCGCGTACGCCGGCTCATGCCGTAGACCACCCGGACCAGAATCGGGTTGGCCGGCACCAGGTACCACAGCCACAGCCCTATGCGTGAAAGCGCCTGATTCACCAGTCAACCGCTCCAGAGCGACCTAAGCGATGCGTGCCGAGATAGCAGCCGGCCCAACGAGCCTCCAGCCGCAAAGCGACAACGCCCCATTCGTCATTCGTCATTCGTCATTCAGCAGTCTTACGACACAAGTCCCTTCGTAAGCCGCATGAACGCCGTCTCCAGATTCACTTCCTCCTCCTTGATCTCGCGGATGCGGAAGTTGTTCTTGAGCAGCGCGTAGGCAATACCCGAAAAATCATGCGTCTGGCCGTCGAGTTCGAGCGTGAGCTGCCCGTCGTCCTGCACCACGTTCTTCACGCCCTTCACCTTCTCGAGGCAGACCGCCGCCAGGTCCGCCTGCTCGGTCACGCGCACCTGGATGCGCGTGCCCACCTTGGCCTTGGCGAGAATGTCCTTCAGGCCGCCGTGAAACAGCAGCTTGCCGCGCTCGATGATCCCGATCGTCGTGCACAGCTCCGCCAGCTCGTGCAGAATGTGCGAACTGATGATGATCGTCTTGCCCATGTTGCGCAGCTCCTTGAGGAGCTCGCGGATCTCGATCCGCGCCCGGGGGTCCAGCCCGCTGGCCGGCTCGTCGAGCAGCAGCACCTTCGGATCGTGCAGCAGCACGCGGGCGACGCTCAGCCGCTGCTGCATGCCGCGCGAGAGCGAGTCCACCAGCGCATCCTGCTTGTACACCAGGTCGGTCAGCTCGAGCACGTCGTTCACCACCCGCGTGCGCTCGCTGCCCGTGATGTTGTACGCGGAGGCGAAGAACTCGAGGTACTCGACCACCACCATGTCCTCGTACGCCCCGAAAAAGTCGGGCACGTAGCCGATCAGCGGCCGGATCTTCCGCGACTCGTAGCCGACGACGTGCCCGCACACCCGCGCCTCGCCCCAGGTCGGCTGCAGCAGCGTCGCGAGAATCTTGATCGTCGTGGTCTTGCCCGCGCCGTTGGGTCCGATGTACCCGAAGCACTCCCCGTCCTCGATGTTGAGGTGCAGGTTGTCCAGGGCCACCAGCTTGCCGTAACGCTTCGTGAGATTGATGGTCTCGATGATCACTGCACTGCGGCTCCCCGCGACGGCCGGGCCGTCACTTGTCCTGCTCGATGGGAATGACGAATCGATACATCGTGTGCGCCGCGTCCTCCGCCGGATCCAGCACGTCGTAGTCGGCAGCGCCGCTCGTGCGGGCACACAGCCGCACCGGCCCCGGATCTTGCGCGAACCCGACGAGCAGCGCCGCATCGCGCTGCACGAGGTTCGCTACGTCCAGTTGCCGGGCCCGCGTCCGCGAGAACATCCGGATTCCATAAATCGGCGACGACGGGTAGATGCCCGGATCGATATCCGAAAGCACCGTCAGCAGCAGCAGCGCATTCTGATAGTAATCGAAGCGGTACTGCGCGACGGGCTCCTCACCGTAGCGGGTCATTTCCCCCACGGAGATGAACGCCTTGCCCCACTCCTTCGCCATCGCCGCCAGCGCACGGTCCTTGTAGTAACCCGCGGCCCTCTGCTTGTCGCTACCGTCGAGGTTGAGCCGGGCGTGGAGGTCGATGCGCTCGCCGGCCGGAATCTCACCGAGCGAGAACACCTTCATCGCCTGCAACCCCATCGTGCGCTGGGGAACCGCAATGAAGCTCTGCGGCGACATCGTGTCGTACTCCGCGACGAACAGCAGGCAGTTGTACAGGTCCACGTCGAGCGTGTTCTCGATCCAACTGCCCGGCGCCACCGTGTACACCTGCGACGTCGCTTCCGCCTCCTGGCCCGCGGGCACCGGCAGATCCGTCGTCCGCACCGACGACAGAATCGTCCCGTGCAGATCGCCCCGCCAGCGCCCCTCGAACTGCTTCAGCGTCGCGCGGATCGGCACGTCGTGCATCTCCGCCGTCGACGGCAACAACCAGTAACGCGTCGGATCCGTGAACGCCGCGGCCTTCTCCAGCGACGTCCGCGCCTCCAGCATCGGCTTGAGCGTGCACGCCGTCGCCGTCGGCTCCGTCTCCAACCGGTAATCCGATGGCAGCCAGATGTCGAGCCGGTTGTGCGTCCCCGTGCGCAGCCCGAAATACGCCGTCGCCTGCGCCGCCACCTGGTTCGCCGTCCCGTCAACGATCGTGAGCTGCTGCACCTTGCGCCCGACCCCGTGCAGCGTCTGCACGCCCAGCAGGCTGAGCACGCTCGCCACCAGCGCCGTCACCGCCAGCGCCGTCCAACTCTGCTTGAGCAGGCTGCGCTTCTGCAGCACCTTCCACACGCCCAGCGTGGCCAAGAGCACGTAAGCCACCGCGAAGATGATCGCCACCGCCAGCAGCGCACCGCCCGTTTGGTAAAACCCTACCTCCCGATCCAGGTGATAAAACAGCTCGACCGGCGAGACCGACACCGTCGAATCGGTCAGCGGGGTCCGCCGCAACTCCAGCAGATGCTCGAAAAAGGTCGCGATGTTGGTCTGCCCGTCGGCCAGCAGATCGCCCAGCGACGCCGCGACAAACACCAGCCGGCCACTCCCCACCCGCCGCGCCGCCACCAGCGTCGACTGCGCTCCCTCGTCGTAGAGCACCTTCGTGACCGCGGGATCCGCCACCGCCGTACACTCCGCGTACACGACCGGCCTGTCATATACCGTTTGGGTGGCTGACCCGATGCCCAGCAGCTTGTTCCGCACCGTGGGCAGATCCTTCGTCGACTGCACCCGCCCCACCTGCATCGGCAGCAGCGGCCCGAGAATCCCCGACTGCGCCACCGCGTCCGACGTCCGCCCCGCCGCCAGCACGAGCTGCCCGCCCTGCTCCACCCACTGCACCAGCGCGTGCAACTGCGCGGGCGTCAACTGCGTCGGATCCGCGTCTTCCCAAACGACGCAGTCCACCATGTCCAGGCCGATCCAGTTGCCCGGCAGATCGTTCGGCGAACCGTGCGCGACCGCCATCCGGCGATCGAACCGCTCGAGATTCTCCTGGTCGAGCAGATGCCGGATAGGCCCCATCGCCCCGTCCGAAATCTCCAGGATGAGATACGCGTCGTCGCTGAGCGGCTCCGGACGCAGCGGCGGACTCATCGCCGGAACCGGCACGCCGCCCGAAATCACCTGCACCAGATTCGCCCCGACCTCGTCGTCGTCCTCCGTCGCCAGCAACTCGACCGAGTAGTCGTGCGTGCGATCGCTCTGCGGATTCGCCACCGTGTACAACCAGTACCGCTGCTGGGCCCCGGCTCCGGAATCCGACAGGTGCACCGGCACCCGGTCGACGTAGATATCGCCGTCGCGGTCGAACTGCCGCAACCGCAGCACGCCATCGAAAGCGGTCTGATTCTGCAAAGTGAGGTCGACGACCACCGGAGTCCACGAGCCCGTGCGGATCGCAGCCCCCGTGGTCACCAGGTAGCCGACGCGAACGACGTCGCCGATGATCTCGCTCCGGGCCGCCACCGCACCGCAGAGCACCGCAAGCAGACACACTGCCGTCGTGCGGATGCGCTGGACCCGGCTGCGCGGATTGCCCGACATGCGTTCGGCTACTCCCGTAGGGGGGCGCACAGCGCCCGGTCTCGAGGATGCACGGCACGAGTGCGCCGCGACGCGTTGCGCCGCTCGTCGCGCGAGGGCGACGGCCGGCGCCGGGAGCCGGTTATTTTACCCCCGCCGCAGTGGACGGACAACGGGCGCACAGCTCCTGACAATTGACCCGAAGCCCAAGTCCCGCGCTCCCGCGCCGTCACCAGGGCGGCGTCAACCGCAGCTTCATGGATAATCGCCCCACGTCCATACCGCCATTACAAGCCGGGGTTGCATTTCTAACGCCCGACCGCCGCACCAAGTTCGTCCCCAGATGGAATTTCCGCCAGAAGTCTTGTACACCGCGAACAAGCCACGACAATGCCCGCCGGTGCACCGCAGGCCAGGGCGCTGCCGTCGCGAAAATAGGAAAGGCGTCCCCGCCGCGCAAACCGGCTGGCCCGCACGCGAACGCCCCTTGGGATTGACTGAATGAACGCCGCCAAGCCGTCCAGCCCGGAACCCGCCATCCGCGTCGTCATGATGCCACGCGACACCAACGCCGAAGGCACCATCTTCGGCGGCGTCATCCTCAGCTTCATCGACCAGGCCGCCTTCGTCGAGGCCCGCCGCCAGGCCCGCCACCGCTACGTCACCGTCTGCATGCGCGAAGTCGTCTTCAAGGAACCCGTCTTCACCGGCGACGTCCTCAGCCTCTACGGCGAAACCGCCCGCATCGGCAAAACCTCCATCACCGTACGCGTCAAGGTCTTCGCCGAACGCAGCCGCACCCCCGACCTGGCCGTCCACGTCACCGACGCCGAGGTCATCATGGTCGCCATCGACGAACAGTCACAACCCACGCCCATCATCGTCGGATGACCAGCGCATGCGCCGTCACCGGGCACATGCGGATAATCCCCCCGGGCCCTGGAGACAGCGCATCGTCGAATTCCTCGGCCTGCGCCGCAGCATCGTCGGCCTGCTCCTCCTCGTCGTCCTCGTCGGACTCGGCGAGCGCATCGGCGACCGCTTCCTGCCCATCTACCTGCTCGCCGTCGGCGGCGGCACCTGGGCCATCGGCACGTTCCAGGCCCTGACCAACCTCCTCGGCGCCCTCTACGCCTACCCCGGCGGGTACCTCGCCGACCGCTACGGCGTCCGCACCGCCCTCACCGTCTTCAGCCTGACCGCGATCGTCGGCTACGCCATCGTCGTACTCGTCCCCGCCTGGCAGGCGGTGCTCGTCGGCGCGCTGTTCTTCCTCTCGTGGAGCGCGCTGTCGATGCCGGCCATGATCAGCCTGGTCGCATCCGCCCTGCCGCCGCAGAAACGCACCATGGGCGTTTCCCTGCATTCACTCGTACGCCGCGTGCCCATGGCCCTCGGACCCGTGCTGGGCGGACTGTGCATCGTGCACTGGGGGGAACGCACCGGAATCCGCATCGCATTCGTCGGCGCGATCGCGGCTGCCCTCGTGGCGCTCTGGGCCCAGCAGCGCCTCGTGGCTCCGACTCCCGCCGCTTCAGCGCCGCACCGCCGCTGGGCGCTCAATCCCATCCGGCACCTGCGGCAGATGCGCCCGGAGCTGCGCCAACTGCTCATCTCCGACATCCTCATCCGCTTCTGCGAGCAGATGCCCTACGCCTTCGTCGTGATCTGGTGCATGGCCACGATTCGCCACCCCGTCTCCGCGGTGGAGTTCGGCGTCCTCACCACCATCGAGATGACCACCGCGACGATCGTCTACCTGCCGGTCGCGCACCTCGCCGACCGCCTGGGGAAAAAGTCCTTCGTCTTCGCGACGTTCATCTTCTTCGCGCTGTTCCCCCTCGTACTGCTGGTCTGTCACTCCTTCTGGCCGCTCGTCGCCGCGTTCGTGCTCCGCGGACTCAAGGAATTCGGCGAGCCGACCCGCAAGGCGCTCATCGTCGACCTCTGCCCGACCGACCAGCGCGCCACCATGTTCGGCTTCTACTACCTCGTGCGCGACACCGTCGTGGCGACCGCCGCGATACTCGGCGCCGCCCTCTGGAGCATCTCCCCCACCTGGAACCTGCTCGCCGCCAGCGCCTTCGGCGTCGCGGGCTCCATCTGGTTCGCGATCCGCGGCCGCGACCTTCACGGAGCCGCCGCCGAAGCGTCCAGCGGCTGAACCGTCTTTTCCAGCAGCGCCGGATCGTACCCCAGCGCCGGCAAACGACTCAAAATGTCCTGGTAGACATCCTCGTCCAGCGTCGGCGTCCGGCTGAGAATCCACAAGTAACTCCGCGACGGCTCGCCCACGACCGCCCACTGGTAGTCATCCCCCAGCGCCAGAATCCAGTAGTCGCCCGCGAACGGCCAGAAGAACGTCACCTTGAGCTTCGCATTCGTGTCCTTATCGACCACCCGCGCCGTCCCGCGAATGGTCTTGATCTCGCCATCCACCGAACCCTCCCGGCACGTGTTGACCACCTCGATGCGGCCATCCTCGAGCTGGGCATAATCCGCCGTCGCAGCCGTGCACCCGCGCTCGAACGTGTTCGGGTACCGCGCAATCTCGTACCACTTGCCCGTGTACCGCGCCAGATCCACCTGCTGCACCACCGGCAGCGGCGGATGCAACGCAGAGCACCCGCCCGTCAGCACGACGGCCGCGGCCGCCAGCCCCACGCCCGCATAGCAGCGGAATACCGTTCGATCCACCCGGAATTTCAGCGTCAAAGCGTTCATCTCCTCGTCCTCCTGCGCATCAATGAAGTCAACAACCGTCCCGATCCCGCAGGCATCTTAGCGCGTCGCCGACCCGCTTCCACCGCTCTTCCGCCCCGCGCGCCATGACACGGTTGCAATGGCCGCGCCGCGCACTAACCTCATGGCTGGATCCTTCCCGATCCGGAGGCCGACCCATGCCCACCGAACTCGATCGTCGCGCGTTCCTCCAGTCGGCGGCTGTCGCGACCGTAGCAGCCGCGACCGGCGCGCGGACCGCGCTCGCCCAATCCGACGCGCCCTCCGCCGCGCGGCCCGTCGTCATCGCCAGCGCCAACGGCACGAACGCAACCGCCAAGGCGGCTGACATGATCGCCTCCGGCGCCGACCCGCTCGACGCCGTCGTCGCCGGCGTCGGACTCGTCGAGGCCGACCCGAACGATCACTCCGTCGGCCTGGGCGGCCTGCCCAACGAGGACGGCGTCGTCGAACTCGACGCCTCGGTGATGCACGGCCCGACCCACCGCGCCGGTGCGGTCGCCGCCCTGCGCAACATTGTCCACCCCGCGGCGGTCGCCCAGCGCGTCCTCGAACGCACCGACCACGTGCTGCTCGTCGGCGAGGGCGCCCTGCGCTTCGCCCGCGCCCATGGTTTTCCCGAAACCGAGCTGCTCACCGACGAGGCCCGCCGCATCTGGCTGCACTGGAAGGAAACCCACAGCGAACGCGACGACTGGATCGCCCCGCCCGCCGGCGACAAGGCCCAGTCCTGGCTCCAGCACGTCCAGACGTTCACCTACGGCACGATCAACTGCTGCGCGGTCGACGCCGCGGGCAACGTCGCCGGCGTCACCACCACCAGCGGCCTGAGCTACAAGATCCCCGGCCGCGTGGGCGATTCCCCCATCATCGGCGCGGGCCTCTACGTCGACAACGCGGTCGGAGCCGCCGGGGCCACCGGCCGCGGCGAGGCCGTCATCCTCAACGCCGGGTCCTTCTCCGTCGTCGAACAGATGCGCGGCGGACTCGCCCCCCAGGACGCCTGCCTCGCCGTGCTCAAACGCATCAGCGACCGCACGAAAGACCCGCGCCTCCTCGACGCCAACGGAAAACCCAACTACCAGGTGTACTTCTACGCCATCACCAGGGACGGCCGCTACGGGTCCGCCGCCATGTGGTCCAATTTCGGCCGCCGCGCCGAATTCTCCATCTACGCCGCCGGCCGCAACCGCACCGAAGACGCCGCCTGCCTCTACGAGGGCCGACCCGCGTGACCGCGAACCCGCCCATCCCGCAGGACCACCCCGCCGCCACGCTCCACGGCCTCGAGGTGACGCTACCCGACGGCCAGCCCGTCCGCCTCGACCGCTACGCCGGCAATGTCTGCCTCATCGTCAACATCGCCTCACGCTGCGGACTCGCGAAGCGCAACTACGCCCCGCTCGAGGAACTGCAGCGCCGCTATCGCGACCGCGGCCTCCGCGTGCTCGCCTTCCCCAGCAACGATTTTCTCAACCAGGAACCCGGCAGCCCCGAGGAAATCCGCCAGTTCTGCACCCGCTTTAACGCGACCTTCGACCTCTTCGCCAAGGTGCACGTCCGCGGCAAAGACATCTGCCCGCTCTACCGCTACCTCACCGCCCACCCCGACCGCCGCATCGCCGGACCCGTGCGCTGGAATTTCCAGAAGTACCTCGTCAACCGCCGCGGCGACGTCGTCGCGAAGTTCAGCCCCCTCTCCAAGCCGCTCGGCGGGAAAATCACCGCAGCCGTCGAACGCCTGCTGGCCGAAGGGAGCGTGGACGCATGAAGGCCGCACCCGAATCCACCCTCGCGATCACCCGCATCGACCGCGGCTGGCGCCTCGCCGCGACCCAGTGGCTGCCCGCCTCGCTCGAACGCGTCTTCGACTTCTTCGCCGACGCCCACAACCTCGAGGTCATCACCCCGCCGTGGCTCCGCTTCGAGGTCCTCACCCCCCGCCCCATCGACCTCCACTCCGGCACCCTCATCGACTACCGCCTGCGCGTCCGCGGCCTGCCGCTCCGCTGGCGCAGCCGCATCGACGGCTGGGACCCGCCCCACCGCTTCACCGACGCGATGATCCGCGGCCCCTACCGCTTCTGGCGGCACACGCACACCTTCGCCGCTCGCGACGGCGGCACGCTCGCCTCCGACGCCGTGGACTACGGCGTGCCCGGCGGCGCACTCGTCCACCGCCTCTTCGTCGGACCCGACGTCCGGCGCATCTTCACCTACCGCCAGCAGAAGCTCCGCGACCTCTTTGCCTCCGCGCGTCCGGTTACATAGACTCTCCCCGCCGGGTCACCCGGCTGAGCGCG
This sequence comes from Phycisphaerales bacterium, assembly GCA_020639115.1. Taxonomy (GTDB): domain Bacteria; phylum Planctomycetota; class Phycisphaerae; order UBA1845; family UBA1845; genus JACKHG01. The sequence continues at coordinate 165,712 of JACKHG010000004.1, forward strand.
GCCCGCGCCGCCCCAGCCCCCTCACCCTCATCGGGAAAGGACGATCGCTATGAAGCGTGCATGGAGTCTCGTCGGACTGAGTCTCATCGGAGTGGGTGCGTTCGCGCTGGCCTTCACCGCGGCCCTCGCGGGTTCGGACGCCCCCGACGCCCCAGCCGCTACCGACGCGCCAGCCGCCACCCCGAAGTCGGTGCTCGGTTTCACCGTGAAGACCATCGACGGCAAGGACGTCAAGCTCGCCGACTACCGCGGCGACGTCCTGCTCATCGTCAACGTCGCCTCGCAGTGCGGCCTGACCGATCGCAACTACACCCAGCTCGAGCCGTTGTACAAGAAGTACCAGGACCAGGGTTTCCGCATCCTGGCGTTCCCCGCGAACAACTTCAACGCCCAGGAGCCCGGCACCGACGCCGAGATCAAGAAGTTCTGCACGAAGAAGTACGCCGTGACGTTCGACCTGTTTTCGAAGGTGAGCGTGAAAGGCGACGACATCTGCCCGCTGTACGACTACCTCACCCACCACCCCGACAAGGACATCGCCGGCCCGATCATGTGGAATTTCCAGAAGTACGTGGTCGACCGCAACGGCCAGGTCATCGCCAAATTCGATCCCCGCACCAACCCCGACGACGAGAAGCTGACCAAGGTCATCGAAAAGGCCCTCGCCGCCCCCCGCCCCGACAGCGCCAAAGGCCAGTAGGTCACGCCGTCGCGTGACACCCCGCGGGTACCCCTCACCTGTTCACCTGATCCAGTTGATCGCCTGATCGCGGCGAAGCCGGGGCGCAGCCGCCCCTGCTCCCGGCGCAGCCGCCGCCTGTTCGGCTGCTCCACTGCTCTCGGCGCAGCCGCCCCTGCTCCCTTGGTCCACTTCTCAACTGATCTCGGCGAAGCCGCGGCGAAGCCGCGGCGAAGCCGCCGTGAAACCCTGGGTGATGGGCAAGAATTGCTTTTTTCAAGCCCTGAAAGGGCGTCCGAACCCCTGCGGCCCCCTGCTCACCTGGTCCATTGCTCAACTGATCTCGGCGACGCCGCCCCCTGCTCTCGGCGCAGCCAGGCGGTCGTCACTAAATCCGGCCGAATCGAGAAATGACACTACCATTGGTGGATAGGGCACCGCTGAGCGTTGACGAGTCGGCTAGCGACGGCGTCGCAGGACGAATGCCCCGGCAAGGAGGAACAACCCGGTGGTCGGTTCAGGAATCGGATATCCGTAGAAATCATACGTGCCCGACATCGACCAGTCGGTCCAGATACCGTTGCCGTTGAGGTCCATTCCAGGGGAGACTTGATCGACGTAGATGGTTTCCTCGATATGGGTGATGACAAATTCTCGAAGATCGGGCTCCAGCGTGCCGCCACCGCCCCACTTAGGGCCGGCGGAAGACCATGAGCCGTGCCAGAGCGTCTCCACCGTCTCGTTGGTAAGTAAGCCGATGAAGTCATCGAAATCCGGATCCGTAGCCGCGGACGCTGTGCCCGTGATGATGCTGGGATAAGGACTTTGCGGCAGAACGGTCTCGAAAACCGGCGCGACGACCTCGTATTGGCTGTCCAGGTAATAGAGCGCCGGCCACAGCTGCTCTGAAGGGATTTCTCCTTGGCCCGTTGACGAGCCGCGATACATGGAATACAGCAACTCGGAGGCGGAAGCGTGAGGGGTTACGCTGGCAACTGCCACCAGCACTAAGGTGAGCCGTAGCATGAAAATACCTCCAGTTGGTGTTGCCCCCGTGCGTGTAAGATTGAAACCACCTATCCGATCATCGTCATCCAGCGTGTCATTCCTGCAATCAAATCGCCAACTACGCGACGAAGCAATCGCGAGAGAGGAACTAAGTAATGCGCAGTACCGCTTGTCTTGTCGTCGCGCTTCATGTTCTTGCAGCAACCGCTGCCCCGGGTGACGTATTTTTCCGCCGTGTGGATAGCTTCTTCAGTGACCCTAATTCGATTTACCGAAGCCAGCAAGTACCCTTAAATCCGATACCGCTGGCTGGCTCAGATGTCACCGTCACCATAACGGTCAACGGCGATTTCGCCGGGTCCTCCAAGTGGTTTTCCTGTAAGTTCGGCAACACCTTCATCAACAGCAGCACGGTGACGCAATTGCCTGGTAGCAAGACCATCCCAGCGGTTAGCGAGTTGCTGAAGACCGACGGCACGACGTTGTGCTCGTGCTGTCTGTACGATCGCCTGATCTTCTCAATTGATCGAGATGACTTCAACGCGGAGCGCTCCGCCAACGGCACGCTGATCTTCACCGCGCACATTCCCAACGGCGTGGACAACGTCAGGCGCATGTGCGAGGCCTGCGGTCTCACCTGCTGTTCGGGTATTGAAGACCGCGCTAATCCCGTGGCCTGCATCTTCCAATCGTATATCAGCGTCCAGCTCGAATACACGCCCGCTGAATGCCTTACCAATGATGATTGTGACGACGGCACCTTCTGCAACGGAGCCGAAACGTGCAACGCGAGCCTTCAGTGTCAGCCGGGGGCAGCTCCCTGTACCGGACAGCTCTGCTGCGAGACAGTCGATGCGTGCCGGAACGTCTGCTGCAGCGATGCAGATTGCACGGGGGGCCAGCACTGCGATCTAGTCGCCGACGAGTGCATCACCTGTTTGATAGACAGCGAGTGCAACCCTGGTGAATTCTGCAACGATGGTGTCTGTGGGGCAGCCGTGTCATGCACGACTGATGCGCAGTGCATGCCGGAGAATCCAGCAGCCTGCGTCGATTACTCATGCGCCGAAGTAGTTGATCTAACAATCGCTACAACGGACGGATCGCAGGGCTACAGCGAGACTGGTACGGGTTGGATGTGGACTGGCGGTTCCGGTTGTACAGATGATATCTTTCGCTACGCGGACATGGCCAGCCCGTCTGCCACCGGCACCGCCATCTGGACAAAGCAAATCGCCGCGTCCGATCCCGGTGATTACGAAATCTTCGTGTGTTTTCAGCAGAGCGCTGCGCGCTCAGAGCATGTAGAGTACATTGTGGAAGCGCCTGGCGGTCCTTATGCCGTTGTGCTCAGCCAATACCTGAACGTCTCGCCAGCGACAACCAATTCCTTTTCGCTCGGCACCTATACCTACGCTGGGGGCGACACCGCCAGTGTGAGCCTTCCGTTGACGAATGTCATTCCCAGACCGAGTGGACAAACGCTGGTGATGGCTGATACGGTGCGATTCCTTCGGCAATCCGCGTGCGTACACACAGCACGACCGAACGGCACCGCATGCGGCGATGACCTATTCTGCACTGGCGATGAGATCTGCGACCAAGGTGTTTGCATTCAAGGTGACGAGCCGTGCGCAACCGGATTCGTCTGTGAGGAAATGTCCCAAGCGTGCCTGCCCGACTGCAATGGCAACGAGGTGGACGATGCGGATGACATCACCTCAGGCAACAGTCGGGACTGCGACGCCATGATATCCCTGACGAATGCGATCTGGCCGACCCATTCCTATTCGTGGAGTCGGGACCGCTCTCCCCTGTGATTGAGGGGACGATTCTGGACTTCACCATCCCTCAAGCGCCACCCGCCCTTGACGACGTGACCATGAACTTTTCGGCAATCGCCGATCTCAGCGCGAGCTTTGAGCTCCTCACTGTTCAGATCAACGGTACACCGGTGGGCGATGTCTTTGTGTCAACCGGGTCCGACTGCCCTCTGTCGCCGGACGATGATCAGCTCGTTGTGCCTCTTGCCACCTATAACGCATTACTCACCGGTGGCGACGCGTTTGTGGAGCTCGTCCCGGGACATGACGTGGAGAATCCGGGGTGCGCCACGTTTGTCGCTGTCACCGTGCAGTACAGAGCTTTCGCGGATTTCAACTCCAACGGAACGCCAGATGCCTGTGAACCGCCGGATTTCGACAGCAACGGGAGCATCGACCTACAAGATTTCGCTGCATTTCAGGCCTGCCTGAACATGAGCGATGACGCCTGCGTTGACGCTTTCGATCGGGCGTACCCTCCGAACAGTCTCGTTACGGCCGACGATCTGCCGTTCCTCGTCCACTACCTGACGGGACCGACGGGTGGGTCTCAGTTACTTATTGGCGGTCGCGAAATGATGAGTTCATCCGAATCAGAGACCCTGGTGGAACCACTCACTGCGAGCCTATCTATCGAGGTCCAGCCGCTCGGCGGCGGTGCGGCACTGACCACCCTTGACGCCGACACGCAGTACGAACTGCACTACACCGCCGGCAACGACGCGATCAACACGTTTTTGGTAATGTCGATCTCCTCGAACGCCGTCGTGAGCATCGCGGATGCGGATGCGGCGACGAACGGCGAATGGGCCGTGGCCGGGAATTTCACGTTCACGGACTTCACGGAGGAAGGTCCGCCTGTACCGGCGCCTGGGCACGACGAAGGCCTGTACTGGTATTCGTTGGCCATGGACGGTTTCTGGGGCAGTGCGGGCTCGGCCGGCGAGACCGGGCACCTCTGCACGTTCACGACCGGGTCCGCGGGCACGCTCACCCTTGACGTGCAGTTGATCGGCGCCAGTTCGGGAATACCGGTAATCATGTCGGCAACCGAGTCGTGGCCGGTTGATTAGCGCCGGTGAGCGAACCGGAACGCGGGTGTCGCTGAGAGGTGAGCCCACCACCACCCCAACCGCAAAAACCCCAGCCGCCTCGCGGCGGCTGGGGCCTCGTATCTGCTCCGCCGACCGGTGCTCGCGGCACCAGCCGGCCCAGCGGCTGCTCGACCAGCCCCTACCCCTGGCCGCACTTGCCCGCCATGTTCTTCATGAACTCCTCAGCCCCCTGCTGGATCTGCTCCGGAGTGAGATCCTGCTTGTGCGTCGCCACCCCCCAGTGATGCCCGTACGGATCGCTCAACTTGCCGTAACGATCACCCCAGAACGTGTCCATCAGCGGCATCTCCACCTTCGCACCCGCCTCCACCGCCTGCGCAAACACCTTGTCGCAGTCGTTCACGTACAGGTGGATCGTCACCGTCGTGCCGTGCAACGTCGCCGGCGCCTTGCACCCGCCCGGTCCCGGCCACTCGTCGCACAGCATCACCGTCGAATCGCCGATCCGCAGCTCCGCGTGCATCACCGTCTTGCCGTCGGGACCGGGCATCCGCATCACCTCCTCCGCCCCGAACGCCTTCTTGTAAAACGCCAGCGCCGCGTCCGCACCCTTCACCATCAGGTGCGCCGACACCGTGCTGAACCCCTCGGGAACTGGTTTCGCAGCCATCACGTAAGCTCCTTTTCCACTATCGAACCGCGTGGGCACACGCCTCCGGCCAAGGAGCCGCGTATGCTGATTGTCCACAACCACAAACGACTGACCGAACCGCTCGACGAACCGCTGACCGAACCGCTGACCGAACCGCGAATACACGCGAATAAACACGAATTGATTTAAAAAACCCTATTCGAGTCCATTAGCGTCCATTCGTGGTTCAAAAACACCGCTTCCTTACGGGCGCGGCTCTGTTTGCTTCCGCTTCCTTACGGGCGCGGCTCTGTTTTGAGCGGTTCCCGCGTGAAGGTCGCGACCTCGCCCGGGCCCGGCTCCGACCACTTCAACGGCCCCTCCGTGAACCGCTTGCGCAGCAGGTTCAGGAACATCGGGTTGTTCTTCAAGAAGTACTCAAACGCCCGGTCCCACTCCTCACCATTCTGCCACCCCAGGCACGTCATGGTCAACTCCGTCGCCCCGTCGCCCCCAGCCGCGAAGTCCAGCACCGCCCACGTGCCCCCCATCCGCACGTTCGGAAACTCCAGCGGGGCACTGCCCGTCACCACGAGCTGCCGCTCCGGCACCAGGCCCAGGATCTTCGCCGTCGACTCCGGAAACAACGCGTACGCCCCCCCGCTGCGCAGCTCGATGTGCGGCTGCGGCGACAGGAAACTCCGCACGCCGTCCACCGTCGTCAGCGTCGCCCACACCGTCGCGACGTCCGCGGGCAGCTCGACCACGAACTGCTGCTGCCGCTGCGGCCCGTACTGCGCGGTCACGTTCACCGCCCCGTCGATCCAACTGTCCACCTTCGTCGCCTGCTCGTCGAAGTGCTTCTTCAGCAGCGCGACCACGTAGCCCCAGGCGCGATCGAAATAGGCATAACCCGCATCCCAGTCCTCGCCCTCCTGCCAGCCCAACTGGTCCAGCCGCACCCGCGTCGTGCCGTCGCCCAGGTCGTCGAAGTGCAGCACCACCTCGGTCTTCGCCTTCGCCGCCCGCAGCGTCGCAATCTTCGGCGGAAAGTTCCACTCGAAGCTGAACATCTCGTACGGCAGGTAGCTCAGCACCCGGCACCCCTCGGCGCCCCGCTCGCCCTCCGGCGCGTCCGGCACCATCATCAGCTCGAACGGACCCAGCACGCGCAGGTCGATATTGGCGTCCTTCACCCACCACGCCGCCATCCCCTCCGGCGTCGTCCAAGCGTGCCAGACCTCCCGCGGCGACGCGAAAACCACCGCCTCCTTGTGCAATATGCGCACGTCAGCCGCATCATTCGCGACAGCCACCCCGCCGCACGCCCCGACAACCACCATCACCACCCAATACCTGCTCGCCGTCTGCCGCTTCATCGCCAAGCGCCTCCTCAAGGAAAATCCCAAGGCAAACAAGCCCCGCAAATCACCATTCCGCATTCGCCGTTAGCCGTTCGCCGTTCGCCGTTCGCCGTTTGCCGTTTGCCGTTTGCCGCTCATTCATCATTCATAATTCATCATTCATCATTCGCCGTGCATCCTTCGCCGTTCATTCGTCACTCGTCATTCGTCATTCGTCATTCGCCGTAAGGCGCAGCACATGATCCCGCAGTCCCGCCACCGACGCGTCATACGGCTCGATCCGCTTCTGCGCCTTCGCCTGCATCTGCCCCCCCTCCATCACCGTCAGCACGTACCGCGCCAGCGCCGCGCGGTCCACATCGGCTGGCAGCCGCTTCCCCGCGTCCACCAGCCAGCGCTCCACCGCGGCGCACCAGTTCTCGAAGTTCTGCACGACCTTCCGCCGCGCCTCCTCGTGCGTGTCGCTGATCTCCAGCGCCAGATTGCCGATCGGGCAGCCTAACCGGCAGTCCGTCATCAGCAGAAACTCGCGGTAGCGCCCCAGCAGCACGAATACCCGCTCGATCGGATCGTCCGTCAGCGCCTCCACCGGCGCGATGATCACCGGGTGCAGCAGCTCGATGTAGCGGTCGAGCACGCCCAGCAGCAGATCCTCCTTCGAGCGGAAGAAGTGATACAGGCTGCCGCTGCGCACGCCGGCCTTCTCCAGGACAGCCGCCACGCCCGTGGCGGCGTACCCTCGCTCCAGAAAGAGCTGGGCAGCCGCGTCGAGGAGCCGCTCCCGCGTGGACGCGGGCCCTGGCTCGGGCTCGGGCGGCCTGGCTGATGGGTCGGTCTCCGGCATTCAAGCCTCTTGGTTGATCGTTCAATCAAGATACCCGAACCCGGCACCCGCTGTCAACCCCCACCCCGTCACCGCGCCGCCAGTGCGCCGGCTGCCAGCGCTCCCGCCGCCAGTGCGCCCGCTGCCAGCCATACGGACTCCGTAAAAATAGAGCGAGGGAGCCAAACCGCCTCTACGGTCAGCTCCCCCGCAAGCTTTGGCCGGGGCCGCGAGAAGGACACCTGTCAGCGTCGGCGACCAACGAGGGCCGCCACGCCGAGCATCATCAGGACGCACGAACTTGGTTCAGGTGTCACCACAAAGAAGGCCGTCAATGCGACGCGATCCCCCGGCGTAAGCGTAAACTGGTTCTGGATCCCGATATCGTTGATCACCGCCGGACCCGGAATGACCGGCCCGGGAAGGCCGGCATTCACCGACGGAATGTTCACGGTCTCGCCCTGGAACGTCACGTTCCAGGCGTTCGGGTCAGGGTAGATCGGCAGAACGGAAACCCCATCCATCAAGCCCGCGTAAAGCGGCATGCCCGGGGCTGTCGCAGCCCCCCCGACCCCGTTGAAGTTCGCGTCCGTCACCGAACCCCCGACGGATCCGCCCATCAGCGACGCAGGCGTCACCGCCGGTGCAATCGGCAGTGTCGACAGCAGCGTGTACGTCAGCGTGTTCACGTCGGTATTCACCAGCGTGTAGCTCGCGCTGAGGAACGGGTCCGCCTTCGCCGTGCATTCCCATTCCAGCGTCCAATGCCCGTCCGGATCCACCAGTGAACCGCCATAGGTGAAGCTGCCGTCACCATTGTCCGTCCCGCTCGGTGCCCAATTTACCGGCGTGTCGCCCGGAGCATCGGTCATCACCATCATGTTCAGGAGCGGAGCGGCTGAAGCGCTGACGGCTGCGAACGCCACCACCAGAAATGCAGTGAACAATACCGAACGGTACTTCATCGTTTCCTCCTCCTCGCGGCGACCCAAAAAACAAACGAGAACGGCAGGCGCACATCTCGCCCGCACGCTCTCTCTAGCGTCGCCTCCCTGAATGGGCTCAACCTAACGGATGACCCGGCGCCACTTCAATGCGACTTAGAGGACAGAGGCCCTGATTCCAAGATTGACAATGGACTTCCAAGAATAACGAAGCAAATTGTGGGTCATCGGTCGTTGCGGAGACGCCCTCATGACCCCTCACTCGGCTCCTGCCGCAGAATGAACTTGGCCGAAGCCCGCGCCCGCACCCGGCTGTCCTGCGTCAACTCCGCACGCACCAAAAACAGCGGCGACGACGCCCGCTCGAGCCACGCGTGCACCGCACACGCCCGCCCGCATTGCACCGGCTCGCGATACCGGATCGTCAGCTCCCCCGTGACAGCCGGCCACCCCATCGCGAACAGGCAGTTCGTCATCGCTGCATCCAGCAGCGTCGCGATCACCCCGCCGTGCACCATGCCGGGATACCCCTCGAACCGCGCAGAGGGAATCACCCAAGCCCGCACGCCCCCGTCATCCACCGCCTGGAAGTGCAGGCTCAGATTCCGCCCGTTCACCTGGCTGCACGCCATGCACCGCGGATGCGCCCGCTCGCGCACAGCGGTCAGCCGCTCCTGCACTTCAGTGGTCACAGGTGTTCGCTCCCGAAGTGAGCACGCCCGCGCGGAACCGCTCGACCACGTCCGCCGGCGACTCCTCCGCCACGCCGAGAATCACCTGCATGCCGAGTTCGCCGCACAGCGCCAGCGCGTGCCGCCCCATCCCGCCCGTCACGATGACGTCCACGCCGAGGTCCCGCAGCCAGCGCGGCAGCACCCCGCGCTCGTGCGGCGGCGCCTGGTGGATCGTCGGCGCCCCGACCTCGGCGCCGTCGTTCAGCTCGTACACCGCGAACGTCGGACAATGACCGAAGTGCCCGCTGACACTGCCGTTCTCAACCGATATCCCGATCTTCATGACATCTCCCGGGGGGCGGATCCGCCCGCCACATTCGCGCGGGCCTGCGCCGCGCATGCGCCGCACCGCGCGGTCGGCGCCCGCCGACCCGCCAGCAGCAGCGGAAAAACAATGTCGCTCGTGCAGCACGCACCCAGACCGCAAGAAACAGAAACAGCCCGATCCACGGCACCAGCGTCCACGATAGCGAATCCCCATCGCCATCGTGATGTGAAACAGTGACGCCCACGTGGACAGCAGCACGTGACCCGCGTGCGACAGACGCGTGTGCGGCCAGGTGCGGCCGATGAGAATCCCCGCGATCGCCAGCGGATTCACCAGCCACCACCGCTCGATGAACCCCAGGTGCAGACCCCGCCGCGGCATGTGCAAGAGCCACTCCCCCGCGAACGGAATCAGCGAATCACTCAACGTGGCGATGCCCACCGACCCGAGGTACCCGACCACCAGCACTTTGGTAAACCCACTACCACCGTGCCGGCGGTACATCGCCGTCGTAACCAAGGCGCTCAGCAGCACGTGCAGCGGATGCAGCGTCCAGAACGCACACTCCGACGCCGCCCGCGGCAACCGGCTCGCCTCCATCAGCACGATGAGGACAATCCCCGTCCCCGTGCCCGCCGCTGTAAACGGCACGTGCCGCGCCATCTCCTGCGCGAGGCCGCGCGACGACCCGGTCATGACACCCCCCTCTCGCCATGAACCCGGCCTCCGCCGCGACGGCCTCGCCGACACGCACAGTGCGGCGGATGACACCCAGGCATGCGAAACGCGACCCCGTTCAGCCCCCCCGCCGTGTACGCCGCGATCACCTGCTCCAGGCATCCGCACCGATGCGCCAGAATCTCGATCCCCGCCGCCAGCAGCCCCGCATGCAGCGACTGCGACAACGCCCCGCAGATCAGCACGTCGATCCGCAACTCCACCATGCGCTGGATCCGCCGCGCGAGACTCTCCTCCGCCAGCGCAACCTCGCGCCGGCCAGCCTCCCGCCGCCCCTCAAAATCCAGCAGCAACAACCGCCGCGCCACGTCCAGCACCGGCGTGATTCGCCCATCAGATGCCGCAATAGCAACCCGCATGCACGACGGGTAATCAAGATATGTGCCAAGTAGGAAATGCGCGCCAATCGAAGCGTAACCAGAGCAGTGACATCAACTTAACGTTCACGAGCCCCCAACCCGCATCGCCCCCACCATCGCAAATTGCAACACCGCCCCGAGCAGCCACTTGCAATCTGCAAGACCCCCAACGAACCGCGCCAACCCCAAACCCGGCGCGCACGCCAACCATCAGCGTTCATTCGCGTCCATTAGCGGTTCCGCAGCCGTTGTTGTGTGAAACCCAGCCCGTTCAGTCGGTCAACGCGTCGCCCACGCTACGCCCGCCCGCGGCGCAGACGTCGAAACAGCGTGCTCGGGTTGATCCCCAGCTCCCGGGCCGCGGCTGTCCGGTTGCCCTGGTGCCGGCGCAGCGCCGCGTCGATGTGCAGCCCCTCGAGTTCCGCCAGCGTCATCCCCGCCCGCGGCGAAGGCTCCTGCGCAACCGCCCCTCCCGCCAGCGCCGGGGGCAGGTGCTGCGGCTGAATCAACCCGCCGCGGCACAGCACAAAGGCGTGCTCGATGATGTTCTCCAGCTCGCGCACGTTGCCCGGGTAGTCGTAGGCCATCAGCACCGCGAGCGTCCGGTCCGCGACGCCCGCCAGTTCCTTGCCCTGCACGCGGTTGAACCGCGCCACGAAGCGGTCGATCAACAGGGGAATATCCTCACGCCGTTCGCGCAGCGGCGGCAGCTCGATCTGCACCACGTTGATGCGGTAATAGAGGTCGTCGCGGAACTGCGCGCTGGCGACGCGTTCGCTCAGGTTGCGGTGCGTCGCGGCGATGAAGCGCACGTCCACGTCGACCGGCACAACCGAGCCGAGCGGCTCGAAGCGCCGCTCCTGCAGCACGCGCAGGAGCCGCGTCTGCATCGCCGGCGACACGTCGCCAATCTCGTCGAGAAAAACCGTACCGCCGTCCGCCGCGGCGAAGCGGCCGACCTTGTCGCGGCGCGCATCGGTGAACGCCCCCGCCTTGTACCCGAAAAGCTCCGACTCGAGCAGCGTGTCCGGCAGCGCCGCGCAGTTGATCGCGACGAACGGCCGATCGCGGCGCACCGACAGGTCGTGGAGCGCCCGCGCGATCAGCTCCTTGCCCGTACCACTTTCCCCCATGATCAGCACCGTGCTGTCGCTCGCAGCCACCCGCGGCAGCAGGTCGAACAGCCCCTGCATCGCCGCGCTGCGCCCGACGATGTCGGCAAACGTGTACCGCGCCTCGAGCTCCTTGCGCAACGCCTCGACCTGCGTCAGGTCCCGAAAGGTCTCGACCCCGCCCACCAGCCGGCCCGCGGAATCACGCAGGTCCGTCGCCGAAACGCTGATCGGCACGCGTTCCCCCGCCGCGCTCAGGATGTACACCGGCTTGTTGATCACCGGCCGGTCGTGGGCCCGCGCGTGCTTCAACGCACAATCGCTCTCGCAGATGCTCGCCCGGAACACGTCGCAGCAGCGCTGCCCCAGCGCCTCCCCCCGGCGCACCCCGGTGATCCGCTCCGCCGACGCGTTGAACGACGTGATCCGCCAGTCGAGGTCGACCGTGAACACCCCGTCGGCGACGGAGTCCAGGATAATCGCGGGAATGGAGTCAGCCGGTAGGGATTCACCGCACGCGTTGGACGCCGGGGAATCTGAGGGCTGCCAGTTCGTCATCGGACGCACATCCGCCGGGCCACACCCTCTCCACCCGAATTGTAGCGAAGTTCGACGGTTTGGTGTGATTTCGCGAGCGCAATCGCCGCCCTACACGCCGCACTGCTCGATGAGCTCCGGCAGCCGGTCGAAGAGCATCTGCTCCTCCGCACTCATCTCCGTGCGCCGCCGCTGCATCATCCGCAGGGCCACCACGCGCAGCTTGGTCATATCGGTCTTCGACGAGTCGCCCGCGGTCATCCACGCCAGCGACGGCACGTACTTCGGGCAAAATCCCCCCGTCGCCACCATCGCCCCGAAACCCACCACCGCCCCCGTCGGCAGCAACTGCCCGATGCCCGTGCGCACGAAATCGCCGATGATGCTGCCCGCAAACTGCCGACCCGTATCCAGCGCCCGCGACCCCATCTTCGCCGTGATCGGCCCGTAGGTGTTTTTCAGATTCGAGTTGCTCGTGCCCGCGCCGAGATTCACCCAGTTCCCGACGTACGAGTCCCCCAGGAAACCGTAGTGCTGTTTGTTGGCATATCCCAAGAGAATCGACGCGCTGATCTCCCCCTCCACCCGGCACATCGACCCCAGCGACGTCCCCGCCCGGATCGACGCGTGCGGCTTGACGATGCTGCCCGGCCCGATGTACACCGGCCCCTCGATGTACGTGTGCACGTCGATCCGCACGTCGTTGCTGATGTACACCGGCCCGCCACCCGCGTCGATCACCGCCGTCGGCCGCACCCGCGAGCGATCGCCCACGTGAATCTGGTCGGGATTCATCAAGAACGCCGAGCTGCTCACGTTGCCCGTGCTGCCGCGATCGTCACCCGTCCACTGCCGCCGCAACGCGTTCGAATTGTGCGCGGTCAGATCCCACGGATGCTTCGCCAGCTCCGCGTCGACCTCGCCCGACGGAAAATCACCCGCGAGCCGCGCCGCACTCTGCGGATCCAGCAGCACCTCCGGCGTCACGGCAGCCGCCAGCTTCGCGTCGCAGGCGATGTACGCCACGTCGCCCCCGCACAGGCCCACGTACGGCGCCGCGCGAAACTCCGGCGCATGATCCAGCAGCCACCGCCCGTTGACGAGCAGCGCCCCCGCCTCCACCGGGCGGTTCACCGGCATCTGACAGCGCATCGCCGTCACGTCCGCGATCCACGACCGCATCCACAGCCCGGACAGCGGCTGACGCAGCACGAACGTCACGTGGTCCATCAGCATCTTCCGCCCGCAGAGCAACCCCATCAGCGAGTGCCAATAGGCCAGCGGCAGAAAATCCCGATAACGATGGTCTTCAAAGAGGATCAGCGGGGCCATGGCGGCCAGTATAGCCCGCGCACCCGCCATGCAACAGAAAAACGACGGCCCCCCGAGGAGCCTCTCATCAGAACCCCTCCCGCAAGGGAGGGGCCGTGACATCCCAGCGCCCAACCCCGCGCAACACGTCAAGCCGCGCGCAATCAGAACCCCTCCCGCAAGGGAGGGGCCATCACATCAAAGCGCCCGACCCCGCGCAACACGTCAAGCCGCGCGCAATCAGGAACCCCTCCCGCAAGGGAGGGGCCGTGACATCCCAGCGCCGCATCCTCGCCGCCCGCCAATCCATCCTGCCCCAAACAGGCAAAGCCCGCCGGCCTTGACGCGCGCCTCGTCTCGCAACCGGACGTGAGTTCCACATCCCAGCCACTACGAGCACGCGTCAAAGACGACGGGCTTTGAACCAAAGTCCAACCGGTAACCGCAGATGCCGATGGTTCGGCGGTTTGACGAACCCTTACTCCAACAGTGGGTGGACCGCCCGGGCCTGGACTTCCCGTCAAGCGGGCTTGCCCTCAAGCCTGAAAAGGCGAGACCCCCTAGGGTTCGCTCAACGGTTCGGCAAACTTGTGCCCCCTGTCGGACAACGCAGTCAAACCGTTGGACCTCTCGACTATAGCAATCGGCACGTCGGCAAACAAACGATGAATCGAACTGTTTTCCATAAGGATTGCGCAAGGTCGCCGCCCAGCAATCGCTATGCCGCAGCCACCGCGTCCCAGCGCCCGCCACCTGCGTGACGCTTTGCAACCGCCACGCAATGCGGTAACGTCATGCCCGCGCACGCCTTAGGCGAATCGAACCGGCTGACGGTGCCAACAAAGCACAGCGCCGACTGCCCGCCACCGCGTGACCCGCGAATTCCGGAGACGCTCAGCGATGTCGCAACGCCTCGAACAACGCCTGAAAGCCGCCACCGCCAACGGGGGCAAGTGCCTCATGCCCTACCTCACGGCTGGGTTTCCGGACCTCGCAACAACCGCGCAACTCATCGCGCGCTGCGACCAGGCTGGCTGCCCCGCCATCGAAATCGGCTTCCCCTTCTCCGATTCGATCGCCGACGGACCCGTCATCCAAGAATCCTTCTATCACGCGCTCGACGCCGGATTCCGCGTCGATGCCCTCTTCGAAACCATCGCCGGCATCCGCGCCAACACCTCCACCGCCCTCATCGCCATGGTCTCCATGTCGCTGGTGATGAAACGCGGTCCCGAGACCTTCGCGCGCGATGCAGCCGGCGCCGGCTTCGACGCTTTGATCGTGCCCGACGTGCCCGTCGACGAGGCTGCACAACTCACCCGCACCGCGGACGCCGCCGGACTCTGCAACGTGCTCATGATCGCACCCACCTCCGCGTCCGATAGGCAGGCCCGCATCGCGTCCTCCGCCCGCGGCTTCCTCTACGTCATCGCCTCACGCGGCATCACCGGCGAACGCGACCAGGTCGCCCGCGACCTCGGCGACCACGTCCAGGCCCTGCGCAAGCTCACGGCTGTCCCGCTCATCGCCGGCTTCGGCATCAGCACGCCGGACCACGTCCGCGACGCCTGCCGCTACACCGACGGCGTCATCGTGGGCAGCGCGATCATCCGCCGCATTACCGCCTGCGTGGAGGCGGGCGACGACGCCCCCGCCATCGTCCGGACTGTCGGAACTTATGTGGATGAGTTGAGCGGAGGCCTGGTTGCATGACGCCCGGGCCCGGGGCGCATACACTCGGTGGGAGCACGACCATGCAAAATGACACTGGCATGCAGGACGACACGCGCAGGCAAAATGAATCGAACGAATCGCCGAACGCACCAGCCCGTCCGCGGAAGTGGGTCGCCGCCAACTGGTTTCCCATCCTCGCCGTGGCTGCGATCGCCGTCCTCTACCTCGTCCAGTCCAGCGCCGGCACGCAGAGCGTGATCGACTGGGGCCACGACCTGCCAGCCGCCCTCACCTCCGCCGCGCAGAACAACAAGCCCGTGCTGATCAGCTTCTCCTCGCCCGCGTGCCGCTACTGCAAGCAGATGGAGGCGGAGGTCATCCCGCAGGACGCGGTGAAAGCCGAAATCGGCGAGTTCGTCCCGGTGAAGATCAACGCCTGGGATGATCAGCGGACAGCCGCTCAATACGGCGTCGACGCCTTGCCCGCGTATATCGTCGCGGTCGCCGACGGCACCCCCGTCGCCGCCATCAGCGGCTACGTCCCCGCCGACCGCTTCACCCGCTTCCTCCGCGCCGCCCGCACCGAAGCCCAGCAGAAAACCCAATAGACCGAGCCACCCAACCGCCCCGGTCCGGCACTAACCGCAGCGCGTAGGGCGTGCCATGCACGCCGCAAGTGGCCTTGACCACGGCGCGGTAGGGCGTGCCATGCACGCCGCGATATGGTTTAACCACAGAACACACGGCGCGGTAGGGCGTGCCATGCACGCCGAAAATTCGGCTCTATCACAGAGAACACGGCGAACACCAAGAACAGCGGGAGCCTCATCAGAACCCCCCACGCAAGTGAGGGGCCCCAGCCACCGCGCGACGTCAGAATCTCGAACCGCGCATCTCAGCCAGCTCCGCCTCTCCGCCCGAGCCCGTCGCGCCCACAGCCCATGCACGGCTCAACCGCGAACCGCCGTCACCACCGGCTCCGGATCGTGAATGGTCACCGCCGATGCTGAATCGCGCTCGACGCGAAAACGAATCCGCACCTGCGGCGCGCCCACCGGCGCAAAGCCATGCTCCTCCACGCGGTGCAGCCGCCGCGGCGCGCCGGCTGGCCGCACGATGGTCAAACCACCGCGACGATCGATCGCCACCTCCAGCACCTCGTCGTCCCCGTCGCCGAAGGCATACCGGCCGACGTACGTCGCCTTGAGCGCGTCCGTCATCTCCAGGCTCGTCGCCAGCGGATCGGCGTCGCCCAGCCCTTCCAGATACGCCACGACCGCCTTGGCTGCGTCCCCGCCATTCCGGGCATGCTGCAGCAGCGTGATACCGTGCGGGCCCGGAATCCGCTGAATCCCCGGCATCGCCGCCACACAGGCCCGCACCGCGTCAACCTTCCCCAGCATCGCCAGCGTGAACAGATTGGGCCGGGCGCCGTGCGCGATCAGCAGCGTCGCGATATCCGCGCGCCCCATGTGCGACGCCGCGCCCAACGCAGTTTCCCAATCGCCGAATCCCCAGTCCCACGCCGCCTTGGCCAGCGCCGGCGAGGCTTCCACCAGCTCCCGCACGCGGTCGATGTTCCCGTGACTCGCCGTCACCACCGCGCGCACCGACTCCGGATTCTGCGCCGGGAACTCCCGGTACACCCGCGCAGCACTCCCGCGCGCCTCCGGCTCCGCCCACGCAGCCCCTCCACCCGCAAGCGCCGCACAACCCGCCGGCACCACGCAGAGCCACTGCCGGCGCGAAATCGCTCCGCCCAGCCGCCCGCCCTGCGCAGACACACCGTCCACCGCAATGGCCATCGCATTTCTCCTTATTCATCGCCTGGAGACGTCAACCGGCGCCCGAATCGCCCACAACGACCATCCTGCAGCCGCCCGCGTGCGAAAGTCAACGCGTTTCTGGTAGGTAGATGTACAACCGTGTCCTGGATTGCACGACGCCCGGCCCGCAGATTTGACCACAGCGCGTAGGGCGTGCCATGCACGCCGCGAATGTGCTTTAACCACAGAGCACCCAGAGAACACCAAGAACGGCGGGAGCCTCATCAGAACCCCCCACGCAAGTGGGGGGCCCAGCCGCCGCGCGACGCCAGAATCTTGAACAGCGCTTCTCAGCCAGCTCCGCGCCTCCGCGTGAGCCAGCAACGCCTCCTGACCGACATCCTCTCGACTCCCCCCTACCCCCACCAAGTCCCGTAGGGACGCGCGATTTCAGCCCCGCTGCTCACTGCGGGGGACCAGAGCACAACAAACAATCGAGATGCCGGAGGCACGACGGAACAACGCAAGGGTCCGGTGGCTGTGTCCCTCCGTCCCCCTTCGTCGTCTGCATTTTTGCGGTACAGATAGCCCTGGGGCCCCCGATTCGAGGCTATGGGGCCTTTGTTGTTAACAAGCTCCGGGCGACCTTCGTCCACGGCGCCCCGTCCGTTCCGGCTGAAATTCCGATAGACTATTGACCGAGAATCCAAGAAAACTAGAATCTCTATAGGCCTGTTCCGCTCGAAGCCCTGCGCGCCGCGTGGGGTACATATTAGGGCGAATGGGCCTATTTTCATTTCTTGGTCAATGTCTTGTCGAAGACGAATCCCTCGGGCCGGAAGGCCCAGTGCCGGTACGGTTGCTCCCAGCGTTCCGGTCCAGTTCCACCTGTCGAAATACCTACGTTGAACATCGGGCGCAATTCCCGAATGCGGTTGCGAATGTGGTTATAGAGCTTCTCCTTGGCTATCGTGCGGGACCCCCTGCGTTTCGCTCCGGCAGGTTTCTGCTTATGGAGGTCGTTCAACCGAAATGCCATGCTGCCAAGCACGACGTCGACGCACTGCAGGAGTACGTGATCGTGTGAAACCACCTCGGCAACATCCTGCGCCGCGACCGTCAGATCAGCATCTTGAAACGCCTTGGACCTATTCAGGCCCAGCAGAAATCCTCGGAACGCCGCGACCTGTTCGCCAGTGTCGGGGAACTGATCGAAGTACAGGCGGAGCCGCACAGGCTTTGCGTGAGACGGCATGTAGGCAAATCCGAATGCATGCTTCACGAACTGATAGTAGAGCTTGTAAAACCCGTCCTTGGCGCTGAGGATCATCTGATCGGCTGGCCTCCGCGCATTCTGGCGGAACATGATCCTGACCTTCGCGTTGCCCGCCTTGAGCTCATCAAAGAATGCGTCCATGAGCTCGATGTATTTTGGCAGATACGTCTTCGTGACCTTCGTCCACTTCACCTCGCCGTGGAGATTCTGGGCGGTCTTCACTGCGTTCAACCGGTTGCTGACCGCCTCGAACTGACTCGCTCCCACAATCACGCCGCCGTAGAAATTCGAAAAGTACGCGCCATTACACAGCGATTCGTCGCAGAAAATCACGTACTCTTTCTCGGTGACCGCCATCGACCGTCAGCTTCCGCGAGAGAGCCGAATGTCTCACTTCGAGTGAAGAAGTGTATTCGCCTTTTCGGTATCGGCGCGCCAGCCTCTGAACGGGCGCCAGACCAGGTACGGTGTAGCAACGCCCTGGCTGTTCACCCACAAGAACCGTCTTCCGCATAACCGGTAGCGATCGCCGCACTTGCACACATCGATGGACTCTTCACCAGTTCGCGCGGTGCGGTAGTCCCCATGGCCGCGCAACACGCCCGGCCCGCGACAGCATCCATTGCGACACATGGGCAGACCCGATCCATCCCACAGACTGAACAACATAGCCAAAACCAGCATACCAAGAAACCAGGCCAACGCGCCCAGCCCCCCCCCGACCCAATAGCCCCACCAGCCGTCAGCCGCGTTGCGGCCAGCCATCGCACCCCACGCTACGCACACCAACAGGACGATTCCACAGACCAACTCGATGAGTGTCGCGCCCAGCGCAGGACGCCGGCAGGACCAGCCGCTCGGCCCACGGACCAACGTCGTTCCTGACGTCCAGTTGGCGATGGCCATTGAAATCGTGCCTCCGAAACCTCCCGATCCACCATGAACAGCTCGGTGTCGTGTCTATACCGCCCAATGAGTATTCCAACAATCGCGGCGACACAACCCGTCAGCACCATGCGGCTGTAAGAAGCTCACGCGGAGCCGCAGAGCCCTTCAAGAGAGGTTCTTGAAACATCGCAGTTCTTCGCGTCCTTCGCGTTCATTCGCGGTTCCCACCCCGACCTGCGACCTTCGACCTTTGACCTGCGACCGCGGTCCTCAGCGTCCTCTACGGCAAAACCAAAATCGCGGCGTGCACGGCACGCCCTACGCGCGTCTCCTCCTCTGGCCGACGGCTGATAGCTGACAGCCGATAGCTCGCAAGTTTTTTCCAGAAAACTTGCGCCAAACCCGCCAAACATGAAGCGCCCGTCAAGTGGTAGGAGGTAGTGAACGCGTGTGAGGGAAGGACCTCGCGCGACGCCCCATCAGAGCACCGGGCGCAAAGCCCCGTGACCAACCCGCAAGACGCCGGGAGGGCGAACGACCGATGCAGACGCCAGAAACAGAACAGGTGATCAGGAAAAAGGTGAGCAGGAGACCCACGAACCGCCAAGGGCCAACCCAGCCGTCCGAATCAAAAAACAGCGGTTGTTCTTCGTGGCTTAGTGTCTTCGTGGTTCAATTCCCAATCCGAGGCGTGCAGTACTCGCCTGGCCCGCGCGAAAAAAAACTCGCCCCAAAGCCGTTTGCCAGTGCCACTGCAACCCCGGGCGCTACCGCCAACGCGGTTCACCCCGCGCCACGACTCAGAATCGAGGGTCAATATGCGTAAAGCGATACTGACAAACGGCTTTGGAGGCACTCAGAAACCAACGAAATCCCGCCAGTCACCAGCCACTCCCAACACGCACCCCGCCTCCCCACGAATTCGTCATTCGTCACTAGTGTCCGGTTATAAGTCGAATAACCACAGCTGTTTATGGTTTTGAGTCTCCGACAATTGGGATTCTGCCGTCGAAAAGGCCTCGAAAAGCGGCGTTTTCTCCAAAAGCGTCACGCTCAGGACCTGCAGAATTGTGTAGAGGTTCGCCTGGACGGCCAGCCGCTTCCGGGCGATCGCGACCAGCAGGTAAACCGACACGGCGCTCCAGATCTGCGTCTTCACCGCGTTCTCCGAGGTGCCGTAGAAGGCCTTGATCCGCAGATGCTGCTTGATCCACTTGAAGAACAACTCGATCTGCCAGCGCGTGCGATAGAGGTCGGCGATGGTCTTCGCGTCCAGCGCGAAGTTGTTGGTCAAGAACACCAGCCGCTTGGCTTGGTCCGCATCGGCGTACGCGACTCGGCGAAGGTGTGCCGGGTACGCCCGCCGGGGGTAGAACGACTTGAATTCCACCGTCTGGTCGCAGCGCACCCCGGTCGACTTGTCGACGGGCTTGGAAGAGAGCCGGCGGCAGGCCAGGTTCTTGCGTGCGCGCGTGATGAAGAACGCGCCCGCCTGCGTCCAGCGATACAGCCGCGCGGAGTCGAGGTATCCGCGGTCCATGACATAGAACGCGCCCGCCTCCGGCACCAGTTGATCGAGGAAGTTGACGTCGTGAATTTTGGCCGGAGTTATGCAGAGAAACGTGGGAATATTGCCACGCAGGTCGAGCAGCGTGTGCAGCTTCACCGCGTTCTGCATGCTCTTGAATCGCGCCCAGGGAAAAAGCGTCATGGACAGGTCGATGATCGTCGCATCGAGCGCGTAGACCGTCCCGTCGAGCGCCACGCCGAACGCGTCGTTCGCGTAGAGGCTCCGCGCTTCGCGAATCAGCACCTGCGCAAAGTCGGCGTAGATGCGCCAATCGCGGCGATCGTTGGCGTCGCTGAACGTGGTCCGGGCGATCCGTCCGCGGATGCCCATGTGGTACAGCCGCTCCTTCAGCGCGTTCAAGCAGGCCACGATGTCGCGCAGGCTCTCGCGATAGGTCAGTTGTGCGAAAGCCAAGCAAAGGAACTGATCCCAGCACGAGAACGTGCGCGCCCGGTGATTGCCGCGATAGCGCGCCACGCACTTGCGAAACTCGTGAATCGGAAGGTGATCGATGAGTTGCGAAAAGACGGTCCGTCCGCTGTTCATGGGCAAAGCTCCCGAGCCGAATCGACGGCTCCAGGCTCCCGTACAGCGAATGGCGTTTCAAATCGATCACGATCAAATTCGCTCGTAACTACTTGAAAAGAAGGCGACTTAACGCAAAATGTCGGACGCTAAACCGGACACTAGTGGTCATTCGTCATTCGTCATTCCGAATTCCCATCCTTCGCGGCTCAACCCCCCAGCCCAGCCGCCCGCCTCAACGCGCCCGCGCCGACGGGTCAATAATCGGCTCGCCCGCCAACCGATCCCGCAGCCACCGCCCCGTGTAGCTGCCTGCACATGCAGCCACCTCCTCCGGCGGGCCCGCCACCACCACGTGCCCGCCCGCATCGCCACCCTCCGGACCCAGGTCGATCACGTAGTCCGCCATCTTGATCACCTCGAGGTTGTGCTCGATCACCACCATCGAGTGACCCAGATCCACCAGCCGGTCCAGCACCCGCACGAGATTGTGCACGTCCGCAAGGTGCAACCCCGTCGTCGGCTCGTCCAGCAGGTACATCGTGTGACCAATCGGCGTTTTCCCCAGCTCAGCCGCCAGCTTCACCCGCTGCGCCTCGCCACCCGACAACGTCGTCGCACTCTGCCCCAGCGTCACGTACCCCAAACCCACGTCCAGCAACGCCCGCAGCAACTGCCGGATCTTCGCGAAGTTCGCGAAAAACGTGGCAGCCTCCTCCACCCGCATCGCCAGCACGTCGGCGATGTTCATCCCCCGGTAACGCACCTCCAGCGTCTCGCGGTTGTAGCGCGTCGCGTTGCACGCGCTGCACTCCACGAACACGTCGGGCAGAAAGTGCATCTCGATCCGTCGCGTACCCTGCCCCTGGCACTCCTCGCAACGCCCGCCCTTCGTGTTGAAGCTGAACCGTCCCGGCCCGTACCCGCGGATCTTCGCCTCGCGCGTCTTCGCGAACAGGCTGCGGATCAGGTCGAACGCCCCCACGTACGTCGCCGGGTTGCTCCGCGGACTGCGGCCGATCGGCGACTGGTCGATCTCGACCACGCGATCCACCTGCGCGCTGCCCGCGACGCGCTTGTACGCGCCCGGCTTCGGCCCGCCCCCCTCGATCACCCGCCGCAGCGTCCGCAACAAGATATCGTTGACCAGCGTGCTCTTGCCGCTGCCGCTCACACCGGTCACGCACACGAAGCACCCCAGGGGAAAACCAACCGTGATGTTCTTGAGGTTGTTCGCCGTCGCCTCGTGCACCGTGATCACCCGCCGGTCCGCCAGCGGGCGGCGCTTTTCCGGCAATTCGATCACGTCGCGCCCGGTGAGGTAGCGCGCCGTCGCGGACTCCTGGTTGGCCAGGACCTCCGCGACCGTCCCCTCCGCCATGAGCATCCCGCCGTGCGTGCCCGCCGCCGGCCCCAGATCGATCAACCGATCCGCGGCTGCGATCATCTCCTCGTCGTGCTCCACCACCAGCACCGTGTTGCCGATGTCCGTCAACCGCCGCAGCGTCGCCACCAGCCGCTGGCTGTCACGCTGGTGCAACCCGATCGTCGGCTCGTCCAACACGTAACACACCCCCACCAGCCCGCTGCCAATCTGCGTCGCCAACCGGATCCGCTGCGCCTCCCCCCCCGACAACGTCGCACTCGCCCGGTCCAGCGTGAGGTACTCCACGCCCACGTCGCGCATGAACGCGAGCCGCGCCCGCACCTCGCGCAGAATCGGCTCCGCCACGGCTGCCGCGCCGCTGGGAAATCGCAACCCGCCGAAGTACTCCCCGGCCTGCTCCACCGTCAACGCGCACGCCTCCGCGATGTTCCGGCCCGCGATCCGCACCGCCAGCGCACCCGCGTTCAACCGCCCCCCGCCGCATACCCGGCACGGCGCCTCGGACAGGTACCCGTGCAGCCGCTCCTTCACGCTCTCCGACTCGGTCTGCTCCCACCGCTGCTGCAGGTGCGGCAAAATGCCCACGAAGGCCCCCCCACGCTTCCGCGCATCCGCCGCCGACGTCCCCTGCATGAGAATCCGCGCCGCGTCCGCCGGGAGGTTGCGAAAGGGAACCTCCGGGGAGACCTCGAAGCGATCGCAGAACTCCCGCAGCAGCGGTGGCAGCGTGCCCGTGCGCTTGCGCCCCGAGCCCAGCGGCTCGATCGCACCGGCTGCCAGCGATTTGCGCGGATCGGGAACGATCAGGTCCGCGTCGAACTCGAGCACCGTTCCGAGTCCATGACACGCGGGGCAGGCGCCGTGCGGCGAGTTGAAGCTGAACAGCCGCGGCGTCAGCTCCGGCAGCGCGCACTCCGGATGATCCGGGCACGCGAAGTGGCTGCTGAAACGCAGCTCCTCCGTCGCCTCCCCCTCGCGGTCCGCCAACACGCTCACGTGCCCGTCGCCGGTGCGCAGGGCCAGCTCGACGCTGTCCGCGACACGCGGCGCAATCTCCGCGCGCATCACCAGCCGGTCCACCACCGCCGCGATGTCGTGCGCCTTGCGCGAATCGAGCTTGCCCACGTCCTCGAGGTGCACCAGCGCGCCGTCGATCCGCGCCCGCACGAACCCCTGCCGGCGAAGCTGATCGAGCACCGCCGCGTGCGCCCCGCGCTGACCGTGCACCAGCGGCGCCAGCAGGTGCACCCGCGTGCCCGCCGGCAGCGCCAGCAGCGCGTCCACGATCTGCGTCGGCGTCTGCGCCGCGATTTCCCGACCGCACTTCGGGCACGTCGGCGTCCCCACCCGCGCGTACAGCAACCGCAGAAAGTCGTAGATCTCCGTCGTCGTCGCGACCGTGCTGCGCGGACCGCTGCCCGTGCGCCGCTGCTCGATCGCGATCGTCGGACAGAGCCCGTCGATGCGCTCCACGTCCGGCTTGGGCAACTGGTCGAGAAACTGGCGGGCGTGCACCGACAGCGACTCGACGTAGCGCCGCTGCCCCTCCGCGAAGATCGTATCGAACGCGAGGCTGCTCTTGCCCGAACCGCTCAGCCCGGTGATCACCGTCAGGCGGTCGCGCGGTATGTCCACGTCGATGTCACGCAGGTTGTGCTGCCGCGCCCCGCGCACCTGAATCAACCGCGGCTTCGCGGTTTCGCCCGTGGCTGCATCCTGTCCGCCCACGCTCGACTCCTCACGTTCGTCCGTCAACGCGGGCCGCGGATACGCCGGAACGGCCCAAGCCTATTCCGTTCACGTTACACGTCGGTGACCAGCCCCGCAACGCGGCTGCAACCCGACCCCCCAACTTGGGTTGAAGCAAACGGACGCGGCAGTCCGAAAAAAAACACAGCAGGCCGACACCCGGAGTCGAATCCCTTCCATGCTTATTTGGTCGCCGCAGACGGTCGAAGGCATATGACAGGAGCCCGCGCAGCCGACCACCTTCGAGATGAAAACGCAATGGACCCGGTCGCGTGGAGACGTGTGGAACCGGATGCACCCGCTCGCTGTACGAAAGTGTCAACCGCCCCCAACCGCAGGAGAAAGCGTTGGACGGCCGTTTTTGCGAGTCCTATACTGGATTGTCAGATACCTGCGGCCCAAGCGCCCGGGCAGATGTGGGGTGCATCCCGGTCGCCGGCGTCGCATCTATTCTTCCCCCTGAGTTTCAACTGGCACCCCCGTGGTCCAAGACAGGAGCGGACATGCGCGTTTCACGCAAGTATCGTCTATCGGCCCTGACGCTCGCCCTGGTGTTCACGCCGGCGCTGTCGCCGCTGAGCACCCGCGCGGTGGCTGCCGCGCCCGATGTGTCCGAGACCCGCGGCTCGACCGATTTCGCCTACGCCGACGTCTGGTCGCAGAGCAGCAAGCTCGTACGCGAAGGCAAGGTCGACCAGGCCCGCGCCCAGCTCGAGGAACTCGCCAGCCGCAGCAAGGACCCCGCACGGGCCCGCGTCTGGATCAACAAGTGGCTCGACGAAGAGAACAAGCGCGCCGAGCTTACCGCGGAGGAGTACGAGGACTACGTCGGCCGCGCCCACAAGTGGATGGAGAAGGAAGACTACACCCGCGCCCTCAAGTGGACCTACTGGGCCCAGCTCGACAAGTTCAAGGACGACAGCTTCCAGCAGCTCGACTGGGTGCAGAAGCTTCGCGACCTGTCGCTCGCCAAGGCCGACCAGCTCCGCAAGGAGGCCAACTGGCGCGACGCCCACGCCCTCTACTACTCGCTCAGCCTGATCTTCGAGGACGACAAGAGCATCGACAAGAAACGCAAGGAGTGCCTCGAGCACGCCCGCCTCGAAGAGATCTACAAGAAGGACCGCGACTGGCAGGAAGACCTCGAGGGCATCAGCGAGCGGATGGTCGAGGAGGCGTTTTACCGCATCGACCGCAAGTACGTCGAGGAGGCTGACTTCAAGGCCATGACCGAGGCCGGCTTCGACGAGCTGCTGCTCATCGCCGAGTCGCCGACGCTTCGCGAACAGTTCGACGGGCTCACCGGCGACCGCGGCAAGGATTTCGTCGCGGGCATCCAGCAGCGCCTCGACCAGGTCAAGGCCCAGAAGTCGCTGACCTACCGCGAGGCCCTGCAGTACTTCCGCCGCGCCCTGCAGATCAACCAGGAGACCGCGAAGGTCCCGGAGGAACTGCTCGTTCGTGAATACACCAATGCGTCGCTCGAGCCGCTCGACGAGTTCACCTCCGTCATCTGGCCCAGCGAGTACCGCGAGTTCGAGAAGCACACCCGCGGCGACTTCATCGGCGTCGGCATCCAGATCCGCAACAAGTACAACCCCGCGCCCGAGGTCAAGGACACCGAGATCGTCGTCGTCTCCCCGCTCGAGGACACCCCGGCCTACCGCGCCGGCATCCAGGCGGAGGACGTCATCACCAAGGTCAACGGCGAGTCGATGATCGGCGTGCCCGTCACCAAGGCGGTCGCCAAGATCACCGGCCCGATGCACACCAGCGTCACGCTCACCATCCGCCGCACCGGCGAGGATGGCGAGGAGAAGTCGTTCGAGGTGCCCCTGGTCCGCGACATGGTTCGCATCCAGTCGGTCAAGAGCCTTGCCCGCAAGACGAGCGACGAGGAACACTGGAACTTCATCCTCGACGACGACCTGGGCATCGGCTACATCCGCGTGAATTCCTTCCAGGAAAACACGGTCGCCCAGCTCGACGAGGCCCTCCGCGACGCCGCCAAGCGTGGCATGCGCGGCCTCATCCTCGACCTGCGCTACAACCCCGGCGGCCTGCTCAAGTCCGCGGTCGAAATGGCCGAACTCTTCCTCCCGCCGCACGCCCGCGTGGTCAGCACCCGCGGCCTGCGCAGCGAGGAGTGGCCGGTGGACTCGGAGAGCGACGGACCCTACTCCGACCTGCCGCTGCTCGTGCTCATCAATGAGGGTTCCGCCAGCGCCTCGGAGATCGTCTCCGGCGCCATCCAGGATCACCACCGCGGCCTGCTCATCGGTGACCGCTCGTTCGGCAAGTTCAGCGTGCAGAACCTGATCCGCCTGGTGCACAGCGAAGCGCACCTCAAGCTGACCACCGCGCGCTACTACCTGCCCAGCGGCCGCTCGCTCCACCGCGAGGACGCCACCGGCGAATGGGGCATCGCCCCCGACATCGCCGTCCCGCTGGTTCCCAAGGAGGAGAGCAAGATCATCTTCATGCGCCGCGACGCCGACGTGATCGGCGCCGTCAAGACCAAGTCCGAGGAGGAACTCGACGAGCCGATGAAGCCCGTCGAGGAGGACAAGACCACCGCGGATAAGGAAAAACCTGAAGAGGAGGAAGAGGCGCCGGATCCCAACAACCGGCCCGACCGCGACCCGCAGC
The DNA here is from genome assembly GCA_020639115.1 of Phycisphaerales bacterium. Classification (GTDB taxonomy): domain Bacteria; phylum Planctomycetota; class Phycisphaerae; order UBA1845; family UBA1845; genus JACKHG01. The sequence continues at coordinate 192,582 of JACKHG010000004.1, forward strand.
TCGCCACGGCCCTGCTGGTCATGCGCCTCCACCTGCTCGCCGAGGACCCCGTCCGCATGGCGACCCGCGACGACCAGGTCACCCAGACCCCGGTCACCAACGAGTAGCCCGGCACCCGCCGGCACAATGGAATTCCCAATAAAAGCGGCCACGCCTTCCGGCGTGGCCGCTTCTTTCTTGCGTTGATAGCAATTGCACCAATTACTGTTTTACCAACCGGCTCAACCCTGCGCAGCAGCAGCCGCGCCGGCGAACAGCGACGCGTGCGCCGCCTCCAACTCCAGCAGGTGCTGCTTGCGCCACAGGCCCCCGCCGTAACCGCGCAGCGTGCCGTCGCTCTGCACGACGCGATGGCACGGAATCACGATGGCGATGTGGTTCGCCCCATTGGCCTGCCCCACCGCGCGCTGCCCGCCCGGCAGCTTCACCCGCCGCGCAAGCTCCCCGTACGAGATCGTCTGGCCGTAGGGAATCCGCACCAGCTCCGCCCAGACCCGCCGCTGAAACGGCGTGCCCGTGATGTCGAGCTCGGTGGTGAAATCCCTCAGCTCGCCGGCGAAGTACCGCTCCAGCTGGTCCACCATCTGCGCGACGAACCGGTTGCTGCCCGGCACCACCGGCATCTTCAACCGCTGCTCGAGCTGGGCCAGCTCCGTCGGCAGCGCCCGCCGGTCGGCGAACTCCACCAGACACACGCCCCGCGACGTCGCGCCGATCTCGAACCGCCCCACCGGACTCTCCATGCCCTCGACCTTGATCTGCTCCACGATCCTGCTCCTGCCCGGAGTCGCCTTGAATTTTCCCGAAAACGCCGCCCGGAACCCGCTGTCCGATTCGTACCCGCGCCCCAGACCCGTCGCCAGCGGCTCCGTCCCGCCCTTCAGGTCGTCCAGCGCCGCCCCCATCCGCGCCGCCCGGTGGTAGGCATGGAAGGTCATCCCGAACCGCTCCACGAAGTAACGCCGCGCCCGCACCGGATCGATGCCCGCCGACCGCAACTCCCCGTCGGTGATCCGCCGGTCACGGGCCTCCGCCGACAACTGCAGCACCCGCTGCACCCAGTCGGGATGCGCCCCCGGCGCCCGCGTCGGCTGACAGCGCTTGCACGGCCGGTACCCGCGGGTAAGCGCCTCCCGCGGACTGAACGCATACTCGACGTTCCGCTCCAGCGGCATCCGCGCCCGGCACGACGGCCTGCAGAAAATCCCGGTCGTCTTCACGCACACCCAGAACACGCCGTCGTACGAAGCGTCCCGCGCCCGTCGCGCCCGGGCCAGCTCCCGCTTGGTTGGCTTGCGTGTGGTCATCTCTGCCAATTCAACCGATTCCCGCCCGGCGTTTCCACCGCTGATTGAACAAGGAAGTCCAAAAACCCGCCATGCCGCTTCAGAGCCGCGCCCGTAAGGAAGCGGAATAAGCACCGGCCATTGAACCGCGAATAAACGCCAATGGACGCGAATGAGGTCCGTTCAAAGCAGTTCGTGTTTCTTCGCCTGCATTCGTGGTTCCGGATCAGGCAGCGGATGCAACGCCTCAGCCCCATCCACGCCCGTCAGAAGAACCCGTCCGGGACGAACCGCCGCGGCACGAACATCCGCATGGCCCCGGCGGCTGGCCGCATGATGATGTGCTGGGCCGTGATACCCTGAATCACTTCGGAGTCGGTCAGCAGGTACAGCAGTTCCTCGTCGGCCACCTCCCGATCGCCGCGAAAACCGGCCAGCAGCGTGCACAACCGGTCGAAGCGGTCGCACGTCGTGCGGTAGATCTCACTGTCGTCGCGCGTCACCGGTGCGAAGAGCTTGCGATAGTCGTTCGTCACGAAGAGCGGCGCGTCGCCGTCCGGCCGCCGCTCGGCGAAGCGCGTCGGCGAACGCTCGATCACCACCCGCTCATCGTTCGCCGTACCGACCACGGTGAGCAGGCACGGCGCCGCGAGCTTCTGGCGGCTGAGCAGATGCACAGCCTCCGCAAAGTCACGCGCGTCATCCAGCACCTTGCGGATAAACAGCAGCACCGGATAGCCGGTCCAGGACACGCCCTCGGGCCCGGACACGGCGTTGAGCGCGACCGCGATCCCCCGTCCCGACATGCCCGTCACGACGCCGATCGTACCCGGCCAACCGGCATTGCCCAACTGCAGCTCACCCGCCCGCCGCAGGCGCACGAGCGCACTCGTCTGCGCCAGCGTATCCTCCGGCCAGAAGTCCATGTTGCGCGCCAGCACCGGACCCGCGGGCGTCGCCAACGCCACCGTCGAGCATCCGAACACCGCGAGTGTCAGGTCGTACGTCAGGTTGGCGAGCATCACCGACCGCCAGTCCGTACCGACCTGCTGGGCGAGCGCCCGCGCCTCGTCATGAAACCGCCCGCGCGTCCGCAGCCGGGCCCCATCCGCGAGGTACCGGGCCTTGCCGGGGATCTCCGCCATGATCGCCCGCAGCAGGCGCGCTCCCCGGGCCAGCTCCGCGGGCGGCACGGCGGCGTAACGCCGGTCCGGCGGCAGATCGAGGTCGATCTCGATGTGGGGACACTCCACCCAGGGAACCATGGCGGCAGATCCGTGCGGAAACCAAAATCGCGTCGGGCATTCTAATAGAATGGCGGGCTGGGAGTTATATCGTGGGGGGGGGATTAAGGGATTAAGGGATTGAGGGATTGAGGGATTGAGGGATTGAGGGATTGAGGGTCTGTGAGGCACCGGATGGCTGATTGCTGAACGCTGATGGCTGAGCGCCCCCAAGCCGATGCCGCGTTTACGGCGTTGCTCGACCGCTACGAGCAGCCGCTCATCGGCTACGCCGCGCGCATCACCGGCGACGCCCACCGGGCCCGCGACGTCGTCCAGGAGACGCTGCTCAAGTTCGTCTCCGACGGCGCGCCCCGCGATCCCGACCGGGCGGCTGCCTGGCTCTTCAAGGTCTGCCGCAACGCCGCCCTCAGCGTCCGCCGCAAGGAGAAACGCGTGCAGCCACTCACGCTCGACATCGCGGACCGTCAGCTTGCCGGCGACGCATCCCCCCTTGCGGACGTCGAGCGCGGGGACGAAACGGCCCGCGTGCTGGCCCTCGTGGCGGACCTGCCCGAGCGGCAGCAGGAGGTGGTGCGGCTGAGGTTCCACGCGGGCCTCAGCTACCGGCAGATTGCCGAGGTGCTGGACATCACCACCAACAACGTCGGCGTGATGCTGCACCACGCCCTGACGCGCCTGCGGCGGCAGCTCTGCGAACCTGAAGAAATACCCAACGCCTCCCCCGGGAGCCTGTCATGAGTATGATCGACCCGAACGACCCGCGCCTGACCGCGTACGCCCTCGGCGAGCTGGACGAACAGGAGACCGCCGAGGTGGCGGCCTTGGTCGCCCGCTCGCCGGAGGCCGCCCAAGCGGTTGCAGACATCCGCGATGTCGCCAGTCAGCTTGCATCCGCGTTCGTTGCCGAAGCAGATCGGGAGCAGAACGCACCGGCATCGGCCGCCTTCGCGCCGCCAACCGCGCCGCAAGTCGCGGCCGATTCGGTCGCTCAGGCTAAACGCCGACCTTCCTGGTGGCGAAAGCACCGCGTCCCGCTGGCGATTGCAGCGACACTCGCGTTCGCCGCCACGGTCTGGGGCGTTTTCATTCCTCTGCTCAGCCGGTATCGCCCGCTAAGTTCGCCGCTGGTGGCTGTGCCGCCCAGCAATGCGATACCCCAGGCTCCGAGACCGGCTGATGTCACCGCGCTCTCGGAGAGTGAACGCAAGCAACTGGAATCGCTTGGCTACGTCGCTGCGGTTCCGTCGCATACGTCGACTGGAAGTCGGGGCGTCAGTGGACACAAGGCGTCGCCGGGGTCAGGGACTTTTTCCGCCGCCCCGCCGGCGACGACGCCGCCCGCCGCCCGCCCGGCTGACAACGCGTCCGGGACGCTCATCGAGCAGGCGCTCAAGGCCAAGAAAGAGCGCGACTTCAAGGGTGCCGTCGCCATGCTCGACAAAGCGATTGCGCTCGACCCCGATAACCAGCGTGCGAAGTGGATGCGCAACGACATCCAAGACGTTGATGAACTGACGCGTGAATACTCAGAAGTACGGGCGCGACGCGCGGACCAGGGTGAAATCGCCGCCGAGTCCAAGATCCCTTGGCACGAGCTTCTGAAATATCCGGACAACTGGCTCGAGATTACTGGTCAGACAGAATCCGCCAGTGACGATGCCACCGAGTTTGACTATACCGACATCGACGTCGGCGGTCATGACGACATCAACCTCGATGCGGTTGCCGACAGGTTGTCTGGTGCGCGATTTGCTGGATATAACGCCGGCACAGGGCTCGATCAAACTGATGGACAATTGGCACTCGGGGCATTGGGCTACATCGGCGAATCCGATCGACCGCACAGGGCCGCGCGTCGCGGTGCCCGCGCGCGGCGCAGCGACCGTTCTGCCCGGGCCTTCGCAGCCATACGGATGCAGGGGCAAATCAACGAACTTAAGCAGCAGCTTCGGGCAGCACGCGCAGCGCTGCCGGACGGCGAGACCGGCGCCAACACCCCTGATGTGCTCACGGCCAATCGGCGTGATGTCGACGAGAGTGATCGAGTAGTGGAGCAGTATCGCCAGCAGACCGCAGAGCTCAAGTCGCTCATGGACATCTACGAGCGTGGCACACCGCCCTTGACTCCTGAAGATCGACTTCAGGTCGAACGCGACCGCGACGTTGCCGAACTCGATGTTCGCTTCGATGAAGTTCAGCGATCACTCGATAGCTGTATCGCTCAATCGAGCGCTGATGCACCCAAATGCAAGGAATTGGCCCGCGAACGCAGCGTCCTACAAGGCCGTATCGACCAAGCGCGCGCCGAAGCAGTGACGAAAGTTATCGATGAAAAACGGGAGGCCATCAGGACCGCTTATCTCAATTCCCACCACGCAATGGTGAAGGCGGAAGAGCGGTTGGCGCAGAGCCGGGCAAACACGGCGGACCTGCAGAAGAAACTGGACGAATACAGCCGGATCCTCCGTGAGCTTGAAGCACTTCAGCGTGAGCAGCAACAGCTCAACAACGAAGCCTACGACCGCATCGTGGAAAATCCATTCCTGCCCGTGGCGGACAATCCCCTGTCGACTTTCTCGATCGATGTCGATACGGCGTCCTACTCGAACATGCGCCGCTTCCTCAACCAGGGCCAGTTGCCCCCGCCGGACGCCATCCGCCTCGAGGAGCTGATCAACTACTTCACCTACGCCGCGCCGGAGCCCGATGCCGATCAGCCATTCTCCGTTTCCGTCGAGGTCGCGGATTGCCCCTGGACCGCGGGCCACCGCCTCGCCAAAGTCAGCGTCAAGGGCTACGACGTGCCCCGCGACGAGCGGCCCGCGAGCAACCTGGTTTTTCTCGTCGACGTGTCCGGCTCGATGAACGCGCCGAACAAGCTGCCGCTCGTGCAACAGAGCCTGCGCGATCTCGTCGGGCAGCTCGACGGTTACGATCGGGTCGGCATCGTCACGTACGCCGGGGAGTCGGCGGTCGCGCTCGAGTCCACGCCCTGCGACGACCGCCACAGCGCCATCCTCGCCGCGATCGACGGGCTCCGGCCCGGCGGATCCACCAACGGGAGCGCCGGCATCGAACGCGCCTATCGAATCGCGGCTGAGAACTTCATCCCTGACGGCGTCAACCGCGTCATCCTCGCCACCGACGGCGACTTCAACGTGGGCATCACCGACCGCGGCGCCCTCGAGCACCTGATCGTGGACAAGGCGAAGCGCGGCGTGTTCCTCAGCGTGCTGGGCTTCGGCATGGGGAATCTCAAGGACGCGACGCTCGAGCAACTCGCCGACCAGGGCAACGGCCACTACGCCTACATCGACACCCCGGCTGAGGCCCGCAAGGTCCTCGTCGAACAGCTCAATGGCACGCTCATCACCATCGCCAAGGACGTGAAGATCCAGGTCGAGTTCAACCCGGCAGTCGCCGGTGCGTACCGCCTGCTCGGCTACGAGAACCGCATGCTCGCGGCCCGCGACTTCAACGACGATAAGAAGGACGCGGGCGAGGTCGGCGCCGGCCACAGCGTGACCGCGCTCTACGAGATCGTGCCGGCTGGCCGGGACTGGACGGCGTCCGAGAATCGTCCCGACGTGGACCCGCTGAAGTACCAGGCCACGTTGACCACCGTTGCCGCGAGCAAGGAGCTCATGACCGTGAAGCTCCGCTACAAGCCGTACGACGGCGACACCAGCCGCCTCATCGAAGTGCCGGTGAACGACGCCGGACTCACGCTCGACCAGGCTTCGCCCGACTTCCACTTCGCAGCCGCGGTCGCCTCCTTCGGCATGCTCCTGCGCGGTTCGCGCTACGCCGGCAACTATACCTGCGCCGACGTGCTCGCCCTGGCGGAAACCGGTCTGGGCGCCGGGGACGCCTACCGCAGCGAGTTCCTCGATCTCATCACGCGCGCCCAGCGCATCCTCGGCCAGTAGTTCGCCTCCGCGCTTGCTCAAGACCTCATTTCCTGCGCGCATCGGGCCCTGATTGACCCAATGGGGTTATTGCATCAGGACAGTAGGGCACCTACGATGCGTCCGAGCATGCATGAGACGCGCGCGCAGATGGGGAGCGATTGTCCGTGACCACAGACGAAGAGCCGATCTTGCTCGACGGCGTCGTCCATTCCGATTGCGACTGCATCCACTGTGGCTACAACGTCCGCGGCCAGCCCACCGCCGGCAATTGTCCCGAGTGCGGCGCTGCCGTCGCAGACTCGACGCGCAGCACCCTGCTGGCCAACGCCGATCCTGCGTGGTTGGCGGGCGTCGTCCGCGGACTCGCCATCATCATGTGGATGATTGTCATTCCGGAGGTCATCGGCTTTGTGCTCGGGCTGTTGCGCGCCTTGACAATCATGTGGCCACTTGGAATCGGGTACAACGCGGTGCGGCTGTACGGTTTCTGGCTGATTACGAGGCCGGATCCGCACGGAATCGGCACGCGCGAGAACCGCACGGCCCGGCGGATCGTGCTCGGAAGCCTCGCGGCGATCATTGGCTCCTATTGTCTGCTGCTGTTCATCCCTGTCATCCTGGGCAACTCAACGGTCGCGTCTGCGTTTGTGGGCGTCTCGATTAGCTCGGTGCACCTTTGCGGCATCTACTTCCAGTTCCACTACTTTGGATGGTTCGGTCAACGAATTCCCAACCACAAGCTGGTCCGGCGCGCAGCCCAACTGAAGTGGCTAGCGCTGCTGACCCTCGGCGTGGAAGTGCTCGTCAACTTGTCGGTCGCCCTGATCGCGGCGGTATCCTGGCCGGCGATCTGGAGCAGCGTGTTTGTCTCGTTGTATTACCGTGCGACAACTCTGGTCAATGGCGTCGTTTGGCTGCTCGTCTTCGTGCTGCTGTTTGTCCTGCGCCGCTCCGTAAAGCGCTCACTCCGCAGGAGCAGAATGACCGCACGCCTGGCAGTGCAGTAATCGCGCGAGACTTCGGTCGACGTCTGCGACAGGTGTGAATGCGCTTCCGACGGGACGCAACCAGCCCCGCGGCAGGCCAACTCACCCCGCCCGACGCCTCGCCGCAAGAAGGACTGCACCGGCGCACGCACGCGGGGGGTCCGGCTGAATCCATCCATTGGCGGGCAGAATCTATTTGATCCGCTGCGGTAGCTGGATACAAAAGGGCCATGAACGGCGACAGCCCGTCAACAGCCAATCGCGGAAAACCGGCATTGGACAACCGGTGCCCACTGTGCGCTGCCGCCGAACTCATCGGCCGCCACTGCAAACTGCTCTGCCCCAACTGCGGATATGTTGAAAGCTGCGAGGATATCTTCCCGACCGATCGCTACTGCCGTCGTGCGGCGCAACCGTCCGGTGACCAGATGCATCGGCCCCTGCCGTGAGCCAAGCGCGTCAGTCGGCTGTAGCGTCCTCCGCCGCGAAGTGATAGCCGCACTCCGGGCAGACCTCCGACGGCAGGCCCTTCAAGTCGTAGCCGCAACTGCGACAGTGGCCGCGCTCGAACCGGTGCCGTCGCGTCAGGAACCACTTCATCACCACGCCAAAGGCGACCCCCAGCAACATGAGGAGCAGAACCTGCGTGGCTGATACCCACCACGGGATCGGAACATTCGACGTCCACGCGGTTGCGACCGCCGTCATCAAGCCCGCCGGCAGCCCAAATGCGAATATCCCCCACAGCGTCCAGCGCCGGATCGGCATCCGCATCGCAGTGCCGCCCGCCGCGACCCGCTGCGTGCGCCGCCGTTCCCACGCAATCCACCGCAGGCGCGTCAACCTCCAGACCGGCCACCACAGCGGCGCCAGCACGCCAGCCACGATCACGCTCGCGACGTTCATCATCACCGGAATCCGCCCGCCGCAGTCGGGGCAGAACAGGCCGAACCAGTGTCCGAACGCGTTGCCCCGGCCCCAGTGCATCGCGGAGTGCAACCGGCTGCAGGCTGCGCACCGCACGTACTGCCGCAGCACCATCGGCTGATCGCAGCCGACGCAGATGTACGTGACCCGCGGCACGCGCTGGCCGAGTACGAGTTCGTTAAACGCGAGGGCCGGAAAGAGCACCCAGAACAGGCAGGCGGGTTGCGGCAGCCGCACCTCGCGACAGGCGTTTCGACCGCAATGGGGGCAGCAGAATTCCGTGCTCATCGACAACCGTAACCGCCCAGTATCACACGCGTGGCAGGTCCGTTGGAGCCGGTGGCCTGCCACCCTCACCCGCACACCAGCCGCGGCTGGCCCGGCTTGACGCTCCGCGCCCACGTTACTACGTTCCCTGCACGGCTGTCGAATCGTGACAATAATGGACGCCGCGCCGGAGCGGCATCCGCAGACGATCTGCCCCAAGACGACCTTATCGAAGGAGACGTGTCATGGCTTACGAGCTACCCCCGCTGCCCTACGATTACAACGCCCTCGAGCCGCACATCGATGAGCAGACCATGCGGATCCACCACGACAAGCACCACAACGCCTACGTGACCAAGGCCAACGATGCGCTCAAGGATCACGCCGACTTTGCCAAGCTCAGCGTCGAGGACCTGCTCCGCGGCATCGACAAGCTGCCCGATTCCATCCGCACCGCCCTGCGCAACAACGCCGGCGGGCACAGCAACCACTCGATCTTCTGGAAGATCATGAAGCCGGGTGGCGGCGGCAAGCCCAGCGGCGACCTCGCCAAGGCCATCGACTCGACCTTCGGCAGCTTCGATGCATTCAAGGAGAAGCTCACGGCGGCTGCCGCGGGCCAGTTCGGCTCCGGGTGGGGTTGGCTCACCGTCGACAAGGGCGGCAAGCTCCAGGTGGCGGGCTATCCCAACCAGGACAGCCCCTACATGCAGAACCTCACGCCGCTGGTGGGCGTCGACGTCTGGGAGCACGCGTACTACCTGAAATACCAGAATCGCCGGCCCGACTACCTCAACGCCTGGTGGAACGTCATCAACTGGGACGAAGTGGCCAAGCGTTTCGCAGCCGCCAAGTAAGCGGTCAGGCAACCTGCAACAACAAACGCGGGACGGCGAACGCGATGTTCGTCGTCCCGCGTCGTTTTTCGTGTTCCGGGTGCTTCAGGCTTCAACGAGGCCCTCGCGGATGGCGAAGCGCGCAAGTTCGACGCGATCGCGCACCACCAGCCGGCGCATCATCATCTCGCAGTGCGTCTCCACCGTCTTGCGACTCAACCCCAGCAACTGGGCGACCTCACTCTTGGAAAGGCCGCGAGCGATGTGCATCAGGACGTCGCGCTGCCGCTGCGTGAGCGTCGCGCTGCGCGTCTGCCAGACCGCCTCGCGGCGCCGCGACGGAGCCGGCACGAGCCGCGCCCGCACCGCCTGCGAGAAGAACTTCCCGCCCGCAGCCACGTCGTGAATCGCGTCGATCAACACCGCTGCCGGTTCGTTCTTGGTGATATATCCGCGCGCGTCCAACGCCAGCGCCGCCTCGATGTAGCGGTCGTAGCTGAACGCGCTGACCACGATAAAGCGTGTAGTCAGTTCCTCCCGGCGTGCCGCCCGCAGCACGTCGAGGCCGTCCGCTCCGTCGAGATGCAGATCGAGCAGTGCAACATCCGGGCGGCTCGCCCGCAGCAGTGCCGATGCTCCGGCGCGGTCGCCGGCGCACCCGACTACGGCCAGATCGGGCTCGCGCATCAGCCGCTCCTTCAGCGTTTGACGCACGAGACCGTGGTCGTCCACGATCAGAACCCGCACAGGCGCCATGACGTGAACTCCTCCATCCCGGCGCGGGGCCGCCACGGGTGCCCAACCCGCCCGCTTCGAGCGTTTTCCCCGCGATGGAAGCCCCCCACAAGACTCCGCAGAGCAGCAGCAGGCCCCGATCAAAAGGGCTGTCACTGCCGCCCGCTAGAGCAAGCTCTATTCATCTGTAGCGGATGGGCCCCTGTTCATTACGCTGATTCCAGGGGTCATGACGCTACACGAGGATTGCGCACGCTCTAGTTCAGACTCTCCAGCATCCGGCGTACGCTGCGCTCCAGATCCCCCACCCCCAACGGTCGTTTGACAACGCACTCGCTGCCGTCCGCGGCTGCTCGCCGCGCCGGCGCCCCGGCGGGCATCAGCAGCACGAGTCCGCGGCGTCCGCGCCACGAGCGCAAGGCCCGCAACGTCGCCACCTCGTCCGCCGGCACCGACTCGGCATCCACGACGAGGCAGCGCACCGCGCCGCGTTGCCGCTCCATCACCCGCAACGCCTCACGACTTCCGCAGGCGAAGCGAATCTCCGGCTTGACCGCACCGAAGCGCACTCCTGCCAACTGGCGCAGCCCCTTGTCCGCTCCCACGACGAGTACCATGCCGGCGGGCGCCGGCGGCGCCGCGACAGCCAGAGCCGCCGTGCAGGCGGGGAAGGAAATGGTGAACGTAGTTCCGGTGCCCGGTGCCGACGTCACCGCGATCCGCGCCCCGTGGGCGCTGGCGATTTCCTCCACGATGGACAGCCCCAGGCCGGTACCGCCCTGGCTGGTCCGGGTCGTAAAGAACGGTTCGAAAATGCGCGAACAGGTCTCCGCGTCCATGCCGACGCCCGTGTCGGCGACGATGAGATGCAGCTCCTGCGGCTCTTTTGAGAAACCAATACCCGCGGCCGGCGATGATTCCAACGCGACCCGCAACTGCCCCCCTTCGGGCATCGCGTCGCGCGCATTGATCAGGAGGTTGCGTACGAGCCGGCTGAGCTGCAGTGCATCACCGCAGACGGGCAGCTGCGCCTCCACCGGAAGTGTGCATTGGAGACCGACGTTCGGGGGCAGCACGCCGCGGACATCCTGGATGACGCCACGCACGACCTCCGCCAGGACCACCGCCTTGCGCGGCGCCGCGGAGTCCAGCGCCAGATCATCCAGCAGCCGAACGAGGTCGCGTGCCTGGGTCAGGGCCTGGCGGGCAGCATGCAGCGAGGCCACCGCGCCGGGATGGTCGGCGCTGTCCATCTGCGCCAGTTCCAGGCGCGTCTCCGCCACGAGCAGCAGATTGCGAAAGTCGTGGGCGAAGCGCTGCGCCTGGCTGCCGACGTCATTCGCGTGCATCTGCCCGGCTCTTCCCCGCCGGGTTCGCGCGCGGGTCACCTCGACGCAGGCTTTCGCGTCCAACGCGGGCCGCGGCCTGCCTTCGGTGCGCCGTGTGACGGTTCGGATGGGCTGTTGCTGTCTCATAACGACCAGCAGTGCACAGGAAGAACGTACCGGATACTCCGACCATGCCGCGGGCGCCTCGCGCGCCCCGGTCCAATCGTCAGGACGGCAGCGCACCGACCCCGCGCTGCCCTGCGCAGGCCGACCGGACTAGCCCGCCGCCTGCATCAATCGAATACATCGAACCAGCGTCAGCAACTCACCCATGACGCCGCAGCGTTCCATCACCCGTTGCACACCGGCCCGATCCAGTTCGGCGCACACCCCCGTCCGGCAGAGTACCTCCGCCAGTTCCTCGAGGATGCCATCACGCACGTGCGTGCAGGCGCGCAGATGCTCCTGCACACCCGGGCTGCACAGGTGATCAACCACCCGCTGAACGGTGCCCACCTGGGCGTTCTCGTCCAGCTTCCGCAGCAGTTCGTAGACCAGCAGCGGGGCCACCTTGCGATAGAGTTCCTCGGCGCGTTGCGGAGACAACTCACGCGTCAACTCGGTCAACAGCCCGGTCGGCTCATCATCCCCTTCGCGCACGAGCGACACGTCGGTCGCCGCCGGGTGACGGTCGTCGGCCCCTGATTCCGCAGGCAGAACCGGCCCCGCCGGCCAAACATCGTCCGCGACCGCCTGCAGCGTGCGCCGCAACGCTTCCGATCCCAGAACGGTCTCCGCCAGCGCGGGGTTGTCGCGCAACACGGCGCGAACCACCTCGGGATCGTCCGCCGCCAGAGACGCAAAAAGCCGTTGCACGACCGCTGCATCGTTCGCAGGCGCCGGGTCGTGCTCAGGCCGCTGCCTTTTCGGTTTGCCTTTGGCCACGCCGATTCCTCCACTCGCGCCGCGCACCCGCGGCCCGGCCCTGTTCCTTCGACGCAGGCGGCCCAACTGACCGCGAGGCTCCGCGGCGTCAGTCCATCAGCAGACGACGCAGCGCCCCCAGTATCCGCTGCAACCGCGTCGACGCGCGGTGCCAGCCGATACCCAGTTCCCGGGCCACCGCGTGGATGGACTTCCCGTCCACCACATGGCTCCACACGATGAAACGATCGAGCTCGTCAAGTTCGCCGAGAAAATCGCGAATCGCCTGAGTTTTTTCGCGAACCAGCAGCTCCCCCACGCCTGAAGTGTCCTCGACCGTGGGCGGCGGCGCGTCCCCCCGCCGTTGGGACCGCAGACGTTCGGTCTTGATCCGGTCCAGCGCCGCGTTCCGGGCCGCAACGATCAGGTAGCGGTACAGACCATCGTCCTGCGGTGATATGTGCTCACGATTGCGAAACAGCGCCAGGAAGGCGTGGTGGACCACGTCCTCCACCTCGGCGCCCAGGACTGCGGCGAAGCGTGCGCCCACGCGTTGCATTACCCGCGCACGCAGCGCTGCGACCTCGCCCGGCGTCAGAACCGACCACCATGGCGCGCTTGACATGATTCGGCGTGCTCCCGACGATGTTGCCGCCCGTCGCCGACCCGCGGCATTCGGTGAGCCGCGAGCAACCCGGCGACATCCTCGCTGCACACTACCGGACTCCACGGGCGATCACAAGAACGTACGGATGTCTGCGGACTCGCCCGCGTTCGCAAGACCAATCGCGTGATGTCCCCGAGCACTCAACCCGAGCCCCGCATGGATGCAGCCTCTGTCCGCGAGATGCTCGCCAGGCATGCCGCCGGTGCGCTGACGGACGACGACCTGCTGGCGCATATGCGTGCGTGGCATGCGGCTGCCCCGGACGGGCTGGAAGACCTGCGCCGCGCCTGGCCCAGCGAGCGCCTGCCCGTCATCGGCGAGTACTTCTGCGTAGCCGATCTGGGCGAGGGCGCATCCGGCATGGTCTATCGCGCGGTTCGCTGGGGGCCCGCCCCGCACGTGGTCGCGCTCAAGCTGCTGCGCCTCATCGCCGACGAGGACAAGCGTCGCTTCTTTGAGCGCGAGGTGGAAATTCTCAAGGGCCTCCACTGCCGTCACGTGGCCCGTTACCTGGACTCGGGTACGGTTCACGGCACCTCGTTTCTGTGCATGGAACTCGTGGAGGGCACGCCGCTCGACGACTATCTCACCATCCATGCACCTGGGCTGGATGCCAAGCTCGGCATTCTCGCGAAGGTAGCGCGGGCCGTTGCCGAATTGCACGAGGCCGGCGTCGTCCATCGCGATTTGAAGCCCCGGCACATCATCGTCGATGCCCACGGCCAGCCGCATATCGTGGACCTCGGACTCTCCGCGGCACGCGGCGACGACTGGGCCACGCTCATCCGCAAGACGCAGACACGGCTCGGACGCATCATTGGAACGCTCAAGTACATGTCGCCCGAACAGGCCTGGGGCGGTCTTTACCCCACCGACCACCGCGCCGACATCTGGGCCCTGGGCGTCATCCTCTTCGAAATCGTCACGAACGGTAGCCTACCTTACAGCCAGGAGCCGCTCGAAGGCATGTCGCCCGCGGATGCGCTGCTCTACCGCATCCAGCACGAGACGCCGGCCCGCCCACAGATCGCCGATCCCCGCTATGCATCGGCGCTGACGACCCTGATCACGCGCTGCCTCGCCCACGAGCCGCGGCACCGGCTCAACTCAGCCCGCGCGCTCGCCGAGGACATCGAGCGGATTCGTGAGCGCCAGCACATCACGACGCGGCCGCTGCCTGCGACCTATCGGGCGCAGCGCATCGCCATCGGGCTCGCGTTGCGGGCCCGCAGCGCCCTCTGGTCGGCGAGTATCCTGGGCACGGTCATCGTGATCTTCACCGCGGTGTTTCTGCTCAACGTGCACTGGGTTTCGCAGGCGGATGCATACTCCGCCAGCACGCAGCGGCGCCTGGCGGAAGCGGCGGCGGCGCGCGGCACGATCGATTTCCGCGTTGCGGGCATCTGCGACTCGACGCTCACCGAGGTGCCGCGCTGGGCGGCGAGCAACGGCTTTCCGGGCGTTACGTCCAGCGTGAACACCTGGCGCGGCGTGCACGGGGAGTTGATGCAGCGGTTGGCCGACGCCCGCCCGCTCATGGTGGTGTGGGACTATTTCTATCCCACGGCAGAACCTCAGGACGCCGCGTTCATCGCGGGCGTGCGGGCTCTCGACGACGCCGGTGTCCCGGTGGTGATAGGCCTGGGCGAGATTCATTCGAACGGGCTGCCCGACCTGACTCCCAGCATCAGCGGACCGCTGGGCGACACGCTGCACACGGGGCTGCTTCTGGCCCGCAACATGGTCGCTTTTCCCGGCGAGTACCTCATCGCGCTGCGCCACGGCGATACGGTCTACCCCTCGGTCATCACGACGGCGTTTGGGGCGTTGTGTTATCCCCGCTGCAGCGTCTCGGTACACTGGCCGCGTCGCGATGATGGCGTGCAATTGAGGTATCGCAATCGGGACCGGGATTCGTACCAGGAGGCGCTGGATGACATCGAAATCCACTCGAAGCAGGAGATCCTGGTGAACCGCCGCCTGGAAAACCGGGGCGAACTGGTGGCGTACGCGGCGATTCCCCTCGGCGATCTCCCGGCCTGGCGCGCACGCAAGGTGCGGTACGAAGCGCTGCTGCACGCCTCTCCTGAGGAACTGCGCCAGCTCGTCGGCGGACGCATCCTGCTGATTGGCGAAATGCTCTCCGCGACTCCGTTCTTCACGCCGGACCGGCACCGCGTCCGCTTCAATTCCGGCACGGTTGCTGATGTTCCCGGCGTCTACCTGGTGGGGATGGGCATCGACGGGTTGCTCTCGAACCGCCACAAGGTCTTTCACCTGCCCCTGCTGGGACGCTCATTCAGCGTCATTATCGGCGCATCCCTCGCGGCCTGCGTGATGGCGGTTGTGCTCGCGACGCGTCCCGCTGTGCGGCGCTTGATTTCGCGCGCGGTCCTCCCGCTGGTGGCTGGCTGCCTGGTTCTGGCCGGCGTCTTTGTCTGGGGGATGGCGCAAGCGGACTCCGCCTCCGCCGTGCTGGCGGCCATCGCCGGCGCCGCGCTGTTCCTGACGTTGCCCGCGGCTCTGCTGATCGAGCGCGCGCGCTACGCGCGTCACGTGAACCCCCGGTGAGTCGCCGACCGCTCAAGCGACGAGCGAAACCGCACCCAGCAGGGCGATCACGAGCAGCGATCCGGCCATCAGGAGCCTTCCGCCCCATACGACGACGCATTCTTCCTTGCGCGACAGAGGATAGACCAACATCCTTCGTTCTCCTGTCGTTACGTCGTTGCCATCGTCCGGCGGCGCGGTCAGGCGAACTCGGTACTGCCGCCCGCCGTACGGCATGACTAGCCTTGCCCGCCGATGCGGATCATCTCAACGAGCAAGCCCATGGCGTCGTAGATATACTTCACGCAGTCAATGATCACTTCGTACATCGTTTCCACTCCTCTGCAGAAAACTCCGGGATAGCGCGCAACACTCACGCGCGGCAGGCTCTGTTATCCCGAAATCGACGCCCGCCTGTCTATGGGGTTTTTGGCCCATTCGTGGGCAGCCGAAGTCCGCTAACCGCACTCGGAGAGCGCGGACGGAGCGATCGTGACGATTGCGCCGCCCCGCGCACCGGGCACCGCAGGGGCTGGAGCGATCCACCGCGCCGAGCTATACTCCGCGCCGTCGTGAACGACGGCACGCGTGCAGTACGCCGCGGCGTCGTGCGGCAGTGATCATGATTGCGCTTATAGGACTGACGGCATGAATGCACCGACAACGGCGACGCCCCAAACGACCGCGGATCACCCTACGACCGTGCGCAGCGTAGAGTGGATCGGCGGGCTCGACGGCCACGTGCGGCTCATCGACCAGACGCAACTGCCCGAGAAGCTCGTCTACATCGACGCACGCGACGTCGCGACGCTGTGGGACGCCATCAAGCGTCTCTGCGTGCGCGGCGCCCCCGCGATCGGCATCGCCGCCGCCATGGGCATCCCCCTCGCGCTGCAGCAGGAAGCTTCCGCAGACGGGAACGCGCTGCGCGCGTGCGCCCGCCGGGCCGCCGAGTACCTCGCCACCTCGCGTCCCACCGCGGTCAACCTGTTCTGGGCGCTGGAACGCATGCAGCGCGTCCTGGACGATCCGGCGCTGACCGACGCGGCTGACCTGCGCTCCGCACTGCTCGACGAGGCCCGCCGCATCCGCGACGAGGACGCCGCGATGTGCCGGGCGATCGGCGAATTTGGAGAACCCCTAATTCCCGACAACGGCGCGGTTCTGACCCATTGCAACGCCGGCGGGCTCGCCACCGCCGAGCTGGGCACAGCCCTCGCCCCGATCTACATCGCGCGGGCCAAGGGCCGGGCGGTGCGCGTCTTCGCCGACGAGACCCGCCCGCTCCTCCAGGGTGCGCGCCTGACCGCGTGGG
Organism: Phycisphaerales bacterium; assembly: GCA_020639115.1. Lineage (GTDB taxonomy): Bacteria > Planctomycetota > Phycisphaerae > UBA1845 > UBA1845 > JACKHG01. Next base: position 209,561 of record JACKHG010000004.1, read on the forward strand.
AGCTGCAGCAGGCCGGGGTGGACGTCACCGTGCTCTGCGACAATATGGCTGCCCAGGTCATGCGCGCAGGCCAAGTCGACCTCGTCATCACCGGCGCCGACCGCATCGCAGCCAATGGCGATGCCGCCAACAAGATTGGCACCTACGGCGTGGCGGTCCTCGCGGCTGCGCACCAGATCCCGTTCTACGTAGCGGCTCCCGCCAGCACATTCGACCTGGCGACGCCCACCGGCGACGACATCCCGATCGAACATCGGAGCCCGGACGAGGTGGCCTGCGGCTTCGGCCGCCGGACCGTACCAGCCGGCGTGGCCTGCTACTGCCCGGCCTTCGATGTCACGCCGGCAGCCCTGATCCGGGGGATCATCACCGACCGCGGGCTGATTTCACCGGTCACGCGGGAGAACATCGCCGCCCGGATAGGCACCTGACGGACAAAGGTGGGCGGGTTGCCGAAGCGGTCCGGGTGGACCTTGCCAGGACACCGAGCCGACAACAGAATAGAGGCAGAGGGGCTCTGTCGCCCCGTTCGCGGCTGATGGCGCGATCAGCCCGCTCTCGGACCCGGGGAAACGTTTTAGTTGCGTCCACCGGGTCGAGGGGTATACTCGATAGTCTCAACCAGACACACGGTCGGCACGTGCGGCCGTGACACGAGCCTGTGAGATGCAGGAGTTTCACATGCGACGAAGTTACAGGCGTTGGATGATGGGCCTGGCAGCCGCCGGGATGCTGGGCGCGCTTTACCAGACCGCGTGCGCGGGTTTTGCGGGTGACCAGGTCCTGCGTTCCGTTGATTTCTGCTTCCTGTTCGATTGCCAGAACGGGGCGTTCGGCGGGCTCATCAACTTCTGCCCGAACAACGAAACGACCGGGGCGCTGCTGCCCAGCAACAACTCAAATACGTTTGTCGATTGCCCGCTGCCGACGACCAACTGACCTGCGGCGTCGCGGCACCAGAATCGGCCAGTGCAAAAGGCAACTATCGGGGAGTTTGAAGTATGTTCAGCACCGAGCAACGTAAGCGTCTTCGCAACGGTTTTCGCCGCGCGTGCGTCGGCATGGCTGTTGTGGCAACCGGAACCGCCTTCATCAGCCTTCCGTCATGCCAGGGTGTTTTGACCACCTTCAATCCCTGCGGCACGGTGCTGTCGTTCTGCACCGCCGAGGAACTCGACGCGCTGTTCTCGCCGATTCCCAACTACAACCTCGATCCGACCTGCTCGATCCCGTTCTTCGGGCTCGATCCGGCCAACTCCGGTGTCGTGGGCACCTGCGGCACGGTGAACGTGTACAACACTACGCCGGGGCCGCGTCCGCAGGGTACGCAGTAGCCCAAGTGGCTGGCTTGGCCGCTCCTTTCAGGTATTGCGTTCGCTTGCGGCCCCGTACGGGCCGTTGGCGAACCTCAAGCGGTAGATCGCGATGAATCGACGAACCTGGAAACGCACAGCGATTCTCCTGCTCGGCGGGGGCATGCTGCTCCAGGTTGGCGGATGTCTTGGCGCTGCCGCCCCTATCTTTCTCAGCCTCGGCGAATCCTCCCTGCTGACTCTGCTTTTCGGTCGCTGAGGCCGCCCTCCCCGGCATCCAGCCCGCCCGCCCTGCCCATCCCCAGGAAGGTGCGCCCGCAGATCCACCGTGATATCAACGGGGCATTTCGATATGCTGTGGGCATCATCTGGCCGACATCGAACCTCTGCCACTTCGGGGATTCGATGTTCTGCGGATTCGCAGAGACGCGTGCTTACGCCGCGCCGCAGATTCGATTATGGACACCATCACGAGCCTGACACTGCTCGCCAAGCTGCGCGATACGCAAGACGACGGTGCGTGGCGCCGCTTCGATCAGCGCTACCGCCCGATGATTCTGGCCTTCGCGCGCAAGATGTGCGTGCGCGATGCGGACGCCCACGATATCGCCCAGGAGGTGATCGCTGCGTTCATTTCCGCCTATCGCGATGGCACCTACGACCACGACAAGGGCAGCCTGCGCGGGTGGCTCTTCCGCGTTACCCATCACCGTATCATTGACGCACGCCGCGCGGGGAATGGCCCGCCACCGAGAGACGGCGGGTGGCCCAACCTCGAGTCACGGGACACCGCCGAGCAGATCTGGGAGGCGCAGTGGCGTGAATTCGTGATCCAGGCCTGTATCAAAGAGGTTCGTCGTCACGTCGAGCTTCACACCTTCGAGGCGTTTCGCCTCTATGTGCTCGAGGAAGTCCCTGCAGAAGATGTCGCCGCCCGGCTGGGAATCGAGCGCAGCGCAGTTTACGTGGCGAAGTCGCGCGTCCTGCACCGGATGCGCAAGCTGTTGCGCACGATGGAAGAAATCTGGTAGACGACTCAGGCATGAACGGCTGCCCGTCCACAGACCTGCTCGAACAATATGCCTTGGGGCGTCTGACAGGTAGACAAGCGACTTCGCTCGGCAACCATCTCGAGTCCTGTGCGGCATGCGCCGACCGGCTCCGCGCCGTGGTCGGGGATATTGCATTTGCGGACGAAGTCCGCGCCGTCGCGCGGCGGCATCCGTCCGCAATCGCCGGCGCTACCGCTGGCGTGGACGCCGCATGCGATCTGGACGCGGCCTGCCCGACGATCCCTGGATACCGCATCGACCGCCGGATTCGACGGGGCGGGCAGGGCACGGTCTACGAGGCCTACCAGGAATCGACCCGCCGCCACGTCGCCGTCAAGGTACTCGACCGCGAAGCCACTGCCCGGCCGGGCGCCCGGCGCCGCTTTGAACGCGAAGTGGAACTGGCGGCGCGGCTGCGCCATCCCGCCATCGTCACCGTGCACGATTCCGGCATGCACGGGGGGCACCTGCACATCGTCATGGACTACATTGCGGGCGAGCACCTCGATGCGTACGTCCGCAACCATGCCCCGAGCGCCGCCGGCAAGGTCGAGCTCTTCACCCGGATCGTGGATGCCGTCAACCATGCCCACCGGCGCGGGATCATCCACCGCGACCTGAAGCCCTCCAACATTCTTGTCGATGCGGAAGGTCACCCCCACGTGCTGGACTTCGGCCTGGCCAAGCTCGCCAGCCCGGCTGAGGAATCCATCGACCGCACGGACATCTCCCTCGAGGGCCAGGTGCTCGGCACGCTCGCCTACATGTCGCCGGAGCACATCACCGGCCGCCCGGCGGACATCGAGGTGCGTTCCGATATCTACACCCTGGGCGTACTGCTTTTCCAAATGCTCACGGGCACCTTTCCCTACGACGTGAAGGGCTCATACACGGGCGTGTTTCGCAACATTGCCGAGACGCCGCCCCTGCAACCCTCGAAGCTTGACCGCGCTCTCGACACGGATCTGGAGACCATCGTACTCAAGTGTCTGGAGAAGGACCCCGCCCGCCGTTACGCGACTGCCGACGCCCTGGCCCAGGATCTACGGCACTACCGCGCGGGTGAGGCCATTGACGCGCGCCGCGACAGCAGTTGGTACGTGCTGCGCAAGACGCTGCGCCGCCACCGGGTGGCAGCCACCGTCGCGTTCGCTTCCGTCCTGGTGCTGGCGATCGGGCTCGTCGCCATGACCCGCCTGCGGGCGGACGCCCAAAGCGCCCAGGTCAACGCCGAATGGCAGAGCTACCTCGGCAACCTCGCGGCGGCTGACAGCGCCATCAAGCTGCACGATCCGGTGGATGCCCGCACCCGGCTGGCGGCCATCGCGCCGCGTCAGCGCGACTGGCCCTGGCATTTCCTGCAGGCGCGCACGGACGACGCCTTGGCCGTCTACGCCGGCTCACGATCAGAAGCGCAGGCGATCACATTCAGCCCCGACGGCACACGCCTCGCCACGAGTCTGGCCGACGGCGCGATCACAGTGCGCAATGTTGCAACTGGCGAGACGGTCTGCAAACTCAATGCCGGTGGCGACAGTTGCTGGGCCCTCGCCTTTCATCCGCGTGGGGATATGCTCATTTCGGGCGACACCGGCGGACACCTGTACGCGTGGGATCTGACGACGGGCAGCTCCCAACCCGTCTCCATTGCAACCAACAGTTCGATTGTGCGGGTGGCGTGGAACGCGGCTGGCGACCTGCTCGCGGCGGGCGACACGAGCGGCAATGTCGCAGTCATCTCCTGGCCTTCCCAGAAACCGGTATTCTCCGACGACCGGCGCAACGCGTGGCCCATCGCCGGACTGGCATTCGTTCGCAACGACAAGGCTCTGGCTGTCGCCGGTGTGGATCGCCATCTGCGCACCTGGAACCTCGACACCGGCGCGCTGGCGGACGGCGACGATGTCGTCATCCATGACGACAACGTGGCGGACCTGGCCGTGGACCGATCGTGTCGGCGTTTGGTCTCAGCCGGACTGGATCGGGCAGTGCGACTCTGGGATGCCGATACGCTTGTACCCATCGATGAGATCATTGACCTGCCTGCCCCACCATCCGCAGTGGCGTTCAGCCCCGACGGCACCTGCGTCACGATCGGGCTCTACAACGGCCAGCTCCTGCACTGGCGGCCCGGACAATCCCCTTCGCTCGTCACCCTGCAGGGTCACAGCGCGGAGATCCGCTGCGTAGCGTACAGTCCCACCGGTGACCTCGTCGCCTCCAGCAGCGTGGATGGCACCGTGCGTTTCTGGCCGCCGCCCGGAACCGAGCGCGATGTACGGCGCAGCCACGCCGACCTCATCACCGCGCTGGCGGTAAGCCCGGACGGAGGCACGCTCGCCACGGGCTCAAAGGACTGCACGGTCGCCCTGTATGACATGCCCACCGGCAGGCAGTATGCGGCGCTGGACCACCCCTTTCGGCTCGCCGAGCTGGCGTTCTCGCGCGACGGCCGGCGGCTCGCCGCAGCCACGGACGAAGGCGCGATCTATCTGTGGGATATTGTTGAGCGCACTGTGCGGAGTGTGTTCTGTACCGACGGTTCCCGCGTTGTTGGGCTTGCCTTCGGACGGCACGACGATCAGATAATCTGCGCCACCGCCCGCAGCGGCGTGTACGTGATCGGACTGGATGGCACGATTACGCAATCACGTGAAGTGCTTTCGCCTGCGGTGACCGCCGCCATCCACGACCACTGGGTCGTTATCGGCAATGCCGACGGTGGCGTCAGCATTCATCACCTCGCGGATGGAAAAACCGCCGCAACGCTGCCGCTGAACGACTGCATCACGATGGGCATCGCATTCAGTCCGGATGGCGCGCGTCTGGCGACCACGTCCTCGGACGGCATCATCAGGATCTGGCGTAGTGGTGACTGGACATTGGAGCGTTATTTCGCCGGCCACGTCGGCACGGCGACGGAACTCACATTCAATTCAACCGGTGACCGGCTGATATCCGGCGGTCACGACAACTTGGTGCGGCTCTGGGATGTGCACACCGGCACGCCGCTGCTGGCGTTAGCGGGCCACACCGGGATGATCACTTGTCTTGCGTTCATTCCCGGGACCGACGACTTTGCTTCCGGTTCGCTGGACATGAGTGTTCGACTCTGGCGTCCATCTCCGGAAACGAGTCTGGCGGACTGGCTTGCTGACTGCAGTGCCCGCCGGGCGCTGGCGGCTGCACGCCGCCCTGCACCGGAAACAGCCCCCCCGTTCGAGGTTGATGCGGACGCCCTCGAGCGTGTGCGCACGCAGGAGTCATTGGACCGTGCCACGGCGCAGCGCCGCCAGGCCGTGAAGTTGGAAAACCGCGCGTGGAACAAGGCCAAATCGCCCGACTTGCAGCCGTCGGAATACGCAGCCGCCCTGCGTGACGCCTCCGACTCCGTCGCGCTGGACTGCAACTGGATCACACTCAAAACAAGGGCTGCAGCGCTCTACCGGACGGGACACTACGCGGAGGCGCTGACCGAGTTTCGCGAGTGCTTCGCGATGCACGGGGACTGCCAGCCCCACTACGCCAGCGATCTGCCACTTTACGCCATGGCGGCGTGGCAAGCTGGCGAAAGGGACGAGGCCCGGCGTATCCTCGATCTGGTCAAGCACCTCGACGACCTCAACTGGCAGGGAGACGAATCCCTGATCGCCGGCCTGATTGCCGAAGCCGAAGGCCTGATTGAAGCACCCGCCGTTGCCCGCTGAGGAGCTGACCGGCGGACCTGGCCACCACCAGCCGCAACTTCTCCGGAAGCGGCCAGTCCTCCCGCGCCAAAAAGCCGATCCGAAAATTATGTTTCAGGGCGCGCAAGTTTCGCGGTCGAGCGGCGTATCTGTAGGCGGAGGGGGAGCATTGGAAGGAGCTGCAACCGTGATCACCGAGTCCCGTTGGAGGTTGGTCCGCAACCCGATGCCAATTTCCGCCAGGCCCGACATGTTTCCCGAACTGCTGACCGATGTGAAATGGCTGCACGTCGAACAGGCGTACCGGCTGACCGGCCAGGAGCTCACCGCTCTGCGCCTGTTGTGCCGCGGATACTCCAACCAGCAGCTCGCCGAGCACCTGGGCATCGCCCTGCCCACCGTCCGCAGCCACCTGCGGGCGCTCTACCGCAAGTTCGACCGGCGCGATCGTATCGGCGTGCTGCTGGAGCTCATCCACCTGTTCGCCGACGGGGATCCGGTCGCGGGCGTCACTCGTGGCGCAGCGCATCGATCGGATGGATGATCGCCGCCTTCAGCGCCGGCATCAGTCCGAAGAAGATGCCCACGCCCGCGCTGAAGCCCAGCGCCAGCGCCACCGACCAGCCCGGCACCTTCACCTCGGTCATGCTCGGGTGCATGGACGCCAGCGCCGCCAGGCCGTAGCCCAGCACGATGCCGATCGCGCCCCCCACCGTGCTGAGCACGACGGACTCGGTGAGGAACTGCATGAGGATGTCGCGCCGGCGCGCGCCGACGCTCTTGCGCAACCCGATCTCGCGCGTCCGCTCGGCCACGCTCACCAGCATCACGTTCATGATGCCGATGCCGCCGACGAGCAGCGAGATGCTCACGATGCCCGCCAGCACGCTCGTTGCGATCGTGCGGATCTTGTGAAACTCCTGCAGGATCTGGTCCTGCTTGAACAGCCCGAAATCGTTGGCCTGTCCGGGCTTGAGCCCGTGCCGCTGCCGCAGGATCCGCACGAGCTGCCCCTCGGCCCGCGGGATCTTGTCCTCCGCCGCCGCCTCCACGAAGAACGCCAGGTAGTCGCGCTGCTCCGGGTACATCTTCAGCGCGGTCGTCCACGGCACGCAGATCACCTGGTCCTGGTTCTCCCCCATGAAGCTGCCCTTGGCCTCCAGCAGCCCGATCACCTGGAAGCGCTGGCTGTCGATGTGGATGTAGTCCCCCACCAGCGACTCGTCGCATTCCAGCTTGCGCAGCACCTCCCGGCCGAGGACGCAGACCTGCGCAGCGTTCTCGACGTCCACCGGCCCGTAGAACCGCCCCAGGTCGACGTAGTAGTTGCGGATCGGCTGGAACAGCTCGTTCGTCCCGCGCAGGTTGATGCCGGTGAGCTGCCGCCGCCCGTACTCCACCGTGGAATTGTGAAAAACAACCGGCGACGTGCGCCGCACAGCGTCTGCGTGCGTATCCACCGACTGGATGTCCGTGATTGACAGCTCCGCCGGACGCAGGAACTCGCCCCGCGGTCCGCGGATCCACTCCGGGTAGCACACCATCATGTTGGTACCCAGCCCGCGCAGAAAATTCGTCACGTAGTCGCCGAAACCCTGCGTCAGCGACACCACCGTGATGATCGAGGTCACCGCGATGATGATCCCCAGCACCGTCAGCAGCGAACGCACCTTGTTCGCCCAGATCTGCACGAGCGCGGTGACCACGGCGCCGCCGATCAGCGCCACCCCGCCGGGTATCGCCACCAGCATGTGCAAGACGGCGTATAGCAGCCTCATGATGCCGTCGACGCCTCCCTGCGCGCGGCGTCCGGGGCTCGCCCGGTCGCCTCATCGCGCACCACGTTGCCATCCTTCAGTTCGATCACCCGGTGGCACCGGGCGGCGATGTGATCCTCGTGCGTGACGATGATGATCGTCTGGCCGTCGGCGTGCACGGCGTCGAAGATGTCCATGATCTCGTCGCCGGTGACGCTGTCGAGATTTCCCGTAGGCTCGTCGGCCAGGATGATGTCGGGCTGCTGGGCCAGCGCCCGGGCGATGGCCACGCGCTGCTTCTGCCCGCCCGAAAGCTGGTTGGGCCGGTGGTGGATGCGATCCCCCAACCCGACCCGCGAAAGCCCGTCCAGCGCGCGCCGCCGGCGATGCCGCGCCCGCGTGTACGTCATCGGCAGCTCGACGTTCTTGAGCGCCGTCGTGCGCGGCAGCAGCTCGAACGACTGGAACACGAAGCCGATCTGCCGCCCGCGGACCCGCGCGAGCCGCGACTGCGACAACTTGGCCACGTCCTGGCCCGCCAGCAGGTAGGCCCCATCCGACGGCACGTCCAGGCAGCCGAGGATGTTGAGCATCGTGCTCTTGCCCGAACCGCTGGGCCCCATGATCGCGACGTACTCGTTCTTCCGGATCGACAGCGACACGCCGCGCAGCGCGTGCACCAGTTCCGTCCCCACCCGGTAGATCTTGTGCAGATCCACGAGCTGGATCACGACCTGCTGAGCAGCGTTATCGTTCGTGGCGATCATCGCGCTGGCGCTCAATCGGCTGACGCCTGGGAATGTTCAACCGGCGTGGTCTCTTGCGTTCCTGCCGACTCTGTCGAATTCGTGGCCGCATCCGCCGACTCCGCCGCCGACGGCTCCGCCCGCGCTACCGCCGGCTCAGCCGGTTCCTCGCTCGGCTTGATCTCCCTGGTCACCTTCACCGTGGACTTGTCCGCCAACTGGTCCAGACTGCGATACGGCCCCGTGACGACCTGGTCCCCGGCGGCAATGCCGTCCACGATCTCGACCCGCTGCGTGTCGCTGATCCCCGTGTCCACGAGCCGCGCCTCGGCCTTGCCATCGTTCACGCAGAACACGAGCTTGACGTACTGGGCGCTCCGCTCAGCCGCTTCCTCGTCGCCCGCGACCTGTTCGTCGTGCGCGGCGACGAGTTCCTTGGGCAGATCGCGCCGCTTGCGGTAGACGACGGCCTCCACGGGCACGGTCAGCGCATCGGCGCGGCGGTCCACTTCGATCTCCACGTTGGCGGTCATGCCCGGCTTCACGCTTTCGTCCGCCTCGGTGATCATCACGAGCGCCTCGAAGGTCACGACGTCGCGGCCGACCGCTTTCGTCCCGCCGGTCGCGACGCTCATCACCCGGCCCGGGACGCTGCGCCGCGTGTTGGACTGCAGGTAGACCCGCGCCGGTTGATCCGGCTGAACCAGCGGCGCATCCCCCTCGTCCACCCGGCAGCGCACCATCATCTTGGAGAGGTCGCTGACCACCATGATCCGCGTGCCGGGATTGTTCATCGTTCCGGTGACGACGACCTCGCCCTGCTTGGCGAAGAGCTGCGACACCACCCCGCTGATCGGCGCGGTGATCACCGTCTTGGCCAGATCCTCGCGCGCCGATTCGAGCATCGCCTCCGCCTCGACGAGTTCCTGGCGACGCATCTCCAGCACCGCGTCCGCCCCGATCTGCGCCGTGTGGTAATCCGCAAGTTCGATCGACGACGCCGAGCCGTCCTCCGCGAAGCCCATGCAGCGCTTGAAGTCCCGGTCCGCCTTCTCGAAATCCGCCTGCGCCTGCCGCACCATCGCCTTCAGCTTCGCCACGTTCGCCTGAGCCGACAGTACGCGGGCGCGGTACTCGGCATCGTCGAGGCGGCACAGCAGATCGTCTTTCTTCACTTCCGATCCGGACCCGACCGGCATCTCCACGATCTTCGAAACCAGCTCCGAGCTGATGTCCACCTCGTCGTAGGCTTCGACATCGCCGGGCGCCTGCACCGTGCGCACGATCTCAGACGCCACCGGGGCCGCCGTTTCCACGTCGATCACCACCGGGTCGGCCACGTTCAGCACGCTCGTGCCGTCCGAGCGCCGCGCCATGCCGTTGAGCACGAACAGGCCGGCGACCACCGCGATGAGCAATACGCCGATGAGCAGGTTCTTCATGAGCACTGCCTTCCCAACTGCGGTTCCTTGTCCCCGGACCGCGCGACGGCGTCAGCCGGCGCGCCTGCCTACATCCCTCCGCTGCTGGCCTGCGCTACGGTCAGAACGGTCCGTATCAGCGTCCCGACCCCCACGCACAGTCCGCACCACAACCACACGCGCCAACCCGTCAACTGCCGGGTCACGTGCAGTCCGATGAGCACCGCCACCCAGAACCAGAGGCGAAACGGGTCCAGCACCGTCGCCAGGCCCGACAGCGCAGCCACCTCCACGCGACCCGGCTCGCCACCCGCCATCAGCACCGCGACCAGCGGCTTCAACGAGGTATCCACGTCGAGCGTGTGATAGCGCAGCATCAACGCGAACCGCACGATCGCTCCGATTACGTCGATCGCCGACGCGTAGACCACAATCGACAGCAGCGTGTGCCATTCCGCCTTCCGCCCGGTCAGCGCCACCGCTCCGAACAGCACCGCAGCAATTAGCAGAATCGTCACCAGCAGGCCCGCCGGCTCCGCCACCACCGCCGCGATCCGCAGCAGCACACGTTCGAAGTCGCCCTGCTTCCGCACCGCGTCGTACTGCTCGCGCAGCACCGAGCGCTCCACCACGTCGCGCTGCGTGGCATCCAGCGCCGTGATCCGCTGCTGCACGCGCTGATCCACCGTGCGGTCGATCAGGCCCGTTTGCACCGTGGCATAGCCGATCAGCGTCACGGCCACCAGCAGGATGACGAGCGGCCAGCCGTAGCGCGGCACGTCCTCCACCTGCGCAAAAGCGCGCCGCGGAGACCACAGCATCAATGCCATGCCCCCGAGGCCGGTCGCCGATTCCGGTTTCTGCGCCAGCGTGCTCAGCGGAACGCTCCACGACCCAGCAAGAAAGTCACCGCAGGCGGTGCGGCTGGGCGACGCGAGTATACCGCGCCCCACCCTAGCCCCACGTCTATTCGTGCACGGAGGCGTGTAATTCGATGTGCCCGGACAAAAACAGACATTGACCCCGGTTGCGGGGGCCGCGCGGAAATGGTGATTGCCGATCAGGTGATGCCGTATGCGCGGGGAGGTGATTCCCCGACGTGGCTCAGTTCGCGCCGCGCAGACCGAGGTGGTAGGTGCGGCCGCCGATCTCGATCGTCACGCTTTGCCGGTCCACGGCGCGCACGATCGCATTCTCGATCCGCTCGCCCTCCGCCACGATCGCGCCGTTGATCACCGCCATCCGTGTCCGGCCGCTGAGCATGATGCCGCTGACCCGGAAGCGACTCTGCACGTCAGTCACCGGCGGGGACACACCACCCTGGCTGACCTGCGCTGGAGTGCTGCGCGCAGGGTTGCTACCCCGTGCCGCACCCGCACTTGCGGGCTCGGTCAGGCCGGTGAGTCCCGCCGGCATCGGTGACATGATCGACGTGCCCGCATCGGTTTTGACCGGTGCAGCCGTCGGCGCCTGGTACAACGAATCGCTCGGGGTGGTCGGCTTCGTCATCGATGCCGGTTGCGTCATGGCGGGAGGAACGGCGCCGGCCGGCGCAGCACTCAGATCGCCGGTGTAGCGGGGCACGATCTCCGCGACCTCGGGATCCGGCGTTACGGGCAGCCAGCGTTGGAAGCCGCGGCCCCAGTCCGGCTGACGCAGGATGACCACCGTCGCGATGGTCAAAACCACCAGGATCACGGTCGCCACGGACGGCACGTACCTGCGGCGCGATCCAGTCCGTGCCGGAGCAGCCGGTTGGCGGCTGGGCGCCGTCGCCTCAGCAGCCGGAGTCAATACCACCGGCGACGGCAGCGGCACGGCTTGCGTCGCCTGCTGGTCCTGCGCCCGCCGCAGTGCATTCTCGATCACACTCACTGGCCGATCCCCTGCAATTCCTCGACGGCGCCGCGCACCGCCGCTACGCCCACGTCCGCTTCGCCCCGGCTGAACGCCGCCAACAGCGCCATGTCGCACGCCGAGTTCACCTGCCGGGGAATTCCCTGTGCAAACTCGTGCACCATCTCCAGCGCCTGCGGCTCGAACCGCGGATGCTCGCCGGCGCCCGCGACGCTCAGCCGATGGGCCACGTAGCGGGCGGTGTCCTCCGGGCCCATCCCCTTCAGGTAGTAGTACACGCCGATCCGCTGCCGCAATTGCCGCAGCCGGTGGTCGTTCAACCGCGTCCGCAGCTCCGGCTGGCCCACCAGCACGATCTGCAGCAGCTTGCGGTCCTCCGTCTCCAGGTTGCTCAGCAACCGGATGTTCTCCAGCATCGCGGGCGACAGCGTCTGCGCCTCGTCGATGATCAGCACGACGTCGTTGCCGCGCGCCGCCTGCTCGAGCAGGTGCGCGTTCAACCGGTCGCGCATCGCGAGCAGGTCGCCGCGCACGTCGCTGACGCCCAACTCGTTGAGAATCGCGCGCAGCAGTTGCCCCTCGCTCAGCCGTGGATTCAGGATCAGCGCGGTCTGAAACGTGGCCTCCAGCTCGCGCAGCAACGCCCGGCAGAGCGTCGTCTTGCCCGAGCCCACCTCGCCCACCAGCACGATGAAGCCCTTGTGCTGGCGAATCCCGAAGAGCAGATGATCGATCGCCGAGCGGTGGCCCGGCGAGAAATGCAGAAACCGCGTCCCCGGCGTCAGGGAAAACGGCATCTCGCGCAGTTTGAAATGGTCCAGATACACCGGCAGCACACTCCATTATCGGGCGATCGCCCTACCGTTCTCTTCGGCATAACCGAGCCGCGACCGTAAGGGAGCGGACGATCCGCGCCGCGAGCGCAAGCGAGCGGGCCGGCAACACGGCGGCTGGACCACGCTGCAGCGTCCAGAGTCTGCGTCAGCGCATCCTCCCCTCACCGCTTATCGGACGCCAAGTTGGCAACTACCCAGCCCCCAGCTAAGCTGCACACCATGACCCCAGGACGGAAGATCCGTCTGACGAGCTACGCGAACTGTGCGGGTTGAGCCGGCAAGCTCCCCGTGGAGCTAACCGCGCAGGTTCTGCGCGATCTGCCCATGCAGCAGCACCCGAACCTCATCGTCGGACCGGAACATTTTGAGGACGCCGGCGTCTACCGCGTCAGCGCCGACACGGCCATCGTGCAGACGGTGGATTTCTTTCCTCCACTGGTGGACGACCCGGTGGCGTTCGGCCGCATCGCAGCCACCAACAGCCTCTCCGACGTCTACGCCATGGGCGGAACCCCCATCACCGCCCTCAACATCGTCGGCTTCCCCGACAAGGAACTGCCCGGCGAAATACTCAACGCCATCCTCCGCGGCGGGGCCGAACAGGTGGCAGCCGCCGGCGCCGTCATCGTCGGCGGACACAGCGTCCGCGACGCCGAGATCAAGTACGGACTCGCGGTCACCGGCACCGTCCATCCCGACCGCGTCGTCACCAACGGGGGCGCTCAACCGGGTGACGCGCTGGTCCTCACCAAGCCGATCGGCAGCGGGACGCTCACCAGCGCCGCCAAACGCGAACTGATCGCCGAGAGCGACCTGTCTGAGTGCATCGCGGTCATGACCACGCTCAACCGCGACGCCTGCGCCGCCATGCTGGCCGTCGGCGTCAACGCCTGCACCGATATCACCGGCTTCGGCCTGCTCGGCCACGCGTTCGAAGTCGCGGAGGCCTCCGGCGTCACGGTGGAGATCGAAGCGGGCGCGGTACCGCTGATGCAGCAGGCATACGACCTCGCGAAACAGGGTGTACTCACGCGTACGGACAAGGCCACGCTGGCCTTTCTGGGCGAACGCCTGGAGGTCGCCTGCGCGGATGAGACGCTCGTCCACCTGCTGGCGGACGCACAGACGTCCGGCGGACTCCTCATCAGCCTCGCCGCCGACCGGCTGGACGCCCTCATGCTGGAAATGCAGCAGCGCCAGGTGCCCGCGAAGTGCGTCGGTCAGGTCGTACCCCGAACGCAGCGGTCAATCCGCGTCCGATGAACCCATACCGATCCGAGCCGCGAGCGCAAGCGAGCGGGCTGAGCATGTAGGCCATGAGACAAGCGTGCAGCCGATAGGCAAAATGAGCAATCAAGCGACCTACGAATGAACTGGCGCCGCAAGCGCAACAGCCACCGAAACCACCATGCCCAAAACCCCAAGCATCGCACTCGCCACCTGCCGCGTTCTCCCCGAACCCGATCCGGACGAGACGCTGCTGGTAAGCGCTCTTCGCGCCGCCGGCGCCGACGCCCGCATGCTCCCCTGGGACCACAACGGCAATGCGCCCGCCGCGGCCGACTTCGACCTCTGCGTCCTGCGCTCCACGTGGAACTACTACCACGCACCCGCGGCCTTCCGCGACTGGCTGCACCGCACAGCCGCCGCCACGCATCTGCTCAATCCGCTGCCGGTCATCGAGTGGAACCTGCACAAGCAGTACCTGCGCGACCTGGAGCACGCCGGTGTGCACATCGTACCGACCGCCTGGGTCGAGCGCGGGCAACCGGTGGACCTGCACAGCCTGCTGTACGAACGCGCCTGGAGCGCAGTCGTCATCAAGCCCGCGGTCTCCGCCGGCTCACACCGCACGCACCGGTTCACGCGGAGCGACATCGCCGCGGGCCAGCAATGCCTGGACGGACTCGCCGCGGACGCGGACGTGATGATCCAGCCGTACCTGCGCCGGGTCGAATCGGGCGGCGAGCGCGCCCTGATCTGGATTGATGGCGCGTTCACCCACGCGGTGACGAAATCGCCGAGGTTCGCCGACGGCGTGGAGAGCGTGTCCGCCGCGACGCCGCTCACCGACGCCGAACGGGCCTTCGGCGTACAGGTCATCGCCGCGGCGCCGCACGCCGACTCGCTGCTCTACGCCCGAGTCGATACGATGCTCGACGATGAGGGCCGGCTACGCCTCTCCGAATTGGAGTTGATCGAGCCGTCGCTGTTCCTGCTCCAGCATCCCCCGGCGCTGGAGCGTTTCGTCGCCGCAATATGCACGAGGTGCCGCCCATGACCGAGCCACACGGCAACATGCTCGACCGCGTGCCCCACGTGCTCGCCGGTCGCCACGTGCGCGTCGAGCGGCTCGACGAGGGACATGCCGACGGACTGCTCGCCATAGGGGCCGACGCCGAGATCTGGCGGCACCTCAGCCGGCCGCCGATCCGCACGCGCGATGACGCGCTCGCCTACATTGTCTCAGCGCAGGCGCCGCTGTACGGCGAGGGGCCGCAGCAGGCGTTCGCGGTGATCGATCTGGCCAGCGGCGACGTTGCGGGCACGACGCGCTACCTCGACATGCGCTCCGACCACCGCGGTCTGGAGATCGGCTGGACGTGGTATGGCCTGCGCTTCCAGCGCACCGCCGTGAATACCGAGTGCAAGCATCTGCTGCTGACCCACGCGTTCGAGGTCATGCGCTGCATCCGCGTGTACTTCAAGACCGATCATCTGAACGAGCGTTCACAGCGGGCCATCGAGCGGCTCGGCGCCCACCGCGACGGTGTTCTCCGCAATCACCGCATTCGCCGCGACGGCACCTACCGTCACAGCGTCTACTACACGATTCTCGAGGATGAGTGGCCTGAAGTCAGACAACGCCTGCAGGCGCGGCTCGACGGCGCCGACTGACGTTGCTTGCGAACGCACTCTCCACCCGGCTACCCGGCGACGACCGTTGGCTCGCGACGCGCCTGCCCGGTACCCCCGACGCGCCAGACGCCACCGAGCACGTTGGCCGGGATCAGCAACGCCAGGAAACTCAGGTGATACCACAACGGCATCCGCTCCCACACCGAGACCTGGACCATGATGCCCAGGACGAGCTGGATGAAGCCGAGCACGACCGCATGCGTTACCATCCTCCGCCGCGCCAGCGCAGCGGTCACGTAGCCCGCCAGCACCGATAGCACCACGCTCTCCACCAGGATGAGCGCCAGCGCCGCACCGCTCTGCGTCGTCCCCTCCGGATCGAACGCATCCGGCATGAGCGCGCGGAGTCCCGCGTTTCCGCTCACCCACAACACCGCCCACACGACCATCCCCACCAGCACTGCGACGATACTCCGGCCCATGTCCATTCTCCTGTGCGTGTTTCGATTCGACGTCACCCGTCCCTGGACCACCGTGCGGCGCTCCGCGTCCGCGACCGCGTTCGACTTCGCTTCACGGCCAGTTCGAGCTCAGGCACTTCTTCGGCGTCAGCGGCGCCAGGAGCTTGAAGAGCACGTAGAGCATCCGCGTGCCGAAGGTTGGCCGCCCGGTCTCGACGACCGCCTTGAGCGTCTTGGTGATCATGTCCGCGCCCGGCACCATCCGCTTGGCCGTCTTCGTACCGGCCGGCACGTCGGCGCAGGTCAGGGTGAACTCCACGCCGCCCGCCACTTCCTGCAGGTCGTAGATCACCTTGCACGGCGGATCGTCGAAGTTGGTGAACTTGAAGGTGTGCGCGTAGCGGCGCGGCGGATCGAACTCGAGCACTTCGCCCACCACGCCGGTGTACTTGCCGTCCGCGCTGCGCATGCGGATCGGCGCGCCGACCGCGAGGCCCGGCGTGTGCAGGCGCATGTCGAACATGCACTTCTGCACCGCGTCGGTCCGGGTGATCTCCCGCCACACCTGCTCCACCGTCCCGCGAATGAAGACCCTGGAAACACTGCGAATCGTCTCAGCCATCGTGCAGTTCCTTCTTCCTGCGTTTTGTGTTGCGTATGACCGGGCCCGCACCTGCGTCCGCGTGCTCCACGCGGTACTTGATGGACGTCAGGCGCTCGGCCCACAGCGCGCTGTACTGCGTCATCCAGCGCTCATAGATCATCTGAATGGGCACGGCGTTGAGGAACAGACGCCGCGTGCGTCCCACCCGTTCGGAAGCAACCAGCCCGGCCTCTTCCAGCACCTTGAGATTTTTCAGCGCCGCGATGCGGCTCGTCGCGAAGCTCGCGCACACCTCCCCCACCGTGGAGCCGGGGCGTTCCTTGAGGATATCCAGGATGCGCCTCCGTCCCGCGTGGGCCAGTGCCGCGAAGATCGCGTCCATCGACTCAGGCGTCATATGTAACCATTAAGTTACATGATTAACCCAACGGATGCAAGCGCAAAAAATCCTCTTTTTCAGCACTGGAATCGCCGCCGGAAAGGCAACCGTCAGAACTGCCGGCGCGAGTCGAGCAGCACGCAGATCGGCCCGTCGTTCACGCTGGCCACGTCCATGTGCGCCCGGAACCGCCCCTCCGCCACGCGCACGCCCGCCCCAGCCAACCGGTCGCGGAACGTCTCGAAGAGCGCCAGCGCCTGCTCGGGACTCGCAGCCGCCACGAGCGCGGGACGCCGGCCCTTGCGCGCGTCCGCCAGCGTCGTGAACGCGCTCACCGCCAGCACCGCGCCGCCCGCCTCGACCACGTCCCGGTTCAGCGGCTTCGCGTCATCGGGGAAGACACGCAGGTAGCGCACCTTATCCGCGAGCCACGCCGCGTCCTCCGCGGAGTCGTCGGTCGCCACCCCGACGTAGACGAGCAGACCGGCGCTGATCCGCCCCACGGTGGCGCCGTCCACCACCACGCTCGCCTCATGAACCCGCTGGACCACTGCGCGCACGCCCGTGCCTCCTGCTCGCCGGCTGACCTGCCGCGCAGGGTAGCACCACAGCCCCGTGCGTCCAGCATGGTTGTGAGCACAGAAACCGAAAGAGAGGGAATCAAACGGGCCGGAGCGATCACCCCGCCGGCTGGGCGTAGAGGGCGGCTGTCCGCGCCGCGCGCTCGCGTACCATGGCGCGGAGTTCGTCGGGTGCCTGAACTTCGGCCAGTTCGCCGTAGCCGAGGACCCAGGAGGCGATCTCGCCGAGGCCGTCCACGTCCGCCTCGAAGAGCAGGCCGCCGTCGGCCAGCGACTGGGTCCGCTGGGTCTTGTGCCAGATGACCTCGTCGACGCCGTCGGCGACCTCCGGTGCGAAGCGGATCTTGACGTGGTAGCGCTGGTTTCCGCGCGCGATCCGCCAGGCGTTACCGAGGTATTCGTCCAGATCGAAGTGGCGCTGGGGGGCGAACCGGACGGGCTGGATCACGAGCCGTTCGATGCGATCGATCTTGAACAGGTCGACGGCGCGGCGCTTTTCGCAGTATCCCACCAGGTACCACCCGTTGTGAATGAACGCGACGCTGTAGGGGTGAATGATCCTGTCCGCGTCGCCGTTCTGGGTGTACGCGTCGTAGCGGACGACGAGCTTATGCTGCTGCTCCATCGCGCGCTGGATCGTGTCGATTTCGCTGCGGATGGCCTCGACGTCGCACATCGGGGCCGGGCGAACCGCGATACGATCGACCACCGCCGCGCAGCGTTGCCGCACGCGTGCGGGGAGGCTGGCCTCGATCTTCATCGCGGCCTCGGTGGCTTGGGCGTACGCGGGATGGACGCGCTCCACCGTGAGCTTGCGCAGCGAGAGCATGAGGCCGTAGGCCTCCTCGACGGTGAGGTTGATCGGGGCCAGGAAGTAGTCCGGCGCGATCGAGTACCGCTGCGATTTCTTGTCGTAGCCGTACGGCACTCCCGCTGCCGAGAGCATGTTCAGATCGCGGAATAACGTACGCCGGGAAATGCGCAAATCATCGGCCAACGCACCCGCATCGTATTTCCTTCCCGACTGCAGCATCTGCAGCAGGCGGATCAACCGCTGCGTTCGTGTGGTACCCACCGTCTTCTTCTCACTGGCCCCTACTGAAGAATGGTTAATACCAACATACACGAAAGTCCGGCGATAAGCAAAATCACAAATCGGAAGTTTCGCCAGCGCAACTGGCCGGCACCGAGTGCCCCAACCAGCAGGGCAACGACAGTCACGCTGAAAAACCTACTCGGACGTTGGTTTGCGGAAGGTAATGAACAAAGCCAAAATGCGGCAAACAACCCAATTGCAGCATTGCCAGCCGCGAGCGCCTCGGTGAGGGAAATCATGCGGCCCGCGGCCGTCCACGCCTTGTCGCCCTCGAGTTGCTGCCGCCAGACACCCGCGAGCCACGTCCACAGTGCCACTGAACATGCGCACGCGACCACCAGCGCGCCCCATTGCCCTGATACCGCTTGCGGCAAACCGAGCACAATGTTTATTAGAAAACATGCCCCAATTGTAATGAACGCAGCGCCGAGTGTCGCGCGCACCGGGGACCAGGCACTCTGCAAATTGCGAAATACAGTACCACCGCAAGCGAAGGCGCCCGCCGCCAGAACAACGCCGCGCCATACCGATGAGTGCCACGAGGGTGTCGCTGTAACCACGAGTAACGCGCCCAGCAGCAGCGCCGCCCACGCCAGCACCGTCGTACTTGATTGAACGGCGGCACTCGGTGTCGGCGGCTCAGCCAGCGCTTCAGGCATGGTCCACGCGAGGCGATAGCGCCGGCTCGTGCGCAGCGCGCCTGCAAACGCTTGCAGTGCGCACAACGCCGCCGCAAGCGCGATAAAGCCGACTTCCGCCGCCGTACACCAAGACGCCGTCATAATGGATTTCCCTATTCAAGCGATGACCCCACGTGGCGCGCAACAGGCCACGCCTCGCCGGCCCCGTCCCCAACCGGCGTCGTCACCTGGGATGAGATGGATGGCTGCCTACCCGCCCCGGGCCGCCCGCGCCGCCCGCACCTTCCGCACCGCTTCCGCAACCAACGCCGCGATCTTTGGATCCCCCCCCTTGGCCACGCGCGGCTTCACGTCGCCGCCGCCCGCGTCCGCCTCCCCAGCTTCCGCGGCGTCATCGCCGCCCTCGGCGACGGCAGCCTTCGCCACCTGCCGCTGGACGAACGCCGGCTTCGCGGCTGCATAGTTCGGCGCGTTCTTGTCCTTCTTGTACGCCGTCAACTCAGGCTCGACGAGCTTGATCCGCTCGAGCAGGTGGTTCAGGGCAGCCGGCAGCGCTTCCTGCGGGCCAGGGATGTTCTCAGCGCGAACCTGCGGCCAGTCGAGCATGAGGTAGCCGTCGAACAGCAGGCCCTTGAGCAGGTCGATGGTCTTGTCGTAGTTGATCGCCCCGGAGCCGATCGGCTGATACGCGACGAAGCGTCCGTCCGGATTGAACGAAGCGTCAGCCGCCTGGATCTGCCGGATCCGTGCGCCGAGCCGCGGCACCGCGACGGTGCTGGCCTCGCCGCAGCTCATCCCCAGCACCGGGTTCCACGCCGCGCGCAGCCCGGGATGCGAAACGCCGTCCACCTCGAACCATACGGCCCGCGAACTGGGGAACCCGGGCGAGTTCGTCGCCAGCAGGGTAACTTTTTTGCGCGACGCGATCCGCGCGAGCTCGGACAGGTGCGGCACCTGCCGGGCCAGACACTGCTCGACCGGCTCGCGGCCGACCGGCGCGCCGAGCGGCAGGCGCACGAGGCGACAGCCGAGCTTCTCGGCCAGCTCGATGTTCTCCACCGTGCGTTCGAAGCTCCGCCGGCGGATGTGCGGCTCCTTCGCGTCGAACGCGTAGATGCTCACCAGCGACACGAGTTCGACGCTGTTGTCCTCGAACAGCTTGCGTACGGCGTCGATGTCCTTGTCGCTCTGGAGGTCTTCGGCGGCGGGCAGGTGCATTTCGTCGCGCACCGTGCCGAGTTCGACTCCGTAGAACCCCATTTCGTTCGCGTGTTCGACGATGGCGTGAATGTCCCAGTCGGGACAGACCGACGTGCTGAAACCGATCTTGATGGCCATGAATGCAAACCCCACACGGAAGTCACCGCGGCGCCGCGCCGGACACCGCCAGAAGCGCGTAAGCGTAGGTAGGCATGACAGATGCGTCAACCGCCGAGGCGGGTGGGCGACACGCGCAGGAGCGGGGCGGCGGCCTTGCCAATATATCAAATATGATATACACTGAATGTGGGCCACGCGTGTGGCTGCGGTACCTCGGGCCTTGCGGTGTGGGGCGCCGGAGGGATGCGGCGTTCGCGACAAGCGAACAGCCGGACGCGCGTTCCACATTTCTGGCGGGATGACCTGTCCTGGGCGATGCGTCGCCGGGGAGCAACGTCATGCGCTGCAAGGTGGAGCTGCGCGACAAGGCCGCGTCGTTTCTGCGCCACAACTGCACGGACGCCGAGGTCAATGCGTTCTATGAGACGCTTCAGCGTGTTCGCGCGGACCCGTTTGAATACTCCGTCGCGTTGTCCGATCCAAGTGTCAGCCGGTACATGCTCCGCTGCTTTCGGTTCGGCGTCACCGGCATGGCCGTGATCCAGTTCAATCCGGCCCGCGAACTCGTACGGGTGATCGAATGTCGAAGACTTCCGCCAAGACCCGCTCCCGGCAGCGCCGCGAAAGCGGAACCCGAAGCCTGAACGGCAACCGCACGACGGCAGTCAGCGGACCGCAGCGACGCGCATTCGGCGACCATCGCCTGATCGTCGAAAACGGCCGAGCCACGCACGTGATCGTGCCGATCGAAGAGTACGAGCGCCTGCAGATGGCCGAGCTTGCGCGCGGGGCCGTCGCCGCGCTCGACGCCGACGACAGCACCTGGGTGGATGCCGATGCGTTCGGCCTGCAACTCGCCGGCGAACGCATCGCCGCCGCCCGCAAGGCCCAGGGCCTCACCCAGAAGCAGCTCGGCGACAAGCTCAACATCCCCCAGTCGCAGATCTCCCGAATCGAGCGCAAGTGCGATCACACCACGCTCCGCACGCTGAAGCGCGTCGCCAAGGCTCTGAACGTCGACATTCGCGCCCTGATCTAGGGGCGTGCGGTCGCGGGGGTGGGGGTCTATCGCTACAATCGGGCCATGGCTGCGCATACCGAGGAACAACGAGCCGAGCTGACCCGCGCCCTGGACGAATTCGGGCAGGAATACGACGCGAGCGGCGCCTGGCCGGAGAAATCGATCGAGCGGATGGCGGCGGCGGGTGGCTGGCGGTGGAACATTCCGGCCCGCTACGGCGGCGATCCGCTCGCGCACGGCGACCTGCTCCGGGCCTACGCGGCGCTGGCAGCTGGCTGCGTGAGCACAGCGCTGATCAGCACACAGCGGGACGGCGCGGTGGAGCTCATCGCGACATCGGGCAACGAGGCGTTGAAGGAGCGGTTGCTGCCGCCGCTGGCGCGCGGGGCGTTCTACACGACGGTGGGCATCGCGCAGTTGACGACGTCGATGCGCGGCGGCGGCCAGCTCATGCGGGCCGAGCCGGAGGGCGACGGGTACCGGCTGAACGGCATGATGCCCTGGGCCACGGGCGCGGAGCGTGCCGCGTGGATCGTCACCGGCGCCGTGCTGGCGGACGGCAATCAGATTCTGGCGGCGGTGCCGACGGATCGCGAGGGGCTGAGCGTGGACAAGCCGGAGCCGCTGTTCACGCTGAACGCGTCGCGGACGAGCAGCGTGCACTGCACTGATTTTCGCGTCGAGCCCGATGAGATGCTGCGCGGACCGGCGGAGAAAGTGCTCGCGCTGCGTACGCCGGTGAAGCCGCTGGTGACGAGTGCTTGCGGGATGGGGGTGGCGGACGCGCTCGCCGCGTTCATTGCGCAGTTGCGGCCGGGCATTCGCACGCACTTCATCGACGTGATCGAGCCGCTGACCGCGCGGTACGAGGCGGTGCGGGCGCAGCTCTACGGCGCCGCGGCGCAGACGGACGATCCGGCCTACGAGGCGCCCTCGACGGACATCCGCATCGCGGTCAACGAGTTGCTGATGCGTTTGGCGCTGGCGGCGCTGACGCTCTCGAAGGGCAGTGGTTTTCTCCTGTCGCGTCCGATCCAGCGGCACGTGCGTGAGGCGCTGTTCTTTCTGGTGTGGTCGGCGCCGGCGGCGGTTCAGTTGGAGACGCTGGTGCGGCTGATGGACGCGCTGGAGGTCCCGCGTGCATGAACCGCGCAGGTAGCGGTGGTGCAGCGTTTTCGACCCGCGGCGGTATAATGCCCGGCTGAACAGGGCCGCTGGATATCGAAGGAAACTCGGCATGGCGTTGACGTTTGACGATTTTCAGGGGCTGATCGATCGCATGTACGGCGAGAAGGATCGGGCCCGAGGCAGCACGGCGACGTTTCTGTGGTTGTGCGAGGAGGTGGGCGAACTGGCGGCGGCCATCCGCGAGGGAACGCACGCCGAGAAGGAGGGCGAGTTCGCCGACGTGCTCGCGTGGGTAACGACGATCGCGAACGTCGAGGGCGTGAACCTGACCGAGGCGGTGCGGAAAAAGTACGGCGAGGGCTGTCCGGGCTGCGGCCTCTTCGTCTGCACCTGCAACGAGAAACCGTAGTCCCGCAGAGGTGTGCCACTGCTCTCGAGCAGTGCAGTCCGCGCGGCGTAAATGAGTATGCCACTGTTTTCCAGTAGCTGGATGTGGACATTTCCCCCACCGGACCGTCGAGACCGATCGTGGCTGAACTGGTGATCACAAACGCGCAGGGACGCACGCGGACCCACCGCCTGGGCGAGGGCACGGTCATTCTCGGCCGCGACCCCGGTTGTGACATTCCGCTCGACGACTTGGGCGCGTCGCGGCAGCACTGCTCGATCCGCTGGGACCAGGGCTGCTACACGCTCACCGACCTGGGGAGCAAGAACGGCACGTACATCAACGATCAGCCGGCGCCGAGCGCGGCGCTGGCTCCCGGCGACCGGATTCTCATCGGCAGCGCATCGATCGTCTTTCACGATGACGCCAGCGCGTCGGCACTCATGACGAGCGTGGTCATCGCCGACGATCGCCCGTCGCAGGCCCCCACCACCTACCGCGGCACCGTCCGCGAGGACGAGCTTTCCCAGCGCCGGCTGCAGAACCTCTACGATCTCACCGACCGCCTGACGCGGCTGCGCGACCGCGACGAGCTGCTCAGCGACGCGATGGACGTGTGCTTCGACATGCTCCGATTCGAGCGCGGCGCGATCGCGGTGCGGCAGGCCTCGGGCAACATGGTGGACTGGCCGGTGGTGCGCAACCTGCGCGGCCGCGAGGGCGAGCTGACCGTCAGCCGCACGATCCTCAGCTCCGCGCTCACCCACGGCGAACGTGTCATCGTGAACGACACCGCCGACGGGCCGATCGATCCGACGATCAGCATCGTGCGGAACAACATCCGCTCGGCGATGTGCGTGCCGCTGCTCTCGGGGGAGCGCAACCTCGGGGTGATCTACGGCGATCGGGTCACGAGCGGCACGACGTACAGCAAGGAGGACATCGACTTTCTCGCAGGGATTGCGCGGCTGGTGACGACGGGACTGATCAACGCGCAGTTGCTCGAGGAGCAAAAGCTCAAGCTGCACCTCGAGCACGAGATGGCGATGGCCCGGCAGATCCAGAACGGTCTGTTTCCCAAGAAGCGCCCGCAGCGTGCGGACATCCAGGTGGAGGCGCTGAACGACCCCGGCAACCATGTCAGCGGGGATTACTACGATTTCGTCGAGCTGACGGGCGCACGGCTCGCGTTCATCGTCGCGGACGTCGCGGGCGAGGGGGTGGCTGCGTCGCTGCTGATGGCGAACCTGCAGGCGGCGGTGCGGATGACGCTGCCGACGGGCCGGCCGCTGGCGGAGCTGATGAACGAGTGGAACGCGTTGATCGCGGTGAACACGGACGCGTCGAAGTTCGTGACGTGCCTGATCGGGATCATCGATCCGGTGGAGCGGACGTTGGAGTTGGGGGTGGCGGGCCACCACCTGCCGCACATCGTGCGGACCGGCACGCCGGTGGAGACGCTGGAGGCGGAGCCGGATTATCCGCTCGGGGTGATCGACGACGCGTGCTACCACACGACGCGGTTCGAGCTGGGCAAAGCCCCGTGCACGCTGGTTTCGTACACGGACGGGGTGATCGAAGCGAACAGCCGCGAGGACGAACTGTACGGCACGGCGCGGGTGACGCGTCTCTTGGGGGAGGCGACGCATCTCGAGCCGCGCAAGCTGATCGAGTCGCTAAGGAACGACGTGCGGCGTCACGGCGCGGGTCTGCCGCAGGGGGATGACATCACGATCGTCGGGGTGCATCTGGCGTAGGCGGGGTTGGTCAAAGGTCGCAGGTCGAAGGTCGCAGGTCGAAGGCCACAGGTCACAAGTCGAAGGGGATCTTCACGGCGGAGAACGCGGAGGATTGGTTGGTTTGGGCGCCCCCTTCTCGCCAGCCGTCTGGTTGGTAGTCCCCTGCTCACCTCTCTCCTGATCTACTGTTCTGTTCGTAGCGAGTGCATCGACCGTCGCTCGTAATTGGTGCGGGCGGTCTACGGATCTTTGCGCCCCGCCCTCTGATGGGGCCGCGTTTTACTGTTCGCGCGTCTGCAAACCCTAAGTGCATGCTCGGACGCAACTTGCGTCGCCCAACGTCGCATCGCGCCGGGGGCCATTGCGGCGCGTCGCCTTGGCTCCACAGCAGATTTTCCGCCCGCAACCTGGAGATTCGGCCTGGCTGGGACGGAGTCTCCATAGGGTCGCATGGCCGGATTCCATATCTACAAGATGGCCGCGAAATGCTTGGGCGCGCGCGGATGCACGCGCCGCAGCAGCGGCCGAGGGAGTACGCGCATCATGAGTACGCATGCAAAAGTCAAAACGTGGACCTGGGTGGCTGCACTGGTGGTGTTCGGAGCGTGGTCCGGCGGCAGAGCCTTGGCCCAGCCGCAGGATGCCTGCGGCGTGGCGCCGGACGGCCTGAGCTGCGCGGGCGAGTGCGGCGTGCCCGACGAAACCTGCTTTCCCAAGGAGATCCGCGCCGACGCCGCCGGGCACTTTCTCGAGGTCGCCTGCTGTGCGTGCGACACGCCGGCAGGCTGCCACCTGCTGCTCGATCCCGCGACGCTGGAGTTTTCCTGTACGCCCGATCCCGCCTGCCCGGTGCCCCCCGGCGGCGAGTGCCGCCTGATCGGACACGGGAATCTCGACGGCACGATCAACTACACCTGCGACTGCGTGCAGCCGGAGGAACCGAACGAGTGCGTCTACGTCGAGCAGTGCAACGCGGACTGCCCGGGAACGTGCGTGAAGCGTTGCGACGGCGTGTGTCCGGACCCGGCTGAGGCCTGCACGCCCAGCGTGATCTACGAGAGCTTTCCCGGCGCCGGGGATTTCCACGGCGACGGCTGCAACTGCGTCCTGCCCGGCGCCGATGAATGCCGGCCCGCGGTGGGACCGGACGGCGTGTACTGCGCGGGCGTATGCCCCGACGGCGTCAACAAGTGCGAACTCGTCACCGCGCTGGGCGCGGACGGCGTGAGCCAGGAGTATACCTGCGATCCGTGCACGTTCGAACGACGACGAACTCGGCGTAGAATGCTGCGCCGCTGTCGGTCCGACATGGGCAGCAGCACCTGCACCGAGACGACCGAGGCCTTCATCTGTGAAGTCGCCGGCGAACAACTCTCCTACGGCGAGCGGCACCACGAAGTGCGCCGTCCACGGCGACCGCTGCGACGACTTCAACCCGGAATAGGCGCATGCTGCTACATCGACCGTGCCCTCCGGCGTCAGCTGCACCGTGACGAGCCAGCGACGTTTGCCGCCAACGGCCTTCGCCGGCACCTACCAGCGGCACCAACCGTCTGCACCGACGGCCCCTGCCCGCCGCAGTCGATCGGCGCCTGCTGCTACCAGTCGATGCCGGGTAACTGGCAGTGCACGGCGCGACCGCAAACGAGTGCGAACACGAGCTCTTCGGCATCTACCAGGTGACGGAACGTCGACTGCGATCCGAATCCCTGCCCCCGGAGGAAACCTGCCAATGCCCAGGCCGGTGCGACGATCGCACGCCCACCTACTCCGACCAGGCCTACGCGTCGTTGTTCACCGATGAGGTCGCGGTCGCCACGGAAAACTCGCAGATCATCACCGACCCCGTCGTCGTGATGATCGACATCAAGAACCGCAACCTCGCGCCGATCAACACGAACTGGACCCCGCGCACCAACACGCGCTACAGCCACCCGTCGTGGACCCGCGCCAATCTCGGCAGCGTCTTCGGCGTCGCGCTCGACGTCCGCGGCCACGCGTATGTCACCGCGAGCACGTGCTACGCGTTCGATACGCTCGGCTCGGTGGGCGGCGCGAGACTGGGGCTCGGTCTACAAGCTTGACGCATCAACCGGAGCGATAAGTGTTTTTGCCAATCTGCCCAACACCGGCCCCGCGCTCGGCAACATCTGCTACCACGGGCCCTACGACCAGTTCTTCGTGAGCAACATGGAGGATGGTCGCATCTACCGGCTCGACAGCACCGGTGCGTGCCTCGGCACCTTCGACCACGCCACCGGCACGATCTCCGCATCGTGCGCCGCCGAGGGCGGCGATGTGCCCGGCTTCGTTCCGCTCGGCGAACGCGTCTGGGGTTTGCAGGTCTACAACAACCGCCTCTACTACGGCGTGTGGGCGGAGGACTTCAGCAACGTCTCCGCGAGCGTGACCAACACCATCTGGTCGATCGCGCTCGTCGGCGGTTCGTTCTCCGGGACTGCCGTCCAGGAAATCGCGCTGCCGCCCATGCCCGGTGGTTTCAGCATTCCCATGTCCAGCCCGCCCGCGGACATCGCGTTCAGTCAGACGGGCTGCATGCTCATCGCCGAACGCGGCATGTCCTTCGACACCTGGCCCGCCGCCCACTACGCGCAGGTGCTCGAATATCGCCAGACCACCAGCGGCGTGTGGGTGCCCAGCGCCTTCAGCTTCAAACTTGGCGACACCGGCCCGGACGGCACCAACTCCGCCGGTGGCGTTGACTACGACCGCGACGGAAACGTCTGGGCCACGGGCGACGCGCTGCAATTCTGGCCGCTCGCGGTTTATGGTTTGCAAAGTCTCCCCTGCACCGGTGGCGACGTGACCAACAGCGTGATCGTCGACCTCAACGGCGTGTATTCGACCAGCGACAAAACCGAAATCGGCGACGTCGAGGTCGGCTGCTCCGAGAAGTGCCTCGCGCCGCCGCGCGGAATGACCGCGTGGTACCCGCTCGATGAAGCCGCCGCTGCCACGAAGGCGGAGGAAATCGTCTGGGACCGCGACGGCAACTTCAACGGCACCACCACGACTGCCGGTATGGTGCTCGCAGCCCGCCATTTCAACGGCGCCGGTGATTCCATCCGCGTGCCCAGCGCCGCGCAGCACAATTTCGGCACCGGCGACTTCAGCGCCGACCTCTGGGTGCGTTCGCTCGCGACCAGCGGCATCCACGTGATGCTCGACAAACGCAGCACCACCGGCGGGTCGCGCGGTTTCTCCATGTTCCTCGGCACCGGTACGCTTGGTTTCCAGCTTGGCGACGGTGCGGGATTTACCAATTACCCGCGCACCGGACTCGTCGCTGACGGCCAGTGGCACCACCTCGCGGTCACCGTCGATCGCGATTCGCCAACCGGCCTCGTCATGTACGTCGACGGTGTGGGCGTCACCAAAGACCCGACGCCGCACCAGGGCACGCTTTCGTCAAGTTCCGACCTCTGGATCGGCGCGCGCGATCCCGCGTTCGGTCAGACCTTCTTCGCCGGCGACCTCGACGAAATCGAACTCTTCAACCGCGCTCTGTCCCAAGGCGAAGTGCAAGCGCTCTACCAAGCCGGTAAGCAGGGCAAGTGCAAGGACCGCTGCCACATCCCGTGGGACGCGCAGCTTTGTCAGAATCGCAACACGGTTACGGTCAATCTCACCATCTGCAACGACAGCCCGGTGACGCACAGCTACGTCTACAGCTACAGCGGCAACAACAACTGTTCGTGGCCTGGCCCGACCGTGTTCAGCCCGCCCGCGGGTTCCGTGACGATTCCCGCGAACACCTGCGTGCAAATCCCGGTGACGATCACCAAACCGGTCGGCATGACCGCGGGCAACGTTGCCTGCTACAACGTGAACATCACCAACCTCGACACCGGCCACCAGTTTGGCTGCGAGGGTTCGATCTGGGCGAGCGACCGCTGGTGCCGCGGATCATCGGTCCGGGTATTCCGATCGGTGTGGCCGTCGGCCTGCCGGTCTCCATCGGCTTCGCGGTCGACCAACGACGGCGACTCGTCGGCGGTTTTGAACTACACGCCCGGCGGTCTGTGCCCGCGGACATGGATCCCGACGCGGCCTGCGGCGGTGAGCATCGACGGCCTGCCGCCAGGTGAACCGGTCGTCGGCAACAGGCGCGGTCGCGCCGGGCGTCGGCACGCATGATGCGACGCTCACGCTGGAGTTCGTGCGCTGTCGAGCCGTTCCGCACTACGACCTGCTGCTGATCAGCGAGGCGGGCATGCCCCCGGGCTGGGAGGTGCCAGCCGGCTCGGTCACGCTGCGCGGCGTGCTGCCCTGCGGCGATCTCAACCGCGACGGCGTGATCGACGGCCTGGACGCCGCGCTCTTCGAGCAGTGCCTCGGCGGCCCCGACCGCGCCCCCGACGCCGCCTGCCCGATCACCGTCGACGCCGACTGCGACGATGACTTCGACGTCGACCTGCGCGACTTCGCCACGCTGCAGAGCCTCAGCGGGACGGTGATCTACACCCCGTAAGTCTGCGGGTCCCTTGGCAACGCCGCGACCACCGGAGCACGCTCCGGTGGTCGCGGTTTTTTCATGCCCCCATGCCGGCGGCGGGTCCCTCCACGCGCTGCGCTCGAAGGAAATCGGACTACGCCCGCTACACTTGCATGGAGCCTGCTCTATCATCCCCTCAGAAACACGCCGACCGCCGCCCGGCTGCAACCGCCCGGGCCATTGAGGACACGACCATGCCCCACCCGTGGACCGCCGACGAAATCCTCGCGATCGCCCGCAGCTATCAGCCAGCCTGCGTGCTGATCGCTGCCGCGGACCTCGATCTGTTCGATGAACTGGCATCCGGCCCGCTCACCGCCGACGAGGCTGCTCGCCGCGTGCACGCCGATCTCCGCGGCACGACCACGCTGCTCGACGCCCTCGCCGCCCTCGAACTGCTCGAGAAGCGTGACAGCCACTACCACCTCGACGCCGCCGCGGCTGACCTGCTCACGGCGGACCATCCGCGTACCGTGCTCGCGATGGTGCAGCATCAGGGCAATTGCCTGCGCCGCTGGGGCCGACTCGCGGAAGCGGTCCGTGACGGCGCACCGCTCGAGCGCCAACCCAGCATCCGCGGCGCCGACGCGGATGAGGCATCCTTCATCAGCGCCATGCACAACCTCAGCGTGCGCTTCGCCGACGAACTCGTCGGGGAGCTTCAGCCACTGCCCTTCAACCACCTGCTCGACATCGGCGGCGCCTCGGGCACCTGGACCATGGCCTTCCTGCGCACCCAGCCCGATGCCACCGCCACGCTGTTCGATCTGCCCCACGTGCTGCCGATGGCCGAGCAGCGGCTCGCCGACGCCGGCCTGCGCGATCGCGTCCAGCTCGCCGGCGGCGACTTTCTCACCAACCCGCTCCCCGCCGGCGCCGACCTCGCCTGGGTCAGCGCGATCGTCCATCAGAACTCGCGCGCGCAGAACCGCCGCATGTTCACCGCGATCGCAGCCGCTCTGCAGCCCGGCGGGCACATTCTCCTGCGCGACATCGTCATGGAGGAATCCCGTACCGCCCCGGTGGCGGGCGCACTCTTCGCGATCAACATGCTTGTCGCCACGGAGGCCGGCGGCACGTTCACCTTCGCGGAGCTGCGCGACGACCTCGCGTCCGCTGGATTCACCGACGCGGCGG
This sequence comes from Phycisphaerales bacterium, assembly GCA_020639115.1. Classification (GTDB taxonomy): domain Bacteria; phylum Planctomycetota; class Phycisphaerae; order UBA1845; family UBA1845; genus JACKHG01. The sequence goes on from JACKHG010000004.1 coordinate 240,099, forward strand.
TCGTGCGTCATGACGAGGGCATGAACTCGGTGGTCCGCGCCCGCAAACGCTGACCGCCGATTCGCCGGCTTCACCGGCGCATCACCGCCTACTTCGTCTCAAACACGAGCAGGTACGGCACCGCCGGCTGGCCGCTGTCGTCCTTGAAGTTGTGGAAGCGGTCCGAGTTCAGCCAGGAGACGTACGTCCGCCCCGGTTCGAGCTTGACCGGCAGCACGCAGGTCTTCCCGTCCGTCTCGTAGCGGATGTCGCCGGCCACCTCCGGAAACGAGTCGTCGGAAATCTGCGTCCACGACCAGCTCTTGTCGGTCATCTTCTTGCTGAAGGTGACGCGGATCTCCTTGACCGACGCGGCGTCGACCGCCGTGTCGCCCGACTGCGGAACCGTCTTGACCACCACCGGCGGCAGCGTCGCGACGCTCGGCTTTTCGCCCATGTCCGCAGCCGTCGCCACCAGGGTCCCGATGCCCACCGCCAGCGCCACGGTGATGAGCGCTTTCGCCCGTTTAGTTCTCATCGGCGTGCCTCCTGTATCGATGTCCCACGATTGCAACCGTATCCGCCTGACAAATCCAGGCGGCGTTCCATCTGACGTGCGGTCCCGCGCGCAACCTTGCTGGATGATGAATGCCGTCATTGTCGGCGGACCGCACGCCGCCGACAAGCCGTTCGCCCCCCCCGGTCCGAATATCCACACCCGCAGCCGCGTGCCATATCGTAGACTCACAGGAAGAAACGCGGGGCGCGCCGTCGCCCGGTGGGGGAGACACGCCTTGCTGGACCTGCATCAGACGCCGCAAACGGACCGCGCGCCGAACAACCCGCGGGTGGTCGGCACGATCCTCGGTCCGGTCCCGCCCGCCATCCCCCTCGCCCGACCCGTACGGCCCGCTCCGGCGCCGTCAGCCATGCCCGTGGCGCGTCCCCTGCCTGCACCAGCCGCGGTTTCCGGCGGCGTGCGCTACGCGAGTTTCGGCGCGCGGGCGGCTGCCGCGTTTGTGGACTTCGTGATCCTGCAGATCGTGTCGTCGATCATCAACGCGGTCTTTCTCGGCGTGCTCTTGAGCAAGCTGGACACCACCACGATCCTGGTCGCCACAATCGTCCCGCTCGTCCTCGACGCGGCGTTTACCATGCTCTACAGCGTCTGGTTGGAGAGCTCGAAGTGGCAGGCCACGCCCGGCAAGATGCTCATGCACCTCAAGGTTGTCGACGTGGAGGGGCGGCGGATCAGTTTCGGGCGCTCGTCGTGGCGCAACTTCGCCAAGGGGTTTTCCATGCTCACGCTCGGCGTGGGATATCTCATGCCGCTGTGGACCCGCCGCCGCCAGGCGCTCCACGACCAGGCGGCAGGGTGCTGCGTCGTCCGCTCCGATTAGGCGAGGGCACTCCGGTACAAGCCGGGCCCGCGGGGTGGAGCGCATCTGCACTGTTCGAAAGCAATGGCACACCTGAGCTGCTCAAGCGCAGCAGCACACTTGCGTGCGATGCGGGTCAGCGGGTAACTGGTGCGCCGCCGTCGATGACCGCGCGGAGGTCGCCGACGATGGCCGTCACGTTCTCCGACTGGGCGGCGAGCTGCTCCGACGCCGAGGCCGACTCCTCGGCGCTGGCGGCGTTGAGCTGCACGACCTTGTCGATCTGGGAAACCGCAATGTTGATCTGGTCAACGCCGCCGGCCTGCTCCTGCGAGGCCTTGGCCACGCCATTGATCAGATCGGCGACGTTGGCCACGTTGCCGACGATCTGCGTCAGGCAGGTCGCGACCTCGCCGGCCACGTCGCCGCCGGTGCGGGCCTGCTGGACCGACTCGGTGATCAGGGTGGTGGTCTCCTGCGCCGCGTCGGCGGCCCGTCCGGCCAGTTTGCGCACCTCGTCGGCGACGACCGCGAAGCCGCGGCCGTGCTCGCCCGCCCGGGCCGCCTCGACGGCTGCGTTGAGCGCCAGCAGGTTGGTCTGGAAGGCGATCTCCTCGATCACCTTGATGATCTTGCGGATCTGCTCGGAGGATGCGCCCAGCGCCGTCATCGCCTGATTGAGCCGCTCCATGGTGCGGTCGCCCTCGTCGGCGGCCTGGCGGGCCTCGGTGGCGAAGGAGTTGGCTTTTTCTGAAGTCTCCGCGTTGCTGCGGGTGGTGGTCGAAAGCTGCTCGAGGGCCGCGCTGGTCTCCTCGAGGGAGGAGGCCTGCTCGGTGGCGCCCTCGGCGAGCTGCTGCGAGGCGATCGCGACCTGGCCCGCGGCGTCGTTGACCTGCGCGGTGCCGGCGGTGAGGCTGGCCAGCGCCCGGCGAATCGGTCGCGTGACCATGCGGGTGAGCAGCACCGCGAGGGCCATACCCAGCATCACGCTCACCGCGGTTGCCGCGAGCATGTGCCGCGCCGTGGCCTTTTCCTCATGCTCAGCCGCGTCGGCCAGCGCGTCGGTCTGCGCATCGAGCGTTTCCACGAACTGGGCAATTTCCCGATCGAACTCGTCCTCGAACTCGATGAGCCGTTCCTCGATGAGCCGGGCGCGGGCGTGCTGGCCCTCGTGCACGAAGCCAATCGCACTGTCGGCGAGCATCTCGAAGGCGCCATGATGTGCGTCGATTCTCTGAATCCCTTCAGCCAATTCATTCAACTTGGCTGACTGCGCCGCGTCGCGGGCGGGAGCGCTCGCCAACAGCGCTGCAGACTTGTCGATTTCCTTTTCCACCTTGGCGGCCACGGCGTGGAAGTGCTCGGCGGCCTCGTCGACGCGCGCCTTCGCCTCGGGCGCGTCGGACAGACCAAAACGAAACACGCGTTCGAGCGCCAGGTTCTGCTCGAGCTGGTGGCTGTTCATGTTCAGCACCACCTGATTGAGCGGCACGGCGCTTTCCGCGAGGTCGACGATCTGCTCGCCGACGCGCGACATGCCCAGGCGCGAGTACACCGACATTCCGGTCAGGATGATAACGATCGCGGCAAACCCGCCGGTCAGCTTGGCGCCCAGCGTCCAGCCCGTGCGGGTCTGTCCGCGTTCATCGGTTGTATGAGCCTGGAGCCAGACCATGACAGCCGCCGCGACGATCACCAGAATCGGCAGCAGGATGACGATCCAATCGCGCTGGCGCCCCGTGACCGGTTTTGCGGCGGCTGCCTTGGGCTCCGCGGATTTCGCCTTCGAGAACAGACCTTCCACTGCGCTGCGGTCCTCGGCCGACGGTTCCGCGTGGCTCGCGGATGCCGCCGCGGCGTGCGCCGGCGCTGCGGTAGCGTGCGGAGAGTCCGGGGCGGATGCCGCGGCGTGCGCCGGGACGCCGTGGCTGTCGCCACCGCCCGCGAGCGCGTTGGTCGGCTTGTCCGGCTCGGCCTCCACCTTGGCCAGCAACTGGTGTGACTTCTCCTCCGGAAGCCACTTCACCTCGCCGGTGCCCACGTCGTACACCGCGCCGAGCACCTTGGCCTTGCCCGATGCGACCAGTTCCCGCGTCGCGGGACTCTGGCGGTAGAGATCCTCGATCGACTGCCAGACGTTCTCCTCGACCGCGGCGGGGATGACCGCATCGCCCTCGAGGTCGGGATGAAGCTGCATCGTCCGCCGTACCGCAGGCTCGATGTTGTCCACCAGCGGCGGGATGTTGCGCTCGAGCGGATGGCCGTGGCCCTGCACGGCGTGCGTCACCGCGGTGACCGCGCCGCACTGCGTATGGCCGAGCACGACGAGCACCGGCGTGTTCACGTGGGAAAGGCCGTATTCGATCGAGCCGATCTCGTCGGTGTCGCAGACGTTGCCCGCGACGCGCACGACGAAGATGTCCATCACGCCCGCGTCGAAGATCTCCTCGACGGGGACGCGCGAATCGGAGCAGGTCAGCACCGTTGCGTAAGCGAAGTCACCCTGGTTCTGCGAACCAGCCTGCAGCAGCCGCGCGCCGCCGACGTGCGGATGCCACTCGGCGTGCCCGACGAAGCGGGCGTTGCCGGCTTTGAGAAACTCGACCGTTTTCTCGGGAGAGTGCTTGGCGGCGGAGACCGTCTGCTCGTAGTCCGGGGGCACCGACGTGTCGCTGCGCGCGGGAAGCGGCAGGTAGCCGAGCAATGTGGCGATCCCCAGCCAGTACATGCTCTTGTGAACGATCATTGTGGCGCACCCCCGAGTTCGAATTCGTGTCCTACCTCTCCACGCGACGCCGGGCCCGACCGAGCGTGCGTCTGCAGCAACACTGCACGTACTTGCATTTCGGTGAGTGCGCCCGCGGGGGTGAGCATCCACGCTCGCACGACGTAGGGGCTTCACCGCATGTTGACGTGCACGCGATCAGTTGAACACGGCAACCGCACAGCACGGCAGCACGATGAGCAAGGCCCGATAAGTCGATCAGTCAAAGAACTGCGGCAGGATGGAGGCGGCCATGTCGGTGCGGGCGCCGAGGCACGAGCCGCCGAACAGCAGCGCGTACACCGTCAGCAGCAGCAGTGTGCGGCGAGCCCGGTTCGCGTCGCGACCAAAGAGCAGGTAGGCGATGAGGACGAGCGGAACGATGGGGATATAGAACAGAAGCCCGATGAACGCGACCTGGGCGGCGTCGAACAGAAAACGGGTGGCGCCGGCGATGGTCGTCGGGTCATCGAGCTCGGGGCGCAGCGCGTGCCCCAGCGCTGCCCGCGCGCTCACCCACGTCGCGAGGATCAGACCGATGGGCACGACGGGATACACCGCGACTGCCAGCGCCAGGCCGAACGGCACGGTCCGGGTCGGCCGAGGCGTTGTGGTGTACGTGTCCGGCTGGGCAGGATCGAAGTCGCGGCCGCACTCCGGGCAGCGCTGGTCGGGGAGCCCGCGCAGCACGTAGCCGCACTCCAGACAGTAGGCGGTGGTCTCCTCCGGCACGGGGCTCACAGGATGATCGTAGACCGCCACGCGCCGGGTGGCGATGCGCCGGGTGCGAAACGTCAGGGCGTTCGTGGCGTTGCCGAGGAAAGCCGACTAGATCGCGTTGCCAGGGCCCTGGGCGGCAGCACTGAGGTGGGCGCTGAGGTCCGCCGGAGGATCGATATCGACTGGCTGATGTCCCCTGCGGAAAACACGGGCGGGCGCGCCGATCAACCGGATGCGGCCGGCGTCGACACGGAGGATGCCGCCCTCCCACAGGCCGACGACCGGTGTGTCGTTCATCTCGTGGAACTCGCGCAGGCGGTCGTCGCGGGTCTCGCCGAAGTGCTCGTGCAGGTCGTCGTCGCGCTTCACGAAGTTCGTGCCGCAGAAGTAGTGGGGGTTGTTGTGGAAGGGCACGAGGCCGAGCGTCTCGAAGCTCGGCGGCATGACGATGGGCATGTCGTTGGTGGTCTTGAGCGTCGGGCAGGCGACATTCGAGCCGGCGCTGACGCCCATGTAGGGCATACCGGCGCGCACGCGGGCGCGGATCGGTTCCAGCAGGTCGCGGCGGTGCAGTTCGTCCACGAGGCGGAAGGTGTTGCCACCGCCGACGTAGAGCGCCTCGGCCCGCTCCACGGCGGCGGCCGGATCGGCGTGGGTGTGGATGCCGTCGAGCGCGTAGCCCGCGTTCAGACCGCGCTCGGTCATCATCTGCACGTAGCCGTCGTGGTCGGCGAGTGCATAGGGTACGAAGAGGATTTTCGCAACATCGCCGAAGTGATCGCGCATCTGCGCGGCGAGCAGCGCCACCCGCTCGTCTGTCCGAAACCCGCCGCTGCCCAGCAACAATCGCATGTCTTCCCTCTCGGTCGTGGAGACTGGCGCCGCGTGCCGGCGCTACTCGCCGCGGGCGCCGTTGGTCGTCATTTCGGGTGTATTGAGATTTTCGTCATCCGCGGTGCCGTTCGTGTTGGCGTCGGTTGCGCTCGCGCCCGCGGACGCTTCGGGCAGCGCGACGATGCGCGGTGCCGCCCAGGCCAGCGGCAGCAGCTCTGCGGATGCGGGCGACGGGAAGTTCTCCCGGTCGATCTCCTGGATCGCCGCACCGCACCAGTCCGCGCGCGCATCCTTGCCCGCCGCGCGCAGCGCGGCGCTCCAGTCGCGCAGCAGCCCACGGCGGAGAAACACGACGGTCTGGCGCGCGGTCGCCGCCTGGCCGGCGTCGCGGAACCACCCGAGCACCTGCACCGCGAGGCGCTCGGAAAGCGCGATGGCGGCTGGTAAGCTGCCCGAGCGTTCCGCGAACATCCGCTCGCGCAGGATGCACAGGTAGAGCGCGATGCTGGGATCGCCGACCGGCGGCCCCAGTTCCTCCGGCAGCAGGTCGTAGGCGCGGGAGGCGTCGCCCTCCTGCCCGCGGGTGCGGAAGAGGATCGCGCGCCACAACCGCGCGGTCATGGCCACATCCGCCCGACGATCCTCCATCAGCAGGGAGAGGCCAAACGCCGCATCGCGCAGGTCACGCTGAGACTTCTCGTCGTCGGCACCCGGCTCCCACAGTGCCTCGGCGGCGCGTTGGAACGCCCGCACCGCCTCGAGCCGGTCCTGAAGATGCTTCACCTCCGGCGCGGTGTCCGCGGCCTCAGCCGCGTTCGCACGGGTGAGCGCAGCCTCCGTGGCCTTCAGGTGTCCCTCAGCTTCGGCGAGGATAGCCCGCGCCGCCTCCGCGTCGCCCGCGGCGGGGATTTCGAGGAACCGCCGGGAGGCTTGGGGCGTCAGTGCGCCCGCCAGCAGTTCATTGGCGGCGGCCAGGTGGAGATTCCCGGCGGCCAGCGGCGAATCGGCTGCCTCAGCCCGGGCGGAGAGGTCGGCAGCAGCCGCCCGCGCGGTGGAGACCGCGAGTTCGGCGTTGACGGTCCAGATCGGCTCACCGGGGGCGGTGCCCACGGCGAAGAGGGTCGTAAGGGTTGTTGTCAGAAGCGCTGTCATGGTGTCTTTCTTGGTCCGGTCCGCGCGGGCTAGGCCCGCTCGCGGAACCGCGATACAGTCAGGGTCTCAAGAGCAACATATGCCACGGACATCTACCCGTCCATCGGCTGACGGGTGCGGTCCGGAGCACCCGCGGGCTCATTGACCCGGCCCGTTTGCGCTACTAAGCTTTTTCGTTGCTTTATAGCGGTCCAAAGGGCGTCGCACCCGGCGAAAACTGCCGGGTGTAAGGAATGCTTGCATTCGGCAGACCACTGGATTGTACTGCCGCGGCAAGCGGACCGGCCTGTGCCCAAGGCCCGCTTCCCGCCCGGCGTGTCGCACCTGAGCGGCAGCATCGAAAGGACCGGTCCCACCCGACCCATGAGCGATCCAGCCGTCCTAGACAGTGATCTCGGGGAGGAGACGACCCGTCCGCGCCGACGCGGGGAGGTCGTGCTGCTGGCGGCGTGGATCGCGTCGCTGGGCGTGCACGTCGTGCTTTTCGCACTGATGGTGGCGATCCCCTGGATCCGGGAGCGGACGGGCAGCGACGAGGCGCCGCGGGTCTCGACGACGGACCTGCGCGACCTGCCCGCGGAGACGCATTTCACGATGGCGCCGGTGGAGTCACCGTTCGCCACCACTCCCGAGAAGACGCAGTTGCACGAGAAGATCGAGCCCCGGGACGCGAACGCGCTGAGCGAGCTGCGGACGATGCAGACGCCGCGGGTGGAGATCGTGGGGATCGGGACGGGCGGCGGGGAGTTTTCGAAGTACGGCATCCAGGTGGGTGCGGGAGGATCGGGCCCGCAGTTCTTCGGGCTGGGCGGGGAGGCCAAGGCGGCACGACGGATCGTATACGTGGTGGACCGGTCCGGGTCGATGATGGGGATTTTTGACGACCTGCGCGCCGAGCTGAAGCGCTCGATCGACCGGCTGCGCAAGAGCCAGAAGTACCACGTAATCTTCTACAGCACGGACCCGCCGGTGGAAGCGCCGCCGGGGCGGCTGGTGAACGCGATCCGCTCGAGCAAGGAGCGGACGTTCGAGTTCATCGACATGACGGTGCCGGAGGGGATGACCCAGCCGATCGAGGCGATGCGGCGGGCCTTCGCCCTGCACCCGGACCTGATCTACTTTCTCAGCGACGGGGACATTCCCGAGGCGGAGCTGCTCAAGGAGAATCTGCGCACGTGGAACCGCGCGGAGAAGGTGCGGATCTTCACGATCGCGTACGTCAGCTCCGCGGGCCGGCAATTGCTCGAGGATATCGCGCGCGAGCATCACGGTGCGTTCCGTTTCGTGTCCGAATACGAGTTGGGAGGCTGACGCGTGAAGCTGCCTTCAGGGCGACATCTTCAGAGCGTGCTGCCTGCGGCAGCGCTGGCCTGCGCCGTGGGGCTGGGGCACGCGGCGGCGCGCGGCGACGAGATCCACGTCAACGGCAAGACGCTGCAGCGCGTCCAGGTGATCGGGTACGCGCACGGCGACGTGGAGATTCGTACGGCGACCGGCGAGCAGGACAAGTTTCCGCTGAGCGACGTCGAATTCATCGTGCTGGGCAGCGTGACGGGTGTCGCGGACTTCAACCAGGCCGAAGAACTGATGGTGAAGCGGGAGGCCGGCCAGGCGGTGGAGCGTTATGAGCGTGCGGTGCGGGCGGCGCGGGGATTCTGGGCGTCGATGGCGCGGGTGCGGTTGGTGATGGCTGCCGACGCCGCAGGCGATCTGGAAAAGGCAGTACGCGTGTGGCTGGACGTGGTGGCGGAGGATCCGCACACGGCGGCTGAGCTGGTTCCGCAGGCGCCGCCGTCGCCACGGAGCCAGGCGAACGAGCGGACGCAGAAGCGGTTGGAGAAGGCGCTGGCGGAGCAGTCGCCGGGTGCGGCGCAGGCGGTGACGACGCTGGTGTACTACGACGTGCTGAAGCGGACGGGCGATCCGGCGGCTGCGGTCGCGGGTGAGCAGGTGGCGGATTCCCCCCTGCCGCTGGAGGTGATGACCGCGCGGACGGTCGCGGTGAAGCTGTCGGCGCTGCGTGCGGAAATCGACGCGCAGCGGACGGCGGCTGCGTTGAAATCACTGGATACGATGATCGCGGTCGCACCGATGGAATTTCTGCCGGACATCCTGATACTCAAGGCACAAGCGCTGCTGGCGACCGCGCAGCGGGAACAGGAATTCCTGCAGGCGGCGCTGCCTGCGATGCGGGTGGTGATTCACTTTCCGAACAACCCGCTGGTGGGCGAGGGACTGCTGCTGGCGGGTGAAGCGCACGCCCGCGCGGGGCGTCAGGCGGACGCCGAGCGGTTGCTGCAGGAATGTCTGCGGCGCGGCAACGCGCCGGAACGGGTTCTCGAGCAGGCCCGAAGCGAGCTGGCCCGGATGTCGGCAGCCGGCAGCTAGACGCACCGCTGGACGTACGCGGCGACGACGAGTTGATGAACTGAGACTTCGCACGACAGGAGAAGACGCTTGCAACGCATCTTGGGACTTTTCGGCGCGCTGGTGGTCGCGGTCGTGCTTCTGACTGCGGCGGGTACGTGGGCGCAGGAGGCGGGCGCGGAGCCGGCGGCGGCCACGAGCCGGGTGTTCGACCATTACGTGGTGAACGGCGGGTGGATCACCCTGTTCGTGCTGATTCCGCTCTCGATCGCGACGGTGGCGCTCTCGGTGGAGCACATCATCACGATCCGGCAGAGCCGGGTGGTGCCGGCGGAGACGCTGCACCGGTTGCGCAACGAGCTGGACGCGCGGCGTTACGACGAGGTGGTGCGCATCACCGCAGAGGACAGCAGCGTGCTGGCAGCGACGATCCGCAGCGGGCTGGCCCAGGCGGGCAACGGCGCGGAGGCCATGCAGCGGGCGATGTACGACACGGTCGAGCAGGCGGCGGGCCGCTTGATGCGGAAAATCGAATACCTCAACGTGATCGGCAACGTGAGCCCGATGATCGGGCTGTTCGGCACGGTGGTGGGCATGATCGGGCTGTTCGCGTCGATCGGTGAGGCTGGGGGCATTCCTGAGCCAGCGAAGATCGCGGACGACATTTCGGTGGCGCTGGTGACGACGTTCTGGGGGCTGCTGATCGCGATTCCGGCGTTGAGCGTGTTTGCGTTTTTCCGCAACCGGATCGACAGCCTGGCCACGGAGTGCGCCACCACGTCGGAGCTGCTCTTGGGCAGCCTGGAACCGATCGCGGGTCCGGCGCCAGCCGGGCGGCCCGCGCCGGTGGGCCCGGCGGTGGCAACGACCGCGCCCGGGCAGATGGCGCCGCAGGGGTAGATGATCATGCGTGCACCTCGTTACCAGCATCACGACATCGCGTTCAACATGGCGCCGCTGATCGACGTCGTGTTCCTGCTGATCATTTTCTTCACGCTGGTGAGCACCTTCGCGTCGGCGGAGAACATCCGCATGACGCTGCCCACACCGGACAAGAGCAAAGCGCAGGCGATTAAGATCGTGGACCGCGTGGTGATCAACTGCCAGTACGCCGCGCCGGTGACGACGGGCGGCACAGGCCGCGTGCTCTACAGCGTGGGCCCGAATCCGCCCGAGGACCTCGACTCGATCGCACAGAAACTGGCGGCGGCCCGCCAGGGCAATCCCAAGCTGAAGGTGATCATCCGCGCCGACAAGCGGCTGCGCTACGAGCAGGTGCGGGCGGTGATGGCGATCGTGGCGGACGCGAACATCCAGAACCTGTCGCTGGTGGCCCACGTGGCTGCGGGGGAGGAATAGATGCAGTATCGCCTGCGGACACGGCGGGACGCGTACCGGGGCGCGCAGTGGAAGCGCGGTTCGCTGCGGCAGGGGCGGCGGCCGTTGACGCTGAACCTGGCGCCGATGATCGACGTGACGTTTCTGCTGCTGATCTTCTTTTCGGTGACGACGACGTTCAAGCGGGCGGAGGGGTTCTTCTCGGCGAAGCTGCCGCAGGACGCGGGCCGGCCGACGGTGGCGCTGCCGATCACGCCGGTGATCGTGCGCGTGCAGCAGTATGGGCCGAACCCGGGTGACTACCGGTTGCGGCTCGACAACTTTCTCAACGCCCCGGCGACGTTCGACGAATTGAGCGAGTTTCTCGCGAACGTGCAGAACAACCCGGGTTTCGACGCGGACACGCCGGTGGTGATCGCGGCGGAGCCGGACGTGGCCTGGGACCACGTGGTGGGCTGCTGGAACGCGGCCGTGCGGGCGGGTTGCAAGAACATCTCCTTCGGCAGGTGACGATGCGCGGTTGGGTTTGGGCAATGGTGGCGGTCGGCGTGCTGGGCGGCGGCGTGCGGTATACGCCGGCCCAGTCGGTCGAGTCCACGCGCTTCGACGACAAGAAATTCTACGACGGCCTGATCAAGCTGAACCTGCTCGACCTGCTCGACGAGCAGTTGCGGACCAATCCGCCGGCGGACGAACTCACGCGGCTCCTGCTGGAACGGCAGATCAAGCTGGTGGTGTGGCGTAACGACGGGGTTGCCCCCGACCGGCGGCGGGCGGCACTGCGCGAGGCCAACGCGATTCTCGCGCGGCTGATCGCGGACCATCCCCAGGACGACCGGGTGATCGACTGGCAACTCGACCTGGCCCGTTCGCTGATCTACGAGCAGGCCGAGCCGCTCTACACGAACATCCTCTACCGCGGCGGCAGCGCCGCCGACCACGCGCAGTTGCTCGAGCTGATGACGCGGGCGACGGCCTCGCTGGGAAAACTCAAGGAGCACCTCGAGGCGGAGTACGCCCGCATCGACGATCTGTCGCTGGCGGAATACGAGCGGCTCGACGACAACGGTTACGTGCAGAAGCTCGAACAGGCGATGCCCCAGGCCGACTACATGCTGCGCTGGGCGCAGTTCTACGAGGCGCTGGCGCTCGACGAGGGCGATGCCCAGCGCCGCGAACTGCTCGAGGACGTGCTGCACGATCTGACCAAGGACACGGCGCTGTTGACCACCCCGCACGCCGTCTCGCACGCGCAGGCCCAGTCGCTGCTGCTGGCCGGCATGGCCAGCCGGCGGCTCGCCGACAACGAGACCGCCAACCGCTACCTGCGCGACGCCGCCGAGGTGGTCGACAACCTCACCAATCCGCAAGAAAAACGCGACCTGCAGTGGATCGAGATGCTCGCCGCGGTGGAACGCGTCCGGGCGCTGCGCGATGCGGAGAAATACAGCGACGCGCTCGACGTGCTCGGCGCGGCGCGCCGGCGGCTCACCGAGACGCACGCGACCGACTTCGGGCATCAGCTCATCCTGGCGATGCTCGAGGCGAGCGTGCGGCAGGCCCAGGCGAAGAATGACGGCGGCGAAGATGTGCTCAGCGGAGCGCTATCCGATGCGGCGATCGGGCCGCTGGTGAAGCTCGCGCAGGAGCAACCCGCCTACCGTGACGAGGTCTACGCGACGCTCTACGAGCAGGTCCGCGACGCCAAGCATCCGGAAAAACTCCACCCGCTCCAGCAATGCGCGCTCATCGCCGGGCTGATCGGCGACGCGACGCGGCTGCGACAGGGTGGCGACGCCCCCAGCGGCTCGGACGCCCAGCGGCAGAACGAGGCGCAGGCGATGAAGCTGCTGGAGCAGGCGACGAGCCTCGCGGCGCAGCTCGCGAAATCGGCGGGCGACGCGGACGAGCAGCCCTACCGCTGCGAGGCGTTGTTCAACGAGGGCGTGGCGGAGCACTTTCGCAGCCGGCGGGTCGAGGCGGCGCAGTGTTTTCTCGAGGTCGCGCAGTCGTGCCCGAAGTTCAACCGGGCGCTGGTGGCGGCGACGTACGCGGTGGAAATCGCCGCGGAGATGGCGAACGAACCGTCGCTCGCCGGGCGCAAGGAGGTGCGGACGCTGCTGATGAACGCGTTGGAGACGCTGGTCAACCGCTACGCCAACTCGGACGCGGCGCGGTACTGGCGGTTCTTCTACGGGCAGGCGCTGGAGGACAGCCGCGACCTCGACGCCGCGGCGAAGCAGTACGCCGCGGTGGAGCGTAACCATCCGCACTACTGGGTGGCGCGGTTCCGCGCCGGCCGATGCCGCGCGGAGGAGCTGTCCGATTACGCGGTGGAGCATCCGGACGACGCCGACGGGATTCGCGAGCGGGCCGACCGGGCGTGCAGCGCGCTCGACGCGTTCCTCAAGATCACGACGCAGGAGGCGGCGGCGCAGAACGACAGCGAGTTCACCACGGCGCGGGCGGAGGCCGAGGTTCTCGCGGCGGAAATCGACACACGCAGCGCGATTGGAAAGCCCCAGCGCGCCCTCGAGCGGCTCGAGGGATTCGAGGAGCGCTATCCCGACGAGAGCAGCCTGATTGGCCGGGTGCTGCGCGTGCGGATCATCGCATACGAGGCGACCGGGCAACTCACCGAGGCGGAGCAGGCCGTGCCGCGTTACATCGCCAGCGCCCCGCGCCAGGCCGGGATCACCCTGCAGGCGCTCTTCGACGCGATCTGGCGCGAGGTGGAACGGGCGCAGGCCACGGGCGACGAGCAGGCTGCGAACGCGAAGGCCAAGTCCGCGCTGCTCTTCGCGGAGCAGTTGTACCGCTGGGGACAATCCCATCCGAAGGAAACCAACGCGAAGCAGATGCACGCGCTGCGCCTGCAACTGGCCGAGGCGCGGCTCGAGGCGGGCAACGCGAACGAAGCCCTGCCCCTGCTCACGGAAACGATCGCCTTCGACCAGCAGAACTACTCCGACGGACACGCGCACGATCCGCGGGTGCTGATGGCGACGGCGCGCGCGTACTACAAGCTCCAGCGCTACGGCGACGCGCTGCCCCTCTTCAACCGGGCCTACAGCGAATCCGCAGCCGACGCCCCCTACCGCTTCGAGGCGCTGCTGGGCGACCTGAGCTGCCGCACGGAACTCGGCGAGGATCCGGCCGGCATCATCGAGGTGATCCGCCAGCAGCGTTACCTCTCGCCGGAGATGGGCGGCGAGGTGCTCAAGCGCCAGTTCGCCGAGTTGCAGCAGCGTAACGAGGCTCGCTCCAAGCATTGACCCGCCACCGCCACGGGGCGCACGATTCCCAGGTTTGACGCTGTTTCCCGTGATTCGTACACTCTCGCCTCCTGCGCCGATCCGGGATAATTGAGACGACCCCATGAGTGCGTGCCACACAATCGACCGGAGCCGGGCGATGCTGCTGGTCATCGACCTGCAGACCCGTCTGCTGCCGCACATCGACGGGCACGACGAGGTCATCGCGACAGCCGGCGGCCTGATCGAGACAGCCGGTCTGTACCGCCTGCCGATCCTGGCCACCGTGCAGTACACGCGCGGCCTGGGACCGATGGATGAGCACGTCGCCGGCCTGCTCACGTCCGCGGGAACGACTCCGATCGAAAAGGCGGCCTTCAGCGTCTGCCGCGACGAAGCCTGCCGGGCGCAAGCGCGGCAGCTCGGTCGCGACCAGGTGATCGTCACCGGCATCGAGGCGCACGTCTGCGTGCAGCAGACCGTGCTCGACCTGCTGAGCATGGGGCTCGAGCCGATCGTCTGCGCGGACGCCGTGTCCTCGCGGCGCGCGCGGGATCGTGAGGTCGCGCTCGACCGCATGCGTCAGGCCGGAGCCGTGGTCACAACGACGGAAGCCGTGCTGTTCGAACTATGCGAGGTGTCGGGCACGCCGGAATTCAAGCAGATGCTCGCGGTCGTCAAGCGAATCGATGAGGCCCGCGCCCGGGGCCGGCAGGACCCAGCCGGTGTGGTCTGACGAGTACGATCCTGAGGATGACGGAGTTACGGAGACGGTTCCGTGTCCGGCCTGCGGCCAGGAGGTCTACGAGGACGCCGATCAGTGTCCGGCGTGCGGTGAGTGGATCATCCCAATGTCGAGCCGCAGCGGACGGAGCCGGCGGTGGGTGGCGGTGGTCCTCGTGGTGGCTGCGCTCATGCTGGGCGTGTGGACCGGCCTGATCCGGTGGTTTCGGTAATCCCTGCGAACACGTGGCGGAAGCGGCGCCGGCTGCGGCGCCTTTTGAGACGAATAGATGGCGAAGAACTCCTCCGAAGATCCGGTGCGATCGGGCCCGCGAAGTTCGCGTCAGGCCAATCGATGTCAGCAATGCGGCGCGAACATCCGGGAGGCCGGGTTGCACTGTCCGCGCTGCGGGGCGCTGACGGGTGGCGGGCTGGCGCCGGCGACTCCCGCGCCGACGTTCAAGGAGCGGTGGCTACCGGTCATCCTCATCGCCTTGGTCACGTTCGTGGCCTACATCCCCTCGCTCGACAACGGCTTTGTGAGCTGGGACGACGACCACTACATCTACAAGAACCAGCAGGTGCACTACGACGACGGCCTGCAGAGCATCTGGTTCGACGTGCTCAAGCACGAGGATCCGAAGTTCCAGGGTGAGGGGCGCACGGAGGACCGCGTCAGCCACCAGTACTACCCGCTGGTGTTCTCGCTCTACTGGCTCGAATTCCACATGTACAAGTGGTTCGGGCACGCCGACCCCGAGGTCACCATCGAGGAGAACATCGAGCAGGGCAAGATGGACGCGTCCCTGTTTCACCTGGACAGCGTGCTGCTGCACATGGTGAACGTGATGCTGCTCATCTTCTGCTTCCGGCAACTCGGCGCCTCGAACTGGGTGGCGTGGGCGGCGACGCTGCTCTTTGCGCTGCACCCCATGCAGGCGTCCAGCGTGGCCTGGGCGGCGGAGCGCAAGAACATCATCTCGCTGATGTTCTACCTGCTGAGCATGATGGCCTACATCAAGCTGCGGCGCGACGAGCGGCCGTGGGCGCAGAAATGGTGGCGGTACGCGTTGTCGCTGGTGCTGTTCCAGGCGGCGCTGTTCAGCAAGACGGTGGCGTTGACGCTGCCGGTGATGTTGTTCTTCACCGACCGGCTGCTCGAGCGGCGCTGGGACGCGCGGCTCGTGTGGAACAGCATCGTGCGGATCGCGCCGTTCGTGATTCTTTCGTGCATCGCCGCGTACACGACGATGCGGGTGGAGGACCGGCAGCGGACGATCCCGATTTCGGACACGCAGCGTCCGCTGCTGCCGGCGGCGGTTTTGCTGTGGTACCCGTACAAGATGCTCTGGGCGTTCAACCAGTCGCCGGTGTATTCGCTGTGGCCGGTGGATGCGCGGAATTTCCTGTGGTTTCTGCCGACGCTGGCGGTGATCGCGCTGGGCGTGCTGATCGTGCTGTACCGGCGCAAGCTGGGTCCGCTGTGCATCTGGGCCGTGCTGTTCTACTGCGTCACGCAGGGTCCGATGCTGGGGTTGAAGAACATCAACTACTTCCAGTTCGCCTACGTCGCAGACCACTACTTCTATCACGGCGCGGTCGGGCTGATGCTGCTGCTGGCCTTGGGTATCGCGTGGGTGGGGTCGCGCTTCAAGGACCCGCTGCGCGGCAAGTACGTCGCGACGGGGCTGGTCGGCGCGCTGGCGCTGGTCTGGGGTGTGCGCACGTTCACGTACGTGGACGTGTGGACGAATGCGGAGACGTTCTGGGCGCACATCCTCGAGCGGCATCCGGACTGCTGGCCGGGGTGGTACAACACCGCGAACGCCCGGCGGCGCGACGCGGTGGAGATTCAGAACCGGTTGAACAAGGCGGACCAGACCGACGAGGAGCGTGCGGACCTGCGTAAGCAGGCGGCGGATCTGCGGGCGGAGGCGATGAATCCCAAGTTGAGCGGGCTTGCGCGGCGACACAAGATCCAGGATGCTTACCGCCTCGAGGACCAGAGCAAGTGGCCGAACCTCTCGCCGCAGGAGCAGAAGGAACTCGCCGCAAAGCGGGAGGCGCTGTTTGACGACGCCGTCGAACGCTACAAGAAGGTTCGCGATATCCACCATCAGATCACCCAGCCCTACGACCAGTGGATCACGGTCCGGCAGATCCAGCAGGACTGGGCGGGTGCCTACACGGCGGCCATCGAGGCGGCCC
Organism: Phycisphaerales bacterium; assembly: GCA_020639115.1. Taxonomy (GTDB): domain Bacteria; phylum Planctomycetota; class Phycisphaerae; order UBA1845; family UBA1845; genus JACKHG01. Next base: position 256,817 of record JACKHG010000004.1, read on the forward strand.
GGCGTTTCCCCGGACTCACCAAGTACTTCGACATGGCGGGCCAGTTTGCCAAGAAGGCTCAGAAGTACCCCGAGTGCTACGAGGCGATGGCGGCCGCTGCGCGCGGCTATCGCCAGCACGGCCGTTCCACCCAGGGGCTGACCTGCGAGACGACGGCTGCCGTCTGCGCCGAGCAGGCAGGCATGTCGAAGGAGGCAATCGATCTGTTTCTCAAGCTGGGCAAGTACTACGAGAAGCAGGCCGAGACAGCCGCGCAAAGCAATCCGTGCGCGGCGGTGAAGCAATACAAGGAAGCCGCCACGTACTACAACCAGGTCTTCAAACTCGACCGATCCCGCGACGACATGCGGAGCCAAGCGGTGGACATGGCCAAGCGCTCCCTGACGCAGGAAGAAATCTGCAAACAGGGCAAGTAGCGAAGCACCCGACGGTTCAGACGTGGCGCAACGTGACGGGGTCGTCGCCGGCGCGGCCCACAACCGCCACGTGCACCGCGTCCGCGCCCGCACGACGCAGCACACGCGTGCACTCACCCGCGGTCGCGCCGGTGGTCATCACATCATCGACCAACAGCAGCCGCGCCCCGGGTACGGCGCAGCCACGTGCCAGGTGGAACCGGCCGCGCACATTGGCTTGGCGGGCTGTCAAACTCAGACCCACTTGATGCGGGCCGCCGCGGCGCACGAGCAGCGGCGCGAGCGGAATCCGGCAGCGCCGTGCCGCCAAGCGGGCCAGCACCGCGGCAGGATGGAACGATCGCCGCAGGCGGTGCTGCCAGCAGGTGGGCACGGCAACGAGCGCGTCGATCTCCTCGTACACCTCGAGCCGCATGATGACGCGGGCGAGCCGCTCGGCGAAGTAAACATCCAATTCCTCGTGGCCGCCGAACTTGAACGCGGTGAGCAAGGCGCGCAGACCACCCGTGTAAGCCCCCACGCGTACCACGGAATCGAACGGAAACGTGCGCTGGGCGCAGGTCACACAGGCTGGTCCGGCGAAGGGCGCAAGGGTCATGCCGCAGCGCGGGCAGGCGGGATGGCGGCTGGCCGCCTCGACCGCCTCGCGGCAGGCCGGGCACAGCGGGGCATCGTCCCCAGCAATGGACGTATGGCACAGCGCACAGCGCCGCGGATAGACAGCCTCCAGGAGGCTTTCGCCAAGCGCTTGGGCGCGACGCCGCAGTCCGCTGGTGCGCACGACGGAGGGCATGGGTGCCATCCTGGAATCAACTATAAATCCTAGTATAATGCCGGGGCTCGGGCTGATGGGGAGTGTAGCAGAAGACTGCGGTCCTTCGAAAGAGGAGTCTCGCGCGTGGGGTCAATGACGGAGACAATTCGCCTGGGCGGCGTCGCGGCCCTGGGGGTGGTGCTGGCGGCGGGCAGTGCCTGGGCCCAGTTCGGTCCGGCGCGGGTCGTGACCGCGCAGGCCCAGATGCGGCATCTGCCGGCGACGGTCACGCTGGTGGGCACGGTGGAACCCGCCCGGCGGACGACGCTCGGGGCGGAGGTGAGCGGCCTGGTGCTGGCAATGCCCGCCCGGCAGGGAGATTTCGTGAAGGCGGGCGACGTCATCTGCCGCCTGAACGATGATCTGGCGCAGCGGGCGCTGGCTCGGGAGGAGGCCCGACTGGAGGCGCGCAAGGCGCGGCTCGCGGAGCTGGAGAACGGCACTCGGGCCGAGACAATCGCGCGGTTGAAGGCGGAAGTCGACGCCGCAACGGGCGTCGCGAACCGCTGGATGTTCGAGCTCAAGCGGATCCAGGCGCTGCACGGCGAGCACGAAGCCAACGAGCGGGAGTACCAGGACGCGATCGCGGAGCATCAGTCGGCGATCAGCCGGCGTGACGCCGCGCAGGCGGAGTACGACGAGGCGGTTGCCGGTCCGCGTCCGGAGGTGATCGCCCAGGCGCGCTTCGAGGTCGCCGAGCAGGAGGCGGAGGTCGCGCGGCTGACGACGGAAATCGAGAAGACGTACATCCGCGCGCCGTTCAGCGGATTCGTCTCGAACCGGCTTGTGGAAGTCGGCACGTGGCTCGGGGCGGGCGACGCAGTCGTTGAACTCGTGGATCTCGAAACGGTGCTCGTGCGGGTGAACGTGCCCGAGTCGGCGATCGCGTTCGCGACCGCGGGCAGCGCGTCAGCCGTGCGGATCGATGCGCTGCACGACTCGTTCGACGGCGCGATCCGCCACGTGATCCCGCAGGCGGACGAGGCGGCGCGGACCTTTCCGGTGGAGATCGAACTGCCCAATCCGGAGCACGCGCTCAAGGCCGGAATGTTCGCGCGGGCGACGGTGCCTTCGGGACCGTCGACCGAGCAGCTCGCGGTGCCGAAGGACGCACTGATCGACGCCCGCGGGCAGATCCAGGTGGCGATGATCATGCCGGGCGCGCAGGGCAAGATGGCGATGCCCACGTTCGTGACGATCGGCGCCGACGCGGATGAGTGGGTCGCCATCACCTCGGGCAACATACCGCCGGGCACGGAGGTCGCGACGTACGGCAACGAGCAGTTGGTCTATCCGCAACCGGTGCAGGTGGTGGAGACGCGGGCGGAGGTGGACGCGCCGCCGGCCCCCGCGCAGGCCGCCGTCACCCCGTCGAGCGACGCCGGCTAAAGCAGGCTCTATTGCATGGCGGCGCCCGCGCCGTCACTTTTCTTGAGGTTACCGCCGCTTCGACGCCGCGAGGCGAATGAAGACGCGGCCAGCGAAACACCCATGGATTTCATACGCTTTGCCATCGACAACCCGGTGAAGGTGTCCGCCGGCGTGCTGCTGGTGCTGCTCTTCGGCTTTCTGGCGTTTTTCGCCATCCCGGTGCAGCTCACGCCCAACGTGGACGAGCCGGTCATCACCGTGTCCACCCAGTGGATCGGGGCGAGCCCGCAGGAAGTCGAGCGGGAGATCATCGATCGCCAGGAGGAGAAGCTCAAGAGCGTCACCGGGCTCAAGAAGATGATCTCCACCTCGCAGCGCGACGGCGGCGAGATCCGCCTGGAATTCAACGTCGGCGTGGATAAGGACGCGGCGCTGCGCGACACCATCGAGAAGGTCAACCAGGTGGGCAGCTATCCGGAGGAGGTGGACCGGCCGCAGACGGTGGCGGCGGACTCCGCGTCGTCGAGCGAGATCGCCTGGCTGATTTTCCGCGACCACAACGGCCGCGACGTATCCACGATGTTCGACTTCGTGGACGACGAAATTCTTCCGCGGCTCGAGCGCGTGGACGGCGTCGGCTCGACCGACGCGTACGGCGGGCGCGAACGCGAGGTGCAGGTGCAGGTCGACGCGGCGCGGATGGCGGCGCGGGGCGTGACCTTCCGCGAACTCGAGGCGGCGCTGCGGCGCGAGAACGTGAACACGTCCGCGGGCACGACCGACGTGGGCAAGCGGCAGTACACCTACCGCACGGTGGGCCGCTACACCAATGTCGCCGACGTGGACAACACGGTGATCGCCTATCGCGCGGGCGGGCCGGTGTACGTGCGCGACGTCGCGGAGGTGGTCAAGACGCACAAGAAGGCGTACGGCTTCGTCAAGTCGCACAACCACTACTGCCTGGCAATTCCCGTACGCCGCGAGACCGGCGCCAACGTGATGTCCACGATGGAGGGCGTGAAGGCGGCGGTCGCGGATCTCAACCAGAACCTGCTCGAGCCGCGGGGCATGAGCCTCGAGCAGGTGTACGACGAGACGGTGTACATCCACTCCGCGATCGACCTGGTGATCAGCAACATCTACCTCGGCGGATTTCTGGCGACGGCGGTGCTGCTGTACTACCTGCGCAGTGTGCGCGCGACGCTCGTGGTGATCCTGTCGATTCCGATCTCGGTGGTGGGCACGTTCCTGGCGGTGACGCTGCTGGGCCGCAGCCTCAACGTCGTGATGCTCGCGGGGATGGCGTTCGCCGTGGGCATGGTGGTGGACAACGCGATCGTCGTGCTGGAGAACATCTACCGGCACCGGCAGATGGGCGAAAGCCGGGCCGCCGCCGCCCTCAACGGGGCCCGCGAGGTGTGGGGCGCGATCCTGGCCAGCACGCTGACGACGGCTGCCGTGTTCATCCCGGTGATCTTCGTGAAGGAGGAGGCGGGTCAGCTCTTCCGCGACATCGCCATCGCCATCGCGTCAGCCGTAATGCTCTCGCTGATCGTGTCGATCACGGTGGTGCCGACGCTGGCGGCGCGGATCCTCAAGGGCACGATGCAGAGCGACGCCGACGCGGAGAGCGGACGTTTTGCGCAGGCGGTCGGCAGACTGGTGGCGTGGATCAACAGCCGGACGTCGACGCGGCTGGCGGTTGTGGTGGGCCTGATGGTGATCTCGCTGGTGGGCAGCTATCTGCTCGTGCCGCCGGCGAGCTACCTGCCTTCGGGCAATCGCAACTTCGTCTTTGGTTTTCTCGTACCGCCACCCGGCTACGCGATGGACGAGTTCCATCACATGGGCGACGTGATCGGCAAGCAGATGGAGCCGTTCTGGGAGGCCGACGTCGGCACGCCCGAGGCCGCCGCCCTGCCCGAGGTGCCGCTGACGGTGGGGTCCGGGGCGGAAGCGAAGCAGGTGATGGTGCAGGCGCCGCCGGTGCAGAACTTCTTCTACGCGGTGTTCCAGGGCGCGGCGATCATGGGCTGCTTCAGCAAGGAGGAGGGGCGCGTCAAGCCGCTGATCCCGGTGCTGACCCAGGCGGGCAGCCAGTTCCCCGGGTGCTTCACCGCGTTCTGGCAGGTGCCACTCTTCGGCCGGTCGTTCGGCAGCGGAGACTCGGTCGAGCTCGAGCTGCGCTGCGACAACGACGAGCATCTCAACCAGGCCGCGGGGGCGCTGTTCGCGCAGTTGCTGCAGTCGCCGTACGGGTATGCCCAACCGGAGCCGCAGAGCTTCAACGTCGGCCGGCCGGAAATCCAGGCGGTCGTGGACCGGGTGAAGGCCGCGGACCTGCAGCTCAACGTCGCGGACATCGGCTTCACCGTCGGCGCGGCGATCAACGGGTCGTACGTCGGCAGCTTCGTGGACGAGGGGGACGAGATCGACCTGGTGATCAAGGTGGCGGGGATGGACCGCGCCGCCCGCCGGGAGGTGGCCAACCTGCCGATCAGCACGCCGACCGGCCGGATCGTGCCGCTCAGCTCGGTCGTGGATTTCCAGCAGAAGTTCGAGCCCCAGTCGATCCGCCACAGCGAGTCGGCGCGCTCGATCAAGTTCAACGTCAACGTGCCCGCGGGCACCGCCCTGGAGACGGGGATCGAGGACCTGCAGACGAACTTCATCGCGAAGATGCGGACAGCGGGGATGATGGCCGACGACGTGATCGT
>JACKHG010000040.1 GCA_020639115.1 Phycisphaerales bacterium
GCTTGCCGTTGGCCTCGACCAGATGCATCGAACCCGTCGTGGTTTGCGCAGCGCCAAAGAAAGTCAAATTGATCATCGAATACCTCCGAATATCCAGATTAACAGCTTGGGGTTACTATACACCTTGCCGCGCGCCAAACACAGCGTTAATCGGAGCGACGGAAAAAAAGAAGCGGATGGAACGGCGTGGCGGGGCCACGATCAGCCGCAACGGCGGATGCGTTTCAGATGCCGGGCGCCGTCTTCTGAAGGGCGCCAAATCAAGGCCAGAGACGACTCGGCTTGCGTCCCCGCGTCCGCCGCCGACAAGGCGCCCGCATGCCACGCCAGCGCCTTCCATCCCCCGGTCGTACGGACAATCCCTTGCGCGCGGCACAAATCGTCGCCGAGCGCGTCAAGGCCCAAGGCCAACTCATCCTGTGCCACCGGACGGGAAAAGGCCACCCACTCGCGCGCGCACCCGTAGTCCGGACGGCAGCCGAATGCCGCGTCCACCAGCCCGGCCCGGCAGCGTACGCTCTCAGCCAGAAGGATCGAGGGCGCGACCGCGGCCCCCACGCACCGGAGCACCCGCGCATCCGGATTGATCGTGCCCAGCTTCCGCTGCATGGCCTCGATGGTCCGCTCATCGCGGACATCCGCCTTGTTCAGCAGCACCAAGTCCGCCGACTCGACCTGCCCTCGGATGTTCGGCAACGCCAGCAGCGGCCAAGTCAGCAGCCGCGGGTCGATCACGGCCGTCACGCCCGCCACATGAAAGCGCGCGTCCAGCCCGGTTTCGGCAAGAAGACGCGGCAGCGAGCGCGGATCGGACAGGCAGCTGGCCTCCACCACCACGCCCGAGGGACTTATGATGTCTCCTCCCAGAGCCGGCACTCCGTCCGCCACGCGCTCAAGAACCCGAGCAAAGTCGGAGGCCCGAAAACGGCCGAAAACGCTTCCGCCGGACACGACGAACGCCTGTCCGCCCGCACGCTCAACGGCCGCCGCGTCCACATCGACGGCCGCAAACTCGTTCACCACAAAGGCGAGGCCCTGGCCGGCCGTCGCGCGGGCCAGCCGCCGCAGCAGCGTGGTTTTGCCGGCACCCAAAAGGCCGGCAACCACCCACAGGGGTATCGCGTTCATGTTCGCGCCACGCCTTCGTCCTTTCAGCTGCGGCGATCGCAAAAACCGCCGGAGGCTTCAGTCCGCCACTTCGCGGATACGCTTCGAGGTGCGCACGGCGCAGAATTCTTTGCCGCACATGGAGCAGTGGTCATCCGTGTGCTCGCCTTGACCCATGCGCGTCCTGAGCCAGCGCGCACGGGCGCGGGCCGGATCCAGCGCGCAGCCGAACTGCGCCTCCCAGTCGAACGCCACGCGCGCCCGCGACATGGCGTCATCGCGATCGCGGGCGCCCGGCAGGCCCCGCGCCACGTCTCCCGCGTGCGCCGCGATGCGATAGGCGATCATGCCCTCGTGCACCTCGTCGCCGTCCGGCAAGCCGAGATGTTCGGCGGGCGTCACGTAGCACAGCAGCGAAGCCCCGTAGGTCGCCGCGGCCGTCGCGCCGATGCACGACGTGATATGGTCGTATCCCGGCGCGATATCCGTCACCACCGGGCCCAGCACATAGAAGGGCGCGCCGTCGCACACCTCCTGCTGCCGCTCCATGTTCATCTGGATCTGGTTGAACGGCACGTGTCCCGGCCCCTCCACCATCACCTGCACGCCGCGCGCGCGGCAGCGCCGGACGAGATCGCCCAGAATATCGAGCTCCCCGAACTGGGCGGCGTCACTCGCGTCGGCGAGGCAGCCGGGACGCAGTCCGTCGCCGAGCGACACCGTGACGTCGTGCTCCACCAAGATGTCCATGACTTCGTCCCAGCGCGTATAGAGCGGGTTTTCCGCGTTGTTGCGCTTCATCCACTCGGCCATGATGGCGCCGCCCCGGCTGACGATGCCCATGATGCGCTGCATCGCCAC
>JACKHG010000041.1 GCA_020639115.1 Phycisphaerales bacterium
CATTCGCCCTGCCGGGCGAGGGGCAGGACGCGCTGCGCTGGCTGCATCACCGACCGGACGCCGATGCTCGCAAGCGGGATGCGCTGCACTCAGGCTGCATGCGATGCTCGCACATGAGGTGGGACTTTCGCCCACAGACTGCTACCCCCTCGCTCGATGCGAGGCTTCTCCTCAGGATACGACCCACGCTCGTGGGGTGCGATGTACACATGCAAGGTGCGGATTCTCGCATGCTGGATGACATTCTCACCCTCCTGCGCCATGATATGGTCATGGCACATCACCCCGAGCCGGCTGATGGCGTGGAACTCGAGATTCTCCGGTTGCTACTGGTCGCGGCGACGGAGCAGATGGGGCATACGCTCGCGCGGACCGGCTACTCCGCGAACATCAAGGAGCGGCGGGACTTCTCCTGTGCGCTGTTCACGCCCGACGGGCGGCTGCTTTGCCAGGCGGCGCATGTGCCGGTGCACCTGGGCTCGATGCCGGCGTCGGTGCACGCGGCGCTGGCGGTGTTTCCGCGGCTCGCCGCCGGTGACGTGGTGCTGCTCAACGATCCGTTTGCCGGCGGGACGCATCTGCCGGACATCACCATGATCGCGCCGGTCTGCCTGGGGGAGCAGGTGGTGGCGCTGGCGTGCAATCGGGCCCATCACGCCGACGTGGGCGGGCTGACCAGCGGCTCGATGCCGGTGTCGTCGTCGATCTTTCATGAGGGCATCCGCATCCCGCCGGTGAAGTGGATCGACGGGGGCGTCGAGAATGACGGCGTGCTGGCGTTGCTGCTCGCCAACGTGCGCACGCCCGACGAGCGCGTCGGCGATCTGCGGGCCCAGCGGGCGGCCAACGCGGTGGGTGCCCGGGCGGTGCTGGAACTCATCGAGCGTTACGGCGAGGCGACGCTGGCTCGGCTGGTCCAGGGGCTGCTCGACTACGGCGAGCGGGTCATGCGCGGATGCATCGCGGAGATGCCCGACGGGGTGTATGTGTTTGATGACGTGATGGACAACGACGGTGTCAGCGACGCGCCGGTGGTGCTGCGGGTTACGCTGACCGTCGCGGGCGACGAGGCGACGATGGATTTCACCGGAAGCTCGCCGCAGGTCGCCGGCTGCATCAACTGCCCTGCGGCGGTGACCCACTCGGCGGTGAGCTACGTCTTCGCGGCGCTGGCCGGTGATCGGTTGCCGCATAACGCGGGTGCGTATCGGCCGATCCGCGTGCTGCTGCCCGACGATTGCGTGCTCAACGCGCGGTTCCCGGCGGCGGTGGTGGGCGGCAACGTGGAGACGTCGCAGCGGGTGGTGGATGTGCTGCTGGGGGCGCTGGCGCAGGCGGTGCCGGAGCGGGTCTGTGCCGCGTCGGCGGGGACGATGAGTTCGCTGTCGCTGGGCGGCGTCGATCCGCGCACCGGACGGCGTTTCACGCATTACGAGACCATCGGCGGGGGCATGGGCGCGTCGCTCGCGGCGAACGGCGAGTCGGCCGTGCAGACGCACATGACCAACACGATGAATACGCCGGTGGAGGCGCTGGAGATGGCGTTTCCCCTGCGGGTGACGCGCTACGCGGTCGCGGAAGGCAGCGGCGGCGCGGGTCGTTACCGCGGCGGCGACGGCATCACTCGCGAGATCGAAGCTCTGGCGGACATGGACGGGGCTCTGCTGGCGGAGCGTCATCGGCATCGCCCGTGGGGCCTCGCCGGCGGCTCGCCTGGTACAGCGGGCTCGGCGACAA
>JACKHG010000042.1 GCA_020639115.1 Phycisphaerales bacterium
CTTTGGCGGCGGCACGCTCAGCGACATGGGCTGCCACTACATCGACCTGGTCTTCTGGGCGCTCGATCTGCGCTATCCGACGGCGTGCCGCGCGGAAGGGCCGCCGCCGCATCCGCAGACCGCGCCAGCGGGGGTGAAAGTCATCTGGGAGTTCCCCGCTCGCGAATCCGCGCCGCCGGTGACCCTCACGTGGACCGACGGCGACCTTGCACAGCGCACGCACGACGGTCACGAGTTCAAGGGATCGGGCGTGTACTTTGTGGGCGACAGCGGTTCGCTGTTCGCGGACTACGGGTCTTACAAATTGTTTCCCGAGGAAAAGTTTGCCGACTTCCAGCCGCCCGATCCGTTCATCCCGGACTCGATCGGACACCACGCAGAGTGGATCGAAGCCTGCAAGGCCGGCGGTACGACGACGTGCCAGTTCGATTACTCAGGACCGCTGAGCGAGACCGTCCTGCTCGGCACTGTCGCGTACCGCATCGGCCGCCCGCTGGAGTGGGACGCAATGGAACTGACGGCGACCAATGCACCGGAGGCGGCAACGGTGATTGATCAGCCGTACCGGAAGGGCTGGGAGTTGTGAGTCCAGTACGATGACGCGCCGCTGCGTCACCACAGCGCGTTCGGGCCGTTGGGCGTCTTGATGAGCGCCGTGGCGATATTTGTTCGCCGTTCGCCATGACGCGAGCGCATTTCGCGCGTCACCGCCAGAAATTCGAGAGCGGTTTCGACGCGTCGCAGCCTGTCCTCGAGGTCCTCCGGGACCCCCAGCCGTGCGCCGTACCATGCGGCGAACTTGCGGATGAGGATGCACGCGTGCGTGGCGTGCTCCTCATGCAGCAGGTGAAAATGTCGCACCAGGAACCCGATCTTCTCATCCACGGTCGGCTCGGGCGGCAACGGCTCACCGGCCGTGAGCGCCGCCAGCTTGTGAAAAATCCAGGGGTCCAGCATGGCGCCGCGGCCGATCGCCACGCCGGCGCAACCCGTGACGCGCAGCATGCGCAGCGCGTCTTCCGGTGTGCGGACGTCGCCGTTGCCGATGACGGGAATCCTCTCGACCGCGTCCACGACCGCCCGGATGCCGTCCAGGTCGACGCACCCGTTGAACCCCTGTTCCCGCGTCCGCCCGTGAATGGTGATCGCGCACGCCCCCACCTGCTCGAATTCGCGCGCGAGAGCCGGCGCCGTCAGTTGCGTGGCATCCCACCCCAGCCGCATCTTGACGGTGACGGGCAGTGACACGGCGTTGACGACGGCCGCAACCGTCGCGCAGGCGCCCTCCTGATCGCACATCAGACGGGCGCCCCCTCCCTGGCTGTTCACCTTCGCCATCGGGCAGCCCATGTTGATGTCGACGCCTTCATATCCGTGATCTTCGAGCCATTTTGCGGCAGCGACGAGTTCCGGCGTTCGTCCACTGAAGATTTGGACCGACAGCGGGCGATCCCCTTTGGAAGTTGCCACGAGATGCTGGGACCGTGGTTTCCCGGACACCAGCATGCCCGCCTGCACAAGGTCGGTGGTCGCCAGTCCCAGTCCCCCCTGCTCGCGGATCGTCAGACGCAGGGCGTGCTGCGTGTATCCGGCCAGCGGAGAAAGACTGAACCGCGACGGCATCACGCGCGCGCCGATTCGCAGCGGCGGTGCGGAATCGACTTGTGGTGCTGTGGCAATCATGGTCATTCGACGCGG
>JACKHG010000043.1 GCA_020639115.1 Phycisphaerales bacterium
AGGTTCGGGAAGGGCGCCTGCAGCGAGGGCCGGTGCGGAGTGCGGTAGTGGTCGTAGTTGCCCAGCTGGCGGGCCGCCGCAAGCAGTGAGGTACTGGCCGTCCACTCGGCCTCGGCGGCGGCCGGATCTTCGCGCACGCCAGTCAGGCACGGCGCGTCGCCGGCACAGATCCGGTGCGGCCCGCCCGGGCGGGGAAATCGTCTGGGGTAGCGATCTTCGGCGACGCTGGAAAACTCGCCTTTGAACGGGCCGTCGGCCAGCGCATCCAGCGCGCGGATGTCCTCGTCCAGCACCGCGCGCACGTCCTGCTCGGGCACCTCGAAGGGCAGCAACCAGAACAGCTCCCAGGCGTTGTGCGCGCCCATCGCCCGCTCGGGCGGCGCCCGCATCAAGGCGAGCGCGGATTGCTGCGCCGGTGTGATGCGCGGCAGCCATTCCGTCCACTGGATGAAGGCCCAGCCGAACAGCAGCACCGCGACCGCCAGGAACAGGTACTTGAGCATGGCGCGCATGAGGTCGGAGGTTCACTCGTCCGCAGGTAGATGGAGACACACTCTGCACCGGTTGTCGCTGCGGCGCAGCCCTCATGACCCGGATCGACGCGCCTGCCGCGGCCGGCGTGACGGCTTATGCAGCTGCCCCCCCACCACCGTGACCGCTCGGAATTCGTCGAAAGTTGTGCTGGACGCGCTGGGAGCGCCGGGCAAAAGCCTTTTTGCTCAATGGCTTAAATCGTTTCTGCCGAAAGCGTCGACATCGACGGGAGAAAGGCCTTGACAATGACTATGTTGCACCACAGCATGAGCCCATGACATCGGCTCCGCAGCGCTTGTCCACCCAACATCGAGTTCCCGCGTCGACGCGTGGACTGTGGGCGGCTGCGCACGAGCTGGTACTCGGTCTCCTTCTTATTAGCCGGCCACGGTGCGGATCGGCGTGATGGGGCTGAACTAGAAGACCCAGACGAACCGAAACCCCGCACCGGGCAACCGATGCGGGGTTTCCTGCTTCTGGAACCACGAATTCCCGGAGCCATGAATTCGAATGCAGGACGAAAGGAAATCTCCAGCGATGCACAGCGACGCGATCAAGACCGGAGCGGACCGTGCCCCCGCCCGCGCCATGCTGCGGGCGACCGGCCTCGATGACGCGGCGATCGCCAAACCGCTGATTGCGGTCGTCCACAACTGGTCGGACGTCTCGCCCTGCAACATCAATCACCGCGAGCTCGCCGCCGAAGTCCGCGCCGGCATTGAAGCCGCGGGCGGCACGCCGATCGAGTTCAACACCATCGCGGTGACCGACGGCATCGCCATGGGCTCGCCCGGCATGCGTGCCTCGCTGGCGTCGCGCGAAGTGATCGCCGACTCGATCGAACTGGCCGTGCGCGGCCATTGCCTCGACGGACTGGTGGTCATCTGCGGCTGCGACAAGACCATCCCCGCCGCGGCGATGGCGCTGGCGCGACTCGACCTGCCCGGCCTGATGCTCTACGGCGGCTCGATCCTGCCCGGCTGCCACAAGGACAAGGCGACCACCATCCAGGACGTGTTCGAAGCGGTCGGCGCCCACGCCGCCGGCAAGATCGACGATGAGGAACTGGCAGCGATCGAGAAGACGGCCTGCCCGGGCGCGGGCGCCTGCGGCGGTCAGTTCACCGCCAACACCATGGCGCTGGCG
>JACKHG010000044.1 GCA_020639115.1 Phycisphaerales bacterium
TGTCATTATAACAGACGCAGAAGTCAATCAGGCCGCGGGCTTGCGACCATCATGACAACACACGTCAGCATGTTTTCATGGCACGCGATGCGTCGATCAGACCGCGAGCATGCGACTGATCAACGCGCGGATATAGGCGTCGGTCTTGTGTGCGGGCATAGGCCGCACCCGTCCCTTCGGCGCCGAAACGCGGCGCATCGGGCATACGGGGATTGACACTTGGACCGGGGTGCGGTAGGTTCGCGTTGCTACCCGCGCCTTCCGCACCCGTGGTCCGCTTGTCGCACCACGTATGCAGGTTGACGTTGAAAGACCCCGAAGGGCCTAGAACCCCCTTCGGGGTCTTTCTGTTTGTGGACTGTGTGTCCGCTTCTTACATCGACGCTCCATGTGTGCGTCCGTTCCATACCGTGGATACGGTGTCGGATGACGTAATCGCACAGCGACGAGCGCCTGTACAGCAAAAAATGAAGGTGGGGGCAGAATACGATACACCGGACGCGTCGGACGACGCTGTACGGGAAATTACGTATATTTCATTCGACCGGCCGCAGCAGTTCCCAAGGCTCGACCTCAAGCACCGCCGCGATCTGAACCAGCGTCTTCACGGTCGGGTTGGCCTTGCCGTGCAACACGTCGCCGATCGTCTGCGGCGAGACGTCCGCCCATCGCGAGAGGCGGCGCAGCGACAACCCCTTGGCTTCCGCGAGGCGCGTCACGTTCTCGCCGATCACGCGGGCCTGCGCCTCGACGAGTCGGAGCATTTCGGGGTCATTCGCACGCACCGTGCTGATCTACCGCGGGTCGAACTGCGGCGGTAGTGTTCGGTTAAGTAGTACCGCTTATGCTGTACCGTTATAGTGGTACGCAACAAACGGACGGCGGTACGATTGGGTTCCAACGGCAAGGGGGCACGATGGAACCCAAGCGTGAAGCGGAGTTGAAGCGCGCGTTGCAGCTTGCACGCGGCGACGCGGAGAGGGCCGGCAACCTCGGGCTTGCGAGCGCCCTGCGCGCCGCTGAGGCGGACGGGGCGGACCCGCGGCGTGAACCGACGTGGCACCACGCGGCGGCGGGCCTGCTGCCCCATCCGCTCGACCACTACCGCGGCCGGTGACGTTGCGGTGCCCGCGGTGCCGGTCGCTGCGCGTGGTGCGGACCGTCGAATCGGTGACGCGCTACGAGATCGACGGTGTGGTGCGAGTCGAGGCGGCGCGCACGCTGCGGGTCGTCGGGGCGAGGTGTCGGCGGTGCGCGCATGAGTGGCGACCGCGGCGGGCGTCAACGGATTGACACTACGCGCGCGTGCGCGAGGGGGTGAAACGAAACTAGGCCACTACCCCATCCTCTTCCCCCCAGGGCACGAAGCCCTCCCAATTCTCGATCAGGGTGCCGACCGCATCCGCGAGCCCCAAGGCGTCGGGATACCAGACCGGCGACCTGACCCAGTTGCGATCGCGCGGCCCGAAGCGGACCTCGGGCTCGCCGAATAGCTCTGCCGACGCGCCGACTGCGAGGGCGCCGGCCATCAAGAGCACGG
>JACKHG010000045.1 GCA_020639115.1 Phycisphaerales bacterium
TTGCTCACGTCGTGGCAGGTGCCGCAGAACGCCGCGTCCTGGTGGAATGGAGAAACCAGTATCTGGTGGAGCGGCTGGACGTCGGAGAACGGGCCGCGGCGTACGCCGTCGGGGTCGAGCACGTACATGCCGTTGCCGAAACCTGACGGGGGGTTGCTCAGGTTGGCGAGGATCCCGACGTCCGCGCTTGGATTTTCCTCATTATAGAGCGGGTCGACCATGCGGTGACAGACGTCGCACGACACGCCGCTGCGATCGTTGTAGAGGATCGCGCTGCCGCTGGTCGGCGTGGAGCGGCCGGCGGTCCAGGCCTTCGGCACGTGGCAGCGGATGCACAGGTCGCCGGACGACGGGGCGTCCTGGTTGGCGACGGTCAGGCACGCCTCGAAGAGCGGGTCGCGCGAGGCGTTGGCCATCATCGAGCCGCGCCAGGCGAAATAGGGTTCGGCAGCCGGGTCGTAGTTCCCGTGGCACCCGGCGCAGTTGTTGCCCGGATCGCGGATGTCGATGCCGTGCTCGAACGGCTGGGTGCCGGGCTGATCGAAATCGCGCAGCGTCGTCGGGACCGTGCCGCCCGGCACCGCCGTCACGGTGAACGCGGCGTCGCTCTCGTCGCTGCCGGTGTTGAGCGTGACGTCGGTCGCCTCGACGCGGATGCGCGCAGTCGTGGTCGGGCGATTCGCGGGAAACCAGGTGACGGTCGTCTGCGTGCCGGGCAAACCCAGCGCGATCGTGTCGAACGTCGCGCCGCCGTCGAAGGTCACGAAGACGTCGATGCTGCCGATCTGGTTCTCGTCGGTTGCGGTCCAGGTCACGTTGACGCTGGATTCAGCCGGGATCGTCTCGCCGCCGTTGGGATAAAGCACGTTGACGGTCGGCGGCGTGGCGTCGCGCGCCCCGACGAAGCCGGCCACGGCGTCGGCTGCTCCGGCGCGCATCAGCAGGCTCAGATTGACGGGCGTCAGCGGCAAGGGCAGCGGACCGAGGGCGGCGGGATCGAGCGGCGTGGTCAGCTCCGTCACCAGGGCGGCGCCCGGCGCATGTGCTCGCGTCAGTTCCTGGATCTGCTGCGGCGTGAGCGTCGCGTGCTGCGCCGGGACCTTTTCCGCCGCGCGCGCGGCCAACGGCATCAGCGCTGTGACCAGCGCAATGGAGAAAACGCGTGGAAGCAAGCCCGGCTGCATGAGAACCTC
>JACKHG010000046.1 GCA_020639115.1 Phycisphaerales bacterium
TCGTCGACCGCGACGAGATGATCGCCCGCGCCGACCGCTACGGCATGATCATCGTAGCCCGCCGCGACGCCAACGGCGCCTGACCCGCCCAGTGTGCCACTGCTCTTGAGCAGTGCCGGCAATCCCAACCACGAGCGCCCCCAGGTCGCACGGCTCTGTGCCACCGTGCGCGCCCATCAGAACCCCCCGCGCCAGTGGGGGCCCCAGCCGCGCAGCGCGTAGGGCGTGCCATGCACGCCGCCAGCCGCGAAGCGTCCGCAGTTCCTCCGGACTCCAGACTGCCCACCTCCAGACTGCTTTTCGGAATCCCCCACGCCAGTGGGGGGCCCAGCCGCCCAGCGTGTAGGGCGTGCCATGCACGCCGCCAGCCGCGCAGCGTCCGCCGTTCCTCCAGACTCCGGACTGCCCGCCTCCAGACTGTTTCCCCCCCCCGGGATGACAACGCCGGGGATCGTGTTGGGGAAAACCATGAAGAAGGCGAATGACGCGAAGAAAGGCGTTGTCCCGCCGACGGGTGCACGCGCAATCTCCGCGCATGGCGAGCCACCGTGTACGTACCTCAACTCCCGAAGTGTGTAGGTTTCCCGGAAAACCGGCAATTCCGCGCGCAACCCATTGCCCGAGCGCGACTTGGCGTTCCAACCCGCAGGGGTGAACTCAGCGCTTGCAGCCGCCAGTGCTCCGCCAACAGACGCCTGAGCGCCGCCCACAGAACCCCGGCAGCCATGCCGGGGACCGGCGTGCTGCCGACGCGAGGACATGATCCACCCGTGCGCAATCGCCACGCAAAGGTGCCTTCATCGATCGCAGTTGTTTCGCTCGTCTGTGGCAGATTAACCAAGAACGAACCATGCGCCCCTACTCCCTCCTGCCTCGTCTGCACGGTCGGCGGCGCCGCGTCACGTAGGCCAGGGCAAGGGCGGTCAGCGCGAGCGAGCCGGGCTCGGGGATGACGGCAATCGACTGAATGCTCCCTTTGAACGACGGATCTCGATGGCCGAATTGCACACCGGAGAAATCTCGCCGCCATTCAAAATCACTCAAATCGGGCGCCGTCGTGAGGAGCGCATCGCTGGTGAATGGACCGTTGTCCAGGCTTTCAAGCCCAAGAGCCAAGCCGCGCCAATCAGCTCCATGCGCTGTGA
>JACKHG010000047.1 GCA_020639115.1 Phycisphaerales bacterium
CGTACCGGCTGCCCGCGCCCAGCCGGCGCCCGATGCGCTCAGCCGCATCGTGCACCGCTTCGACTTCAACGAACCCGATTACTACGGCGAGGTTCCGCGTGGTTGGCTCCGCTTCCCGGACCACACGACGCACGATCCGGCCTTTCCGCGCTACGCCGACGGACGCTTCGATCGCGCCGTCGGCCACGAGGCCCCCCCGTCGTTCTACCTCGATTCCGCGGGCCGCAGCGTCGCCTATCACTACACGGGTGACGAGGCGCGCATTCGCCCTGGGGAATACCTCATTACCGGCTACGTCCGGCCCAACGCATTGCGCCACGCCCGCGCTTCGATCAGCGCGTATTACCTCGACTGGGAGGGACGCTTCATCCCGGGCACGCAGCGTTTCAGCGCGCTGATCGGCTCCGCGGACGCCGCCGACACGTGGCACCACGTCGAAGTGCCGTTGCCTTCGGCGCCGACCTCGGCGCACTTCATTGGCATCACCTGCTGGGTCGTGCAGGATGAAGTCTGGACGGCCTCGATCGACGAGCACCGGCACGTTCCGCTGCGTGACGTGCACGGCGGCGCGTGGTTCGACGACATCGTGATCAAGGGCCGGCCGCGCGCCCTGCTGTCCACCGCGCACCCGGGCAACGTCGTCGCGTCCTCCGGGCCCCTGCTGATCGACGCGGTCGTCGCCGACGACGAGATCGAAGGACTCACCGCCACGCTCGTCCTCCGCAACCGGGCGGGCACCGAGGTCGCGTCCCGCTCCGTCCAGGTCCAGACCTTCGACGATCCGCAAACCCGTCGCTTCAGGTTCACCGGACTGCGGCCCGACCTTTACCACGCGGAACTCGCGGTGCACTCGCTCGGCGCGCTGATCGTCAAGCGCGACCTGGACATCGCGGTCGTCGGCCGTCAGCACCGCCCCGCCGGACAGAATGCCCGGCGGATGGGCGTCGTGATTGGGCAAGCCCCGGTCGACGGCGCCGAAGACACCGTCGCGCTGCTCACGGAACTGGGGGTCGGT
>JACKHG010000048.1 GCA_020639115.1 Phycisphaerales bacterium
CGTCGCCCAGTCGGAGAAGTCGGTGGTGACGACGTTGGCCTGCGTGTCGGGGTGGTGGAAGGTCGTGTAGACCACGCCCGGGGCAACCCGGTCCGTCACCTTCGCCCTGAGCGTTGTCTCGCCCGAACGCGAGGCAAGGCGCACCCAGTCGCCGTCGTTGATGCCGCGGTTCTCGGCATCGTGGGGGTGGATCTCCAGCCGGTCCTGATCGTGCCAGACGGTGTTTGCCGTGCGCCGTGTCTGCGCACCGACGTTGTACTGGCTGAGAATTCGGCCCGTAGTGAGCAGGAGCGGGAAGCGCGGCCCGGTCTTCTCGTCGGTGGCGAGGTACTCGGTCACGATAAAGCGGCCCTTTCCGCGCACAAAACCGTCGATGTGCATCACCGGCGTGCCCTCGGGCGACTTCTCGTTGCAGGGCCACTGGACGGAGCCCATGCGGTCGATAAGGTCATAGGTCACGCCGGCGAAGGACGGCGTGGTGGCGGCGATCTCGTCCATGATCTCGGAAGGATGCGTGTAGCTCCAGCCGGCGCCGAGCGCATTCGCCAGAAGCTGCGTCACCTCCCAGTCCTCGTAGCCGTTCTTCGGCGCCATCACCTTGCGCACCATGTTGATGCGCCGCTCGGCGTTGGTGAAGGTCCCGTTCTTCTCGAGGAACGAGGACCCCGGCAGGAAAACATGGGCGTAGTTCGCCGTCTCGTTCAGGAAGAGGTCGTGTACGATCACGCATTCCATCGCCGCAAGACCGGCCGAGACATGCTTGGTGTCCGGGTCCGATTGCAGGATGTCCTCGCCCTGGCAGTAGAGCCCCTTGAACGTGCCATCGACAGCGGCGTCGAGCATGTTCGGAATGCGCAGGCCCGGCTCCGGATCGATCGGCACGCCCCACATCTTCTCGTAGATCGCCCGCACGTCGGCGTTCTTCACATGGCGGTAGCCCGGAAGCTCGTGCGGGAAGGACCCCATGTCGCAGGAGCCCTGCACGTTGTTCTGGCCGCGGAGCGGATTTACGCCCACGCCCTTGCGGCCGATGTTGCCGGTGAGCATCGCGAGGTTGGCGATCCCCATGACGGCGGTGGTGCCCTGGCTGTGCTCCGTCACGCCGAGCCCGTAGTAGATCGACCCGTTGCCGCCCGTGGCGAAGAGCCGCGCCGCCTTGCGCAGTTCCGCCGCCGGAACGCCGGTCAGCGCCTCGGTCGCCTCGGGGCTGTGGCGCGGGTCGCGGATGAAGTCCGCATAGGTGAGATATTCGTCCCAGTCGCACCGCTCGCGGATGAAGGTCTCGTTGGCGAGTTCCTCGGTCACGATCACATGGGCCAGTGCCGAAACGACCGCCACGTTGGTGCCGGGACGGAGCTGGAGGTGATGCGCGGCCCGGACATGGGCCGACTTCACGAGGTCGATCCGGCGCGGGTCGATCACGATCAGCTTCGCGCCCTGGCGCAACCGCTTCTTCATGCGGCTGGCGAAGACCGGATGCGCATCGGTCGGATTGGCGCCGATGACGATCATTACGTCGGTCTGCTCGACCGAGTCGAAGTCCTGCGTGCCGGCCGAAGTGCCGAAGGTGTTGCGCAGACCGTAGCCGGTCGGCGAATGGCAGACCCGCGCGCAGGTATCGGTGTTGTTGTTGCGGAAGACCGCGCGGGCAAGCTTCTGCACGAGGTAGGTTTCCTCGTTGGTGCAGCGCGACGAGGTGATGACGCCGATCGACTTCTGGCCGTACTTCTCCTGCAACCCGCGCAGGCGCGACGCGGCGTAGCCCAGCGCCTCGTCCCACGACACCTCGCGCCAGGGATCGCTGATCTCCTCGCGGATCATCGGCTTCAGGATGCGGTCGCGGTGCGCCGCATAGCCATAGGCGAAACGGCCCTTGACGCAGGAATGGCCCCGGTTCGCCTTGCCGTGCTTGTAGGGCACCATGCGCACCAGCTCGTCGCCGCGCATCTCGGCCTTGAAGGAACAGCCGACCCCGCAATAGGCGCAGGTGGTGACGACCGAGCGGTCCGGAAGGCCCATCTCGATCACCGATTTTTCCTGCAGGCTGCCGGTCGGGCAGACCTGCACGCAGGCGCCGCAGGATACGCAGTCGGAGGAGAGGTAGTTGTCAAGGCCGGTGCCCGCCGACATCCGGCTGTCGAAACCCCGCCCCTCGATCGTCAGTGCGAATGTGCCCTGGACTTCGCCGCAGGCGCGCACGCAGAGCGAGCAGACGATGCATTT
>JACKHG010000049.1 GCA_020639115.1 Phycisphaerales bacterium
GGGGCGTGGGTCTCGGCCATCGCCTCTGTCTCCGGCCGCGATCCGGCCGCACTTTCTCCGGCGGCGATATCCACCGTCGAGAGCGCCGCGACATGGCGCACGCCCTGTTCGCGCAGGATCTTCTGCACGCCGCGGATCGTCATGCCGTCGTCGTGCAGGAGCTTCCTGATCCCGCCCAGCAGCGCGACGTCCGATGGACGGTAGTACCGCCTGCCGCCCGCGCGCTTCACGGGCTTGACCTGGGCAAACCGGCTTTCCCAGAACCTCAGCACATGGGCCGGCGTGTCCAGCAGGTCGGAGACTTCGCTGATGGTGCGGAAAGCCTCGGCGGATTTCTCCATGGGCCGGGCCTCAGCCCCTGTTGCCGGCGGCGACGCGATCCTTCATCAGGTGCGACGGGCGGAAGGTCAGGACGCGGCGGGGATGGATCGGCACCTCGTCGCCGGTCTTGGGGTTGCGGCCGACCCGCGCCGACTTGTCACGGACCGAGAAGGTCCCGAAGGACGATATCTTGACCGTCTCGCCCGTGGCGAGGGCGTCGGACATATGGGCGAGCACGCTCTCCACCAACTGCGCGGATTCGTTGCGCGATAGGCCCACCTCGCGGAACACCGCCTCGCTCAGATCCATGCGGGTCAAGGTCTTTTCGCTCATCTCGCGTCCCCTCGCTGTTTGGCGAAGGATGTGCGGATACGAACCCTTAGTCAATATCAATGGTTTGGGGAGGGGTTTTCAAGCGGGTTTTCACCACCTGAGGACGACTGCGCCCCAGCTCAGACCGCCGCCGATGGCCTCGGTCACGATCAGATCGCCCTCCTTGATCTGGCCGCGCGCCTTGCCGACGGACAGCGCGAGGGGAATCGAGGCGGCGGAGGTGTTGCCGTGATCCTGCACGGTGACCACCACGCGCTCCATCGGCACCTGCATCCGCTGCGCCGTGGCGGCGATGATTCTCAGGTTCGCCTGATGCGGAACGATCCAGTCCACGTCCGCCCCGGACAGCCCGGCCTTGTCGAGCGCGGCGTGGGCGGTCTCCGCCAGTTTCTCGACCGCGTGGCGGAAGACCTGGTTGCCCTGCATCCTGAGATGCCCGGCCGTGCCGGTCGTGGAGACTCCGCCATCGACGTAAAGAATATCGCGGTAGCTGCCGTCGCTGTGCAGGTCGGTGGCAAGGATGCCACGATCCGCCGGTGTGCCCTTGCCCTCGGCGGCTTCCAGCACCACTGCGCCGGCGCC
>JACKHG010000005.1 GCA_020639115.1 Phycisphaerales bacterium
CGTGCCCGCACAGCGGGACTTCGACCGTCGGCGTAAACCAGCGAATGTCGAAATCGTGCGCGTCCCGCCGCAGCACAAACACCGTCTCGGCCAGGTTCATCTCCGCCGCCACTGCCTGCATCCACGCCTCGGGCGCATCGTGCGGAAGCACGCATACCGCCGCGGGATTGCCCTTGAACGGCTCCGCCGTGAACGCATCCACCTGTACCAGGGGAATCCCCATGGCGCGCACCTCCTGTCGGCGTGAACCAACCCGGTCCGCCTGCTCACACTCTAGGCCCCCTCGCCGGGAATCGCCACTCACCCGGCAACTTCCACCTTGTTCCTGCGTCGCGGCAATGCTAGCATGAGGATTCGGGCATTTCGCAGGGACGGTTCTGGTTGGAGGCGAACACGATGAGTCGGCGGATCGGTCCAGTCTATGCGCCATCCGACTACGCGGGCTTCATTCGGCGGACGGCGGCCCTCGTGCTGGATGTCGTCATCCTGGCCACGCTGGCCTGGGGCGCGCAGTGGGCGTGGTACTACCTCGGACCGACGGGCTGGGTGACCCGCGACTCCTACCGCTGGATTCGCACGGTCACCTACGTCTTCAGCCTGCTCTACCTCTGCGGCCTGCGCCTGACGCAGCGGGGAACGTTGGGTTATCGCATCATGGGTATCGAGTATGTGTACATGCTCGACGAACGGCCGTCACGCTGGGCGCTCGCCTTTCGCGCCATGCTGGCCCCCTTGCTGATGACCTTCTTCGCACTCGATCACTTCTGGATCCTCGTGGACAAACGCAAGCAGGCGTGGCACGACAAGGTGACGGGTTTCTACGTCGTCAAACGCCACGCCCAGCCACGCGCCACCGTGCAGATGGTTCAACGCGCCATCAACTTCATGCTGCTGACGTTCATCGTGTGGGAGCCAGCCGGAGCTGGCGAGAACAGCACCTCGCTGCTTCCCGGCGATGCACTTCCGGTCGGCGCGCCGCCCGCGATGGCCCCAGGCCGGGCAGTGTCTTCTTCAAGCCCGACGAAATCGCCGTCCGCCTGAGATGGGCGTGCGTCAGGCCGCGTAGCGGACCGCCGCGCCGCCCGGAACGCCCTTTTTCCGGGGAAACCTCGAGGTCTGGCTACGGGGTGGTGCCTCCCCAAGAAAACCTCGCGGCGTGTGTCAGAGCGTCGGCACCATGCGCCTATGCTCATTGCGGACACCGTCCGCCGGAACAGGGATACCGCAGGTTTCATCGGGTCTGCCCACGAACTATGCTGAAGATGGCCCCCCCGGGGTGGTCGAAACGCCGGGGGTGACGGGACCGGGGCCGAACTCCGGAAAGCGGGCCAGGAAATCCGTTTACACGAACCCAATGGGAGCCGCCCTGTGGGCCGCGGCCGCTGGAGATTCACAATGACGCATCGCATCCTGATTACAGCGTTTCTTCTCGTCGGCTCCGTCCTGATCGCGCCGGCCCGCGCCGCGGATGCGGACGGCGACGGCGTCGATGACGCCAACGACGTCTGCTGTGGGACCCCAACGGGCATCCTCGTGAATTCCCAGGGTCGGCCGGTCGGTGACCTCGACGGCGACTGCGACTGCGACCTGGTGGACTACTGGATGTTCCAACAGAGCTTCACCGGACCGCTGTCCGGGTGCTGCGCGCTCAACAGCGACTGCGCGGCGGGCGAGTACTGCGCCAAGGCCACCGGCGATTGCGCTGGCGGCGGCACGTGCACGGACATGCCCGCCTCGTGCCCGCTGATCTATGCGCCGGTGTGCGGGTGCGATGGAACGACCTACACCAACGCCTGCCTCGCAGCCCAGGTCGGCGTCAACATCGCAACCAACGGCGTGTGCAGCCTGAGCTGCACCGACAACTCCGAATGCGGCAGCGCGGACTACTGCGCCAAGCCCGCCGGCGACTGCAACACGACCGGCGCATGCACCGCCAAGCCCCTCGCCTGCCCGGACGTCTACATCCCCGTCTGCGGCTGTGACGGCCAGACCTACACCAACGAGTGCCAAGCCCGCGAAGCAGGGGTCAACGTCGCTTACGCCGGTGTGTGCATCGGATGTGTCGACAACAACGAATGCGACGTCTCCGAGTTCTGCGACAAGACGACCGGCGACTGCAATGGAGTCGGCGCGTGCGCCCCCCTGCCCGGCGTCTGCCCGCTCGCCTACATTCCCGTTTGTGGCTGCGACGGCCAGACCTACACCAACGAGTGCTACGCCGACCAGGCCGGCATCAACGTGGCCCAGGAAGGCGAGTGCCCGGCCGTGTGCACCGCGAACATCGACTGCGGCGCCGGCGAGTTCTGCGACAAGGCAGCCGGTGACTGCGGGGGCTCAGGTACTTGCGCTTCGACCCCGGCATCCTGTCTCGGCATCGTCGACCCGGTGTGCGGGTGCGATGGGCAAACCTACCAGAACGCGTGCTATGCCGCCCAGGCCGAGGTGAGCGTGGACCATTCGGGTGCGTGCACGGTGGCGTGCACCGCCAACGCCCAGTGCGGCTCCGGTGAGTACTGCGCCAAGGCCACGGGTGACTGCAATGGCAACGGTCTGTGCGACGACAAACCGCTGAATTGTCCCGCGATTTTCAACCCCGTGTGCGGGTGCGACAACGTCAGCTACAACAATGCCTGCGCAGCCGCCCAGGCCGGCGCCAACGTGAGCTACGCCGGCCTCTGCACGAGCCGGTGACTTGCATCGACTGCGGAACGAGGGGCTGCGCCGAGTCCGGTTGACCGCTGGACTCCCCAGGGGTGAACCGGGGGAGCGTGGTGCTTGCGCGCCGCTCAGCGCCAGTAGTTGTTGGCGGCTGCGATCGTCGCGAACTCGACGGCGACCACGTGGGACGCGGCGATGAGAGAGTCGGGATCGGTGCTGTACTTGGGGCGTCCTGCCTTGAGTTTTTCTTCATCGGGCTGCATGGCGTGGATGGAGTGCTGCGCGAGGTTCAGAGCCAACTGGCGGCCCTGCTCGGGCGTGTCGGTGAGCAGCGATTTGATGGGGGTCAGTTCCATGGTTCGTTCTCTCCTTTCCGTCGAGCATGCGGTTTGCCCGTGCATCGCGCGGATTGTAGGAGTGGAAGAAACGCTGACCATGGCAAAGCCTGTCGCTCCGTCGTAACGGCACGGGCGGGCGCAAACGTGAAGAACATGTCAGCCGGCGGCGCGCTGGAGCGCGGCGAAGTCGCGGAGGTCGGCGTCGCCGTCGGCGTCGAGGTCGGCGTTGAGGCACTCGTTGGGAGCGGGTGCGGCGCCCGGGCCGCTGCAGCAGGGGCTGAAGGCGGCCTGGTCGGCGGCGGTCACCGCGCCGTCGTTGTTCAGATCGCCGGACAAGCAGATGGCTGGATCGGTGAATTCCAGCACCTCGCAGTTGGGCGACGGAACCTCCTCGCCGAGGAAGGGCACGCCCCCGTCGATGATGAGCGTGCGGCAGTTGGTCAGGGGGACGGCTGCGAAGTCGTCGTGCACGGTGAGCATGGCGCCGTCGTCCAGCCAGGCCCCAGCCGATGCGTCGAAGACCGCGACATAATCGAGCACGGTATCGACGCCGGAGGCCTGCTGCTCGCCGCCGAGGAGCACGACGTGCCAGCCGGTGCGGACAATCTGCTGGTCCGCCGCCCCGCCGGCTCGGTTGGGTAAATCCGGAGCGGGCGTGAGCTGATCGGCGACCGGGTCGAGCAGGTACGTGTCGGGAATCGTGTCACCGGTGGTGAGATCCTGGCCCCCGGCGATGAAGACGCGGCCGTCCGGCAGCGCGACAGCCGCGAGATCGTCCACGCCCGTCGCAAGCGTCGCGGTGAGCAGCGTGGTGCTGCCCGCGTCGGGATCGAGCAGTTCGCAGGAAGCGGGCCCACTACCCGAACCACCAACGAGCAGGACGCGGTTGTCGCCGGCCGTCCCCGCGTAGTCGGGGAGCAGGACGGCTGCATGGGCGGTGCGAGTCTTGGCCAGGGCGTAGCTTGCGGACCACGTGTCGCTGACCCAGTCGAAGACCTGCCAGGTGCCGCCACCGGCGACAACGACACGTCCGTCGGGCAGGGATGTTGCGGTGTGCATGGCGCGGGCGGCGGACATGGCGGGGCCAGCCGACACGCTGCCGGTCCAGGGGTCGAAGACCTCGACGCTGGCGATCGGGGTGCCGGGGCTGGTGCCCGATGCGCCGGTGTTGCCGCCGGTGATGAGGACGCGACCGTCGGGCAGCGTCGTCTGGGTGTGGCTGCTGCGGGCCGCGGCGAGTGCCGGGGTGACCGCCGGGTCGCCATTGAGCGGGTGGAACGTCGTTGAGAAAACGCCACTCGCGGGTTCGTAGAAGCTGATTTCGGTGCGGGAGATGAGCGTCGGGGGGATGAAGCTGATGGTGAGCCCGCCGGTGACCATGACCAGCCCGTTGTCGAGCCGGCTCGCGGCGTGGAAGTATCGCGGGTAGGGATCGCTGCCGGTGGACGTAAGCACGCCACCGTCAATCTGAGCGAATGCGACGCCGCACCCGCAAGTGAGGCTGCCCGCCAGCCCGATCAGCCCCACCAGGCGCCAACATCGGCTTCGCCCCATGATCCACCCCCGCTGAAGATAAGGCGGAACAACATCGCCGGCCCAAACGGCGAGCAGCCGTCAATCGTACCGGATCGGCAGGCGGCGGAACAAGGGGTTGGCTGGTTCCAGCAGGACATGCCGTGTCACCAGCGTTGGACCTGACCGGCCAGCACATGCCGTCTGCCGGCCAGGGGTAACGAAATCAGCAGTATGCCAGCCACGACCGCGATACACGCGGCGATGGAGCGGTGGATTGCGAGCTGTCGGGTGTGCAGCCCCCAGAGACACGAGTCGCTATACCAGCCGAACGGCTGCATTTCAACCGTTGTATGCTCGCCAGCGGGTTCACACAGACCGCAGGTGTTGACTGGGTAGTAGGGGCACTGCTCTCGGTGGCTCACGAAACCTCCGCCGCAGAGGCTGCAGGCTGTGCTGCTCTGTTGGATGATATAATACCCAAGTGCGGCAACTGTGTTGAATTGGTAATCGTCACCTATCGCGAAGGACTTATCCCGCGCAACCCAGACCACATTGTCCACATCGTTCATCAACGCGATACCAGTGTACTGCGACTGGTCGCCTGGAAATACTAGAACGCCAGCGCCAAGGAGCGTGCAGAACAGTCCCATGGCCTTGCGGCTCATTTCAAACCCTCAGTTGCGGACGACAGTTCCCGGGGCATGATACCCGCGGCGGTATCCAAAGTTGCGAGGGGATTCCCGATATGGCCGAAACACTGGCGCTGCGGGCATGCGCAGCCGCTTGCCGACCGGAACCCGTTATCCAGGGCACGAGTACGGTCACTTCTATCCGGGGCCGGCGTTTGCCGGCCCGGTACGGGTGGAGTAGCGGCACGGGAATGGACGATGAGACCACTTGCGAACGGCGCCTATCTGGGCGGGCGGAGGTAGCTATGCACTCGTGGCAACAGAAGGGCTGTACCGCGTGTCGACGTGCGTGGGAGACTGGCCAGCCGCCGCCGGAAATCGCCATCGACGTGAAGGGACATACCGCACTGCACCGGTGTGCGGAATGTGGCAGCTACTGGGAGCAGCACGAGCGCTACGCGGACGTCATCACCGAGGAGGCCGCCCGCCAGCGGTATCCGAACGCCTTTGAACCCGGGTGATGTTCAGACCAGGTGTGAGCGGCGTTCGAACGATTGCGCGAGCCCGGAGTCGAACCGGGACGGGTTTCCCCACAGGAACCTAAATCCTGCGCGTCTGCCAGTTCCGCCACTCGCGCGCTAAGAGAGGACGCCCCACGCTGCGCTACTTGAATTGAACCACAAAGACACCAAGACACGAAGAACGGCTTTTCTTAATTCAGGCTGAGCAGCCACTTCCCCTGGAAACCGCAGTTTGCTTGTGGCGTCGCATCTTGGTGGTTCAACTCGCCGCGTCAGCACCGTAGGGCCGCGTCCGCCTGGCTGATAGCTGACCGCTGATAGCTGACAGCTCGCCTCAACCCTCCTCGATCTCCTTGGTCTTGCCCTCGACCAGCTTGTCCACCTGGTCCTCGTAGCGCTTGATCAGCTTCTGGATGCCGTCCTTGGCGCTGTCCGCGGCGTCCTCGGTGATCGTGGAGGCCTTCTTGTCGGCGTCGATCTTCTTGTTCACGTCGCGGCGGACGTTGCGCAGGGCGACCTTCTGCTCCTCGCCCATCTTGCGCACCTGGTTCGAGAGCTGCTTGCGGCGCTCGCCCGACAGCGGCGGGATGGGCAGGCGGATGACCTTGCCGTCCGACGACGGGTAATGCCGATGTCGGAGGACTGGATGCCGCGTTCGATGTCCTTGATCGTCGCCGGGTCGAACAGCTTGACCACGAGCGTCGAGGCTCGGGCGCGGTGATGCTGCCAGCTCGCGCAGCTCCATCGTGCTGCCGTAGGAGGAGACGTCGATGCGCAGGTGCTCGACCAGACTCGACGTGGCCCGGCCCGTGCACCCCGCGCAGCCCGTCCGCAGGTAGTCGATGGCCTTGGCCATCGCGGATTGCATTCACTTTCGTACTGGCTCTGGCTCCGGTTCCTCGTGCCGTTTTGCCCGGGCGCTGGCGGTGTCAGGCGTTGCCGCGACGGTGTCAGCCCCTGGCTGTCCACCAGTGTACCGATGGCTTTAGCAGAACAACGTCGCGCATGTTGCCCTCGCGCTTCAGGTTGAACACCACCACCGGCACGCCGTTGCGCTGGCACATGTCGATCGCAGCCACATCCATTACTTCAACCGGGCGTGTCGATCACGGCGTTCGTAATTGAGGTGCTGCAGCAGGCGGGCGGAGCTGTCCTTCACCGGGTCCTTGTCGTAGACCCTGTCCACCTTCGTCGCCTTCTAGCAACACGTCCGCGCCAATCTCCGACGCACGCAGTGCCGCCCCCGTGTCCGTCGTTACGAACGGATTGCCCGTCCCGCCCGCGAAGATCACGACGCGGCCCTTCTCAAGGTGGCGGATCGCACGCCGGCGGATGAACTTCTCGCACACGCGATCGACCGCGACGGCGCTCTGCACCCGCGTGTTCAACCCGAGCAGTTCCAACGTGTCCTGAACCGCCAGCGCGTTGATCACCGTGCCCAGCATGCCCATGTAGTGGCCGGTGACCTCTTCGATTCCGCCGTGGGCTGCGATCTCGGTGCCGCGGACAATGTTGCCGCCGCCGACGACTACGGCGAGCTGCACGCCCAGGTCGCAGACGCTCTTGAGCTCCTTGCCGATGCGTTTGAGTTCCTCCGCGTCGATCCCGGACTCGCCGGTGCGGCAGAGCCCCTCGCCGCTGATCTTCAGCAGCACACGCTTGTACTTGATATCAGCCATGGTGTGATGGGTCCCGTCGAGGTCAGATGCCCAGGGTGCGACGGCGGATGATCGCGGAAATAGCCATAAATGGCAAGCCAGCGGGTGTCGCTCCAACTTGATCCGCGTACCCCCGTGCCGATCGCGTCGCCGCGTGGTACGCTTGATGACCGAATGAAAGGCGGTTGAGGCAGTCCGACCATCATGCCCACGGTCGTGTACAAGGCCCACTCGCGGCTCGATCTGCGCGACGCGCGTACCGCGCTCACTCGCGCGGGCATCGCCGCCCAGACCATCGGTGATCCCGACATGCACTGCGCGCCGGGCACCAAGGTAAGCTACTTCGTCGAGCTCGCCGTGGACGACGCCGACGTGGAGCGGGCTCGAGCGGTTCTGGCAGCGCGCGATCGCGCGGGTGAGGATCGGATCCGACCGCTCACCGAAGCCGTGCACCGGGGTGTCTTGAAAACCGCCGTCGCCGCCGCACTCCTCATCGCGTTGGGCTTTGTGGTGTTCCGCGGCGGGTTCTTCGACGCAGTGCCGTACCTCTTCGTGGGCGCGTTCGTGTGCCTGATGATGGCGCCCTGGCTGAAGCAGGCGCTGCAGCGCCGCCGCCAGGCCCGCGTCGACGCGGGCCTGTGCGGCAACTGCAATTACAATCTGCGCGGCAACCGGTCGGGACGTTGTCCGGAGTGCGGAGCGGCTGTTCCGCCTCCCTCGCGCAACATCCGCCGGCGCAGGAGGCGCCGGTGGTGAGGCGCGGTGCCACTCAGGCGCCGACCGTGAGGTAGACCATTTCGGTCACGCCGGTCACGCCGTTCTCGGCGAGGACGTCCTTGACCTTCTTCTTGCCGTAGACGTCGCTGCGGACGTGCTCCTGCTCGATGAGCACCTTCTCGGCGTAGAACGCGTTGACCTTGCCGTCGGCGATCTTGTCGACGATCTGCTCGGGCTTGCCCTCTTCCTTGGCCTGGGCGACAGCCAGCTCGCGCACCTTGGCGACCTCGGTGTCGGGCACGTCCTCGCGGTTGGCGGCGATCGGCTTGAGCGATGTCGCGTGCATGGCGAGGTTCTTGCTCACGTCGGCGTCGGCGGGCTTGCCCTTGAGGCCGATGAGCACGCCGCTCTTGCCGTCGAAGTGAACGTAGCTGGCCAGCGAGTCACCGGTGACCTTGTAGCAAGCGCCGATCTTCATCGTCTCGCGGAGCTTGCCGTAGACCTCGGTGACCTGGGCCTCAAGGGCCGCGCCGATGCTCTCGCCCGACGGGTTCTTTTCGCTGCCCTTGGCGACCTGCTCCGCGATCTTGTTGGCGAGGTCGATGAACATCTCGTTCTTCGCGACCGGCGCGGTCTCGCAGCGCAGTTCGATGATGCCGCCGGTCGTACCGTCCGGCGAGATGTACACGCCGATGCGGCCTTCGCCGGTCTCGCGATCGCTGCGGGCCTCCATTTTGCCCTTGTGCTTCTTGGTGAGCCACTCGATGGCGGCAGCCTCGTCACCCTTGCACTCGGTGAGGGCCTCCTTGCACTCCATCATGGGCAACCCGGTTTTCTTGCGCAGGGCCATCACCTGGCCGGCGGTCGTATCTGCCATGGTCATCTCCCCCAGCCGACAAGGCGTCGCAGCGCGGACCGGCTGGTCGTTGCGGTCAAGTCTCGGATGCCGCCCGCCGGAACGGGCGCATCGTGGAATCGTGGGTGTCTGCACAGGCCCCCAGCCGCCAAGCGGCTGGGGTGGCCTGTGCCCGTATCTATTCAGACTGTGGCTGGCCCGGCGTCTGCCGGCCCAGCGGCACGGTCATCAGGACTTGTCTTCGGATTCCGCCGGGCGCTGCTCGGCGGGCGCCGGAGCGGGCTCGGGCGACTCAGCCGTTGCCGTGGCGGTCGCGCCGCTGGCTTCGCCGGAATCGTCGCCGGCGGGGGCGCCCTCGGCGCCGTCAGCGCGGGCGGTCACGCGGCGGGAGCGCCGGCGCTGGCCCGCGTCGCCGCGGCCTTCCTTCTCCTCGACCGGCTTCGCCGGTCGCGAGCGCTTGCCGGTCTCGATCGCCTCAGCGAGGTGCTTGAGGACGATCTCGATCGAGCGGATCGCGTCGTCGTTGCCCGGGATAGGGATATCGGCGTAGTCCGGGTCGGAATCGGTGTCGATGAGGCACACTGTGGGAATTCCCAGTGAGCGCGCCTCCTTCACCGCGATGTGCTCACGCTGCACATCGATCACGATCAGGGCGGCGGGCAGCTTGTGCAGCGTGCGAATGCCGTCCAGGTTGCGTTTGATCTTGATCCGTTCGCGCGTGCGCATCGCGATGGCCTTCTTGCTGTACTCCTGGAGCTTTCCGGAGGTCTCTTCCGCCTCCAGTTCCTCCAGGCGGCCGAGCCGCGCGCGCACCGTTCGGAAGTTCGTCAGCGTCCCGCCGAGCCAGCGCTCGGTGACGAAGGGCATCCCGCACTGGCGGGCATGGTCCATGACCGAATGCCGCGCCTGTCGCTTCGTGCCGACGAACAGCACATCTCCACCTTCGGACACTGTTCGCGCGATAAACCGCTTCGCCCGCAACAACCCCTTCACCGTCTCGCGCAGGTCGATGATGTGAATGAGGTTGCGCTTGCCGAAGATGTATGGCAGCATCTTCGGATTCCAGCGGCTCACGCGATGCCCGAAGTGGATTCCAGAATCCACCAGTTCCTGAACCAAAGCCGATGACAATGGGCACCTCCAGAGCAATCGAGGGGGACCCCGCGTCCCCGCTTCATCCACCCGCCAGCCGCCCCATGGCCGCCGCGCGGGCAGAACCACAAAAGGTACCACAAACGCCGATTTCTTCAAGGCGAGCAGACACCCAGGGGGTGGGCGACAGCGCAAGGTCAGCCGGATTGTCCAAGCGAATCCAGAAAGGTGGGTGCCAACCGATGAGGGGTTCGCTCCGACGATCGCGGTGTCATCCGGCGGTGTGCAAGACAGCCGTAACCATGGATTTGATAAGGAGTTCCGTGCGCGGGCTATCCCTGGGGGTCTTCGGCCAGGCGACTTTCGACGTCTTGATACCCATGGTACAAGTGCAGGATCTCCAGCGTCCGATCGTCATGTCGGTAGAACATGAGATGGTTCGGAAAGCCGGCGATCCGGTACCGGCGAATGTCCTGCAGACGTGAATGGTCGGTCGGCCAGAGCGGCCCGATGGTCGGCGTCTCCGCCAGTACTGAAATCGTCTCGATGACAGCCGCAAGAAACCGATAGGCGGTGTTCTCGCTTGCGCACTCGGCGAGCCAAGCCGCCTGATCGTCGATCTCCGCCTGGGCTGTCCGGCGGATCTTCACCTGGCGCATTACTGTTTCGCTTGTCGGGCAGCAATCCGGCTGGCGAGTTCGCGACGGCGTTCCTCCGCCCATTCCGGCGTGAGCACGACCGATTCCCCATTGTCCAAGGCAGACAAGAGCTTGGCGTCGACCTCATCCCGAAGACGGCGCTGCTGATCCTCGCGTATGAGCTGACGGAAGTACTCACTGGTGGTTCCGTAGCCGGCGCGGGCGACCTCCTGATCCACCCAGTCCTTCATTTCCCGCGGGAGCGAGATATTCAGCGAAGCTCTCATGTCCGCAGAATATACGGTCTGTGCCGAACTGTGTCAATTTTGCGGTACGCTCGATGCTGCGAATTCCGTTGCCCCGTACGCTTTGGGCAGTCTCTGGCAACGTCCCGCGAGCCCGGATACAGTCTCATCACTCGAATGTGAACCGAATGACCATAACTGCCGACCAATCAAAGACTTCCGTGTCCCAGCCGGCCGCTGGCGGCCCTGTCGTGTTCATTTCGGCGGCTGAGCAGAGCGCTGATCTGCACGCAGCCAAGCTGATTCGGGCGGTCCATCGGGTAGACCCGACGGTGCGGTTCGTCGGTGTGGCCGGCGAGCAGATGCGGGCGGCTGGCTGCGCGGGCATATTCGACATGACCGCCCACGCAGCCATGCTGGCGGGGATGTTCAGGGTGGCGCCGCAGGCCTGGCGGATGCTGCGGACCGCGCGGGCCTACCTGCGGGCCAACCCGGTGGACCTGGCCCTGGTCATCGACTCGCCGATGCTGCATCTGCCGATCGCCAAGCACGCCCGGCGGGCCGGGGTGCCCGTGCTGTACTACATCGCCCCGCAGGTCTGGGCCTGGGCGAAGTCGCGCGTGCGGCGGGTTCGCCGCCGCACCAGCCGGCTCGCGGTCATCCTGCCCTTCGAGGAACAGTTCTTCCGCGACTACGGGATTCCAGCCGACTACGTCGGCCACCCGCTGTTCGACACGCTGGCCAACCGGCAGATCGACGCGGAGGCTGTGGCTGGTCTGCGGCGCAAGGGCAGCCCGCTGGTCGTGATCATGCCCGGCTCGCGGACGCACGTGGCCCACGAGGTCTTTCCGGGGCAGCTCGAGGTGGCTGCCGCCATTCACGCGGCGCACCCCGGCGCGCACTTCTGCATTTCGGTGGCCAACGCACGGACCCGGCCGATCGTCGAGTCCGCGCTGGCCGATGCGTCAATTCCCTACAGCCTGCACGAGGAGGAGAACGGCCCGCTGCTCACTGCAGCCGACTTCGCGTTGGTGGCGAGCGGTACGGCGACGCTGGAGACGGCGTACTACCACGTGCCGATGGTGGTGATGTACAACGCGACACGCTGGGGCTGGTACGTGTTCGGCAAGTGGGTGACCTGCACGCCGCACTTCTCGATCGTGAACATCCTCGCGGGCCGGGCGATCGTACCGGAGTTCATGCCCTTCTACCGTTCGACCGAGCCGATCAAGCGGGCCGCGCTCGAGATGCTCGAGCCGCAGCGCCTGGCGGAGAAGCGCTGCGAACTCGAGCAGATGATGACACCGCTGATCAAGACCGGGGCCAGCGACAACGCCGCGCGCATCGTGCTGGAGATGCTCGCGGCGATCCGGCGCTGATTGCCGGGCCGGCGATCCTTGTCGGGCGCAACGGTTACTGCGAGGTGACGGATGGGCGCCGAGTCAGCCAGTCGATTCGAACGTGGCCGGTGGCGCGGACGCGCAGCGGCGGTTCTGCCGCACTTCGTGGCGCTCTACGTCATCTACCACGTCGTCGGGATCCTGGTGGGATCGGTGCCGGCGCCGGGCGACGCGTTGAACCGCACGGCCTGGCGGAACCCGAGCGTGCGGAGCGAGATCGACGCGTGGACCGCGCGGCTCAACCGGCTCGGCTGGCGCGTCACGCCGGCGGAGTTGGAGGATACCTGCTATCACGCGTGCCGGCGTCTCGTCGCAGCGCAGCACGCGGCGCTGACGCCGTTCCAGGCCTACCAGTACCACACCGGCACGCAACAGGCCTGGTCGATGTTCGTCGCGCCGCACCGCCATCCCAGCCTGCTGCACATCGACGTCCGTCGCGCCGGCGGCGCGTGGGAACCGGTCTACGTGGCTCGCTCGGACACAGCCACCTGGCGCCGCGGGCAGTTCGACCACATCCGTTTTCGTTCGGCGATCTTCCGGTTCGCGTGGCCACAGTACCGCGCCGCGTACGCGGATTTCGCCGCGTGGGTCGCCGATCGGGCGGCTGATGATTTTCCCGACGCCGCCGAAATCCGCATACGGTACTTCACGTTTACGTCGCTCAGTCCGGAGCAGGCCCGGGCTGGGGTGGTGCCCACCGGCGCGTTCGACCACACGGTGACGCTACCCCTGGGACCGCGCCGATGATCGCCAGGTGGAATCGCTTCATCGGGTTGTTCAGGCGGACCGAGCCGGGCGATTCGCTCGCGGTCGCCCGCATCGCGTGCGGTCTGTGCGTGCTCTGGACGATCGGCTCGATGGTGTCAGCCGGGCTCGTGCAGGTGCTTTGGCTCGACGCGGCGCACGGCGGCTATCGCGAGCGCGTCGGCGTCAACTGGCTCGTGGCGCTGCTGGGCGGTCCTGAGCCAGCCGTCGTCTGGACGCTGGTGATCGGCGGACTGCTCGGCGGAGCCGCACTGGTCGCGGGGATCGCAGGACGCGTCGCCGCCCTCGTGGCCGGGCAGGCCCTGACCGCCTTGGTCTTTCTGAATTCCCAAGCGGCAGGAAGCTACGACCTGATGCTGACCAACGCGCTGTGGATCCTCGTCCTCAGCCGGTCCACGGCGACTCTGTCCCTGGCGTGCCGGCTGCGGCGTGGCGCATGGCGAAGTGCGGTCGAGGTGCCTGCCTGGCCGCGCTACCTGCTGCTCATCCAGCTCGTGGCCATCTACTTTTCCACGGGCATCCAGAAGCTGAGCAACTGCTGGACGCCCGCGGGTGGCTTTTCGGCGTTGTACTACATCCTGCAGCAGCCAAGCTGGCAGCGCGGGGACATGCACTGGATCGCGCACGTCTACCCGCTGACGCAGTTCGGGACGGCGCTCACGTGGATCTGGGAGTTGACCTCTCCCCTGCTGCTGCTGGCGGTGTACTTCCGGGCGACGCCGCAGCGACCGGGCCGCCTGCGCAGGTTGTTTGCACGCATCCACTACATCCCGGTCTTCGTCGCGATCGGCGTCACGATGCACCTGCTGACCTGGTTGCTGATGGACGTGGGCACGTTCACCTGGGTCGCCCTGGCGTACTACCCCGCCATTGCCCGCCCGACGACGATTCCGCGGTTCATCACGCGCCTGACGAACCGGGCATCGCCACACGAGAAGCACGTCTGCGGGCCCAGTCGCTGACCATTACGCGTGGCAAACCAGACA
Source organism: Phycisphaerales bacterium (assembly GCA_020639115.1). Lineage (GTDB taxonomy): Bacteria > Planctomycetota > Phycisphaerae > UBA1845 > UBA1845 > JACKHG01. The sequence goes on from JACKHG010000005.1 coordinate 14,019, forward strand.
ACCCGCGGCTCCCTGCGAAATTCTGCTCAACCCGTCGCGCGAATTCGGGTACAAGCAGTAAGCCACACATCGGAGCCGCCCGACATGATCCGCCGCAGCTTTCTGGTGTTGTTCGCAATTGCAACGATTGCATCGATCTGGGTGGGCATTGTTGCGCACAGACCCCTGGGGCGGTCAGAAATCCTGCAATTGGGCGACCGGGCCTGGGGCGATTGGATGTTAGGTACGCACGCCTCGCAGATGCTGAAGTATGATTTTGATGACAATGCGGCCAACATGCGCAAGAGACTGGTCAACTGGCAGACGTCTGCGGGAACACGTATTTGGGTCGTGCCCGCTTCGGGCATGGTCATTGCCGCGCTGGCGCTTCCGTGTGCCCCCGGCGTACGCCCGGTACCTTTTGAGCTCAATGCAGGCTCTTTTCACTACAGCACAACATACTTGCCAACAGGAATCAGGTGGGGCGGGTGCGTTGGCAGTTCGCCGCCACCAACATACCGTCTGACCGCATACACCGTGGCTGTGCCAACGTGGTCGCTGGTGTTGCTCTCTGCCTCGCTTCCGGCATGGACACTGCTCGGCATACCTCTATCCCGGCGGCGTAGATCGAGACACTGCCGCTGTGCGGGCTGTGGGTACGATTTGATCGGCGCCATGGCGCCGATGTGTCCCGAGTGTGGGCGAGCGTTCGACCTTCAGCGGCGCGACCGCGCCTACGATGCCCGGAAGGACCATCTAATGCGGATGGCGAACTGGAGCGTGGTTTTTTCAAGTGATCGCAGGCGCCGACGAATCTCGAGGTTGGCGCCTCTGGCCATGCTGCTGTGTGCCGTATTATGGGGTTGCAGCTACTTTCAGCCAGTCCTGCGGACCCCGTGGTTCAACTGCAAACTCGCGTGGGGCACGGTCGCGATATTTGGCCAAGGTCCCTCGTCTGCCGACGGCCTACCATCCTATTCCTTCGCGATAACGGGATACAAGGGGATGGAGACATGGTGGTATCCGTTCCACCTGTCCGATCACCTGCGCGGCTGGTATTTCGTACCTTTTTGGATGCCCATCGTGCTGGCCGGCATGGCCTGGCTGCTGCTCGTTCGGCCCGATCGTCATCTGCTCGCGCGGCGTCGCGCTCAGGAACTGCAGACGCGTTTTTCAGGCAGGGCCCCGAACAGTCAACAGAATTCCGAGTGTAGAATGAGTGCCTTTGTTTCTTCCCCATAAGCGACATCGCGCGTTAGTGGCCATTGACCGCACGGGCGCTACAGCCCCACGGTGCCCACGATGCCGGCGGAGGTGTCGGCGCCGGTGGCGGTGAACGTGCCGCTGTCGGTGACCACCTGGATCGTCACCGGGCGCGTCGGCGTGGGCCGCGTACCCTCGACGTCCGCGACCTGGACGGTGACGGTGTTGCCGCTGCGCGTGGCAGTGTAGCGGGCGAGGCGGTAGTCGCCGGCGAGGAAGTCCCAGCCGTCGCCGTCGTCCTCGTAGAGCGTGCCCTCGGCGTAGCCGCTCGCGTCCAGACTGATCATCAGCGTCAGCGGGCTGAGCGGCTGCTCGTTCGTGTATTCCATCACCGGCCCGAGGGGCAGGATCGCCCCACCGCGCAGCCGCAGGTCGGGCTGGTTCACGTCGGCGGCGCTGTTCTCACCGACCAGCGCGAGCGTACGCCAGATGCCACCGGGCAGCGCCGGAGCGGGGGCCGCCGCCGCGTTCTCGGTCACATTCGGCACGACGAGCAGGTCGGCACCGAGGAGAAACGCGACGTCCTCGCTGCGCAGCGCCGGATCAGCCGGATCCGCGAAAAACACCGGACGGGCCACGGGCAGGCCGGTCTCGACCGCCTCGTGGAACAGCGTGTACAGGTACGGCATTAATCGGTAGCGCCTTTGAATAGCCGTGCGCGACGCGTTCTCCACGCTCGTGCCAAACGACCACGGCTCCTTGCTCATCCCCTGGTCGTCCGAGTGCGCCCGGCAGAACGGCATGAACACGCCGACGCCCATCCAGCGGGCGAACAGGTCGGGCGTGCCGTCGCCGACGAACCCACCGAGGTCGGGGCCCGCGAAGGGCTGGCCGGAGAGGCCGAGGTTCAGCACCATCGGTGTGGAATATCCCAAGTGCTCCCACGAGGCCACGTTGTCGCCGGTCCACATCGCGGCGACGCGCTGGCCGCCGATGAAGTTCGCCCGGGAGAGCACGAACGGCCGCTTGTTGGGGTTGGCGGCGAGGATGCCCGCGCGCGAACTCTCCGCCATGAGCATCCCGTACACGTTGTGGTACTGCCGATGCGGGCCCGCGGGCAGGTCGCCGCCGCCGCGATGCCACGCGGTAACGGGCAGCGAGTGGTTCGGCCCGCCGAAGTTGGCCGGCTCGTTCATGTCGTTCCACACGCCGTCCACGCCCTCGGCCATGAAGTCCGCGTAGAGGCCCGCCCACCACGCGCGCGTCTGCGGCTGGGTGAAGTCGGGAAAGTGCGTCGGCCCCGGCCAGACCGAGCCCGCGTACCAGTTGCCGCCGGGCCCGTCGAGCACCCAGTGATCGCCGGCGCAGCCCTGGTCGTACACGAAGTAGCCGCTCTCGATTTTCGGCGCCGGATCGATCATCCAGACGGTGTGGAAACCCTGGGCGTGCAGGTCATTGTTGAGCGCGGCAGGATCGGGGAAGCCGAACGGATCGAAGGTAAAGATCCGGTAGCCGTCCATGTAGTCAATGTCGAACCAGATCACGTCGCAGGGGATATCGCGATTGCGGAATTCACTCGCGATGTTGCGCGCGACGCTCTCCGGCGCGTACGAGAAGCGGCACTGCTGGTAGCCCAGCGCCCACAGCGGCGGCATCTCGATGCGGCCGATGAAATCGGCCAGGCGCTCGAGCACCGCCTGGGGCGAATCGCCGGTGAACACGTACAGCGGAAACGCCGGCCCCTCCGCCGCGAAGACGATGTCGAAGGTCAGGTCGATGCGGCACCGATACGTCGTGTCCGCCAGCACGCCGAACGAAGTCCCGTCGGGCCGCACCGCCAGCACCCAGGGGTGCGACTGATAGAGGCTGGGATTTCCCGAACTGTAGCCGTAGGCGTCGGTGTTCCAGGCTTCAGAGGTGTGGCCGTTACGCAGCAGCGGTCCGGCGATCTCGCCCGTGCCGTAGAGGCTGACGTTGTCTGCGATGTCGAGGTACGCGACGTGGCGATCGCCGGAGTCGAGAAAGAGCGGCGTCACCGCCCAGGGCTGAGCGGCTGGCCCGGTCACCGTCGGTGTGATCGCCAGCGACATCGACGGCGGCAGTTCCGCGAGGGTAACGTCCGCGGGATAGAAGCGAGTCACGTTTGCGCCCAGATCCTCGGCGACGACGCCGGCGCTGGTGTCGCCGCCGACAGCCCGCTGGTACTCGGCGAAATCGCCGAGATCGACGTCGCCGTCACCATCCAGATCCGCCGAAGTGCACGACGGCGCGTCCGGACCCGCCAGGCAGGCGGTGAACACCGCATAGTCGTCGCGATCCACGTCGCAGTCGTGGTCAAGGTCGAGCCGGGTGCAACCCAGCGTGATGTCCGCGGTGCGCACGTGCACGTATTCCGCCGCGTCGAGGTTGCCGTCGTTGTTCACCGACGCGGGCACCTGCTCAGCGTACTGCAGATTCGTCGCGACGTCGGTCGGATACGCGGCGAACGCGAGGTAGAGATCGTCGGGCACCGAACCGAACTCGCCGGCGAGATCGAGCGTCCCTTCGAGCCAGGCGCCCGCAGCGACCTCGCTGGCGCCGGCGGTCTCGAACCACCCGCACCACCCATTGTCGACCTCGTTGCCGATGTAGGCCGACCAGTGGGCGACCGTGCCGTTCTTGTCCCAGGGGGCGGTGTGGGGCGAACCCGGCGCCGCGGCGACAAAAACAAAGTGGTCGTTGCCGCCAGCCGCCCGCGGGACGGCGACGTAGAGCGTCGTGCCCCGGATGCCCGCGTAGAGCGTGTTGCCGTTGTTCGCGGCGACTGGCAGCGCATCGGCGTCGCGTTCGCCGTCAATCTCCCACTTCGCGGCGCCGCCCCCGACCACGAACAGGTGCCAGTCGGCTCCGCCGTTGTTGTCCCACGTCCCGGCGCCGTCCTGGAAAACCATGTCGAACTGCGTGGCGTCCGCGGACACCGCGACGGTCGCCTCCCACACGCCGGCGCCCGCGTTCCAGGTCATCGCCGGATCGGGGGCCGCTGTCGGGTTCCAGCCGTTGATGCCGTGGTGCAGGTAGACCTGGGCGGCGCCGTCGAGCACGCGCCCCGTGGGGTCGTACTGGATGGTCACGTCGGCGCCGGCCTGGACCGGGTAAGGGGACACGTCGATGGGGCCGGCTGCTTGGACAGCCGCCGTCACGACACAGAGAACCAGGCAGGGAATTGGCAACGGGGGCAACAACTTTCGGGGCATGTCGGCTTCCTTCCGCTCTTCGGCACACACGGCAACCGCCTCAGGGGGCGCCGACAAGTAATTTCCACGGTCTAGAGTTCAGCTCTTGAACCGCGAATGAACGCGAATAAACACCAACGAATTCCTTCAAACAGCTTCTCGCGGTTCGCGTTCATTCGTGTGCATTCGCGGTTCCGTCCCGGTTCCTCGTGATGTATGGTCTTCGCTCAAGACGTTATTGCACACACCCATACTGTAGCGGCGGCTGTGCGACGATTCCACGCGGAGAAGGCGCTTGAACAGCCCGAAAAGCCATGAAAATGGCTGCCATTGCGCCGAGGCGGCGCGCCGGCAGCCGGATGTTGCGTCCGATAGGTTTCGCGATCGCTTTCCGCGGACTACGGGCAGATGCTCCCGGCGGCCCGCTGGAACGCGGCGAAGTCGACGAGGTCCACGTCGAGATCGAAATCGAAGTCCGCGCACGAGCAGTACAGCTCGGGCAGCCCACCGCCCGGACCGGACACGCACGCCGTGAAGCCCGCCTGGTCACCCGCGTCCACGCGGCCGTCGAGCAGGCAGTCGCCGAGGCACGATTGCAGCGAACTCGACCACGCGGTCACCGCGTCGATGTCGTCGGGCATCGGCGGCAGCGCCGGGAAGTTCACGCCCTGCAGGAACGAGACGTAGAGCGCGAACGGGTCGAGGCCGCCCGACTCGTCGCCCGGCGTCAGCGGATCGTCGAGATCGGTACTGAAGAGCACGGCGAGGTTCAGCGGCCCCGGCATGGTCGGGTTTTCCATCCAGACGAACTCGAACGCGTCCACGTCGGCGTCCTCGGGAATTCCCAGGTGGACGACGTCGTCGATCACCTTGACCGGCCCGGCGGGCGTGACCTCGTAGATGCTGCCGGGGTCGAGCCCGAGATTCGCCTCGTGGTCAGCCGAGAAGTACCAGAACGGGCAGATCTCCGGCGCGGGCACGATGTCCAGGGAATCCACGTCGTCGTCGAAGTCGATCGGTCCGTCGGGGTTGGGCGCCAGGCTTGGATGGACGCGCGTCTCACTGCCCGCGGCGTAGGCCGTCAGGTAGACGAGCGGAGGCATCGGCGCGCCGGGGAACGTCTCCACGCCGATGACCTCGTCGGACCTCTGCGTCGAGCCATAGCCCGGGTTGCCACTCGGCGACGGCGCGGTCGACGGAACGTCCGCGACGGGCCAGCCCGGATCGAGATCGTCGTTGAGCGAAATCAGCAGGTGCTCCGGCGGATAGATGCACGCCGAGGGGAACTGCAGGAGCGGAAGCTCGACCGGGACCTCCGGGTCGGTCAGCCCGAGTTCGCGCAGATCCACGTCGAGCTGGTCGTGCCCGTCGAGATCGAAGAAGTTGGGGTAATCTGCAATCGTTCCGCCCGGCAGTGGCAGCGGGCCGCCGGCGTACGGCGCGTCCGGCGCGGGATCGCACCCGAAGATCGTCGCGTCGTCCTTGAACCCGTCGCGGCCCGGGGCCAGGACCGGAGCGCTCGGACTGGCGTAGACGTCGCCGGGATCGAACGCCTCGTTGCCGCTGATGTTGGGATCGCTCAACTCGGTGTCCGAGCCGATGTCCACGGAGAACTCGAGCGTGTAGGGCGCGGGCGGCGCCTCACAGGCGTCGTCGATGCCGTTGGTGTTCAAATCGCCCAGGCACACGCCGCCCGGCGGAATCGAGCCCAGCACGAGGCAGTCCTGCCGTGGAATGGCCAGGCATCCACCGTCAATGCAGCAGTCCACGATGTCCAGGCACTGCGTGTCGGCGCACGTCGTGTTCACGCCCTGCGGGGTGAGGCCGTTGTCCTCGCAGTCGTGCCGCGAGATGTCGTAGCACGTCGCCATGTTCGGCACGCAGCACGCCTCGGTGCAGGCTGGCGGCACGTTGGGGTCGTTCGTGAAGATCTCGAAGGCCATGTTCACCGGTGCGAGCGCGCAGTTCGGCAGAGCGTCCGTCCACGGTGCGTAGAGCCAAGTGCCGCCGGGTCCCATCGTCACCATGGAGCGCTGCGCGGCACGTTTGCCGTAGCCGTTCTCGTTGTCGGTCGTGTGCCAGGACCAGAAGTCCCCCAACTGGCCCATGTTCGGCGTGGGCGCCGGCGTGCACGCACCGGTCCCGGCGATCGGATCCCAGTTCGCGCCGACGACGGCCTGGATATCCAGGTTGTAGACGAAGCAGTGCTCCTCGTGGAATTCGCCAAACGGGTCTGCGGGGATCAGCCCGCTGCGGCTGTCCGCGTACTTGTGCAGGATGCAACAGCGCGACAAGTCGACGGTGTAGACGTAAACCGGCAGGCCGTCGCAGGTGACGATCGACGTCGGCGATACGACGACATCCGCGGCGTCGGCGAAATACAGCGCGAGCAACCCATCGCCCGGCGGGTTCGGGCAGTTGTCGAACGGCTCATGGAAGCTGATCAACCAGCCATCCACCTCGAACGGCGACGACTGGCCGCCGAACTGCACCGGACGGTAGCGACTGTCCGGGTAGGCTCCCCACCAGCGTACAGCCGTGATCGGCCGACCGTCGGACTGGAAGTCGTCCGCGAGCACCACGTTGGGGATCATCTGCACGAAGTCGAGGTTGGAGGGAAGGTTGTCGCGATTGGTCGTCGGCATCTGTCGGAACTTCGGCTCGAAGTCGGCGCAGGCCGGCGTGCCGCAGGCCGTGCCGGCGCCCGCGGGAATGCCGCCGTTGGCCAGGCAGCCATTCGGCGTATCGTCCAGGCAGGTCGGCACCGGGCAATCCGGCAGGCAGCAGGCCTGCGGCGCCACGCACATCGTCGACGCGCACGTCGAGCCCGGTCCCTGGGGATATCCCACACCGGGCGTGCAGGGTCCGGGGGGCGTGCACAGGTTGACCGGCAGGTCGCTGCACCCGCCACCGGGTATGTCGACGCGGCAACAAGCCTCCGTCACCGGTATCCCGGCGCAGTTGCCGGCTGCACAGCTCGAGCCCGCCCCCTGGGCGGTTCCGCCCTGGGCGGCGCAGTTGGACGCGGTGGTATCGACGCATCCGGTCGCGCCCAGACAGCAGGCCTGGATCCCGGCGAGCTGCTCGCACAGGTCCGGCACCAGGTTGGCGTTGGCATCGATCGCGGGCAGGACATTGGCGAGGGCAGCCGATGCATCCGGCCGGCCGCCGATGTTCTGCGAGATGGGGTAGGTGCCCGCCTGCTGCGGAGAGGCCGTCGCCTGCAGGGTTGCCTTGACCTGGGCGGGCGTGAGTGCGAACCCGGTCGCCGACTGGTGGGCTGACTGCAGCAGCATGGCCGCGCCCGCGACGATCGGCGAAGCACTGGAGGTGCCGCCGAACGTGGCGGTGTACCAACGGTTCTTGCCCTCGGCTGAGTAGGCGTCGTTGTAGCCGGTCGAGTAGACCTGCTCGCCCCAGCCCTGCAGGTCCACCGTGGAGCCGTAGTTGGAGAACCCCAGCCGCGAGCGGTCGGTCGTGCTTCCCCCCGGGACGGCGCCGGCGCCCACGATGATCGCGCCGGAATCGTTCGCCACCATGAACGGTGCGTGCCCCGTCTGATAGACGGCGTCATCGAGATTCTGGCTGCCGTTGCCGCCTGCTTCCACCACGATGCGGCCGTTGCCCACAGCCGCGACGATCGAGTTGTAGTACGGCTGATACCACTCCACGGGCACCAGGCCGAACTGCGTGCCGGCTGGAACGCCGGTGTAGTTCGGGCCGGGAGTCTGCTGCTCGATGAGGATGATGTCGCCGGAGAAGGTCGCGTTGATCGCGTTGGTGATGGCCGTGCTGATGTTCTGCACGTTGTTCACGTTGACCGCCGCCACGTAGAACGTGCCGTTGTAGGCGATTCCCGTCACACCCCAGCCGTTCGCCAGGCCGGCGAGTTCGCCGAGCACCGCGGTGCCGTGGTTGTCATCGTTGAACGGATCGGTGGGCGTCCCGCCGACGAGCGTGGGCGTGTTGAGGTCATTGTGGCTCAGGTTCCAACTGTACTCCAGGTCGGCGAGCGCCGTGTTGCCGCCCGTGCCGCCTGGGAGCTGCCACATGCAGGCCGTATCCACGCCGGCGGTGGCGGCGTTGAGATAACCCTGGTTCGGCTGGAAGTTCGGCGGCAATGGCGCTGCGACCGGCAGCGGGACCGGCAACGCGATCTCGACGTTGGGTAGCGCGTTGAAGGCGTCAATGGCGCTGGCCGCATCGGCGCCGGCGGGCAGGAAGTAGTGGAACTCGGTGTTGAGGTCGGCGACCGCGCGGTTCAGGTTCTGCTCCGCACGCGTACGCATCTGTTCGAGGCGGGCCTCGGAGACCTCGTGCACGCGGGCCCAGTGCCCGCCGAATCGCCGGGTGACGGCAGGAACACCGACGAGCTGCTTGGTACCGAAGTCGGTAAGCCCGGTGGCCCGCAGGCGGATCCGCGCATCATCGCGGAACTTCACGTAGATCACGTCGGTGCTTTGGATCAGCGGATTGATCGTGGTGCGGGCGGGTTTCGGCGCGAGTGGACGGGGTTCGAGGGCGAATGCCGCGGTCGCCCCGGCAAGGAGCAGCGCGGCGCCCAATGCACAAGGGCGTGGGCGTGCGCGGCGAGTTGATGGACTGGGTGCATCGTCGTGACCGCAGGTGGATTCCGTGTTGTCCGTGTTCATGGGTCGCCTCCATTCCATTCCGATCGCGATGTGTGCGCTGCGGCTGTGCGGAGGTGCCGCGCAGCGACGACGGGGTCGCTACCTGCCCGGCGTCGGCAATGGAGTGTCGGCTGCTGTGCCGAGCGGGTGCCTTCCGTTCAGCATAGCGGAATGGGGCTGCGTTCTGACACGCTTTTGTGACGGCGTGCGCAGAAAGCGGCATGGAAAAAGTGCCACTGTACGGCACCGGCTGCGCGCATGGCAGGACGTTCCCGGCCAGCAGGTTGCAGGCGTGCGGTGAGGTGGGTGGCTGAAAGCGGGCTACGTCTGTTCGACGGCTTTGAAGAGTTCGGAGAACGGCTGGTCGAGCTCGTCGGAGATGCGTTTGAGCGTCGGGAAGCTCGGCCAGCTCTTGCCCAGTTCGATCTGGGAGAGCTGCGCCTTGGAGAGGCCGATGCGCTGGGCCATCTCGGTGAGCGTGAGGTCCTGGCGGAGGCGCTGGGCGCGGAGCAGACGCGAGAGGCGCATCTGCAGCTCGCGCTCGGTGAGCGTGAGCAACCCGCTGGAGCGGGCGACGTCCTCGACCGCCTTGAGGATCGAGTCCGGCGAGACCGGCTTGGCGAGGTAGCTCTTGCACCCGAGTTTCATCGCTTCCTGGACGGAGGCAATGTCGGGGTTCTCGACGACGGCGATGCAGCGCACGCGCGGCAGCGTCTCGACGATGTGGCGAAGCAGCGAGTTGCCGTCCGCCATGATGGTCCGCAAATTGGCGACTGCAATATCGAACCGGCTCGTCGTCAGCGCCTGGCGTGCGGCTTCGGGCTCGCTGAAGCAGCGCAGTTCGTAGCGTGACTCGACGAACACGCCCTGCACGGCGGTGCAGAGCGAGGGTTCATCAACCAACAGAACGGGAATCTTGCGGATCATCACTTGGCTTCCTTTCGGCAGCGCCGTTCCTTTTACGGGCGCTTCCGACCACCGTGTACTAACCTCTCCGCTGGGTATCTCCCGACCAAAGGATTCCATGCGACTGAACTGACCGTCGGGCCTCGCATCGTATCGGCCAGCATGCCCCGGCGGTGCAGCTTGCCGACACGAGGTTGATTGCGACGGAACCAACCCGATTTCTTCCCCGACGCCCGACACTTTTATCAGTCGGCAAGAAAATAACTGAAGTTGACTTCTGTCCTGCCGAGGGTTATCGGGTTCCGGCCCGTACAATTGCAACTGACGAATCCTAGCCTCTCCGGACCGTTTGGCTACCGATTTTCTTTCAGGCGAATGGGGCGTTTTGGACGCGGAAATTGAGGAGAAACACCATGTGTTTTCGGGATGCCGCAAGCTTTTCAAGTGCCGCTGCTCTGGCACTGTGTGTCACTCTTTTCGGCGGGTGCAGTGAGCGCAAACCAGCCGCTCCATCGACACCGAACGGGATGCACCATAGCTTCAAGGGGGCGCAAGAATGGGCGGCCCGGTTCGAGAACCCCGAGCGCGACGCTTGGCAAAAACCAGAGGAAGTGCTCGCGTTTCTCGGTCTCCACGCGGATGACCGCGTGGCCGACATCGGCGCCGGCACGGGGTACTTCCCCGTGCGCTTCGCCCGCGTGGTCACGCGCGGCGTGGTCTACGCCATCGACCTCGAGCCGGATATGGTGCACTACCTCGCCGACCGCGCCCGGCGCGAGAATCTGCCCAACCTGCGCGCCGTGCAATGCGTCGCGGACGATCCGCAGATTCCCGAGCCGGTCGACCTGATCTTCATGTGCGACACGTACCACCACATCGACGAGCGCAGCGCGTACTTCCACCGCCTGCGCGCCGACCTGCGCCCCGGCGGCCGCGTCGTCATCGTGGATTTCTTCAAGAGGACGGCGCCGGTCGGCCCGCCCCCCGAGCACAAGATCAGCAAGGAGCAGGTCAGCCAGGAAATGGTGCAGGCGGGATACCGCGTCGTGCGGCAGTTGGATCTTCCCTATCAGTACGTGCTGATGTTCACGCCCGCCGAAACGGACGATTGACCGCATTCTTCGCCAACGCGATCGCGAAAGCCGAACGAGTCACGGCGCAAAGTAAGTCGAACGCGTTGCGCCGCAAGCCCCAGGGTGCCGCGCAGCGTCAACACCGGGGTTTGCTTCACCCTCGCCCGGCAGGGCGAACGATGTCAGCCAGGCGGCGCCAGCCCCTGGAACACAGCGATCGCGATTTTTGAAGCCCTGCATAAGGGCGACACGACGCCCGCACAGCAGCAGGAAGCAAGCCCGCTCCGAAATCGCGCCCGTGCAGGAGTCAATACGGATGGAGCGACGATGCCCAATAACGCCGGCCCGTCCAACCAGCGCGCCCCGACGGCCTGCTGCAGAGGGGCCTGCGCAGGAGAACCTGTCGTAAGCCTGCCCCCTTCGCCTCCCGCGCAGATAATCGGGCCTCAGAAGATCCTCATCCCCTTTGGCCAGTTTTGGGCTTGACCTGTCTAAGGCTTCATAGCGTAGGCTCCCTGCAACGGCAATTACGACTCGATGGAACCTGCACGACTTGGATACACCGGAGAACGCGCAGTGACGCCAGCCGACGTAACCATCGGTGCGCTCGCCAAGGCATCCGGCCTGGCCCGCAGCACTCTGCTCTACTACGACCGCCTGGGACTGCTCCAGCCGAGCGGACGCTCCGCGCGCGAATACCGGCTCTACTCGCCGGCTGACGTCGCCCGGCTCGAGCAAATCTGCATCTATCGCCATATGGGCATCCCCCTCAGGGAAATCGCGGAAATCCTCGGCGACGCCGACGACGACACGGCAGCCGCAATCCTCCGGCGCCGGCTCCAGTCCCTGGAGCACGAGATCGACGACCTTCGAAGGCAGCAGCGCTGCATTGTTCGTTTACTCAAGCAGGGTGAATTGCAACAGGAGAATGAAATGCTCACGAAAGAAAGATGGACAGCCGTCATGAAAGCAGCCGGCTTCACCGACGATGCCATGCATCAATGGCACATCCAGTTCGAAAAGATGGAGCCGGATGCCCACCAGGAGTTCCTCGCTTCTCTCGGCATCGATGACGCCGAGATCAAGCACATCCGCAAGTGGTCAGCCCAGGGCTAGAGCAGGCTCTATTCATGGGTAGCGGGCGTGACCCTGTTTTCTTCGAGCACGGACCCGCACTCTGACGCTACAGATGGATTGGGGACGTGCTAGGCAGCCGGGCGCGATCACGCACCGACAATCCGAGCCGGGAGCGCAAGCGACCGGGCCGAGCCAAGAGCGCCGAGATGCGCTATCGCTCACGGTTGCACAGTGCATGTTGCGGTCGCGCGGCATCGAAACAGGCGCCCAGCGCGCGAGGCGCCTGTCTTCATTGCTCGCCCACGACGGATGCCCTTGCACTGACAGCGTTACGGCGCAGAGCCAGAGTTGCCCCCGCTCGCCGGGGCTTCCCTGGGTATTGCAGGCGACAGCGCTACCGTCTCCCGGAGGGATCGCGGCGTTGTTGTTCTCGTCGTTCGAACAACTCCCAACGGATACAGCCAGCGCCATGGTCCAGATGGCCACGCTGATGCTCGCGCCGTTCGCCCGGCAGGGTGACAGACGTTAGCCAGGCGGCGCCAGCCCCTGGAACGCTGCCATCCCAATATCCAGAAGCCCTGACAAGGGCGATACGACGGCAGCGCGGCGACACGTCCTGTAGTGCGCCACCTCGCGCGGGCCATGCCCCGTAGCGGCGCGGCCGCGCCGAGCCTACGCAAGCGAGTGCCGCGCGCTCAGATTACCCGCTTTCCGCCAATGGGCGATTTGCCTTGCCTGACCCGATCGATTATACCCATATCCGGTCGGAGAACAGGAGGCGAAAAATGTCGCGGCGCAGGCGCGAGTTTCCGTTCAAAGACCTTCCGCTCAATCTTGCCGGCGAATCGGTCCGCGAAAGGCAATTCGACGTGCTCTTCATGCGGGGGATGCGCTGGGGCATCGTCGGCTTCATTGCCCTTTCGTTCGTGGTCCAGGAGTGGCTGCGCTGGCTCCTGAAGACTCCGAACTCGCCCGGCACGGTCACTGTCATCTGCGTCGCGGTCGCCATTCCTTCGTTGATCGTCTTTCGCCGCGCGCTGCGCGAGGGCTGGACGCTGCGCATGGCCGCGCTCGGTGAGCGTATCGTTGCCGAATACCTCGACGGCCTGAAGCAGCACGGCTACTTCGTCTTCCATGACATCGAACAGGACGAGCCGAAGAAGTTCAACATCGACCACGTGGCCATCGGGCCGGGAGGCGTTTTCGTCGTCGAGACCAAGACGCGGAGCAAGTGGTCAGACGACCGGGATGTACACGTCACCTACGACGGAACGAGCATACGCGTCAATGGCTTCACGCCCGACCGCGACCCCATCCGGCAGGTCGAGGCGCAAGCCGCTCGTGTTGCCGAGCTGCTCGGCGATGCGAACGCCCCCATTCGGCCGATCGTGACCTTTCCCGGGTGGTGGGTGGAGCCGCAGCCCCACGATGTGCGTACCTGGGTACTCAGCGCCAAGGCTATGCCGAAGTGGATCCTGAAGGCACCGAAGAAGCTCGATCCGCAACAGGTGGAGAAATACCGTGACGCGCTCGCCGCAGTGCTCCACCGACCGGTGACCGCGGATGACGCCAGCGATTAGCAGTGAATGCGGGACCGTGCCATGGTCATACTTGAACGCACGACTCAGCCCAGCCGGGGCAACGTCTTCGCCGATCTCGGCGTGTCCCAGCCGGCTGTAGCACTGGTGAAGGCCGAGCTTGCCCGGCAGATCGCCGGCATCGTTCGCGAACGGCAACTGACGCAAGTCGCGGCTGCAAAGGTCCTGGGTGTGGATCAGGCGAAGGTCTCAGCGCTTCTCCGCGGCCAACTGGCCGGGTTTTCGACGGAGCGGCTGTTCCGGTTCCTCAATGCGCTTGATCACGACATTGAAATCGTCGTAAAGAAGAAAGCACGCTCGCGAAAGCGGGCCGGCGTGGCGGTTGTAATGGATTGAGTAACGATGCCCAGCAACGCGCGCCTGTCGAAGGAGCGGAACCCGGAGGAACCAAGCCCTGAGATGGCAAGAAGCACGCCCGACCGTTCCACGCCACACTATCCTAATCCGAAGTAGATTCCAATTGCCTTGTTCCCTCTAATGCGCCCACATCCACGTCGTTCAATCCCAAGATGCTAGCAAGTTGCGTCAGATCACGCGAGACACTACCTGCGTTACCCTGCTTCTTCATCAGTGATTCGACACGTCCGCGCAGGTCCTCTACCTCGTCTTCCGGCGCCCTATCAAGTAAGCTTCGATTGGCTCTAAGACACTTCGTAATCCAAGCAATTCCACTAAGAGATTCTCGAGTTACAATTGGTGAAAACGACTGGCGGACAATGCCGGACTCTTCGGAAACTACTCGCTCGTCTAGCAAGGCAATGGCATATTCTCTAAGAAAAGCCTCGGCCACAGACTCGTGATTACGTTCCCGCACTAGGTAATCGTCCAGGACGTATTTTCTGAGAACTCGCTGATCGTGGTCCGACAGCAATCTCAACAACTTGCTCAGATGCTCTAGCGAATAGGGTTCGGCGCGTCCCTCCATTACAGCCACCGCATGCGCCCGCACTGCGTCGAGAAATGCATCATCAAGCAAGACCGTCGACGCAGCGTCCGTCAACACTAGAAGCAATGCGATTCCCTCTTTGTCTTCGTTAAGTTGTTCCACCCAAGTTGCCTGACCAACGCCTCGAAGCCCGGCAACCAGCCAGTCAGTCCAATTCGGATATCTCATTGCGCCCCCCGCGATAAATCGCGCAACGAGCCCCGCTTGCGCCAAATTAAATTCCTGTCGACAGAATCCCGACAGATACTCATCGTCGGATGCAAGGAACGTAACCAAGCTGTCCAAATCAGCGGAAGAGGCCTGCGTAAGGCCCTCCTCAAGCTTTCTCCAGTGCTCAATCAGGGTGGATGGCGGCACCATCGTCGTCAGAATGCCTTGCGCCTTCAGCTCGTTTAGTATGCTGAGGCCGAACTGCGGATATAGGTCAATTCGATCAACCACTCCACCAATTGCCTTTCCATTCCCAAGCGTGACAAATGCATTTGTCACGGACCTTATGAAACGCTCATCGGCTGGCGGTGATTTCACCACACTCACCGCGCTCGACCATCCCTGGACAGAATTCCCAACCGCCGCAGCTTCTTTGGTCAAATCGCTGAAATTTAACAGGGTCGCCAAGGAGATCGCATAGGCCTCAGACACCGAGTCATCACTGACGCCGTTAAAATGGTGGTATAAGCTCCCGGTCGACACGAGATCCGCAAGACGCTTTTGTCTCTTTCCCGTTTCACCACTACGCTCGTCCCATAATACGGTCAGCGCTTCAGCGAGCGTTGTCGCGTCAAGAGTGCCGTTCGCAGCTAGAAGGCCATAGAGTGAATCAGCCACACGCAGCCAAGCCACCTGTGCTCCAGACTGGCGTAATGCTCGACAGGCCTTCTGTTGTACTTCCGGCCACTCAGATGTATCCGGCGGACTTATCGCGCCCGCAAGTTCCTTTGGGCTCGCTGCCGTGCTAAAGTATGGAAGAAAGCGCTGGCTGGATATGTTGTCGCAAAGGGCGGCCAGGATAGGAACGCATGTAGAAGCGGTGCCAGGTAGCACTATTCCTGCGCGAAGGGCCTCATCGTAGCCGAGTTCACAAACAGTCTCAAGCACGATTACGAGACCATTCGCCCAGTCGCTGAGACGCTCAGGTACAGGTAGACCCTTATCGTCCGTCGGCGCGTCTGCAGTGAGCACGTAAATCAGGTTTTGGGCATATGCAGGACCAGCACCTAGGCGGGCCAGCTTGGCAAGGCGGCGCGCATCCTCAGCAGTGAGATTACTGCTCGACACGACACTGAGTGCCGACTCAACAAACCTCCTGATAGCATTGCTAACACCCGGGTGATTTCGCTGGCCTCCGACGTCGCTTTCGTCAAGCGCCACCGCGATATGGCCGATTAGTCGAGCGGCGTCGCCTTCATTGAACGAGGTTGGAATTACCTCCTCAAGTATTTCCGCAAACCCCGGGTACCGGCCTAGAGCAGCTACTCTTACGGCATCCCCTGACTCCAGCGCCACTTCAAGCGGATTGCGCAGCTTTATTTGGCGAGCGTCTTCAACACTGCGCCCAAAGGTCAACGCGGACACATGGTCATCTACGACGGAGTTGTCGGGGAAGTATGAGCTGTATTCCGGTTCCGGCAACGTCAGGTCGACAAGCCGGCTCGCCAGATCAGGCTTATCCTGCCGCAGCAAAAGGTAGTATGCTAAACTCGATATTGGAAATGTATTTTTCCATATCGACACGAGCCCTGCGAGGTCATTGACTAAGCGCTTCAGATCACGAGGCGTTGGGGTGCGCTGCATTTTTTGGTATCGCGCCCGCACAATACGGAATACCGCGTGCGCCTCCCGAGGATCAACGGTTCCTAGTGCTTCCATCAACAGATCTTCGAGGAGCCTCCGCCAGTCAGATATAACGAACGGCGGCGCTTCAAAGCGCACGGCGAACGTTTTGTCCAGAAACGCATCTGGCGTTTGGGGGTCATCAGAATCGTCATGCAGACTGGTCCCATCTGGTGACCATAGCTTTCGAACAGCACTCTTGTCGAACGGAACTATAATCCAGACTTTCGTACCCCACTTATCGTTATTCGCTGTGATTTCATCAAGAAAAACCAACAGGGTTGACCACGCTTCTATCGCTATGTCGCGGGAGAGCCTGTCGAGATTATCGATCACAATGACCAAACGAGCTCTTTTCGCCTCGAACGCCCTGTTCATGATCTGCCGAAATTCGTGCTCGAACTCGACAGATGTGGGATCGGGCGTTTCGCTAGAAGTCGTGCGAATTCGCGTACTTGATTTGTTCAAGAAGATGGAAAGCCACTCAACTACTCTAGATCGCTTACGGGGCGCTCGTGAGTATTTTAGAACAAAGAATGCGTACGCCCCGATCAGAACAGGAATGGCCGCAATAACGCGAGGAATAAGGGTCCATAAGGAATCCGATTGTTTGTCCAGCCACGTTGCGATTGAGAGTGATATGGGGCAGAGTAAGAGTAGGGCAACTATGGCGATTCCGTTTGGAGTAAGGCGCGGCTTCGTGCTGGTGTGGATTACTTTTTTCTTCAAGCCGAGCTGGGCGAGCTTCGATTTCCAGAACTTCCTGTCTTTTTCTGATGAGACTCTATGAAGTATGAACTCTACCAGCCGCTGGAGGAAGGCTCGTCGAAGCGAATCCCCTTCGTGGGTCCACGCATCGAACAAGAACACAGCGTCAGGATCACGTTTTTTGAGCAGCTGAACGATCGTTGATTTGCCCGAGCCCCAGGTTCCTTGAATGGCGATTGCACGTCCGCCTAATTGCGTTCGCGTTACCTGCTCGATGGCAGCCGCCACGCGGTCATGGGTACCGAACGGATCTTCGGTCAATGGCTCATCTGATAGTAGTTTCGGATATGAGGGTTCTTCATTCATGTTCGTCACCGTTTGCCGGTTGACAAGGTAATTGGCTCGCCCCCGTTGCGCTACTCCCGAATACACAACCGCCCGGGCGTCTTGCCCGGGCGGTTGGTTGGTTCGGCCTTTACTTGCTGTCCTTCACCGTGAAGTCGGCGTCGATCACGTCCTCGTCGGACGACGACTCGCCGGTTTCACCGGCTGGGCCGCCGCCGCCCGGGGCGGCTCCTCCGCCCCCGCCGCCGCCCGCAGCCTGCTGCTGCTTGGCCATCTCCTCGTAGACGATCTTGCCGATCTCCTGGGCCTGCTGCATCAGGTTGTCCGTCGCCTTCTTGATCGCGTCGGCGTCGTCGCCCTTCGCCTGCTCCCGCAACGCCGATACCGCACTCTCCACGTTGCCCCGCACGTTCGCCGGAACCTTGTCCCCGTGCTCCTTGAGCTGCTGCTCAATCTGGAACGCCAGGTGCTCCGCGTGATTCCGCGCGTCGATCAGCTCCTTCTTCTTGAGATCCTCAGCCGCGTGCTCCTTCGCGTCGTTCTTCATCCGCTCGATCTCTTCCGAAGACAGGCCGCTGGAACCCTCGATCTTGATCGACTGCTCCTTGCCCGTGGCCTTGTCCTTCGCCGAGACGCTGATGATCCCGTTCGCGTCGATGTCAAACGTCACCTCGACCTGCGGCATGCCCCGCGGCGCCGGCGCAATCCCGGTGAGGTTGAACCGACCCAGCGAACGGTTGTCGCCCGCCATCGGCCGATTGCCCTGCAGCACGTGGATCGTCACCTCCGTCTGGTTGTCCGCGGCGGTGCTGAACGTCTCCGACTTCGACGTCGGGATCGTCGTGTTCGACTCGATCATCGGCGTCATCACGCCGCCGAGCGTCTCGACGCCCAGCGTGAGCGGGGTCACGTCGAGCAGCACGATGTCCTCGGTGTCGCCGGCCAGGATCGACCCCTGGATGCCGGCGCCCATCGCGACGACCTCGTCGGGGTTGATGCTCTTGTTCGGCTCCTTCTTGAAGATGTCCTTGACGAGCTGCTGCACCGCCGGCATGCGCGTCGAACCGCCGACCAGCACCACCTCGTCCACCTCGGACGCACTCAGCTTCGAGCCCTTGAGGCACTCCATGACCGGGCCGCGGCAGCGCTCGGTGAGCTTCGCCGTGAGCTGCTCGAACTTCGCCCGCGTAATCGTCATCTGCAGGTGCTTCGGCCCGCTCTGGTCCGCGGTGATGAACGGCAGGTTGATCGACGTCTCCATCGTGGTGGAGAGTTCGCACTTGGCCTTTTCACAAGCCTCCTTCAGCCGCTGCAGGGCCATCGCGTCCTTGCGCAGGTCGATGCCCTCCTGCTTGCGGAACTCCTCGGCGACGTGGTTGATCAGCTCCTCGTCGTAGTCGTCGCCGCCCAGGTGGCCGTCGCCGTTCGACGCCAGCACCTCGAACACGTTGTCGCCGATGTCGAGAATCGAGATGTCGAACGTACCGCCGCCCAGGTCGAACACCGCGATCTTGCCGCCCTTCTTGTTGCCCATGCCGTAGGCCAGGGCAGCCGCGGTCGGCTCGTTGATGATGCGCTCGACCTGCAGGCCCGCGATCTCGCCCGCGTCCTTGGTGGCCTTGCGCTGCGAGTCGTTGAAGTACGCCGGCACGGTGATGACCGCACGGGTGACCTTCGCGCCGAGGTAATCCTCAGCCGTCTTCTTCAGGTCCTGGAGGATCATGGCGCTGATCTCGGGCGGCGTGTAGTCCTTGCCGCGGACCCGCACCTTGACCAGTTCCTCCGAGCCCCCGACCACCTCGTAGGGCACGATCTTCTCCTCCTGGCTCACCTCGGCGTGCCGCCGGCCCATGAACCGCTTGATGCTGAAGATCGTGTTCTTCGGGTTGGTCACCTGCTGGTGCTTGGCGACCTGGCCCACGAGCCGCTCGCCCTTCTCGGTGAATGCGACGACCGAGGGGGTGATGCGTGAGCCCTGGGCGTTGGTCAGCACCTTGGGCTGATCCCCTTCCATCACGGACACGACCGAGTTGGTCGTGCCGAGGTCGATTCCGATGATCTTGGACATGGTGTCACTCCCTTTCTCGCGGATCGCCCGGCTGCTGCTGGTTGCTGCTCTTGAAAGCCTGCCGGCCGCGCCCGCGCAATGGACATAGTTATCCGCAGGGTCAGAGTAGCAACTCGGGTGCCAAAGGAGGATAGTGGCCAAAAACGCCATAAAGCACTATCAGAACATGATTTATGCGTAACACCGGAATCGCTCCCGGCGCCGATTCTGCCATCCTGACAGGCGATCCGGCTGCGGTTTTGGCACCTTTTCTGCCGATGCGCCAGGACCGGCGGGCGGGGTTGTGGCAGATGCCCCGCCGGAGCCGCCCGGATGACGGGCCCCGCCGCAACGTATTGCAGCCCGGCTGAAACTCCGGCTGGAATTGTCTTGGAACTGCTTATCGGACGGCTACACTGACCGCGATGGACACGACGCCCTTTGAAACCGCCTTTGCAGCCGGCTATCCCACGGTGCGGCAGCTCTCAATCTTCTTCGAAAACCGCGTGGGCGAGCTGCTGCGGCTGACGCGCCTCTTCGAGCGGACGGACGTCCACATTCTGGGCCTCAGCGTCGTGAATTCGGTCGATTGTGCGATCATCCGCATGATTGTGGACAAGCCGGACGCCGCCTATGACCTGCTCCGCGAGAGCGGCTTTGCGGTCTGCCAGACGGACATTTTGGTCGTGTCACTGCCCGGCGGAAAACGAGCCCTGCTGCACACCTGGATCGCGTTTCTCAGCGCGGAAGTCAGCGTGGCGTACGCGTACGCCCTGCTCGGCTCGATGCGCGGCCAGGCGGCCCTCGCCGTCCAGGCGGACGGCCTGGAGCACGCCGCCCACATGCTCCAGGAGAAGGGATTCACCGTTTTGGATCAGACGGACCTCGCGACCCTCTTCTAGCCGATCCCGCCGGCTCGGGCGTGACAGAATGGCACTCCGAGCGGCCGGCGGCAGTCAGTCCGGCACGGACCGCGATTCCACCCGAATCATAACTGACTAGTTTGTAAGAGGTTGTGCGTCGAGGCGGTCGGCACGCGACGTGCTACCTACCATGTTGCGATCGATCATACGCGCCACTCGGCGTCACCGGGTTGCGGCGCGATGATCGGGCGCGGGAGAACCGAACCATGCTTGCATTCTTCTTCTTTGATCCGATGTACTTCATCATTCTCGCTCCGGGAATGATCCTGGCTTTCTGGGCGCAGGCCCGCGTGAAGTCCGCATACGCAGCCGCTCAGCAGCGGCGCGTCTCGAGCGGCCTGAGCGGTGCCGAGGCGGCGCGCCATATCCTCGATTCGCACGGCCTGACGCAGGTAGGCATTGAGCCTGCGCGTGGATTCCTGGGCGATCACTACGACCCGCGGAAGCGCGTGCTGCGACTGAGCCCCGAAGTCTACCAGGGCCGCAACCTGGCGGCTGTCGGTATCGCCGCGCACGAGTCGGGGCACGCGTTGCAGGACAGCGCCGGGTATGCGCCGTTGCAGATCCGTAATGCCGTGGTGCCGCTCGCCTCATTTGGCAGCCGATCCTCGATCTTCATCTTCATGATCGGGATGTTCCTCTCGTGGCAGACCGCCCGGCCGATCAACGGCGTCATGACCTGGGGCGTCGGCCAGTACATCATGGTCGCTGCCCTGGTGCTCTTCACGGTGGGCGTGTTCCTGCAGCTCATCAACCTCCCGGTGGAGTACAACGCCAGCGCCCGCGCCCGGCAGGTGCTGGTTTCGACCGGGATTATCGCACCGGGTGAGGAACAGCCGGTGGACAAGGTGCTGAGCGCGGCGGCGCTGACGTACGTCGCGGCGACGCTAAGTGCAATCCTCACCTTGCTTTACCTGCTGATGCGGTCCGGGCTGCTCGGCGGCCGGCGGAGTTAAGCGCGGGCCGCGCGTTGACTTGCCCCGCGGGCATCCGCAATAATCGGCACCTGGGAGTTCAAAATTGACAGGGGCTGGGCAAAGGGCGGAGGGGTCGTCCAAGATTTGAGCGAGAGAGAGCCCGTGCGTGCGCGCACGTGCTCTCTTGTGTTTTCCAGGGCGGCCCGTGTTCCGATAACGCCACGGCTTTCCGAGGAGGAAGGAATGAAGCGTCAACGTCGCAACTTCATCGCACCGACGGCAGGTGCCCTGCTGGCTGCTGCGGTAGGCATGTGGGCGCTTGCCCCGGCTGCTCAGGCCACGGTCGTGCTCGGCCAGGTGGACACGTTCCAGGACGGCACGACGATGGGCTGGTCGGAGGGCATCACCAGCCCCAACCCGCCGACGAACGTCGCCACGGGCGGGCCCGCCGGCGCCGGCGATCGGTACGTGCAGAACATCGCAACCGGCGGCGGCGGTGCAGGCAGCCGACAGATCATGTACAACCAGTCCCAGTGGGCCGGCGACTACATCGCCGCGGGTGTTGACCGCATCAACGCGATGGTCGCCAACCAGGGCGCCACGGACCTCTACCTCCGCGTTGCGGTCGAAGGCGACTTCGCCGAGCGTTACGCGTCGTCGACTGCCGTTCACCTGCCGCCCAACAGTGGCTGGGTGCCGGTCTCGTTCGACCTCTCGCCGGCGGGCATGGCGCAGGTGACCGGATCCGATTCGCTTGCCACGGTGCTCGCGGGCGTCGGCGAGCTGCGCATTCTTTCGGCGCAGAGCAGCCCGTCGTGGGTCGGCGATTCGACGCCGTCGACGCTGGGCGTGGACAACATTGTCGCGGCGCCCGAGCCGGGTTCGCTGGCGCTGGTGCTGCTGGGTGCAACCGTGCTGCTCCGCCGCCGGGCGTAATGCGCCGCTCTTGGCAAATCCTTAATCGTACGATCGAGCCGCCTGCGCTTCGGGCGGCTTTTTTATTGCGCCCGCACACACACCGGACACACTCATCCGCGGATTGAACCGCGCCCCTCCGCCGGTATCATGGGCGCGGGGTCGGCGAGCGCGCCCGCGAGCTGGTCGGGCATTTCATTCGGGCCATTTCGGGGTTCACAGCATCATTGCGACGTCCGGCGCGTTGCCACGGACCGCCAGCCTTGCAGCAGAGTTCTCAGCGCAGCCGAGCTTACTTCCACGCGTTTTTCCCGCTGCGTCAGTGCAGCTGATGCCGTTGGCGCGCGGCAGAAAAGGTCTCGCGCGCACGCGACGCTCACGCCGCAGCAGATCCAGGAACTGACGCGAGCACATGCGCCGGGCGCCGCCCTGGTGACGGAGCGACCACGCCGCTCGATCCACCGCCCTCGGTCCGCTGCCCTTGCCGCTGACGCCCGTCAATCTGAGCCTGCTGATGCGCGCCGGAGCAGCCGACGCCGTGGCCGGCTTCGTCGGGGCGCGCGACGCCACGCCGCCGACCGTCAACGTGCTTTATCCCAACGGCGGCGAGACGATCCCGGCTGAATCCAGCGTCAACGTGACCTGGACCGCAACCGACGAGAACCAGATCGGCAGCATCGACGTCTTCGTGACCTTCGACGGCGGCGCGACGTTCGACACGATCGCGCTGGGTTTGCCCGGCACGCAGACGACCGTCACCTGGTTTCCCGCGAATCGCCCGACCACGACTGCGCGCATCCGCGTCGAGGCGACCGACGTCACGCTCAACACCGGCAGCGACGAGAGCGACGCCGCGTTCACCGTGACGGCGGTGCCGGGCGGCACGGTCCCGACGACGCTGCGCGATTTCGATCAGCCCGGCACCCAGCCGTTCGAGCACGGCATCGACATCCGCGATCCGGGCAACAACTGCGCCGGGTGCCACGGGAACTACGACCCGGCTGCCGAACCCTATTTCGCCTGGCGGCTCGATGATGGCCAACGCCTCGCGCGACCCGCTCTTCGAGGCGTGCCTGACCGTCGCCAACCAGGACGCCCCGTCGTCCGGCGACCTGTGCATCCGCTGCCACGTGCCGAAGGCCTGGACCGCCGGCCGCTCCACGCCGACCAGCGGCAGCGCGATCCTCTACAACGATCGCAGCGGCGTGTCGTGCGACGTCTGTCACCGCATGGTCGACCCGCTCTATAATGAGGAAACCAGCTGCGGGACGTCAGGATCCTCGCCAACCTGAGCAACCCCCCGTCAGGTTTCGGCAGCGGCATGTACGTGCTCGACCCCGACGGCGTACGCCGCGGCCCGTTCTCCGACGTCCAGCCGCTCCACCAGATACTGGTTTCTCCATTCCACCAGGACGCGGCGTTCTGCGGCACCTGCCACGACGTGAGCAATCGGCGTTCGAGCACGACGGCAACGGCAACTACGTGCCCAACGCCTCGATGAGCCCGCAAGCGACTTCAACGCGCACACGCTGATGCCCATCGAACGCACCTACAGTGGCTCGCCAAGCGCGTACAACGCCCGGCGGGATCTACGCGCGCAGTTCGGCAGCAACAGGGACTGCGTCTCCACCTGCGATGACAGCCTACGCGACGTGACCGCGCCGGATGTGCCCATTCGTGCCCGCCCGCAACAACATGCCGCTGCACGATTTCACGGGCGGCAGCGCGTGGATGATCAGGCAGCTCGCGGGCCTCTTCGAGGAGGATCTCGACGCAGCCGCCCAGCAGGCGGCGGCTGCCCGGGCCCGCGCGATCCTCGCCAACGCCGCGACGCTCGACGCCGCAATCGACGGCACGCAACTGCGCGTCCGCGTCACGAATGAGACCGGCCACAAGCTGCCCACCGGCTATCCCGAGGGCCGCCGGATGTGGCTCAACGTCAAGTTCTACGCTGGGCCGACGCTGCTCGGAGAATCGGGCGCATACAACGCCGCGACGGGCGAGCTGCTCGCCGATCCGCAGGCCAAGGTGTACGCGGCTGAGCTCGGCGTCGATACCGCGCTGGCCTCCTCGACCGGTCTGCCTGAGGGCCCGTCGTTCCACTTCGTGCTGAACAACAAGATCTACAAGGACAACCGCATTCCGCCGCGCGGCTTCACCAACGCGGCGTTCGCCCAGTTCGGCGGGGCGCCGGTGGGCGCCACCTACGCCGACGGTCAGCACTGGGACGACACGTGGTACACCGTGCCGTCGTGTGCGGACAGCGCCGAAGTCACGCTCTACTACCAGAGCACCAGCAAGGAGTACGTCGAATTTCTGCGTGATGAAAACACAACCGATGCGCGCGGCCAGGCGATGTACGACCTGTGGAACAACAACGGCAAGTGCCCGCCGGAAGTGATGGCCACGGTCACGCTCGCGATGCCCGACTGCAACGCGAACGGCACGCCCGACCTGTGCGAAACCGGCGTCATCGTGAACGGCGACTTCGACGGTGACGGCGACGTGGATCTCGACGACCACGCGGCGTTCGTGACCTGCATGGGCGGACCGGGCATGCCTCCCGCGCCGGGCGACGCGAACTGCGCAACGACGTGCACGCTCGCGTTCGATCACGATGCCGACGGCGACGTCGATCTGGCGGATTACCAGGCGCTCGGGATGTAAGTTGACTACGGCTGGGCGGCGATCAGTGCGCTGCCCGCCGGAAGCGTCAAGCGGTTGCCGCGCAGCGCCGGCGAGCGCTGGCCACCATTGCCCGCCTGGATCGGGCGAATCGTCCCGCGGGCCACGATCTCGCGCAGCGGCGCCGGCACCTCAAGCGTGAGCGGTGTTGCCTCGCGATTGACCAATACCGTACCGAGCATCAGCCCACTGAGCAGTTCCAGCAGCGTGATCGCCCAGTCGGTCAGCCAGATGGAGTCACCGGCTGGATCGGTCGAAAGCGTCGCGGGCAGTTCGATGCGGATCAGGTCCGCGCCGGCGGAGCGGGCGTTGCGATGCCATGCCTCCTTGAACGCCGCGTCGTCGCGCTCCACGCGCACGTCCACGTCGGCGCAGCGCCACGCGGTGCTGCGGCGGTCGGCCGGATCGGCGCCGCGCGTAACGGCATGATGGAAATTCCGGCCGACAAGCAGTCGGTCCGCGAGCGCCGGCAGTGCACCGTGAATCCGCGCGAGGCGCTCGCTCTTGCCCGACGTGACGATCCGGGCGGCGTGGCGATCGCCGACCGCCACGTCGACACAGGCAGCCACGCTGCCGGGTTCGAACTCGATTTCGATCGGGAATTGCCGGGCGTCGGCGTCAGGCTGCCACCCGCCCCACGGCTGCAGCGGCGCCGCGAGCGGGATCCAGCTCAGCCGATACGCCCGGTCGAGCGCGTTGGTGTACGGGCAGGTGAAGGGCGCCGGGCGCAGCAGGTGCTTGAACCACAGCATCATGGCGTACGCACCCACGGTGTCGGAGCCCGTCAGGCCGGATCGGAACATCAGCATTGGACGGCGGACGATCGGAAGCCCGAGCGACTCGTACGCCCGCCCGAGCATGATCATCTGCGGCGCGTGCGGCTCGAAACTGCTCGCCCGGTCAGTGAACGTGAGTTCGGAGAACCGCTCCACGGTGTCGCGCAGGTGCTGCAGGAACTCAGCCGACTCGCGTGCCGGTGCGATGTACTGCCCGACGAGCGGCTGCGGAGCGCCGAGTGCGTTGAGGATGAGCTGCGCCGCGAGCGTCGGCTCGGCGAACGAGCTGGCCACGGCTTCCGCCGGCGTGCAGTCCATCACGACGATAGCGCCGCCGCGCGTGCGGTGAAAGAGCGCGATCGGCTTCTCCGAGGTCGCGTCCTGATCCGTTTCCGACTCGAGCAGCACCTCGAACTCGTGTCGCTTCAGATACTCACGGAACGTCCGGTTGGTCCGGAACTGGCGTTGCACCTGGCCGCCGGCCTCGTCCGCAGGTCCCGCGAACGGCAGCATGTCGCGCAGCGCGAAACCAGCCGTCAGGAAGTCGCCGTAGGCGACGCGGGCGTGCAGGGGATCATCCACCTGCTTGATGGTGCGCACCGCCAGGTTCGCGTTGCTGATCCGCTCCATCGTGGGCAGCGACAGGATCACAATTCGATTCTGTGCGAACGCCTTCAAGCCGCGCATCTGCTTCAGCTTGGCCGGCAGTGGGCCGTCGAGGAGCAGCACGCCGTCGGCGTCCTCGATCTGGCGGTGCCAGGTGGCCGACGAGCGCACCACGACGTTGTCCGCGCCGAACCGCGCACGGAGCAGGCCCACGAGGGGGCGTTCCGGCTTGCTCGTGAACACGCAGACCTTCTTGACCGCAATCGGCGCCGTGACAGCAAACGGCGGCGGTGGAACCGCCCAGGGGTGCGACCGCGCATCCGGCTCGAGCACGGGGAGCACGCGCACGTCGTGAACGGCTGCAAAGCCCGCGCCGTGCAGGCCGATCGAAAGCTCGATCCGCCGCACGTCGCGGTCGGTCTTGCAGTAGTGGCGAATCGTGAAGCGCTCGGCGTGGCGAAGCGGGGCGCTTTGCACCCGGCGGATTGTCTTCCAGTCGGCATCCAGCATGGCCAGCGACAGCACGAGTCCCCCGGCGGACTCCGGGCAGTCGCAGGTCACCACGGCTTCGACGCGGTAGTGCTGGTCCTTCTTCGCCACGAAGGTCTGCGACCATTCGCCGCTGGCGGTTGGACTGGTCGCGCGCAGGTGTACGCCGGTCGCGTCGCCGTCATCGGCTGTGGCGGCGGGCGACCAGGACACGCCGCCGCGGCCCCGCCACGCCCAGGCCCGCGGGGCGCGGACGCCCTCGGAGAAATCGTTGTTTCGAATCCGGTTGATCGTATCGGGCATCGGTCACGCACCCTCTTGGCGGTAAGTTTGAATACGAGCGGTGCATGATGCGCCATCCGGCATGCGATGGCAACCGATGAATCAGAACAGGCAATGCGATGGGTGAATGACAGAGTCGGCAGTGCGGTCGGCGACCATCAGACTCTGCACGTAAGTGAGGGGTCGTGCGCATCGAGCGTCGCGGCTCCGGACGCGCGTCCCGGGTTCTGATTACGACCGCATCGGCAGAGCATAGACGTGCTACCGGCTGGGCAGGAATATCGCGAGCGCGATCGCCACCAGTGCGAAGCACACGAGACACGCGGCCTTCGTGTAGTTGGGCTGCTGAGGGAGCTGTTCCGCCGCCCATTCCGGAAATCGCCGAACGCGCAGCACCTGCAGGCCGGAGCCGAGCGTGGCGATGGCCAGCAGGCAACCGACGACGCGCGACAGCCCCACGCCCCAGTTCACGGCGTAGCATCCCAGAATCATGATCAGCGCCGCGGAGCCGAGATACATGCCCACATCAATGACGTCATTCACGTCCTCCACCTGCCGGAGGGCGTGATACAGCGTGCGGGCGTTGGTGCGCAGTTCGCTCCAGAGGACGGCGCGGCCGCACTCCGGGCAGCGCGTGCTCTCGATCCCGGTCAGGTTGTAGCCGCAACCGGGACAGATCGGCGGGAGCTTCTCCCGCCAGGCGGAGTCGTAGATGCCGCTGCGCATGGCGCTATCTTACTGTCACGCCCCCGGCGTGAAAGTCAGCGGGTCGAGCGGAATCGATCCGCCGGGCTGGTTATCCCCACGACCAGGCGAAGCGCTCCTTGAAGTGATGGTAATACAGGCCGATGCAGCGCATGGCGATGATCCAGCACGCGACGTTGAGGATCAGCAGGATGCTCACGGTCGCAAAGAGACTGCCGCCGAAGACCGTGGTGCTCGACGCTGCAGCCTCCACGGCATGGTCCACGATCGCCAGGGCCAGCGCGGTCACGCCGCACGCGCTCAGGTAGGGCAGGAAGGAGGCTGCGATCGTCCGCGCGATGAGATCCGGTCGCAGAAAGCACTCCAGTCCGCCGATCGCCGCGAGCAGCACCGCGAAAGGCCAGATCAGCGCGCGCAGCCACAGTAGCACTTCCACGACAGCGTCACTGCCGTCAAACAGGGTCGACCATTCGTGCTGCGCGATGGCGACGTACGCCACGACGGGTACGTGCACGAGCAACAGCACACCCAGAAACTTGAAGAACGGAACGACACCGCCGTCCCAGATGCCGTCCTCGAAGCCAAGGTCCGGCAACTCGTCTTCGCCACCGGCGGAGGATTCCACGACGGCAAACAGATACGAGATGATCCAGCCCACGAGCGCCACAAAGCCGACGACCTTGAAGCCGAGCATGAAAATCCCCAAGGCGGGCATGCTCCCGATGAGGCCCGCGAGTACCGCGGCCACGGCGATGAACAGGAACTTGATGAGATTGCCGAACCGGCTGATCAGGGCGAAACTCCACAGGCAGTCCTTGAGATAGGCCTTGATCGAGCCCGGATTGCCGCTGTTCTTTTCCGCGGCGGCTGCGGCGAGCCCCGCATCGGTCTGCAGCCGCCGCCCCGTCGCCAGGTCGGTGCCGCACGCGACGCAGATGCGCGCCTCCATCGCGACCGGCTGATGACAGTTCGGGCACGTGCCGCCGTGTGCCAGGGGCGGCGGCGGCGGAGTGGCTGGCTGCATCTCGAAAGCAGCCGTTTGGTCGGCGAAATTCAGGCCGTCGGACGCCCCCGCGCCGGACATGCCGCCCGCAGCGGCTGCGGCTGCGCCCGCTGCCCCCTCCAGCAGCGTCAGGCTGCGTCGACTCACGGCGTGGTGCGCCGAGCGCCCGCCGTTCTTGCCGCGCTGGACCGCCGCCGCGTGACAGCAGAGCTCGTAGTCGCCGATCCGCACGCGGTCGCCGTCGTGCAACTCGACCTGCGTGACGCGCTCGTCGTTCACGAAGAGGCCGTTGGTGCTGCCCGTGTCCTGGATCAGCCATGCCCCGTGCGCATGCGTCAACCGGCAGTGCCGCCGCGAGACTGCCGGCGCCACGAGCCGCAGATCCGCCCCTTCGCCCTTGCCAATGTCGAGCTTGGCGATCGGCCCGATGACGATCTGATCGCCGGCGCCGTGCGGGCCTGCGCTCACCGTCAGCGTGAGGGGGCGCACCGCCCCCTCTGCCGCCGGCCCGGCCAGGTATCGGATTTTCCCATGACAGTGCGGACAGGAGAAGACACGGCCGCGACACTCACCCGGCAGTTTCAGCGTCTTGCCGCATTGGCATGTCAGCGTCGCGCTCGACATGACGTGCCTCCTGCGCGGCTGCCGGACTACGCTTCCTCCGGCGCCGCATGCCCCGGCCGCCCGACCAGCGCCCAGGCCCGTCGACCCAGAATGACCGAAAGCAAATCACCGCCCCGCGCGTCCACGACGCGCCCGAGCAGCAGGATCAGGGCGAATGCAGCCCCGACGATGAACCCGCCCAGATGCGCCCAGTGGGCCACGCCGTCCTCGGCCCCGACGTACGTCATCAGCGCGTCGCCACCGATGTAGAATAGCACGACCCAGAAGCCGCGGACCGCAAAAATCCGCAGGGACAGGTGGAAACCACCGATCAGTCCCCAGCGCACCCATGCCGCCATATGCACCTTGTGCGCCGGGAAGAGGACGAAGTACATGCCCGCGAGCCCCATGATGGCCCCAGACGCCCCGAGCGCCGGCACGGAGGGTTCGCCCGCGACCGACATCATGTGCGCGATCGACGCGCCGATCGCCAGCAGCGGATAGAGGATCGCGGTGGCGAGGTTGCCGATGAGCGCATTGACGCGTGATCCCAGAACAAAGAGGAAAAGCAAATTGCCAACGAGGTGCATGATCCCGCCGTGCAGGAGAGCATTCGTCAGCAACTGGTAGTAGTGGAATTCACCGATACACTTCTGCTCGGGCGTAAGCGTCGCGTAGGCCTCCAGCACATCTTCCTCATGGCTCTGCGTGGGGGCGGCGGCCGCATCGCTGTTCTCATCCGCCGGGGCGTGCTTCTGCTCGACGTCGCGCAGGGCCGCGTGAAATGCCCGTGCGTCGCCCCAGTCCGTATAGAAGTACATTTCGTCGATGTGCTCCGCCGTGACCTCGCCGCTCCGGGGCCAGAGCAGGAGGTTCTTGTGCGTGCGCGCGAACTCCGGGCTGCGATGCTCGCTGATCAGAAACCACGCGCTGATCAGGATGGTCAGAACCGCGATCACCCGGACCGCGTGTGGCTTTTTGCCACCGTACGCCTCCGACGCGACCGGATAGAGTCCTATCCAAAAAAGCCAACTGATGATGGAGATCGTCGTCTCCGCGATCGCCGTATCGTCGTCGGCGTCGCGCGCCGTCAGCAGCCGCCGCCCGGTCTTCACGTCGATGCCGCAGTGCACGCAGATCTTCGACCGCGGCGGCAGCACCCGCTGGCAGCTCGGGCACGTCGGCCCCTCGCCCTTCGGGGCCGCCGGCTGGGGATGCTCGACCGGCAGCGAGATCGGCGGGCCGCCGTCGTCGTCGTCGGCGAACGCGAAGAGATCGTCCTCCTCTTGCGGCGGAGCGACCGGCGTGCTGCGCTTCGGGACCACGGCAGCGGCTGCAACTACTGCTTTCGCGGCCCGTGCGGACTTGGCCGGCTTGGCCTGCAGGGCAGCCCCGTCCATCGTGCCGGTGTCGTCCAGGAAGTGCAGGCCGAGCGCGCTGGCCTCCTCGGTCAGGACGGGCTGATCCGCCCCGGAGGCGTCGCTCATCAGCGGCTCATCGGCGGCGGGCCACGCGCGGTGCGAGTCCTTCGTCGGCTCATACGAGTAGTGCAGTTCGAAATCGCCGATCCGCACGACGTCACCGTGCAGCAGGTTGTGCCCCTTCACCCGCCGGTTGTTCACAAACAGCCCGTTCGTGCTGCCCTGGTCCTCGACCCGCCAGCCGCGATCGATCTGCACGAGCCGGCAGTGCCGCCGCGAGACCGCCGACGACAGCAGCCGCAAGTGGGCGTTTTCCGCCTTGCCCACGTCGATCGGGCCACGCCCCCCGAGGAAAACCAGCTCGGCCTGCTCAGCCCCCTGCAACTGGATGATGAAACGCCCCTTGAGCTTGCCCTCCTCCGCCGTCTGCTCCGCGACGACGATCCGCACCCGCGCCCGGCATTGCGGGCACACCGCGCGCTTGTTCACGTGCTCGGGGGGCATCTTCAGGGATTTACCACACTGGCAGCGGACTCGGACCATGGGCTGATCCTGCGAAGGGAGGTACAGCGCCGCACTGCGCCGCCAGGCGCTGATGCACGACACGCCAAATGCTCGTGCGCCCATTGTAACCGACCCTTCGGCGGCGTCGCAACGGTCTGTCCCGCGCAAACACCGGTGCCGCCCGCCATCATGGCGAAAATCGCCATCCGGGTCAGTTACACACTTCGGGAAAAGTTATACTGCGCGGATCATCCGTCCCATGCACCTGGAAATGGCCGCCGGCCCGCCCGTCGTCGCGAGCCCCGGGAGGGCGACGCAGCCGCGTGCGGGCCGGCGCGATGCCGGACAAATCCGGCGATTGTGACCTGGCGCCCGCGGCTCAGAGGTTGCCGCGGCGGCGCTGCTCCTCCTCGATCGACACGAACAGGGCCTTGAAATTGCCCACGCCGAAGCCGCGGCTCCCGCAGCGCTGGATGATCTCGAAGAACAGCGTCGGCCGGTCCTCGACCGGTTTGGTGAAAATCTGCAGCAGGTACCCGTCCTCGTCCCGGTCCACCAGGATGCCGAGATCGCGCAGCGTGTCCATGTCCTCCTTGATATCCCCGACCCGCTCGACGAGCGCGTCGTAGTACGTGTCCGGGACGTAGAGGAACTCGACGCCCGCGTCGCGCAGGCGGGTGACGGTCTTCACGATGTTGCCCGTCGACAGGGCCACGTGTTGCACGCCGGGCCCGAAGTTGCAGTCGAGGTATTCCTCGATCTGGCTCTTGTGCCGCCCTTCGGCCGGCTCGTTGATCGGGAACTTGATCACGCCATTGTCGCTCTGCATCACCTTGGACATCAGCGCCGAGTATTCCGTGCTGATGTCGTCGTCGGTGAAGTGCTTGAGCTGTGAGAAGCCGAGCACGTCGTGGTAGAACCGGGCCCAGTACTCCATCGCCCCCAGCTCCACGTTGCCCACCACGTGATCGACCGTGAGCAGCCCGCTCGGCTCAACACGCGGCGCCTCGAACGGCACGTAACGCGGCGCGAATACGCCGCCGTAGTCCGTGCGGTCGACGAACGTGTGGATAACGTCGCCGTACGTGCGGATCGCGGCGAAGCGCAGCTCGCCCTGCTCGTCCTTCCAGGTGGACATCGGCGCGATTACGGTGGCCCCGTTGGCTCTTACCGCATTCAGTGTCGCCTCCACATCCTTGACGCGGAACGCCACCGACTTCACGCCGTCGCCGTGCAGCGCACAGAAGCGCGCGATCGGTGAGTCCGGCGACAGCGGCGTGGTGAGCACGAACCGGATCTTGCCCTGCTCGACCACGTAGCTGGCCTGGTCGCGCCGACCCGTGGTCAGCCCGCTGTAGGCCACGATGTTGAAGCCGAACATCGTGCGGTAGAAGTGCGCCGCCTGGTACGCGTTGCCGACGAAGAACTCGAGGTGGTCAATCGCCTCGAGCGGAACCTTCTCGCTTGCCATGAGTTTCTGCCTCCGCTGAGCTGGGTGCTGCGGACAGAGGCCGCGTGAAAATGTGGCCACGCCGGCGCGTCCGCCGGAAATGCGACCTCTCCGCCCTCGGGGGATACTATATTCGCCGGCAGCGCGCCGCTCAAGATACCTGGCGCGTCGGTGCGGGAGGGGTGTCCAGGACGATCGCGACGAGCCGCTGGCTGGTATCCAGCGGGCGGTCGGGGTTCGGCGGACACTCGATCGTGCCGTCGGCCTTCTCGATCGCGATCACCTGCACGCCGAAGTTGCGGCGGAAATCCGACTCGCGCAGCGACCGCCCCACCGCCTGCATCGGCACGAGCAACCGCTGGATGTTGTCCACCTTCGGAGCAGCCGCACCCATCACGAGCTGGTGCAGACCCTCCTCGCGGTCGATCGCCGCGAGGCCCGCATGCTCGACGAGCAGGTCGCGGCGCATGTTCTCCAGGTGGCGGCGCAGCGCCGCGTAGATGTCGTGGCGGCTGAGCATGCCGAGAAACGCCTTGCTGCTGTCGCCCGACACGACCGGGGCGACGATGTGGTTGTCGCGGGCCATGCGGGCCAGCGCGAAGTAGACGTCGTCGTCCGGCGAAACCGTCACCAGGTCCGTCGACATCATGTCGGCTGCTATCACGGCGTCCGCGACGCCCGGCTCGTCCATGATGCGCTGGATGTCCGGCAGCGAGACGAGCCCCACGATGCGGGATTTGTCGACCACGGCGAAGACCGGTCGCGTGCCCGGCGCGACCATCGCCACGATCTCGCCCAGCGTTGCGCCGGGCGGCACCTGCTCGCGCCAGTCGCGCTGCATGAGTTCGCGCACGCGCCACGTCTCGAGCACGTGCACGATCGCGTCGCCCGCGTGCGCCGGCGAGTCCGCCGAGGTGCGGAGCTGCTCGCGGTTGAGGCCCCAGCGCCGCCCGATCAGGTAGCTGCCTACGCAGACCAGCATCGACGGCACGATCAGGCCGTAGCCGCCCGTCATTTCCGCGACCATCACGATGGCCGCCAGTGGGGCACGCATCGACGCCGACAGCACGCCCGCCATCCCGACGGGGATCATCGCCACGCGCACCGACTCCGGCAGGCGCCCGGGGAAAACCGCTTCGATCAGCGCCCCGACGAACGCACCCACCGCCCCGCCGATGAACACGCTCGGCCCGAGCACGCCGCCCGCCGCCCCGCTGCCCACGGTGAACGCGGTCGCGATGCACTTGCCGATCGCGACCGCCCCGAAGAGCAGCACCAGCGGCCAGAGGCTGGTCA
The DNA here is from genome assembly GCA_020639115.1 of Phycisphaerales bacterium. Classification (GTDB taxonomy): domain Bacteria; phylum Planctomycetota; class Phycisphaerae; order UBA1845; family UBA1845; genus JACKHG01. The sequence goes on from JACKHG010000005.1 coordinate 48,152, forward strand.
GCGCCAGGTTGGTCTGCACCGCGTCCTTCATCGCGTTGCGGATGAAGAGGTACTGGCCGTCCATCACCGGCGGAATCGCGCAGGCGATCGCCCCCGTGGCCAGGCCGCCCAGCGCCGGCGCGAGCCACCGCGGGATCCGCCACTTCTCGTAGGGCAGACCCTCCACGAAATGCAGGCACTTGTAGAAGAAGATGCTCACCAGGCCGCACGCCACGCCAAGCAGCAGGTACGGCGCCAGTTCGAACGGGTGCGAAAAGGTGAACGACCGCGCCGTTTCCATCAGCGGCAGGTGCTTGCCCCAGATCGGCAGGTAGACGGCATAGCCCATCACCGCCGCCACGAACGCGGGAATGAACGCGTCGGTCTCGTAGTCGGGATCGCGGTAGAGAATTCCCGCCGCGAAGAGGGCCCCGCCCATCGGGCACTGGAAGATCGCCCCAATGCCCGCGCCGCAACCGGCGATGAGCATCACCCGCCGTTCGCGCGGCGTCAGCGCCAGCACCCGCGCCATGCTCGAGCCGATGGCCGCACCGAGCGCGGCGATCGGACCCTCCGGCCCGGCGGATCCCCCGCAGGAGATAACCCCAATCGACGCGATCGACTGGATCGTCGGCGTCCACATCGGCAGGTGGCCGCCCTCGTAGTGGAACGCCCTGACCAGCGTGTCCGTACCGTGTCCGCGGCCGCCCTTGCAGAGCCAGCCCACGATCACGCCGGAGAGCAACCCGCCGATGGCCGGCAGCAGCACGAGCTGCCAGTGGAAACGCCAGAGATGCTGACCACCCACCTCGACGTAACGGCCGACGAGCCGCTCGCTGCCGAACGACAACCCCGCCTCCAGGGCCGCAGCCGCCAAGCCGGACAGAAGTCCCACGATCACGCTGATCGTCAGCAGGCGCACCCACGCCGTCGCCGGCCGCGGCATCCGTGAGCGCAGTCGCCGTATTCCCTCTTCGAGATTCACTGGATGTATGGACCTACCATCGGCCGCTGCCCGGATTCCTGCGTGCGAGCGTGCGCCGCGCCCGCGATCCGGACGCTGGTGATATCAGGCCGTGCGGTTCCCGTCAGCCTGCAATCGAATGCGAAGCCGTGATGGCGAAGAACCACACGAGGATCGCGGCAAAGATGCTGAAGATACCAGAGTTCATGGCATGCGTCATCCGCGGTTCGCGTCGGAACCGCGGCTACCCGCTATTTCTGCGGCCCGCCCAGTTGGGCCTCGGCCCCGGGCAGATCCTCCGCGATGTCGAACCACTTGTCCAGGTGCGTCACCTCGAAAACACCCGCGACGAACGGCGTCGGCCCGAAAAGCACCACCTGCGACCGCGACATCCGCGCATGTGTCGCGAGGCCGATAAGCTGGCTCAACCCGGTGGAATCGATCGCCTCCAGGCCCGCCAGATCGACGACCACCGGCGGGGCATCGGCGCCGATCAGCGGATGCAACTCCTCCTCGATCCGCCGCGACGCCTCCCGGCGCAGCTCCCCCTTCAGGCGCACCAGCGTGTATTTACCGTCTTGCTGCTCGATTGTGATTTCCATGTTACATTCGCGGCCCACGCCGACGCGCCCGCCGGCACACCGCCCGCCCCCGTCACTGCATCAGGTTGCCCATCTCGCGCTTGCGCATCAGTTTGCGCAGCAGCAGGTAGTTCTCGCCCATGAAGTCCGTCACCTCGCCCGAGACGATGAACTCCACGCTGCCAGCCGTACTCTGTGACTCCCGCACCATCCGCTCGAGCATCCGGTTGGGCAGCAGCTTCAGCGGCGGCTCTCCGGCAGTCTCCGGATGGTTGTCCGACTTGAACACCACCTCCCACCAGTCCCCGTCACGCACCAGGCGGCACGTGCGGTCGACCAGGATGTAACCATCGGGTAACCGGGCGCTGCTGCCCGCCGCCACACCGCCGTCCGCCTGAACAGCCTCCCCGTCCTCCTCGGGCATCGGCTTCGGCATCAGCGGTTCCGCCACGGGACGCTCCTTCTGGAACTCCTTGAGGATGTCCTCCGCGGAGATGGGGGCTGTGCCACGCTCGTCCTGCTTCGATGCGTCGGCCTTGGGGGCGTCCGTGGAGCCCGTCTCCGCCTCGTCCGCCACAGGCTTGTCCATCGCGGCAGCCGGCGGCGTCGCCTCCGGAGCAGGCGTGGCGGCTGACGGCTTTTCCTGGCCCCAGGCGACGCTGACCGCCGCCAGCAGCACCGTCAGCACCCCGATCCTTCGCATCGCTCGTTGCGTCTCCATACGTCACCTCCAGTGTGGCGGCGATTTTCGCGGGTGGCCCGCACGGCAACGTCCCATAACCGCACCAGCGCGCCATTCGGCCCGAATATCATATCGGCTCGGACCAAATATGCATCGAAATTCACTTCGAGCCCAATTGGGCCCGCAGGTCCGCCGCGGACGTCGTCGGCTTGCCGCACTGGTAGCCCGCGCAGATGTACGCCGCGGGCTCACCCTGGATCGGCTTCTTGCCCCGCAGCAGGGCGATCGCGTCGTCGCCCGCCGCGTCTGCGCTCCAGGCGACCACCTTGTTGGGCCGGTACGCCGCGAACACGGCGTCGATCAGGGCCTGCGTGGCTGCCGACTCCCGCGGCCCCACGAGCGCGATCTGCAGCGGCTTGCTGTGGTAGAAGTCCACCGCGCACATCAACCGCTCGAACTGTCCGGGCGACGACTCCGCGGTCGCCTTGAACGCCCGGAAGATCCCCTCGGCGTGGCTGCGCAGATCCTTGCGGTCGAGCAGTTCCGCGAGCCGCAGCAGGTTCAGCGCCTCGACCGAGTTGCCCGACGGGATTGCGCCGTCACGTGGGTTCTTGGTCCGCGCGATCAGGGCCTCGGCGTCGTCAGCCGTGAAGTAGAACGCGCCGCCCGCCTTGTCGAGGTAGTGTGCCAGCAACTGGTCGTTGAGCGCAACAGCCTCGTTCAGCCAGCGCTGCTCGAACGTCGCCTCGTAGAGATTCAAGAGCCCCTCGATCACGAACGCGTAGTCCGTCAGGTAACCGGTCAACCGGGATGCGCCGTTGCGATGCGTCGCGAGCAATCGCCCGTCCTTGCGCAAGTGCGTCAGCACGAAATCCGCGGCCCGCGCGGCAGCCTCCGCGTATTGCGGATCATCCAGTACACGCGCGCCGCGGGCCAGCGAAGCGATCATCAGGCCGTTCCACGCCGTCAGGATCTTGTCATCGAGCGCCGGCGCGACGCGCTGCGCCCGCGCCGCGAGCATCCGCTTCCGCCAGCCCGCGAGCTTCGCGTTGAACGTGTCCAGGTTCATCCCGTGCAGCTTGCAGAACATCTCCGGCGGCTTGCTCACGTGCAGAATGTTCTTCGGGCCGGCGGGTGCGTGGCCGCGCGATTCGAACCAGTTGCCGCTCTCGGTCACGTCGTAGTAGCGGCAGAACAGCTCGCCGTCGTCCTCGCCGAGCACGTCCTTCACCTGCTTGACCGTCCAGACGTAGTAGGCGCCCTCGAGACCCTCGCTGTCCGCGTCGCGCGTCGAGTAAAAGCCACCCTGCGGCGCGCGCAGATCGGTCAGCACGTAATTGAAGATATCCCGCGCGACGTCGGCGTAGAACCGCTTGCCCGTGACCTGATAGGCGTCGAGGTAGATCGCGCTGACCAGCGCCTGGTCGTAGAGCATCTTCTCGAAGTGCGGCACGAGCCACTCCGGATCGGTGCTGTAGCGACAGATGCCGCCGCCCAACTGGTCGTAGATGCCCCCGCGGGCCATGTGCGCGAGCGTCACCTCGACCGGCTCGATCAGCGAAGGGTCGTCACGGCGCGTGCCCACGCGGAGCATCAGCTCCATCGCCATGCTCGGCGGAAACTTGTTGGCCTCGGACTCGAACCCGCCCCGCTGCACGTCGAAGAAGCGGGCCAGGTGATGCGCGAGCTGATCGACGAAGTCCTGGGCGATGACGGACTCGTCAGCCGGCTGACCCGCCGCCCACGTGTCGAGATATTCCTGGATCCGCGCCCCCTGCTCCCGGATCTGGTCGCGCTGCGTGTTCCACAACTCGTGAATGCGCTGACAGACCATCAGGAACTGCGCCCGCGGCAGGTACGTGCCGGCGTAGATCGGCCTCCGGTCGGGCATGAGCCACACCGACATCGGCCAACCGCCGTTGCCCTGGTTGAGCGCCATCGTCACCTGCATGTAGATCTCGTCGACGTCCGGCCGCTCCTCCCGGTCCACCTTGATGCACACGAACTTGTCGTTGATCGCGTCGGCCACGTCCTCCCGCTCGAACGTCTCGTGCTCCATCACGTGGCACCAGTGACACGCGGCGTAGCCGATGCTCAGGAAGATCGGCTTGTCCTCCTGCTCGGCCTTGCGGAACGCCTCCGCGCCCCACTCGTACCAGTCGATCGGGTTGTGGGCGTGCTGCAGCAGGTAGGGGCTGGTGGCATGGATCAGCCGGTTGGTGTGCGCGTGCGTTTCCGCTGGTGGCATGGTTCCTCCCTCGTCCGCGCCAACTGATTGTGCGGCGCCGCAACACCCGAGCACAAACAGCGCGAGGGCTCGCGCCGCGGGCGTGGTTGCCGACCGCTTGAAGGTCATGGGGTTCCCGATGGCGTTCGTGCCGCGTGCACCGCGTCAGCGGCGCATCGCCATGCCGGAGCGCTGGTGGTTGCGCAGCTTCGACTTCATGTCGCGGGTGTTGCTGCGCTTCTGCTCCAGCACCTTGGCGGCCCGTTCGACGTTCTGCACCTTGAAGATACCGATGGCCTTGCCCCCCGGCGCGCCGGTCGTCGAGTAGAGGTACGAGACCTGCACGCGGTTGGTGGAGAGCTTCTCGCACACGTCGGCGAGCGCTCCCGGCTTGTTGGGCATGGTGACAGCCAGTACCCGGGTGGAGTCCATGGACAGGTTGAGGGGGTCGAGCGCCGCTTTCACCTTCTGCGGGTCGCCCGCGACGATGCGGAGCACGCCGTGCTCGGTCGAGTCCATCATGGTCAGTGCCACGATGTTGATCTTGGCTGCGCCGAGCGCGCCCACGATCTTGCCCAGCAGCCCCGGCTTGTTGCCCAGGAAAATCGAGTACTGCACCATCGTCTCGGTCATCGGTGAACTCCTCTCGAGCAGCAGACTTGATTGTTCGCGCCCGGCGCACCACGACCCGGGGTGCGATGCCGCACTCTGGATCCGCCCGTTCTGAGGCCGGTTCAGGCCGGCTGGCGACGCAGTTCGCGTGGGTATCCTCCAGCGGCCTGGAGTATATCCGCCCGCCAAGCGCACGCCAAGACCGCCGGACACGACGCCCGCAGCCGCCTTCGCCTTGCACAACCGCTCGCGTGCGAAGTATGCTCCGGCCATCATGGCCCAGATGACGACGTTGCTGCTGACGCTCCTGGCTTTCGGCGCCACTGGCAGCACCAATCCCGCCGAACAGGTTCTCGAGCAGGATGGTGTCCGCATTCGTACGACGGTGGAATCCAATCTCTACACGTGGACGGTCGAAAACGTGTCGGCGGAGCCGATTACCGAGTTCTCCATCCCCGTCCATCATGCCTACGACTTTCAGGTTCCGTCCAACTGGCAAATACACGATTCCGCGGCTGCGGATGACTTCAGTGCGGTTGCCGTCGATGGGCAAGGCGCCATTGGCCGAGGTCGTACGGCACAATTCAGCGCCCGTTTCACGAGCCACGGCGCAATTCTCGGATGCGGCCCGGCAACGCTTGGCGTGCACGACGGCACGACGATCATCGTTGCGTCGGTGTGGCACCCGGTGGCCGAGCGCGCGCGCACGGTCTACTTGACCCCGATCACCATCTGCGCGATCGCCGGCCTACATGTTGTGGGAGGCGCGATCATCGTGCGGCGCCGACGGCGCGATGTTTGAGGTCCGCTTGGCGCGGAAAGTGCCTCGTCAGTAGTGCCGGCAGTACCTCACTGAGCAGCTTGCAGGCGCGTGCCATGGCCAGATCCGGCTGCTCGTCGCGCTCGAACCTACTCACGGCCTCGATCTTGCTGAAATAGACCCGCTTGTCTCCCGGCCAGCCCAGCGCAAGGCGAACTTCATTCCGCCGGGTATAAAAACGCCCATTGGCACAGAAAACGTATGCAATTGCCGCGTTTGCCAGTTCCTGCTCGACGATGACCGTCCGAACCTCGACCCGCTTGGGCCAATCGCCCTGGCCCAGCTCGACCGTGCGACTCCCTATGGCACGAACGACGCCGCCGATCTGCCGATAGCACACCTCCGGCGTGTGCGGGACCTGATCATTTGGATCGCTGTAATACGTCACGAAGAGAATGACCTGACCGTCGGTTCCGTTCGCGTCCCGCTCCTGTAGCCGCTGGAGCACGTGGTCACGTGTTCCCGCGTCATCATCGGGATGCGGATCGAGGAACGGTGACTCCTTGGGCGCTGACTTGAACGACGGGAGAGTCGCCGCATCGAAGGCGCTCAGTGAAACGCGCGGCAGGATCGACGTCTTGCGAAAGTGGATATCAAGCGCAGTCATCGCCGGATCCAGGGCGACCGCGGCGACCAACAGGATGAGGGCGGTTGTACCGAATATCGGTGAGCACAGCCGACGAATGGCGCCAGTCCTGACGATGTCCTTCGATTCCACCGGGTCATCTCCGGATTGTCGTTGCGACACGAGAATCGCCGCCTTCCTCGACAAACAGATGGTCAAGCACGATCGAGGCAGCCGCTACCACGAGATACGTTGCAACCAGGGATAGTACCAGGGCAACGTCGCGTGGAAGCCCCTCGGCTGGCATTGCGCCGGACCACACTGTCAGACACGCATGCAGTAAGACGCGGAGCAGGTTCCCTAGCGCAACAACGGGGATGGCGACGATAAGCAGGATCGCGCTCTGCCAAGCGGGTCGCACGCGGGAGAATGTAACGAAGACGTACACGCTGGCCAAGGCCAGGGGCGCGGCCAGCCCATTGTGCGCATCCCCAAGGCCCACTACGCCCTGCACACCCGCGTGTACATAATGAAGTTCGGTGCCTTGCAGCCGCACAACCATGTCGGGCAACAAGTTCAATGCCTTCAACGCCGTATCCATCGTCAGTGTTTCTGGTCGAATCGACAGCGTCGAGTAGGTGTTCCAGCCGATCGGCATCGCCAGCCCAGTCAGGACCAGAAGCGGGCCACATCGCCACAGGATCCGCCACCCCCCCACGACCAATGCTATCCCGGCAAACGCGGTGACGAACTGCAGTTTACGCACATAACTTACATAGAACGGCCACGTCGTGACCGCATAGGCGAGAACTGCAAGGATGATCAGCACCGCCCCCCACCAAGACCCCTTCTGCAGGTCTCGACTCAGCTCTGCCCGTCGACAATACAGGAGCATCACCGCAAGCGCAGGTAGTGCCAGCCCGTGCGCCGCCTGCGTCATGGTTGATGCTTGTGCCACGGACTTGGTCACTTCGTCGCGGAATGTCCACAAGGTGAGTAGCACAAGAATCAGCGCCTGAACGAGCGCGCGACGTTCCGCTGCAACTGTGCGACCATGCGACTCATCCGCTTCCCTGGCTAAGTTTGCGCCGGCATCTTCCGCGTTCATGGTGTCTGCCTGCCCCCCCCGGCAACATAGTAAGCCCACGCGGCACGACCGGATGCCAGCGCCTGCCAGTGATCGAACAGCAGGCGCCTCCGAAAACGCCGTGGAGCAAAATAAAGATACGACTGCGTTTTCCACTGCCGGATGGCGCGGATCGCTTCCTCCTTCTGCCCTCCGGCCAGCGTTATTGGCTCAAGCTCCTGTGGGTCACTGTCCAGATCAAACTGATAGACCACGCCATGATACGGCCAATAGACGACCTTGCGCGAACCCTCCACAAAACCCTCGGGACTGTCCTCGAACCACGACGAGAAATAGAGACGGCGCATCGGGTCCACAGGCACCAGTGCATTGCGCCCTTCAAAGCCGGCATTCTCGATGCCGAAGCCAAGCACGCTCAAGATGGTCGGCGTCACATCGATCTGCGACGTCGGCCCAGCAATACGCACCCCGGGACCAACGTGCCCGGGCCAGCGCATAACCCATGGTACGCGGATCACTTCCTCATAGGGGATCCAACGGCTCCGCTTCGTTTCCTGTCGCATGCTCTCGCCATGGTCGCCGAGCACACAGACCAGCGTGTTCTCCGACATACCGCGCTGCTCCAAGCGGGACAACACTTCTGCCACAAACGCATCGTTGTACGCGACAGCTTTGCAGTACGCTTCCGTCCGGTCGGTCGGCGTTGGGCCGTACCACTCCGGAAGAAGAAACGGGTCGTGCGAGACCGAGGTGATCATCATGAGCAGGTAGGGCGATTCTTCGCGATCCGCCCACGCAAACGCCGGATCGAGCATCCGGAAGTCGTCACCCGCCAGGTACCCCAGTGATGCGCTGGGGTCGTTGAGGTTCTCGCGCCACCAGCCCCAGTCGAAACCCATGTTCGCAAACACACCGGGGGCACATTGAAAGGTTCCCTTGGACATCTCGAAGAACGCGGCACGATAGCCGCGGCTCTTGAGAATCGTTGCAAGGCTCTCGTACGGCTCGTCAACGAGTATGGCCTCCGAGTAGTCGTGGTAGAGCTCCGGGCGCGTGCCCGTCAGCGTTGCCCAGTAAGCCTTTCCCGTCTGCGACACCGGTACGTGTGTATTCACAAACTCCGCCCCGTCCGCTGCAAGCGCTGCAAGCGCGGGCGTACTCGTCATTCCGGCATCGCCCAGCGATGTCGCGACGTACGACGTACTCTCCAGCAGGATCAGCACAACATTGGGCCGGCCTTTGTTCTGCGGCGGTGCGGTGATCGGTCGTTCACCTGCACGGGGTACGTGCCGTCCGCGGTCAATATCCACGTCGGAGTGACTCAATCCGAATACAGCACCAAGGGCATACGCGTGCGTGCTGTAATTGAGGACCTCTCCGGAGAACTGCAGCCCGCTGACGCGCTGCAACCCGCGTTGCGCCGTTCCCGCAACGGCCAGTGTCACCAGAGCTACGCCGATGCGCCAACAACGGCCCCGGGCGGTTATCGCGGTCGGTGCCGGCCGGATCAACCGATATGCAAGATAGGCCCCCAATCCCAGTCCTGCGGCCGCAACGGGGACCGCAATTCTCCAACGCCGCACGAGGCGCTTGCGCACGTGGGGCCAGAACTCCTCTGGAGAATAGCCAATGACGCGCAGCACTCCCGGCTGCAGTTGCACACCGGTGTACAAGAGCCACGTCGTGTCCAGCACCGTCCAGAACAACACGATGATGCATCCGCACAGCACGAGCCGCGCCGCCCAGCGCGCGGGCAAGATCAGCGCAATCACCTGCGCAGCCGAGTAGAACGCACAGAAGAAGACGACATCGCTTGCTGTGACGGCGAGCCACGCCGGCAGAATGTGCACCACCCCCAGTTGATGCAGGCAATAGAGCTTGGAGAGTACCGTCAGGCCAAAGGCAATCGCCAGGAGCCACATGGCCAATTCCGGAATTCGTTTCCTGCGCGACCGGCTATTTTGCAGTTGATTGGTGTCGCTTGACGATCCTGCCTGTTCGATGACCTGCATAGACGTGTTGGAACCCTCGTGCATACCCGCCTCAGTCCCCTTCCATACCATCAATGCCACGGTCCATACTTCGACGCAAGGACTTCCATCGCTCCACCGAAACCACTACGCCAAGCTACCTTCGCAAACGATTGCAGTCTAGTCTGCATGCAGCGCCCTGAATGGCACGCGCAACTCAAGGCCCACCGCACCCCGCCGCCGGAACGTCGGCGCCGCTCCACGCCTGCAGCAACGCCGCGTAGTCGGCGCCGTCCACGTCGCCGTCCGCGTCGTAGTCCACGCACGCGCACTCCGGCGGGTACACCGCCCGACCCGGACCGACCGGACCCGTGAAACAACGCTGCAACCGCGCGAACTCCGCCATATCCACGTCGCAGTCGTGGTCGCACCCGACGTCACAGCCAGTAAACACGCCGGGGGCGCACCCGCCCGGTCCGCAGGTCTCCAGGCCGTTGCACGCGTTCCCGTCGTCGCACTGCGCATCCGTCACGCACTGCGTGGGGAAATTCTGCTGCACGTACACGCCGATGTCCGCCGCCCCCTGCGTCGTCCCGTGGGCGAGGAACTGCGGCATCGACGAGCCCGGCTGACCGAAGCGCACCTTGTGCAGGAACGCCCAGGGGTTGTCCGCCGCGACGTTGCCCAGCCACCGCGGCTCGAGCGGCGTGCCGAAGTTGATGTTCGTGCCGTCGCTGCCGTGGCAGTTCTGGCACGCCGGACCGCCGAAGTGCGCGGTGTAGTTCGTCTGTCCCTGCAGCGGGTCCCCCACGAATGCTCCGCCGGCGTCGATGTAATCCGGCGTATCGACCACACCCACCTTCACGAACGCCGCGACGTCCTCAATGTACTGCGGCCCCAGCACGGAGCCGTAATCGTGCCCGTTGAGCACACCCGGTTCGCCCCCGTTGCTCGGCGGAAGCGTCAGCAGCGTGATGAGATCCTGCTGACTCAACGTCGTTCCCGCGATGCCGGGAAAACCAGTGCGATGCGACCCAGTCGCATACGCCCCGTCCACCCCGCGATAGTCCCACCCGTGACACTCCTGGCACCGCCAGGTGGCCAGCCCCGTCCGCGTGTTGCTGCTCTGGTCCGGCCGGAATGCCCATAGCGGATTATCCCCATCGGGCGGAACCGCGGGCACCGCCGCGAGCCAGTCGTCATACATGGCCCCGCCGGTCAGCGGATCGCCCGTGACCTCGCAGTCGTCGGGAACCGCGTTGCCGTTGATGTCGCTGCTCGCCCCGCTGGCGATATCATCGCCATCATCCACGCCGTTCGAATTGCAGTCCGTGCACGTGCTCAGCGCGAACGCATCCACCGCCCCCTCGATCAGGTCGTCCACGCCCGGGCCATCCGCAACGCCGAAACGCACCCGCATCTGGTTCGTAAGCGCCACAAGCGGAGACAACTCGAACGCCGCCTCCGTCCATGCATTCGCCTGCGTGTTGTCGTTCACTGTTTCGAGCGTAGTCCACGATCCACCGTCGTCGTCCGAGACCTGCGCGATGAAGTAGTCGCCTGCGTCATCGCCGAGCGTGCCGTTGTAGAACCACCGCGCGTAGCGCACCTTGGCGTTGTCGAGCCCGCTCAGGTCGAAGGCCGGCGATACGAGATAGGTCACGCCGCCGTCGACGTCCCCGTCGGTCAGCGACGCGTTCGTCGCCGTGAACGCGCACCCGGCGCCGCTCGCGGCGTTCTCCGGCTGAACGTAGTCCCCGCCGGTGTTCGTGCCGTCCGGATCGCCCACCACCCACGCGCCGGCGCCGGCGGTGCTTCCGCTCGCATTCAGCGACCAGCCCGCCGGAGCGCCCGCGTCGAAATCCTCGACGTACAGATCGTGCTCACAGACGTTGAACGTGCACGCCGCGCTGCAGCCGTTCTCACCCGGCGGCTCGCACTCCTCGCCGATCTCCACGACGTCGTTGCCACACACGGCTGTACACGCCGGACCGTCCACGCTCAGCGTGTACGTGCCGACGGCGCCATCGTAGCCCGCCACGCGCACCCAGTACGACTGACCCGCGTGCACCGCCACGACCGCCCGCGAGCCAGCCGTGTCGTCAGAACATCCGTCATCGCTGCAGGCCAGCTCCGTCCCGACGCCGCCCGGGCAGGACGTGTGCACCGATACGACGGTGTCAAAATCCGAGCCGCACGTCTGGAAGGTAGCAGCCCCGTCGCCGACGGGCCGGTACTCGTACCAGTGCGCCGGACTGCCCGCGGCATCGCCGCACGTGGCTGACCCGTCGGAAACCGCCCCGACCGTCGAGCCCATCACACTCGTGCCGGGGCACAGCAGCGCCGCTCCGCCACATACATCCATCCCCGCGGTCTCGAGCTGGCACCGCTCGTCGCAACCGTCGCCGAACGACGTGTTCCCGTCGTCGCACTGCTCACCGTACTCGATTACGTTGTTGCCGCACACGGATGCCGCAGAGATCGCATCGGCGTTCTCGATGCGATAGAGCTTGCCCGCCGCCGTGAGCAGATACAGCTCACCGTCGGCGCCCTCGGCGAACGCAACCACCGATGCGTTCATCAGCCCGAGTTCGAACGTGCGGTCCTGCACCTGCGGGGGTGACGCGTCCCCTGCCACATGTCGGAACGACCGCACCCAGCCAGCGCAGCGGTCCGCGAAGAAGTACGTGCCGCGAAGCTGCGGCAGCGCACAACCACGGTACACATACCCGCCGACGACGCCGCACGCACCGTCCGACTGCGGATACTCGTGCAGGGGAAAAACGTAATCGCCAGCCGGCCCGCACCCGCTGAGATTGAACGGCTGACTGCCCTCATAGCAGCGCCAACCAAAGTTCGCGCCGGCCGCACCCGCGGACGCCACGTCGATCTCCTCGCGGCTCGTGTCGCCACGGTCGCCCACGTACATTTCGCCGGTGAGCCGATCGAACGCCACGCCGTGCGGATCGTGCAGCCCCAACGCCCAGATCTCGTCCAGCCCGGTCTGGCCCACGTACGGGTTGTCCGCGGGCACGTACGGTGGCGCCGCATCCACGTCCAGTCGCAGGATCTTGCCCAGCAGCGAATTCACGTCCTGGGCGCGATTCAAAGCATCGCCGGCTGCTCCGCCGTCACCGAGCCCCACGTACAGGTTACCGTCCGCACCGAACACGAGCTGCCCGCCGTTGCGCGTCGCCCCATCCTGCGGCACGGTGCGGATCACCAGCGCACTGCCGGCATTCGCGAGGTCGGCATCCGCGGAAACCGTGTAGCGCGCAATCACCGTGTCGCCCCCGACGTTCGTGTAGGCAACGAAAAAGTACCCGTTGCTCGCGTAGTTCGGGTGAAACGCAATGCCCAGCAGTCCGCGTTCACCGCCGCTGCTGATCGCACCGCCGAGGTCCAGGAACGGAGCCGCCAGCAGCACGCCGTTCTTCACGACCCGCACGCGACCGGTGTTCTGTTCGCAGATGAAGAGCCGCGTCGCATCGCCCGGAGCCGCCCCAGCCGCGATCGGCGTGTCCAGCCCCGCCGCGACCTCCACCGCCGCCAACCGCACGGCTGGGAAGTCCTCGCACTCGTCCGGCAGCCCGTTGGCGTTGCAGTCCTGGCTCACCCCGCCCGCAACGTCGGCTGCGTCAGGCACGCCGTTCGAATTGCAGTCGAGCACCGCCCCCGCCGGACCGATCGTAGGTGCCGGAACCGTATCGCCCGCGCCTGGCTTGCCGGGCTTGAAGAGCGCGAACGTCACCGTCGTCGCCGCCGGCGGCTGATTCGCGTCGAACCGGAAGTTGTACAGCGATCCCCAGCGCAGCGCATTAGCATTGGGATTAGCCTGATAGGTTGCGGTCGCCCAGCGCACGCCACCGCCCGTGACCGCACCCGGCCAGTCCGTACCGTCGAAGGGTTCGCCGCTGTGGTAGTCCACGTCGTGAAAGCCGATGTTCTGCACAACCGCGCCCGCCGGCAGCGGCACGGACAACTCCCGCACGGCCCGTTCCGAGTTGAGATTCTGCACCGCGTACTCGTAGTGCCACATCCCGCCGCCCAGCGACTCGGCTCGGGCCGCGAGAATCACCAGCCCCTCCTCGGGCACGCGGACATCGGTCTCGACAACAGATGGGTCGCTCGCCCTCCACGCGTGAATCGCGGCCTGGGCCCGCACCGTGGTCGGCATGCCGCTGAAGGTCGCAGTCCAGTTGGCGCCCGATCCGGTGATCCCCACCTGCCGATACGAGGCATTGTTGTCGCCGTTGCCCGCGGAGGCGTCGTCCGGCGTCACGTACTGCCCCTCCGCGAAGTAGATGCCGCCGCCGTCCTGGCCCGGATCGAGGTCGGAAACATGCACCTGCAGCCGCTTGTAGATCGCGTCACCGGTGGTGTTGATGTCCGTGAAGGGATAGGGGAATTCTCCAGTGTGCGGATTGACCTCCGACCGCGGCCCGAGGTAGAACTGGTTGCCGTTCAAACCCGACTGGTACGGATCGGAACAGCCCACGCCCAGACGCTGCGTCGTTCCCGGATCCGCGCACCCGCACCCGCAGATATCCCCCGTCAGCGCCGCAAAACCGTGCTTGAGCCAGCTCATCCCGATCTGCTCGAACCGGCCGTTCTTCAACCGGTACATGTTCTGCGCGATCACGGGGTGGTGGTTCTCGTTGTACACCCACAGCAGTTGTTCGCTGCCCACGTTGCACGACACCGTCCCGATCGAGAACGCCGCGATCCCGCCCACGCTCCCGAAGCTGCTCACCTGCGGCAGATGCCCGACGATCACGTCCGCACCCGGCGAACCGCCACACGTCGCGCCAGACGCCCGCTCCACGCCAGTACCTTCCGCCGCCTGCGGCGCAATCGCCCGCGTGGTCAGAATACCGATCGTCCGATCAGCATCGGCGGAAAGCCCCAACCGCTTCGCCGCACGCGGGGTGAGCACCAGCGTCCCCTCGACCAACAGCGAACCGCTCGCGGCATCCACCGCGATCCGCAGATCCGCCAGCGCCAACGCCCCCTGCCCCGCGCGATCCGCGACGAACGCCCGCTCGCCCCCTTGCTCGATATGCAGCACGAACCCATCCAACGCGATGCTGCCACCCGGACCGCGCAGCGCCAGTCGCCCATCGTGGCGAACGTCCAGCCCGCTCAGGGCACGGCCAGCCCCCCACGCGACGGTCGAGCCTGGGAGCATCTCCAGCAGATGCTGCGTATCCGTGCCATCAGCCGCCTCGACCGCCCCCCAACGCGCCTCAACCCCGTTCGCCCTCAATCCGTCCGCGCGCAGCACCACCAGCGTCGAACCGGTCTGCAGTACGTCCGCGTCAGCCACCCCAACGTCCAGCGCAACAGCGCACAGCGTCGTCAACACGACCACTCCGGATGTTCGCCAAGCATGCATGGTCATCTGTCCTCGGTCCGCCCACGTGGGTACGCGCCGCCGCGGCGCACGGGCACCCACCGGGTGCGCACGGGCATGGCCTGACAACCGATAACCCCTCCGACCGTCGCGGCCCTCGAGGTATCCATCGGCTGGTTGTGAATGGTGCTGGCGGCCCGCTTACGCACCCCCCGGCGCATCCGCCTCGAATTCCCATATACTACCCGCAATTCCGGCCCGAAAACAAGGTGCACCCGGCGATGTGGCGGTGCCGTCGCCGCCCACCGCCCCTGCGACGTCCGCTGCGCGCATCGTTAGACAGCCCGATACGTCGCCGACATAATTGGTGAGCAGTTCGTGGTACGGATCGGTACGCGTAAGAACCCCGCCGGCTGCCACCGCGTAATACGGGAGTGTCCTCCGACAACCACACGATGCCAAGCGACCCGAACGCCACCGAACCCGCAGCCGCGTCCCCGGACGCGCCGGGCGGCCGCGCCCCACGTCCGGCGCGCTGGCCCTACGCTCTCGTGATTCTCGCGATCGTCTTCGCCGGCTGGGGAATGCTCAAACCCGACTCCGACGACCCGTCGAAGGCGGTCGACCCGGCGGACGTCCTCCTCCCCGGCAGCGCCAAGGGGTTCAACCTGCTGTTCGTGACCTTCGACACCACGCGGCCCGACCACCTGGGCTGCTACGGCTATGCGGATGCGCATACCCCGACGGTCGACAGCCTCGCCGCGCACGGCGTCCGCTTCGACGACGCCGTCACCAGCGTGCCGCTGACGCTGCCGTCGCATTCCGTCATGATGACGGGCGAATACCCCTTCAAACTCGGCGTGCACGATAACGGTCAGCATCTTTCCGGCCGCAACGTGACGCTCGCGGAGGTCCTATCCACCAACGGTTACGCGACTGCCGCGTTTGTGGGCGCGTTTGTGCTGGACCAGCGCTGGGGCATCGACCAGGGTTTCGACGTATATGACTTTCACGTGAAGGGCGCCAATCGGATCGCGCTGGACTCCATCGTGGCCGAACGACCGGCGGATGCCGTGTCCAACAGCGCGCTGCGCTGGCTCAAGGAGCGGTCCGCAGCTCAGGATAAACGCCCGTTCTTCATGTGGCTGCATTACTTCGATCCCCACTATCCCTACGAGTCTCCGCTGATCAGCCTACCCGGTCTGGAGAACAGGCCCTACGACGCGGAAATCGCCATGGCCGACGCGCAGCTCAAGCGTGTGCTCGATCAGCTTGACGAGCAGAAACTGCTCGACGATACGCTCGTCGTCTTCGTCACGGACCATGGGGAGGGCTTCTTCGAAAAGGACGAGGCCTACCACGGCATCTTCCTCTATGAAACCACGCTGCACACCGCCATCATGCTTTCCAACCCGAGGCTCTTCACGCAGCCGTACCGGGTCGACGACCGCGTTGTAGGCACCGTCGATCTGATGCCCACGATCCTCGAACTGCTCGATATTCGCTCGAACATTGACTTCGCCGGTCGCAGCCTGCGTGCCCCGCGCGACCCCGACCGCGCCGTCTACATCGAGACGGAGTTTCCTCTCGCCAACGGCTGCGCCGCCCTCTATGGCCTCCGCCGCCACCACGACAAGTTCATCAGTGCTCCCGAGTCGGAATACTATGACCTCGAGCGCGATCCGGGCGAAACCGACAATCTCTACGACGAGGCGGAGCCTGCCGTCGCCGCCCTCAAGGCACAGTTGCGGGGTCTGCTCGAGGGCACCGCTGGGCGTCAGCCAACGGAGCCCGGGCTCACGCCCGAGGAACAGCGCGCCTTGGGAGCGCTGGGCTATACCGGCGCCAAGTACGGTCGCGAAGGGCTGCCTGACCCCAAGGAACACATCCACGTCATCAACCAGATTACCGATGTGATGCGTCTCAAGGCGCATGGCCAGATTGAGGAGGCCCTGAAGCTCGCCGAAGAAATCGCCGCGGAGAGCGAGAGCTGGAACGTACCCGTCATGAAGCAGGCCGAACTCTACGAGGCGCTCGGCCGGCTCAATGACTCGGCCCGCGTGCTCCTCGATTACGCGAGAAAATTCCCGTCGGACAAGTCCTATTACGACTATGCCATCGCCCTGTTCAAGCTGGAGCGGTACGACGATTGCCTGAACATCCTCAAGAGCGAGGTGATCTCCCGCGACCCGAAACTCGGTGCCGCGCACCTGATGTGCGGCAAATGCCTGCTGAAGCTGCAACGCTACCCGGACGCCTTGGCGGCATGTGAGCAGGCCCAGCGCGTCGACGCCGAGCGTCTCGGCAATGACTTGGTCGAGTGTCTCAACATTGCTCGCGAGAAGGTGCAGCCCTAGCGGACTGTACAACCGAATCCATGAGGTCGCCGCGGTCCGCTCAGCTCATTTTCGCCGTCGTGACCACCGTCATTATTGGCGGCTGGCTCGCCCTGCGGTCGACGCACTCCGACGGCCCCGACCACGACACCGTACCGGCGGGCAGCGCCCGCGATTTCAATGTCCTCCTCGTGACACTGGATACGACGCGTCCCGACCGTATCGGCTGCTACGGCTATGCCGCAGCCCAGACCCCCAATCTCGACGCGCTGGCCGCGCACGGCGTGCTCTTCGAGGACGCCGTCACTTGCGCCACCAGCACGCTGCCCGCACACGCCACTATCCACACCGGACTGTCGCCACTGCACCACGGTGCTCACGAAAACGGCCGCAGCCGGCTCGCCGCCGACCACACCACCCTGGCCGAACGGTTGCGCCAGGCGGGCTATGCGACCGCCGCGTTCGTCTCCTGCTTTGTGCTCGACGCCCGCTTCGGACTCGACCAGGGCTTCGACACCTACGAGTTCAAGGTCGGCGTAGGCCTGCGCGGTGAACCCGCTTCACTCGTTCACGAGCGCCGCGCCGACGACACCACACGCAGCGCCAGCGCCTGGCTCAAACACCAGACCACCGCACAACCCGACCGGCCCTTCTTTCTCTGGGTCCATTACTTCGATCCGCACTACACGTACGCATCACCGCTAGATCAACTACCCCAGTTCGAGAACCGCCCCTACGACGCCGAGATCGCCTTCGTCGATCTGGAACTCGGCAGGCTTCTCGACGCGGTCCGGGACAGCAGCGACCTGGAGCGCACGCTCATCGTCGTCGCCTCCGACCACGGCGAGGGACTCGGCCAGCACGGCGAGTCATACCACGGCATCTTTCTCTATGAATCGACGCTGCGCACCGTGCTGATTCTCTCCTCACCCCAGCTTTTCCCCAAGGCCTTTCGCGTCTCGGATCGCGTTGTAGGCACCGTCGACATAGTCCCGACCGTCCTCACTCTTCTGGGTATCGCTCCGGAGGCGACGTTCGATGGCGTTGACCTCCTGGCGGCCCACCCCGATCCGCACCGCGCCATCTACATCGAAACATACTTTTCCCACACCGTCGGCTGCAGCGAACTGCTCGGCCTGCGCCGCCACGCCGACAAGTTCATCCTTGCCCCGCGCTCGGAATACTACAATCTGAGCAGCGACCCGGGCGAAACACGCAACCTCATCGACGAGCACGCGGCACAAGCTACTGCGCTCCGCGAGCAACTGTCCGCGTTGCGCTCGGCCGGCGGCGCCGCACAGGAAGCCTATGAGATGTCCGATGAGGAACGCAGCCGCCTCGCCGCGCTCGGCTACGTCGCCGCCCTTGGCAAGTGGGGGGCAAACTGGCCAGACCCCAAGGACAAGATCGACGTGATCAACGCGACCACGAACGTCGCCCAGCTTCTTGCTCAGCGGCGCTATGCCGACGCGTTGCCCATCGCGCAGCAACTCGTCAACGAATGCGGCGCATACGACCTGCCGGTCCGTCAGCTCGTCGAGACGCTCGAGGCACTGGGCCGTACCGCTGACGCGGCAGACGTTCTGCAGAAATACACCGCCAACTACCCTTCCGTTGAGATGCTCGTCTATGCCGCCGAGCGCTATCGCGCATGGGGGCGCGCGCAAGATGCCGAGTCCGCCCTTGGGGCGGCTGAACTCCTCGACCCCACGCGGGGCATCATCTGGAAACTGCGCGGCGATCAGGCGTTCGAGGAAGGGGCTTTCGCCCGCGCTATCGACCTCTACACCCGTGCATTGCAACTCGATCCGCAGCGGCTGGGCAGCGACGTCCACGTCCGCCTGCAGCAGGCCCGTCAGCGCGCGGAAACCGCGCCACCTGCGTCCCCGCCGGGTTCCTGAAATAGAGCCGGTTGGCGCGGCGCGCCAACCGGCTCAGTGTCGTATCAATTGCTTCAATTGCTGCGCCAAGCTTACGCGGATCAGAGGCGACGCACCGCGTTCCGCCGTCCGCGCATACCCGCGAGCCCCAGCAGCATGACCGGCATCATTTGCACCATCCCGAAGCCGCAGACGCCTCCGCCCTGCGACGAGCCGTTGTCGCCGCCGGTGTTGTCACCACCCGTGTTGCCGCCCGTATCACCACCGGTGCTGCCGCCCGTATCGCCGCCGTTCGTGTCGACGTTGCCGCCGGTATCGCCGCCGCCGGTATCGCCGCCGGTGCCGTTCGTGTCCACGTTGCCGCCACCGGTGTCTCCGCCTGTACCGTTCGTGTCGACGTTGCCGCCCGTGTCACCGCCGCCAGTATCGCCTCCGCCGGTGTCACCGCCGCCGGTGTCGCCGCCGCCCGTATCGCCGCCGCCGGTGCTGCCGCCGCCCGTACTCCCGCCTCCGGTACCGCCACCACCGGTACTGCCTTCCTTGATCCGTACAATCAACGGATCCCGATCATCGGTCCGCGAACCAACCGTATAGCCCGGACTGCCGGCGCCGATGTGGAAACGGCCCGGATCGTCCTGCGTCGGCGCGCCGGTTGCTGTCAAGCTATAGAATCCCCCCAGATCATCCACGACCCGCGTAAACGCCGTATCGAATGCGACGTCGAACTCGTCTCCGACGCTCCCCGATTGCGCCTCGATGGTGATCGTACCGACCAACAGGTCTCCAGGACCATCCATGATGGCCCCAAGGTCTGCCGAATAGACCGCCTGCTGCCCTCCGGCCCCAAGCGAACTGCCCGCTGTCGAGCTGACCGACCATCCCGCCAGGTCGGTCGCCAGCGCCAGTTGGGCAATACCCGTCGCGAGCTCGTTGGCGAGAAATACCCCCGACACGGAGTCGTCGGCAGCCAGCGCATCCAGATGTACTTCGATGACGGCCTGCTCGCCGATCGCCAACTCGATCAGTCGCGCATCCGCAGATTGTCCCTGCCATGCCAGGCGAAGTTCCGCCGACCATGCCGCCGCCGGCAGCCCCGCGACCATCAGCGCGCACACCCATAACTGCCTCATTCGTTCGCTCCCAGGAGTTCGCTCAGTTGATTCCTCAATCCCATCCCTCGCGGAGCCTATCGGCCGCGCGAGCCTGCAACTTGCCCCAATTAACCTATTGTATCCCGCTGCAAGTGGCGATTACAGGGCAGAAAAAACGGGGGAGATGTAAGCACTACTTGATGTAGCCGAGCGCCTTAAGTGCATCCAGGCTGGCGGGATCGTCAATCGCGCCAGCGGGCTCGGCCTCGAGCACCTCGATCGCTTCCATGGCATGCTGCAGGTTGCCCAGCATCCGGTCTCGCGATTCGGGTTGGCGATCGGCGAGATTATCGCGCTCCTGCGGATCAATCAGCAGGTCGAACAGCATCACGTCACCCTTGGCGCAGGTGATGACCTTCTTGCTCTCCGTCCGATACATGCGCACCGGACGCGTGAGGTGGCTGAAATCCAGGTCGGTACGCTCCTGGCCAATCGCGTCGAGATGGTCTGCCGGCGGCGTTCCCTCCGCCAGCGCGAAGCCCGGTGGCGCCCAGTGCGGACGCCCCAGCCCGCGACGGGCATCGAGCCGATCATCATCCGGGGTGGCAATGGAACACATGTCGAGAATACCCGGCGCCACGTGAATCGTACTGATGATGTCCGTCACCACCCGGCCGGGCATGAACCGCTCGGGAAAACGAATGATCAGCGGAACGTGCATCGTCGTGTCGAACATGCTGAACATGTGCCCGGTCAAACCGTGTTCACCGATGTTCTCGCCGTGATCGGCGGTGAGAATGAATATTGTCCGGTCCAGGATTCCCCGCTCGCGCAACCGGTCCACGACGGCGCCGACCAGCGCATCCGCCTCGGAAATCTCGGCGGCGTAGAGATCGCGCAGGATCTCAAACTGCTCGTCGTCGAACGTGATCGCGTGGGTATGCTGCCCAAGCTCATCCTTGAATTCGCGCAACTGCCTCACGACATCCTTTGGCCAGAGCTGTCGCGCAAAGCGACGCTCGGCAGCCGGCGCCGGCGTGTAGGGCAGGTGCGGGATGTTGTTGTTCACGAAGAGGAAAAACGGCTTGTTCTTGCCAGCGTTCTCATCAATCCAGCGGATAATCCGGTGTTGAGCGGGCGCAGCCTCGCCCGCAAGTTCACTGCGACTCTCCGGGCGCCACATCTCCACGTATTCGGCAAATCCCTGTGAGAAACCGCGCGACCCAGCGAGCCAGGCGTTGGCCACGACGCCCCCGGTGACGTAGCCGGCTTTCTCCATCCGCTCGGCAAGCGTGTTCACTTCGCCGGGCAGCCGCATGGTCGTGCCCGTGGCGCCCGCCTCGCTCGGATAAAGTCCGGTCAGCAGCGTCGCGTGGGAAGGCAACGTCCAGAAGTACGTCGAGAATGCGTTCGCGTAACGGGTTCCCTCGTCAGCGAGACGATCAATGTTGGGCGTCGTGCGAAAGTCGTATCCGTAGCACGAAAAGAAATCAGGCCGGGTGGTGTCCAGCACGAAGAGGACCACGTTGGGGCGTTCGTCCCGCTGCGTCTCCGCCGGCGAGACGGCTGGCTGCTTGCCATCGCGCCGGCAGCCTGCACACCAGGCCGCCATGAGCATCATCGCGACCGCCCCGCGCATCATCACCGTTTGTTTTCGCAACACCAACATCATACTCGCCTTCATTTCTCGCCGACGATCCCGCCGCGCATCGCGCCGGGGCGCGCCTCCGCGGGCCGTCCGCCCGGACGGTTCCGGTACATCCCCCGCCACTTTTCCGGCACACCGTCGATGCCGTATAATCGATAACTGATGGTGATAATCCGCCGAATCAGGTCGTGATCGTCAGCGTCGCTCGCCAGGGCGATATGCAGCTGGCGCAACTCGGTCAGATCCACGACCTGTTGTTGATCCCGTAAACGGAACATCGCGTCGATCGGGGTCAGGTAGGGCTCCAGGATCCTCAGATTGTCCGCCAGCGACCCGTCCCGGCGGGCCGCGGTGAATTCCAGCGACGGACGGTCGTCCGTGTAGATATCCCCATCCGCACTGAAACGCCGCAGGTCGTCGCCCGCACAGAGCGCAAACGCGAAGACATCGTACGGCCCCTGCATCCGCAGGTAGTTGAAGTCCGCGCGCAGGTCCGGCCGCCGCATGCGCTCCAGTACGACGTTCACATCCAGGTCGCCGACCGCATGATCACCCACGTAGCCGATGAGGACGCTGTACTGCCCCGGCCCCCACAGCACGGCATTGGGAAATGACTCAACAAAGGTCCGCACGATCGACTTGAAGCTCTGCTCGTCCAGGCTCAAGGCGATGGGCAGAAACTGGCAGATGATCGCCCCGTCGTTCAACCGGGCCCGGGCCTCGGCGTAGAATTCACGCGTGTAGAAGTACGCGGTCCCCTTCTGGAACGGCTGCATCGGCTCGATCGTCAGCAGATCGTACGTCTGCTGGTTGTAGCGCACGTAGTGCCGCGCATCATCCAGCACGATGTGCACCTGCGGATCCTGCACGAGCCCGTTGTTCACCTGCGCCAACCACTTGCCCGCCAGGTGGACAACTTCCCGGTTGATCTCCACCACGTCCAGCCGGCAGTGCGCGGCCCGGGTGAGCGCCCCGAACGAACCGCCGCTGCCCATGCACAGCCCCAGCGCCCGCTCGATCGGCCGCTGGTGGAAAATCCAGGGCACGTACCCGGACACCAGGCCGGTCCCCTCGCCGCCGATCCAGCTGCTGTTCACCCACAGGCGCCGGTAGCCGCCCTGCTCTTCCGTCACGGCGGCCATTCCGTGTACCGACGGCTGGACCTCCAGGCACTTCGCGCCCTCGAAACCTCCCAGATGAATCTGCAGCAAAGCGCGCGTCGCATGGGGCGGCGACACCACCACAAGCACCAGCGCCGCGAGCACCCCCCACTTCAGCCCGCCCCGCGCCAACCCTCGGAACCCCAATGCGAATGCACTCAACATGAGTCCGATCGTCGCTGTCGTGCCCGCGACGATGAAGAGGCCTGTCTCCATCCCTAGGCGGTCGAGAAACCAGTAGCCCGCCACCAGCGCCCCCACCACGCCGCCGATCGTGTTCCACGACAGCGCTCGGCCCACGATCTCCCCGGCCTGCTCGCGGTGCGCCGTGGCCGCCCGCACCAGCAGTGGAAACGTCGCCCCCATGCACAGGGTGGGAACGAGCACGCCGATATTCACCGCGATCAGGTACCGCACCACCGCCCCGGCAAACCCTCCTACCGAGATCAAGTCCCCGCGCACCACGGCCATCGGTACCAGGTACATCATCGCGATCGTCCAGACCGCTGAAATCACCTGCAGCGTGCCGATCGCGTGCACGGGACGCTCCACCCGTCGAACGAGCATGTCCCCGATCAGCGATCCGGCGCCCACGCCGAACAGATACACCATCAGCACGACGGAGAACATGTACGTGTCGTTGTAGTAGATCAGCGCGTAGAAGCGCGTCCAGAGCACCTCGACCGCAATGTTGCAAACCCCCAGCAGGCCGAAGGACACCAGCAGGATTTTCCCTAGTGCGGAAATGCCCGGGCGGGTCGCAACCGCTTCGACCGCGGCCTCCTCGATCCGGCGCGTCCCGGCCCAGGGCAGCACGCAGACGATGCAGAGTCCGTTGAGCAGCGCCGTTCCCCACATCGAACGGGACACGCCCACGTACTGGATCAGCACGAAGCCCGTCACCGCAACGCCGGTGAGCGCGCCCAGCGTGTTCACGCCGTACAGCCACGCAGACCAGCGCGGCGTCCGCGCCAGGTCGCGTGCGCCGAACTGCACCAGCAGCGGAATCGTAGCCCCCATGCACGTCGTCGGCACCAGCAGCATCATCGCCGCGCTCGCCGTACGCAGCACGTGGAGCCAGGCCGACCCGGGCTGCAGTGAGGCGTACAGGTGGGCGTAGAAGCCCCCAGCCGCCTGCATGATGAATGGGAACACCAGGGCCCACAGCGCGATGATCGCTTCGACGCCGGCGTACGCCGCGACCGGACGCGCCATCGTTCGGGCCCAGCGCCCCGCCAGGTAGTTCCCCAGCGCCAGCCCCAGGAAGAACACCGAAAGCACGACGCTGATGGCCGCCTGCGTGCTGCCCGCCACCAGTGCGATCTCCCGCACCCACAGGAGCTGGTAGTTCAGGGATGCGGCACCGGAAAGGAAACTCGCGATGAGCAGCAGCGGCGTGGCGTTCTTCTTCAAGGCATTCGACCCCGGTTGCTGATCCAGACCAGTTCCGTTCCTGCCGACTTGTGGGCAGACCGATTCTCGCGACGGGCATTCGCGCCGCAACCTCTACTACGCCCGGCCCCCTCGGCGTGATCGCTCCGCCCCGTAGGATAACGACCGTCCGGGCCCGCGCCAGGCGTCACCACGCGATGACGCTGAGAATGCTCGAATATCGGTCTGTCCAGACCGAAAACGCGGGATCCGCCGTCACCTTCGTCCAGCGCGGATCGAAGATCAGCGGCCGCAGGTCCTCGGGCCGCCGGGCCATCGCGACAAAACGCGCGGGAAGCTTGCCCATCGCTTCCTCCTGCTGCGAGAGGTTCGTATCGTCCCGCACGAAGCACACCAGACCCTCTTCGCCCGCCAGCGCCGCCAGCAGCGGCTCGAGATCGAAATACCGGTTGGAGATGTTGAACACGATCAACCCGCGCTCGTCCAGCTTCTGCACGTACAGCGCCATCGCTTCCCGCGTGAACATGTGCGTCGGTACCGCGTCCGAGCTGAACACGTCCACCGAGATCATGCCGTAGGCGCCGTCAGCCTGCTCTCCCAACCGGATCCGCCCGTCCCCCAGGAGCACGGACGTCTTGCCCACACAGTCCGGAACAAACGTGAACAGCGCGCGGGTCGTGGCGATGCGGGCCACCTCCGGATCGATCTCGTACAGGTCGAATTGGTCGTGCGCTTTCGCGTAGGCCGCCTGCGCGCCCGCCCCCAGACCCACGATCGCCACCCGCCGCGGCGTCTGCGCCCGACGATACACCGTGAACGCGTCGCCCATCGGCCCGCTGCGATGGTAGTAGGCCAGCGCAACATCGGGCCGCCGCATGTCCTCAATCCCGTGCAGGGTGCGCCCGTGCAGAAACTCGTGGTAATTCCCCGAGGTGTCCACCGTCACCCGCTTCACGCCGAAGAAATTCCGTCCCAGGTACAACGTGCGTTCTTGTCGCGTGGGCGCCCCCAGAATACTGCCCGCCAGCGCGCCCGCCAGGCACAACGCAAACCAGCGCGGGTGCTTCCGCCACACGACACAGAACGCCGCAGGCAGCAGGATCGATGTCGCCTGGGCCCAGCCGCCCCGCCAGTGATCGGGATGCACCACCCCCAAGAGCAGCCAGGTTCCCACCGCACACACGCCGGCCAGCCCGATGGCAATTCCCCATCGCCGTACCATCCCGCCCCCAGATACCGGCCGCACGGTCAGGTACACCGCGACCATCACCAGCGGGTATTCCATCACCGTCTGGAAAACCAGCGGCGCCAGCAGCGCATTGAACGCGCCCCCCAGCACCCCGCCAAACGACATCCACAGGTAGAATTCCGTCAGGTGCTCCGCAGCCGGCCGGTCCGCCACCAGCTCGCCGTGACAGAGCAGCGCGGCGGCGAAAAACATCAGCAGGTGGAGCGGCACCGGCGCCCACCCCAGCGAGTTCTCCGCCTGCAGCGTCATCACCGCCACCGGCGCCAGCACGAACGGCGCCGCCGCGACAACCCACGCGTGCGGAATCAACGGCCTCCGCGCGAACACGAGCACGAACGTCAGCAAATACAACGCGAGCGGAACCACCCACAGCAACGGCACCGGCGCGATGTCCGTCGTGATGTGCGTCGTCACCCCCAGCATCAGGCTCGAGGGCACGAAAGCAAGCGCGACCCACCGCAACCGGCGTCCCCAGCGCGGCGGCGCCTCCCTCGCGACAGCGTCTTCTGCGTGCTGCACAGCCACCGGCCGGCGCCAGACCCCGATGCCGCAGACCACCGCGAGCACGACGAGCAATCCATAGCCCGCGTACCACGCCGTCGCCTGCCCCGCCAGTCCGCTCCACCGCTCCACCAGCAGGGGATAGCTCAGCAGCGCAATCAGGCTGCCCGCATTGCTCGCTGCGTAAAGAAAGTAGGGATCGCGAGCCTGGTGATGACCGCTTCGGGAAAACCACATCTGAAAGACCGGGGCGTTCGCCGACACCACGAAGAACACGAGCCCGACCCCCAACAGCAGGCGGCCCAGCAGCCAGAACTCCGGGTTGTCGGCAGCCGTTGGCACCCCCGACGTGTCCACCGCGATCGGCAACACCCGCCAGATGCCGGCCCACGACAACGCGACAGGCACCAGCAGCAGCCCCAGGTGCACCCCGATCTGGCGGCGCACCCCCAGCCAGCGAACGGCTGCGTGCGCGTAGGCATAACCCGCCAGCAGCAGCGCCTGGAAGAACACCATGCACGTGTTCCACACCGCCGGCGTGCCCCCCAGCGAAGGCAGGATCATCTTCCCCACCATCGGCTGGACCAGGAACAGCAGCAGGGCACTGGTGAAAAGTGTCAGGGCAAAGAGGGGCAGCAAATGATCGTCCTCAGCCGCATGCAGCGTCGCTCACCCGCACGGACATCCCTGACCCGCGGAACGCCAGGGCGATGCAAGGAAGATCGGCAAATATAGGCGGCTGCGCCAGATGGGTAAAGCGCGCCGCGCCCGCCACGCGGCTCGAACCGACGCCGCGCTGTCGCGCTTGGACCAGCCCACGACGTGCTTTGCGCGGGGTTTGATGGCCCGCCTGTCGACCCGGTGCCCGACCGCACCACGGGGCCGGACCCGGCGGATATCCGCGTTCAGCCGCGAAACTCCTAGGCTGCTGCGGGTGCCGGATCAATCCTGCTCATCCTCTGAAATCCTACCCGCAGTCGCGCCAGCACGGCGCATCCGCCGAGTAGGGCCTGCGCAAGTGATGTTGCTCCGGCAATCCCTTGAACACCAGCGGCCCGACGGTCTGCACGGTCGCCGTGCCAATGAGCAGATCGTTCAGGGAACCGTGAATCAAGTGGCCGAGATTGGCAGACGCGGCGAACTGCACGATGCCGCTGCTCAGGTGCCCGATCCCATGGCGCCGGACTGCATCCATCCTGTCGGCGCCGCGGTTTGGCCGGTCAGCATCAGGCCCGCGCCACGGGCATCCCAATTGAAGATGACCCCGCTAACGGTCTCCTCGGCGCTGAGCCGCGTCCACACCTCGATGGTGGCCTGACCGGCGTCGAGATTCTGCTGCGTGGGCGCTGCAGCCCAGCGCAGCCCGATCCGGGCACCCCGCGCCGGTATCGCCAGGACCGCAACCAACAACCCGATTTGTCCAATGCCGCGCCACATGGCGTGCTCCTGCCGGACGCCCTCGGGCCACACGGTGCCCTCGCCGGCCCGCGGCGGCCCCCGCCCGCGTGCCCCGCATCGCTTCCGCCGAAATCAGCGGGAGCGACGGAGCAGGGCGAAGCCACCCAGAGCGACCAGCGCAAGGCCCGTCGGCTCCGGCGTCCGAGTGATCAGGAGCGGATTGGGCGTGGGCTGATGCCCCCGAAAAGTCTTCGTGCCCCAGCCGGGATTTCCATAGCCGGGACTTCCATAGCCGGGATATCCATAGCCGAACGCGATATAGCCGATAGAGGACTGGTTGTAACGGGCGTCCCAGCTGAAGCGGTTGCCATCGCCCTTCCGCGCAGCGATCGAGCTTTGCGGAATGAGCGCGGCAACGGTACTCGTGGTGCCGTCCAAGGGCCCCACAATGGCCACGTGCGTGGTTCCAACGACGACCTCGAGGAACTGGTCCCAATCAGGACCGATCACATGGCCTGGATCTGCCGCCGCCGCGAACTCGACGTTCGACAAAACTCCGTCGGACAGGTTGCCGGTCTGCTGCCAGCCACTCGGCACCGCGGTCTGACTCGTGGCGACGATCGCGGTGTCGCTCGCCGCGTAGTTGAAGGTCACTGCGCTGACCGAGTCGCCCTCCAGCAGGCGAATCCAAACCTCGATCACACCTGGTCCGTCGTGATTCGGCCCGGCGGTGTCTGCCCAACGCAGGCCAATGGTCGCTGCGTCGGCGACCGACGCCACCATCCCGATCATCGCGATCTGTACAATACGCTTCATCATGGGTCTCTCCTTCGAATGCTGTACGAATGCGCCTTCTGGTTACGCCTGCCGGGTTCTGCGGCAGCAGTGCGCAGATCACACCTGCCAACCCATCCAACGGTCCGACGAGATGTACCGCCGCCCTGAAGCGTGCCGCGCGTTGGATAGGCGGCGGAACCGCCGAGTTAGCGCGGGCGCTCGTTGCGGCAAGGGTACGCGTATGCCCTTGCGGTTCGGCTAGGAGTTCCTGTCATCAAGGTCTCCACCGGAACTTTCACCCGGCTAGTCACATCCCGGCTCGCTTTCGCCAGCCAGCGTGCAGCGCCAGGTCATGACGCTGCGCGTCATGCCTGACGCGCGCACAAAGAAGCCGGGGCCGGCACGTGGCCGACCCCGGCATCATATGTTACTCTCAGCTAAGTCGTCCGGTCGCGGAAATTAGCGACGGCGACGCAGCAGGGCGAAGCCACCCAGAGCGACCAGCGCGAGGCTCGTCGGCTCGGGGGTCTTGGTGATCAGCAGCGGGTTTGCCGTCGGCTGATGACCCATCGCCGTCTTGGTGCCCCAACCCGGATTGCCGTAATCGCCGAACGCGATGTAGCCGGGCGAGGTGGTGTTGTAACGAGCGTCCCAGGTCAGCGCTGCACCCGAGCCGTCAACGACGCCGACCGCGTTCTGCGGGATGGCGGCGGTAATTTCCTTGGTGCTGCCGTCCAGCAGGCCGGTGATGCCGATGGCGCTGTAGCCGATGACGACGTCACCCGCCGGGCCCTGAAGGTTGAAGCCGGGGTTGGCACCTGCGGAGAACTGCGCACCCTGTACGGTGCCGCCAGCCAAGTCACCAGCCTCGCCCCAGCCGTTCAGGTTTGTGCCCTGATCGGTGATGGTGAGGTTGAGGTCACTGGCACCCCAGTTGAACACCACGCCGCCGATGCTTTCACCGCCGAGCAGCTGCATGTACACCTCGACGGTACCGGGGCCTTCGTGGAGATTCGCGGTAGTGTCCGACCACCGCAGACCAATCGTCGCGGCGTTCGCGGCCGTGGCGATCATGCCAACAGCCAGGATTCCTAGAACTTTCTTCATTTTCGACTCCTCCTTTGGAAACAAAACTTGCAAGTTTTTGGATCGTTGCGCTTCTTTCCCGACCTCTCAGCGGCCGTTCTTGTTCCGGGCGTGCGGGCCGAGCGGGCAAGCGCTGCACTCCACGCTCTTCCCAGCCAGTCATTCGCGTCTTCGCTAGCCCTCCCCTAAAGCTCCCTCAATCGTCCCATTCAAGAATCCCCGCTCGCGCCCGGGTCTACCCCGGACGCGAGCAGGGCAACATTCCTTTTCACTTCATTACGGCGTCGGGCAACCACCCGAACCCGGCGAAAGCGTAACGCAAGTGCACGGGCCGCTCGAGGTCTGCCAAACAACCGGAGCCACGATCGCACCGAGGTCAAGTGCCGTCACGTTGCCGTCATTGTTGACGTCCGCACGGTCGCACAGCGCGCCGCCCGGGAACGCTGGCTTCTGCCAGTTGGCCGGAGCCACAACCACGCCCAAGTCAAGAGCGGTCACGCTGCCGTCGCAGTTGACGTCCGCATCGGCACACAGCGTACCCTGCTGCTCGATATGCAGACCACCGGTGATGTTCACCGTGGTGACCTCGCTCACCGCGTAGGGTGCCGAAGACTGGCCCATGTCGATCGTGTTCGCAAACACGGTGTTGACCGTAACATCCCACGCCATGCCGCTCGAAAGGCTGGAGGCGTCGATGTCGCCCGTCGCGACGGTCATCCAGCCGCCGTTGCCGACGCCGGTCACGACCGAGCCGATCGGGTACGGCGCACCACCCGGCGTGTTGCCGATGGTGTTCTGGCCGCCGCCGAGCTGCAGGAGGGCGCCCGAGCCGTCGCAGGTGCCGCTGTAGCCGCTCAGATTCGGAGAGGCCTTCGGATTGGTCAAACCATCATTGCTGAAACCCGGGCCCGAAAGATCCTTGCGATCGAAGCTCTGCATCGACAGCGGGGCCATGAGCAGGAAACCGCTCGTGTCGCACAGGTCGGCGTCGGCGGCGCCACCGCTCGGGGTGACATCAATGTTGAAGCCGATCAGGGCGAGGCCGTCTGACGTGGGAGCGCCGCCCCCATCAAGCTGCACCTGCACCATGACGGGCACCGACGCGGCGGGATCCGCGGCGGATGCATCGCTGGTGGTGACGACGCGGATGTCCAGACTCGCTGCCATCGCGCTCGTCGCGAACAACGCGGCCAGAGCCGCAACTCCAAGTACCTTCTTCATGTCTTTCCTCCACGGGAATGAGACCAACGGGTTAAGTCAATGGTTGCGCGTTCGTCTCACTAACTCCGTATCCCGATGATACGGGAAACAGTTCGCGGCATTCAAGGGCTTACGTATCCCCTAAACCAAAAAGATTAGGTTCAGAATGCCCTGCTTCTGACATCCTGACGGCCCCCCGGCCATTCCACCCCTGCTTCCCCAGCCATGCCGCTGGCTGAGACGTCGCAGACGGGTTGGGCAGATCGACCGGATCGCCCCACCGTGGATTGGTTCGGAATCCGCGCTTTCCCCTCAAAAAACTGCCGGAAATGCGCTTCCTTACAACCCTCGACCGTCTCTTTATACCCGGCGGCTGATTTCGATTCAACTGCAAAATGAACCACACATCCCCCCAGTTTCGCATAGAACCATAAACCAAGCTCTTATAGGAACTTAACGCAGGTTTTGCCGCCCAACCCCGTAACCTGCACCCGCCCCTGTCGAGCCCCCCGCACAATCCGCCCCGCGGAACGTCCGCAAACCCGTGCCAACCC
Source organism: Phycisphaerales bacterium (assembly GCA_020639115.1). GTDB lineage: Bacteria > Planctomycetota > Phycisphaerae > UBA1845 > UBA1845 > JACKHG01. The sequence continues at coordinate 79,264 of JACKHG010000005.1, forward strand.
GCCCCGAACTTGGTAGCCTGATCGCCACGTGACGCGGCGGATCGGGGGTGACTGACTGTTGCCCGCCCCCGCCGCCCGGCTCCTCTGGCCCCTGGAAGGCGAAAACGCATGCCCACGCTCCCGCTGGCTGCCAGCGTCAAAAGCCTCAACCGCCTCCAGCAGATCGCCCGCGTCCTCGCCCGGCACGGCTTCGGCCACATCGTCGAACGCATGAACCTCGGCCGATATTTGCCGATTCACAAGATCCTGCGCGTCGAGCTCAGCACCGAGGCCGCCTCCGTGCACAGCTCCGTGGGCCGCCGCCTGGCAGCCGCGTGCGCCGAACTCGGGCCCACCTTCGTCAAACTGGCTCAGACCATCTCCACCCGCCCCGACCTGCTGCCCGAGGACGTCACCGCAGAACTGCGCAGCCTGCAGGACCGCGTGCCCGCCTTCGACCACGCCGTTGCCCGCACCATCATCGCCGAGGAGATCGGCGCCCCGGTCGAAAGCGCGTTTTCAGAATTCCCCAATGGGCCGTTCGCCTGCGGCAGCATCGGCCAGGTCTACCGCGCCCGTACCGCGGACGGCCACGCCGTCGTCGTCAAGGTGAAGCGCCCTGGCATCGATGCGACGATCCAGCACGATCTGCACCTGCTCAAGTGGATGGCCTCGGCAGCCGCGGAATGGATCCCCGAACTCGCCCGCTTCAAGCCGCCGCAGATCATCGACGAGTTCGAGCAGGTGCTGACCCACGAACTCGACTTCATCAGCGAGGCCTCCGCCACCGCCCGCTTCGAGGAGGCCTTCGCCGACACCGACCACGTCGTCATCCCCCACGTGTTCTGGGAGCTGACCGGCCCCCGCGTCCTCACCCTCGGCGCCGTCAGCGGCTGCAACATCTCCGCCCTCACCGGTGCCGACAGCCGCGACGTCGACCGCCACCTGCTCGCCCGCCGCCTGGTCAACATGTACCTCACCCAATTCTTCGATATGCGGCTGTTCCACGCGGATCCCCACCCCGGAAACCTGCTGATCAGTCCGCCGGCGCAGATCGGCCTGATCGACTTCGGCCAGGTCGGCACCCTCAGCGAGGAGACCGCCGGCCAGCTCGTGATCATGATCGTCGCGATGGTCTACCGCGAGCCCCAGGTGGTGGTCGACGTGCTCACCGATCTCGGCGCCGTCGAACCCGACGCGGACGCGAAGGCGCTCGCCCGCGCCCTGCGCCAACTGCTCGACAAGTACCACGGCCTGCCGCTCAAGCGGCTCGACCTGGTCAGCATCTTCGGCGAGATCACCGCGGTGATGCGCGCCCACAACGTCACGCTGCCGCGCGAGATGATCCTGGTGCTCAAAACGATCACCACGATCGCCGGCACGGCCCTGAAGCTCGATCCCGGCCTCGACCTGATCACCATCCTCTCGCCGCGGCTCAAGGGGCTGATTGCCGGGCGCTTCTCCCCCGTCAGCCTGGCCCGCACCGGCGCCGTGGGCATCTGGCACCTGCTGAGCATCATGCGCACCGCGCCCGGGCAGCTCCGCACCGCGCTGCGTCAGGTCAGCCGCGGCAAGTGGCAGGTCCACATTCGCCACGAGAACCTCGAGCATCTCACCAAGGAAATGGATCGCTCGAGCAACCGTCTCGCCTTCGCCCTGGTCCTCGCAGCCATCATCGTTGGCAGCAGCGTGGTGATCCGGACCGACCCGGCTGTGCAGATCCTGGGCATGCCTCTTCAATGGCTGGGCATCGCCGGTTATCTTTTTGCAGGGGTGATGGGTATCCGCCTGCTCTGGGCCATCTTCCGCAGCGGACGTCTTTCCTGAGGGCCGTCCCGATGACGGTGGGCGGCGGGGCTTGACTGCGCGGCTGAGCAGAACCATGGCAGAACCATGTTTGAACTGAACATCACCTGGTGGGAACTCGCGGGACGGTTGCTCCTGGCGGCTGTCCTGGGCGGCGTGCTCGGGTGGGATCGCGAGGCGCACAACAAGCCGGCGGGGGTGCGCACGTTCATGATCGTCGCGCTGGGTTCGACCGGGCTGGCGCTGATCGCCGACGGGCTCTTCGAGGTGATGCGGCGCGAGCCGCAACTCTACGGCGGCCTCGACCCCTCCCGGATCCTGCAGGGGATCATCGGCGGGATCGGCTTCATCGGCGCCGGCACGATCATCCGTGGCGAGGCCAAGGTCCAGGGGATCACCACCGCCGCCGGCATCTGGCTCGCGGCGGCCGTTGGCATCGCCGTCGGCCTCGGCAGCTACAGCCTGGCGATCGCGTTGTCGGCACTCGGCGTGATCGTGCTCGCTGCCGTGGGTTTCTTCACGGTGCGGGTGCTCGACCAGAAGGATGGTCCGGACGACTAGCCGGCCTCACAACTAATGCATCGTGGCGTGGGCCGTTGGGTCGTACCAGTCCTTGAGGGTCTGCTTTTCCGGCTTGGCACGTTCGATGTGCAGATCGAGGTAGAGGGAGTGGATGCCGCTGGGATGGCGCTCGCTGTTCGCGACGCGCGGGTAGATGCCGCGGGGCAGGTGCATGCCGCGCGTGACGTCGTGGGCCCCGAGCAACGTGGGCAGCTCGCGATGGGCCTCGGACAGGAAGATGATGGCGGCGGGCTTGCGCACCCACGAGATGCGCACGAGTTGCTTGGCGTCTCTCACGACGTATTCCAGTCGCGGGAAAGCAAGGGGATTGATGGACGGCAGCAGTTCGTCGTCTTCCGTGTACACGACTTCCTCGTAGTTCAGATAAAAATCGTTGTACACGTAGTCCAGCGGCTGATCGTCACTCAGCTTGCCGTCGATGGTCGGCACGCCCTTGGGAAAATCAGCGCACTGAAACTCGGGCATCTTGGCGAACTGCGGTTCGAGCGGCTGCGTTTCGTCGTAATGCAGCCCCAGTTCCGCGGTGAGAAACGCGGCGTAGGGGAGCCGGTTGCCGTACGGCGTCATCATCTCCCGCGGGATGTACCCGTTGTACTCCTGGAAGTACATGTCCAACGCGATGCCCTGCTGGTGCAGGCTGCTGCCGCACAGCACCGCCCGCGCCTGCCGGCGCGCCTTGCGCAGGCTCGGCAACAAGATCGAAACCAGCAGCGCAATAACCGAGATGACCACGAGCAGCTCAACCAGCGTAAACGCCGGCCGCCGCACACCGTGCCGCATGTTCAGCCCCCGACTCGACTTGCTCGCCCCTGCCCCGGTGGCCCACAACTTCGCTGCACGTCAAAAACGCGCACCGATGCCCGATAAATCATACCGAATCCGCCGCGCCGGAGTCAACGCGTCAGCCGGCGTCTCTCGGTCAATTCACACGCCGGCTACGTGCCGGAATCCATTCCCGCACTGCCCGCGCAGGAACGCGACTGTGCCGGCCCCGCGGCAATATCGGACCGGGTAACATCCCGGCCCGCGCAGTTTACCCAAAACCCGAACCGCCGTTTGACTTCATCCCCATTGAAATCCTATATAGAAGGTGAAAGCTGTCGTGTCCCCTTTCAGTGGCCCCGCGCACTCGGTAACGAGTCGCGCGGGGCCCGTATCTTGCGCCCTCCCCGCAATCTCCGCCGAAAACCCATAGGCCGCGGCCTGCCACGACCTGACAGCTTGATCTTTCTGCCGCCAAACGCGACCATGCCGCCCTGCAGAAGCAGTCACAGGCCCCGCGGACGGGGCCGGGCAGCCCGGTACACGGTTGACCTCGATACGGTTGATATGGTGCAGATACATCCACGCCGCCTCGACTTGATTACGCTCGCGATGACCGTCGCCGTACTGGCGGGCAGCGCGCCGCGCGCCGCCGCCCAAGGCGGCCCGACGGAGAGCTTCCTCAATCAGCAGCAGGCCGCGCGCCGCGCCATCTGGGACCAGATCGACGACGAACTCTCCCCGGCCCAGGCCGCGGACTTCGATTACGGCGGGTCCTACACGTTTCACCTTTTCGTTTACGACGACGGCGTGCAATCATCGCGCACCTTCCGCCGCAACGACCTACGCCTCTGGTCGCGCGTCGTCCTCGACGAGGGCGCCCACGAGTTCTTCGCCCGCGTCCGCCTCAGCTACCTCGACTTCAACACCGGCGACTCGTACGACGGCAACGACGACGATTGGGATGGCCCCAATCTCGAGCGCGGCTTCTACCGCTTCGACCTGCGCAAGGCCCTCCGCGCTGCCGGACGCGACAGCCTCGACTGGAACCTGCAGCTCAAGCTCGGCCGCGACCTCACCAAGTTCGGTACCGGCCTCGCCCTCTGGCAGGTGCTCGACCAGGCGAACGTGCAGCTCACCGCCGCCGGCTTCGAGTGGACCGCACTCGTCGCCCAGACGGTCGGCAGCCAGCTCGACATCGACCGCTCGCGCCCGCTCGACCGCTCGCGCCGCGCGTTCTTCGGCGGCCAGGTCCGCTACCTCGGCTGGGAACAGCACCGCCCGTTCGCCTACGCCCTCTGGCAGAGCGACCACAACCGTGAAACCTTTCCGACGCCGCTGCAGCAGTTCGACTACGACTCGTACTACCTCGGCATCGGCTCCGAGGGCGAGCTGATCGATCGCCTGCGCTACGGTGCCGAGTTTGTCTACGAGGGCGGCAAGAGCTACGGCAACCGCCGCGCCTTCCGCCGCGACGACATCCACGCGTGGGCCTTCGACGCCCAGCTCGAGTACCTCTTCGATCACCCCACGCAACCCAAGGCCAGCTTCGAGTACCTCTTCGCCAGCGGCGACGACGACCGCTACGCGAGCCCCACCAACGCCATCGGCGGCAACCGCTTCGATCGCACCGACCGCAGCTTCAACGCGTTCGGCTACCGCGACACCGGCCTGGCCTTCGCCCCGGTGATCAGCAACCTGCACATGTGGCGGGCCGGCGCGTCGTTCTACCCCTTCGCCGGTGACCGCCGGCTCGACCGGCTCGAACTCGGCACCAACTGGTTCCTCTACTGGAAAAACCACCACGAGGGCGCGGTCTCCGATCCGACCGCGAACCGCCGCAGCGGGTACCTCGGCTGGGAAATGGACTATTACGCCAACTGGCAGATCACCAACGACCTGTCCTGGACCGTGCGCGGCGGGCTGTTCTTCCCCGGCGATTCCTTCGCCGACGAATCGACGCGGCCCTTCGTGCTCACCGGCATCAACTGGAGCTTCTGATGCGCAGCGGCTTTTGCATGCGGCGCGCCCGGCGCCTTTCGCTCGGCCTGGTGGCGGTCCTCGCCCTCACCGGGTGTTCGCAGCACCGCCACTACACGCCGCCGGTGGATCCCAACCAGCTCACCGACATCCAGTTCGTCCACTACCTCGAAACCGTGCCCGTCGTCACCTTCGGTGAGGGCTGCCGGGCGGTACTTATCGCAGCCGATGGGGCCGACCGGTTCGACTCCTTCGCCGCCCGCTACGCCGAACTCGAGCGCCGCGGCTGGGTCCGCGACGCCTGGGGCCTCGAGGCCGACGACCTCCTCGACCTCGGCACGATGTGCTTTATGGCCGCCGAAGCTTGCGACCTGCCCCCCAGCGCCAGCTCGACCGTTCTCGGCTCCTGGGGACTCAGCGACCGCCGTTACGCTGTCCGCAAGGCCGTCGCCGCCAAACTGGTCGCCTCGGGCCGTACTTCATGCCGATGACCGGCGGCGCCACCGTCTGGATGATGGGCCGCACCGACGATTTCCTGAACCACCGTGGCGTCTACGCCAAGCCCGAACCGGCTGCGGGCGAAATTGACCCGCCCAAGCGGTCGCCAGCCGCTTTTGTGCGGGCCTATACCGATGACAGCCGGGAGGGAAAGCTCATGTTTCGACGTGCCTGCACATTCGCCGCTCTGATCGCCATCGGTGCCTGCGCGCTCCGCGCATCAGCCCAGCCAGCCCCCACGCCGGCGGCTACGCCTGCGCCCCAGCGCGCCACCGCGACGCCATCAGCTCGTCCGGTCCAGCCCGCACCTGCGCCAAGCAGCACTGCAAACCCGTCGCCAACCACCCGTCCGGCCCAATCCCAGGCAGCCCAACCGGCGGGCGCGGACGACGCCGAGGCCCTCAAGGCCAAGGTGATCGAGGTCGAGGGGACGGTTGAATTCGCGCTCGGGGACGCCGATGCGTTCGATCTGAAGGCGTGGAAGCCGGTGACGGTGGACATGGAACTCGCCCCCGACACGCAGATCCGCACGGGCATGCGTTCCCACTGCACCCTGCAGTTCGGCGAAGGCCCCAACATCACCGTGATCCAGCTCCGCCGCGGCACGCAGGCCAAGATCCTCGAATACCGCCGCACCATCGACGAGCAGCGCATCCGCATCGGCCTCGGCTACGGGGCTGTCCGCGGCGGCAGCAGCGAGGGCACCCTGCGCAGCGACGTTGTCGTCGACTCCACCGTCGCCACGCTGGCCAAGCGCGGCACCGAGGGTTGGGAAATCGAAATCGAGCCCGTGAGCGGCACGTTCCGCATCTCCCTGTCACGCTCCGGACTCGTCGAGGCGTTCTCCAAGGCGACCGGGGAGAGCCAGGAGGTCGAGCCCGGCGAGTACGTTTCGGATTCCACGATCGCCCGGCTCTGGATCAACCAGGACATCTTCGACCGCGCCATCGAGTTCTACGAGCCGTTCTCGCTGACGGAGTATGAAGTGGAGTTCATGTTCGCCGAGACGACCGGCTACAGCAGCCTGGGCAACTCCGGCCACGAACTCTACGGCATCGCGTCGCGCCGCCCCCAGCAGCTCGGCGTTCCCACCGGCGGATACCCCGGCGTCGGAACCGTCGTGCTCCAGCCCGCTCCGGTCAGCCGCGCCGAGGGCAACTTCGGCTTCGGCCAGACCTTCCGCGTACTGGTGGGACGCTAGCGGCTCGTCCGCAGGCCGCAGATTGCGCAGTCCGCACAAGTGCGGCGCTCTGGTGAAAGCCGATGAAGCTGTAACCGCAGTGAGTACCGCGGCGTGGGCTCACGCGCCATTCAGGTTCCTTCAGCCTCGCTTGACGCGACAAATCCCACCCGTCGCATTATGATCTTTCCCACGCTCGTGGCTCGAAGATAACAACCTGACGACCGCCGCCGCACCCGCAGCGGCCCCGATCGGAACTGCCCGCATGCACGCTCCACGCGATCAACAGAAGACGCCGTCCCGTATCGAAGTCGAAACCTCAACCCGCGAGAACGGCACCAGCCCGCTGCTCTTCGAAATCGCCTGGGAAGTCTGCCGCCAGGTCGGCGGCATCTACACCGTCCTCCGCTCCAAGGCCGCGATCAGCCAGGAACTCTACGGCGACCGCTACTGCCTGATCGGCCCCTACGCCCCCGGCAGCGCCGCCATCGAGTTCGAGGAGCTCGAACCCGGCGAAATCCTCGGCCCCACCATTGAGAAACTCCGCTCCGCCGGCACGCACGTGCACTACGGCCGCTGGCTGGTCACCGGCCACCCGCGCGTGCTGCTGCTCGACTTCTTCGCCAGCTTCAACCGCCTCAACGAGTTCCGCGGCCGCTACTGGCAGGATTGCGGAATCCACTACCCGGACAACGACAGCGAGACCAACGACGCCGTTGCCTTCGCCTACCTGCTCGCCGAGTTCTTCGAGGAATTCTGCCGCCAGAACACGGCGAATCGGCCGGTGATCGCGCACTTCCACGAGTGGCTGGCCAGCGCCGCGCTGCCCATCATCCGCCAGCGCGACCTGCCTCTCGCCACCGTGTTCACCACGCACGCGACGCTGCTGGGCCGCTACCTCTGCGCGTCCACCCGCGATTTCTACGAGCGCCTGCCGTGGATCAACCCCGACGTCGAGGCCGGCGAACGGCAGATCTACCACCGCTACTGCATCGAGCGCGCCGCCAGCGCCAGCGCCCACGTGTTCACCACCGTCTCGGACATCACCGCGCTCGAGGCCGACCACCTGCTCAAGCGCCGCCCGGAGAAGATCCTGCCCAACGGCCTGCGCGTCGAGAAGTTCGCCGCCCTCCACGAGTTTCAGAACCTGCACCGCGAGTACAAGGACCGCATCCACCAGTTCGTGCAGGGGCACTTCTTCGGCTCGTACTCGTTCGACCTGGACAAGACGCTCTACGTCTTCACCTCCGGCCGCTACGAGTACCACAACAAGGGCATCGACATCTTCATCGAGGCCTTGTCGCGCCTGAACAACCACCTGATTCACGCGGGCTCCGACGTCACGGTCGTGGGCTTCATCGTGACCTCCGCGCCCACCCAGCACCTCAACGTGCAGGTGCTCCAGGCCCACTCCATGCTCGCCGAGATCAAGAGCAGTTGCGAGGAGATCGCGGAGAACTTCGAGCACCGCCTGCTGGCCATCACCGCCCGCGGTGAAATCCCCAAGATGCGCGACCTGCTCCGCCCCGAGGAGGAAGTCGTTCTCAAGCGGCTGATCCACTCCCGGGCCAAGCGCGACCTGCCGCCCATCGTGACGCACCACATGGTCGACGAGGCGAACGACCCCGTGCTGAACCATCTGCGCCACCGCCAGCTCTTCAACAACGCCCACGACCGCGTGAAGATCGTGTTCCACCCGCAGTTCATCAACCGCACCAACCCGCTCTTCCGCATGGACTACCCCGACTTCGTCCGCGGGTGCCACCTGGGGATTTTCCCATCGTACTACGAACCGTGGGGCTACACGCCCGCGGAGTGCGCGGTGATGGGCATCCCCTCGGTCTGCACGGACCTTTCCGGCTTCGGCGCGTTCATCCAGGCCAACATCCTCGACGCGGAGGAGAACGGCATCTGGGTGCTCAAACGCCGCCACGTCGACGCGGGCGACACCATCGACCAGCTCGCCAACGTGCTCATCCGCTTCACGCAGTACAACCGCCGCCAGCGGATCGAGCTGCGCAACCGCGTCGAGCGCATGAGCGAGTGCCTCGACTGGACCGTCCTGCACCCGGCCTACGAGGAGGCACGCGAACTCGCCCTGCAGCGCGCCTACCCGGCGCACGTGCGGGCCTGACGGCCGCTTGGCAAACGGCAGTTCCACGTCAGATGGCCTGATGTCCCGAATTTACTGCCCTGTTCAGGCTACTCCAGCACGACGTCCTTGGGATCGATCGTCGGTGGCGGGTATTCCAGACCCAGGGCCTCGAGTCGCTCCACCACGATGCGGGCCACCAGCAGGTCCCGAAACCAGCGGTGCTCCGCCGGGACCACGTACCACGGGGCCGCTTCGGTACTGCACCGCTCCAACGCGTCCGCGTACGCCCGCTGGTACTCGTCCCACCGCTTGCGCTCGCGCAGATCGTCCGCGGTGAGCTTCCAGTGCTTTTCGGGCAGGTCGAGCCGCCGCTTCAGCCGCTTCGTCTGGTAGGCCTTCGAAATGTGCAGGAAGATCTTCACGATGTGCACGTTCGCCGACGCCAGCAGCGCCTCGAACGCGTTGATCTGCTCGTACCGCGCCTTCCACACCGCCTTCGGCACCAGCTCTTTTACCCGCACGACCAGCACGTCCTCGTAGTGCGACCGGTTGAAGATGCCGATTTTCCCCAACGGCGGCACGCGCCGGTGCACCCGCCACAGAAAGTCGTGGGCCCGCTCGACGTCGGTCGGCGCCTTGAACGCCGCGACCTCCGCCTCGCCGACCGAAAGGCCGCGGCTGAGGTGCCGGATGGTGGAGTCCTTGCCGCCCGCGTCCATCGCCTGCAGCACGATCAGAAGGGCGTGCGTGTCCGTCGCCGCGAGCACCTCCTGCCGCTCCAGCAGCCGCTTCCACAGCTTCGCCGTCGCCGGCCGCGCGTCGTCCTTACTCCACCCGGCCTTGTCGTCGGTCGGAATCTCGTCGAGTGCGACTTTCTTGCCCGGATCCAGCCGGTACCGCTTCGTGAGATGATCCAATGCCACCGCGCCGGACATGGTGCCCTCCTTCTGTCGTGTGGTATGCCGTCCGCGGGGATGATAGCGGAGGCGGGGCGCTTCGTCCCTGAGCGCGCATTCTGGTCGACGGGCGTGGCGAAGTGCGGACCCGGACCGGCTGATGTTCAGCGACCAGCGAGTGCTTCGATGCGGGCGAAGTCCTGCAGGTCGATATCGAAATCGTGGTCGAGATCGAAGGCCACGAGGTGCAGGTACTGACAAGCCGGATCGCCCGTCGGCGGCGCGCCTGGCCCGCCCCAGACCGCGAGGAGCGCCTGCAGGTCGACGGCCGTGACCGCCCCGTCGCCGCTGAAGTCGCCGCCGCCGATCGGCTCGCACTCATCGGGCACGCCCGTGGCGTTGCAGTCGTGGCCCGCGAGTTGGCATTCGTCGGGCGTGCCGTCGGGCTGGCAGTCCAGGCTGGTGCCCTGGGTCACGTCGCACGCGTCCGGCACCGCGTTGGCGTTGCAGTCGGCGCTGAGGCCCTCGGCGGTCTCAAGGCCGTCATCGACGCCGTCGGAGTTACAATCGACGAACTCGGTCGCGCCGCAGTCGCAGTAGGCGACACCATCGCCGTTACCATCCCACGGACGACGAAATCCGCGCTGGTCGCGGTCCGCACACTCGCCGTAGGACCCGTACCACCCGCGTTCAAGTGCAGGACTCCCCGGCAGCACCGCGTGCGTTGGCGTGCGTCCGCCGTAATTCCCAAGGGGCATCAACATCGCATCCAGTGGCGCCGACATCGAGCCCGCACAGCTTCCACCGTCGGGCGCACAGCCAGTCCCGGTGCCGCAGCCGTCGCCCACACCGACAACGCTATAGTAGAAGTGGAACGGGTAGACGTAATCCACTTCCCGGCCGCAGTCGGCAGTACCCACGCCGGACGTTCCGACCAGATTCTGCGCTACAATCGAGTTCGCAATTTCAACACGCAGGTGCGTATCGTAGAATCCTCCACCGGTTCCCTGCGCCGCGTTCCGCGCAATCGTGAGGTGGGACAATACGAGACGGCCAAGGAAATCAGCGCCGGAGGTGTAGAGCCCACCACCGTCGCCGCCCGCGTGATTCCCGCTGATCGTCACATTCCTCCAGAAAATCACTTCGGTGGGCAACCCGAAGTCCGCGAAGATCCCTCCCCCGTCAGAGGCCGCCTGGTTATTGCTGACGGTGCTCCGTTCACACACCGGCCGCCGAGACAACCACAGCCCACCGCCGTTCGAATTGGCCATATTGCTGTCAACGCTACATTCATCGATCAGCGAGCCATCTGCCCGGACGAGGCAGATTCCACCCCCGTTGTTCTCGGCATAGTTACCCGTAATGTCACTCCGGACTATATCACAGGGCACGGCATGGTAAATGTCGACGAAGATCCCGCCGCCGTCCGCGCCCGCGATGTTGCCGCGCACGCTCGAGTCCTGGATGTTGATTGTGCTCGTAACAAACGGCCAGACGGCAGCCAGTCCCCCGCCCGATCCGGAAAGACTCAAATTCTCCTGCACGCTGCAGCCCGCGAGCGACATCGAGTCGACGTACATGCCTGCGCCGTCGTACAGAGCCACATTGCGACTGATTGCACAGTCATCCATCGTCACGCTGCCAAGAGCGCGCGCGTTTGCATGGGGCACTGCCTCGGTGCCTACGCCACCCCCGCTGCCGTTCACGGCGATGTTGTCCCGAATCCAGCACTTCACTGCTGTAAGTTCCGAGAGGACGTTCAGGGATACCACAAAGGCGATTCCGCCACCGCCCTCTGCGGCGCTGTTGTCCTCAATCACGCAGTCCGAAAGCTCCAGGTTGCCGCTCACCGCGATGCCGCCGCCCCAGCCGGCCACCATGCCGCCGCGGATGTTCAGCCCGGTGAGCGACGCGGCGTCCGTCACGTGCATGACCCGGTCGCCGCCGGCGAGAAACGACGCGTCGATCACCGTCGCGTCAGGCCCCTGACCCGTGATGGCCAGCGCCTCGGTGATGTCCAGGTCGCCCGTGGCACCCGCGTCCTCGTCCGCACCGGCGATCGTCAACCGGTACCACCCCGGCTGCGGCATCGCCACCGTATCCGGTCCCGCCAGCGCGTTCGCCTCCATGATCGCCGCGCGCAGGCTGCAGCGACCCGCCCCGTCGCTGCACATGCCGTCACCGGGCGTTGCGTCCGGCAGGTCCAGCGTCGTGTCCACGACGAAGTCAGCCGCGAACAACGGGGCAGCCACCGCCAGAAAAACGATCAGGATGACTCGAAAATGCGAACGTGAAGGGGCGACCGGCGCGAACATGCGGTACAACTCCAGATGTTGTCGCGACACGCGGCCTCTGACGGACGAGGCCACGACAGCTTCGCGGTACAAGCGTGACGTCGCCCACGCCTGGGCCGCTGCCGAAATGATCCGCTGCGCAGTCTACCGCGCGCACCACGGGGGATTCAACCGTCATCGCAAATTCTCAAATTGGAGAATCAACCAGTGCCCCCCCGGCGTCTCTTCCTGGGACGCCGGCTGTTTTGCCCCGTAAAAACACAGGAAGACCGGCCCCGCAGGACCGATCCCCCTGTGAAAATACCCTATTTTCCGGCTGACCGCGGGCGGTGCGCTACGCGACGGTCGCCACCGCCTCCCTGTTCACCGTCGCCGCGATCTTGGTCAGCTTCTCGTCCGCGGCCTTTTCCTCGTTCAGCGTCTGGGCCAGCAGCTTGACGATACCGTTCTCCCCCAGCGTCTCCGCCCAGGTGATGATCGTGCCGTACGAAGCGATCTCGTAGTGCTCGACCTTCTGGCAGCCCGCGACGGCCAGCGCGTCCACGATGTCCGCCTCGCCCTTGTCGAGCACGTCCTCGTTCTCCTCGAGAATGCCCTTCATCCCGTCACAGGTCTTGCTGCGTTCCGACGCGCCGAGTGAGGAGAGCGCCTCCTTGAGCCGGTTCACGTGCTGGTTCGTCTCCTCCAGGTGGCTTTCGAGGGCCTTCTTCAGGTCAGTGCTGCTTGCCTTCTTGATCACCTTCGGCAATGCCTTGGTGATCTGCTGCTCTGCGCTGAGCATGTCGCGCAGTTCGTCCACGAGCCCGTCTTTCAGTGCTTTCATCGCCATTTGACACCTCCCAGGAATGTCCTTGGGTACGTTTGATCGCTAACACGGCGGCTGACGCCGCCACCGGCACACCTCGCCGGCTACGAGAACGTACGCGCAGGGAGTTAGCGCACCCTGAATTCAGCCTGAAATGCATATCAGGAATTGGAAATGCCACTATGGCGGCGCTGTCATCACGACGCCGCAACTCCTACGGCGCCGCCAGCTCCTGGAACGCCGCGAAGTCGGTCAGGTCGACGTTGCCGTCCGCGTCGAAGTCGAACACGCCGCAGGTCGGCAGCAGGCCGCCCGCCGGGCCGGTCAGGCAGTCATTCAGCCCATACAGGTCACCCGCCGACACGACGCTGTCACCGTTGTAGTCGCCCGCGATCGCGACGCAGCCCTTGGAAAACAGGACGACGTCGTCGATGTTCCATCCGGGCAGCGCGTTCGAACCGTCGGTGGGCCCCATGCCCCAGCGCAAGTACACGGTTGGCTGATCGTCCGCGACCGCGGAGATGTCGAACGTCTGATGCACCCACTCGGTGTCCACGACGAAGCCGTTGTCCGTCGCGTGCTCGTCAGCCGCACTGTACACGACCGTCCAGTTCAGCCCGTCGTTGCTTACCTCGACGGTCGCGTCGTCGAAGCCGAACGATGACTCCACCCCCAGCCAGCGCCAGAAGCGCAGCTCGACGCCGAACTCGCCCGTGCAGTCGATCGGCGCCGTCGTCAGGTACGTCGCCGGCAGGTTGTCGGCGTAGTTGCCGCTCAGGTTGTACCCGTACACGTTCGCGCCGGTGTGCCCGCTGGTCGGATCGTGGTTGAACGTCCCGCCGCCGGTCGGCACGCCCCAGGCCCACTGGCCCTGCGCCGTCCACCCGGGATCGCTGTCCATGTTCGCCGCGTAGAAAACCCCCACCGCCACGGGCGGGTCGAACGGCGCCAGCTCCGCCGGCCGCGGGAGCGTCACCACCGAGCCCCCGTCGCCGTCGGCTGCAAAGTAGAACTCCGGCGTCGAGGAGCAGTTCGTCGCCGGCAGCTCCGCCGTATACCCGTTCGTGCTCACGGGGGTCAGCGGCACCTCGTTGAACGGACCGGCGGGGTCGTACCGGTAGTACATCCGCGGCGTACCCGGCACGAGATTCTCGTACTGCGACGTCACCGAGACCGCGAGCGGCACAGCTTGCCCCGGCGTGATCACCTCGGGGATCTCCGAATCGAGCTCGATGATCACCGGCGACCGCACGAAGTCGGTGTTCGTCAGGTAGAGCATCGCCGGCAGGATTTCCTCGTTGTTCGGGATGATCTCCGACTTATCGAGCAGGAAACCGGTTCCGAACGCCCCTTCCTTCGGCCGCACCTCGAAGCTGAACCCCAGGATTCCGTGCTGGGCGTAGCCCCAATCGAGCGAGTCCCCGTTGACCGCGTAGATCGTCGTGTACGTCGGGCCGGCGGTGTAGTCTTCCTCGTGCACCGCGTAGATCAGGTCGCGCATGGCGTAACCGTGCTCGCGGAACAGCGGATCGTCCGGACACAGCGCGTCGGTATACCCCCACGGCCACAGGATGAGCTGCGAAAAGCTGTGGATATCCAGCATCGTCCTTATGTTCGGATGATTCAGCACCACGTCGCGCAGCGCCCGCGTCTCCGGCTCGGAGAACGGCGCCGGCCCGCGGTAGGTCGCGCTGCTCGGCGACCCGCTCGAACCGTCGTCGTCGATCCCCCACGCCTCGCTCCAGTTGCGGTTGATGTCCACGCCGATCGTGCCGTTGGAATTGATCGCCCGGTTCTTGCGCCACAGCCGGTCGTCCGTCCAGCAGAACTCATACCCATCCGGGTTGGACACGGGCACGAGGAAAATCTCCGTATGGTCCACCATGTCCGTGATGACCACGTCGTTGCCGTAGCTCTCCAGCACGTGCTTCGCGAAGTACGGCGGAATGGTCGTGGTGATCCACTCGCGGGCGTGCACGCAGGAGAAGTACAGCGCCCCCGGCTTGTTCCCGGCCACTGCGTCGTTCGCGATGCGCATCGCCCAGATCGTCCGTCCGTCGATCGACGTGCCGATGTCGATCATCGTCGCGAGGTTCGGATAGCGCGACGCCAGCTCGTTCATGAACCAGATGATGCTGCCCGTGCCGTTGTCGTAGCGGTGGTAGTCGAGAAAGAAATCATCGAACGGATCGCCCGTGCCGCGCGTGCTCGGGGCCCGCTCCGCGTCGATCAGCGCCTGCAGGTTCTCCTGCTCCACCTGGTAGGTGATGCCCAGGTCGCGGAGCGTCGCGAGCTGCTGCGGGCTGACCACCACGTCGGCATCGCCCGGATGCGGCACACAGTCGAGCACCACCGCGCCGCCGGCCTCGAGCGCGTCGAGCTGCGCCCGCGTCACGTCGGTCAGGTGCACCACCCGGTACCCGGTGTAGTCCTTCGCGTCAGCCGCGCGCGTGCACCACACGACGCATCCCAGCGCCAGCACCCTCAGGGCGCGACAACTCCATCGCTTCATCGTGGTATCTCCCGGTAGCGCGGCGGCGGCCCCCCGGCCAGAGTCAATCACCCCCACCGCATCGACAGTGATCGGGCTCAGTCTACCGGAAACCATTCCCCCAATGCCAGCCTGTCCCCGCGGCCCAGTCGAAGCCCAGCCGGAAGCCATCGGCGCGCGCCTGAAGTACGCGCGTACGCGGGGCCTATCGCTAAGATCGTGTGAAATCTGATGAATTGAACGAATCGGGCGCTTCTGGACCGCGGCTTCAGGTGAGCACGACCGCGTCCGGCTCGGGCACCAGCGGTGCGGCTGACACCGCCCGGCGCTTCACCGCCCGCAGCGTGGTCGTCCGCGCATGCTGCTCGCTGAACCGCAGCCGCGCCACGTGCAGCCGCACGATCGTCGCGATCAGCCGCGTCACGTAGAACTGCAGCAGCGTGAACGTCAGCAGCCCGGCCAGCACCACCCGCGACCAGTGCACCCACACCTGCCCTACCGTCACTCGCGTCCACAGCCCCGGGCCGATGAGCACCGCCACCAGCCCGCCGAACACCGCCGTGCAGCCGATCAGCCCTGCGTTGGAGAAAACGCCACCCAGCATCTTCTGCAGCAGCGTCTCCTTCCGCCGAGCATCGCGGTTGAACGCGTGCAGCTCCTCCGACAGGAACAGCGCCGACACCAGCAGCACCGCCACCGAGCCCAGGAACGAGCAGAACAGCAGCCGGTAGATCATGGACTCCTCGAGCCGCCCCTGGGTGAGCCACATCTCGATCGGATGCGCCGCCAGCAGCACCGTCACCAGCCCGCACAACAGCGCCCCGCTCAACAGCACGCGCGCCGGCCGCCAGCACAGCGTCATCTCCATGATCGTCTGGAAGAACCGCCAGCCGTCGCGCAGCACGTGCAGCTTGCTCTCGCCCACGCGCTCCTCGTACGCCATCGGCAATTCCACCACCGGCAGCGACTCGTCCAATAGCGCCCGCGCACTCATCGCCGGCGTGAAGTTCAGCCCGTCCGGCAACGGGTACAACCGGCTCAGTGCGTCGCGCCGGATCACGCGCATCCCGCTCGCCGTGTCGTGCACGACCCGATTGGTCAGCACGCTCAGCATCGCGGCGTAAATACGGTTTCCCAACCGGCGCGTCCGCGGCATGCGGCTCTGCGGCCCCAGCCGCGAGCCCAGCGCCACCGCCGCCTGTGTGTCGTTCAGTGCGGTGCACAGATCCGCGAAGAACAGCGGGTCGCACGTGCCGTCCGCGTCCAGGAAACCGACCAACTCGCTGTCCGTCTCGGCGAACCCCCGCTTGATCGCGGCGCCGTAGCCCTTGTTGCGCTCGAACTCGATCAGCCTGATGTCCGCGTATTCCCGCGCGATCCGCACGGTCCCGTCCGTCGAACCGTCGCTCACCACGACGACGTCCACCGCCGTCACCGGTGACCGCGCCACGATCGTCGCCCGCGCCGCCAGCGTCCGCTCGATGATCGCCCCAATCGCCTGCTCTTCGTTGTACGCCGGTATCACGATCGTCAGCCGCATCACCTGCTCCCGCGCAGCGCCCTTCGCGTCCTCGAATTCCTGGCTGGCACCCCGCCAACGTCGCGGGGCGCGCCCGATAATCTCTTCGGTTGCCCCGCCACCCGACTTGATCTGCCCCGCCTCCGGGTCTCTGCCCCTCCTCATTGTTTCCAGGACGTCCTATAACTCCAGCGTTTATCGGAACTTGCAGCCCAGCCACCGTCGGGCCCCACGCGCCGCCCCGCGACGGAAGGCCCGCGCAGGTGACCGCTGAACTCCGCCCTGCATCCTCCGATCGCACCCGTACGAAGGCCAGCGACGCCCCCTGTGTGCCCCAGAAACATATTGAAAACATCCTCGCCACTTGATAGAAGCGACTAGGTCAGGGCTTGGATTCCAGGTTAACTGCACCAGACGTTGCAGACATCGGGCAATCGGACTCCGGGGTCGAATCGCGTCGGTTCTCCAGGCTGATCACTTCTTGGCGCGCCGGCCTCCCGGAGTGTGAAGGGAACACTGTCATGCTTTCACCCGCCGCCGCGTATGCGGGCGTGCTGGGCGCGCTCTTCGCGCCCACGGTCGATTTCAGCTTCACCGACGTCAGCGCGCCTGCGGGATTCGCCAATTTTACGCCGGCCTTCGGCATCGTCACCGGCGTCTGCGCGGTGGACTACGACAATGACGGCCTGGTTGATGTCTTTCTGCCGACCGGCCCTAATGCCGCGAACCACCTGTATCGCAACCTCGGCAACGGGCAGTTCACCGACGTCGCCGCCTCGGTCGGCCTGGCCAGCACCGCATCCACGCGTGGATCCCTCTGGTTGGACTACGATGCCGACGGGGACCTCGACCTGCTGACCACGCACGACTCGGGTACGTCGGTCCTGACGCTCTATCGCCAGACGACACCGTCGAGCTTCACCAACGTGACGCCGTCGGCCGGCCTGGTCATCGGACCTGGAAATCCCTATCGACCCGGCGCCCAGCGGCAGAGCGGTGGCGTCTGCGCCGGCGACATCAACAACGACGGCTACCCCGACATCTGCCACACCATGTGGAACGGACCCGTGCGTCTGTTCCTCAACAACGGTGCCGGCAAGTACACCGATATTTCCGCGTCGAGCGGCGTGGGCGCCTATCTGCGCGGATACTGGCAACCCTACATGATCGACGTCAATGGCGACGGCTGGCTCGATCTGCTGCTCATGGTCGACGACGATCCCAACCTGCTCTGGATCAACCAGGGCAACAACACCTTCGTCGAGGTCGCGCCCGCGGCCGGCTTTGCCAACTCGATGAACGACATGGGCATCACCGCGGGTGACTACGACAACGACGGCGACCTCGACTTCTACATCACCAACATCTACGACGTCGACCCCATCACCGGCGTGCCCGAGCACAACGTGCTCATGCGCAACGACACGACGCCGGCCAACCCGAGCTTCACGGAAGTGTCGATCGCGCTCGGCGTGGACGACGGTGCGTGGGGCTGGGGCACGACGTTTTTCGACATCAACCGTGACGGCTGGGTCGACATCGCCGAAACCAACGGTTACTACGGCTGGACCTACCCCTCGCGCCTCTTTCTCAACCCCGGCGCCGCCCCCTTCGTCTTCACCGAAGTCGC
Organism: Phycisphaerales bacterium; assembly: GCA_020639115.1. GTDB lineage: Bacteria > Planctomycetota > Phycisphaerae > UBA1845 > UBA1845 > JACKHG01. The sequence continues at coordinate 97,781 of JACKHG010000005.1, forward strand.
CGCCGACGCCGGATTCAACGACACCAACTGGGGCGCCGCGCTCGTTGCTGTCGACTACGACCGCGACGGCGACCTCGACCTGTTGCAGGTCTGCATGGATGGTTTCCTGCGTCTGCTTCGCGCCGACCTCACCGGCGCGTCCGCCGCCCGCCACTACCTCACCATCCGCCCCCGCATGACCGGCCACAACCGCTTCGCCATCGGCACCACCATCCGCGTCAGCGCCGGCGGGATCAACCAGATGCGCTACGTGTCAGCCGGTACGAGCTGCCTCGGCCAGGAACCCTACGAGGTTTTCTTCGGCCTCGACGCGAGCACCGTCGTCGACGATCTGCGCATCGAATGGCCCGACGGCAACATTTCGGTTCTCCACCATGTAGCTGCAGACCAGACGCTGACCCTCACCTTCGGAATGGCCGGCGACATGGACCTGGACGGCGACGTGGACGCAGCCGATGCCCTCCCGTTCATCGACTGCTTCACCGGACCCGGCTCCGGCGCGGTTGTCTACGCCGACGGTTGCGCCGCCGCGGACCTCACCGCGGATGGCGACGTCGACCTCGACGACTACGCCGCATTCGCGAGAATCGCCGGCAACTGATCGCTTGATTCCACCGACGGAGTTGTTTGTGCGGTTCAGGAATGTGTGGCGTCGGCGCACTGCGCGTCCAACGCGCTGCGCCAATCGGAACTCAGCGCGAAACCCGCGGGCTCGCTCTTGAGCACGAGCACGCCATCGAGGCGGGCGAGCTGCGGAAACGTCGTGACCGGGTTCACATCCGCGACGCCCGCTACGATCGAGCGAAAGTCAGCGCGGCCGGGACGGGCGTAGAGAAACGCGATCACGCCGGCACACGCGCGGGTGTCCACCGCGAACATCCGCAGCGCGCTGCACAGACACCGCCAAGCGGCCACGATCACCCGCGGCCCCGTGTAGAGCAACGACGTGATGATTTTGACGCCGGTATGCATCGTGTCCGGCGCCAGCGGGTTGATGTTGGACACGAGCCCCATGTGGGGCAGATAAAACGTGACAACCTCGCTGTTGTACGTCCCGGCGGTCACGCTGAACTCGGTGAGATACTGCCGATCCGTACGTATGTTGCCGACGAAAAGCAGCGCCAAAAAGACACCGGCGATCAGCGCGTAGTAGTCCGCGGGCACGCCGAAGCGACTCAGTACGAAGTAGCCGAACCCGACCACCAGCCAGTATTCGACGAATAGAACGCCGGCGCCGAGCAGCAACAGGGCTACCGCCGCAGCCACCCGCCCGATGACGTACAACCACACCTGCCGGCGCAGCCAGCCTTGCAGCTCTGTCGGTTCCAGCGGGGCCATGTGGCATTCCCTGGGTGCTCGAGTGGTTCAGGCTCGATGATGCATTCCTCGAGCGAGCCAGACTAACCGCAAAGCACCGTCCCGGCCCATTATAAATCACCCGGCAACCTCGAACCGCGCCGCAAGTACCGCCAGGTCCGAGCCGTGAGCGCCAGCGAGCGGACGGAGGTACAAACCACAATGCAACCAACCGGCCCGACAAACCGGCGAATCCGCCGCGTGTTCGCCGCATCCGCCTCGCGGGCGGCAACGGTCCAGCCACCGCGTGCATTGCAGGATTTGCAATCGCGCCGACGTCGGCGGCGCACATGGTAGAGTAGTATGTACGTACTTGGCCGCGCGACGGAGTTTCATCATGGAACGCACCCTCGTCTTCGATCTGCCGGTTCGGCTCTTTCACTGGCTCTTCGCCGCGGGGTTCCTCGCGGCTGCCACCATCGCGATCGCCCTCGGCGAGCACCACTGGCTGTTCCCTTACCACGCGCTCATCGGGCTCGTGCTGGTGCTGATGGCTGCGTGGCGCGTGGTCTGGGGACTGGCGGGATCGCGCTACGCTCGCTTTCGTGCCTTGGCCTTCCGCCCGCGCGCGGTGATCGACTACCTGCACGCGGAGCTGTCGGGCGCCGGTCAGGAGCACGTCGGGCACAACCCGGCTTCCGCGTACGCGATCTTCGCCTTCCTCATTCTGGTCTTTGGCCTGGGTACGACCGGCGTGATGATGGGCCTCGGTTACGACGCGGTTGAGGAGGTTCACGAGACGCTCGCCTGGACGATGCTCGCCGTTGTGGGCATCCATCTCGCCGGGGTCATCCATTACACGGTCCGGCACAAGCGCAACATCGCACTCAGCATGGTTCACGGGCGCAAGGCCGCCGACGCGCAGAGCGGAATCGCATCCGCGCGTCCCGTGGCGGCTGTCATCTTTCTGGTCCTGGTCGCCGCGTGGGCGGGCGGTCTGGTGCGCGGCTTCAACCCCACCGGCCCGACGATTCACGTGCCCATCGTCGGCACCGCGTTGACAATCGGTGAGAACGAGCACCACGACCAGCCAGATCACGACGACGACTGAGCCGCAGCCGTGTTCCCCGCACGCACAAGTACCGTGCGTCCCACGAAGACAGCATAGGGTTTCTGCCGTTCCGAGCCGCGAGCGCCAGCGAGCGGGCTGAGGTGGTAACCCCAGTGAGGACAATCGGCCCAAGCACAGGTGAGTCGAACTGGCGGATGCGACAAGCACCCGGTCGGCGTACGACTGATCAACGGCTGACCGAAACCTCCCGGGGCGATTTTGATTGCCCGCCACGGGCCGGTTCGTCATACTGAATTGGGCAATTCGTTGCGGAGAGGGCGCGACAAGGAGCGCGTCATGTCCACCTCTCCGCGAAGTGCGTTATGGCCGGTTTTCCTGCTCGTATTCATTGCCATCGGCATGCCGGGGTGCGCGTCGCCCGAGGGCGACGGGCCCGATCCCACGCCGCCACCCGACACCGACTACCTCGCGCCGGAGCCCGCGACCTATACCCTGCGGACGGAGGGCGCCCCGCGCACGCTCGCCACCGTCACGGTCACGACCGCCGGCGGCGTCGTTACCGGATCCGACGGTTTTGCGATCGACGTGCCCGCGGACGCGCTGCCCGCCCAGACACACTTCGTCGTGACGGCTGACGCGGTCACCAGCCATGACTTTCCCCAGCGCGTGACCGTCGTCACGCCGCTCTACGCCGTGACCGGCCTGGACGCGGTGGCCGGCGACTTCATGACGCTCACGATGCCGCTGGTGGTCAGCACCAACGGCTTTCCCGCGGTGGTGAGTTGGGACGAGGCCAGCGGCCGCGCCGAGATCCTGCCCCTGATCGACTACGACGGCGCGGCGGCCAAGGTGGTCACGCGGCACTTCTCCGTCTTCGTGGGCGTCGAGCTGCCCATCGACTTCCTGATGAGCCTGGACTACGAGACGGGCTTCCGGGCCGGTTTCGACGACTGGCAGTTCGGGAATTTCCGCTCGTGGACGAGCAGCGGCGGCGTGTGCCTGGGCATGACCGTGTCGTCGCTGTGGTACTACGCGACGCTCAAGGAGCAGAATCTCCGCGGTCTGCGCAACCAGTACCGCTACGGCCAGTACGGCTCCAACATCTTCGACACGCCAAGCTTCACCGAGGACGACGACGTCGGCCGCCGACTCGTCTCCGTCGTCCAGCGCATCGCCGACGAGGAACGCTGGAACTGGTACTACATCGAGAAGCGGGCGATCGTTGATGGCCGCGCCCTGACCACCGATGAGCTCATGCTGCTCGAGGTCGCGACCGCGCTGGTCGTCGAGGAGGCGCCGCAGTTCCTCGCCGTCGACAACACCGCCGGGACCGCCGCCCACGCGATCACCTGCTGCGGAATCAAGGGCAGCACGCTGCTGTGCGTCGATCCCAATCACCCCGGCGAGACGAAATCGCTGCGGCTCGACGCCACCACGCACGCCTGGGCCTCGTACGACGGCTCGGTGCAGAAAGTGGATTACGTCGCCAAGACGAGCGCGTCGGTCTGGGAGCAACTGCCGGACCTCTGGAACGAGATGAAGATCGGCACGATCGGCGACGCCATGTTTCCGGAGTTCAGCTACGTCATCGGCGTGCACGACGAGGAGAACTACGTCGAGAAGACCGAGGCGGACCTCGCGAGCGTGAATTCCGTCGACAGCCCCAACGTGTCCTTCTTCGTCGTACCCGAGAACCTGTATGACTACACGGTGTACGAGCTGAAGGGCGACAACATCAAGTCGCTGTACAGTCGCTACGACGCCAAGGGAATCCTCAACCCCAACGACATGGCCAGCGTCCCGCTCACGCCGCACGAGCCTGCAACCTTTGGTATCCTCGTTAATGCCGCGGTCGCGGGCCAGACCAAGGACATGTTCAAGTACGTCGACTTCAAGTGGTTCACGGTCGAGTACGCGCCCGACGAGCCGGGCCCCGACACCGGTCCTTTGAATATTCCCGATCCGTGCCTGGCGCAAACGCTGACCGACGCGCTCGCCAGCCTGGGCCTCGACCTGACCGCGGAGAACCTCGCGCAGCTCGGCATGGTCTCACTTTACGCCAAGGGCATCACCGACCTGACCGGCCTGGAGCACTGCACGAACCTCGTCTCCCTCGACGCCGCGTACAACCACATCGCCGACGTGACGCCGCTCGCCGGCCTGACCAGGCTCGAGTTTCTGCGGCTGGATGGGAATATCATTACCGACCTGTCACCCCTTGCGGGACTTGCCAACCTGACGTTCCTGCGCATCCAGCATCAGCAGGGCGACGTGCTCACCAGCCTCGACGGGCTGGAATCGCTGACCGCAATCGACACGCTCTTCGCCGACGGCAACGCGATCACCTCCATTGCGCCGCTTGCGTCCCTCACCGCACTCGAGCGCGTGACGCTCTCGGCCAACGCGGTGAGCGACCTGTCGCCGCTGGCGGATCTGCCCCATCTCGCGAGCGTGGACGCGTCGCGGACCTACGTCGCGGACATCAGCCCAATGGCTGACAGTCCGGCGCTGGCCGGCCTGGCGCTGAACGTGTTCTGCACGTACGTCGATCCCAACTGTGACCCGCAGAACGGCGTCACCACGCAGTGCGACGTGGCTGCCACGTTGGAGGCCGCCGGCGCTACGGTCACCCTGCCCGATCCGACGCGGGCCTGCACGCCCGGCCCCGACGGCACGGACCCGTTCCCGTCGCCGGTGTGCGAACTCTGACCCGGACGGTCTGGGGGCTGATTCGCGGGCGTTCCGCCGCAGCCGCCGCCTATCCGCCACCCGCCAGCCCCCGGCTGATGGCTCGCCGGACTTGCTGTAACCTTTCTCCTGCTCGTTCGTCCAATCCTGCGGACGCAGGTGACCTGCGGCGAAAACGCACATGGCAGACCACGATCGCGACCTCATGCGGCGGCTCCGGGCTGGAGACCGCACAGCGCTCGAACCGCTCTATCGGCGGCACGTCGAGCGGCTGTGGCGGTTCGCCTACGCCCGCCTGCGCGATCGCGAAGCGGCCAGCGACGTCGTGCAGGACACGTTCGTGCGCGTGTGCCGGTCAGCCGGCACCTACGCCGGCCGGGCCCAGGTCGCGACCTGGCTGTTCGCCATCGCCCGCTCGGCCCTCGTGGACCACGTGCGGAAACGCCGCCGCCACGAAATGCCCGGCGAGCCGCGGGTGCTCAAGCTGGTGCCAGCCGCTGCCGAGCCGGACCCGCTCGAACGTGACGAGGCCCGCATCCGCGTGCACGCCGCGCTCGCGACCCTGCGGCCCGCACAGCGCGACGCGCTCGTGCTCTGCGAGCTGTGCGAACTGAAGATCGCGGAAGCCGCCGCGGCCCTCGGCTGGAGCGAGTCGCGGGTGAAGGTGACGGTGCATCGCGCGCGCAAGAAGCTGGCGGAGCGCCTTAGGGAGCAGGAGGAAACGGTTACGGAAGAGAAAGGGATTATGGGATTAAGGGATTGAGGGATTGAGGGATTGAGGGATTGAGATGAGAGGTTCATTGGGCTGCGCAATATTGGGGTCGAGGTGCCGTGATGTACGTCGTAGACATGAAGTCAATGACCAGTCGACAAACGCCGAGTCTTGCCGGGGCACGACGTGCAATCCAAGTGCATCAGGACGGCCCGCTGTTGTACCTCAATCCCTTAATCCCTCAATCCCTTAATCCCTGCGGCTACCAACCATGACCTGCGAAAACGCCCAACACGACATGCAGCGCCGGCTCGACGCCAACGGCATCGACGCCAACGGCATCGACGCCACGCGCGGCTTTGAAGAACTCGACGCGCACCTGGCGGTCTGTCCCGCCTGTGCCCGCGTGTGGCTCGATCTGCTGGCGATGCGCCAGCAGCTCTCCGGACTGTGCACCGACACCCCGACCTCCGAGGAGACCGATGCGATGTGGCAAGCCATTGCTGCGACCGCTCCGCTTGAATTGCCCGCATTCCGCGCCCCGGCCCGCGCCGTGATCTTCCGTTTCATCGGCGCGTCGGCGGCGGTCGCTGCGTGCCTGCTCTTGGCGTTCGTGCTGGGCGAGCAGCGTTACCGCGTCAATCAGCCCCGTCAGCGTCAAATCGGTCAGCAATGCCAGCGGCATTTTCAGTCGCCTCTGGCGCGCAGACCGAGGGTGGTTCGTTCAGTTGCCTCGGCAACGGCGGGCTTCGACCAGTTCGCGGCGGCTCGGAACGGTTCCGGTGCCCTGTGCCAACTCCCGGTGGTGGACTGCGAGTCCAACGGCATCGCCGCCGCGATAGCGATGGTGACCTGCTTGCTTGGTCCCTCGACGGGCAGGCGGCGGGGCTCAAATCGCGCAATTCGGTTGAATTCGGACTGCCTGCGGTCAACCTCGACGACACCAAGCGCGGATTCCGTGCCGACATCCTCAGGAGCGGCCTTGGCTACGCAGGGATAGGTGGTGATGACGGCGCTGCCGCATCAAGTTCCGAGGCGACAGCCGGTGCGGGCACGATCACGTTCAAGAGCAATGTCGCGAAAATCAGCCAGCTTGACGACGCCAGCCGCACGACCGAAGGCGTTGGGCTAGCACTCGGCGACGATCTCTATGCCGGTTACCGCGCACAGCAGGCCCCGGCTCCCTCCGACATCAAGCTGGGAGTGAGCTTCTTGACCGACCGCAGCGAGCGACTTGACGACTTCGTTGCCAGTAAACCGGCTGAGTCCGCGGGCCGCACGCTCTCGGCCGGCGAGCGGTACAATTACTTCGCATCCACGAACCGCGGCGACGCGGCCCAGTCCACCGAAGCCGAGCCAGTCGGCCGACAAGGGCATTCCGGCAACTGCAGGGCGCCTTCGTCGCGACTGGACGCCTTGCCACTCAGGATCCTGGACGAGATTCGCAGACGGCAAAGCGGCGGCAACTCAAGACGCTCAGAAGACTCAACCCTGTTGGCGCCGCTCGACCGCATTGCTGCCGAAGGTCCTCTCCAGTCAGCGCTGGGAAGTAAACGTGACACTTCCCTGACGGGGACACAGCGTGGCGCTACTTCCAACCCGCCCACACCGTCAGGGGATGCCTACGATGGAGACAGACTTGTTGACGACTTGGACGTCCTCTTCATGACCAACAGGCAAAGTCGCCTGGATCGCTGGCACGCGGGCACGCAGCTTGCCGACGCGTCGGCGGATCAGAATCAGCTGCAGGCGGACAAGCCGAAGGAAGCGCCCGAGCAGCCAGCCGCGGCTGACCAGGCCCGCGGCGCTCAGCTTCCGGCCGCGACCGCGCGACCCGCAAAGACCAAGATCATCAAGACCGGATCCCTCACCACCGAAGTCGACGACTACGACGCCGCCGTGCAGCAGGTCGACGGCATCCTCGCCCGCTTCGACTGCTACCTCGCGGACGCCTCTACCAAGGAGTCAGCCGGGGGGGCGCTCATTGGTACGATCACCATTCGCGTCGCGCCCGCGGACTTCGAGGTGCTCTTCGCCGCGCTGCGCCAGGTCGGCCGGCTGACCGGCGAGGACGTCAAGTCCGCCGACGTCACCGCCCAGTACGTCGACCTCGAGGCCCGCAGCGCCGCCCTCAAAATCACCGAGGAGCGGCTGATGGAACTGGTGAAATCCAAGACCTTCGTCGACCGCATGGACGACCTGCTCAAGGTCGAGCAGGAGATGAACCGCGTCCGCACCGAGATCGAGCAGATCGAGGGGCAACTGCGCGTGCTGGCGGACCGCGTCGCCCTCTCCACGATCAACCTCGAGCTGCGCGAGCCCGGCCGCGTCGTGCCCTCCGCGAGCCTGTCGGTCGAAGTACCGGAGCTCGGACCGGCTGCGGACGCGCTCACGAAGGCGCTCGCCGAACTCGACGGCCGGCTCGTCTCGGGAAAAATCAAGGAACGCGACCGGGGCTCGCTCGCCGGCGAGTACCGCCTCAAGGTCAACCTCGACCGCTTCGGCGACGCCCTGGCGGCGATCGCAGGCCTCGGCCGCGTCGACAGCCGCGACGTCCGCGACTGGAACGCCGCCAGCGCAGCCGCACCGTGGGCGGCCCGCGTCCCCTGCGACATCGCCCTGACCCTCTTCGAACGTACGCGCGACCTGCCGGCTGGCTCGGTAACCGTGCAGATCCCCAGCCTCGCCGACGCCGTGGACACGCTCGAGGACGCGATCGCGCCGCTCGGCGCGACCATCGCCGCCAACCGCACGACGCAGCGCGACGACGGCTCCGCCAGCGCCAGCATCCAGATCCGCGTACCGGCCGGCGCGTTCGCCGAACTCGTCAGCCGCGTCGAAACGCTCGGCCGCGTCACCGCCCGCGAACTCACCGGCGAAACCGGCCATATCATCGGCGGGTCAGCCGATACCCCCTGCACGCTCGCGCTCACCCTCGCGGAGCCGCAGCGGCAAATCCCCAGCGGCGGCATGGTCATCGAGGTCGAGAAGTTCGCCCCGGCCCGCGACCGACTCGCGAAACTCGTCGACGACCGCGACATCCAGGTGCTCGCCTCCAACAGCAGCCAGCGTACGGATGGCACCTGGGTCGGCCGGTTCAGCCTGGGGATAACCGCCAGCAAGATGGACGCGGCTGTCGCGGACCTGGAGAAGCTCGGCAAGGTGTCGTCGCGGGAGATCCGCGGCATCGGCCTGGGCGAGCTGTCGCGGATCGACCCGAACGCGCTCGGCGTGATCGAGGTCATTCTGGCGGAGAAAGCGGCGCTGACGCCCGAGCCGGACCGGGCCAGCGGCTCGTTCCGCAAGTACCTCCGCGACGGACTCGCGGGCCTGTACGAATCGCTCGGCCTGATCGTCTACGGCCTGGTGGTCCTGGCCCCGTGGCTCGTGATCGCCGTCGTAGCCGGCTGGCTCATCACCCGCACGTGGAAGCGCCGCAAGGCCCGCGCCCAAACAGAGCCGCGACCGTAAGGGAGCGGACGCCGCACGGACCCACGATCGCGGTCTCGCAATACACCAACCGGAGTATTGCACCGCCGCTCCGAGCCGCGAGCGCCAGCGAGCGGGCTGAGGTGGTAACCAGAGTGACAACAACCAGCCCCACAACGGGCGAGTCCAACCCGCCGGCACCGCGAACCTCTCCGAATGAGGAGAAGCGCCAAGCACGGCTTTCTATTCGCGATCACCATGCGGGAAGCATATAATGAACGTCGGTTGAGTCTGTCGAAGTGGGACTGTCAACGATGAATCGCTTTGATCGCATCACGGTACGTCCGGAGCAGATGGGCGGGGTGCCCTGTATTCGCGGACTGCGCATACCGGTCGCGACCGTCGTTGGGCTTGTTGCTGAGGGGCAGTCGGTCGCTGACATTCTGGCCGACTACCCGGACCTCGAGGCAAAGGACATCTACCAGGCCCTCGCCTACGCCGCCGAGGCGGTCCGCGAAAGGGCCATCCCGCTTCAGGCTGGATGATGCGATTCCTCCTGGACAATAGCCTGTCCCCACGGATGGCGACCGCCCTATGCGAGTTAGGTCACGACGCCATCCACGTGCGCGATTTGGATCTAGCCGAAGCGGATGACCCGACGATCTTCGTCGCCGCAGCAAGAGACCAGCGCGTCCTCGTCGCCCAGGACACGGACTTTTCGGCCATCCTGGCGCTACGCCGTGAACGTCAGCCCTCGGTTCTGCTTTTTCGCTGTCGCCACAAATCGCCGGCCGGTCTGCTCCGGATCCTGCAAGCGAACCTCGCCACGATCGCCAACGATCTTGAAGACGGCGCGATCGTCATTTTTGACGACGCCCGAATACGGGTGCGCACATTGCCCATCCACGGCGAACAGTGACGAACACGTCGGGTCGCGGCGATCGAAGCGACTGCTCGACGGCCCATGCCTGCCGTCCAGCCCGTGTTTCGGCCCGGTCGCTTGCGCTCCGGATACGGATCGCACCAACACCCACACGCTGGCTGAACCACCATGGCGGATCCTGGATCGCAATGCACGCTCGGCATGGTGCCACGGGCGCGGCCCGGAGGGCCGAAGACGTTAGCCAGACGGCGCCAGCCCGTGGTTGGCACACGCGAACGTACACTGAGCCCTGCCAAGGGCGGCACTCTCCAGCGACCGGCGCGCCCCGGAGTATCGCCCTTGCCAGGGCTCCGACTCATTGGGATTACACTATCCCGGGGCTGACGCCCCTGGCGAACCTCTCCCGCCCTGCCGGGCGATTGAAGTGCCAAGGCAAGAAACGCGTGGGGCTCGGCCGACTACGCCATTCGGCCTACCACGCATGCCGATAGATATCAGCCAGTTCGGCGGCGCCCACGCTGCGCGGGTTGAACGTCGCGGTCCACTGCTTGGCCGCCTCGGCGGCGAGTTCCGGCAGGTCGGCCTCGGCCACGCCATGATCCCGCAACCGCGGGGCGAGGCCCGCGGCTGAGAGCATCGCGGCGCAATAGTCCGCGAGTTCCCCAGCCGGCATGTCCAGCGCGGCATAGTGATATCTGCCGCCGGCGCAGTTGAACCGGATGACGTGCGGCAGCATGACGCCGACCGCCCGGCCGTGGATGATGCCGAAGCGGGCGGTCAGCGGGTTGGCGCAGGCGTGCGCGGCCCCCAGCATGGAATACTCAATGGCACAACCCGCCAGGTGTGCGCCGACGAGCATGTCGCGGCGGGCGGCGGCATCAGATGGGCTTCGCAGGGCCCGCTCCAGCGCGCCGCGGATCAGGCGCCACGCCGCGCACGAAAACGCCAGCGAAACGTCGCTGCGCCGCGTCGTCCCGGCTGTCTCGACGACGTGCGCGAGCGCATCGATCCCAGCCGCCGCCGCGACCGATGGCGGCTGGGTCGCGGTGAGCTCCTCGTCCAGAATCGCCACCCGCGGACGCAGGCCGCCCGCCCGCGGATCGCGCCGATCGCCGCAGGCCATCTTCTGATGCGTCGCCGGATCGCTGATCAACGCGAACGACTGGCCCTCGCTGCCCGTGCCCGCGGTCGTCGGCATCGCGATCATCGGCAGCATCGGCCTCTTGGCCCTGTTCTCGCCCCAGTAGTCCTTGATTTCTCCCCCATTGGCCAGCAGCAGGTTGATACCCTTCGCACAATCCATCGCGCTACCGCCCCCCAGCCCAACAATGAAATCGATGTGCTCCCGTTGGGCCAGTTCCAACCCCGCCGCCACGTGCTCCGTCATCGGGTTCTCTGCCACGCCGTCAAACACCGTGACCGCCACGCGGGCCTCCGCGAGGCTCGCTTCCGCCCGGGAGACGTGACCGGCCTTGCGAATTCCAACATCCGTCACCAGCAGCACGTGCGTCGCCCCTTCCGCCCGGGCCAACCCGCCGAGCTGCGCAAGCGTCCCCGCCCCGGCGATCACGCGCACGGGCGATTGCTGCAGGACTTCCGGAAGCGGCGGGTTCGACGCGGTCATGCGGCTTGAATCTGCAGTGCCCGCTGGCGGTAGAGATGCTCGAACAGGTTGCCCTCGTGCGGCTGATCCCAACTGAGCTGCCAGGTCGGCACCGGGCCGATGTTCAGGCGGTCGACGTTGCGGCTCGCCATCAGCGCGTCGATCAGCCCGCGGTCCTCGGTGAGCGCCGTCACGATCAGCGACGGGCCGATAGCCTCGGGCATCTCCGCAACCGGGCATTCCACGACCGACGCGTACGGAAACAGGAATTCGCGGTTCGCGAGCGGGTGCTCCCGCGTGCCGCACCAGATCACCGCCGGTTGGAGAAACGCGCACCGGCCGATCCGCGCAAGCCGCGGCGTGCCCCGCAGCCGCTCCGCGTGATCGATCGCCGAGCCGTCCCGTAGCCCCTGGGCGATCGCGGCGTCAATCTGCTCGGCCACCGCAGGATTGGCGAACGCCGCGAGCGTGGCGGCAGGATCGTCGGTCGGCAGCGCCCGCCGCTGGGCCAGCTCGCCGGCGATCGCCTCCGCCAGCCCCTCCCCGTTCCGCGGCGTCCACACGGCTGAGCAGTTGATGCACGACCGGCCGCCGTTGGCCTCGATCGAGCTGACGATGACGTCGAGGTGCGCCGACCAGTCGTCGGCCACGTCGGGCCCGAGGACGATCTTGCTGTAGCCCGGACCGTGGATTTCCACCGTCGGGTCCGCAAGATACGGCTCGATCGTCGCCCCGCCGCCGAAGAGCATCGAGCGGTCGATGCTGCGGAGCAGCTCGCCCGCCCCCGCGTGATCGGTAGGGTAGAACCCGAACGCCGCCCGCGGCACCCCGCGGCTGCCAGCGCCTCGATGATGCGGTACGGCGTCCACGGCTCCTCGCGGCCGGGCTTGAGCACCACCGGCGCGCCAGGCACGATCGCCGGAATCCACAGCGAGTGCACGCCGGGCGAGTTGCTCGGCAGCACCGCCCGAAACACCGCCGCCCTCGCGGAAAAAAGCTCAGCGTGCCGCCCGCGTGCGTGCCGTAACCCGTATCGAGAATCGCCAGGTCGAAGCCGCGCGTCAGTCCGCGGACGATCGGCTCGATCTCGTCCAGCACCTTGCGGATCTTCTCCGCGTTCCTGCGGCAATACCACGGGCATGCCGGTCGTCGCCGAAAGCTCTGCGATGTAGTCGTCGAAGCTCTGCACGCCGTCGCCCAGCGGCAGTTCGGCGTGCACGAACAGGTCCGCCGCCTTGCGACTCATGGCCATCAGTTCGCGAACGCTGAAGCGTTCCAGCACGCGGTCGTCCATGTGCAGAATATCGCGCGCACCATGCCGCTGTTCGCCTGGCTCACCTCGGCCACGGCCTCACCAGTCGTCGCGTGGTGCACGAGCGTCGTTGTCTCCACGCTGGTATACGGTTCGCCGCCGCGCAGAATAGGGATATGCCGCATCAGTACACCCCCTCGACGATCGGCGTCGCGAAAACCCGAAAACGGCCGCACGTCCCCACGCCGTCCCACGGATACGCCGCGCACGGCGGCGATGCACCTCGTCGCGCTCCAGGAACCGCGGCATGAAGAACTCCTTCGTCAGCGTGGTCAGCCGCACGCGGCCCACCGCGCCCGTAATCGACCACCCGGTCCGGCTCGTCAGGGTCGACGACCTGCGTCATCGCCCGCGGCACCGCGTGATAGATCACCGAGTACCCGTCAGCCGGGTCAAACGGCTTGTGGCACGCCAGCCCCATGAGGGTATTGCCGTACGTGGGCACGAACGCCACCTTGCCCTCCAGCAGTTCCTCCCGGGCGAACCGGTGAAACTGCCGGGTGAGCTGCGTGCCGCCGCAGAACACGCCCTTGATCCCCGCGTCCGCCAGCGAGACGCGTCGCAGATCGCCTCGAGCAGCTTCGGCGTCGTGAACATGCACTGGATGTTCGGGTGCGCCCGCAGCAGCGTCAGCCCCTGGTTGACCACGTGCTCCCTTGTACTTCGTGCATCTCGCGCTGCGGCGCGGCGGCTCTTGATCAGCGACCACCCGCGCGGATCCATGTCCACGCAGAAGCAGATCCCGCCGCGGTGCTGGCAGAGGTGCTCGACCGCGAGCCGCAGGCGCCGCGGGCCCGACGGCCCGAGCATCAGCCAGTCCGCTCCGCGCGGAAAGGCGTCGTCCGCGAGCGTCCGGCTGAAGAGCTCGTAGTCCGTGCGGAAATCGCTGATGTTGATCCGCGACTTGGGAATGCCGGTACTGCCCCCCGTCTCGAAGACGTAGACCGGCTGATCCGCGTACGCCCGCGGCACCCAGCGCCGCACCGGCCCGCCCCGCAGCCACTCGTCCTGAAACCACGGAAACTTGTCGAGATCCGCGTAGGATTGCACCTCTTTCCGCGGGTCCCACCCCAGCCCCTGCGCATACTCGATCCAGAACGGCGCCCCCGTCTGCGGATCAAAATGCCACGCCACCACCTCGCGTACCTGCGCATCCAACCGCGCCCGCGCCTCGGCAACACTCTTCTGCAGATCCGACTCGACTGATTGCACACTCACTAAAGACACTCCAGGGCCACCCAGGTCGCGAGCCACTGAACGCGAATGCACGGCGGGCTCAGACGGCTTCCAATCTGATCAGGTCGCCGAACACCCGCGCCAGCTTCTCACCTGCCTTGTCGGAGCAGTACGTCGCACGCCACTCACCATCACGGAAAACGTCAAGTTCCGCGTTGCCCGCGAAGTGGTCGCGGATTGCCCGCATGCGCTCGTCTCCGCCGCCCGACAACTCCGTCGTATCCACCGACCAGATTTCCCACGCCGGTCCCAGTTGCCGCGAGACACTCCAACTGTGCCGGCGATTGAGAATATACCCTTCCGGCTCGCCTTCCCGCGGATACTCGCGAGGCTCCGGAGCGTCCAGATCCCAATCGTGCCAGTCAAGCCGCACGATGCGGGCTTTGCGTACGTTGCGAAAGTCGACACCGCGCAGATTCACCGATTCCCACAAGCGGCGCCCCTCGGCTGACACCACGAATCCGCCGGGCTCGGAGATCGGTGGCATGAACGGACCGGTACGCTCGAGCTGCATGAGTCCGCGGATTCGCGGCAGGTGCCGGCCCATTCCATTCCAGAGAATGTTCCCGTAGTCTCCCCACGGCATCCGCCGGGGCCGCAAACGCAACGCCATCTCGGCACCACCTCATCAATGCCCCCGGCCCTACTTCCCCTCCTTCTTCAGCTTAGCTCCCTCCTCGATCGCCACAAGCATGCGGCGGTTCGTCACGTACAGCCGGCCGTTCGCCGCGACCGGCGTCGTGTACACCGCGTTGCCCATGTCGTTCGTCGCCAGCACCTTCTCCTCCTTGCCGTGGGCCAGGACGACCACCTCGCCCTCCTCGTCACCGAGGAAGACCTTGTTGTCCACCAGATAGGGAGAACCCCACAACGCCGAAAACGTATCGTGCTTCCAGAACACCTTGCCGGTCGCCGGGTCGAGGCAGTACAGAAAGCCGCTCAGGTCCGACGCGTACATGAGCCCGTCGGCGATCGCGAACGTCGACATCGAACGGTGGAAGTCGTCGCCGCCGAGGTGCCAGATTTTCCCGCTCTCGGTGATGTCGCCGCGCTTCGTCGCATCGATCGCGTACAGGTGGCCGACGCCCTCGCCGTGCTCCGGATCCTGCCCGACGCACTGGTACACCTTGTCGTCGTGAATCACCGGCGTGGAGATCGCGTTGTTCCGCGTGCCTCGCCCGCCCAACTGCCACACCGAGTCCTTCGGATTGAGATCGAACTTCCAGAGCTGCTTGCCGGTCTTGGGCTCGAAACCATACTCCCAGCCGTCCCCACCCGCGAAAACAACCTGCATTTCACCCCCGATCTTGCCCACCGCCGGCGACGACCACCCGCCGTGCAGAATCTTGTGCTCCGCCTTGGCCTCCCACACGAGCTTGCCGGTCTTCGCATCGATCGCGGCGAAATCCGGGGAATCCGGCATGGGCAGATCCAGGTGCCCCTCGTCGACGCCGTTCGAGGTGTTGAGGTAGACGATGCCGTCCCAGACCACCGGCGACGACGTCGCCAGGTTGTGCGGGAAAGACCCAAGCTCCTCGATCAGGTCGTAGGTCCAGATGATGTCGCCGTCCATCTTGTCGGTGTACTGCTCATCGGTGAAAGGCCCGTCATTCTCGCCGTCGTGAAATCCCTCGACGTCGGCACAGACCAGCTCCGCGCGGTTGCTCACGTAGTACACGCGATCGCCGACCACGCACGCGGTGCTGCACACACCCTGCTCCGGCCAGTCGTTGACGCGTCCGGTGGGCAGCTTGTCGTGCGTCATCTGCCACAGCAGCTTGCCGGTCTTCTCGTCGATGCAGAGCACGACGCCCTTGTCGCCCTCGATCCCCTTGCGCAGGTGGCCGTCGTTGTTCGTGCCCACGAAGATCCGGCCGCCCGCGACGACCGGGTTGCCGTAGGTCTGCGAGCCCAGCGGCGCCGTCCAGGCGATGTTGATGCCCTTCTCCAGGTCCCACCTTGCGGGAATCCCCGTCTCGCCCGAGACCATGTCGCGATCCGGCGTCCCGCCCCACATCGGCCAGTCGCCCTTCTGCGCTTTCGACAGCGGATCAGCCGCAGCGCCGGCGCCGCCGACCAGTCCCGCCACCAGCATGATGAGCATCGTCTTCGTCATTATGATCAACCTCGCGTTCGAAGTTCAGTTGTACAGCCTTCAATGCAACAGCGTTGCATCGGTTTCGTCCCGCAGGGACGCCATGAATGCAGCCCGGCACTTCAGTGCTGGGTTTGTCCGCTCCCTCACGGTCGCGGCTCTGATTCGCGATACACCTTCACGTTGTCGAAGTACGTCTCCGGCCCGTCGCTCTTCGTCGTCGTGCCCACGCTGTACGCGTACAGCCCGGCGCTGCCCTCCCGGTTCGGACACGGATCGAGCGTGTCGATCATCCAGTCCGCCGGCTCCGCGCCGTCACGCGGCCAGATCTTGCCCAAAAGCCGTGCCTGCTCCCCCTCGGGCTGCACCGTGAACTTCATCGTGTACCACGTGTCCGGCTCGAACACGAACGGCACCTCCACCCGCAGCCGCGGGATCGCCGACCACGACTCCACCCGCAGCACCTTGCTCATCCCCACCGCCACGAGATCGTACCGCGCGTTCACCAGCCCCATGTCCGGCTTGATCCGCCCCTTCTTCGCTTGACTGAGCAGGTCGCATTGCACCGTGTACCCCGTCTCCAGCGGCATGGTCATGTACGTCTTCAGCCGCATGAACGGCGGCGACGGAAACTTCTTGTCCGCGATCTTGCGCAGCACCTTGCTGCCGTCGTGCTCGTCGATCGTGACCTTCTTGCCGCACCCGATCCAGCCCGGTGGCACCGTGCCCGGCTTCATGTCCTCGAAATCGACGCTGATCGGCAGCTTGGGAATCACCCGAACGCGTGCCTCGCCGCTGCAGTCCGGCGCCGCCACCTTGCCGCTCACCTTCCCCGCGCTGTAGGTCGCCGCGTCTGCGGCTGTGAACGTCGTGCCGGACACCGAACCCGCTACGCCGCCCGCCGCCAGCTTGATCGCCCCCGCATCCGGCTGATCGCCAGAGCCTGCGGGCACCACGACGTCCGCGGTGTACTCCACGCTTTCGCCCGGGTGAACCGTGACTTCCGCCGGCCGGATGCGCAGCGTCGGCTCGAGGGCCGTCTGCGCGTCACCGTCGCCCGCCGCTGCGGCGTCGGCAACGGCTGCCGTCTTGCTGTCCCCGCTGCCCAGGCAGTACATCCCCGAGCGCACCTGGAAGTACACCCGCCCGTTCGCAATCGCCGGCGAGCCGTAGAACTCGTCCACGCCCTTCTCCGGCCGCATGGGGAATTCGTACGTGCTCAGCGACGTGCACTTGTCGCCCGCGTCCTTGAGGATATCGAAAATCCCGGTCTGCTCGCCGACGTAGATCACGCCATCCGCGGTGATCACCGGCGACCCCTTGCCTACGCGGCCGAGGTCGTAGCTCCAGATCTTGCTGCCGTCCTTGCCGTCGAAGCAGATCAGCTCCGCATCGTTCGTCACCACGTACAGCCGGCCGTCGCGGATCGTCGGCGAACAGTAGCCCACCGTGTAGCCGTCGTTGCGCCACACCGTCCCCGACTCGGTGATGTCCCCCGTCTTCGAGCCGTCGATGCACAGCACCGAGCCCATCTTGCTGTTGCCGTAGTTCTCCTCGCTCTGCGTGACGTACACGTACTTGCCATCCACCACCGGCGAAGTGTTCAATCCGCGCTTGCTCAGCTTGTAGCCCCACACCTTTTCGCCGGTGTCCACCATCATCCCGTAGACCCAGCCGTCAGCGGCGGGCGCGATCATCATCCGCTTGCCGTCGATCACCGTCACCACCGGGCACGCGTACGTCGTGTCCAGCGGCGCTTCGCCCGGCGCGGCCCAGTAGATGACCTCGCCGGACTTCTTGTCCAGCGCCAGCCAGCGGTGCGTCGGCTTGGCCTGTGGGCCCCAGCTCGAATTGAGAAAACTGATGATCACCTTGTCGCGATCGATGAACGGCGTGTGCAACCGGCCGCCGTACCCGCTGATCCGCCCGAACTCCTCGGTCAGCGAACGCGTCCACAGCCGCTTGCCGTCGCGGTTGTAACAGATGAACTCGCCGCCCGTCGCGTGCGTGTAGATGTTGCCCGTCTCCGGATCGGCCACCAGCGCGGTCCACCCCACGCGGTTTTCCACCATATCGGTGTGGAACACGTTGAAGCGGTCCTCCCAGATCGTCTTGCCCGTCTCGGCGTCGACGCACACCACCCGCTCCTGCAGGTTCAGCCCCGAACCCACCGGCGTGATCGTGTACACCCGGCCGTTCAGCACGATCGGCGTGGTCCGCCCGCCAATATCGTTTTTCCAAAGGAGGTTCTTGCCCTCCGGCGACCATTCCATCACCGGCGCGTTCTCGCGGCTGAAGCCGTTCTGGTCCGGCCCGCGCCACGAAGGCCAGTCGCTGGCCAGCGCCGGCGCAGCCGCAACGCACCCGAGAATCACCATCCATTGCCGCACGTTTCGCATCGTCATAGCGCTATCGCCTCACTCTTCCAACTCGCGTATCACCCGTTGAGCCTTCATCTCGAACCGCGCCAGCGTACCCGGCGCCACCGCGACCACCGGCGCGCTGAAGTGCAACAGATCGCGCACTGCCGCTGCCACGCGCCCGGTCAGCCCGTCACCGTCGGCGTCCGCTTCCGGCTCGATCTCGATCGCCAACTCGTCCATCGCGTCCCGCCGGCGCACCCGCAACCGGAACTCCGCCACCCCCGCGCACCCGCGAATGATCCCCTCCACCGCCGAGGGAAAAACGTTGTTGCCGCGAATGTACAGCATGTCGTCCACCCGGCCCGCGACGCCGCCCGCGATCCGCGCGAACGGCGTATCCCCGCCGTCCTCCGGAACCTCCAGGCGCACCCGGTCACCCGTGCGGTAGCGGATCAGCGGACTGCCCCACCGGCCCAGGTTGGTCAAAACCAATTCGCCCGCGCCGCCCTCCGCGACCGGCGCCCCGCTCGCCGGATCGATCACCTCGGCGATGAACTCGCTCTCCAGGATCCGGATGACGCCCGGCTCCGCCGTGGCCTCGAACCCCCACGCGCCGATTTCCGTCATGCCCACGTGGTCGTAGACCCGCGCCCCCCACGCCGACTCGATCAACCCGCGGATCGCCGGCACGCTCCCGCCCGGCTCACCCGCAACGATCAGCGCCCGCACGGCTGAGCCCGCCAGGTCGATGCCGTCCGCCCGCGCCCGCTCCGCCATCCGCAGCGCGTACGTCGGCGTGCAGCACACCACGCTCACCGCGTTGTCCAGGATGTAGCGCAACCGCGCCGCGGTGCTCATGCCGCCGGCGGGCAGGCACATGTTTCCCAACTCGGCTGCCGCCTCGAACGCCGCCCAGAATCCGATGAACGGACCGAACGAGAACGGAAACACGATCCGCTCGCCCACCGTCACGTCCGCGGCCCGGAAAATCTGCTGCCAGCAGCGCCGCCACCACGTCCAGCTCTCGCACGTGTCCAGCCAGCGCAGCGGCGTGCCGCTCGTGCCCGAAGTCTGGTGATAGCGCGCATAGCGCACCAGCGGATAGGTGAGGTTGGTCCCGTACGGCGGATGCGCCGCCTGGTCGGCCTGCAGCTCCGCCCGCGTCGTCAGCGGCAGCACGCTCAGCGGATCACGCTGCGCGTCGAAGGCGATATCCCCCAGTCGCGCACGCTGGAACGGATTGCGCGCCCGAACCTCGTTCAGCATCGTGCCCAGCTTGTCCCGCTGCCGGCGCACAAGCTCGGCGCGCGACGTACAGCGCTCGGCGACGTAGGACGCAGGGGTCATGCGCGCGGTGCAACCTCGCTGATATGGTTCGTGTCGATCGGGACCGGCGAATCCGATTCCGGTCCCGGCTGTGCCCGGAACGCCCACTTTAGCACGTCATGCCGCACCGTGCGCAGCCCCCCGCGTAAATAATTGTCGCAGCCGCCTCCGCCCCGTTGGCCCAGCCGTGACGTTGTCGTTACGATCCCCCACGCGGCGGGCCATACCATCCCCCGCACGTGGCCGATCTCCCTCGAGCGAACGACAACGGATTCATCATGCGCGTCGCGTACTTGGCAGCCGGTGCAGGAGGCATGTACTGCGGAAGCTGTCTGCGCGACAACCGCCTCGCCTCCGTGCTCATCGCCCAGGGACGCGACGTCCACCTCTGGCCCATGTACACGCCGCTCAAGGTCGATGAACCCCGCGTCGGCGAACGCCGCGTCCGCTACGGCGGCATCAACGTCTTTCTCCAGCAGGCGTCCAGCCTGTTTACCCTTATGCCCGCCGTCATGGCGCGCATGCTCGACGCCGAAGTGCTGCTCCGCGCCGCCGGCCGCGCCGCCGGCAGCACCCGCGCCGAAAAACTCGGCCCCATGACCGTCTCCGTCCTCGCCGGCGAGGAGGGCCGCCAGAAGCGGGAACTCGACAAGCTCCTCGCGGACCTCCGCACGCTTAAGCCCGACGTCGTCAACCTGCCCAACCTCATGTTCCTCGGCCAGGCGCGACGCATCCGGCGCGAATTGAATATTCCCATCGTGTGCACGCTGAGCGGCGAGGACCTCTTCCTCGACGCCCTCCCCGAGCCCCACCGCACGCAAGCGTTCGAACTGATCGCCGAACGCAGCGCCGACGTCGACGCGTTCATCGCGGTCACCGCGTACTTCGCCAAGCGCAGCGTCACGCACTTCGCCCTGCCCGCCGAGCGCATGCACGTCGTGCCCATGGGCATCCACGCGCACGAGTTCGCCCCCTCGGCCACGCCGCCGGCTGAGCCCTTCACCATCGGCTACTTCGCGCGAATCTGCCCGGAAAAAGGCCTCGATCGGCTCGCCCGGGCGTTCGTCGCCCTCCGCCGCGCCGGCTGCGACTGCCGCCTGAAAATCGGCGGCTACCTCGCCCGCGCCGACCGCGACTACCTCGCCCACGTGCTCCGCGAGATCCATGCAGCCGGCTTCGGCCACGACGTCGCCCACGTCGGCGAAACCGACCGCGCGGGCAAGATCGCGTTTCTTCAATCGCTCCACGTGCTCAGCGTCCCCACCGTCTATCCCGAGGCCAAGGGGTTCTACATCCTCGAAGCGCTCGCCGCCGGAACACCGGTCGTCCAGCCGCGCCACGGCTCGTTCCCCGAACTCCTCGAGGCCACCGGCGGCGGCCTGCTCTACGACCACGCGGACGAGTCCGCCCTCACCCGCGCGCTCGCGCAACTCGCCGACGACCGCGACCTGCACGCGCACCACGCGCGCACCGGACGCGAAAACGTGGCCCGCGACTTCACCGCGGAAATCATGGCCGAACAAACCTGGACCCTGTATTCTCAACTGACCGGACGCACCTGACGCAGCCACCAAGGAGCCGCGCCATGCTCGACGCACGCGCCATCGAAAAATCTTTCGCCACCCGCAGCGGCACGCTTACCGTGCTCGCCGGCGTCACGCTCCAGCTCGAAAACGGCGCGTCCGCCGCGATCATGGGGCCCTCCGGCTCCGGCAAGAGCACCCTGCTCAATATCCTCGGCACGCTCGAGCCGCCCACCTCCGGCGCGCTCCAGATCGACGGCCGCGACCCGTTCACCCTCGACAACCGGGAACTTGGCGTTTTCCGCAACCGCACCGTTGGCCTGGTTTTCCAGGATCACCACCTGCTGCCCCAGTGCTCCGCGCTCGAAAACGTCCTGCTCCCCACGCTCGCCGGCGAAGCCGACCCCGCCGCCCCCCGCCGCGGCCGCGAACTGCTCGAACGCGTCGGACTCGCCGACCGCAGCGACCACCGCCCCGCGGAACTCTCCGGCGGCGAACGCCAGCGCGTCGCCATCGCCCGCGCCCTCGTCAACCGCCCGCGACTCCTCCTCGCCGACGAACCCACCGGCAACCTCGACCGCCGCACGGCTGACCGCGTCGCCGACCTGCTCGTCGAGCTCCACGCTGGCTCCGATCTCATCCTCATCGTCGTCACCCACAGCGAAACGCTCGCCGCACGCTTCGCCCAGCGCTGGGAACTCGCGGACGGCCGCCTGGAGCGCCAGTAACCCATGAACCGCAGCCTGCTCCTGCGCCGCAGCCTCGTGTACCACTGGCGGGCCCACCTCGCCGTGACCCTCGGCGTCATCGCGGCTGGGGCCGCCCTCACCGGCGCCCTGCTCGTCGGCGACTCCATGCGCGCCAGCCTCCAGGCCAACGCCCTCGGACGCCTCGGACGCGTCGACCAGGTCGTCACCGGCCCCCGCTTCTTCCGCGAAGCCCTCGCCGACGAGCTGAACCCCTCCGTCCAGGCGCTCGCACCGATCATCATGCTCCGCGGCGGCGTCAGCCACGCCACCTCGCACGCCCGCGCCAACCAGGTCGGCATCCTCGGCGTCGACGATCGCTTCTGGGCCCTGCACGCGACCGGCCCGACCGCCGGCGAAATGCCGCGGGGCAGTAAGGCTATTCTCAACCGCGCCCTCGCCGACGAAATCGGCACCCAACTCGGCGACGCCGTCATCCTCCGCCTCGGCAAACCGCAGGACGTCTCCGTCGACACCCTGCTCGGCCGCCGCGACCAGATGACCACCTCCGCGCGCCTCACCGTGGTCGGCATCGTTCCCGCCGAAGACCTCGGCGCGTTCGAACTCAACGTGCAGCAGCAGACCCCGCTGAACCTCTACGTGCCGCTCGAAGCGCTGCAGCGGATCCTCGATCAGCCCGGCAAGGCCAACGCCCTGCTCGTCGAGAACAAGCCTGCCGCTGGCCCGCTCGCCGACGCGCTCGCCGCCCATGTGAGCCTCGCCGACTACGGCCTCACCCTCCGCACCGACGCCCCGCAGGGCTACGCCGCGCTCGAAAGCGACGCGTTCCTCATCGCCCCCGCGTTCGAACAGGCCGCCCGGCAAGCGGCTGACGCGTGCGGCGCGAAGGCGGAATCGATCCTCGCCTACCTCGCCAACCGCATCACCGCCGGTGGGCGCTCGATCCCCTACTCCACCGTCGCCGCCATCCCGGCGGACGGCGAAACCATCACACGCCTGCGCACCCCCGACGGCGCCGCGGTCCATCTGCAACCCGGCGAAATCCTTCTCAACGCGTGGGCCGCCAGCGACCTCGCCGTCAACGCCGCCGCCCGCGTCGAACTCGCCTACTACCTCAGCGGCGCCTTCGGCCGGCTCGACGTCTCCACCAGCGCATTCACCCTCGCCGGCACCGTCGCACTCACCGGAGCAGCCGCCGACCCCGGCTTCACCCCGCCCTACCCCGGCGTCACCGACGTCCGCCACCTCGCCGATTGGGATCCCCCCTTCCCCGTCGACCTCAAGCGCCTCCGCGACCGCGACGAACACTACTGGGACGAGTACCGCACCACCCCCAAGGCCTTCATCACGCTCGCCGATGGCGAGAAACTCTGGGCCGCGGAGCACGAACAGCACGGCCGCACCACCAGCCTGCGCCTCTGGCCGCAGGGCGCGACCGACCTCGCCACCCTGTCAGCCGCGTTCCGCAAGGAGCTCATGAGCCGCATCACCCCGGCGGCGGCTGGCCTCGCCGTCGTCGACGTCCGCGCCGTCGCCAAGGAGGCCGGCCGCGGCTCCACCGACTTCAGCGGCCTCTTCATCGGCTTCAGCTTCTTCCTCATCATCGCCGCGATCCTCCTCGTCGCCCTGCTCTTCCGCCTGGGCGCAGAGCGCCGCGCCCACGAGATCGGCCTGCTCCTCGCCCTGGGATTTTCTCCACGCCGCGTGAGCCGCATGCTCGTCGCCGAGGGCGCGGTCAGCGCGGGAATCGGCGCCGCGCTCGGCCTGCTCGCCGGCGTCGGCTACGCGAAGTTGATGATCCTCGGACTGCGCACGTCGTGGTCCGACGCCGTCCACGCCCCATTCCTGCACTTCGCGGGCACCGCCCAGAGCTACGTGCTCGGCGCCGCAATCACCTTCTGCGTCGCGCTGCCCGCGCTGCTGTGGGGAATCCGCAACGTCCGCCGCCAGCCCGCGAGCCGCCTGCTCGCCGGCGCCGTCGAGGCCGCGACCACCCGCACCCGCCGACCCGCCCGCGGCGCCGCCCTCACCGCCTGGCTCGCCTTCGCCGCCGGACTCGCCCTCATCGCCGCAACCTTCTTCACCACCGCCGTCTCCGCCCCCCTCGCGTTCTTCGGCGGCGGGTCCGCACTGCTCGTCGCCGGCATCGCAGCCGCCGCCACCCTGCTCGGCGCCGAAATCTGTGGGACCGGTTTTCAAACCGGTCTGCCCACCACGCACCACACCCGCGCCCTGCTCCGCCTCGGACTGCGCTCCGCCCCGCGCCACCCCGGCCGCAGCCTGCTCATCATCGCCCTGATCGCCTCCGCGACCTTCGTCACCACCGCGATCCAGGCGTTCCGCATGGCCCCGGCTGACGACCTCACCGCCGAGCACGGCGGCACCGGCGGCTTCACCCTCATCGCCGAAGCCGCCACCCCGCTGCCCTACGACCTCAACACCCCGGCTGGCCGCGAAGACCTCAACCTCGCGCCCGAGACCCGCGACCTGCTGCAGCGCTCCACCTGCATGCCCTTCCGCCTGCGCGGCGGCGACGCCGCCAGTTGCCTCAACCTCTACAAACCGACCGAGCCGCGCATCCTCGGCGTGCCCTGCGCCATGACCCACCGCGGCGGCTTCACCTTCGCCGCCACCGAGGCCGCAACCGCCGCGGAACGCGACAACCCCTGGACGCTGCTCGACCGCGACCTGCCCGACGGCGTCATCCCCGCGATCGGCGACGAGGCCTCCGTGATGTGGCAGCTCCACTCCGGTCTTGGCAAAACCTATACGGTCACCGACCAGTCCGGCCAGCCGCGCCGCCTCCGCTTCGTCGCCCTGCTCTCCGGCAGCATCCTCCAGGGCGAACTGCTCATCGCCGAGGACCGCTTTCGGACGCTCTTCCCCGCCGTCGCCGGACACGCGTACTTCCTCATCGAGACCCCGCCGGCGGACGCCGACCGCCTCAGCCACCTTCTCGAGACCGACCTGGAGCCGTACGCTTTCGACGTCACCAGCGCCCGCGAGCGTCTCGCCGACCTCTACGCCGTACAGAACACCTACCTCTCGACCTTCCAGCTCCTCGGCGGGCTCGGCGCCCTGCTCGGCTCCTTCGGCCTCATCGCGGTGATGCTCCGCAACGTCTGGGAGCGCCGCCGCGAGTACGCGCTGATGCAGGCCGTAGGCTTTTCCCAGCGGGCCCTCGTCACCGTCGTCCTCGCCGAGAACGCCGCGCTCATCCTCGGTGGACTCGCCATCGGTGTGGCCGCCGCCCTCATCGCCATCGCCCCGCGCATCGTCGCCGACGCCGCCCACGTCGCCTGGGGCCCCATGCTCCTGCTCCTCGCCGGCATGCCCCTCTTCGGCATCTGCGCAGCCGCAGCCGTCCTCACCGCCGCCCTCCGCGCCCCCCTTCTTCCCGCCCTCCGCCGCGAGTAGGCCCGCCGCCGCACGTCAATGTCGTCCGCTTATCATGCGCATTTCGCCAAGCACCGCTTGCAGCCCGGAGCCGCCGCGCGGTAATCTTTCCGATGATGCCGAAACCACGCGAGCCAGCGAAGTGGAAGCTCATCACCGAATACACGGTGACGCAGTACCGTTGCGGCTTGCGCGCTGGCGATCACCTCCGCATGGTTCGCGATCTGCCCATCACGAGAATTGCAACGGGGTTGGACATGTTCCCGATGGACAGAATATGGAGAGTCCGCTTCACCAGCACACAACCGTAGGCTAATCATGCTTCGAGTATCGTTCTACCTGGCGCTTTCGCTGTCGGCTATCATGCTCCTGAGTTGCCAAGTGAAGGACACGGCCCTTCACACACACTCCTCTGAGGTCGTGACGCAAGGGCCCACTGCTCCAGATAATGGAGCAGATCCGTCAGCTTCTTGTGCTGGCCTGAATATGGACCACGCCATAGATATTGCGAAGGCGTACCTGGAAAAGAACAGAAACGCGGACCTGCGAGACCCTTCAACATACGAGACGGACGCGATGTGTCACGAAGGACAATGGCTCGTGACGATTTATGGGCTACCGGCACGTCCTGGTGGCCACGTACTCGTCATCGTAGGTGTGTCCGGAGAAGTGTTGGGCATCGACGAGGGCCGGTGAATGACGGTACGTCTGGGAGCCCAACCGCAACGTCCACTCGCGGATAGAGCAGACGTCCAGAGTCGTTCTGTGACTTCAAGTGGGTTGCGCGGAGGAGGCGCAAGGAAGCGCAACACGGTGAGAGCGATTCCTGACCCTTGTGATCTTCGCATTGTCCAGGCGGTCGAAGGGGTCGGGAGTCGTTTGTTGACTTCAATCCGTTGCCCGGAGGCGACACGAGGATGTGCAACGCCGCGAGAGCGACTCGCGTCACCCTTGATTGCCTCGCTGAGGAGCGGTTCGTTTGGTCACGATGGAGACGTCGCCTGCAAACAGGCTGTTGAGATTAACGGTAATCATGAGGAGCAAGGGCTTCAGTCGCTGGACGATGCTGCACCTGATCGGTGTGTCCGTTACGCTTGTCGCGGGCTTCCTCTGGTTGACGTTGCCAGAGGGGATTGGAGGGACTACGGCGCCGCGGTACCGACTGATTGTAACACTGTGCGCTGCAATCGGCGGAGCCATGTTGGCACTTTACGCATGGCGACGTGTTCGCGACCGGCTGGCGGGGCAATGCTGGAATTGCGGATACTGCTTGAAGGGAAACACGAGCGGCGTTTGTCCGGAGTGCGGTAGGCCGACAACGCCTGGGTCGAGCAAAGTTAACTCTTGAGGAGTCGGCAGGGAGGAGGACGTGAAAAGAGAAAGAGCGCCGGGAGTCGTTCTTGAGACTTCAATTGATCCGCCGGAGGCGTCGCAACGACGCGCAGTGCGTGAATACGTCTCCCGACGCCTTCGATCTGTCGTCGCCCGGGGGAAAGCAAAGGGAAAGCAAAGGGGCCGGGAAAGCAAAGGGGTCGGAAAGCAAAGGGGTCGGGAGTCGTTATTGCGTTATACCAAGGGAAAGCAAAGGGGTCGGGAGTCGTTATTGCGTTATACCAACGGTCAATAAGGGGGCATACCAGGGAACTGCCTGCGCCGCGTGAGGGACACTACTCCACGGCAACGTGACTACCCTTTTCGGCCACCGATCTGCGCATGAGCAGGACAAGCAACACCAGCACGATGGCCAGGGCGCCACAAATCCAGAAGACGTCGAAAAACGCCAGGGACGACGACTGCTGGGCGCGCAATCCCGCTATCGCTTCCAGGGTCATCTGCCGCGCTGCGACCGGGTCGCCGGTCTGGCCATAAAACACGGAACTGCCCTGGTGGAGTGCGTTCTGCACCTGGGCGTTTAGCACGCCAAGGTGCTCGCCGAGACGGAGCGTGTGAAACTGCTCGCGGCGTTCGTGAATGGTCTGGGCCATCGAGGTGCCGACGCTGCCGCCCTCGTTGCGCAGCAGCGCGAGGAGGCCGACAGCCGCACCCCGGAGCCTTGGCGGGATGTAGAGAAACGCAGCCACGTTGAGCGGCGCGAAGATCATGGACAAACCGGCGATCAGCACGACGCGCGGCCAGACGAAGTTCCAGGGACCAACCTGGAGATTGAGATAGGCCATCCAGAGGTTGCCGACTGCCAGAGTCAGCAGGCCCGCCGCCATCAGGTAACGCGCATCGACGCCCCGTCCAAGAAGGACCCCGACGATGAGCAACATGATGATGGCGCCGATACCGGCAGGCGAAAGGACCAGGCCGGAGGTGGTCGCGTCGTAGCGGAAGAGAGTTTGGAGCAGCGCAGGCAGACTCACGGTGTTGGCGTAGAGGACTGCAAAGGCGCAGAAAATGATGATGCAGCAGGAGCGGAAATTCCGATCGAGCAGCGTGCGGAAATTGATCAGCGGGTTCTCATAGCGCAACTCGCGGCGGATCAGGAGTCCCGTGCAGATCATAAAAATCCCGAGCAGCGCGTGAATGCGCCAGAATGGATCGCCGAGCCAATCCCATTCCTGGCCCTTGCTGAGCATGATTTCCCAGCAGACCATGGCCGCGCTCAGGAGGCACAGGCCGACGGTGTCGAAGGGCATTGCCGACTTACGCAACTGTTCGCGTTCAGCCCGGAGGTACTCGGGATCGTGGACGACCATATTGCACGTCCACAGGGCGAACAGGCCGATGGGCACGTTCAGGTAGAAGATCCAGCGCCAGCCGTAATTGTCGGTGACGTATCCGCCCAGCGTCGGACCAAACACCGGGGCGAGCAGCGCAGCGATGCCGAAGACCGTCATGGCGGCGCCCTGCTTCTCACGCGGAAACGTGTCGAGGAGAACGCCCTGGCTGGACGGCTGCAAGCCGCCTCCAGCGAGACCTTGGAGCACCCGCGCGGCGATGAGCATTTCCAGATGGGTGGCCATGCCGCAGAGCGCGGAGGCGAGCGTGAAGACGGCGATCGAGAGCAAAAAATAGTTGCGGCGGCCGATGCGCGTCGCGAGCCAGCCGGAAATGGGAAGGACGATGGCGTTGGCTGCGAGGTAGCTGGTGATAACCCATTCGCTGTCGCTGAAGGGCGCGGAGAGTCCGCCCGCGATGTAGCGCAGCGCGACGTTGGCGATCGTGGTGTCGAGCACCTCCATGAAGGTGGGGATCACCACGGCGGCTGCGATGAGCCATGGACCGGTGGATCGACGCTCGAGCGGCAGATCGGCGGTCAGCGTGGTCATGGATGAACCCCGACCGACGACTTGTTCGAGGCAGCGCCTGATGCGGCCGCCACTTGGGTCAGGAAAGGCTGCAAGACGTGGCCGGCGCCCTTCCCGGTCGGCTCCTGATCAAGACGAACGACCGGGGTGACCGACAAGCCGACGAAGAGAGGCCATTTCTCAGGATCGTAATCGAGCAGATCGATGCGGACCGGAAGGCGCTGAACGACTTTGACGAAATTGCCGGTGGCGTTCTCGGCGGGCAGCAGAGCGAGGGTGGAGCCGGTGCCCATGGTAAAGCCCGAGACCCGACCCTTGAATGCGTGTTTGCTGCCGTACATGTCGACTTCGATGTCCACCGGCTGGCCGATGCGGAGGCGCGCCAACTGGGTTTCCTTGAAGTTGGCGTCGACCCAGATCTCGTTCAACGAACGGACCGCCATCAAGGACTGGCCGGCGACGACGTTGTTTCCGGGGTTGACGGATCGACGCGTGACGACGCCGTCAATCGCACTGATGACGCCGCAGTAGCGACGGTCGAGTTGGGCCTGGTCAAGTTTGCGCTGCGCCTCGGCCAGGGCCGCTTCGGCCTGTCTGATCTCGGGCGCGTTCTCCAGAAGAGCGGCAAAAATGTTGTTGATGTCACCCTTGGGATCGCGTTTGTAGAAGTCGGCGAGCATCTCCTTGGGCGTCTTGTCGAAGGAGTCCGAGACCCCGAGTTGAGCCGCCGCTTGGATCAGGTTTGCCTGTGCCTCGCGAACGGCTGAGAAGGTCTGGTCGATGTCCGGCGGCACCGTGGTCAGCGCTTCGCCGTCCTCGGGTTGGGGCAGCAGGCCGAGAGAGACGCGGATCTGGTGCACCTGTTCGAGGGTTTCGTCGACCTGCGCCTGGGCCACGTGGAGGGCTTCGACGCGATCGTCGAATTCCTGCTTGGCGGCTTCATGGGTCTTGTAGAGCGCGGACACTCGGTCGTACTGATTCTGAGCGTTGACCAGCGTTGCATTTCGCGCTGCAAGCGTCGCGGCCTTCGATTTCAGCTCCGCGACCTGATTGTTGACGTCTTCGATGGCGCGCTGCAGACCAAAACGCAGGCTGCGGGCGTGCGCTTCGATACCTCTGACGTCGGCGCGGCGCGCGACGAGGTTCGCCCGCGCGGCATCGACCGCGGCCTGGGCGATGTGTACCTGCACATCAAACGGCTCGGGGTCCAGTTGCACGAGCAGATCGCCCTTGTGCACGCGATTGTTGTCCTCGACGAGCACCTTGGCGACCTGGCCGGAAACACGCGGGGCGACGAAGGTGACGTGGCTGTTGACGTAGGCATCGTCGGTGGAAACCGTGCGTGTCGCTTCGATGATCCGAGGCACGCCGAACCAGAGGGCGACCGCAAGCACGAGGAGCAGAATCACGCGTTTGAAGAAGGGACGGTAATGGGATCGCGGTGGGGACGTGGCTGGACCGGATCGATCGGACGGCCCGGACTCCCTTGTTCCGGAAACGGTCGGACTTTTTTCGTCTTCCATTCGAATGCCTCCGGCGCAACGCAACGCTTGTGTTCGGGGTGGGGAGCGCTAAGCGCGTCTGCCTGGCGACCCGGTGCCAGACGATGCCGGGATGGATGATAGTCGGCCCCGCGTTTCCGACCCGTCGGTCTGCGACCCAATCGGGCGCCTCAGTCGAATCGGGCATGGGCGGCGCACGCACGGATTGCTGACCTGCCCCCGAAACCGGCACCACGACCTACGCGAGTCTGCCACACCGGCTGCCGGGGGGAGGAGCGCAGCGAGGCAGCCCGGGCGGAACAGGGGGGCGTCGACAGGAAAGGCGGGTTGGAAAGCGGTCGGAGGGACAGCAGTCGAGAATCGTCTTTGACTTCAGGAAGCGAAACGGGGCAGCGGCTAATTTTCCAGAGGAGGGAGTACGCCGTCGGGACTTTGGCAAGACGCATCCCGGCAGCGGCTTTGCCCCAGGGCTTCGCGCCCCGCGCTCTGATCGGCACACCCGCCGCAGCACCACCCGCAAGCGCGACACCGGCGCCGCACCATCACCGCCCGTGAACTCCCCGCCCGTCACTCCGGCAGGGCCCATTCATCATTCCGCATTCCGCATTCATCATTCATCATCCCCCCTCCCTCCCCTTGCCCCCGGGCCCGCTCGCCTCTACCCTTCATCCGCACCGTCGGGCGTGCCGGAACAATACTGGACGACAACCTTCAGACTGCGGAGATGACCATGCACTCGCTGCGGAACCGCTGCATCGTGACCACGGCCCTCGCCAGCGCCCTCACAGCCACCCTGACCCTCACCCTCGCCGCCGCACCGGCCGCCGCCGACTGGCCCAACTTCCGCGGACCCGAGTACGACGGCATCCGCCACGACGCCAACATCCAGCAACAATGGGATAAACCCATCCCCCTCGTCTGGGATCGCGAAATCGGCTCCGCCTTCAGCTCCTTCGCCGTCGTCGGCGACCGCCTTTACACCTGCGGCACGAAGGACAAGCACCAGGTGCTCGTCTGCCTCAACGCCGCAACCGGCGCCGTCATCTGGGAAAACCCATTCGGACCCGAGTACCGCGACGAACACGGCGACGGCGCCCGCGCCACCCCCACCGTCGCCGACGGACGCGTCTACATCCTCGGCGCCCACGGCCGCCTGCTCTGCGCCGACGCCGCCACCGGCAAGGACGTCTGGAGCAAGCAGTTCAACCACGTCCCCCAGTGGGGCTACAGCGGCTCCGTCCTCGTCGAGGGCGACCTCGCCATCAGCACCGCCGGCAACGAACAGGGCACCCTCGTCGCCTTCGACCGCCGCACCGGCGAAAAACGCTGGCAGTGCGGCGAGGACCCGCCCGGCTACGCCACCCCCTACCCCTTCACCTTCAACAACCACCGCTACGTCGTTGGCTTTTCCGGTAACTCCGCCATCATCGCCGACCTCGCCACCGGCGCCCTCGCCTGGCGCCAGGAGTGGAAGACGTCCTGGGACGTCAACGCAGCCGCCCCCATTTTCCACGACGGCTACCTCTTCCTCACCTCCGGCTACCACACCGGCTGCGGACTGTACAAGCTCTCGACCTCCGGCGACGGCCTCGCCGCCGAGGAGATTTGGAAAAGCCAGGTGCTGCTCAACAAGTTCCAGTCGTGCATCCTCCACGACGGGGCCCTCTACGCCAGCGACCAGAAGTCGCTCGTCTGCGTCGACTTCCTCACCGGCAAGGAACACTGGCGCATCCGCCGCATGCCGGACGCCAGCCCCGAAAACGGCACGCTCGTCCTCGCCGACGGCGCCCTCATCATGCTCACCGAGGACGGCCACCTGCTCATCGCCCCCGCCTCGACCGCGGGCTTCGAACCGGTGACCTCTGCGGAGATCCTCTCCGGCCGCTGCTGGACCGTCCCCGTCCTCGACGCCGGCCGCCTCTACGCCCGCAACCTCGAACGCATGGCCTGCTTCAAGTTGAGCGCGGGAGAGTGAGAAGGTGAGAAAGTGGAAAAGTGAAAAAGTGAGAAAGTGAGAAAGTGGGAACGTAAGCAGGCGGGTACGGCGGCGCTACCGCAAACAGCGTCTGAGGGCTCCAAACGTGAGCGTGTAACCGCTGCGTGACCACGCTGGGGGCCGGCTTATCAGGCGCGTTACTCCCTTGCCGCGGCCGCCTGCGCCGTCCTATCATCAGCACTCGGGATTGACTGCATCCCGGACCCGCGCCTCCATCGTATTCGGGCGTCAGCGGTCCGGCGGGGCCGGGGAACAACCATGGGAACAATCCGATTCGTACGGCGCGCCGTGATCGCGGCCGCCATTGTCGCATCGCTCGCGGTTCAGTCCGTCCGCGCCGACATCAGCGAAAACCAGGTGCTCGTCGTCTACAACTCCGCGTCCGCCGACGGTACCGCCCTGCGCACGGCCTACCTCGCCGCCCATCCCGGCATCCCCACGACCAACATCCTCGACCTCAACGACGCCTCCCTGCTCGTCCCCGACCTCACCTACGCCAACTTCGTCAGCAAGCTGCGCACGCCGATCCGCAACCACCTGAACGCAACCGGCACGGCCCAAAGCATCGTCGCCATCGCGCTGCTCCGCCCCATCCCCCACCGCATCCAGGACACCGACAACCCCACGGTCGGCGATGCACCCTCCGCCGCCGTCAACGAACTCAGCGCCGGCGACGCCACCTACGCGTCCGTCGACACCGAACTCGCCCTCCTCTGGCAGAATCTCGACACCGGCGAGGCCGGCGGAACCATGGACAGCCTCTCCGACAATATGATCGTTAACCCCTACCACACCAGCACCGTCGGCATCGACGCTTTCTCCCGCGCCAACATCACCACCGCCAAGACCTTCGCCAACCTCGGCAACGCCGCGTGGGGACTCGCCGGCTCCGGCGCTGCCCGCCTCACCGCCGGCGATATCTACCTCGTCTGCCGCGTCGACGGCACCAACCTCATCGACGCCGAGGCCCTCATCGACCGCGCCGCCGACAACCGCGTCGATCGCCGCCACGCGCGCATCCTCCTCGACGAGTACGACCTCGCCGTCCGCGCCGACCTCGACGACGACCCGCTCTTCGCCTCGAACGACCCCTTCCTCGCCGGCGACGACTACGAGGACACCCGCGACCTGCTCACCGCCGCCGGCTGGGACGTCCGCTACGACGACACCTTCAACTTCATCTCCTCCGCCGAAGAGACCCACCCGCTCATCGCCTATACCTCCTATGGAGAAAACCACGACGTGGGCGGCGCCGGCGAGGATCCCCCCGGCGTGGGTAGCTACATCAACGGCTTCAACTTCCTGCCCGGCGCCATCTTCAGCTCCCTCGAGTCCTTCAACGGCCGCGCCCTCAACGGACTCGGCACCGCCGCCGGCCAGGAACAGGCGGCTGACTTCATCACCGCCGGCGGCACCTTCGCAGCCGGGAACGTCTACGAACCCTTCAGCTTCAGCATCCCCGACAGCGAATTCCTCATTGGCAATATGCTCGTCGACCACCAGACCTTCGCCGAGGCCGCCTACGCCAGCTTCCCCGCGCTGAGCTGGCAACAGATCGCCATCGGCGACCCCCTCGGACGCGTCAACCTCCTCGGCGATCTCGACGACGACGGCGACATCGACGCCACCGACACCGCCACCCTCCTCGATTGCCTCGCCGGCCCTGGGGTACTCACCCCACCCACCAGTTGCAGCACGACTGACTTCGCCCGCGCCGACCTCGACGCCGACGGCGACGTCGACCTGGCCGACTTTTCAATCTACCAGCCCCTGTACGGCGGTTGATTTACCTGCCCCTCATACCTTCACCACGACTTGACCCCCACGCCAGCTTCCCCGCGTTCTGGGCGGCTGCGCAACAGCCCCCAAGTAGCGTTTGATCGCAGTGCCGCAGCACCTAACATGGCAGTTGAGCCATGCGTCAACCCGATACGATCGCGCCGTAGGTATTGCCGATGTTAAGTAAGCGGGCGAAACAGTAGTTCCGGGCCAAAAAGCGGAGTTCCACCTGTCATGCTGAAGACCCGGCTGAGTGTCGCCATGGTCTCCCTGGTCATCCTCACCGCAGGCGCGGTGGGCTGGACCTCCTACCACTACCTCGAAGCCGCCACCCTCCCCGGCGAACTCAAGCGCCTCGCCGCCCACGCCGAACTCGTCGGTCACGAATTCAACCACCACGTCCGCTCCTGCTGCGCCGACGTGCTCGCCACCAGCGGGTCTGCCGCCATCGCCGGCATCGTCCGCGCCCGCGCCGCCGACGGCGTCGACCCCGAGTCCCACCTGCCCGAGTCGGCCTGGTGCGACGACCTCACCGCTCTGTTCGTCGCCGAACTGCAGGCCAAGCCGCACTACCTCCAGATGCGCCTCATCGGGATCGCCGACGGCGGCCGCGAAATCGTCCGCGTCGACCGCCCCTGGACAGCCGAACCCATCCGCATCGTTCCCCGAAGCGAACTGCAGCAAAAGGGCAACCGCGACTACTTCACCGCCGGCCTCGCCCGTGCCCGCGGCGATGTGTATGTTTCCCCAATCAACCTCAACCAGGAGCAGGGCGTCATCCAGGACCCGCCGCTGCCGGTCATGCGCGCCGCCACGCCCATCTTCAACGCGGACGGCAGCAAGTTCGGTATCCTCATCATCAACATGGACATGCACATCGTCCTGGGCGCCCTCAATCCCCTGCACGACCCCCAGGGCGCTCTCTACGTCCTCAACGACAACGGCGACTTTCTCGTTCACCCCGACGCGAACCGCACGTTCGGCTTTGACCAAAACCGGCCCCATCGGTGGCAGGATGAGTTTCCCAGCGTCGCGAGCCTGGCCGGCATCTCCTCCACGGAGGTCCGACCTTTTCGAAACAGCGCGGGCCACAAGGTCTTCGCAGCCGCCGCCGCGACCCAACTGGCCAGTGGACCCCGGATTGTCGCGATTGAAGTCGCCCCCGAGAGCACGCTGCTGGCCCCCGCCCGGTCCATCCGTCGCGCAGCCATCTACGCCGGCCTCGCCGCCGTGATCGGCGCCCTCATCCTCGCCCTCGTCATCGCCCGCTCGCTGTCCAAACCCCTCGCCCGCATGGCCAACGCCGTCCAGAGCTTCGCCCGCGAGGAATCGCTCGACGTGCCCGTCGAGGCCTCCGGCGAAATCGGCATCCTCGCCCGCACCTTCGCCCGTATGGTCGATGACGTCTCCGACAAGACCGCCGCCCTCCGCGCCGAAATCGAGGAACGCCGCCGCGCCGAATACGAACTCGCCCAGCACGCCGAACGCGAACGCCTCTTCATCGCCGTGGTCGAGTCGTCCGAGGACGCCATCATCGCCATGACCCTCGACGGCGTGATCACCGCCTGGAACCCCGCCGCCGAACGCCTCTTCGGCTACACCGCCCATGAGGCCATCGGCCGGGAAATCTCCATCATCGCACCCGAGAACCGCAGCGACGAACCCCTCGCCCTCCTCGACCGCATCTGGCGCGGCGAACGCATCGATCAGTTCGAAACCGTCCGCGTCACCAAGGACGGGCGCCAGCTCGACGTTGTCCTCAGCGCCTCACCCGTTCGCTCGCCAAGCAACGAGATCATCGGCGCGTCGAAGATCATCCACGACATCACCGAACGCAAACAGGCCGAGGAACGCTTCCGCCTCGTGCTCGAGAGTTCCCCCAACTGCATCGTCGTCCTCGACCGCGCCGGCTGCATCCAGTTCGTCAACGCCGCCACCGAGCAGACCTTCGGCTACACCCGCGAGGAGATCGCCGGCCAGCACATCGAACGCCTGCTGCCCCAGTTGTCCAGCGACGAGGAACTTCCAACTGACGCGGTGACGATCGACGGCGACGCCGAACATCTCGGCCACCGCAAGAACGGCACGACCTTCCCCGTCGAATTCGCCCTGCGCCCGCTCGTCACCCCCACCGGACCGCAAGTGCTCTGCACCATCGTCGATATCACCCAACGCAAGCTCAACGAGCAGGAACGCGACCAGCTCGCCGCCCGCCTGCGCCGCTCGGAGAAAATGGAAGCCGTCGGCCAGCTCGCCGGCGGCGTCGCCCACGACTTCAACAACATCCTTACCGCCATCCTCGGCAACGCCGACTTGGCCCGGGGACTCATCAACCGGCCGGAGCAGGTCGACCACGCCGCCCTTGCCGATTACCTGCAGCAGATCGAAAAGAGCGCCACCTCAGCCGCCGACCTCACCCGCCAGCTCCTCGCCTTCGGCTCCCGCCAGGCCGCCCAGCCACGCCCGCTCAACCTCAACGACCGCGTCGCCGGCATGCAGAAGATGCTCCGCCGCCTCATCCCCGAAAACATCCAGTTGGAATATCCCGAAAGTCCTGATCTGCCCGCGATCATGGCCGACCCCAGCCAGATCGAGCAGATCCTCGTCAACCTCGTCGTCAACGCCCGTGACGCCATGCCCGACGGCGGCACCATCCTCATCGAAACCACCACCGCCACCATCGACGAGTCCGCCACGCACCTGGACCCGGACGTCGAGCCCGGCAACTACGTCCTGCTCACCGTCAGCGACACCGGCACCGGCATGGACGAAGCGACCCAGGCCCGCCTCTTCGAACCGTTCTTCACCACCAAGCAACGCGGCCAGGGCACCGGCCTCGGCCTCGCCACCGTCTACGGCATCGTCAAACAGGCCGAAGGCCACATCCACGTCTACAGCGAGATCGGCCACGGCTCGACCTTCCGCGTCTACTTCCCCGCCATCGCCGCCACGGTACCCGAACCGGAAACGCCCGCGCCCGCCCCGGCACCCGAGGGCTCCGGAACCATCCTCCTCTGCGAGGACGACGAAAGCGTCCGCCTGCTCATGGAGCAACTGATCGCCGGCGCCGGCTACACCGTCATCACCGCCGGCAACGGCGAGGAAGCCCTCAACCTCGCGAAGGCCCAGCGCCGGCCCATCGACCTGCTCGTCACCGACGTCGTCATGCCCGGCATGCACGGCCGCGCCCTCGCCGAAAAACTCCGCGCCCTCCGCCCCGCACTCAAGGTCCTCTACGTCTCCGGCTACACCGCCAACGTCATCGCCCACCACGGCCTCATCGAAAACGAAATCGAACTCATCGAAAAACCCTTCACCCGCGCCGCCCTCCTCCAACGCATCCACCACATCCTCCACGCCACCAGCACACCCACCCCCGCCAACCCCTGATCAAGACGCAGCGCCACGACCCAAGATTTTCCCGTAGCCCTGCCACACCCCCGTGCCCGGCACACCCGCCAAGCCGACAGGGCCGATTCATCATTCATCATTCCGCATTCATCATTCATCTTTCCCCGCCCGCCATTGTCCCAGCCCGCCCATCCCCGATAATGCCCGCAATGTCCACCACTCCCACGCATCACCTCATCCTCGGAACCGCCGGCCACATCGACCACGGCAAAACCTCCCTCGTCCGCGCCCTCACCGGCGTCGACACCGACCGCCTCCCCGAGGAAAAACGCCGCGGCCTCACCATCGAACTCGGCTTCGCCGAAC
This sequence comes from Phycisphaerales bacterium, assembly GCA_020639115.1. Lineage (GTDB taxonomy): Bacteria > Planctomycetota > Phycisphaerae > UBA1845 > UBA1845 > JACKHG01. Next base: position 135,670 of record JACKHG010000005.1, read on the forward strand.
TCGCCCTCGACGGCGTCACCTTCGGCGTCGTCGACGTGCCCGGCCACGAGCGCTTCGTCCGCACCATGGTCGCCGGCGCCACCGGCATCGACGTCGCCCTCCTCGTCGTCGCGGCGGACGACTCGATCATGCCCCAGACCGTCGAACACGTGGAAATCCTCGATCTGCTCGGCGTCCGCTCCGGCGTCGTCGCCGTCACCAAGTGCGACCTCGTCGACGACGAACTGGCGGAACTCGTCGCCGTCGAAACCGCCGAACTCCTCGCCCACACCCGCCTCGCCGACGCCCCCATCGTCCGCGTCTCCGCCACTACCGGCGCCGGGCTCGATACGCTCCGCCACGAACTCTGCATTGCCGCCCGCGCCGTCGAACGCCGCCGACTCGATCACCCCTTCCGCCTCTCCATCGACCGCGCGTTCTCCGTCCCCGGACGCGGAACCGTCGTCACCGGCTCCGTCCACTCCGGACAACTATCCGCCGGTGACCCCGTCGAGGTCTGGCCCGGCGGGCACGCCGCCCGCGCCCGCGAAGTCCAGACCCACCACCGCGGCGCCGACCGCGTCGAAGCCGGCCAGCGCGCCGCCATCAACCTCCAGGGCCTCGACCTCCGCGACGTCGATCGCGGCAGCGAACTGGCCGCCCCCGGCACCCTCACGCCGACCCGCTGGCTCGACGTCGAACTGCACTGCCTCGCGTCGCACCCGCACGCCCTCCGCGCCCACGCGCGCCTGCGCCTCTGTCTCGGCACCCGCGAACTGCTCGTGCGCTGCGTCCTGCTCGACCCCACCGAACTGCTGCCCGGCCAGCGCGCCCTCGCCCAACTGCGCTGCCGCGAGGAACTCGTCGCCTCCTACGGCCAGCGCTTCATCGTCCGCGACGAGAACGCCGCCCGCACCGCCGGCGGCGGCACCGTCCTCCGCGCCGCCCGCCGCCGCATCAGCCCACGCATGACCGACGACGTCGCCGGACTGAACACCCTCCGCGACGCCGCACCCGTCGACCGCCTCGAGGAAACCCTGCGCTACCTGGGCTCCGCCGCCCCCGACCCCGCGACGCTCGCCCTCGCCGCCCACGTCGACCAGGCAGCGCTCCCCGACCTGACCGCACAACTCCTCGACGCCGGCCGCCTCATCGCCCTGCCCGGACTTTCCCAACCGGTCAGCGTCCGCTGGCTCGAGCGCATCCAGCGCCGCGCCGCCGCCTGGGTCGCGGCCCGCCACCAACAGCACCCCGACGAACCCGGCACCCTCCTCGACGCCTGCCTCGGCTTCCTCGAACGCCGCAGCCACCGCGCCGCCGCCCGACCCATCCTCGACCGCATGCGCGCCGCCGGAACCGTCCGCATCGTCGGCCGCTACGTCTGCCTCGCCGAGTTCGCCCCGTCCCTCTCCCACGAGGATGAACGCGTCCTCGCGGCTGTCCTCTCCGCCTGTGCCGACGCCGCATTCCAGCCCCCCTCCGTCGAGGAACTCGCCGCCCGCGTCGGCGCCAAACGCCCTCGTGTCGAAAAAGTCGTGAAAATCGCCACAGCCGTCGGCCAGCTCGTCCGCATCGACGCCGCCACCGTGCTCCACGCCGACCGCGAAGCGGAAATGCGCACCCGCACCCAGGCCCTCTTCGACGCCTCCGGCCCCTTCACCCTCTCCCAGCTCCGCGAAACGCTGGACACCTCCCGCAAGTACGCCGTACCCTTCGCCGAGTACCTCGACCGCATCGGCTTCACCCGCCGCCAGGGCGACCAGCGCGTCGTCGTGCCTCAGGAGAAACCATGACCACGCCAGCCCACGATCTGCTCCGCAAACTTCCCGCCGTCGACCGCCTCCTCAGCAGCGACCGCGTCCAGGCCTGGCTCGCCACCCACCCGCGCACGCTCGTCGTCACCGCCGTCCAAGCCGCGCTCGACGCCACACGCGGCGCCATCCGCGCCGGCGAGACCGCCGCCACCGAGGCCGCCGCGCTCCTCGACCGCGCCGAGCAGATGCTGAAAACCCAGTCGACCCCCTCCCTCCGCCGCGTGATAAACGCCACCGGCGTCGTGCTCCATACCGGCCTCGGCCGCGCCCCGCTCGCACCGGCTGCCCTGGCTGCCATCGCCGAGTGCGCCGCCGGCTACTGCAACCTCGAACTCGACCTCGACACCGGCGCCCGCGGCCGCCGCTCCGACCACGTCGCGGAACTGCTCTGCGAACGCACCGGCGCCGAGGCCGCGACCGTGGTCAACAACAACGCAGCCGCCACCCTCATCATCCTCAATACGCTCGCGCGCGGCGCCGAAGTCATTGTCTCCCGCGGCCAGCTCGTCGAAATCGGCGGCTCCTACCGCCTCCCCGAAATGATGACCGCCAGCGGTGCCGTCCTCCGCGAGGTCGGTACCACCAACCGCACACGCCTCGCCGACTACGAACGCGCCATCGGCGAAAACACCGCCGCCCTCCTCCGCGTCCACACCAGCAATTACCGCGTGGTTGGCTTTACCCAGGACGTGCCCCTCGCCGAACTCGTCGCCCTCGGCCGCCGCACCAACCTCCCCGTCGTCGACGACCTGGGCAGCGGCGCCCTCGCCGAGCTACCCGCGGGCGCCCTCGCCGACGAACCCCACGTGCGCGCCGCGCTCGCCGCCGGCGCCGACCTCGTCTGCTTCTCCGGCGATAAATTGCTCGGCGGACCCCAGGCCGGCATCATCCTCGGCCGCCGCGACCTCGTCCGCCGCATCGAGGCCAACCCCCTTATGCGCACCTACTCGCACCGGCAAGCTCACCCTCGCCGCCCTCACCGCCACCTCCGCCTCTACCGCGACCCCTGATCAGGCCCTGCGCGAACTCCCCACGCCCGCTCTCTGCTCACCACGCCGGTCGCCGACCTCCGGACCGTCGCGCGCCCAGCTGCTGGCCGACTAGCTCCGCACCGCCGCGCTCCGACGAGATTCGCGGTCGTCCCTGACCACCTGTCGCCGGCGGCGGCCCATGCCCGCAACCTCGAAACCCGCTGCGTCGCCTGGCAACCCGCCCGCGCCACCCTCGACGAAACCTCACCCGCCTCCGCGCACACCCCCCGGTAATCGCCCGCGCCCAGGCTCACTGCATCCCTCTTCGACGCCCGCACCTCACCGACCAAGACCTCCTGATCCTGACCGCCGCGGTCGTCCAGCCCCACCCTTAACGCCGCACAGCCCACCCCACCGCTGCACTGCAGCGTTGCCCCCACGCGCTGCCCCCCAAGCACTGACCTGCCCATCCCCTGTTCTCACTTCTTCACCTTTCACTTTCTCACTTTTTTCACCTTCCTACCACCACGTCCTGACACTTGCTCCCTGCATTACAATGCTCGGCCGCTGCATGGAGACCTTTATGAGCATCACGCGTCCCTCCGCCGTCGCCGTTTCAAACTAGCCCTGTTCACCTGCCTGCTCGCCGCGTTTACGATCCGTGGCGTTCCCTACATCGGCTACGACGGGCTGGATATTCACGCGCAGCTCGTCGCCGCGGACGGACATGCTCCGCTCGCCGACGCGTTCGTCAACATGATCCCAGCGTGCGACGGCGAGCCCTATGGCGAGAGATACCACCTACTCGTACGACGAGGCACCACGGTCTAATCGCCTACGCTGACTTCGGATATACTGACTCGACCGGCCTCATCACCCAACGCGCACTCGAGCGCACCAGCTCGTTCCGGTCCGAAGGCGGATGCCTCTCCGGCCCCTACGTGCCCGACCCCCTCGGGCCACCCCCGACCACGCTCGACATCCTCGTGCGCACCGGCGACGCCATCGGCCGCGCCACCGTCGCGATCGCGCCCACGGACGTCCAGGGCTACAAGAACGTCGATGATATTCCCGCCATCGGCTACCTGGACATCGGTTCCGTCGCCGTGAATTTGCACCCGCAGCCGCCGGTATCCACCCACCCGGTAATCGCCGCGGCCCGCACGCTGGCCCACGCCGACGTCGATGGCGACGGCCGCGACGACCTGCTCGTGGTGTCCGCATATCGCATCATCGTCATGCACAACGAGAACAACGGCGCGTTCGCCGATGGCCAGCAGCTCCGGACGGACGTGGAGATTGACCAGGTCCTGCCCGGCGACATCGACGACGACGGCGATATCGATCTCGTCGTAATGGGATACCCCAACTACGAGGCGGGTGGAGTTACCCTCGACACCTACACCAACACCGCGGGCACCTTCGGCAACCGCACCACCCGCACGCTTCCCACCGATTACTGGGCCAGCGCGTACCACCTCCTCGATGTCGATGCCGATGGCGATCTCGACGTGCAGCTGGGCGCAGACGTATTTCTCAACGACGGTACCGGCCGATTCGCAGCACCGGTGCGACTGCCGCACGGTTCCGCAAGCCTCATCCTCGCCGACATCGACGGCGACAGCCGCCCCGACCGCATCACCACCGACCGCGAAGACGACACGCCCTTCCTGCGCGTCTCGCTCAACAATGGGTTCAACGCGTTCGAATCGACGCAGGCCTACCCGATCGCTCACCAAGCTGCCGTCCTCGCGGCCAACGATGTCGACGCGGATGGCGACCTCGACGTGATCTACTGGGAAAACGGATACGACGCCGGAGGGGCGCCCCACCGGATCGGCGTCCTCCACAACGACGGAAATGGAATCCTCAACGACCCGGTCACCTACGGTATGATTCCCGGCGCCGACGCCCTCGCGGTTGGCGACTTCGACCAGGACGGCGACGCCGATGTCGCGACCGTGATGCCCGGCAGTCCGTTCAACATCGCCATCCACCGCAACGACGGCGCCGGCCACTTCGCCGACTACTACTTCGTTCCCCTCACCCCACCGGGAACACCCACCGAAGAAGACTACCTCGCCGACGTGCTGATCGCCGACCTCGATGGAATCGCCCCCCTCGACCTGGCCGGCCTCTACAGCAACTTTGCCGCCGTCAACGAAACAATCGTCCTCCTCAACCCCACACCGCCCGACTAACCGCGAGCCGCGATACGCCGCAAAATCCCTTTCTCACTTTCTCACTTTCTCACTTCTCCCCCGCCACAGCGCCTTGAATAACCAATTGCGGTTTTAGTCATATATACCGCACCGCCAACCCAACCGCACCGGGCGCGATATGATCTGCCAAGGCGATACCATGGGCGCGCGATCGTCAGAACTCCACGCGTAGCATGTTCGCCTGCCCCATCCGCACGACGCACGCGATGTCCGTGCACTGCTCAAAATTCGGACCGGTCACCATGAGCCTGTCCGCAAACACCAGGATATAGCCCGCCTCGAACGCCCTCAGACCGACACCCCACCCTGGAAACTCGCGGAGCGTCGTCATCAGAGCCCTCAGCCAATCCTCAGTGAAATATCTGGCATGATACAACTCAATGTAGATGTACTGCTCATCATTGAGTTGATCATCAAGCACAAAGTACTCACAGGGATTGTCGCCCAGCTCCCATCCATCCAACGGCTCTTCAGCGTCACCTGTGATCGGAGCCTCGGCCATCGGCCCCGTCGGCCCAAACCGTCGGCAACACTTCACGACGGCGTTGCGCACCGTGTGATAGACCTGCCAGGGCAGGTGCCCGCGCGGGTACGGATTGTCGATCCTATGCGCCGTGTAGTGCTCAATGCGCGGCGAATACTTCGGTAGCCGTTCTGTCATGAGGTCACTGCCTACAGAAGCCCGCTGCAACCAACCGCACCGCCTGCCGCGCCACCGCCGGACGCGGGTTCTTCACCTGCCGCTTCACGAACACCCGCACCGCCCGCTGATCACCCACGCGAGCCCACATCCCCTCCAACGCCGTCAACACGTGCCCGATCGCCACATTCCGGCACTCAGCCGTGGCATACCTCGCCCGCTCCACGCCCAACAGCGCCGGCACAATCCGCTCGGTGAGCTCCGGCTGATCGACCGCGATCCGTCCGGCACCCGCGATCGCGTTCGCCGCACTGATCAGATTGCCCTCTTGAATAACCCCCAGATACTTATCCAGCACGCCCGCGATCCGCCCAGCCTCGTCCACCGGCCCGAGCCAGCCCAGAATCTGCAGCGCATTCCACCGCACCACCTTGCTCGCACTGTCGATCAAACCGGCAATCGCCTCGAAATGCGGATACACCCGCGCCGGATCCCGCTCGGCCGTCACCGCCAGCGCCTTGCCCGCAGCAAACCGCGCCGTACCCGCCGGCGCAGCCATCACCGCGACCGCACCTGCCACCCGCGCCCGCGGTAACATCCGCACCGCCGCCCTCTTGGATTTCTTGGAACCGACCCCCGACCTGCCGCCACCCGCCCGCTTTCGCCGCGTCGTCCGCACACCCGCCATGACGCCACCTCGCAATGAAGTTCAGAAATGCCCCCCCATCAGCCCCCGCCACAACCGCCCCCCCAACCTCAATCCCTCAATCCCTTAATCCCTCCACTCAATCCCTCAATCCCTTAATCCCTCAATCCCTCCACTCAATCCCTCAATCCCTCCACTCAATCCCTCAATCCCTCCCCCTCACCTCGTCATCCGCAACACCAACACCAGCCCCAGCACAAACCCCAGCACCCACGGCAACGCATTCAACGCCGCCACCCCCAACATCACCAGCGGATGCGCCGAAACCTCCTCCGGCTGCCCTCGCCGACCCGCCGCCGCCTCCCCGAACAACGCGTCGTACGACCACTCCCGGCACGACTCCAACTCCTCCCGCATCCGGTCCGCCGTCGAAAAACGATCCGCCGACTGCGCAGCGCACGCCCGCGCAATCACCTCCTCCAGCCGGCGCGAATCCCACTTGTCCGCCGACTCGTGCACGAACGCCGGCAACTTCGGAAACGTCGCACCCGCCGGACCCGCCAGCAACTCGTGCAGCATCCGCCCCATCGCAAACGTGTCCGCCGTCAGATCCATGCACGCGTCCGGCGGCATGTACTCCGGCGTCCCCACGTGACTTGGCGTGTCCCCCACCGTCGTGATCATTCCGATGTCGCTCAGCTTCGGCTCGCGATCCACGAAAACAATGTTCGCCGGCTTGATGTCCCGATGCGCCAGCCCCACCCGGTGCAACCGCGCCAACCCCTGCAAGAGCCGCAGCACCACCTCCACCGCCACCCCCACCGAAACCGGTTTGCCGTGGATCACCTGCCGCAACGTCAACGCCCGGTACTTCGCCGGTAACGCCTCCCGCACCGGCCGCCGCGTCACGTCGTCGTCCGCCAGATCCATCGTGTAGTAAAGTCTTTCCCCATGGATGCCCACGTGGTACACGCGCACCAGGTTCGGATGCGGCTCCACCTGCCGGCAGTAGATCTCCAGCGCCGCCAGCTCCCGGCAGGTCACGTCCGCCTCCGACAACCGCCGCAGATCGATCACCTTCAGCGCCCGGAACACCCCCACCCGGTCACGCACCGCCCACACCGTGCCGAACGCTCCCTCCCCGCACAGATGCACGCACGTGTAATCCGGAATATCCCATTCCGCCTTCGAGACCGTCGTGCCCGCACCGACCGTCGCCCCCACCGGCGCGTCCCGCACCGCCCGCCGCAGGATCCGCGCATCGAGGTCCGCATGCTGCAGCCGCGACAGCAACTCCCGGCACAGCACGCACGCCTCCACGTGCGCCAGCAACGCGTCCGCCTGCGCATCCGCGAGCCCCCCCGCCTCCAGCGCCCGCAACTGCGCCGGCTCCGGACACGGACCCGTCACGCCAGCCCGTCCGTCAGCTCTGCCCACTGCTGCTTCAGCTTCGCCAGCACCCGCGACTTGGCCACGTAGATCTGATTGGCTGTCATTCCCAGCGATTCGCCGATCTCCCGCACCGACCGCTCCTCCAGCACGTACATCTCGAACGCCCGGAATGTCATCGGCGCCACCTCGTGCCGGATCCGACTCAGACAATACAACAGATGCGTCCGGTTCCACTCCCGCTCCCACGAAAGCCCCGGCTCCTCCTCCCGCTGCTGCTCCCGCGCAAAATCCACCGTCCGCGCCCGCACCTCCCGCCCGTGCTTGCGCAACTGGTCGCTCACCTTGTGCTCGATCATGCCCCGCAGCCAGCCCCGGAAGCTCACCTGCCGGCGGAAACTCTGAATCCCCGTCGCGATCGCCGTCATGCACTGCTGCGCAACGTCCTCCGACTCCTCCGGCGTCAGCCCGCGCACCACCGCGTACTTCAGCAGCATCGGCCGGTATACCCGGTCGAACTCCTCCCATGACAACGCATCTTCAGGGTTCTTGATCCGGCTGAGCAGGCTCGTCCGTGTGTCGTCCACCAGAGTCTCCCGGCTGACTCGCGCGCAGATTGGTCTTTGCCTTAGATTATAGCACACCCGCCCGCTCCCGCCGAACCCTCAATTCCAATCCCTTTCCCGCGCAGCCAATCAGATGCGCAAGATGGGAGCGCAATATCGGAGCGGGGGGGGCAAAGCCCCCCGACACCACCGCCCGAAAACCGAGGCCCGCCCGACCCCACCCGCCCCGGCCAAAACTTTTTTTCGATTCCCGTGTAAGAAATACCGCCCGACCCGCGACTCCAGGGTGGGGTGAGCGAGACAGCCGCCAACCGGCGGCCTATTCGACTCCGCGCGTCGCGAGCGTCCGGGGCGCATACCCGACCTGCGTCCCCCGCTCCGGCGCCAACCCTGCGCGCCCGACTCCTTCCCAGCCGGCGGCGCATGCGCCAGTGCCTATCCATCAGCTCGCAACTCCTCCGCATGCGCCCGCCGGCCGGACTCCCCCCGTCAGCGGGCGATTTGCAACGCACGCAGCACCTTGGTATTATTCAACCTGGACATTTAAACCCGGCGAATAACGGGGAAGAGAGAGATGCAACCGGAAAGGAGACAATCCCAATGGCATCTCGCATCCTCTTCACCATCGCCGTCGCGTCCTTCGCCGCCACCACCCACGCCGCCACCGTCAGCATCCAGTGGCTGACCGACACCGCGTCGCAGACCATCACGACGCCGCCCAACAGCACGGTCACCGCCCAGGTGTCGCTCGACCTGATCGCGGGCGAGTCAACTGCGGGACTCATCTCGTGGTTTACCGACACCACCCCAGACCTGGAGATCGGCCAGCAGCGCACGAGCGTTCCCGGTTGGCAGACTGGCCAATATCCCGGCGACCTCGCCGTCGCCCAATTGGCGTTCGCTGCAGACGTCCCTCTGGAAACTAATCTGAACGGGCCGCTCAGTCTCGTCCTCGGAGAGTTCGACATCATCGTCTCCGGCTCCCCCGGCACGACGCTGCCGCTCGCGCTCGATGCCTCGGGCTCGCCCTTGGGCCTGATTGATGAGGTTGGTCAGAGCTACACCTGGGATGCCCGCTACAACACCACCGTGCCGGGCTACGTGGCCTACGGCGATTTCGGAAACCCGGGCTGGGGCCACAACATCAGCTCGGGCCATCAGCCCGACCCCAACCCCCTGTTCGTCACCGTTTCCCCCGAGCCAGCCTCTGCCCTGCTGCTCGCCTGCGGAGCACTCGCCCTCATGCGCCGACGTTGAGCCCCCTCGCCCCCCCCACGGCGCATGTCCAACCACGCTGGCGTCGGGTACAATCGCCCCCGCAGCGAAGCGGGCGGCGGCGATCGCTCGGTGCAGCGCAAGCTGCACCGGGAGGAAAGTCCGAACTGGACAGGGCACGGTGGTTGGTAACACCAACCCGGCGCAAGCCGCGGGAAAGTGCCACAGAAAAGATACCGCCCTCGACACGCCGCAGCCCCGACATGGTCGGGGCCGACCGCGCAGCGGGCGGTTCCGCCCAGCGGAACGCGGCGAGTCAAGGGTAAGGGTGAAATGGTGCGGTAAGAGCGCACCGCGCGATCGGTGACGGTCGCGGCAGGGTAAACCCCACCGCCAGCAAGCCCAAGCAGCAGCCGCAGGACGGCCCGTCCATTACCGGCTGCGGGTAGGGCGCTCGAGCCGGCAGGCAACTGCCGGCCCAGATGAATGATCGCCCGCCCGGCGGTCACGCGGTCGCCGGGCGAACAGAATTCGGCTTACCCGCCCGCTTCGCTGCCTTGATACTCCCCCCCCCCGACAACCATGCCTGTGATCTCCCCAACCGTCGCCGGCACGCCCCATTCATCATTCCGCATTCATCATTCATCATTTAGCTTTTCCCCATCACCCGCCGCCCCCGCGTCCAACCCGACGCCGTAAATCTGCCGCACCATCTCGTCAAAATAACCCGGCACCGGCCGCAGCGTACCATCGTACGCCGCCCCCTTCCCCTTCTGCGCCAGCGCCGCCAACCGCACCGCCAGGTCCACCCGCCGGCTCGCCGTCTCCGCCCTCCGCTGCTCCGCGATGATCTTCGAAACCCGCGTGATCTTCGCCAGCGGCAGCGCATTGACCGCACCCCGCAACGCGTCGAACAGGTCGCAGAGCACGCAGTAATACGCTCCCTGCCCCACCCGATCGCCTTCACGCGGCGCCTGGTTCAACGCACCCAGCGCATCATTCAGCACCGCCCCCACGAGCTTCAGACACGCCCGGTGCGCCTGCGTCTGCTTCAACGTCGGACCGCGGCGTGAACGCTTCTCCTCCCGCCCGGTGTGCGCCTCGCACCCCGTCGACTTCCCGTCGCCGCGCGCCGCCGTAGGACCCTGCGCCTCCTGCGCCTCGACCGGCTCCTCACTGCGTTGCCTGCTCATGGGTTCATCGCCGGATCGTCGATCAGGTGGTCCGCCAGCTCCACGCCCCGGCTCGTCAACCGGAACCACCGCTGCCGCCACGGCGTCAACCGCTCGTCCGCCTCACGCTCCGCCACCACCCGCTGGAGATATCCCTTCTCGCACAGGTACGCCAGGTCCCGCCGGAAATACTCCCACTCCAGCGCCGGAAACAAGCCCAGCAGGCTGCGCATGAGCTGCTCAGCCGGCAACGCCGTCGGATACAGCATCTTCAGCGCCACCACCGCCTCGTTGCGGATGCTCTTGATCTCCCGCGCCGTTCGCCCGTTCGCCATCACTCCCGCTCCTTTCCCCCCGCGCCGCGCACCCGCGGCTCCCACCGCGCGTCCGCCTGCAACTCCGTCACCAGCGCCGCCATCTGCTCGATCCGGCCCCGCGCCCACATGCTCTCCCGCAACCATTCCTCCTTCGTCGCGTAGTCCCGCCGCACCTCCGTCACCTCGTCGCGCAACCGCTCCATTGTGGATTCCACAATCGCCGCCCGCGCCCCCGCCTCGGCCCGCGCCGCCCGCAACTGCTCCCGCAGGCCCTTCACGTACAGCACCAGCATCGCCAGCGGCGCCCCCGCGACGGCGGCCAGCACCCCGGCGTCGTATCCCGCGCCCGCGACCATCACGCCGGCCCCCGCCCCGCGAGCACCACGTCCAGCACCTGCCCCACCAGGTCCAGAAAACCCCGCACGGTCACCGCCTCGACCCGGCCTGCCGCGAGCTCCTGCCGGAAACGCTGCATCACCGCGTCGTCCGCGAGCCGCCGCACCGCCGTCTCCCGCGGCGGCCCACTTAAGACTTCCCCAATCGCGTCCTCACCGCCCGCCACGCCGGGAACCGCTCCGTCCAACCGGCTCAACAACGCGTCCAACTCCGCCAGCGCACTCATGACCTGCCCTCCTCCGCACTTCCCGTCACCATGCTCCGCCCGACCGCAGGCTCCGCCGCCTGCCCAGCCGCCTCACCCGCCTGCGCGTCGCGCCGCGCCTCCAACACCCGCCGCAGGTACGCCCGCGCCTCCTCGTCCAGCGCCAGACCCTCCAGCGCAAAGCCCCGCAGATCCCGCGCCACCTCCTGCGCCAACCCCACGTTCTCCCGCGCCGCGTCGTACCGCGCCCACGCCACCCGCCGATCCGCACGCACCCGCGCCAGCGCCGCCCCGAACGCATCCGCGTGCGCCGCCATCGCCGCGTCGTCCGCATGATCCCGACGCGTCCGCGCAACAAAGGCCGCCACCACCGCCTGCTCGCGACCGTCATCCGCCCGCTCCAGATCCTCCCGGTACTCCGCGAGCGCCCGCCCCAACTCGCCCGCGAGCGCATCCAACGCGTCAGCCGCCGCCAGCTCCACCCGCGCCCGCCCGGCGCAGCCCAACGCTTCAGACCCCAACACACCCGCCACGACCACCGCCAACCATCTCGTCCGCCCCGTTCTCATCGCACCCTCCATTCCCCGCGGGCAGCATCGCCCCCAACACGCAACAGCACCCCTACTACTTGACGGGCGCTTCACGTCTGCCACGGTCCTGCGCGAGAAACCTCCCAAAAAACTCCGCCTCCCCCCGCTCCGCCCCGTCTGCTATCATGTCTCCCGCCCCAATGGAGCCCTCGGACCCGCAGCATGCCCGCCCCCGACCCCCAATCACCCGACGCCCAAACACCCGACGCCCTGATGCCCGACGCCCCAACACCCGCAGACCAAGCCCCCGACGCCCAGGCGCCAACCACCGCGGCCGACGGCGTGCCCGCAGACGTCCCGCCCGATCAGCTCCTCTGCCCCGCCTGCGACTACCGCCTCTACGGTCTCCGCGAACCCCGCTGCCCCGAGTGCGGTACCGCCTTCACCTGGGACGACGTCCGCTCCGCCGCACGCGCCGGCTCGGACATGTTCGAGCACCGCTTCCGCACCCAACCCCTCCGCTCCCTCCTGCGCACCTGGTACCGCGCCGCCTTCTGGCCCGAACGCGTCTGGCAGCGCCTCCGCGCCCTCAACCGCCCCGTTGCCCTCCCCCTCATCCTCTTCATCGCCCTCCAGGTCGTCGTCTTCACCCACGGCTACGAAGCCGTCGCCCGCGGAATCGAACCCGCCATGAACCACGTCAGCCGCTGGATGAGCGGCGCGCACGCCACCCCCCTTTGGGTATTCACCTACCGCATGGCCGTCGACTTCGACTTCTTCCCGCGCATGCTCGCCTGGTACGTGTTTACCCTCACGTTCATGCTCATCCTCGGCCGGTCCGCCTCCTACGCCGGCAGCTACTGGCGCCACGTCCTGCGCATCTACGCCCACGCCACCGCCTTCGCCGCCCTCTGCCCCGCCATCTGGTGCCTCCTCGAAGCCTGCGTCGACGCCAGCCTCTTCTTCCGCACGCCGGGCGCCGGCGCCCCCTTCACCCTCCCCTTCAACCCCCGCGCCTACTACTACCTCGCCCAGGGCATCTTCGTCGTCGCCGTACTCGTCACCTGGTACCACCTCCGCATCGCCTACCGCGACTACCTCCACGTCCGCTACGCCGCCTTCGCAGCCGGCCTCGTCATGCTCTCGGGCTACATCTTCGCCGACCTCACCCTCACCGTGATGCTGTAACCGCCCGCGCCCCGCCCCCCGCGGAAATCCTGCGGCCTTCACCCGTCAATTTCCGATAAACACGCGTCAATCCGCGCGCCGATCGGATCGCCGCGCCAGGAGCCGTGCATGCGTATCGCCGCCTTCCAACGCCGCCGCTGGCCCGCCGCCGTCAAGGCGGCTGGCTACGACTGCGTCACCCTTCCCGCGCCCCCCAACAGCGCGTACTTCCAGGCGACGCTCGACGACCTCATCGCCCACGGCCGCTACGTCCGCGACCTGCTCGAAGCCGAGCCCGTCGACCTCATCGTCGACGCCCACGGCGACGGCATGCTCTTCGTCGACGACCCGCGCGAACGCGGCCGCGACGCCCTGCTGCACCACCACCTGGGCGTCCCGCTCTTCTCGCACTTCAGCGAGACCCTGCGCATCCTGTTTCGGCGCATCGAACCCGCGCTGCTCTTCGAGATGCTCCAGAGCCCCACCTGGCACAAGGGCCTCTTCGTCCGCGCCCACGTGGCCGAGATGGCGTTTTTTGGTATTCCCAACTGCTGCTACCTGCCCCTCGCCGCCGACGACGACCTCTACCCCACGCAACCGCCCGACGTCGACCACGCCGGGCCGCTCGTCTTCTTCGCCGGGCACCAGCAGTCCCGCTACTTCGCCCACGCCGACGGCGCCGACACGCGCCTGCAGCGCAGCGGAGCGCTCGCCCTCGCCGCCGTCGCGGACGCGTCCGCGGGCAGCTTCCTCGAGGCCTACCGCTGCTACGCCCTCGGACCCGAACCGGCGCCCGACGCGCCGCCCGCGGACCGCGCCGAGTGCGCCCGCCGCTACTACGCCCACAAGCTCTTCTACACCGCGGCCCGCAACCTCGGCACCCGCGACCGCTTCGTCGTCCGCCTCGCCCGGCAGCTCGGCGACCGCTTCCTGCTGGTCGGCGACGAGCGCTGGCAATCCCAGTACGGGCTCGAGCCCACGCCGCGCCTCGCCGACGACGACTACTACCGCCGCCTGCGCACCACCCCGCTGTGCCTCAACGTCGTCAACGGCGACAACGACACCGGCCTCAACCTCCGCCCCTTCGAAATCACCGCTTGGGGCGGACTGTTGCTCCACTACCACCAACCCGAACTGCCCGAACTCTTCGACATCGGCGAGGAGTGCGTCTCCTTCCGCAACGAGGCGGAACTGTTCGACCGCATCCGCCACCTCGCGGAAAACCCCCGCCAGCGCGACGAAATCGCCCGCGCCGGCCAGGAACGCACCCTCCGCGAACACCTGCTCCACCACCGCCTCGCCACCATCCTCGACCAGGTATTCCAGGAGACCCGCGTTGAAAGCTGCCAGCCAAGCTGACCGCACCTTCGACACCACCAACAAGTGGGAGGACTGCAAACGCCTCTGCCGCGCGCCCCGCGTCGTCCTCGACTGCGGCGCCAACCGCGGCCAGGCCGCGCGCAACCTCCGCGAGGCCTACCCCCACGCGCGCCTCTTCTGCTTCGAACCCGTCTCTTCGGTGATTCCCCACCTCGAACCGGTCGCCCGCGAGCTGAACGCCGAGATCGTCGAGGCCGCGGTGAGCAACCGCACCGGAACCGCCGAGATCAACCTCACCGAGTCGCACGAGTCCAACTCGCTGCTCGGCTTCCTCGCGGACAACAACCCCCTGGAGAAATACCACCGCGTCCGCGGCACCGAACAGGTCCGCACCTGGCGGCTCGACGACTGGTGCGCCCAAGCCGGCGTAGCCCCGGCTGAGGTGGATGTGATCAAGCTGGACGTGCAGGGCGCCGAGCTCATGGCCCTCGACGGCGCCACCCAGATCCTCGCCCACGTCCGCGTGGTGATGCTCGAGGTCGCCTTCGTCCCCTACTACGCCGCCTGCCCCCTCGACACCGACGTCCACGCGTACATGCGCGCCCGCGGCTTCACCCGCCGGCACCTCTACGCAGCCCCCATGCCCGAAATCTGGGCCGACGCCATCTACACCCCCTCCGCGTTCTGAGCGAAATGCGGCGTGCCGCTGCTCATGTGGTGTGCCCCTGCTGATGCGGTGTGCCCCTGCTCTCGAGCAGTGCCCGACATCCGGTCCGCGCAGGGCGCCGCCAAGCCGGAGGGTATCTGCGTTTTGCCGAATCTCGGCATTTTCACGCGTAATCCCTTGTCCTCAAAGGACTTGGTATTCGCGCCGCGAGTGCGCTCGTGTGTGCGCTGGACCGACGGCTGCGGGGCTCACACAGAGCCGCTGCGCACGCCGAGACGGCAATCATGGATTCGGAACAGAAGAAAACAGAGAGAACGGAGAACGGCGGGTTGGGGAGTGGCGAACAGCGGGCCGGGTGTCGCAGGTCGCAGGTCAAAGGTCGCAGGTCTCAGGTCGGGAGAACCCCGAATGAACGTCGGGAGAACCGCGAATGAACGCGAACAACGCGAAGAACGGCGTTTCTTGAATGACCTCTCTCCGTGAGCTCTGCGTCCCTGCGTGAGACCGGCTGCCCGCTGCCGGGCGACTGCGCAAACTGCGCATTCGCCGCGTGAGCCCTAACTGCAGTGCGGCAGAGGGTTTACAGTTGAAATTGCCGATTTCCTGGCAAAGTGACATATCCCCCGGGGGGGCGGAGTCTGGAGGCACTCAGTCCGGAGTCCGGAGGCGCGCGGCCCGCAGGTGGCCGTGGCCGGTCCGCGGGTGGCTCAGCCGGAGACGCGGAGCCGCTGAGGCAAGTTCTCCCAAGCGAGGCAGCCGTTCTCCGTTTCCTCAGTTAACTCCTGTTCTGCATTGATCGCCACAAAGCGCGATGAATCCTCCACCAGACCACACCCACTGGGCGCCATTTCCCCTCCGCCCCAGCGAACTCCTACCGATCCTATTTAATAACTAAGAGTATTAGTAGATATGTAGTGGTATACCCGGGGTAGCTGCCTGACTGCTGACGCACCGCACGTAGCACCAGCCACCCCTGCGGTAAAGTGCCGCACGCGGGGAGCTGCCGTTTTGCAGTCGCCCAGCCCCCGTGCCCGTACCAGCCGGTACGGATCACGCCATGC
Source organism: Phycisphaerales bacterium (assembly GCA_020639115.1). Classification (GTDB taxonomy): domain Bacteria; phylum Planctomycetota; class Phycisphaerae; order UBA1845; family UBA1845; genus JACKHG01. The sequence goes on from JACKHG010000005.1 coordinate 151,947, forward strand.
CAGTAGCGCCCGGCCTCCTGGACGACCGCGGCTGGGGAGGTAAGTACGCGTTTGCTGGAATCCTGCAATCCAGCGCGTAACCCTTGCCCGAGCCCACCTTGGCGTTCGCCGCCCGCAACGTGAACTTCGCGCTCTCGGCGATCTGCCGTCAACCGACAGCTGGCGGCCAACCGCCGGCGGTAGGCTTTTACTTTAGAGCGTGCCAGGAACAGCGAGCCCTTATAGAACACCCTCACGCCGCCGGTGTGCCGGCTCTCCGCCTGCCTGCCCAAAAACGTTGCGCCGCAAGGCCCGGGGTTGCCGGGCAGCGGCTACCCTGGGTAATCCCGTCCATTGCGAAACCCTACTCCAACGGAGTTGCCGCGCCGTGCCCGCAGACCGCCAGCCCGCGCCGCACCGAACCCTCATGATTGTTCGACCAGGTAATCGCCCGTCAGCAGCGAGCCCGCGGACGCGCCGTGTCGCGGCAGCGGCTGCCGAGCGGGGAGATCGAAGTGCTCATCGAGGGATACCGCTGACTCCGTCGTGCACACTTCGGCACCTGATAGCTAAAGAAAAGAAGGAGGCTGAACATGCCCAGAGGCAAGCACCTCAAGGTCATCATCGCCATCGACGGATCATGCAGCGTCGATGCGCTCAACTTCACCGGGTCCGCATGCCGCGTCGCCACGCTGGAGATCACCTCCATGCTGGGCGGCGATATCACCGAACAGCACGACAGGCCCGAGGCCCGGCTGCGTGAGCGGGCCAGCCAGGCTGAGCGAGAGGGGGCACGATGACCAGGATCAGGATCGCGTCCGACGGCACGGTGCGAGGGCTGTGGACGGACGACGTGGTCTGGCGGGCGATCGGCCAGGTCGCAGTACGTCGGGCATCGCACGTGGAATTCTCCACGCGCCGTCAGCTTTGGTACGTCCGCGACGGCCGTGTGCGCAACGCGCTTACAGCGATCGTCCAGTTCGTGCTTCGGCGGCCGTGCGGTAAGATCCTGCATTGGGCCAGCAGCCGATCGGACGCATTGGCCTGGGAGGCGGCGCACTTCGGCGTCGGCGGTCCCGGCTGGGCCCATCGTTCGCGGCAGCGCAACGCAGTGAGCTGACCCGCTTGTTTCCCACGAGACTCAATGAAGCGTCAGGAGTCGAAGAGACGCCGCTCACGTCGAAGCAACGACAAGCCCACCTCGCTGGAGGCGGCTGCAATTGTCCTTTTTGCGGATGTCCCCAGCTCGACGGCGGACCGGTCGACGTCAACGCAGGTACTGCGGGCCAGGACATCACCCGCCTCGGCTGCAGCCGCTCCTGGCGAGACTGCTACCGGTTGGTCGAGATAGTCCTCGAACGCGAGCACGCCGGACCAGGCACGAAGTAGACACGCCCCGGGCCGCCGCACGTCGTGCCCACCCGTGGGGATCGGGTTCTGATACCTGGGCGCTTCGGCCACACCAGTTCATCCCCACCATGCCCACCCTGCAGGTCGCTGGGGCCTGCCCAAGGAGAAGCGATCAGCGGCGTTCCGCCGCCCGACCGGCAGGCCGAATCAGATCCCATCCGCTGCCGGAGATTTCTCGGTGGATTGCTACGTCATTACTACCGCGTTGCCGCGTGAGGTTCTGTCGTCGGGGCGGCTCACCCCTCCGCACAGTTCTGCTCGCCGACTGGCGACGACTCTGCTATCATGCGCGCGGTCGCGGATGGTCGGCAAAATCAACCCTGCTGCGCCGCGCGACCACGCCTTTACGCCGCTCTCCCAAAACTCCAGACTTTGGATGGCCGGGACGTCTACATTCTGGACCCGGTCTACGTGGACCTGCACGGGTAAAGATACATGGTGGTGCCATCGAGATCACCCGAATTCGTCACGACCTTCTTCACCCGCCGGCCCAGGCCTCGTTGAAGGCGAGAGGGTGGTTTGCACGCCCCCCTGACTAGAACCTATCCCTTTACTTGGTTTCCCATCATGAGCTGACTATCCTACTGCATGCTTAAACTCACGGACGAGCAGTTGGATTGGCTGACGGAACGGATTCCGGATCATCAACCCAGCCCGAAGGGCGGACGACCGGCACTCGACAAGCGTCGGGCCATGCAGGGCATTTTCTGGATCCTGGACAACGGCGCCAAATGGAAGGACCTCCCCAAACGCTTCGGATCCAAGAGTGCCGTGCACCGCTGGTTCAAACGCTGGGTCGAGGACGGCGTATTTGAAAACATCATGCGTGACGCGGGTCGGCTGGTCGAGGAGCGCGACGGCTACCGGCTCTACGAGTGCTTCATCGACGCCACGTTCAGCAAGGCCAAGGGTGGTGGTGATGGCATCGGGTGCACACGCGCCGGAAAAGGCGTGAAAATCATGGTTCTCGTCGATGCCCGCGGCTTGCCGGTGGCGGTCGATACAGCTTCCGCGAGCCCGCATGAGTCGCAGCTGGTGCAGCGGCTCTTCGACTTCATGCTCACCAACGACGCGCCCGAGCGCATCGTCGGCGACAAGGCCTACGACAGCGATGGGCTCGATGCAGAACTCGACGCCGCGGGGATCGAACTGATCGCGCCGCATCGCCGCGATCGCAAGAAGAAGCACAAGACCCAGGACGGCCGCAGCCTGCGCCGGTACAAGCGCCGGTGGACTGTGGAACGCACGATCGGCTGGATTCAGCACTTCCGTCGCCTGTGCATCCGCTGGGAGAAGTCGACTCTGATGTTCCAGGGTTTTCTGCATATTGGCTGCACGCTACTATTACTCAAAGAGGTTTTGGGATAGCTTCTAGTCGGAAGCCAACCGAGGTCAAACTCGTCGAAATGTCCCGCAACTAATGCTCGTGCATACTCTGGCGTAGGGCAAGGGTGGAAATACTCGAGACGACAATTGTAGTAGACACAACGAGGAAGAACCCCATCGCTAGGAGGCGTAGGTTCGGCGCGAGCAGTGGAATGCCCTGAGCAACGTGCCGGCCTATTACTGCAGTTGCAACGAGGCCCCCAAGCAACGCGCCAAACGCTGTTCGATTTCTCCGTGCTCGTAATCGCCAAAATGTAGTATGCGTTGGCATAGGCCGATACAAATCTCTGCCACACTCGGGACACACGCAGCTTTGGTTCCCCAGTAGACAATAGCCACACTGACAAGTGGGCTCATTAGGTCGCGACCGAGGCCAATATCCTGTGGCGATGAGGCAGAAACCTGATAGCAGAAACGGCCATAGGGGGTAAGAGTCGATCCATCCACGACCCTGCTCTCCAAGCCTTGGCCACCAAACTGTGCTTTCCCCATCGACCCAGCCTGCCCAAATGTGCTTGCCATTCCAACCAAAAGAACCGTGGGCAATCATCACTCCTCCAGGAACAAGTCCCACAACAACTCCATCAGGCACTTGGACATACCCGAAGGTAATGAAAAAACTGCTGGCGAACAGCAAGCAGAGAAAGAGAAAGGCGGTAATTCGTACGACGCCCTGCGCACGGGGTTCGACATGGGTCTCTTTCCGAACGAACGAGTTCATAGATGCAACCGATCGTAGCAATATCGATATTTCCTCTTGTTTCTACAAATACACCGGTTCGTCGCCCGTGCGAGACTTATTGAGTTCGGCTGTACAGTTTGTATCCATCGCAGATCAGACCCCTGGAGGAAAGCTTGGTGGCGTAGCTGGAGAGGTCTTGTTTGGCGTATTGTTATCGTTGAAGCAGCTCCATGCCCCTGGACAATTCCAGCTTGTAGGGGCTGAATCCCTCCACTCGGTGCTCTCTTCGCATCCGCAAACGGTCACGTTCTTTTGCTTGCATTTGCTGTTCCTGGCAACATGTTCGGCTTGCCCATTCGTGCCTCCTGGACCATCTCTCCCCGACTGACAACTCAGGAAATTGATCGTACCGCCGTCCTTCATCTTTCCACATAATGTGCCCGCTGGAATAGTGCTGGGAGGTCGTGAGTTCCCGCACCTTACGTACCCTCCGCCGCCAGTGCAACCGTGGGCCCCAATGTCAAGTCTGTCGGCCGAGTCATCCGTTATCTTATTTAGATAATCTTGGCACTTTGCGCACTTATCGAAAGGCCAAGATTGATCGTATCCAGAGACCTGTCCGAAACCAGGCGTAGAACCTTCATCATAGAATAGGATACTTGTGTGCCCAGACCAATCGGTTCGGGCAAGTGGACTGGCTGCGGTGGCGACATACAAGTTTTGACCGTCGGCGTATCCGCTACGGGCTACGTGAGATTCGATCAGTGGATCCCTCTGCATAAAACGCTTCGCCCGCGGCGAATACTGCCGCGCCCGGTTCTGATACGACCCGATTTCCGGATCGAGCACCAGCCCTTGGTGGGCAAAGAGGTTGCTGCGGCGGCTGTGGGTGGCGGCGGGGACGCGCTGCAGCTCGGTGTCGCTGTTGAGGGTGGCAATGTAGGCGGCGATGGCCGTCTGATCGGCGCTGTCCACCACGCCGTCGGCATTGGCGTCCAGCCGGCGGCAGTCGCCGCTTGCGGCGCCAGAGCACGTGCCATTTGTCGTCACAGCGTAGTCGTCGTCGTCCACGTCGCCGTCGTCGTCGTAATCGAACGGGTGGGCCGCCACGACCGCCTCCAGCTCGCCGTACGGGCTGTACCAGTAGCGCTCGATCACCCGGCCGGTGAGGTCGGTCAGCGCGGTGACGTTCCAGTTGGCGTCCTGGGACGCGTACAGCCGGCCGAGGTCCTTCACCCTCAGGCCGACGACCTCGTCGATGTAGCGCGTGCCATGGTACACCTGCACCTCCACGTTCCCCAAGCCGTCGAAAGTGCCATGACCCCACTGAGCATTCGGTTGGCCATTGTCAGAGCTCAGAACCATACTGCGCCAGTGGTCAGGTTTCCCGATCGATCGGCGTTCCACATTCTGGACAGATCCCGCTCACATTCCCTACCAGACTGTATTGACAAGTTTGACAGTACTGGCCGCGCGAGCACAAGTTCTTCCATCGAAGCGCTACATATACTCTACGTGAAACAAGGTATGCGATCGGGACAGCGACGAGGGGGCTAACCACCGCAGCGATATCAAAACGAACCTCCAAGCTGCCAAGTACGACAAGTGGAATGCCGACAATCAGCCAACAGCTCACTGCGAATACGATAATGGAACATGCAGCTGACACATGTCTCGAGAGTCGGGATTGCTTGGCTGTATCGCGTGTCGACATAATTCAGTCTATTCCATGCAGCACCTATTCATAACGTCCTCCGCAGCATTAATGCAATTCCTCCAGGGACGCCAACTTTGGTGCTCGTCCCACCACGCCATCTCCCAGCCAACGCAAGTCGCAATCTCGTTGCAGCTCATACTGTTGCAGGGCTTACCTGCACCTTGATGTGGACTACTTGATCCAGTATTCCTGACCTTCAGCGTGCGACAAGTCGTAAGCGCATTGTGAGTACATGAAAACCACCCAACGGGAAAACTGTAGCACGTAACGCCGCCACCAGGCTCGTCGGCTTCAAGCCAAGTATGTCCGACGATGAGGGTCTCAATCGCGTCTGCCCACCTTCGACACTTCCTAATGCCGCATTCGCGCCGTTGATCCGGAAGCCCATCTCCATTGACATCATCGGCATCAGATTGCTGCTGGTCCGAATTGACCGACGTAACTGAATACGTTCTGTCATACCCATTCGCAATCCACCCATCAGATCGGCCGCTTGCAGCGACGGTGGGCTGGCTCTCGAGAGTCTGTCCCGCCTTGGTTGCTAGGGCCCAAGTATGGCGTTGCATAAACCGCTTCGCCCCGGGCGCATACTGCCGCGCCCGGTTCTGATACGACCCGATCTCCGGATCGAGCACCAGGCCCTGGTGGGCGAAGAGGTTGCCGCGACGGCTGTGGGTGGCGGCTGGCACGCGTTGCAGCTCGGTGTCGCTGTCCAGCGTGGCGAGGTACGCGGCGACGGCCGTGCGGTCGGCACCGTCCAGCACGCCGTCGGCGTTGGCGTCCAGCCGGCGGCAGTCGCCGGTGGCTGAGCCGCTGCACGTACCGTTGGTGGTCACGGCGTAATCGTCGGCGTCCACGTCGCCGTCGTCGTCGTAATCGAACGGGTGGGCCGCCACGACGGCCTCCAGCTCGCCGTACGGGCTGTACCAGTAGCGCTCGATCACCCGGCCGGTGAGGTCGGTCAGCGCGGTGACGTTCCAGTTGGCGTCCTGGGACGCGTACAGCCGGCCGAGGTCCTTCACCCTCAGGCCGACGACCTCGTCGATGTAGCGTGTGCCGTGGTACACCTGCAGCTCCACGTTCCCCGAGCCGTCCCGCGTCTCGATGATCTGCTGCCCATGGTAAAGATACACGGTGGTGCCATCGAGATCACCCGAATTCGTCACGACCTGAGCGCTCCCGCCTTGGTCGCGTTCAGTCACCCGCCGGCCCAGGCCGCCGAGAGCGACTATCTGGATGACCACCTCCTTCACGCTCCCGCCTTGGTCGGGTTCAGCATTCAGTGTGGCTTTTGACCCACCCCAGACACTCCGTCCTCCTTTGCCTCCTTGTTCAAGCCATGCCGTTGCCGCCTCAGCGTACTCTGCGTGACGCGGACAACAGGTGCATTCCGGATGCGAGGCGCAAGCCCGGCGCCGGCAACGATTTACGGTGAGAAATGCCGGATTGGTGGCCAAGTGTGATATCCCCGGGGAAGCTATCAGCTGTCAGCGGTCAGCTTTCAGCCTTCAGCCAACGACCGCCAGCCGCTGCGCGGCTGGGGCCCCCACTGGCGTGGGGGTTCGGACGTGCAGCCGGAGGTGGGCAGGCTGGAGTCCGGAGGCACGGCGGGCACTGCGTGGCCCGGCCCCCCGTTGGCGTGGGGGGTTCTGAAGGACCCGGCACGGCAGGCAATAGCGGGCCCGACGGCGTGCGACCTTATGCCTGCGACCTTGGACCTTCGACCTGCGACCTGCGACCGTCGACCGGCTATCAAGAACCGCCGTTCTCCGCGTTATCTGCGTCTCTGCGGTTGTTCACAACAGGCTGCGCAAGGTTCTTACCACCCGGTCGACGTCCTGCTCGGTGAGGAAGGCGTGGAACGGGAGGGCGATCGTGCGGTTCGCGACCGTCTCGCAGATGGGGAAATCTCCAGCGCGGCAGCCCAGGTCCGCCTGGTAGAACGGCTGGAGGTGGATGGGCGAGAAGTAGTTGTTGCACCCGATCCCCGCGGCGCGGAGGCCCGCCATGATCTCGTCCCGCGCTCCCACCGGGTAGTCGTCCGCCAGCTTCACCACGTACACGAACCAACTCTTCGTGCTCCCCGGCGGCGTCGCCTGCTGCGTGAGCCGCGGCTCATCCTTCAGCCGCGCGTCGTACAGCGCCGCCACGCGCGCCCGGGCGGCCAGGATTTCCGGCAGCCGCGCGACCTGCACCACGCCGATGGCGCAGTTGATGTCGGCGAGGCGGAAGTTGTAGCCGAGGCGCTCGTGCGCGAGCCAGCCAGCCGTCGCCGCGCGGCCCTGGTTGCGAATCGACCGGCAGAGCGCGGCGATCTCCGCGTCGTCGGTGACGACCATGCCGCCCTCGCCCGTCGTGATCTGCTTGTTGGGATAGAAGCCGAACACCCCCGCGTCCCCGAGCGAGCCTGCCACGGCGCCGCCCCGAGTGGCGCCGGCTGCCTCGCAGGAATCCTCGATCACGCGCAGGTTGTGCCGGCGGGCGATGGCGCGGATGGCGTCCATATCGGGGATGATGCCGAACACGTCGACGGTGAGAATCGCCTTGGTGGCGGGCGTGATCGCCGCCTCGATCCGCGCCGGGTCCAGGCACCAGTACTGCGGATCCATGTCCACGAAAACCGGCTTGGCCCGCTCGAACAGGATGCAGTTCGCCGAGGCCACGAAGGAAAACGGCGTCGTGATCACCTCGTCGCCCGGGCCGAGCCCCATCGCCCGCACGACCATGTGCAGGGCGCTCGTGCCGCTGTTGCAGGCCACGGCGTGCTCGGTCCCGCACAGCCGGGCGAAGTCCTCCTCGAACTCGGGCACCTTGGGGCCCAGCGAGAGGTTGGGGCTGCGCAGCACCGCCACGACAGCCTCGATTTCCTGGTCGGTGATATCCGGACGGGCGAGGGCGATTTCGCCGGGACGGGTCGAATGGCTCATGCGGCGGCTCACGGAGGGGTGCGGTTCAGCCGGGTCCGGCACCTGCCGATACCAGCGCTGGCAGGCGCATCTGCGCTGCGACCGATAAGGCGCACCCCGAGCGCCCTGGCGGTCGCGAAGCGGCGATGATAGGGATACGACCGGCGCGTGGCAACGGTTCGTCTTGCACGGGCCACCGCCGCTCCTATCATGGCCCGACCGTTTCGAGGAAAAAGACACCGCACCGGGAGATCCCACACGTGCTACATCGCCAGCAGATCGAGCGCATCAACGACCGTTCCTTCGTCGTCGGTATTATCGGGATGGGTTACGTCGGCCTGCCGCTGACCCGCTCGTTCTACGACGCCGGCTTCAAGTGCGTCGGCTTCGACGTGGACGAACGCAAGATCAAGATGCTCAACGCCGGCAAGAGCTACATCAAGCACATCACCTCGGAGTTCATCGCCAAGGCGCGCAAGGAGGGCCGCTTCCGCGCGACCTCCGATTTCGCCGAGCTGAAGAAGGTGGACGCGATCATCATCTGCGTGCCCACGCCGCTCACCAAGATGCGCGAGCCGGACATGTCGTACGTGCAGAAGACGTGCGAGGTGGCTGCGAAGTACCTGCGCAAGGGGCACCTCGTTGCGCTGGAGAGCACGACCTATCCCGGCACGACGCGCGAGCTCATGCTCCCGCTGCTCGCCGCCGGCGGGCTCAAGGTGGAGCGCGACTTCTTTCTTGCGTTTTCCCCGGAGCGCGAGGACCCCGGCCGCAAGACGCACACGACCACGACGATTCCCAAGGTGGTCGGCGGTTACGGTCCGAAGAGCCTCGCCGTGGCCAAGGCGCTCTACGGCGCCGCGCTCGAGACCGTGGTGCCCGTCTCGAGCTGCGAGGTGGCGGAGGCCGCGAAGATCCTCGAAAACGTCTACCGCTGCGTGAACATCGCGCTGGTCAACGAGATGAAGGTGCTCTTCGACCGCATGAACATCAACGTCTGGGAGGTGATCCAGGCGGCGGCCACCAAGCCGTTCGGCTTCCAGGCCTTCTACCCCGGCCCGGGGCTCGGCGGCCACTGCATCCCCATCGATCCGTTCTACCTCACCTGGAAGGCCCGCGAGTACGGCATGAACACGCGGTTCATCGAGCTGGCCGGCGAGATCAACACGGACATGCCCGAGTACGTGGTGCACAAGACCGCGGAGGCCCTCAACACCCACAAGAAGCCGCTGAACGGCTCGAAGGTGCTCGTGCTCGGACTCGCCTACAAGAAGGACGTGGACGACCTGCGCGAGTCGCCCTCCATCGAGATCATCGAGTTGTTGCGCGAGCGTGGCGCGAAGGTCGCCTACAACGACCCCTTCTTCAAGCAGACCCACAAGCAGCGTGAGCACGACCTGCGGATGAAGAGCACCCCGCTCACGCCCGCGTCGGTCAAGGGCTTTGACTGCGTCTTGATTGCAACCGATCACTCCTCGTACGATTATCAGTGGATCGTGGATCACGCCCAGCTCGTGGTCGACACCCGCAACGCGACGGCGGGCTGCAAGCGCGTCGCGCGCAAGGTGGTCAAGGCGTAGAGGTGGTCAAGGCGTAGAGGTGGTCAAGGCGTAGAGGTGGTCAAGGCGTAGCTGCGCCGAGAGGCCCGGTCGAGGACGCATTGAGTATTCACAGGTCGAGGACGCCGCGCCGGACGCTGCATGCGCTCGCCGCCGCCCTGCTGGCGGCTGCGCTGCCGGCCCCCGCGCGCGCGGCTGAGGCGGCGGATCCAGCCGACGTCGGCAGCATCAGCCTGCCCGAGACCCGCCGCGACGTGGTCCGCATGATCGACGACGGCGCCGCGTGGAGCGCCTGCGCCCGGCGGCTCGAGGCGGACCTCGCAGCCGCCACCGACCGGTCAGCGGCCCCGCCGTGTGAGGCGTTGCTCGCCAGCATCCGCCTGAATCTCGCCGACGCATCCACGACGGGCGTCGCCGCCCCGGCGGACATCGACGCCCTGATCGCCAACCTCTCCGAGGCCCGCGTCAATCCCGGCCTGCTGATGGCGCCGCTGCAGACCATCACCTTCGAACCGCAGCTCGCCTGGACCGTGCTCGCCCAGCGGGCCATCCCCGGTGCGTCCGCGTCGGCGTACGACCTGTTCCGGCAGGGCCGCCGCGCGATCCCCGCGCTGATCGCGGCGCTGGACGATCAGCGGGCCACGCGCACGACGGTCTCCGACCTGCGGACCGGCGACGAGCCGCTGGTCTTTCGCGTGGGCGACGTGAGCCTGGCGCTGCTCCAGGCCATCACGTTGTGCCGCTTTCAGCACCCCCTCAACGGCTACAACCTGCGCGCCGCGGATCAGCCGCTGTTTTCCCAGTGGGCCGCCGACCGGCACGCCGCCCAGAGCGCGGTCGTCCGCGACTGGTGGGACGCCACGCACGGCATGTCCGCGGACGACGCGGTGCGCTGGTTCCTCGAGCGACCCGACACGGACCGGCCCCAGCAGCTCGACACGGCCGACGCCCTGATTGCCTTGGGCCAGAGCGGCGTCGTCCGACCCTTCCTCGAGACCCGTTTCCAGAACGGCCGCCTCATCGATTACTCGATATCCCAGCGGCTCGTCCGCGCCGGCTCGCGGGCGCCGCTCGATTTCGTCCAGGAGATCATCCGCAACGGCGAGCCGACCACGGAGGAGATGGTCCGCCTCATCGCGGAGTTCGGCGAGATCGACGACTTCAAGCTGCTCCGCGACGCGGTCCTCGACCCGGCGCGGTTTTCCCAGCCGCTGAACAATCGCATGGTGACCAACCAGATGCTCTCGACCGACCGCCCCCTCGCCATCCCCGTGCTCATCGCGGTGATCGAGCGGCGTGAGGGGCCCGAATTGCCGGCCTCGGCGCTGGCGGCCTCCGGTGCGGCTATTCCCTCGCACCTGCTCCGCGCCGGCGAGTGGATCCAGGAACTGAGCGGCAAGGACTTCGGCTTCGGTGAGGACCGTTCACCCTACTTCCTCGCCCGCGCGTTCGACGACATCCTGCTCTGGTGGAAGCGTGAAGGCCAAGCCGCCTGGGACTACGACCAGAACCGCCCGCAGGCCACCAGCGGCATCCGCTGAGCGGCGTATTTCCCCCATTCAAAACGCCACGCGGCTGTGTAATCGCGAAATCCCGTCACCCCCGCTAGGCTGAGCGTCGTGAATTCGGAGCGGGATGGATGAGCCCCAGGAATCGCAAGAGACCCAAGAAGCTGACGCCCCAGCAGCGCGTTGCCACGCGCGTGATCGCGGGCTTTCTGGCGGTCTGCCTGCTCGCCGGCGTCGCCGTGGCGGGCTGGGCCGGCGTGCGCATCCACCACGCCTGGACGACATCCCACTGGCCGTCGGTTATCGGCGAGGTGATCCGCTCCTCCGTACGGCAGCGCGCCGACCACACGCCCCCGGTGCACCACGGCGTGGCTGCCGGCACGTGGACCTACGAACCGGAAATCACCTACTGCTACACCGTGGAAGGTACGGAATACACCGCGAGTGGCGTTACGGCCACGCGGGTATCCACCAGCCGCTCCGCCTCCGCCGAGTCGGTCGTCGCCCGCTACCCCGTCGGCCGCCGCGTGAAGGTGCACTACAACCCGGCGGACCCGGGCGAAGCACTGCTCGAGCCCGGCCTCTCCTGGACCGCGACCGCCCCGCTGCTCTTCGCGGGCCTCGCGTTCTGCGTCGTCCCCATCGCCCTGGGGGTGCCCGTCGTGCGCCGGCTGCGCGACAGTCAGCCACGGCGCCGCCCGACTGCTGCGGGCACCGCGCCGCCCGGTCTGCCGCGTGACAGCGGCATCCGTGAACTGGAGGCGTCGCCGGCACGCGTCGTGCTCCACCTGCCCGCCGGCCGGACCGGCGTGAGCACGACCGGGTGGCTGGGAGCCATTGGCGTCGGTTTGGGCCTCTTCTACGCCGCGTTTTTCCTGCCCGATCTCTTCGTGGCGGGCGCCCGCTGGTCGCTGAGGGACATCGTTCTGACGAGTGGATTCGGCGGCGCCGGCGTTGCGGGTATTGCCCTGCTCGCCTGGTGGGTCAGGCTCAAGTACGAGTCCACGCGGCTGCAGGCCGACGCCGAGGAACTGCGCATCGAACGCCGCCTGGGTCCGCTTCGCCGCGGGCAGCGGATCGTGCTGGCGCCCGGCGCCCGCGCGGAACTCGTGCACCATCACGACGACAACGGCGCGCCGGTCTTTGCGGTCGGCGTGGCGGGCGCGTCGCCGCAGCCGGTGCTGGGCGTCACGCTGGAGGACGCGGAGAAGACCTGGCTGGTGGACCGGCTGAACGCGCTCATCGCCCCGGAGGCCGGCCCGTGTGAATTCCCAACCGACCATCGGCCGGATTGAGCTGGCCCACAATGGCAACGGGTCCGGCGAAGTGAGCTTCGCCGGACCCGCGTATGGGCTCTCTCTCTCGTGATTCGGTGGGCTCAGAAGCCGCGATGCGACGCCGTGCGCACCTTGGCCACGTCCGCGCCCTTGGGCGCGAAGAGCGTGCCCTGGCTCTGCAGGCGGACGGTGAGCAGCGCGTCGCGGGCGATCGCCTGGCGGATGTTGAACGGCACGTCGTTGCCGATCACGCCGGCGGCCAGCACGCGGGCATCGCTGCTGCGGTGCAGCACCTGGCTCGCGTCACGCAGCTTGCCGAGCGCGACGCGGTTGTCCTGCAGGTTGGTCAGGCGCGCGTCGAGCTGCTCGATCGCGCGGGCGTAGCGCTGCCGGGCGGCGGCGAGGTCGACGCGTTTCGGCGTCTCGGCGCCGGCGGCTTCCCACATCGTGTCGAGCCGCGTCTTCTCCGCGGCGAGCATCGTTTTTTCCTGCTCGAGGTCGTACTGCTCGCCGTCGAGCGAGGTATACGGCTGATCCGGTGCGGTCAGGCCCGCGGCGTAGGCCAGGGCCACGCGGCGCTCCGACAGATCGTCGAGCTGCTCGTTGACCATCGCGATCGCCGACAAGGCCGCCTGGAGCTGCCACTCGTTGTTCACGAAGGCCGCGTCGTTCTTGTAGAGGTGGTCGGTGATGTCGAGGATGCGTTTGCGGCGCTCGTAGCGGTTGACCTCTTCCCACATGACGTTCTTGCACGCGGTCAGCTCTCGCCAGAGGCCGTCGACGATCCGCGTTTTCCAGCGGGTGGTGTCGAAGTCCGCCACGACGAGAACCTTGGTGAGCGGGTCACCCGTGCGGACGTTGGCGATGTCCGCCGAGCAGAACGCGGCGCGCGTCCGCGGATCGATCTGCCGCTCGTCGCCCGGCAGCACCAGCACGATCGCCTCGTTGACGAACTGCTCGTACTTGGGCTCGTACTGCTTGTGCCAGTTCTCCTGCCACCACACGGCGCGGTTGATCTTGTGCGCCAGGCGATCGAGCGCCCGCAGCTCGCGCTGGAAGCTCTTGAACGCCTCGGGATCGGTGTTGGCGCGGCCGGCCACCTCGGCCTCGTAGGTGAGCTGCTGCTTGAGCTCGGGCACGCGGGTCTGCCACTGGTGCAGCACGTCGAGCAGCACGCTGTTCGGCGCGTTGACGGTGAGGTTGCCCTGCACGGTCGTCGCCGGATCCTGCTCCCACAGGGCGAACGTGTAGTCGCCGGGGACCAGGTCGAGATCGTTGTACGTCACGTCGTTGCCGTCGTAGGGGCCGCCCCACATCGTGACGAAGTAGCGCTCGGCGTGGGCCAGCGCGTTCATCTCGTCGTAGTTGGCGGTCGCCATCTCGGTGAACTCGACCGCCGGCGCGTTGGGATCCTGCGCCTGCGCGGTGTTTTCGCCCTGGGCGTAGGTGTCGCTCGCGTTCTGGACATCGTCCACCGGCGCCAGCGCATACCGTGCGTTGCTGGGCGGCATGGCGAAGCGCAGCGAAACGGTCGACACGCGCTCCTGCGCCTTCTGCTCGTGGCACCCGGCCAGCAGCAGAACCGCCGCAACCGAGGACATCGTCACCGACAATCGATTCATCACTCAGCTCCTGATTCGGACCCGGTCGCCACGGCGACGCGCAGCGGCGAGTTGGAATGAATACGAGCCCGGCGTGAGCTCACGCCGGCTGCGCGGGGACCGCGCGGGCTACTCCGGTATTCACTATCCAATACGTCGGCGGAACGGACCACCCACGTAAACAAGTTGGCGTTCGAATTCGGACCTGCGCTGGGGCTGGAGATTATCGGTCTTTCGGCGTGGCCGGGGGATGGATCGGCAGTCTTTGCCGCAACCGCGCCGGCGTGGATGCATATATTGTAACGTCGAACCGGGGACGAGAGCGGAATTGCGACGCCGGACGGCAGCCGGTCGAGCTTTCACGTCCGCATCCGGGCACCCCGGGAGTGCAGCCGGTATGAACAATGCGCAGATCCTCGGACTGATTCTGGTGACGATCGTCGGGCTGATCGGGTTCACCGACACGTGCCTGTGGCTGACGCGCCGCGAGCGGCGGCGCGACTGAGCCGCGTTTGCCCCGTTTTCCACATTTCGCCTCCCGCCCGCCTCGGAAATAACCTCCGCTGCGCGTCGAACTGGAAATGCGCCGGTGCTTGGCGTACAAGCACGGCAAACCGGCGCGAACGCGGCAGGTAACGATGGCCCATCACGACGATCAACTGGCGAAGTTGGCTGATCCCCACACGCGCGCCGCGCTGGGCGGCGCCGCGTTGGGCTGGTCGGTGCGCGACGCGCACGCGTGCTCTGCGCTGCGCTTCCTGCATCACGCCACCGACGCCCCCGCCGTGATCGGGCTGGTCGGCGGCGCGTCCTCGGGCAAGAGCACGATCTTCAACGCGCTGGTTGGGCGGGAGCTCAGCGCGATCAGCGCCCACGCGCACGAGACGCTCGGACCGATCGTGGCGGCGACGCCGGACGGAGTCGAGGGCGTCCGGCAGTGGATGGCGGCTGACCTGCTCTTCGCCGAGTACCGGGCGGAGGCATTCACCGAGGGTCAGCCGACGACCGGCAGCGCCGACGCAGTGCACCTCGCTGCGCACGCCGGCTCCGAACTTGCCAACGTCGTGCTCTGCGACCTGCCCGACGTCACCAGCCGGTCCGCAGCGGACGAGGGCGCTGTCACCCGCAGCCTGCTGCCTTACTTCGACGCGTTGATCGTGGTCGTGGACGAGGAACGCTGGTTCGACGCGGCGATCTTTGAGGACTTTCTGGCGACCGCGCGAAACTACGGACCGCGGGTGTTCATCGTCTTCAACCGAACGGAGCAGGCTCCGGCGCTCGGCGCGGAGGAACGCGAGCGCGTCGCGGGCGTGGCGGAGCAGAATGGGGCGTCGGGCCACTGCGTGAGCGAATTTCAGCCCGGCAGCGGGTATCGGCCCGTAACCGACGCGACGCGGCACGCGCTGCTCGAGTGGATCCGGGCGAAAGCGCATCCGGATCGCCGCAAGGCGCTGGCCAATCACCTGGCCCAGCGGGCGAGCGCGGTCATCGCGGAGAACGTGTCGCGGGCCGAGCGCTACGATGCGCTGCAGCGGGCTGTGCACAACGAACTCGCCCAGATTGCGCGGGACACGAGCCTCACGCTCGACCTGCTCACGCCGGACGAACGTGGTTTTCTCGGGCTCGGCCATCGGTTCGTGCCGTTGTACGACCTGGCCCGGCAGGTGGGCCGGCGGCTGGGCGGGTTGATGGGCCGCAAGGCAGCCGGCGAGGTCGAGTTCGACAAGCGGCAGGATGCGCTCGCGGAAACGCTGCGGCACAACCTGGAGATCCGCTTCGGGCGTGCGACCGCGCGGATCGACGAGCAGGTGGCAGCCAACGACTACCTGCCCGCCGCTGCCGCCTGGCAGAACCAGTGGTCGCCGCCGCCGATTGATGCGAACGAGTGGGGCCGGCGGATTCGCGCGCACATCGACGCGTGGCGCGATGAAGCAAAGGCCCAGAGCCGCCAAGGCGACATCGCAGCCATGTCGATCGGCACGCCGCTGCTGGTCGCGGACCTGCTCTTTCTGGGCGGTGCGGGATTTACCGTAGCGTGGGTGGCGGCGTCCGTTGCGGGTTTTCTGGGGGGCAAGGGCATCAGCCGCCTGGTGCAGCGTTCGCCGGCGTACGCGGCGTACCAGACGACGGTGCGGGCGTACCAGTCGCTGCTGCGCGAGTCGCTGGCGGAGCAGTGGGAGGCGAACCTGCAGCGCATGCCGCGCCGACACCTCAAGATGACCGATCCGATCCTGACCGCGCTGATGCACGTGTCCACCCCGGGGAGGGCGTGAGATGGCTGATATCGCCCGCCGTGAGGAACTCGCCCTGCAGCACGTCAACACCGAGCTGGCGGAGCTGCTCGACGTCGCCGCGCTGCCCATGGAGCACGGAGGCGGCCGGGCGCTGGCGGACACGCTGTGGGTCTGGGGCATCGTCGGCGGGAAGGATGTTGGGAAAAGCACATTGATCAACGCGCTCGCGGGGGGCGACGTGGTCGATCGCGGCGTGGACTACGGCGAGGGGACGTTCGCGCCGTCGGCGTACCTGACCAGCCGCGACCGGCCGGCGCTGACCGCACGATTCGCGGGGCTCGAGGAGCTGGACATCCGCTACGTGGACGCGGCGCCCGATACGATGCGCGGACTGGTGCTGGTGGACCTGCCCGATTTCGACTCGCTCTTCACCGATCACCTGGCGGCGGTCCGGAGGATCGCCGGCGTGCTCGACGGGATCATCTGGGTCACGACGCCGAAGAAGGTGGGCGACGTGCGGGCGATCGACGAGGTTGAGCGAATTCTCAAGGCGCGGGCGAACTTCGCGTACGTGGTCAACAAGATGGACTGGCTGATCGCGCAGAGCAATCAGCCGCCGCAGGTGGAGTTGGCGCGGGCGGCGGAGGCGCTGCGCCGCCAGGTGTCGTGCTGCGATGCGGACGACGGCCGGGCGCGATCGTTCCTGGTCTCGGCGCGCTACCGCACGCACGACGACATGCTCGCGGCGATCGCCCGAAGCCGGGCGGTGGACGCAGCGCGGCTCAATGGGGAGATGGCGCAGGCGGTCGATGAGCTGCTGGGCCGTTTCACGGCGCTGCGCGAGCGGCTGACCACGGCGCCCACCAGCGACGTCGCCGAGGCGAACAAGCAGGCCAACCTCACCTTCCAGTTGCGCACGCAGGCCGAGCGGTTGCGGCAGCACTATCAGCCGGAAGCCCTGCTGGCCCGGTTGGAGCGGGCGCTGGACGAGGAGACGCTGAACGATCTGGCCGCGCGGTATTTCTCGCCGGAATACTGCGCCGCGGTGCTGCGGCGGTTGAACGGCGCCGACATGCTGTTTGCGACGTGGTCGGCGAGCCTGTTCCGGCGGAGGGTGGCGCGCTGGCCGCTGCTGGGTGCGGTCGCGTCGCCGCTGATGGCGATCGGGGCGGCGCTGGCGGGGATGCGGGCGCTGCTGCCTCGATTGGGTTCGCCCGAAGCGCCCGATCCGTTCCGCCAGGACGGGGTGGGGATTCGCGAGCGGGCGGATGGTCTGGTGGCGGCGATTCGGGCACGGCTTGCGGGCCTGTCGCCGCGGGCAGCGGCTGACCTGCCGGACGCCGACGAAATCGCTCGCACGTTCGCCGCGGACGCGCGCGGCCTGGCGGAGACGCAGCGCGAGACGATCGCCGCGACGCACATGCAACGCCGCGCGGGTGCGTTCGGCCGCATGGTGCGCGGCGCGATCACGCTGAGCGTGCTGTTGTGGTTTCCACTGGTTCAGCCGCTCCTCGCCGCCTGGCTTGCGACGGCTGGTGCGGATGGCGTCAACGTCACGGAGAGCCTGAAACTGCTCGTGCACACGCTGTCGGGCGGCGCGGTGCTCTCGGGGCTGTGCGTGTCGCTGCTGCTGCTCGCGGCGCTCACCGGCGCGGTGTATTCCCGAGCGGTGGCGGACACCTACCGAGCGCTGGACCGGCTGCGGACGCTCGCGGACGAGGGCGGCACCGATACGCTCAATTCCGGCCTGTTGGCAGCCATCACGCAGGCGCCGCGGGCCCTGCGCAGCCGCTTGGCGGAAATCATCGAGCGGCTGGAAGCACTGGCGGACACGTCCGGAGGCGGTTGATGAGAAGCGCATGGCTACCGGTCGTCGCGGTCGGACTTCTGGCCCAGGCGGGGTGCGCGCAGAACAGCGCGACGATTCGATACAGCCAGGAGACCGGCAGGCTCTGGGGGATTCAAACGGTCGCGTTGCACGCGAACGGCACGGTAACCTTGGTCGATGCGGAGACGGGCGACCACGGCCCGGCCCTGACGATGCTCGACCATCAGCGCCGAGCGGTCCAGCAAGTCACATTGTCCGCTGGTGACCGCTGCAGCCTCTCGGACGGCCATCACGTCAGCCTGGTCTACACGTTGCGAGGTGTCCGGAATGGACAAGCGCTCGTGCGCATCCACGAACGTACCGACACGCGAGCGATGGGCGGCATCACAAACGACGCGAGCCGCACGGTCGCGATCGACGCATACACCGAACAACCGAAGTCCGAATAGCGCTGCTCGCGATGGACCGGATTACCGGTTGCGCGCCGAGGCGCGATCACTTCTGCTCGGGGTCCGTCCATACCGACACGGCGCACCACGCTGCCCCGGCGCGCTTCGTGCTGAAACGGCTCTCCAGCAGCGTCGTGAGCGCTTCGGCGCGGGTCGCGGCGAAAGCGGCGGTAACGGCGTTGTTGCCCGGACGCTCGTCGACCTGGGCCAGGGTCCAGGCGTCGCTGATGGAATCCCCCTTGTTGTAGCGCCCGTAGAAACGCCAACCCGAGCGATCCAGCGAAGTGTGTTCGCCATCGGTGCCGCAGATCGTACGTATGCCGCCGATGAAGCCGCTCAGCGCCCACGCGTCGAAGAGCGTGCATTTATTGGGCTCCGCCACGTACGCCATCGTGCTGCAGCCCTCGAGGAACAGGTGGCGTAGGCGGCGCTGACCGAGCGCAGTTCCGGGCGGCGGGTCGAACTTCACCCACACGTCGAGCTGGCGCCGGAACCGAAAGCGCGTCCCGACGCTGCCGCCGTGCGTGAAGACGCAGGCGACGTCGCACTGCTCGAGATCCACGTAGAACGGCGGCTCGAGCTGCGCACACTCAGCGAACGGGTACTCGTACTCCTTCCCGTCGGACTTTTGCCGCCGCCGCGTCTCGCGCGGCTCGCCGCCGACGAGCGGATAGCTCGCCAGGCTGCGATGAAAGCGGACCTCCACGCCGGGATGTTCCCAACCGTGCGTGCGCGGATCCCAGTTGCCGCGCACCGCTCCGACGCCCCCGTACCGCTTCCACCAGACCCAGCACCAGTGGTGATAGTCCGTGGACCGGCGATAGTCGGCGGCGTCGACGAGGTCGCGGTGCCCTAGGTCGTAATGATCGCGGCCGAAGGGATCGGTGCGCTGCGCGACGTTGATGAACGGCTCGCCTTCGTGGGAATACGCCTGCAGTTCGAAGCGATACTCGTCGGGGTCGAAGAACGTACCCACGCGCAGGCGGCGCGGCGTTTCGCGCCAGGTGATGGCCCCCGCGTCAGATGGCGGAACCGCGAGTTCATCCACCAGCGACGTCAGACGCGGGCTCTGCACGTTGGTGTCGACGCGCACCGGCGCACGATCGGCCGAGAAGACAGCCACGAAGTAACCGCCGCCGGACAGGTCGGACAGGCGCACGAGAAAGCGACCCGCGTAACGCTCGACGGTGCCGTCGGAACGGCGGCAGAGCAGCAGGACTTCCTGCTTGACGTGCACGGGTGTGCCGTCGGCTCGCTCGACGTCAGCCAGTTCACCGGCGAGCCGCCAGGTGGTATCGATCAATTCGCTGCGGACCGCGGACGCCATTGCCGGCTTGACATTGGCGCCGGCGACGCGATGACGCTCAAGGTCCGCACCCCCGGCGGGCGAACGGGCCGGACGAAAGGTGCGGTTACCAGCGCAGTCGATGACGAGGACCCACGCATCATCCGCAACTTCAATCCAGGTCGGAGCGCGACGAAGCGTTCGAGCCGCAGATGCCTTCGATCCGACGGCGGCGACAAACCGGTCGAATTCCTCGTCGGTGCCAGCCGGCACGCCGGGCGGTGCCCCCTGCGCGACACTGACTGCGCAGGCGCCAATGGACGCCAGGATCCAGGCAGCTCGCGTTGATCTCCGCCATCCGCACATATTGAATCACCGATTCGACGAACCACGATACCCGACCCGCCAAGGCCGCAACAACCCTCAGCCGCTACAGAGGGTCAGGGGCGGCTGTGCTGCCCGCGGATGAAAAGGCAGTGGCAAATCTTGCGGTGGGCACAAGAATAGGAATGATGCGGAAGACTGGCTGGTGCCTCGGCATCAATGCCCCAGAGAGGTGTTAAACGCCCGTGCGACCTTTCAAGAAGAAAAGCAGCGTGATGCGGATGACGCCAGCCGACGAGGCGGCGGCCTACGACGCCGCGCAGTGCGTCGTGGAGACGCACCGGCGGCTGGCGGGGTGGCTGCACGCGGGTCTGACGCTGGAGGCGGTGGACGCGTTCGTGGCGCAGACGCTGGAGGCGTTGGACTGCCGCTCATGCTTTCTGGGGTACCAGATTCCTCGGCATCAGCCGTTTCCGAACCACGCGTGCCTGAGCGTCAACGCGTGCGTGGTGCACGGAACGGCGGAGGCGCACACCGCGCCGCTGCAGGCCGGGGACGTGCTGAAGATCGACATCGGCGTGCTGCACAAGGGCTGGATTGGGGATGCGGCGTGGACGTACGTGTTCGGCGCGATGAGTCCGGAGGTGAAGCGGCTGACCGATTGCGGCAAGGAGTCGATCCGCAAGGGGCTCGAGCAGTTGCGACCGGGCAAGCGGCTGATCCATTGGGCGCGGGCGGTGCAGCGCTACGTCGAGGACCAGCAGGGGTTTTACCTGGTTCGCGGCCTCGGCGGGCACGGCTACGGCCGGGTGCTGCACGCCGCCCCGCACATCGCCAACAACGTGCCCGACCGGCCGGGCGAGTGGCCCGAGGCGCAGGCCGACATCGTCCCGGGGATGCTGCTCGCGGTCGAGCCGATGATCGCAGCCGGCACCGCGCAGGTGATGCAGCGGGGGCGGGGTTGGCCGGTGTACAGCGTGGACGGTTCGCAGACGGTGCACTACGAGCACGACGTGCTGATCACGGAGGAGGGGCACCGGTTGCTCACGGCGGGTCTCGAGGACGTGGCGGACGTGATCACGCGGTAGGTTGGACATTCCTCGCGATCGGTTTCATCTCGCGATCGTTTGACCGTTGGGAAATAAGTAATATCGGCGCCGGGCCGGCTTGGTGGGCGGCGCCCACCCTACAGCAGGCCGCGTTTGCGCATGACGGCCAGGATCATCTCGACGGTTTCATCCACCGACAGGCTGGCGAGATTGGCGACAAGGTCGAAGCGATCGGGCGCGTCGGGCTCCTCGTGAAAATGGCTGCGGATGAAGCGGCTGCGCTGCTGCTCGATCCGCTCGATCTCGCGTGCCGCATCGATCGCGGACATGCCGGTGCGTTCGGCGAACGCCTGGGCACAGAGTGCGGGCAGCGAGACCACGCGCACGCGCAGGCCGCAGCCACGGGGCAGGACGAGGTCGGCGCCGCGGCCCAGGAAGATCGCGTGTCCGTGGCGCACGAGCGCGAGCATCGTCTCGGTGAGGCGGCGGAAGTAGTCGTTGCGGCGAAACTCCGCGGTCGTGAAGCTCAGTAGGGATTCCTCAATGAAGCTCTGGTCGCGTTCGTCGAGCGTTTCATAGATGCGCTGGCGCACGCCGTCGTCGCCGGACATGTGCAGGAGCAGTTCGCGGTCGAAGAGCGGCCAGTCGATCGCCGCCGCCAGGTGGCGGGCGACCTCGGTGCCGCCGCTGCCGACCATGCGGGAGATGGTCACGAAGGGCTGGGTGGCGGCGGACGTTTCGGGAGCGGTGATCTCCTGCTGGCGGGCGAGTTCCCAGTTGCGCATCTGGCGTTCGACGGCGGCGCTGACGGACTTGCTGCGGATGGTCGACATGGCTGCGGCTCCTCTCTGGGGCGCCGGAGGGGATGCCCGTGGGCGGAGTGCGCCCCAGTAATTCTAGGCGCCGTCGGGCATTCCGTTGGGGGGCGGACAGGGCCGCGGGTCTGCGTATTTTCACGACCCGGGGCCGCCGGCAGCAGGACGGTGGGAAAACATCCGCAAGCGCCTGAGGATCGTTCCGCAGCACGGGAAGTCGCGGGGTGCGGGTGCGGGATACGCCCTGGAAGCTGGTGAAGATTCAGTGGCTGTGTACACGCGAGGCGGCTGCGGTGCAGCCCCGCACCGCCCCTGCAGGCTCGCCAGGGCGGTTTCCCGGGCTCGATGACGCCTTCGGGACCGCGGCACGCGGTTTGCAACGGAAGGAGAGGCGGATAGGGCCGTCGCCGCATGCGCCCCCTCAAGAGGCGGTGCAGCACCTGGACAAGTTTCCCGAAGTGGCTGGAGCAGGAATCGAAGGATGAAACGACGTCAGATTACGATCGACGGAAATGAAGCGGCTGCGCACGTTGCCTACCGGGCGAGCGAAGTCATCGCCATCTACCCCATTACGCCCAGCTCCGGCATGGGGGAATTGTCCGACGCGTGGAGCGCGAAGGGCATTCAGAACATCTTCGGGACGGTGCCGGTGGTCGCGGAGATGCAGAGCGAGGGCGGAGCAGCCGGGGCGGTGCACGGCGCTTTGCAGACGGGCGCTCTGACGACGACGTTCACGGCGTCGCAGGGATTGCTGCTGATGATCCCGAACATGTTCAAGATCGCGGGCGAGTTGACGCCGGCGGTCTTCCACGTGAGCGCCCGCACAATCGCGACGCACGCGCTGAGCATCTTCGGCGACCACAGCGACGTGATGGCCACGCGTTCGACGGGCTTCGCGATGCTGGCCAGCGGCTCCGTGCAGGAGACGCTCGACAACGCGGTGATCGCGCACGCCGCGACGCTGGCGACGCGCGTTCCGTTCGTGCACTTCTTCGACGGATTCCGCACGTCGCACGAGGTGTCCAAGATCGTCGAGGTGCTCGACGAGGACATCCGCGCGATGATCAACATGGACAAAGTCGTGGCGCATCGCCAGCGGGCGCTGTCGCCGGAATCGCCGGTGCTGCGCGGCTCGGCGCAGAACCCGGACGTGTTCTTCCAGGCCCGCGAGACGTGCAACAAGTACTACGACGTGGCGCCGGGGATCGTCCAGGAGATGATGGACCGCTGGGCGAAGATCAGCGGCCGGCAGTACCACCTGTTCGACTACGTGGGCGCACCGGACGCCGAGAAGGTCATCGTGCTGATGGGCAGCGGAGCCGAGGCGGCGCACGAATGCGTCGAGAAGCTCGTGGCCGAAGGCGCGAAGGTGGGCATGATCAAGGTCCGCCTGTACCGCCCGTTCTCGGCGGCGCACTTCATCGCCGCGCTGCCCAAGACGACGCGGAACATCGCGGTCCTGGACCGCACCAAGGAGCCGGGCGCCACGGGCGATCCGCTCTACCTCGACTGCGTGACGGCGCTGAGCGAGCACTTCAGCTTCGGCGGCAACGGCATGCCGGGCATGCCGCGCGTGATCGGCGGCCGCTACGGCCTGTCGAGCAAGGAATTCACGCCGGCGATGGTCAAGGCGGTATTCGACGAACTCGACCAGGCGGCGCCGAAGCGGCGGTTCACGGTGGGCATCAAGGACGATGTCACGAACCTGTCGCTCGATTTCGATCCGTCGTTCTCGACGGAGGAAGCGGGCGTCGTGCGGGCCGTGTTCTACGGTCTGGGAGCCGACGGCACGGTTGGTGCGAACAAGAACTCGATCAAGATCATCGGTGAGGAGACGGACAACTACGCCCAGGGTTTCTTCGTGTACGACTCGAAGAAGTCGGGCTCGATGACGGTTTCGCACCTGCGTTTCGGCAACAAGCCGATCCGCTCCACCTACCTGATCAGCAAGGCCGACTTCGTCGCCTGCCACCAGAACCAGTTCATCGAGAAGATGGACATGCTCGACATCGCCCGGCCGGGCGCGACGTTCCTGCTCAACAGCCCGGCGGGTCCGGACGAGGTCTGGGCGACGCTGCCGAAGGAAGTGCAGGAGGCGCTGATCGCCAAGCAGATCAAGTTCTACGTGATCGACGCGTACAGCGTGGCCCGTGACGCCAACCTCGGCGGGCGCATCAACACGATCATGCAGACCTGCTTCTTCGCGATTTCCGGCGTGCTGCCGCGTGACGAGGCGATCGAGCAGATCAAGAAGGCGATCAAGAAGACCTACGGCGCGAAGGGCGACAAGATCGTGCAGATGAACTTCGCCGGCGTCGATGCGACGCTCGCGGCGCTGCACGAGGTCAAGGTTCCGGCCCAGGTGACGAGCAAGACGTTCCGGCCGCCGCTGGTGGCTGCGGAAGCGCCGGATTACGTGCAGAACGTGGTGGCGCCGATCATCGCCGGCAAGGGCGACGACATTCCGGTGAGTGCGATGTGCGAGGACGGCACCTTCCCGACCGACACGGCCCGCTGGGAGAAGCGCTGCATCGCGCAGGACATTCCCATCTGGGATCCGGAGGTGTGCATCCAGTGCGGCAAGTGCGCCCTGGTCTGCCCGCACGCGTCGATTCGCATGAACGTGTACGAAGGCAAGCACCTCGCCGGTGCGCCGGAGACGTTCCAGTCGGCGGAGGCCCGCGGCAAGGAGTTCAAGGGCCTGCAGTTCACGATCCAGGTCGCGCCGGAAGACTGCACCGGTTGCGGCATGTGCGTGGATGTCTGCCCGGCGAAGAACAAGGCGAACACGAGCCGCAAGGCGATCAACATGGAGCCGCTCGCCGAGCATCGCATGCCCGAGCGCGACAACTACAGCTTCTTCCTCGATCTGCCCGAGTACGATCGCAGCGCCCTCAAGGTGGACTCGGTCAAGGGTTCGCAGTTCCTGCTGCCGCTCTTCGAGTACTCCGGCGCCTGCGCCGGTTGCGGCGAGACGCCGTACGTCAAGCTGGTCAGCCAGCTCTTCGGCGACCGGGCGCTGATCGCGAACGCGACGGGCTGCTCGAGCATCTACGGCGGCAACCTGCCGACGACGCCGTGGGCGCGGAACCGCGACGGTCGCGGCCCGGCGTGGGCGAACTCGCTGTTCGAGGACAACGCCGAGTTCGGAATGGGCTACCGGCTGTGCCTGGATCGCCAGAGCGCGTTTGCGCGTGAACTCGTCGAGAAGCTCGGCGAGCGCATCGGCGGCGACCTGGCCGGCGAGCTGCTCAACGCCGAGCAGCAGGACGAGGCGGCGATCGCGGCGCAGCGCAAGCGCGTCGAGGCGCTCAAGCAGAAGCTCGCCGGCGCCACCGACGTGGACGCGGTGAACCTGCTGAGCGTGGCGGACATGCTGGTGCGGCGCAGCGTGTGGATCATGGGCGGCGACGGCTGGGCGTACGACATCGGCTTCGGCGGGCTCGACCACGTGCTGGCCTCGGGTCGCAACGTGAACGTGCTGGTGATGGACACCGAGGTGTACTCCAACACGGGCGGGCAGATGTCCAAGGCCACGCCGATCGGAGCGGTGGCGAAGTTCGCAGCCGCGGGCAAGCCGACGCGCAAGAAGGACCTGGGCATGATCGCCATGAGCTACGGCAACGTGTACGTGGCGAGCGTGGCGATGGGCGCCAACGACAACCACACGGTGAAGGCGTTTGTCGAGGCGGAGAGCTACGACGGGCCGTCGATCATCCTGGCCTACGCGCACTGCATCGCGCACGGCATCAACATGACGACCGGCCTGAAGAACCAGCAGGCGGCGGTGAACTGCGGCCACTGGCCGCTGTACCGCTACGACCCGCGGCGGCACGCGCAGAACAAGAACCCGCTGCAGCTCGACTCGCCGGCCCCGAAGATCCCCGTGACGGAATACACCAACATGGAGAACCGGTACCGCATGCTGATGAAGAGCGATCCGGAACGGGGCAAGATGCTGATGCAGCGGGCGCAGGAGCAGATCAACGCCAACCGCAAGCTCTACGAGGAGCTGGCCCGCGAGCCGCAGGCGGAGACGACGAACTGAGTCGCGGTGACGGCGCCCCAGCCGGTATGCCGGTTGGGGCGCTGCGCGCGGCAGGCACGGAACAGGACGTTCGGCGCTGCGGGTTGCCCGGACCGCGCCGACAGCGTGAAAAACCTCGGCGGAGACGCAGGACATGGATCTTTCCACGAACTACCTCGGACTGGACCTGAAGAACCCGCTCGTGGCGGGCGCGTCGCCGCTCAGCCGGGAGGTTGCAACGGTGCGCGAGCTGGAGGATGCCGGCGTCGCCGCCGTCGTGATGTACTCGCTGTTCGAGGAGCAGATCGAGCATGACGCGACGATGCACGATCACTTCATCGAATTCGGCGCCGACAGCTTCGCCGAGGCGCTGTCGTACGTGCCGCAGCAGGTCGGCTTTCCGCGCGGCCCGGACGAGTACCTCGACCACATCGCCAAGCTGAAGGCGGCGGTGGATATTCCCATCATCGCGAGCCTCAACGGCACGTCGCGCGGCGGGTGGATCAAGCACGCCGCCCTCATGGAGGAGGCGGGCGCCGACGCGCTGGAGCTCAACCTGTACTACGTGGCGGCAGATGCCGACGTCTCGGCCCGCGACATCGAGGAACGCTACATCGACGTGGTGCGCGAGGTGAAGCGCAGCCTGCGCATCCCGGTGGCGGTGAAGCTCGGGGCGCACTTCAGTGCGTTCGCCAACTTCGCCCGGCAGCTCGACCACGCCGGCGCCGACGGGCTGGTGCTGTTCAACCGGTTCTATCAGCCGGACATCGATCTCGAGAACCTCGACATTATCCCGGACCTGCGGCTAAGCGCTCCGCACGAGATGCGTCTGCCGCTGCGCTGGATCGCGATCCTCGACCCGCTGCTGGAGTGCAGCCTCGCGGCCACGACGGGCATCTACACGTCGTTTGACGTGCTCAAGATGATGCTGGTGGGCGCCGACGTGACGATGCTGGTGGCGACGCTGCTGCGCAACGGCGTGGGCGCCGTGGGCTTCATCCTCGAGGGCATGCGCGAGTGGATGGAAGACCACGAGTACGCCAGCCTGCAGCAGATGCAGGGCAGCATGAACCAGCTCACCTGTCCGAACCCGGTGGCCTTCGAGCGCGGCAACTACATGCGTGAACTGCACGCGTACCGGCCGAACATCTGAGTTGCGGGGAAATTCCAGCGGCAGAAGAAGTCGGCAGGCGGCCGTCACGCCTTGCGGCGGGGCCTGCCGTTGTCCTTGTCGTCCAGGTCGCTGAACTGCACGATGTGAACCAGATCGATGGTGCGCCAGCGCGCGGCTAGCCGGTTGCCTTCATCATCCTTCGTGAACCGCGTGGGCAGCACAGCCGTTGACGGTCCCACGATGACCATTCCAGCATCCGGAACATCGAGGATCGTACCGTCCGAGAGGTGGACCCTGAACGGACGGAACGGTCGATCGTCGAGCCGGCTCAACAGATCCGCAGGTCGCATATTCAGATTGTATGGCGGCGCAGGCTTGCACCACAAGCGTGGTGGCTGGGCTGCGGCACACCGCAGTAGTCGCGCGTGGGGAGGTTGACCGATGGGGGAGCCAGTTGAAGCCGGCTTGCTCGCCGATGCCGGGAAGAAGCCATCGGACGCCGATGTTCGTGAGGTTCTGGGGCGGGCATTTACCCACTGGCGGACGCTTGTTGACGGCGTAGCCGGCATCGAGCCGAACGCCGCGGGCGCGTGGCGCTTCTACAAGTCGAGCGGCTGGACATTTGTGATCAGGGACAAGAAGCGGAACCTGCTCTACCTGCGGCCGGTCAAGGGCAAGATCCTCACCAGCATGGCGTTGGGCGAGGCTGCCTACAAAGCGGCGCTGGCGAGCGAGTTGCCCGAGGATCTGCGGGCGGAGCTGCGAGCTGCCCCCAAGTATCCGGAGGGGCGTCCGGCGCGCGTCGGCGTCCGCACGCAGGCCGAGGTAAAGACGGTCCTGAAGCTCATCGAGCTGAAGGCGGCCCGGTAGCGGGAACTTCTGCAAAATCCGGGTCTCGCGGCGATCCGCCCGGCGAGAGCGGTCGGCCCTTCTATAATCTGGCGGCACATTTTCATCCGCTCGTCCGGGGCCGGCTGGTCCCGGCCAGAACAGAGGAACACACCATGTCACCCAACGAATCGTCGCACAGCATTCGCACCCGGCTGATCCACGGCGAGAACGTCTCGCAGCGCTGGGAATACAATCACCTCGTCGTCCCGCCGATCACGTCGAGCGCGACCTACCGGCTCGATTCGGTCGCGCGCGGCGCCCAGGGATTTCACGAGTTCGCGCATACGCCGGAGGGCGAGACGCGCCAGGTCCCCATCTACATCTACGACCGGCTCGACGAGCCGACGCGCGGCATGCTCGAGGACAACCTGGCGATCGCCGAGGGCGGCGACATGGCCCTGTGCTTCGCGTCGGGCATGGCGGCGATCAGCGCCTGCCTGTGCACGCTGTGCACCGCCGGCGATCGCATCGTGGCGCACAAGGTGCTCTACGGGTGCACCTACTCGCTCATGCGCAACTGGCTCCCGCGGCAGCGCGTCGGCGTGGACCTCGTCGACCTGACCAACGTCGAGCACGTGCGCCAGGCCATCACGCCGCAGACGCGCGCGATCTACTTCGAGACGCCGATCAACCCGCAGATGACCATCATCGACATCGAGGAGATGGCGAAGATCGCCGCCGAAGCCAACGTCAATCGGCCGGAGCACGAGAAGGTCCGCGTGGTGGTGGACAACACGTTCGCGTCTCCGTACTGCCAGCGGCCGCTGTCGTTCGGGGCGGACATCGTGTGCTGCAGCCTGACCAAGTCGATCGGCGGGTTCGGGACGGACATCGGCGGCGCCGTGATTGGACCGCACTGGCTGCACGACCCGCTCATTCTCTACCGCAAGGACTTCGGCGGGAGCCTCTCGCCGCGATCGGCGTGGCCGACGCTGGTGTATGGGTTGCCCTCGCTCGCGACGCGCATGGTGAATTACCAGAGCACGGCGATGCGCGTGGCGAAGTTCCTGGAGGATCATCCGAAGGTCGAGCGGGTGCTCTATCCGGGGCTCGAGTCGTTTCCGCAGTACCAGCTCGCCCGCAAGCAGATGCGTGACGCGCGCGGCGATTTCGCGCCCGGGTGCATGGTCTACTTCGACGTGAAGGATCCCGAGCAGGCGGGCAAGCCAGCCGCCCGGTTGATCGACTGGATCGCGCAGAATTCGTACTGCATCACGCTGGCGGTGTCGCTCGGCCAGATCAAGACGCTGATCGAGTGCCCGTACAACATGACGCACACGGCGATCCCGGACGACGAGAAGCGGGCCCTGGGCGTGCTGCCCGGCGGGTGCCGGATCAGTTGCGGCCTGGAGGATCGCGACGATCTCATCCGCGACCTGGAGGCCGGGCTGGCGCAGGTGTAACGCTCCCTTTTGCGGCTGGAAACATCATCCGACGGACTGCCATGGCCACGCTTGCGTGGCCATGTTAGTCTGTGTGGTTTCACCGTGCGCGGGCGCGGCAGTGGCTTGATGGAGTACCCAGGCGTGGCAGCGGCGCAGAAGGCCAGTGAGACAGCCCGGGCGTGGGCGCGGGTCGAACGGATCCGCAAGCGGGCCAGCGGCGTCATCAAGGACGTGCGCGTTGCGGCCCGGAACCGGCGCATGGCGTCGTTCATCGTGTCCTACCCGAAGACCGGCCGAACCTGGTTGCGGGTCATGCTGGGCAAGGCGCTGATCGAGCGCTACAGCCTGTCCGAGGAACGGCTCCTGGACACCTACAAGGCGAGCCGGGCTGCGGGCATCGGGCCGGTGATGTTCTCGCACGGCGGGCCCCGGTACCTGTTCGACTTCCGGCCGTACGACAAGCTCACCTTCGACGCCGACCTGTACCGCGGCAAGAAGGTCGTGCATCTCGTGCGTGACGTGCGCGACACGCTGGTGTCGTACTACTTCCAGCTCGCCAAGCGGGAGATGCTGTTCGAGGGCGAGATGAGCGCGTTTCTCCGCGACGCGCGCTTCGGAGCGCCGAAGATCATCGCCTACTACACGCAGTGGTTCCGCAACCGCAACGTGCCGCGGGCGTTTCTCGCGGTCAGCTACGAGCAGATGCGGGCCGAGCCGGTGGAGACGCTCACGCGCGTGCTGACGTTTCTCGGCGTCGCGGATGCTGCGCGGGTGGCGCCGGCGGCGGTCGCGTACGCGTCGTTCGAGAACATGAAGAAGATGGAGACGGGCGGCGGGTTCAAGCGGAAGATGATGCAGCCGGGCGACGCGCAGGACAAGGAATCGTACAAGGTCCGCAAGGGCAAGGTCGGCGGCTTCCGCGAGTACCTCAGCGACGCGGATATCGCCTACGTCGACGCCCAGATCGCGGCGCTCGGCGATGCGGGCTGCGACTGGTACAAGAAGGCGGAGAAGTGACGACGGGCGATTCTCCAGGAGCCGCGTAGCGGCGATTTAGTGCAAGTATAGTTGCACTATTGAGCGCATTTGGTTCGAAGTCTCGCACGCAGCGTTCGTTTTCCCACCCCCAACCCCGCCTTCCGGCTATCGGCAGATGTCCGCGGACTTCGCCTCCAGCACGCGGACGATGTCGTTCGTCGCCATTTCGAGGAGGACGCCGCGGCGGCCGCCGTTGACGATGATCGTGTCCACCGCCAGCAGCGATTCCTCGATCACCGCAGGGAGCGGGCGGCGCAGCGCGAAGGGGCTGATGCCCCCCACCTGGTAGCCGGTGATCTTCTCAGCCGCCGCGGTGTCGGCGAGGTCCGCGTGGTCGGCGCCGATGGCGCGGGCCATCTTCTTCGGGTCGAAGCGCACGTCGCCCGGGACGATCGCGATCCAGTGCTTCTGCCCGCTGGCCTCGACGATCAGCGTCTTGCAGACGATCTCGAGCGGACGGCCGACCCCCTCAGCCGCCCGGTCGGCGCCCACCTGCGTGAAGTTGTATTCGAGCACTTCGAAGGCGACGTTCTGGGCCCGCAACCACTTGATGGCGATCGTGTCGGCCATGGTCGGCTGCCGCCGGGCTAGAGCAAGCTCTATCCATCTGCAGCGGATCGGCCCCTGTTGATGACGCCGACTCAGGGGGTCTTGACGCTACATGTGGATTGCGAACGCCCTAGCGACCGGACTTGCCCTCGTCGGCGGTGAGCGGATCGGTCTCGGTGATCACCCGCTGGATCGCGGTCTTGAGGAAAGTCATCTTCACGTTGCTGGACTCGTCGACCTTGATCACGACCTCGTTGTCGCGGACGGTCGCCACGGTGCCAACGATGCCGCCGATGGTGAGGACGCGGTCGTTCTTGGCGAGGTTGTCGATGAGGCTCTTGCGTTCCTTCTGCTGCTTGCGCTGGCCGCGCATGAGCACGAAGTAGAAGATCCCGAAGAAGAAGGCCAAGCCGATGAGCAGGTTCATGCCGCCCGCGGGCGAACCGGTGGGCGCGCCGCCGCCGGGGCTGGCGGCTGGGTTGGCGGCCGGGGAAGCCTGTTGCGCGATCATGAGCAGTGTCGCAAGCGACATGTTAGCGTCCTTTCATGCATGTGCGGCGATGAACGTCGAGCCGAGCCGTCGCAACCTGGCGTTGGACCCGGGGCGGGCGGCCCTAGGCATAGGGGTCACCCGGTGGCTCCGGCGCCGACACGTCCCGCGTCCGACGTGTCACCGGAAACTCGTCGTGGATTCTCTCCAGATTACCCTCGGGAATCAAATCGCGGATTCTGGCCATGAGCCGCTGGAAGAAACGGATGTTGTGAATTGACGCCAGCGTGGGGCCGAGCATCTCGCGGGCCATGAACAGATGGCGGAGGTAGCCGCGGCTGAAGGTGCGGCACGTGTAGCAGTCGCAACCGGCGTCCAGCGGCTCGTCCGCGAGTTTCAGGGTGGCGTTGCGCAGCTTGAGCGGACCTGCGGGCAGGAAGGCGTAGGCGTTGCGGCCGTTGCGCGTGGGCAGTACGCAATCGAACATGTCCACTCCGCACTTGACGGCTGCGACGATGTCGCGCGGCATGCCGACACCCATGAGATAGCGCGGCTTGGCGGTCGGCAGCATCGGCGCCGCCTCGCGCAGGCACGCGATCATGTCGTCGTGGGACTCGCCCACCGAGAGGCCGCCGAGCGCGTAGCCCGGAAAATCGAGGGCGACGAGTTCAGCCGCACAGCGCGCCCGCTCGCTGAGGTCCAGGCCGCCCTGCACGATACCGAAGAGCGCCTGGTCGTCGTGCCGATGCGCGTCCCGGCTGCGGCGCGCCCAGAGGATCGTGCGATCGACGGCCTGGCGCACGAAATCGGGCGGGCTCGGCAGCGGCGGGCACTGGTCGAAGGCCATGATGATGTCCGCGCCGAGCTGATTCTGGATCTCGATGGCGGACTCCGGCGTCAGCACGACGGGCGAGCCGTCGATGTGCGAGCGGAACTGCACGCCGGAGTCGTCGACGCGGTTGAGCTCGGCGAGGGAGAAAACCTGGAAGCCGCCGCTGTCGGTCAACATGGGGCGGTGCCAGCCGGTAAAGCGTTGGATGCCGCCCAGGCGGGCGACGACGTCCGCCCCGGGCCGCAGGGCCAGGTGGTAGGTGTTGCCCAGGCAGATTTCCGTGCCCGTGGCGCCCAGTTGATCCGGGGTGATGCCCTTCACCGTGCCGACGGTGCCCACGGGCATGAAGGCCGGCGTATGGACGCAGCCATGCGGCGTCTCGATGACGCCGCAGCGAGGACCGGAGCCCGTATTGCCGGAGATGAGCCGGAACGCGAACATGGTGCGGATGCTAACGCGGGCGGACGCCCCCTGCCACGGGTTGACACCGGGTGCGCATCCGCGTTGCATGGGCGCCCGCGGTTCGCGTCCGGGAGCGGCCTGCATTGCCGCCGTGCACGCCGCAGGCTATAGAAGAGGGAGCCTGAGGGTGCCCGGCTGGTCGGGGTTTCGAAATGAAACACCAGGCGCTCCCCCAGGCTCCGGCGGCAGGCCGAGGCCCGCGCACCGGGAATTCTCTTACCGGCGGGCGCGAGCGCGCGTCAACGGTCGATTGGCAAAGTGCCAACAGCCTGTCACGAGGGGGTTGGCGATTCGTCGGAGCGGTGGATCATGCCTTACCAGAACATGACTCTTGAGGAATTTGCCAAGCACGTCGGACTCGATGCGCGCGACGTGAAGAAGATGGCCGAGCGTGACAAGATCCCGGCGCAGAAGGTGCTGGGCAAGTGGCGTTTCAACCGCGCCGAAGTCACCGAGTGGCTGCAGCAGGACATGCTCAACCTCGACATCAACGAGACGCGCCTGCGGGCCATCGAGCAGGCCATGAGCGAGGCCGGCACGCGGGACATCGACCAGCACCTGGTCACGGCGCTGATGAGCCTCAACGGCATCGACCTGAACCTGCAGGCGCGCACCAAGTCATCCGTGCTGCTGGAGCTGGCGGGGCTCGCGGACCGCACCGGGCTGCTCTGGGATCAGCCGGGCCTGCTGACCGCGCTGCAGGCCCGCGAATCGCTCTGCTGCACGGCGCTGCCCAAGGGCATCGCCATCCCCCACCCGCGCCAGCCCATGCCGTACGTCAGCAGCGAACCGTTCATCTGCTTCGCGCGCCTCAGCAAGGGCATCGGCTACGGCTCGCCCTTCGGCGACCTCACCGACCTGTTCTTCCTCATCTGCTGCCACGAGGATCGCCACCACCTGCACGTGCTGGCGCGCATGATGCGCATCCTCACCGACGACGTGATCCACGGCCTGCGCAACGCGGAAACCGCCGAGCAGGCGCTGGCCCTGCTGATCGAACGCGAAGAGGTCGTGGCGAAACAGGCGATCAAGTAGGGCTACGCTTGGGGATAGCACAACCCCTTTGCACTCCTCGCGCTCAGCTCACCCGCACCAGCAGCGACTTCTGATAGTCGGCATCCGGCGCAAAATCAGCGGGCAGTTTGGGCTGCAGCACGATGCGGTGCGGGCGATCGCCGAGGCCCTCCTCGACGTGCCGGCGCAGCATCGCTGGCGTCATCTGCCGATAGTTCGTGGAGATGAGCAGGTGGCCGCGCGGACGCAGCACTTCGGCGGCGGCTGCGATCAACTCGCCCAGGTGCCGCTTGACCTCGAATGTGCGGCGTGGCTTCTTGGCCCGCGCGAACGTCGGCGGGTCGAGCACGATGATGTCGTAGCGCTTGTCCTGGCGCAGGGCGCGCTTGACGTAATCGAACGCATCGCTGCGCACGAAGGTGTGCTCGTCGAGCGCCAGCCCGTTGGCTGCGAAGTTGTCCTTGCCCCACTCCAGGTTGGATGCCGAGAGGTCGACGCTGGTCGTCGAACGCGCCCCCGCCAGCGCAGCCGCCACGCTGAAGCCGCAGGTATACGCGAAGAGATTCAGCAGATCCTTGCCGTCGCACAGTTCGGCGATGCGCCGCCGGTTGTCCCGCTGATCGAGGAAAAGCCCGGTCGACCAGCCCTCGGTGAAGCGCGCCAGGTAGCGCACGCCGTTTTCGTGGACGGTGATCTGATCCTTCGGGGTGCCCTTGAGCACCTCGGTATGGGCTTCTGCGGACGTCGGTGCGGCGCCGGTGCGGCGACGCGGCACATGCCGCGCATAAACGGTCCGGATGCCGAGCGTCCGCTGGTACCAGTTGGCGATCTGCCGCACCTGCAGTTCCGAGCCGTCGAAATGGCCCTCCAGCGTCTCGAGCAGCACCGCGTCGGCCAGCTTGTCAGCCACCAGCCCGCCGATGCCCTCGTTCCCGCCGGTAAACAGGCGGAAGGTGTCCGTGTCCTCATCAGCCACCAGCGCCAACCGGCCCGCCAGCGCCGCGCGGAGATGCTCCTCCAGCAGCAGATTGGTCGCGAGATAGGCCTCGAACGCCTTGGGCGCGGGATCCACGATATCCACGTTGCGGCGTTTGAACGGATGGGGAAACTGCAAACCCGCCAGATGCACCAGCGGCCGGCGCGAGGGACTCGCCCGCCGCTCCGCCGCGTAGGGACTGGGCCGGATGTCGCCGACGATCTGGAGTCCGCCCGCGGCCTTGAACAGTCGGCGGACGTCATCCAGTCCTGCGGACTTCGTCGTGCAGCGGGCGACGTGCAGATCGCCGTGGGTGGCGAGGATCTCCACGTGGGCAGTCGCCGCGGGCGTGGCGGGGCTACCCTTGACCGCCTTGCGGCTGCGAGGCTCATTGCCGCTCTTGACGGCGATGCGTTTGCGTGGGGGTTTGCCCCGCACGATCGCGACGTGCGTGTACGCCAGGCGGTTGCTCGTCGCCATGCCGGCGAAGCGATGGCGGGCCTCGTGCGAGCGGGCAAAGAGGGCGATTCCCGACGAGAGGCGCTCCGGCAGGATCAACGGAAGCAGGCCGCCGCCCTCCCCCGCCCATTTCGATTTGGGCAGGTGATCCACCACGAGGTCGATCGTCCGCGGGCCGTGCGGCCAGGCCGCCGACTCGAGATTGACTCTCGGCGGCTTGGCCACCGCCATGAACTCGGCATCGTCCCAGATGACGGGAAAGAGCCGGGCAACAACGGCGGATACGCTGTCGGACGTGCGTGCAACCATGTCCGCCAGTGTGAAGTGCCGCGCGGGCTTGTCAACTGGTCAAACCGCCCGAGGGAAGCCAGCTCGATTCGCCCCGCAAACCCCGCGAGTGTGGTAGAATCCAGCCCGTCCGAGGAGACCGACATGACCACCTCAGCCCGCCCGCAGGACGAACGTGAACCCCGCGCGATCGGTGATGACGACGTGCTGCGCGTCAAGGTGCTCTCCACCGGGGGAACCATCGAGAAGATCTACAGCGAGTCCGATGGCTCGCTCCGCAACCGGCGCTCGCCGCTGAAGCAGATCCTCGCCCAGTTGCGCCTGCCGGCGGTCGCCATCAGCCAGCGCAGCGTGATGAGCAAGGACTCGCTCGACATGACCCGGGAGGATCGGCGGATGATCGCCGCCGAGGTGCGGCGCGTACCGCCCGCTTTCCACGCCATCCTGATCGTGCACGGCACCGACACGCTCTCGGTCACGGGCGAATACCTGCACGAGGCGCTCGGCGAGCCGGACCGGCCGATCGTGCTGACCGGCGCGATGCGCCCGTTCGAGTTTCGTGACACCGACGCGTTCCAGAACGTGGTCGAGGCGCTGGCCGCCTGCCGACTCGCGCCGCCGGGAATCTACGTGGCGATGCACGGGAAGGTGCTGAGATTCCCGGGGGTGGAGAAGGACCGCGCGGACCTCACGTTCGTGAAGCGTGAGCCGCCGGTCGACGGCTGAACCGGTGCACGCGTGTCAGAAAGCGTGCTGCGGCGCGCTAGACGCGTATGGGACCCGCGCAGGGGCCCGGGGCTGGCTGTGAGTTCTTGACTCGAAGTGGGCCGCTTTCTAGGATAGTGCCTGATGGATTCGGGGCTCAGGACATCAATTTGGCGTGCGCAGACAGCGCTTCCGCTGCACACGGTATGCGTGTGTATGTGTTGCTGTCACCTCGCGCTTGCGGGGGGAACATCCTGACGGACCGCGCACGCAGCAGCAATGCCTGGCAACGGCCCGTGGGATGAATCCCGCGGGCTTTTTTTTGAGGGGCTGGTAGGCAACCGGCGAGGTAGCAGTAGAGTGCAGACGCCAGCGGGCCTGGCGCAGGAGTCGAGACATGGAGACGTCGCTGGTAGCGGCTGAGGCCTTCAAGGGCATCAACGAAAACAGCCCGGCTGAGCAGATCATCGCGTGGTCCATGGAGCGGTTCGGCGACCGCAACATGGTGATGACGTCGTCGTTCGGGATGGAGGGGTGCGCCCTGATCGACATGTACGCGCGGCACGGCCGGCCGCTGACGGTCGTCTACCTCGACACGATGTTCTTCTTTCCGGAGACGTACGCGTTACGCGACCGGCTGGCCGAGCGGTATCCGCACCTGGAATTCGTGAATCGCGGCACCGACCTGACGCCTGAGGAGCAGGCCCGCACCTACGGCGACCAATTGTGGAAACGCGATCCCGACCAGTGCTGCAAGCTGCGCAAGGTCGACCCGATGCACGCGGCGATGCGCGGCGTGGACGTGTGGATCACCGCGCTGCGCCGCAGCCAGTCGATCTCGCGGGCCGGTATCCGCGTCGTCGACTGGGACTGGCAGTACCAGCTCATCAAGCTCTGCCCCCTGGCGGCGTGGGAGCGCCAGGAGGTCTGGGACTACATCAAGAAGAACGACGTGCCCTACAACGAGCTGCACGAGAAGGGCTACCCCACGGTGGGCTGCACGCACTGCACCGCGCCGGTTGAGGGCGTGCAGATCGGCGAGTACTCGCGATCCGGCCGCTGGAAGGAGTTCAACAAGACCGAGTGCGGCCTGCACGGCGACGGGATCTAGGGAATGATGAATGCTGAATGCGGAATGATGAATGGGCGGTATGTCACTGCGTCTGAGCGGTGTGCCGCTGCTCTTGAGCAGTGCGGGTAGTGTGCTCCCGACGCAGGTCGGGACTCTCGAGCAGTAGTGGTAAAAACAACTTCTGGAATCGCTGACCGTCGAGAACTGGCGGCGCGCACACAGGGTGATCTGATGCCTGACGGCGAACCCAAAAAAGTGTCGAAAGTCGAGGAATTCAAGAGCGCGAGCCGGCATCTGCGCGGGACGATTGCGGAGCGGCTCGCGGACGAATCGACGACGCACTTCGAGGAGGCCGACGTCCAGCTCCTCAAGTTCCACGGGACGTACCAGCAGGACGACCGCGACCTGCGCCGCGAGCTGCGCGCCGCGGGCGAGGAAAAGGCCTACCAGTTCATGGTGCGCGTGGCGATCCCGGCGGGCGTCGTCCAGGCGGAGCAGTACCTCGCGCTCGACGCCATCGCCGACCGCTATGCAAACCACTCGCTGCGGATCACGACGCGTCAGGGCATCCAGTTTCACGGCGTGCTCAAGAGCAACCTCAAGGCGCACATCAAGGCGATCAACGACGCGCTGCTGACCACCATCGCGGCGTGCGGCGACGTCGAACGGAACGTGATGGGCTGCGCGATCCCGCTGGACGATCCCGTCTATCGCATCGTGCGCGAGCAGGCCCGGGAAATCGCGATCGCCCTGCGGCCGGCGACACGCGCGTACTACGAGATCTGGCTCGATGGGGAAAAGCAGGTCACGTCCGAGGAGCAGGAGCCGCTCTACGGCGACACCTACCTGCCGCGGAAGTTCAAGACGGGCATCACCTGCGCGGGCGACGCGTCCATCGACCTGTACTCCTACGACTGCGGCCTGCTGGCGATCGTCGAGGACGGCGCGATCGCGGGCTACAACGTGCTGGTCGGCGGCGGCATGGGCATGACGCACAACAAGGAGGACACCTTCGTGCGGCTCGCCTCGGAGCTCGGGTTCGTGGGGCCGGAGCACGCGGTGGCGACGGTGCAGACCGCCGCGGGCATTTTCCGCGATTTCGGCAACCGCGCCGACCGGCGGCACGCGCGGCTCAAGTACCTCATCGAGGAACGCGGACTGGAGTGGTTCCGCGAGGAGTTCATCCGCCGCGCCCCGTTCGAGCTCGGGGCCTGGCGGCCGATGCCGGCGCCGCGCTACCACGACTTCGTCGGCAAGCACGCCCAGGGCAACGGGCAATACCTCTACGGCCTCTACGTCGAAAACGGACGCATCATCGATCGCGACGACCAGCGCCTCAAGTCGGCGCTCCGCGCAATCGTTGCCAGGCACCAGCCGGAGATCATCCTCACGCCGAACCAGAACGTGCTGCTGACCGGGCTGACTGAGGCAGCCGTCGACGACATTGAGACAACCCTTACCGCACACGGTGTTCCGCTCCCCACGAATCTCTCCGCCGCGCGGCGCTACTCGATGGCCTGCGTCGCGCTGCCAACCTGCGGGCTGGCCATGGCGGAGTCGGAGCGGCTGATGCCGTCGGTCGTCGACCGCTTCGAGGCGGAGCTGGCGTCGCTCGGGCTGGGGGATGCCCCAATCACGCTGCGCATGACGGGTTGTCCGAACGGTTGTGCCCGGCCGTACACCGCGGACATCGCCTTCGTCGGGCGTTCGCCGGACGTGTACCACGTGTTCGTGGGCGGCGGCCTCGCGGGCGACCGGCTCGCCGACCTGTACGCCAAGGACGTATCCACCGGCGACCTCGTCGCGACGCTGCGGCCGCTGCTCACCGCGTGGGCGACAAAGCGGCGCGCGGATGAAAGCCTCAGCGACTTCTACCAGCGACACATCGACCGTGACGCGCCGCGGCACCTGCTCACCGGCAAGGAGGACGCGACCATGTCGCTCGTTCAACTGGGGAACGGGTCGTGAGCGGGTCGCTGCTCTACTGCGGGATGACCCAGGACCGCGTTCCGGTGGGTATTCGCGAACGCGTGCAGGCCGACGCCGCGCGCCGGCGCGAACTCGTCGCATTGGCACAACCCCATGTTGCCGGATTGCTCGTCCTGAGCACCTGCGAGCGTTTCGAACTCTATGCCGATGCGCACACGGTCGAGGCCGCGTGCTGGACGGCGCTGCTCGCCCGGGCGTTCTCGTTTTCGACCGACGCCTTGGCGCCCCACCTGCACTTCCGGCGCGGTGAGTCTGCCGCCCGGCATCTGCTGCGGGTGTCCGCCGGACTCGAGTCGCGGATCGTCGGCGAGCCGCACATCCTGCGCCAGGTTCGCACCGCTTATATCGACGGCCTGGAACATGGCGAACTCGGAGCGACGCTCTCCACGCTCGGCCGAACGGCGCTTCACGTCGGCAAGCGCGTGCGCCGCGAAACGCAGCTCGCCTCGACCGGCCAGTCGATCACCGCGCTCGCCATCGAGAAACTGCTTGCGGGTTCATTCTCGCAAAGTTCGCAGCGCCGGATCATCGTGCTGGGTACGGGCATGCTCGCGCGCGACGCCCTGGCGCGCCTGGCCCGACGTCCGTACACGAGTGTCGCCGTCGTGAGCCGGGGGTACGCCCGTGCGGTCGAACTGGCCGGCCGCTTCGACGTCGATGCGCTTCCACTTTCGGAACTTCCGCGGGCCCTGCGCCGTGCCGACGCCCTGCTGGCCTGCTCCAACGCCGCGCAGGGATTTCTCGTTCAACGCCGCTGCGTCCACTCCCGGCGTCAACAGCCCCTGCAGATCGTCGACCTGGGTCTGCCGCGCAACGTCGATCCCGATCTCGCGTCGGTACCCGGCGTTCAGCTCGTCCAACTCGAGCGGCTGCACGGCTTCGGAACAGCCGCCCCTGCGGCCCTGGCCTCCGCGGAGAGGATCGTGGAGCGCGGTCTGCAGCGTTTCATCGATTGGCAGCACGGACGCGCGCAGGCAGCGTGCATTGCCGCCGTGCAGGAGGGTGTGGCTGCAACCGCCGCACAGCGCCGGGATCGGCACGTCCGTATCCGCCGGCTCAAGTCGCAGGTGGCGGCATGAGCGCGGCTGCGCTGGTGCTGGCGGCGCACGGGTCGCGGCACGCGCGGCATGTCAACGAGCGCATTCGCGAAATGGCGGACCGGTTGCGCACGACGCGTGCGGGCCGGGAATTCTCGACGATCGCGGTGGCGTTTCACCAGGGCGAGCCCGCGTTCGCGGAGGTCCTGGACGCACTCGACGAGCGGGACGTCACGGTCGTCCCGGTCATGACCAGTCGCGGCTACTATGCGGATCACGTGCTGCCGCGCGAGTTGGCGCGCAATCGCAACTACGCCCAGAAGAACGTGCGCACTACTTCCCCGGTCGGAACACATCCCGAAGTTCCCGAACTGGTCGCGCAGCGCGCCCAGGTGCTCTGCCGGGAATTCGGCCTACGCCCCGCCGAGACGACGGTCGTCATCGCCGGGCACGGCACCCCGCGACACCAGCGCAGCCGCCGGGCCACCGTGAATCTGGCGAGTCAACTCGGCTACACCGGCGACTTCGGCCAGGCCTTCGCGGTGTTTCTGGACGACGCGCCGGGCGTTGAGGCTGTGCTCGAGCGAGCCTGTTGCGCTGCGGTGGTCGTGCTGCCGTTTCTGATCGGAGCAGGCCCGCACGCGCTCGACGACATCCCCGCCCGGCTGGGCATGACGGGTGGCAACGACGCCCTTCCGCGCACGGCGGATGCAGGTAACCGCAAGCTCGTATGCGACCGCCCCATCGGCGACGACGACGGATTGATCGGGATCATCACGGATCTGGCGACGGGAGATCAGAAGGACGATTTCGTCACGCACGCGCAGCGCCCGCTGCGCATGGGCACGCGTACGAGTCGGCTCGCGCTCTGGCAGACGGAGCACGTCGCTCACAAACTGCGTGTCGCCGGCGCATCACTCGA
Source organism: Phycisphaerales bacterium (assembly GCA_020639115.1). Taxonomy (GTDB): domain Bacteria; phylum Planctomycetota; class Phycisphaerae; order UBA1845; family UBA1845; genus JACKHG01. The sequence goes on from JACKHG010000005.1 coordinate 193,206, forward strand.
TGTCGTCGAACTGTCGACGCTCGGCGATCGCGTGCACGATCGGGCGATTCACGAACTGGCGGGTGACGCCCCCTTCTGCGACGACATCGAGCATGCGCTCGGCGCGGGCCTGATCGACCTGGCCGTGCACAGCCTCAAGGATGTCGCGCTCCACGTGCCGTGCGAGTTCGAGATCGCCGCCGTGCTGCCGCGCGGCGACGCGCGCGAGGCGCTGGTAAGCCGCAACAACGTAACCCTGGCCGCCCTGCCACCCGGCGCGGTCGTCGGCACGTCCAGCCCGCGACGCGCGGCGCAGGTGCGGCGGCTGCGACCGGATCTCGTCGTGCAGCCGCTCCGCGGCCCCGTCGATCAACGCGTGCAGCAGGTTCACGACGGCCGCTTCGACGCGGCGATCCTCGCACTTGCTGGACTGCAGCGGCTGGGCATGGCGGACGCGGCAGCCGAGGTGTTCTCGATCGACGATTTCATGCCCGCGCCGGCGCAGGCCGCTCTGGCGGTCGAGGTGCGGGCCGGCGACGACCGCGCTCGCCGCCTCATCCGCGCACTGGACGACGCACCGACGCGGATCGCGACGACGCTCGAGTTGAACGTGCTGCGCGCGCTCGAGGACGATGCGCCGGTGGCGGTTGCGGCATTTGCCAGCGTCACCGACGAGATCCGCCTGGACGTTCGCCTGACTGCCCTTGACGGCACGCAGAGCTGGACGTTGGGGCGTGCGGGCCTCAATCCAGCCGCGGTGCAGCGGGCGGTGCTGGCCGAAGCGCGGGAGATAATTGCAGAACTCACGGCGGAGGTGCGCCGATGACCTCGAGCCGCGGCATCGTGTATCTCGTCGGCGCCGGGCCCGGTGCCCCCGATCTGATCACCCTTCGCGGCTCAGCCGCTCTGCGCCGCGCGGACGTCGTCGTCTACGACCGACTGGTGGATGCGCGGCTGCTCGACCTCGCGCCTGCTCAAGCCGAACGCATCGATGCCGGCAAGGCCCCCGGCGCCCACACGCTCACACAGGACGATATCAACGCCTGCCTCGTCGCCAGGGCTCAATCGGGAAAAACAGTAGTCCGCCTGAAAGGCGGCGACCCGTTTGTCTTCGGGCGTGGCAGCGAGGAACTGGCAGCCTGCCGGGCCGCCGGTGTCGCGTGCATCGTCGTACCAGGCGTGACAAGTGCCGTGGCGGGTCCGGGCGCGGCTGGCATCCCTGTAACTAACCGCGGCGTGGCCCGATCGGTCGGGATTATTACAGCAGAAGGAGGCGCGGATCAGGAAGCCGTCGCGCATGACTACGCGGCGCTGGCCCGGCTGGACACGCTGGTTGTGCTGATGGGCCGCAGCGCGCTGGCTGCATGGACGCGCCGGCTGATCGAAGCTGGCAAGGATCGCAACACGCCGGTCGCCTGCATTGCATCAGCCACCACCTCACGACAACGCGCAGTCGTGGGGAGCCTGGGCGACATTGCCGCCGTCGCAGAGAAAGCGGACATCACCGCTCCGATGGTCACGGTTGTCGGGGAAGTCGCGCGCGGCGCCGACCTGGAGACCGTGCATCACCTGCTCCCGCTGGCCGGACGACGCGTCGTGCTCACCGCGGCCACCGATACCAGTCGCCGATTCGCAGATGTGCTGATCGAGCGTGGCGCGCTGGTCACCACGTGCCCGCTGATTCGCATCGTCTACCCGCCCGCGAGCCCGCAGTTACGCGCCGCCGTGCAGCGCCTCACCCGTTACGCGTGGGTGGTTTTCACGTCGCGACACGGGGTCCAGGCGTTCTTCAGCGCCCTTCGCGCCGCTCATCTCGACGCGCGGGCGCTCGCGCGTTGCCGGGTGGCTGCCGTGGGCGATGCGACCGCGCACGCCCTGCGGCATTGGGGCGTCTGGCCGGAGCTTGTTCCGGCAGTGCACACCGCCGAGGGACTGGCTGACGCCCTGAGCGGTTGGGTGAACCAGGAACGCGTGTTGTATCCGCGATCAAGCCTTGCGCGCGACACGCTCGTGAGGCTGCTGCGCGACGCCGGCGCCGAGGTGGATGACATCGTGGCGTATCGAACGGAGGCCACCGCGATCGATTCGCGGATGGGGGCGATCCTCGCCGAGCCGCGTGCAACCGTATTGCTGGCGAGTCCCTCGGCTGCACGCGTGCTGGCCCGCAGCCATCAGTCCACGGACGCCACGACGATTGCGGCGATCGGTCCCGTCACGGCTGACGCAGCCCGGCAGGCCGGCCTGCGCGTCGACGTCGTCGCGCCGTCGCCGTTGCCACGCCACGTGGCTGACGCCCTCGAGGATTACTGGGCTCGCGCCGAGGTGACCCTATGAACGAATTCCCAAAACGCCGCATGCGCCGGCTGCGGCGCACACCCGCGCTTCGCAAGCTCGTTCGCGAAACGGAGCTTGCGCCCGCGCACCTGATTCAGCCGCTGTTCGTCGTGGAGGACGACCGTGCCGCCGGGCCGATCGCGGCGATGCCGGGCGTTGCGCGCTTGACGCTCGACGGCCTGCCGGCGCGCATCGAGCAGATTCGCGCCGCCGGCGTGCCCGCCGTTCTGCTCTTCGGTATTCCTGCAACGAAGAGCCCGGCGGCGGATGCCGCGCGCCGCGCGGACGGCATCGTCCCGCGCGCCGTGCGCGCCTGCCGCGACGCCGCGGACGACCTCGCGATCATCACCGACGTATGCGTGTGCAGCTACACCGACCATGGACACTGCGGTGTCGTGACCGACGGTGCGGTGGACAACGATGCCTCGCTCGGCATCCTCGCCGAGATGGCGGTCAGCCATGCGCGGGCCGGCGCGGACCTCGTAGCCCCGAGCGCCATGATGGATGGGCAGGTGGCTGCACTCCGCGGCGCGCTCGACGCCGCCGGATTTGCAGAAACCGGTATCCTCTCCTACGCGGTGAAGTACGCGTCGTCGTTCTACGGACCGTTTCGCGAGGCCGCCGACAGCACGCCGGGATTCGGCGATCGCCGCGCCTACCAGATGGACCCGGCCAATGCCCGCGAGGCACTCGCCGAGGCCGAACTCGACGTGGCGGAGGGCGCGGACGCCCTGATGGTCAAACCCGCCCTGCCCTACCTCGACGTGGTCGCCGCGGTCAGACAGCGTTTTCCCCAGGTGCCCCTGGCGGCCTACCAGGTCAGCGGCGAGTACGCGATGATCGCGGCAGCCGCCGCCAACGGCTGGCTCGACGAACGGCTCGCGGCGCTCGAAGCGCTCACCGCAATCCGGCGCGCGGGCGCCGACTGGATCATCACCTACTACGCGGACCGCGTCGCCGGCTGGCGCGCAGCGTAACACGCGTGTAGCGGAATCGGCCCATCGGTCAAAGAGCAGCCACGATCGGGCAGTTGTTCACATGTGTTCGACCCTCCCGGTCGATCCCCCCGCTGTTGGCCAGCTGCTGCTCTTCATCCTCCAGGACTGCTACCAAGTCGTCAGCCGTCCCGACGTTGTCGGCGACGCCTGCCGCAATTGCCGGTGTCGTGTCGACAGTCCGAGCTTCCGCATAAGGTCATGGGCGAAATGGTGCAGGGCGATGGCGTGTTCGTGGTTGATCAGGCGATCGGAGAGCGCCAACGTCAGCCGCCCGAATCGCTCGTTGAATAGACGCAGGCTGGCGTTCTGCCGCTCTACGTAGTTCGTGCTCAGGTGGTGACCGGCGGGCAATCCGAGTTGCTCGACCTTACATGCGCAGTTGCACTTCGTGCAGCGGTAGCGACGTTCTTGGGTGTTGCCCGCTACATCCGGCGTGAAAGTCCCGGTGAACATGGCGAAGTCGGCCTCGACTCCGAACGCGCCCAGAACTGCACTCGGGTACGCAAAATAGCCATTGCTGGTGAGCCGGACGCGCTTGTCGATCCGCTCGGTAAGGTCGCCAATGAACTCGAAGGCACAGCCTGCGCTGCGATCGCCCATAAGATTGCTGATCAACATCCTGGAATCGGCATCCAGCCTAACCCACGTCCAGACGCCACCTTCACACGCCTTGCCAGCCAACCGGCTCTTTCCCTTGGATCCGCCGAATGACCATACTTCATCCACCCGGACGCGCTCTGATCATGATTCTCGGACGATGAGATCGTGCAGGTCGCGGAAGAGGCTGCACACAACGGCCAGCAGCTGAAGTGCTGTCCGCTCGCACATGCAGCAGACGCGCACGACGCCTTTGATCCCGCTGCCGTTAATCAGGCATTGGGCGATCAAGGCCTGCCTGGCGCTGGATGGCTTTCTCATTGCCCTTCTGATGCAGCCACAAGAACAGCCCCCAGTCGATATAAATGTGGCCGCGCAAATGTATCCACAGATTGTGTAGCTGTAGCTACAGTAATCTACAGGTTGTGTCTTGATTTGCGCCGATTCTGTAGCTACGATTAAGGCATGGGAAGGCCTGCTAAAGACGAGGCTGACAGGAAGACGAATGTCTTCAGGATTAGGATGACTGATTCTGAACGATTGCTGATTGACGCGGCATCTAATGCAGAAGGGCAGGACACCTCTTCGTGGGCAAGAGCCGTGCTTATTCGGGCGGCAAAGCGTAGGATGGGTGTACTGACGACGAACTGGAAAGAGTATTCCAAGCAAAAGAAGTAGCCGGCGACTGAATAATGCAAAACCGTCAAGAACCAATCTTGCAAGCGCTTATCTTGGCGGACCAAGTATATACGGACGCCGGGACTGGGAAGCGGATAGTCTGCGGAACATTCGACAATTTCTGGATGGAGGAATTTCCGAACAGGTATCCCGTCCCAACGGTGGCATATATCGTATTGACCGATTTGATTGGGCAGGTTGCGCTTTTACTTCGATTTGTTGACCTGAAAGACAATCAAGTCTTGATGGAGAGCGCCGCAATTGAACTTGAATCGGATGACCCTCTGCAGGTTCTCAATCTAGCGGTGCAGATTCCGACGTTTCCACTGCCGCAGCCTGGAGTATATAGTTTTGAGTGCTACGCCAATGAATCGTTAATTGGGTCAATACGGATCATGGCGAAACGGCGGGAGGCTCAAAAATGATCGAAATGCAGCCAAACGATGCGATCAGGCTGAGAGACAAGGAAAGCTGGAAAATTGCTGAAGCCGACAGCCCAATAGGCTATCGATGCGAGATACGCCTAAGGGGAAACGCGCAGAAGGGCTATGTTGGTTACGTTGCCCAACTCGGTTCCGCGGTCAGCCAGGGAGACGACCTTGAATCCGCGATAAAGAACGTGATTGAGGCATTCCGAGGGTGTGTCGAAACCTATCGCGCAGAGCAAATGGAAATCCCCTGGACGGACCCCAAGGAAAGCAAGGCGAGCTTTGACGAGGCCGTGCTAAGGGGCTGGGACGACGGCAGCAGGTGCGAGGACTTATCGTATTGGGCTGTCGTTAATGCCTAAGCTGCCAGTTCTATCCGGTTCCGATGCGGTGAGAGCTTTCGCGAAGGCGGGTTTTCGCGAGTCGCGACGGCGTGGAAGCCACGTAATGATGGTGCGGGACGAATGTCCAAACACGCTTTCTATACCGCAGCACAACGAACTTCGGGCAGGACTCTTGCGTGCTCTTATCCGGAACGCGGAAATGTCAGTCGAGGAGTTTATCGAGCTGATTTGAATCACCACGCTCCAGGAAATCTACTTTGCCCGCCGTCTGCTCGACGATCCACCGAGCCGGTTCGTTGGGATCGGTAGGACGCATTGTATGACGTCTCGTGCGAGCGTGCCCGCACAAGGTGAACAACTGCCCACGAGCGTCCTGGGAAAGTTACGTCTAATCTCTCTTGCCTTGGTTCCGCGACGCCATATCGTCCCCTGAATGGACCGAAGCGAGGCGAACTTCCAGCGGGCCTGCCGGGTGATGCCCGGCGGCGTGAATTCTCCCGTTCGCGCGTTCCGCGCGGTGGGCGGCACCCCACGCTTCATCGTGCGCGGGCAGGGTTGCAGGTTCACCGACGCCGACAGCCGCGAATACATCGATTACATCTGCGGATACGGCCCGCTCATCCTCGGCCATAGCCACCCGGGCGTACTGGACGCCGTCGCCCGGGCCATACGCGACGGCACCTGCTTCGGAACGCCGACACCCGCGGAAACGACGCTTGCGGAAACCATCGTCGCCCGCGTTCCCTCGATCGAGATGGTGCGCCTGGTCAACTCCGGAACCGAGGCCGTGATGAGCGCGCTGCGGCTCGCCCGGGCGGCAACCGGACGCGACCGGATCATCAAGTTCGCCGGCGGCTATCACGGGCACGCCGACAGCCTGCTGGTCAAAGCCGGGTCGGGAGCAGCTACGCTGGGCGTGCCCGATTCCGCCGGGGTCACCGCCGGCGCCGCGGGCGACACGCTCGTCGCGGAGTACAACGACCTGGATCAGGTCACCGACCTCTTGGCAAAACACGAAGGTGCGGTCGCCGCGATCATCGTCGAACCGGTCGCCGGCAACATGGGCGTCGTGCCGCCCGACCCGGGCTTTCTGCCGGGGCTGCGCGAACTCGCCCACCAGCACGGCACGCTGCTGATCTTCGACGAGGTCATGACCGGCTTTCGCCTCGGGCCAGCCGGCGCCCAGGGGATGTTCAACGTCGAGCCGGATCTCACCATACTGGGGAAAATCATCGGCGGCGGACTTCCCGTCGGCGCCTATGGCGGACCCGCAAAGCTCATGCGGATGGTCGCGCCTGAAGGCCCCGTCTACCAGGCGGGCACGCTCTCCGGCAACCCGCTCGCGGTGGCTGCCGGCCTGGCCACACTCACCGAACTGACCGACGACGCGTACCTGCGGCTGGAGTACGCGTCGGCAACGCTCGCCGACGGCATCCGGGCCGCGCTGGCGGAAACGAACGTGACGGGCTGCGTGCAGCGCGAGGGTTCGATGCTGACCCTCTTCTTCGCACCGGACCGGCTGGCAAATCTGAAGGCAGTCCAGGCGGCAAACCAAGACCGCTTCGCCGCGTTCTTCACGGCCCTGCTGGGCCACGGCGTCCACCTGCCCCCCAGCGGATACGAGGCGTGGTTCGTCTCCCTGGCCCATGACGACGCCGCCATCCAGCAGACGCTCGAGGCGGTGTCAGCCGCTCTGCGCAGCCTCTGATCGGCTTCGCGGTGCAGCGGTGCTGGACGTCGCCACGAATCTGCCGGCTGCGCCTCGTCGAATTTCGGCCAGCGCGTATAATCGCGGGAGTAACCGGTAATTTGTACCAATCAACTGTGCAACAGGAGTCGTTCCCATGGAAGAGTTGGATCAGGAATTCAACACGATCCAGGTAGGTCAACCGGCCCCGGCCTTTGCGGGCATGGCCCTGGTCGGCAAGGAATTCAAACAGCTTGCGTACGAACAGGGTGCGCTGACCATCGGCGACAAGAAGACCAGCGGCCACTACACCGTGCTCTTCTTCTACCCGCTGGATTTCACGTTCGTCTGCCCCACCGAAATCATCGCGTTCAGCGAGCGCGTGGACGAGTTCGAGAAGCTCAACGCGAAGGTGATCGGCTGCTCGGTGGACAGCCACTTCTCCCACCTGGCTTGGTCGAACACGCCGCGCAAGGAAGGCGGACTCGGCGAGATCCGCTACCCGATCCTCAGCGACATCAAGAAGGAAGTGGCCTGGAACTACGGCGTGCTGCTCGACGGCGGCGTCGCGGCCCGCGGCCTCTTCGTGATCGACGACAAGGGCATTCTGCAGGCCTACATGGTCAACAACCTGTCGGTCGGCCGCAGCGTCGACGAGGCCCTGCGCCTGATCCAGGGCTACCAGTACGTGGCCCAGCACGGCGAGGTGTGCCCGGCGGACTGGAAGCCCGGCGCAGCCACGATGAAGGCCGATCCAAACGGGTCGAAGGAGTATTTCTCCAAGGCCAAGAGCTGATCCGCGTCCCCGGATAACAACTGAGGCGCCGGATGCCGCCATGGGCGCATCCGGCGCCTTTGTATTGCGCGTTGCGAACTGCTCGTGGGCAGGCCTCAGTGGCTGAGGGCCTTGCCGCTCGTTGCGACTTTCATCAGCACAGCCGTGAGCTTGCGGATCTTGCCGCCGCCCGAGGTGAGGACGGTGTCGAGCAGCGCATTGACGGCATGGATGAACTCGATCATGTCCTTGAGCTTCTCGTCGTAACGCCGCGACTCCTCCTGCTTGTCCGGCGGCAGCGCCGCCATCTCGGCGGCGAGATCTTGCCGGCAGCGATCGATCGTCTCGATGATCGGCTCCACCTCGCGGCGCCGCCGCTCCCGGGTGATCGTCTCGAACATCTGCCATGCGTCCAGATCGCTGACGAAATACTCCTTGCGGTCGCCGCGGAGGTGCGTGCGGCGGATGAGCCCCCAGTTAACGAGCTGGCGGAGGTTCATGCTGGCGTTGCCGCGGGAGACCTGGAGGTGCTCCATGATGTCGTCGGTGCAGTAGGGATCGCCGGTGAGGAAGAGGAGGGCGTGGATCTCCGCCATGGTGCGACTGATGCCCCAGGTCGCGCCCATTTCGCCCCAGCGGCGGATGAAAAGGTTGCGGGTGCGCGCGAGCGCGTCTTCAGGCATGGCAGGTCCTTTCATAAGTATCTGAAAGAACTATACCACGCCGATTATACGGGAGCAAGTGAATCAGCCCGCGTTTCAGGGGCCGAAAACCAGCTTTCAAGTCGCAGGCAGTTCGTGGAAAAAAAGGTTCCCAGGCGAGGGATGCTCGGGGAGAGCACCCCAGGCCTGGGAGGGAGAGAGAGAGCGCTATGTTGTCTCGACCGGCCCGATGAACTGCCGGTGAGCCATTCGCAAACGATCAGTTGCTCGCCGCCTCATGCTCCGGACGCAATCGCGCCGCGGCTTCCACGGCGCTCGCGTGACGGTCAGTCTCCGCGTGACGCTCGACCTGCAGGTTGGCGACCGGAACGATCAGCGGCGTGTGGATCCCGTCGACCTCGACAATCGCGAAGTGGTCGCGGGCGGTACCCCCATCGCTGAAGTAAAGCACGCGTCCGCGCACCCTCAACTCCGGCCCGGCGTGCTGCATGACTTCGCCCGCGTGCGGACAAAGCACATCGCCGATGGCGAACGCCGCCACGGTACCGGGTTGGATCGATGGATGCACGTACGAATCACTCCGCAAACGGTAATTTAACGTAGGTGCAATAAGCACGTCGCGTGCCAAAACGAAGTGCGATCGTGAAGGCGCATAAAACCGACGCTGAGACACTTACAAACGCGAATTCGACGGAATGCCGGAGGCGCGCGGCGCTGCAGCCGCAGTCAGCGCTGCGCACGAAACTGCACACCCGCAGCGACTCACAGGCCGCTCGCTACGCGTCGCGGTGCGGAGCAGGCGTTCCATCCCTCCCCGATCGGACGTGAAGCGACTGAAACAGGTGGGATGTTATCGGCAGGCGGCCGGCAGGCTGACGGTACGACCCCTTGTGCACACTGCGTCACAGGGATGCATGATGTTGCACACTTCTGTGCTTCGAGGAGAGGGCGTTGGCGAATTAATCGGGAAGGCAGGCAGGTGCAGGGGGGCGGCTGGGTGGCTACAGCTCGCGATCGTGATCGCTGAGCTGGTACTTGCGGATCTTGTTGTAGAGCGTGCGACGGCTGAGGCCCAGGCGTTTGGCGAGGTCGGTGCTCGTCGCGTTGGAGCGCTGCAGGGTGCAGTGCAGGACGAGCCGCTCGTATTCGCTGACCAGCTCAGGCAAAGTCATGGTGCCCTCGTCGAGCAACTGGCTCGCCGCGTCGACGAGGTCGGCAAGCGCGGCTGCCCCGTCACGGTTCGAGCGCCGCTCGCGGTTGAGCAACGACGTGGGGATGTCGCTCAGCTCGAGGCGCGTGCCGGCGGCCTTGAACGCGAGCATCTGGCGAATCGTGTTCTCGAGTTCGCGGACGTTTCCGTCGAGACGCGCCTGCGTGAAGTAGTCGATGACGCGCGGATCGACCGACTCGATGGGCCGCTCATAGTAGCCGGCGTACTTCTTGGTGAAGAACCCGACCAATTCGGGGATGTCCTCGCGGCGTTCGCGCAGCGGCGGGATTTCCAGCGTGATCACGTTCAGCCGCTGGTACAGGTCGAGGCGGAACTGTCCGCGTTCCACCAGCACCGCCAGCGGGCGATTGGTCGCGGCGATCACGCGGACGTCGCACGACTCCTCCTCGTCGGCGCCGACCGGCATCACGACGTGCTCCTGGAGCACACGCAGCAACTTGGGCTGCAAGGCCAGCTCCATCTCGCCGATCTCATCGAGCAGAACGGTGCCGCCTTCCGCAGCCCGGAACATGCCCTTGCGCGAGGTGGCTGCCCCGGTGTACGCGCCGCGCACATGTCCGAAGAGCGTGCTCTCCGCCAGGCTGCCGGCGATCGCCGAGCAGTTGACCGACAGCAGGCGTTTGCGCGACCGCTTGGGGTCGAGCTGGTGGATCATCTCGGCCAGCAACTGCTTGCCGGTGCCGGACTCTCCGTAGATGAGGATGGGTACGTCGGAGACCTGGGCGGCGCGGGCGGCGCGGTGCATCAGGTCCTCCATGATGGGGCTCTGGCACACCATGCTGTTGCGTTCCGCCGGCCCCAGCGTGTGGAGCGCCTCGGTTGCAGGCCGGGTCGTGCGGTAGCGCATTTGCGCGGCGCGAAGCTGGCGAATGAAGGCGTCGTGGTCCCATTGCTCCTGGCGGCCGTCCACGAAGCCGGAGACGCCGCAGCGTACGAGTTCGCAGGAGGTGCGGACGTCGAGGGCATGGGCGGCGAGGACGACGAGCTGGGCCCGTCCCGCCTGGCGGCTCAGGGTGCGCACCGCGCTGACCGCATCGGGCGAATCGCCCTCCCAGCGACCCGCGGGCACCACGGCTGTGCTGACCGCCACCATGGCGAACGCGGGCTCATGGCGCAGGCGTTCTATGGCTGCGGTCATGGCGCCGGCTACTGCGACGGCGAAGCCCTCGCGCTGCGCGGCGGCGACCAGCAGGTCGCGGCACGGACCTTCAGGATGGATCAGCAGCAGCCTCTCGGCTGATGCGTGTCGTGTAGACAAGCTCTCGCTCTCTCCCATTCGGCCGCTGCCGGGTGGACGGAGTCGTCCTACGCCGACAATCCCAGCGACGCGAAAATCATCCTTCCCCAGCCTGCCCGGATTGCGCAGGCAAAGTGAGCGACGGTCGAGACAGCACAAGTGAGCTTGGGATCGAAAATGCGAAAGGGGGTAACGCTGGTTGCTCTTCTCTCCCTGACTCTGACCGGCGTGATGGACCTCCCCATCCAGCACGCACGTTAAAGGTTAACGGGACGGCGTCGCCATGTCAACGGATTTACGGTGGTTGGACCTTATTTTCAGGGGCGAGAAGGCCGATTTTCCGGAACCGGTACGCCTGTAGGGAATGTAACGAATCGGTTAAGACTCGGAGCGGAGCTAAACTGCGGCTTGTCAGTGCCCGCGTTCCTTCTATAAGGAAGCCTCGATTGGACGCACGATTCAAGCCCGCAATTGCGAGGGGGGATCCGGTGACGCGCACCTGCACATTTGCTCTGGCATTCTTGATTTCCCTGGGGGCAGCAGCCCGGGCGGCCCAGGCGGAGCCCGCCCCGCTCGTGGTCGTGATCGTGATCGACCAGTTCCGCGCCGACTACATCGACGCCTTCCGCGACTACTTCGGCGAGGGCGGCTTCAAACGCGTGCTCCACGATGGGGCGTGGTTTTCCAATGCCCACCTCGAGTACGGCACGACGGCGACGGGCCCCGGCCACGCCTCGATGCTGACGGGCACGCCCCTGGCGGTGCACGGCATCGTCGCCAACGACTGGAAGGAGTTCGACGGCAAGGCCCGCGGCATGTACTGCTGCGGCGATGACGGCGTGCGCATCCTCGGGCTCCCCGAGGGTGCGCGGGCCGACGGGCGTTCGCCGCGCAACCTGCGCTCGGGCACGGTCGGGGACGCCATGCGGTCGGCATTCGGGCCGAGCAGCCGCATCTGGACCGTGGCGATCAAGGATCGCGCGGCGATCCTCATGGGCGGCCGGAGCGCGAACGGCGCCGTGTGGTTCGACGACGGGAACTTCGTGACGAGTTCGTACTACGGCAGCGCCCTGCCCGACTGGGCGGCGACGCTCAACCGGGAGCGCGTCGCGGACCGGTACTTCAAGAAAACCTGGGACCGCCTGCTGCCGTCCGGCCTGTACGGGCCGCGTTTCGTGGTGGCGGCCGGCAAGAAGCGGCCGGGCGGCGATGCCGTATTCCCCAAGACCATCGGTTCCCGGAGCGACCAGCCGGACAAGCGTTATTACAGCGAAATGCTCAACTCGCCCTTTGGCGACGACCTGGTCCTCGAGGCGGCGCGGCGGGTGGTGACCGCGGAGCAACTCGGGCGCGACGAGGTGCCCGACCTGCTGTGCGTCGGATGCTCCAGCAACGACATCGTCGGGCACGCTTACGGCCCGGACTCCGACGAAGTGATGGACATGACGCTGCGGACGGACCGGCAGCTCGCGGAATTCCTGAGCTGGCTGGACGAGAAGGTCGGCAAGGGCCGGTACCTGCTGGCGATCACTGCCGATCACGGCGTCGGTCCGCTCACGGAGTGGGCCGAGGAGGCGGGTCTGGGCGGAGGCCGGCTGCACGAGAAGGAAATCACGAAGTCGCTCAACGAGCGTCTGGCGGAGCGGTTCCATCCGGAGTCGTCAGATGCGCTGGTCGCGGCTGTCAATCTGCCGTGGATTTACCTCAACGAGCCGGCGGTGCGTGCGGCGGGTCTGGAGCTCGACCGGGTGGCGCGCGCGGCCGCCGACGCGGTCAGCAGTCACCCGGGCATCGCGCGGGCTGTCGCGGTGTGCGATCTGCCGGACAGTGCCGACGGTTCGGGCGACGATCTGCTCGACTACGTGCGGAACAGCTACTACCCGGGTCGGGCGGGTCACGTCTACGCCCACTGGAGCCAGTACTGGTACAAGGGCAGCAAGCTGGCGGGGCACGGGGCGGCGTACGAATACGATCAGCACGTGCCGGTGCTGCTGATGGGTGCAGGCGTGCAGCCGGGGCATTACACGCAGGCGATCCGCCCGACGGGTATGGCGGCCACACTGTGCGCGCTGCTCGGCATCGCCCCACCGGCCCCGCAGTGCACGGCGCCGCTCAAGGCCGCCCTGGCGGCTTCGTCGGTCGCAAGCCGGTAGTCCGCAGCCCGTCGGGTCTGTACGGGCGCGTCATCTGTTGATAATTGTTGCCCCCCGGGACGGTTGGCAAGCTTCCCGAGGTATTCCCGTTATACTCGTGGGTGGTCAGGATTCGGTCTCGCCCGCGGAGCCCAACGTCTGCACGCACCGCCCGGCTCCCGCGGTCGACCGGCGGACAGGTACCATGAAAAGGCACAGTGTACACGGCGCCCGGCGGGCTTCGGGGTTTACCCTCGTTGAGCTGCTGGTGGTGATCAGCATCATCGGGTTGCTCATCGCGATTCTCGTACCGAGCCTCAACGGGGCGCGGCGCACGTCGAAGCGGGTCGCGTGCGGCGGCAATCTCCGCAGCCTGGGGCAAGCGATGCGGATGTACCTGAACGACTCGAACGACTTTCTGCCGGTCGTGGAGTACGTACCCTCGCTGCCGATCAATCCCAGTCACGCGCGGCCGGCGCTGGCGACGGTTTTGCGGCCGTACGTCGAGAAGAACACCGAGGCGCCGAAGGATCCCGATGAGGAGCTCAAGCTGGACGGTAACGAGGTTTTTCACTGCCCCGCGGATCAGCCCGGCAAGATCGAGCGCGAGGGGCAGAACAACGGCCTGAGCTACTTCGAGACGGAAAAGTCGAGCTACATGTTCAACACGCGGCTGTACATGATGCGTGACAGCGTGAGCTTCACCGACGGCACGTTCGACAACCCGGTCAAGCTGTCGGAGATCGTCAACAGCGAGCGGGCGAAGCGCTACTATGGCAGCAAGCCTGCGGAAGAGGACATTTGGCTGATGCGTGACTACGCACCGTTTCACGGCAAGGCCGGGCAGAAGCATTCGACGAACTACCTCTACCTCGACGGGCGCGTGGCGGACCTGCAGCGCTAGCGTCGCCGGGGGCACACACATCCGACCACCAGGGAGGCACGACATGGGTGCAGCGGGCGGCATGAACGGCAAGATTCCAGTGATAGCAGCCGCGGCGTTGATCGGGCTGGGGGGCGGCGCTTACCTGCTGTTCGGGCGGTCCACCGGGCCGGAGAGCGACCTGGCCAGCGGCGATGCCGCACGGGTGGTGAGCGGGCTGACGCAGATGGACAAGACCGCGCTCGCCGACGCCGACCACGATCAGATGCGCCGGGACGCGATGGCGGCGTTGAAGAAGGCGCCGCTCGCGGACGTGCTGGACCGGATGCGTTCCGCGGACCTGAGCGAGGAGGAGCGGCATCGTCTGCAGGCGAACATGCAGCAGCTCATTCGCGAGGACATGGAGCGGAAGGTGAACGACTACTACGCGGCGCCGGAGGAGGAGCGTCAGGCGGTGCTGGATGCGCACATCGACGAGATGCAGAAATTCATGGAGGAGATGCGCGCGTATCGGGAAAAGCACAAGGACGATCCGGACTTCAAGGAGGGCGGCGGTGCGGGTGGCTGGACGCCGCCGACTACGCAGGAGCGCAAGGAGCGGATGGAGAGTCACAATCCCGACCAGATCGTGCGGATGTTCCGGTACTGGGGTGCGATGCAGCAGCGGGCGCAGGAGCGGGGCATCAGTTTCTGGGGCGGCCGGCGCGGGGGGAAATAGGTCGGAGTCTGGAGTCTGGAGGAGGGACGGCGGCCGCAGGTCGAAGGTCACAGGTCACAGGTCGCAGGTCACAGGTCATAGGTCGATGTGGGGCGAGGCGTGATGCGCGCGGGTTTCGGGGTCGGCGTTTGCGCGAGCGCTTCAGATGGGCGGATTCGCCGGGCGATCCAGGTGGTAGCGGATGACGCCCTCCTCGCTGCCGGGTCCCGTGAAGGTGAAACCGAGTTTCTCCATCACGCGGATGGAGGGGGTGAGGTGCGGTAGGGTTTCCCCAATGACGCGGCGGATGCCGGGCGTGGTCCAGGCGCGCTCGATGAGGCGGGCGACGGCCTCGGTGGCGTAGCCGCGGCACTGCTCGGAGGGGACGACGGAATAGCCCACCTCCACCGTGCCGGCGGTGTCGACGGGTCCCTTGTAGCCGGCGGTGCCGATCAGGCGGCGGGCGCCGCCATCGGCGCAGCGGACCACGAACCAGAGCCACCAGCCAGGCTGTTCCGTGTCGCGCATCAGGTCGCGCATGAATCCGATGGACTGCGCGTCGATATGCTCCGGCGGCCAGTCGTCGGGAATGCTGGCATCCAAATGGGCCGCCAGCCGGGCGTTTTCGCCAACCGCCAACTCGGCAGAATCCACGTCCATCGCGACGAGTTCGAGGCGCTGCGTGGAAAGACGCATCGGCGTTCGCTCCTTCAGGTCCTGATGCGGTCCGCAAGGCGGTACACGAAACGCAGCGCCGACCACGTCTCGTCGACGGCGCAGATCTTGTTGTCGACCAGTCCGGTGGCGAGGCCCGCGCGGCGCACCTCGGTCTCAGAGACGTCGGTTTTCACGCCGGAGGCCTTCTTGGGCCAGGCGATCCAGAGGCCGCCGTCCGTG
Source organism: Phycisphaerales bacterium (assembly GCA_020639115.1). Classification (GTDB taxonomy): domain Bacteria; phylum Planctomycetota; class Phycisphaerae; order UBA1845; family UBA1845; genus JACKHG01. The sequence continues at coordinate 208,765 of JACKHG010000005.1, forward strand.
GCCAGGCGCTCCTTGAGCTTGGGCAGGTCGAGATCCAGGCGGCGCTGCGAGAGCACGAAGCCGATCGCGACGTCGAAAGGGCCCGGGCTGCGCAGGTTGGGCTGGACGCGGACGCCGTCGGGGAGGGGTTCGAGGGTGCGGTCGAAGCCGTCGGGCGCGGCGTGAAGCAGCACGCGGTGTTCGGGCTTGATGCCGAGTTTTCTCGGCAGCGGTGTTCCGGAGTATCCAGCCATGGATGCAATTCACTCCACGGGCGCCCGCGGGGGCCGCGTCGGGTCTCAGTCAGTGTTCTCAAACGGGGCAGCGGTGACCGGCTGCGCGGCAGCGATGATAACGGGAAATGGGCGGCGATCCCAGCGAAAACGGCGGTGATGACGTCGGGCGGGGCGGTGCCGCGGTGAGGTCGCGCGGTGCGGGGTCCCGTCGCCGGTCGGGTCGGATTGGGATTTTCGCATGATCGGCGCGGACGGGGACGTTCCGACGCCCCTTGCCGGGCGGATGTTGCGCGGGGTCAGGTCCTGGCGAAGGTCCGCTTCCTCCGCGGGGCGGGGTCGCTGGACGGGGCGCTGGTACGGACGTTGCCCTGTTCGAAATTGATCGCGCGATAGTGTTGCGCGGCGGTCAGGCGGTGCGCGCCGCGGGTCGGGCCTGCGCCAAGGGCGATGAATGTGGTGAGCGCCAGCGTGGCTGCAGCGACCCAGGGGAGCGGCACGACGCATCGATGCAGCAGCCACATGGTCAAAAACCCAGCCGCGAGGATCACGAGCGGAACCACCAGCGCACGATCGAAGCGTGGAATGATCCAGCGCCGCGTGCGCACCCGCCCCCACAGGCTGATGGGCGGAAACGAGACGTACGCGATCGTCCGTCCGAAGGCTGCAGCGACGATCACGAACGCACCCAGGCTCATCGGCAGGTCGGCGCGGCCCTCATCAACCGCGAACCAGCTCAAGAAGTAGGCAGCGGTGCCCGCGACGAGCCCCGCGACTGCCGCCTGCCAAAGGGGCACCTTGGGCTCTAGCCGATCATGGTGCGGCAGCGCGTGCGTGGTACCAAGCGCCGCAGCGATGTGCACTGTCGGCTCGGCGTCCGGGCCCCAGAAGATCAACGCCCGATGGTGTTCAGCATCGCGGGGGCCAAAGTCAAATTCGTGAAACCGCAGGAGTAGTTCGCGAACCTGTGCCGTAATGTAGAAATGCAACAGGACGACCACGCCGAGCATGAGCCATGGCCGGGTGAAGAGCAATACTGCCACGATTATGAAGAGAAGTGCGACCAGAATGGGCTTCCACCGCTGAGTGTCCAGGAGCGGTGCACCGGTGATCAGCACATGGAACAGGAGCATCGCGACGGGCACGGCCGCCGGGTGCACGATCGGACCGCCCAGCCAGGCGAGTGCGGTCAGTATTGCGATCACCAGCCAGTCCATTCGCGTAAGAAACATCGGTCCGAGCGGCAGCGGCCGAGCGATCGTCCAGGGTGTCGTCCGCAACCATCCGAGGTACGCCGAATCAGTGGGATTCGTGTGGTTCGCACGAAAGAGCATCATGGTGCTGGTCAGCACACAGTACGTGACCGTACGCATTGTCAGGTGCATTTGCTGGAGCGTGCAATCGGTGGCCTGCAGATAACCGTAGACCCAGTGCAGTACGGCATCACACCCCAAGAGTGACACGAGCAGGACCGTCGCGAGCGGATAGAGTTGTCGAAACCGTCGCCACCAACTCATCATCAAGTATGCTCCGTCGGGGATTGGACGCGCACTGCTCGGGAGCCCAATTCCAATTCTCGGCGGTCACAGAAATAGTGCTGAGCGCCGGTGAGGCGGTGGACGCCGCGGGTCGGACCGGCGCAGATGGCGATCGCCAAAGCGACGGTAACGACCAGCACGCCGGCGAGGGGCGACTCGACGGGCAACAGGACGATCAGGGCGCACCCACCGATGCCGCATACCGTGATGGCGAGGGGTACGAGGTAGGACCGGTCGATCGCAGGGATGATCCAACGACGGGTCTGCAGGCGACCCCAGAGGTTGATGGGGGCAAAACCGTGATAGAGCCACAGCCGCACCAACGCCGTCGTTACGATGAGAAACGCAGCCAGTAGAGCCGTGGGAATGAGATTGCGGTCGAACGAGTAGTACAAACCGCACCAGACTGTGGTCCCCAGGAAGGTAGCGGTCAGGAGTCCGACAGTGGCGGGTACGAGCGGTTCAATCTGGTCGCGGCTGCGGAGCAGCCACAAGCTCGAATCGACAGAGGCGTCGATGTCCAGCTTTGGCCCGGCGTCAGAGCCCTGGAAGATCAGCGCCCGCGAACTCGTTAACTCGTTCCACGTGATCGCGTTCAATTGAAAACCCGCGAGGCAGGCGCGCACCCCCCGCGCAACCCAGATCACGCCGATGATCGCGATCGACAGGATCCACCACGGTTCGCGAAGGAGTGCGGCTAGCACGATTAGGGCGGCACACACCAACACGTTGCGCCAGCGGCGCGCGCGCACCAGTTGAGCGGTTCCGCACAGAAAGTAGGTACACGTGGCGGCAAGAGGCACGGCGGCTGGATGCAGCAGCGGCCCGCCCAGGGCGAGTGCGGTGAGCACCGCCACGATCGCGACATCGCCCCAGGTCGGCAGGCAGGAGCCGAGTGGTAGCGGGCGGCGGATCGTCCAGGGCGTCAGACGCAGCCACTGCAGGTAGCGGCGATCGTCGGCCGGATATTTCGTGACGATTCGGCCCCAGGCGAGGATGGCAGCCGGGCCTGCGTAGAGCACAGTACGGATGCGGACGGCTGTCGCGTAGGCCTCGACGCTGCCCTCCTGAAGGCGGCCGATCGTACTTGCGACGACAATGACGAAACAGAGCAGACCATCGAGCGCCACAACACAACCCAGCGCCACGAGTACGCTCCAGAGGCGCCGTCGAGATCGCCACGCGCGCTTCATCGCTTCCAGGTCTCCAGGTACTCGTCAACGTGCTGGAGCGTCTGGGGTTCGAGCACGCGTTCGAGGGCCTCTTCGAGCGAGACGTCGCCGCCGAAGCGGGCCTTGATGGCAGCCGGGGTATCGACGGCGGTGATGGCGCCGTCATGCATGACCGCGACCTTCTCGGCGAACTGTTCGACGAGCTCGGGGACCGGCGTGGCGATGAGCGCGGTGATGTCGTCACGCTGGGCCATGTGGGTGAGCACCTTGCGCAGGGCGATGATGCCGGAGGGGTCGAGGCCGCCGGAGAAGGGCTCGTCGAGAATGAGGATAGGCGTTTCCACAATGAAGGCCGAACAGAGCGCGACCTTCTTCTTCTGGCCGGTGGAGAGGCGGGCGATTTCGGTGTAGGCCTGCTCGGTCAGGTTGAACACGGTAAGCAGTTGGTCCGCGTGGGCGAGCAGGCGGCGGTCGTCGACACCGTAGACGCGGCCGACGGCGACGAGGAACTCCTTGACGACCGAGCGGCCCGGCAGCCAGGCGTCAGCCGGAAGGTAGACGACCTGCTGGCGGATGGCGAGTTCGTTGGCGGCGGTTGAGCGGCGGCGCAGGCCAGCCACCTCGACGTAGCCTTCGAGCGGCCAGAGCAGGCCAGCCGCCACCTGCAACAGCGTGCTCTTGCCGGTGCCGTTGGGGCCCATGACCGCGAGCAGCTCGCCGGCCTGCACGTCGAGGGAGAGATCGCGCAGGATCGGGCGGGCGCCGTAGTACTGGGTGACGTTCGCGAGTCGGATCATGGGCGTGGGCATGGTGTGCATCCTGGAACGGTTCGTCGGTTGTCTGCGCACATTTTCGGCGGGACGGCACGCGGACGAAACTATAAACGCCGCGATCGATTATAGCGTGGGCAAGGGTTTCCCCAGATTGCCAAAGGCGGGAGCGCGTTCGCGCGGTGCGAAGGAGGGAAATGCGGGTGGTTGCTCGATCGTATCACGGCGCCGGGTGGCGTTCCTCCGCCCCATGCGGGGCGGGTGATTCGTTGGGGCGTCGGCGACCACGGGTGAAACACGGCGGGCTGCGCCCCGCCGTGTTTCACCCGCGGCAACAATCCTGCGCCCCCTTGGGGCGATGCGTGTCGCACGCCGTCTCAAAGCACATGGCGGTTCGAAGCGCTCAGGGGCTCTCCTTGGGCGGAACCTCAATACGGACGGCGTGGGAGACAGATCGCTGGGGAGACAGATCGCTGGGGAGAGCGCCTGGCGCCTCGGCGTCCGTCCCGAAGGGACGACAGAATGTAGCCACGGGTGGAGCGAGACGGCAACGCCGTCGAGCGCAACCCGTGGGCAGGTCCAGCGCGTCGGGTATCCGCCCCGGAGGGGCGGAGGAACGCTTGCACGCGCGGGGCGCGACCGTACGATGGCTGCTCACGGTCTTGCGGAGACATCGGGCCTGGGCACGGCGCAAATGCCGTGGCGGGAATGCGCGTACCGCCGCCGCATGGCGGAGGGGGTGCACATGCCCGGAACCCACACGCAGTTGTTGTTCCATTGTGTATTTTCCACGAAGAGCCGCCAAGCGCTGATCACGCCGGAGATCGCTGAGCGGCTGTATCCGTACATGGGTGGAATTGTGCGCACGCTGAAGGGCGTGCTGTACGCGATCGGCGGAATGCCAGACCACGTGCATCTGTACCTGCGCTGGCGCCCGAACTCCGCGCTCGCGAACCTGATGCGCACGGTGAAAGCGCGTTCGTCCGCGTGGGTGCATGGAAGTTTTCCAGATCTCCGACGGTTTGCGTGGCAGGACGGATATGGTGCGTTCACGGTCAGCAAGTCACGCGAGGAGGCGCTCAAGGCGTACATCGCGAATCAGGCTGCCCATCACGGGCGCGAGGATTTCAAGAGCGAGTATCTGCGGTTGTTGCGCGCGCACGGCGTGGAGTTTGACGAGCGATACGTGTTTGATTGACGTGGGCGTTCCTCCGCCCCATGCGGGGCGGGGATTCTGGGGTGTTCGGCAACCACGGGTTGTACACGACGGGCTGCGCCCGTCGTGTTTCACCCGTGGCTACAATCCTGCGCCCCTCCGGGGCGAATGGGGCATGCGGACAAATGTCCCCTCCGTGGCGGGTGACGATACAAATCTGCGGCCCCCTTGGGGCGATGTGTGTCGTGACCCGTCGATTGGGATTCCGGTTCAGCCCAGGTCGAGGGCGACGATTTGTTTGCTGTCGCGGAGGTAGAGCGTTTTGCCGACGAGGGTCGGGCAGGTCCAGGCGCGTTCGCCGAGCACCTGAGCCTTGGCGAGGACCTCGAACTTCTCCGGCGTGGCGGTGGCCAGCGCGAGCATACCGTTCTCGTCGAGGATGATGAACTTGCCGTCGGCGTGGAGGCAGGTGGCCTTGCCGAAGCCGCGCTCGCGCCAGGCGATGTCCCCGGTCTTGATGTTCAGGGCGGCAAAGAAGTTGGGATCGCCCTGGCCGGTCGAGCCGTAGATCCACTCGCCGAGGCGGATGGCGTTGACGTGGTAGAACTGGATCTTGCGGGTCTTCCACAATTCCTCGAGTTCGGTCTTGTCCCCCTGGCGGGTGAGCCGGCACCCGCGCGAGCCCGCCTGCGGTGTCGAGAAAAACAGAATGTCGCTCTGCGGCTCGAGCACGGGCATGCAGATGTTCTGGTCGAAGGGGTTGCCGATTTCATACGACCACTTGAGGTCGCCGTTGGCGGGATCGAGGCCGATGATCTCCTGGGCCATGAAGAGGGCGAGCTGGTCCTCGCCGTCGACCGAGATGAGGCGAGGGGAGCTGTAACTGTTCTTGAAATCGTGCCGCTGCCAGACGATCTCGCCGGTCTTCTGGTCGAAGGCCATGACCGCGTGACCGGCGCCGCCGACGGGCATGATGATCGTGCTCTTGTACGCGATGGGGCTGTTGGCGTAGCCGTGGTTGAGGACGCTGCCGGCGTAGTCCTTCCAGAGGTCGTGCTGCCAGAGCACCTTGCCGGTGGCGGCGTCGAAGGCGTGCATCATGCCGTTGACGCTCGCGGCGAAGAGCCGCCCGTCGACGAGCAGCGGCGTGGAGCGCGGACCGGCTGTGAACATCATCTCGTGCCCGGGCGCCGGCGGCGCCGCGTACTTGTATTCCCAGATTGTCTTGCCGGTGGCGGCATCGAGGGCACAGACGACGTCCTCCTCGCCCGAGCGGTAGAGCGTGTAGAGTTTGCCGGCATCGGCGAGGATGCCGGAGTAGCCCTCGCCGAGTTCGCGGCTCCAGAGCTTCGGCGGGCCGTCGTCGGGCCAGGAGGTGGCGAGGCCCGCGCTCGGCACGATGAAGTCCTGGTGCGGGCCGCCCCACTGCGTCCACTGCGCCTGCGCCGGTGCGGCGAGAAGGACAACCGTCACCGCGCCCATCAGCGCAGCGCCACCCATCCGAACGGCTCGCGAGTTCGTCATCATGGTTTCACCTGTCTGCCCGGCTTTGGAAAGTAGTCATGCAGGCCGCGTCCGAGATGGGGACGGGCTGCCACCCGAATCGAGTCCAAGCCTAGCGATCCGCGCGCGGCGGTTCAAAGGCGACGCTGTGTGAAGTTGTCGGCGCAGCACTGGGAGGCGGGAAACCGCAGAACAATCAAGTCAAACCGCGCAAGCGTCGATGAGAATTGTTGCGCCCCGCCGGTCGTGCACGCGACGGGCCAGTCCGGGCGCCAGGGAATCTGCGATGCTGCACACCAAGCCCCCAGCGGACATGCTGACCACGACACCCGCTCTGCCGGATCTGAAAGGCGGCGGCGCACCACGGACGTGGCGGACGTGGCCGGTGTGGGAACTGGTGGCGGCGCGCGACGGCCGCGTGCTGGCCATGCTGGCGGTGATCTGGGTGCTGAGTTTCTTCGACTACGTGCACACCGTGCACGGCGTGCGGACGGGTCTCGTCGAGGAGTGCAATCCGCTGGCGGTGTGGTTCGTGGGGCACGGGCCGCTCGCCCTGCTGGCGTTCAAGGGCACGCTGGTGGTGACGGCCAGCGCGGGCATGTTCCACTGCCGACGGCACCCGCTGACGGAGATCATGCTGGCTGTCGTGCTCATCGTGCTGGTGCTGGTGATGCTGCGCTGGAGCGCGGCGTACGCGTTGTACGAGTACTCCGTGCGGCTGGCACCGCCGGGGTATAACCTGCCTTGACGAATGATGAATTATGAATGCGGAATGATGAATGGGCCCCGCCGGCACGCGGTTTGCGCGCGTACCGGTGGTGGCACGGCGTTTTAATCGGCACTTCTGGTCGATGCGACATGGCGCAGCACGTCACTCGACTAAATTGATTTCCCTATCGATGACTATTGCATCAGTACCATGCCGCTGTGCGCGGGGAGCTGGACGGTGCCCGCGGTCTTGATGAGCACGCTGGTTCCCGCGCGGAAGGCGTCCGCATAGACCGACCATTCGCCCGCGGGGAGCGTGAAGGTGACCGGGTCGGTGGCGCCGTTGAGCAGCACGAGGATTTCCGCGGCGGACTCGCCGGGCAGGTCGCGGCTGTTGATGCGGTAGATGACGCAGCGGCCGTCGGGCGGCGTCTCGAAGTGGACGCGTTGCTCGACGTCGCCGCGGGTGCGCAGGCGGAAGGCGGGATGGGCCATGCGCAGGGCGATCATGCCGGCGTAGTAGGCGAACTCGTCGGCGCTTTGCTTCTTCAGGAACCAGTCGATCTGGTTGATCTCGTCGGGGGCGTTGTAGCTGTTGGAGTTTCCCTGCTTGGAGCGGCACAGCTCCTGGCCGCTGTGGATGAAGACCATGCCCTGGGCGGTGAAGAGCGTCGTGGCGGCGAAGCGCATCATGCGGCGGCGCACCTCGTCGCTGCCGTAGGGCACGCTCTGGAGCAGCTTGTCCCAGGTGGTGAGGTTGTCGTGCGCCTCGCAGTAGGCGATGGCGTCGACCGGATCCTGGGACCAGTCGTGGATCGCGCCCATCAGGCCCTTGACGATGTCGCCGGCGCGCGAGCCGTTCTGGATGAAGCCGCCGGAGCCGCCGTCGCGATCGCCCTTGATCGCGTCGCGAAAGTGATCGTTGAACGCCCCGATGCCGGTGCCGCGGGTGTGCTCCTTGTCGGTGATGGGCCGCAGCGGCGTCGCGCCGCCGGTCCACGGCTCGCCGTAGACGAGCACGCCCGGATGGATCGCAGCCAGCTCGGCCTTGAGCTGCTTCATCGTCTCGAGGTCGATGAGCCCCATGAGGTCGAAGCGGAAACCGTCGACGCGGTACTCCTCGACCCAGTACTTCACCGAATCGAGGATGAACTTGCGGGCCATGGGGTGGGCGCTGGCGAACTCGTTGCCGCAGCCGGAGCCGTTCGAGAAGTTGCCGGCGTCGGTCATGCGGTGGTAGTAGCCGGGCACGAGCTTCTCGAACGAGGCCCAGGACGCGGTGTGGTTGTAGACCACGTCCATGATCACGCCGATGCCGTGGGCGTGCAGCGCCTGGATCGCGGTCTTGAGCTCGGTGATCTTGCCGGCGCCCATCGGGTCCTGAGCGTACCAGCCGTCCGGCGCGTTGAAGTGCACCGGCATGTAGCCCCAGTTGTAGCCGTCGTCCGCGGTCTCGTTGTTGTCGAAATCCTGCACGGGCAGCAGTTGCACGTGCGTCACGCCGAGCTCGACGAGGTGGTCGAGGCCGGTCTTGATCGACGGGTCGGAAGGCAGCGTCGTGCCGGACTCCGCGAGGCCGAGGTACTTGCCCTTGTGCGCCACGCCCGAGTCCGGGGCGATGGTGAAATCCCGCACGTGCAGCTCGTAAACCACCGCGTCCGCGGGCGACGCGGGCAGCGTGTACTGCTGCGCGCGGAAGCCAGGCGGATCGGTCGCGCGGAGGTTGACGATCAGGGAGCGGGCGTTGCGCGCCTGCGTGCACGTCGCGTAGGGATCGGTGATTTCGACCTCGGGATCGAAGCCGAGCCCGCCGACGGCGTAGGCGTAGTACTTGCCCGCCAGGTCGCCGGGTACCTGAAGTTCCCACAGACCCTTGTCCGCCGAGTTCATCTCCTGCCGCACGACGCCGGCGTCCCCGGAGGCGGCGTCGGCGATGACCACCCAGACCGCGAGCGCCCCGGGGACGAACACGCGGAAGGTGGTGTGCTCGGGCGTCCAGGTCGCGCCCAGTTGCGCATCGGGGGCATAGAAGCGGTCGGCGTCGAGGACGATGTGGCCGACCTCGACGTTGAAGGTGCCGAAGCCGTCCACGTCGAGCGCGTAGGCCTTCTGCGGATACTCGAAGGGTGTCGCCACCTCGAGGGAGTAGAGCGAGCAACTGTCGCCGCGATGCTTGAAGGGGTAAACAGCCTTCACGGGCAGCGTCTCGCCGCTCGAGGTGGACACCTTGAACTTCTCCGGCGTCCATTCGGCCACGGGCAGGCGGTTGGAGAAACGAACGGTCAGATGGCGGTCCGCGTCGAGCGTAACGCGGCGGACTTTCGGACTCACGTCGGGTTTCTCCACATAGAGGCGCTGGTCGTTCTGCAGCAGGTAAACCGTGGCGCCGAGGCTCGGCTGCCAGATCCGGTCCGGCCCGTCCTTGAGGTTCCAGTCCGCGTTGCGGCGCGGCAGCAGGCCGATCCCGCCGGGCGGCGTTCCCGACGGTGCGTTACCCTCGGGTCCGTAGAGCCCCGTGTCAATCTGAAAGACGAGGCCGAAGGGGTCGCGGCCCACCGGGCGCGCTTCGTTCTGCTCGGGTTGACGCCCGTGCCGCTCGTCCCAGGTCCAGAGGGACAGGCCCTGATATTCCTCGTCCGCGCGGTGGTAGTGCACGGTGAGCAGGTGATCGGGCGCGGTGAGCGTCCAGCGCTGCCAGGGCGCGCCGACGACAGCGTGCCAGCCATCCTCACCGCGGCGGATGCTGGTGCGGCAGTAGTACTCACCCACGCTCGGCACGTAGCTGTCCAGGTCGTCCTGGTTCACGCAGAACCAGAGCTCGACTTCGTCGTCCGCGTCGAGCGGCAGGCGGATGCTCGCATGCGTCTTCGTGCCCTCGCACGGCGCGAATCGGCCAAGGTTGCTGGATTTGATTTCCACGCCGTTGCGCAGGGCCCCCCACATCAGTGCGTGGTCGCGCATCTCCGGCAGCGTGTTGATTTCGAGTTGCACTTCCGGCTCGCGCGCCGACGCGGTCGGCAAGGTCACGCCGAGCACGAGGGCGGTGATGAACAGGCTGGTGAATCGGGGCAGTGAGAACGTAGTGAAATTCATCGGGCTACCTGGCTGTGCACGCCTCGAACTGCTGCGGCGGGCGCGGCTGGAAAGCAGCGTTGCGACGCTCGCCTCAGCGGGACTGGACGTTATCATACCCGCGACCCCTGATCGCGAAACCACAGGATGGAGACGCAGCCCATGGCGAAGACGACCCGACGGCAGCCGGCGAAGGCGAACCGCTCCGATTTTGATCTGCTGGCGGAGATCGCCGGCAACCTCTGGTGGTCGTGGAATCCACGGGCCACGGCGCTGCTCGCGTCGGTGTACCCGCCAGCCTACGCGGCCTCGGATCAGAACCCGGTGACTGCGCTGCGCAAGCTGCCGGCGCGCCGGCGGCGGCAGTTGGCGGCTGACGCGGATTTTAGCCGCGAGGTCCGGGCTGTGCATGCCGAGTTGCGTAAGTACTTGCGCAGCCAGCCGTGGTACGCGCAGAAGCACGGCAAGAGCGCCCGCGGCGTGACCGCGTACTTCTGCATGGAGTACGCGGTGCACGAGTCGCTGCCGCTGTACGCGGGGGGGCTGGGCGTGCTCGCGGGCGACCACCTGAAGTCGGCGAGCGATCTGGGTCTGCCGTTCGTGGCGATCGGGATCTATTGGAAGAAGGGCTATACGCGCCAGCGGATCGACAAGCACGGCCGACAGACGGATCGGTTTCCGACGCTGGCCCCGCGGGACACGCCGCTGGTGGAGTTGAAGGGAAAGAGCGGCCGGCCGTTGCGGCTGACGGTCGTGATGGGCAAGGACAAGGTGAAGGCGCGGGCGTGGCGGATGGACGTTGGCCGCGTGCCGCTTTACCTGCTGGACACCGACATTCCGGAGAACAAGGCGCGGGACCGGCGGCTTACGCACGTGCTGTATTCCGGCGATCGCGACACGCGGATCCGCCAGGAGATTCTGCTGGGGATCGGTGGGTGGCAGTTGTTGCGGGCGTTGGGGACGAAGGTGGCGTGCTGCCATCTCAACGAGGGGCACGCGGCGTTTCTTTCGCTCGAGCGGATCGCGGAGCGGATGACGCAGAAGCGCGAGTCGCTCGGCGCGGCGACGCGGTACGTGACCAACACGAGCGTCTTCACGACGCACACGCCGGTGCCCGCGGGCAACGAGGAGTTTGATCCGGCGCTGGTGGACCGGTACTTCGCGGCGTGGCCGAAGCGGGTCGGGCTGACCCGCGAGGAGTTCCACGATCTGGCGCGGGTGAAGGCCGGCAACGCCGAGGAGAATTTCGGCATGACGCCGCTAGCGCTGCGCACCTCGAAGTACGCGAACGGCGTCGCCGCGCTGCACGGGAAAATCGCCCGGGAAATGTGGAAGCCGCTGTGGCCGGGCCGGCCCGTCACCAAGGTGCCCATCGGCCACGTGACCAACGGCGTGCACACGCTGACCTGGATGCACCCGCGGATGGTCGAGCTGCTCGACGAGTTTCTCGGTGACGACTGGGCCGACGCGCAGGACCAGGCGGCCACGTGGGCACACTGCAAGTACATTCCCGACGACGTGCTCTGGGACCTGCACCAGCAGTTCAAGGAGGAGCTGATCGCGTTCTGCCGCAAGCGCGTGCGGGCGCAGATCACGCGGTCGAAGCTGACCGGGATGAAGCCGGCGGACGCGGACCGGATCCTCGATCCGGACGCGCTGACCATCGGCTTTGCGCGGCGTTTTGCCCCGTACAAGCGGGCGACGCTGTGTTTCCGCGACGCGGCGCGGCTCGCGAAGATCCTCAACGATCGGCACCGGCCGGTGCAGATCATCTTCGCGGGCAAGGCCCACCCCGCGGACGCCGGCGGCAAGGCGATCATCGAGGAGCTGATGCGGCAGGCGCGGGCGCCGCGTTTCCGGCGGCGGATCGTGTTTCTCGAGGACTACGAGATGGACGTCGCGCGGCACATGGTCGCCGGGGTGGACGTGTGGTTGAACAATCCCGAACGGCCGCGGGAGGCGAGCGGCACGAGCGGGATGAAGCCGGCGCTGCACGGCGGTCTGAACCTGAGCATCCTGGACGGCTGGTGGCCGGAGGGTTGCAATGGCCGCAACGGCTGGGCCATCGGCAAGGGCCGCGACCACGACGGCACCAAGGCGGCGGATGACCGCGATGCAGCCGATCTCTACCGGTTGCTCGAAAAGGAGGTCGTGCCGGCGTACTACTCCCGCGACCGGCATGGTCTGCCGGGTGCGTGGCTCGCACGGATGAAGAACGCGCTGATGACGATTCCGCCGGTGTTCAACACGCACCGGCAGGTCAAGGAATACCTGGCGAAGTACTACGCCCCGGCGATGCGCAACGCGTAGCCGAGGCCCCCTTGGCTTGGGGTTGCCCCTACGCGTAGAATGGCGGCCATGCTGCCGGTCGCCCTGATCATCCTGCTTGCGGTGGCGCTGAGTCTCACCCTCGCGCCGCTGGCTTCGCTCTTCATCGCCTGGCGCCGCTTCGGATCCTGCGCCCGGCGGCGGGGCGCCTGGATCGTCGTGTACTATGGCGTCTTCGCCGCGGCGCTGGTTGTGCACTTCTGGGCGATCGCTGCGAACATTGCGGTCACCGATCCGAACGTGTTCACGGGTCTCTTGGCGGCGCAGGCCGTCGTGTCGCTGCTCGGGCCGCTGCTGGGCGCTGAGGTCATCCGGGCAGCCGGGGCGGCGAGCCCGCTGTGCGAACGCTGCCGCTACGACCTCACGGGGAATACCAGCGGCGTATGCTCCGAGTGCGGTCGCGAGATCACCAAGGGCAGGGCCGCGACCGAGGGTTGGTGGCGAAGCTGGCGCCGCGAGGCGTGGCCGCGGGTGCGCATCCCATGGTCCATCGCGCTGCTGCTGGTGTTTCTGTGCCTCGGCGTGCGCGAGCGTATCGAGTGCCGCTACTGCCCCATCTGCGCGAGCAGTCAGTACACCCACGGCTACGCCCTCGCCATACCCAAGACCGGCGTGCAGATCTTCGCGTTGCCGACGCACGTCGCCCCGCAATGGGGCGGCCCCTCCGCACTTACGTCGATCGTCGACCCCGCCGGGACGTGCCGCCACGAGTGGATTGACCTGGGTGCGGACGTCATCGGGATCGGCTACGGCGACCTGTCGCAGCGGGACGATCCGCTGTATGCGCTCGATCAACTCGGGGGGAGCGTGTTGCGCCAATATGCGAACACGCGGCCCGAACTGATCGAGCAATGCCGGCAGGATCTGCGCGCCGGCGATGCGTGCGCAGCGCTGGTTGCCGCAGTGCGACAGGACTCCCATGCGTCGTGGATGAGCCAGCCCTGGGTGCAGGACAAGCTCGCTGAATGGTATGGCGAAGTGGGGACGGATGGGGAATTCACGATCCTGTTCGACGCCTCCGGCGTCAGCACGGAGCGACCCTGACGCGCGGACGGCCCCGGCGGAGTCCCTCCGCCCCTGCGGGGCGGGCGTTGCTGGATTGTTTGCATCCACGGGTTCCGGCCTTCGCCCCCTTCGGGCGACAGTCAGCGTTGCTGCCAGAGTTACCGTCCGAGTGGACTGTGATCGGAGTGGAAGCGGTCAGAGCGTGGTGCGCGCCGGGGTGGCGGGGGTGCATCGGGTGGCGGGTTCGACAACTTATTACCGCAGGTGGCGCCGAGCGGTGCGGGATTCGTCCGTAGGATTGAGGTTGGAGGGAGGCAGGACAATCTTGCTCTGCCCTTGCGGGGGTGGTAGACTAAAACTGTTAGTAGTCTAGGCCCGCCTCACAGAAGGTCACCCACCGGTCGGACTATGTGCCCATACCGGGTTCGCCCGTCGCTGGGCGGCATACCGTGTGGTAGGCTGCCCCTCACGTCGCGACCATGCGCCGCGGCGGATCCGTCGTAGGGATGTGGCCAGGAAGAGGAACGCACCAGCATGAAGCCGACACGTCGTTCGACGGCACGCCGAGGAACCTGTGTTTTGATCGTTGGGGCTCTGTGGGCGGCGGCGGTCTGTCCGCCGGTCGCCGTGGCCGCCCCCAACCTGGTCGCCAACGGCGACCTGGAGCGTCCGCCGCAGCGGGCGGAGGCGCGGTTGAGCCCGACGGAGAGCGAGGTGATCTTCGAGATTCCCGGCGAGGCGGGATTCGGGCGGGTGATCGCGCGCGGGCAGGACATGGGCGCAGCGTTGAAGCGGGACATGCGCGTGGGCTACGCGCGGACGTCCGCGCCGGGCCTGCTCATCGACGCCAAGGAGGTGGAGGCGAAGAACCCGTACGACATTTCGATCTGGTTCGACCTGCGCGGGCAGATCCGTCCGAACCGGCGGTACGCGTACTCGGTATTCTGCCTGCCGACGGAGCAGAATTCGGGCATTCCCGATCTGGACATGGTGGCGCCGGCGATCTGGGCGGACGGCAATCTGATCGGCAGCACGGCGCACCTCTCGTGGCCCACACAGAAGCGCGTGACCTACGACGACCTGACGCTGAGCGGCGTGGTGAAGACGCCGGACTTCAAGCATCAGACGGGCGGCCAGTGGTTCGTGCTGAAGCTGCCGCGGAGTTTCAAGGGGCAGTTGTTCGTCAAGCGGGTCAGCCTGCGTGAGCTCGACGACGCGTTGCTCTCCGGCGCGGAGAAGGCGATGCCGACGCCGACGCGGTACGTACCGGTCGACGACATCCTCGAGGAGGAAATTGCCAACGCGATCCGGCTGTCGACCCAGGCGATCAAGGCGACGCAGTCGCCGGACGGCTACTGGCAGGCGGGCGGGGTTGACGACAGTGTCCAGTTGACGGCGTCGTTCCTGGAGGTGCTGGCGCGGCAGGGTGCGGACCTGACGGAAAAGCCGATGCGCAAGGCGATGGAGTGGCTGGCGGAGCAGGAGCCGACAACCACGGCGGCGGTGGCGCAGCGGCTTTCGTTCCTGGCCCGCTATGGCCGTGCGGAACACCGGCAGACGATCGCCAAGGACGTGATGCGGCTGAGCCGGGCGCAGTTCGACGACGGCGGTTGGAACGAGAGTTCAGCCGACGACGTGCAGAAGGACCGCAAGCTGCATTCCGCGAACCTGCCGACGATGTCCGCCTGCCTGGCGTTGTACGAGGCGCACTACGCCGGCGTGAAGGCCGATACGCGGCTCTGGCGCAAGGCGGCGGGCTACTGGCGGGACGCCCAGGCGCGGGACGGCGGTTTCCGGGCGATGCTGGACAACTACGGCGGACTGGGCGAGGCCACGACCACGGCGAACACGGCGATGGGGCTGGGCGGCCTGCTGGTCACGCTGGACATGGCCTTTGCGGACGGGTCGCCGCGCTGCACGCAGTACCTGAGCAACACGGCGCAGCGCGAGGGCATGCAGCGCGGGCTGGACTGGATGGATGAGTACTACGACGAGTACTACAAGAAGCTGCCGACGCTCGACGCTCAGCCCGATCCCTTTTTCAACGCGGGGGCCATGCTCGAGTTGATGAAGCAGTCGGGCGTCCGGCGGTTCCGTGACAAGGACGTGTACCGCACGGAGGCGGAGAACATCCTGCGTTTCTTCGACACGAACAGCGGCCTGTTCGCGGGCAGCCTGGCGTACACCGCCACCGGGCTATACGTGCTCGGCGAAGGCGGCGCGCCGATCGTGGTGAATCGCCTGATCCTGGGCGGGTCGCCCGACTTTCGCCTGTCGCGCGACGCCGCGCACATGGTGCGCTACCTGATCGAGCAGCGCAGGGAACCGCTGAACTGGGCGGAGACCGACCTGGCGACGAAGGTGGACGAATGGCTGAAGGTTCCGATCCTGTACATCGATGCCGCCGGCGAGCAGGAGGTAAGTGATGCGCAGTGGCAGCGCATCCGCGATTACTGTTTCGGCGGGGGCGTGGTGGTTTGCAACATCGCCGAGGACTACGCCGCGGGCCGGGCCCAGTTCGAGGCCGGGCTGCAGAAGGTGTTCCCGGAGTACACGCTGAAGGAAATGCCGTCGGGCGATCCGTTCTGGGGCGAGGACGAGGCCAAGATGCCGGCCATCCCCGGCATTCAGACGATCGGCAACGGCCTCAAGCACATGGTGTTCGTGCTGCCGCAGGACTGGTCGTGCCGGTTGAACACCTATCAGCTCAAGGACCATCCGGAGACGTTCAAGTTCTTCGACCACCTGCTCACGTACACGCGCGACGGCGAAAAGCCGCGGAGCGATTTCGAGCGCACGACGTGGGAGCAGCCCGCCGTACCGACGATGACGGTGGGCGTCGCGCGGATGGAGGTGGGCGGATACACCCCGGCCTATCCCGATCTGCTCAAGACGCTCGACCGCTCGATGCGCGCGGAGTACCGGCTCGAGGTGGACGACGTGCCGGCGGACGACACGGCGAAGCCCGCCGCCCTGCTCTGGGTGTCGTGCGCGGGGCCGAAGCCGATGAGCGACGCGCAGCGCCAGCAGATCAAGCGACGCCTGGCGGACGGGAGCTTCATCTTCGCCGAGGTGCTGTCGGGTAATCCAAACTGGGCGGAGTCGTTCCGCAGCGACCTGCTGCGACTCGACGACACGCTGCGCATCCGCAAACTGCCGGCGAACCACCCGCTGGTGACCGGCCGGTTGTACGAAACATTCGGTTACGACCTGCGGGAGACGAACGTGCGCCGCGCCCTCCGCAAGGAGTACACCAAGCTGCCGCGGCTGGACGCGTACGTGATCGAGAAGAACGGCGAGGAAGTGGGGATGCTCTCGGTTCACGACGTGGGCAGCGGATTGGGGTACGTGCTGTACCCGGGGTGCCGCGGGGTGATGCCGCACGAGAGTCGGCAGGTCGCGGTGAACGTCGTGCTGTACGCGATGCAGCGGCAGCTCAAGGTTGACTGATTTCAGGCGTGCGCTCGCTGGCGTCGGTTTGCGCCGAGGTGTGAGCGCATGGCATATGTTTCTGACGCGCATGGACCATGGTTAAATTCGAGAACGATATGACCGGAACGACGGCGGCGCGCCGCGGGCGCCCGCAGCGCGGATGGCCCGCCCTGGGCCTGCAGGTGGTGCTCTGTCTGTTCGTCGCCGTGGCGGCGCTGCGGGCGGACACGATCGTGCTGAAGGACGGCACGATCATCGACGGGAAGATCGTGCGTAAGAGCCGCCGGTACGTGCGGATCGAGACGAAGTTCGGCACAAAGAGTTATGCGCGTGCGGACATCGAGCGGATGATCGAGGCCTCCGCGGAGGGCAGCGCGGTGAACCTGCTGCAGCGCGAGCACGATTTCAACAAGCTGCCCGACCTGGCCCAGACGTTGAAGAATGCGCAGGCGTTGTACGACCTGGGGCGTTTCGACGAGATCGCCCCGCTGGTCGAGCCGCTGATCGGCAAGGGTACCCAGGCGGACGACATGCAGATCCGCTGGCTGCTGATCGATCACAACGAGCGGCAGGCGAAGTGGGACGAGGCGGAGGCGCTGCTGAAGAAGACGCTCGAGGACGGCGGCGAGGCCGACAAGATCCGCGCCCAGGCCCACCTGGACATCTTCAAGGAAAATCCCGGGTACAACCTGCGCAAGATCAACGGCCGGCTCGCCCGGGATTTTCTGGATCGTGATCTGTACCTCAAGGGCATCAACCGCAACGCGCTGCAGGATCCGGTGCTGATGCACGCGGCGCTGCGCGAGGTGGTGCGGCAGATCCTGCGCGACGACAAGGTGAGCACGTACGCGCTCAAGGACGAGATGGACGTCAACGAGACGCTGGCGGCTGTCGTCGAGCTGATCAACGAGAAGTCGAAACGACCCGTGGTGGAGGTGCTCCCCTATCGCGAGGAACTGGCCCGCGTGGAGCGCTCGCTGTACCGCGCTCGGGCGATCCAGCCGGAGGCGACGCGGGGCTTCGAGCTGGACCTGATCCGCACCGAGGCGACGCACCTGCGCGACGTGATCTCGGCGCTGCTCGGGCGGCTCTCCGACGCTTATCCCGGGGAGACCACCGCGGGCGCGGACGAGTACGGCCGGCTCACGCCCGCAGGGCGCGAGCAGTGGCGCCAGCAGTGCGACGATTTCCTGGATATGAGCCGCCCCATCGAGGACCTCATCGAATACCTGCTCAACCGGGCGCGGGCATTTCCCACGGAGCTCAAGCCGTTCATCAAGGAGTGGGAGGACACGCTCGAGCGGGTGCAGCAGATGGAGCAGAACACGATCCGGAACCGCAATCGGACACACGTGTAGCATGACGCGCCGGCCCGGGCGCGGCGGAGTCGAAAAGGAAGACGGTCATGAAGTCGATCCAAGTGTTGAAGATCGGGATGCTGACGCTGCTGGTGGCGGCACTGGCGCGGGCTGACGGCGATCCCCTCGTCGAAGCGCGCACGGCGCTGCACAGCAAGGACTATCGCACAGCCGCCGCGCTCGCCGGGGACGAGGTGAAGGCCAACCCGGGCAACGAGGAGGCTTACATCGTCCTGGCCCAGGCCCAGGAGGGGCTCGGCGAGAAGGAGCAGGCGGCGACCACCTGGGCGCAGCTCAAGAAGGTCACGCGCGTGCGCGAACGCGTGCAGTTGGCGCGGATGGGCCTGCTGCGTACGCGCGGCCCGGAGTCGCCGGACTTCAAGCCGGGGCAGGCGTGGGACAGCGATCCTTACAAGGTGGATATCGGCAACGTGCCGTGGGACAAGCTGAAGTCCGACGTGCAGGGCATCAGCATCAAGTACGACGGCGATGCGCCCCCGGTGCACCTGGCCAGCCCGTATTTCGAGGTGTACGCAGCCACCGACCGGATGGCCGAGGTGGCCACGCACCTGTGCGAGAAGTACACCGAGTTCCTGATGAACAAGTACTTCTACGCGGACCAGGAATGGGCCCTCCGCGTCCCCATCGTCATCTACAAGGATCACCAGGACTACGTCTCGGTCGGCCATAACCCGGAGCAGTCGGCGGGCGTGACGTACAGCGACACGAAAACCGGCGTGCCCGTACTGATCGCGCTGTACATGCTGGACAACGACGGCAACCTCGACCATGACGCGCTCGAGGGGACGTTGCCGCACGAACTTACGCACATGGTGCTGCACGAGTGGTTCGGCGGCGCGGCGGATATCCCGCGCTGGATCGACGAGGGTCTGGCGCGACGCATGGAGCAGACGCGGAACCACTACCAGGAGGCGGCGAAGATCGGCCGCGACGCGATCGCGGGCGAGTACTTCCGTTTTCGCGACCTGTTCGCCCAGGAGCAGTACCCGGCCCGCGGCGACCGCACGTTCCGCTTCTACGAGCAGAGCGCAACGATCGTGCTGTTTCTGCTCGAGAAGTTCGGGCCCGAGGCGGCGGTCGCGTTCTTCGAGACGCTCAAGGAGGGCGGCACGCACGACCAGGCGGCGGCGGCGGCGATGGGCATCGGCGAGGAAGGCGCCGTGGACGAGTTGGAGAAGCGCTGGGTGGACTGGACGCGAGAGATCTACCTGCGTTTTGCCGACCAGCTCAACGAGGGCGAGATCGCCGAGGGCACGACGCTCGACTCCTCCGTGTCTCTGGTCAGTTTCGACGAACTGCAGACGGTGGACAAGATCGCGCGGTGGAACTCCGTGCACACCGACTCGATGAACGCGTTCAAGGACATCGGCGGCTCGCACCGCAACTGGAAAACCGTGGGCGACAAGCTCGTCTGCGCCATCGACCACAGCAGCATCGGGTCGATGGTGGGAATCCGCACGAACGACGACGTGCCGATGGTGCTCACCTGCAACGTGCGGGCCCCATCCGCATCCGTGGACATGCCCACGCCGTTCGGGCTGGCGCTGCTCGACTACCGCAGCGACGACACCGGTCTGCACGTCTCCGTGGTGCTGGACGATCGGCGGACGCACGAGGTGAAGTGCGTGGTCAGCGACGAGATCGCGCTGTACGTGGACGGCCGTTGCACGGGCCGGGCGCCCGCGGTGCGCGACCTGACCGAGGACATCGACTGGCCGCTGGCTTTCGTCGGGTACGGCCCGGTGGAGGTCTGGGACGTCAAGACGGCGATGATCGAGGACTTCGTGCCGATGGCGCAGGCGAGCAAGACCACGCCGTAGCGCGACGGCCCGCTCCGACGGGCGGGACCCGTCGAGCCGGTGGCTGGCAAACAAGGGCCTGAACTCGCTCCCGCCTCCGGGATGGAATATCCTGTTGGCGCCGTGAGCGTCTGCATTTCATCGATTCCGGCGCGCCGTGGAGGCGAGGTTGCGTTTCCGCCCATGATGATCAATCGCAATCACCGGTGGCTCGTGGTTGCGGTATTGGCGCTGGGTGCGGCGCGCGTCACGGCCCATCCGCACACGGGTCCGCAGTTCGCCGCGCACGTGCACACGCCGCTGGGGCTGGAGATCGCCGTCGCGGACGACGGCGTGACCTGCAACGTCCTGCTCTCCAACGGTTACCTGAACATGATGATCCCGCACGAGCGGGGCCGGTTGAAGCTGTCGCGGCGCGGCGAGGCGTTCGTATTCGACGATCCGCAGCAGGAAGCGGCTGAGCGCGACGCGTTCGCAGCCTTTTTCGCCGACGCGGCGCCGAAGGTGACGCTGGACGGCGCAGCGGTTCCGGCGGTGTTCGAGAGTTTCGAGTACCTGCCGTCGGTCGATCCGACGGGCGTCCTGGATCACGCGCTGGCGCCGCCCGACGCGCGGGTCGTGCTGCATTTTCCGGCGACGGCGCCGCCGCAGCGGATGCGCCTGGAGTGGTCGCTGTTCCCGGTCGGGCAGACGCGGAACGTCTTCGGCGAGGTTCAGCCACCCGAGCTTCCGGCCAAGTTCGACGCGTACGCGGAAACGCGGATCGTCACGCTCACGCCGGAAAACCCGGTACTGGAGTGGACCCGGCCCGAGCGGGAGATCAACGAACGGATCGCGCCGGTCGCCACCACGCAGGTCGAACAGCCGCGGGCGTACGTGCCGCTGGTGTCGGCCGGGCTGATCGGCGGATGGGTGCTGGCGCTGGTGGGTTGCCGGCTCGCGGGCGTGCGGCGGCCGGTGCGGCGCGGGGTGGGCTGGCTCGGGCTGGTGGTGATCGGCGGGGCCTATGCGACGCGGCACGTGGCGCTGGCGCCGATCGGCACGCGGGTCACGACGGCGGCGGCGCCGCTGACCGACGCGGCGGCTGAGGATGCGTTTACCGCGCTGTTGCGCAACGTGTACCGCGCGTTCGATTACAAGAGCGAGAGCGACATCTACGACGTGCTGGCTGCGAGCGTCGACGGCGCACAGCTCGATGCGATCTACAACGAGGTGTACCAGAGCCTCGTGGCGCGGGACCAGGGCGGCGCCGTGGCCCGGGTCAAGGACCTCGATTTCGTGACCGTGGACGTCGAGCCGGAGTCCGGCGACGGCGCAGCCAGCAGGGAATTCCACGTGCGCTGCCGGTGGCGCGTCCACGGCGTAGTGCATCATTGGGGCCACGTGCACGAGCGCACCAACGAGTACAAGGCCCGCTACACCGTGGCCCAGCGCGGCGACCTGTGGAAGATCACCGGGTGCGAACTGCTCGGCCAGCGGCGCCTGGGCAGCGACCCCGTCCCGCCGGGCGGGGCGCCTGCCGCCGGGAGCACGCCTTCATGATCACGCTCCGCGACGTGGCTTTTCACTACCCGGGCGGCCCGTTCCGCCTGCAGGTGCCCGCGCTCGACGTCGCGTCGGGGGAAAAGGTCGCGCTGATCGGACCGAGCGGATCGGGAAAGACATCGTTGCTTTCGATCGTCTGCGGGCTGCTGCGGCCGGACCGCGGCAGCGTGCAGATCGACGGTGAGGAGCTGGCGACGCTGAGCGAGGCGCGGCGCCGCGCGTTCCGCATCCGCCGGATCGGCTTCGTGTTCCAGGAGTTCGAGCTGCTCGAGTACCTCACGGTGCGCGAGAACATCCTGCTGCCCTACCGGTTGACGGACGCGCTGACGCGCACGGCCCAGACCGACGCGACCCTCGCCGAGCTGGCCCGCACGACGGGAATCCACGACAAGCTCAAGCGCTATCCGCGCACACTGTCGCAGGGCGAGAAGCAGCGCGTGGCCATCTGCCGCGCCCTCATGACCGGGCCCGCGGTGCTGGCGGCTGACGAACCCACGGGCAATCTCGATCCCGCCACGGCCCGCGACGTCCTCAGCCTGCTGATGCGGCAGACCGAGGCGCACGGCGCGACGCTGATCGTCGTGACGCACAACCACGCCCTACTGGAGTCCTTCGACCGGGTCATCGAGGTCGCGTCGTGGTCGCAGGAGACCGCGGCATGAGCGTGCTCACCCTCGCCTGGCGCTACCTGGCGTACTACCGCACGCGGACGCTGCTGCTCGTGGTGGCGCTGGCGCTGACCTGCGTGCTGCCGCTGAGCGCCCACATGCTGATCCGCGTGTTCAGCGAGCGCCTGCTGGCCCGCGCGACGGCCACGCCGCTGATCGTGGGGCCGCGGGGCGACCGCGTGAATCTCGTGCTCAAGACGCTGTACTTCCGCAGCGGCGACGGCGGCGGCGTGTCGGAGGCGGACGTGAAGAGCCTGCAGGACAGCGGGCTGGCGCTGGCGATTCCCATGCACCTGCGCTACACGGCGCAGGGTCATCCGCTGGTGGGCACGTCGCTGGATTACTTCGATTTGCGCGGCCTGCACACCCGTGAGGGGACGCTGCCGCGCCGCCTCGGCGACGCCGTGCTCGGTCTGCACGTGGCGGAACTGCTGCACCTCGGCCCCGGCGACAGCCTGCTGACCGACCAGCAGTCGCTCTACGACATCAGCTCGACCTATCCGCTCAAGCTGCACGTGACCGGCGTGCTGGCTCACACCGGCACCGCCGACGACGAGGCGGTGTTCGTGGACGTCAAGACCGCGTGGATCGTCGACGGCGTGTCGCACGGGCACACCGACGTGACCGCGGCGAACGCGGATTCCAGCGTGATCCTCGAGCGGACCGACCACGAGGTGAAAACCAACGCGGCGATCGTGGAATACAACGAAGTTACCGACGCGAACATCGCGAGCTTTCACACGCACGGCGAGGACAAGGACCTGCCGATCTCGGCGGTGATTGTCGTGCCGCACGATGCGAAGTCGGCGACGCTGCTCAAGGCGCGCTACGGCTTGTCCAAGACGCGGCAGATGCTCGAGCCGGTCGCGGTGGTCCGCGAGCTGATGGATCTCGTGTTCCGCGTGCAGCGGTTTTTCGACGCGAATTTCGCGCTGGTGGCCACCGCGGCTGCTCTGTTTCTCGGGCTGATCCTGGTGTTGTCGCGGCAACTGCGCCGGCGCGAGCTGGAGACGATGTGGCGGATCGGCTGCCGTCCGGGCATGACCGCACAACTGCAGGCCACGGAGCTCACGATCGTGGTCGTGCTGAGCCTGCTGTTGGCGGGCGGCGTGGCGCTGGCGGCGCTGCAGCTTGCGCCGCAACTGGTGCGTTTGATCTGAGCGCCGCACGGCGTCTCGAGTTGAAAGGAAATAAGCATGTGGATAAAGAACCGTGCCGTACGCTACCTCGCGTGCATGGGCCTGCTTGCCGCGGTGGGCGCGTGCAAGCCGGGTGACGAGTCGGCGAAAACGGAGAAGCCAGCCACCACGCCGACCGTGTACACGACGTTCTACCCGACGACGTACTTTGCGGAGCGGATCGGCGGCGATCACGTCAAGGTGGTCTGCCCCTGCCCCGCGGACGCGGATCCGGCCTTCTGGATACCCGACGACGCGACGATCGCGGCGTACCAGGGGGCCGGCCTGATCGTGGTCAACGGCGCATCGTTCGAAAAATGGATCTCCAAGGTCTCGCTGCCCGACAGCCGCGTCGTCGTGGCGGCTGAGCCGTTCAACGACGACCTCATCGTGCTCAAGGACGCGGTGACCCACAGCCACGGCCCCAGCGGGCCGCACACGCACTCGGGCACGGACGGGCACACCTGGGTGGATCCGGTCAACGCGCGAATGGAGGCGCAGCAGATCGCCGACGCGTTCGCGCGAAACTGGCCGCAGCACGCCGACGCGTTCAAGCAGAACATGGCGGCCCTGGCGGCTGATCTCGACAAGCTCAACGCGCGCATGCCGGAGGTGACCGCCGCGCTCGAGCAGCGCACGCTGCTGTGTTCGCATCCGGCGTACAACTACCTCGCGCGGCGCAACGGATGGGAGCTCATCAACTTCCATCTCGAGCCGCACGAGCCGGCGCCCGCGGAGGAGATCGAGAAAATCGCCAAGGCCTGCGCCGACCACAAGGTGGCACTGATGCTGTGGGAGGCGGAGCCGCTGGAGGAATCCGCCAAGCTGCTCAACGACCGGTTCCACGTCGCCAGCGTGGTCTACAGCCCGGGCGAAACGCTCGACGAGGCACAGCGGGCTGCCGGCGCGGATTTCCTGAGCATCATGAACGCGAACGTGGATCGCTTGGTGGAGGCGCTGAAGGCTCAGCCGCCGGCAAATTGACGCCGCGTCGCCCGGCGCTACCATGGCTCACCGGGACAGGATTCGTGGAAGGCGCCGCCACCACAGAACGGAAGGCCGATGTTCGAAACCTACATCGTCAGCCACCTCGCCGACCTCGTCGATGGCGACATTGAGGAAAGCCTGGAGGCGATCCAGGGGACCGGTGCGTCCGGCGTGACGCTGGTGGTCAGCGGCGCGGCGCGGACGCATCTGCGCTGCCAGCCGGCGTGCAATCCGCGCATCCTGCGCTCGCGCGGCGGCTACTACTACCAGCCCGATCCGAGCTACTACACCGAAACGCACCTCAAGCCCGTCGCGGCGAGCTGGGTGCGGCACCGCCAGTCGCTCGACCGCACGGTGGCCGCCTGCCGCCAGCGCAACCTGAAGATCCGCCTGCGGATCAGCGCGTTCGAGGTCGGGCGCGTCGGCGATAAGCACGCGGACGCAGCCGCCAAGAGCGTGTTCGGCGACGTGGCGGCGGAGACGCTCTGCCCGGCCAACCCGGACGTGCGCGCCCTGCTCCGCGGCACGGTCCGCGAGCTGCAGGAGCGCTTCACGCCGGACGGAATCGAGCTCAACGACGTGCGCTACCACTCCGGCGCGCTGGGTTTCCGCGGATTGGCCATCGGTTTCGACCCGGGCGAGGGCTTCCTGGGCCTGCTGGGCATTTGCTTCAGCGAGTCGTCGCGGCAGGCCGCGGGCGAACGCGACATCGACACCGACGCGGCGGCCCGCTGGGTGCAGGTGCACCTGGACAAGGTGCTCACCTCCGGCCGAGCGCTGGACGATTCGCTCAGCGAGCTGCTCCGCGATGCGGAAATTCCCCGCCGCTACGTGCTCTGCCAGCAGGATACGCTCGATGCGCTGCTGGTCGGGCTGGTCCGCACCGCGACGTGCGGCGTGCACCTGGTGCTGCCGGGCGACGGCGGCGACGGCGTGACGCCGACGATCGCGAGCATCCGCACCTCGGCGGGCATCATCCTCGAGTCCGACCTGGAATGCCCGGATGACGCGGAGGCGAACGTGAAGGAGCTGCGCCGCCGGCTGGGCGAGGACCTCGACATCACGCTGGACATGGACGTCGCGGGCGAACTCGGCGGCGACGCGCCCGAACTGGTTGCAACGGTGAAGGCGGCTGCCGACCACGGCGCGTCGGCGGTGTCGTTCAGCGAGTGGGGTCTGATGCCGGCGAGCAGGCTCGCGGCGCTCAAGCAGGGCATCCGCTACGCGGTACGTTCATCCGGTTGAGCGGCTCGTCCGCGTTCAGGATTGCTCGCGTGTGGCGGGCAACGGCTCCGCGACGGCCATGTCGTCGAGGTCGGCCTCGGCGAACGGCGTGCCACACTCGGGACACCGCGGTTCGATAAGTCCGCGCAGGTCGTAGTCGCACATCACGCAGCAGCCCGGCGTCGTCACCGGCGTGCCCCAGCGCCAACAGGCCAGCGCGGCAAGCCACAGCGCAAGCGGCGGCAGCAGAAACACGTGGCGGACGTCGCCCCAGGTCGCGGCTGCCACCGCGGCAGCCAGCACCCCGGCGTACTGCACGACCGACGTGCACCACCACGGCCGCCGCGCGAGCAGCGGCCACAGCAGCGGTCCGTGCACCGCCCCGAGGATGAGCCACCCGAGGGTCTCCGTCGCGAGGTTGACGCCGAGGGTGTGGCAGTTGATCAGGGCGGCACAGCCACCCATGACGAGCCCGCCGAATGCGCAGAGCAGCAGATGGTGATCCTGCAGGATCGGTGTGCTGCGTGATGATTTCACACCCCGGGACATGAATCCAACCACCCCCACCGCGGCACGCCGCCTGCGGCGGGCGGCACGCGGCCTTCGACCTGAAACGATTGTCGCAAACGGCACTCCCCGATACAAGCCGGACGTTGCTGAAACGCCTTATTCCGATAAAATTCACGCTTTCCGAATGGGCCAGACCGTGTTGGAGACGTAATCCATGGCCGATACCCCCGGCGGACCACCGCAGGAGCACATCATCGATCAGTCGCTGATCGAGGAGATGCGCACGTCGTACCTGACGTACTCGATGAGCGTGATCATGGCGCGGGCGCTGCCCGACGCCCGCGACGGCCTCAAGCCGTCGCAGCGCCGCATCCTCGTGGCGATGAACGACCTCAACCTCGGTCCCCGGGCCAACTACCGCAAGTGCGCGAAGATCGCCGGCGACACCGGCGGCAACTACCACCCGCACGGCGACGCGGTGATCTACCCCACGCTCGTGCGCCTCGGCCAGCACTGGAACATGCGGCAGGTGCTGATCGACAAGCAGGGCAACTTCGGCTCGATCGACGGCGACCCCCCGGCGGCCATGCGTTACACCGAGGCGCGGATGCACCAGTCGGCGGTGGAGATGCTGGCGGACCTGGAGTTCGAGACGGTCGATTTCGAACCCAACTTCGACGGCACGCGGCAGGAACCGACCGTCCTGCCCAGCAAGTTTCCCAACCTGCTGGTCAACGGCGGCTCGGGCATCGCGGTGGGCATGGCCACCAACCTCGTGCCGCACAACGTCGGCGAGGTGTGCGACGGGATCATCGCGGTGATCAACAACCCCGCGCTGACGTTCGCCGAGCTCATCAAGATCATCCCCGGCCCGGACTTCCCCACCGGCGGACAAATCTGCGGGCTGCGCGGCATCGTCGACGCGTTCTCGACCGGCCGCGGCCAGATCACCGTGCGCGGACGCGTCTCGATCGAGGAGATGCGCGGCGGGCGCGAGATGATCGTGATCAGCGAGGTACCTTTCCAGGTGCTGCGCAGCACGATCACCGAGAAGATCGTCGCGGCGGTCAAGGGCGGCTCGATCCGCGACGTCGCGGGCGTCAACGACGCTTCCGACCGCAAGCACGAGATCCGCATCGAGGTGGAGCTGAAGAAGGGCGCCAATGCCGACGTGGTGATCAACCAGCTCTACCAGTACACGCCGCTGCAGACCAACGTCAACGTGATGAACGTGGCGCTGCTCGACCGCCAGCCGCAGACGCTCACGCTGCGCGGGATGATCGACGTCTACATCAACCATCGCAAGGAGGTCATCCGCCGGCGCACGCGTTTCCTGCTCCGCCGGGCGAAGCAGAAGGCCCACATCCAGGAAGCCCTCATCCTCGCGATCGGCGACATCGACGGGATCATCGAGACGATCAAGACCTCGCCCGATGCCGCCACGGCGAAGGACCGCCTGATCCAGCGTTCGCTCACGCTCACCGAGGACGCCACGCTGCGGGCGCTGCTGCCCGAGGCGTTCGTGGCCCGCTACGGCAACCCGGATCAGCCGTACAACATGACCGCGGTTCAGGCCCAGGCCATCCTGACCATGCAGTTGCAGCGCCTGACCGGCCTGGAAATCGAAAAGCTCGCCAAAGACTACGGCAAGCTCGTCGAGGAGATCGCGGACTACGAGTCGATCCTGGCCAACGAGGCGCTGGTGCTCGACATCATTCGCGAGGACCTCTACGAGATCAAGGACAAGCTGGCCACGCCGCGCCGCACCGAGATCATCGAGGCCGGTGGGGATTTCACCATCGAGGAGCTGATCCCCGACGAGCAGGTGGTCGTGACCATCTCGCACGAGGGCTACATCAAGCGCACCGACCCCGAGAGCTACCGCAAGCAGGGCCGCGGCGGCCGGGGCATCCGCGGCAGCGACACCAAGGAGGGCGACTTCATCGAGCGACTCTTCGTGGTGGATACCCACGATTACCTGCTGTTCTTCACGAACCGCGGGCGCGTGTACTGGGCGCGGGTCTACGACATCCCCGCGATGGCGCGGACCGCACGCGGCCGCTCGATCGCCAACCTCGTGCACATGCAGGAAGGGGAAAAATACCAGGCGATCCTCGCGGTGAAACGTTTCGAGGAGAGCTTCGTCTTCTTCGCGACCAAGAACGGCACGGTAAAGAAGACGCCGCTGGCGGCCTTCAGCCGGCCGCGCACCTCCGGCATCATCGCCGTCACGCTCGACCCCGACGACGAACTCATCGGCGTGGGCATGACCGACGGCAACCAGCACGTCGTGCTCGGTAGCCGGCACGGCATGGCCGTGCACTTCGAGGAGGACGGCGTCCGGGCCATGGGCCGCAGCGCCCGCGGCGTGCGCGGCATGACGCTCGAAAAGAGCGACGAGGTCGTCGACCTCGTGGTGATCGACGCCGGCGGCAGCGTGCTGACCGTCTGCGAAAACGGCTACGGCAAACGCACCGCACTCGACGAGTACCGCCTGACCCGCCGCGGCGGCAAGGGCGTGATCAACATCAAGACCACGGAGCGCAACGGCGATGTGGTGGCGGTGCGGGCGGTGTCCGACGAAGACGAGCTGATGTTCATCACCCGCAAGGGGATCATGCTCCGCACCGATCTCACCGAGGTTCGCGAGATCGGCCGGGCCACGCAGGGCGTGCGGATGATCCGCCTCGACGAGGACGACGCGGTGGCCTCGGTCGCGCGCATCGTCCCCGAAGACGCGGACGAAAGCGCCGCGGGCGAATCAGCCGGCGAAACGCCGCCGGCGCCGCCGCCAGCGGAGTAGTTCGCAGCGCCGTCCCTTCGGTCGCAATCGACGACGTCGTGATCCTTCACTCCTTGCGCGGCATCGTTGTCCGCTTGGCGGGCTTGCGGCACGGCGTACCACGTTGCGATCGGCATGTCTGAGTACAGGGACAATTGGGTCGCTCGGGGGTTTCGTGTGATTTCGCGCGCCGCCCTCGCGATTGCAGTCTATGTTTGCGCCGCGATTCCCGCGGCCTTCATCGCCCATCAATTGGGCGCGGTTTCGGCGAGCCGAGCATGCTGGGGCGCTCTCGCATGGCCTGCAGCGATCGCCTTGGTCTACCTGCTGGTGAAACCACTCCATCGCACCCTGAGGCAGGTCGTCAGATCGAACGGGCGACTGACGGACATCGTCTGCGCTGCAGGCGCTGCAATCGCGTGCTATGGATTGTCGGTGGCGTTCTCTGTCTTCGCATGGTCGCTGCCGCTTGAACGAGCACTTGTCACCGGAGTGCTCGTGCCGGCTGCGACGCCTCTTGGCATCTTCATCATGATGTTGCTTGCCGCCCCGGTGCTCGCGCTGCGGCATACCTTTCCAAGTCGGTCCACGCGTGCCGCACGCATGCTGAAGCAATCGGTACGCTCGATGGATGCGCTGGCTGCATACGCGATGGCTCAGCAGTTGCTTGGGGAAGGAGCCTTCTTTCAGGTCACGCGGGGGCGAGCGGATCCCCCTTTGGCGGACGAATTCGGCGCCGAGCTTCAGGGTCTCTTCGCCGATGTTGCCGAGATTCGCATCGGACCGTGGTTGGTGGCGCGCAGGGATGCAATCCGCTGGACCGAGCATCCCCTGGCTTCGCGGCTGCTCGAACTCGACGCCGAAAGCGAAGGCCCGGTGATCGCGGTCGACGAGGACGAGGGCACCGAGGTCTTCGATCGAACCCAGTTGATGAAGGGCATACCCTGGGGAACGGGTTGGCCGACGCTGTCCCACTATCTGGTGTACCGCGCAACAGCATGCCGAATAGCGTAAGACGGTACGGCCCAAGCCGCACGCATCACTCCCGAAGACTCGGAAGGTGGTGCCGGGGGCGAATCAGCCGGCGAAACGCCAGCGCCGACTGAATAGATGGCACCCAAGCGGTCATGCGTGCCCGTTGCGCGGCCGAGCCGATCTATTCGCTTTCATAGGCCTTGAGGAAGTCGTTACGAGATATGCCGGACTGTGTGCAGATCACACGCAACGTACTGCCCTTCAGCGTACGGTGATTGGGCAGGGTCAACGGCGTGATCGTGCCATCCGCGTTCGTTCGGCGCATGGCGATGTGCTCGGCTTCGCGCACGAGCTCAAAACCCAGCGCGCACAGCGCCCGAATCACACGACCCTTGGGGGCGTCAGTTGGAAACTTCGCCATCAGACGGCGACCTTGGCCTCGGCGATAAATGCATCCAGCACTGGGGGATCGGCGTCGAGCGTGTCCGCACCAAACGCGTCGACGTGAAAGCGGATGGCTGATGCCACATCAGCCAACGCCGCCTCAAAAGTGTCGCCCTCACCGACCACCACACCCTTCACACCGACCGGGTACGCAACGTAGCCGTCAGCGTGCTTCTCGACGATGACCTTGATGTGCTTCATCGCGGTACGCATCCTCCTGCAGGCCACGACAACCGTAGATCCGCTCAAACCGCGGCAACTCGGCGCACGCGGCCTCACTGCCTGTCCTCAGCAACGATTGTATCGCTCAGAGCGCCGCAAATCATGCCGGATCCCCCTTCCCAGGGCCGTTTTCGGGCCTTTCCGGGCCGGCGGAATTTCCCTTCAACCGGACAGCCCATTCGCCGTATAATCTCACAGGATCCCGGCGCGGCGGGGCATGCGGAGAGGCTCCAGATTGCCGCAACCGGCGAGATACCCGACCACAGGGATGTGAATACCATGAAACTCACAAGCTCCATCGCGATCGCCGTCGTCGTCACCCTGGCCTCGGCTGCCCACGGACAGCTCATCGGCAGCACCAGCGACGCCCAGGCGGTCTGGAACACCGCGTCCGCCGGCACCATGTCGCTGCGCGCCCCCGGCAACCTCGTGTCCCTCGGCCGCCAGGATTACCGGTCGGCGCACTCGCTGACCATCGCCCGCAGCCGCTTCGGCCCGACGATCACCGAAACGGCGCCGACCGGCCCCACGCCCGAACAGCAGGTGAAGATCGACGTGATCCAGACGACGTTCGACAACCTCAACGCGGCGCTGCTCGTGCTGCTCAACGCCGTGCGAACGAGCGGCGGCCTGCCGCCGACCACGGGGACGGGCACGGACCTGAGCGGGCTGCTCGGCCACATCACCAACGGCGGGTGACGCCGTTCCAGCCAGCACCAATCTGATCATCGAAGCCCGGTCCATGGTGGCTGGGCTTTTTTGTGCGCTTTGCCGGCTTGGCTCGGAGCGGTGTCGCAGGCTACGATGCCTCGGGCCGGGCGCCAGGATCAAAGCGACGCGGGCGGAAGCCGCCGATGACCGACACTGCGAACATGACTACCCCCCTCACGATCGGGTGCATGGAGATCTGGGGCGGCAACGAGGCGTTCGAGAACGCGATCGGCCTGCGCGGGCTCGAGGCGTGGGTCTTCAGCCGGCCGTACGGCGGGGGCTCGCTCGGTGGGGATATCCACTACATCTCGACGTGTGGACACGGGCACATCGCGCGGTTCATGATCGCGGACGTCGCGGGGCACGGGCCCAAGGTCGGCCCGATCGCGACGGAGCTGCGCCGGCTGATGCGGCGCAACATCAACAAGCTCGACCAGACGCGCTTCGTACGGGCACTCAACCAGGAGTTCCAGGCCTTCGCCACCGACGGCACCTTCGCCACGGCGATCCTGACCAGCTACTTCGCGCCGACGCACGACCTGCTGGTGTGCAACGCGGGCCACCCGCGGCCGATGTGGTACCGGGCGGACCGCGGCACCTGGGTGATCCTCGACGAGCGCACTGACGCGCCGCGGGCGCGCTACACCAACCTGCCGCTGGGGATCATCGATCCGACGGAGTACAGCCAGTTCTCCGTGGCGCTCTCGCCGGGGGACCTGGTTGTGCTGCACAGCGACGGCCTCACCGAGGCGCGTTCGCCCGCGGGCGAACTCATCGGCGAGGCCGGGCTGCTGGAGCTGGTTCGTACCGTCGACCTGAGC
Source organism: Phycisphaerales bacterium (assembly GCA_020639115.1). Lineage (GTDB taxonomy): Bacteria > Planctomycetota > Phycisphaerae > UBA1845 > UBA1845 > JACKHG01. Next base: position 240,906 of record JACKHG010000005.1, read on the forward strand.
AACCCGGCGCGAATCGCGATGCAGATCGTCGCGGCCCTGGACGCCTACCGCGGCCACGCCGCCCCGGACGACGACTTCACGCTGATCGTGCTGCACCACACCGGTGCGGACCCCGAGCGGCTCACCGTGGGCGAGTGGCTCAAGTCCGCCGGCAAAATGCTGGGCCTGATTCGAGTGTGAGAAGCGGTTGGGAATGATGAATGCTGAATGCTGAATGAGGCGGCGCCGACACCGCGGGCGCAGCGCGGCTCTCGTGCCGGTCCAGTCGCCGTTGGTTTTTCCGCTGCTTCGGCGTGTCATCGATCAGTCGCTGGCGATCTGGCAGCCGTCACCTGAGCTGACCGGATATATCCCGAACGCAATGAAGCGGCGCCCCATTCATCATTCATCATTCCTAATTCATCATTCACTTCAGCGGCACATACACCTCCGTGACCAACTCCTCCGGCGCCGTATCCTGCGGATTATTCAGGTACATCTCGATGGCGGGTGCGGTGCGGACCTCGCGGCCGCTGCGCGGCAGCCACTCACCGCAGAGCGCGGCGTAGGTTTCGCTGAGTTTCTCGTAGGGGCCCCGGTGGACGGCCATGGCGTAATCCCCACCGGGGATATCCTGTACGCCGACCTCGCCCTCCGGCTGGAACTGCGGGCCGACGGTCAGGCACGCGTCGTAGCGCAGCTTGTCCGCGGGGGTGACGTCGGGATCGTCGTAGCTGAGGCCGAGGATACGTGACTGCGGGCCGAACAGGCCGCGCATGCCGGCCCAGGCGCAGAACTTCGACCAAGTGGCGCCGACCTCCATGTAGGGGCCCACGTGGCGCATGAAGGCGACGCGGATCGGTTCGAGCTTCTTGACGGTGACTTGCATGGCGGATTCTCCTCGAAAAACGGGTTCAAAATCGCTCAGTTGTCCATCGGAGCGGTAGTGCACGCGGCGATCAGCCGGCAGCAGCGTGTTGCGTTCGCGATACTCGGAGGGCGGCATGCCGAAGAGGCGGCTGAACGCGCGGGTGAAGGCTTCGTGCGTTTCGTAGCCGGCCTCGAAGGCCAGGCGGGTGACGGGCTGAGCGCCCTGGCGAAGACGCTGGGCGGCGCGTTCCAGGCGCAGGCGGCGGATGTGTTCCATGACCGTCTCGCCGACCATGCCGCGGAAGATGCGGTGGAAGTGGAACGGCGAGAAGTTGGCGACGCCCGCCAGGTCCTCGAGGCGAAGGGCCTCGTCGAGATGCTGCTGGATGAAGACGAGCACGCGCAGCATGCGCTGCTGGTAGTCCCGCTCGGTGGCGCCGTTCATGGGTGGCTCCTTTCGTAGGGCAATGTACCCGGCGGGCCGCGGGCGTGCTTGATCGTTCTTGCGGACTTGGGGAGGGAACGGCGGGTCGAAGGTCAAAGGTCGAAAGTCGCAGGTCGCAGGTCGGGCCCTCGGCAGCCAAGGGTTTGTGGAATTGGCGCAACACGGCCAGGTGAGGATTGAATTGAACAGGAGAAAACGGAGGAAACAGAGGTTATTCTCAGTTCTCTCCGTTTTCTCCTGTAAAAGAAGTCCGCGTGCGTCACGAACGCGAGATGACGCCGTGCTGGCACCGCGCGAATTCGTCCAGCCGCCCAATCCGGCGATACCTTCGAGAATTGGCTGGGAGTCCGGGTGGCTGGATGAGTACAATGCCGATTGCAACCCGGCGCTAAAACCGGGGCCAAAGGGCCGGTCGTTTGACCAAAAAGGAGAGAGAGATGTCAGGTACCCCTGGAAAGTCCACGTCTACACGGTGTCTGCGGAAGGTGATCTATGCATTGGCGGCGACGCTGATCGCGTGCGGTCATGCTCGTGCCAGCTTGCTGGCGTACGAACCGTTTGCCTTCGGCGACCCACCCGCCTTGGGCCAGTACGCGCTCGGCGACGAAGACGCCGGAACGAATGTTCTGGGCGGCCAGAATCCGCCGATCGGTCCCACGGCCTTTTACTCCGGTGCGTGGGTTCAGTCCGGCGGTGATACGCAGGCAGTCAAGCCCCTGCCCTCGCTTGCGTACCCCGGGCTCACCGCAGGAGTCGGCGGCATTCAGCAGGAGACAACCCAATTCGATTGCTGCACCTTCGGGCGCACCGGGCGGCCCATTGCGGGCGGACTGGGCGGCGGGAGCGCACGGACAATCTACGAGAGCTTCTTGATCGATTTCGGGTCGCAGGGCACGGACGCGCCGGACCAGTTCGGTTTTCGCGGTCATGAACTGTGGGACGGCGGCATCGGCGATGACCACTTGGCTGTGGCGCTGTTCATGAATCACTTCAGCAACGTCGCCGACTTGTCGCTCAGTGTAACCACCGCCAGCGGCAGCACGACCGTACCGGTTTCGGGCGGCGGACTGGATCTTGCCACGCTCGCTGGTGTGCACCTCGTGGTCATGAAATACCAGTTCGATCCCACCGATCCCGACATGGTCTCGGTGTACCTGGACCCCGTGGTCCCCGGCGGCGAGCCGCTCGTACCCGCGGCCCAGATCTCCGTAGCAACCAGCGATCTCTTCATCACGCACCAGGGCGCGTACACGCAGTACACTTTTTCGGGCGCCGGCCACGTCCCTGGCGCCATCGACGAAATCCGCTGGGGCGACGACTATGTGGACGTCGTTCCCGTTCCCGAGCCGAGCGCGCTGGTGCTGCTCGCCAGCCTGGGCGCATGCCTGCTGTGGCGCAGGCAACCGTGAGTGACGCGCGAAGGTGGACGGCTGGTCAAGGTCGAAAGTCGAAGGTCGAAGGTCGAACCCCTCGGAGACCGCGGGTACGTCGGGTTGGCGCGCTCCACGGCGAGTTGACGGTGGAATTGAACAGGAGAAAACGGAGAGAACGGAGAATAAAACTCTGTTTCCTCTGTTTTCTCCTGTAAAAAAACCTTGTGCAGGTCGCGGCCCATGCGCGCCCCACGCGCGCAAAAGTGTGCGTATGCCATGCGGTATCGTCGCCGGAGCCGCTTGGCGGCTGCTCCCCCACTCACGTGAGGGGTTCTGATGGCCGACGTGTGCCGGGGTTACCGCGTGCGGCGGCGGAGCACCAGCAGGCCGGTGGCGAGCAGGGCGAGGCTGCCCGGCTCGGGCACGACCAGGTACTCCAGGTGCAGGTGCCACGGCTCGAGGAAGCCACCGGGTGCGGGCAGATCCACGCCGTTGGGAATGCCCATACCGTCGTCCTCGAGGTGCATCAGCAGGCGATAGGGAAAGGTCAGCGCGACGTCGATGACGTTGGGCGCCTGGTGCGTCACCTTCGGGTTGATGTCGCCGACGACGTAGTTCACCGGGTTGTTCGAAAACACCGGCGGTGAGCCGAGGAAGAACGAGTTCAGGTCGCGGAAACCACTGACGGTGTGGTGGTTGTTGGGCAGGTTGTAGGCTCGCGGCTGGCCCTGGTCGTCCACGCCCAGCATGTCCACCTGGTCGATGTCCCAGAGCTCGTGGAGGAGAAAGGTGTTTTCGCGCACCTGCACCGGCCGGTCGAAGGTGACACCCTCGATCTTGAGCGTGACGTCGCCGTCGGGATCGATGCCGGGGAAAAACTCGCCCTGCGGATTGGTCTGATTGCTCGCGTCGAACTTGTACACGCCGTGACGCATCAGCGTCTCGTTCGGCGCCTGGACGCTCGGATCGTTGGGGATGACCGCGGTGCGCCGCCCGAGCGCGTTGTACGCGACGAACGCACCGATGTTGGCGCTGCCCGGCAGGTGCTCGAGGTCGTTGAGCGACGCACCCGGGCCGTTGTAGTCCAGCGTCGCGCTGAACGAGAGCGGCGGACCGCTGAGCGTGTCGTAGCTGATGGTCGTGGTGTTGGTGCCGACCGGAAGCGGGAACGGGCTCGGCCCAGCCAAGGCAGCCGTCGTCGCGAAGAGCGCGGTCAGCGCGCAGGCCCAACGTGTTGAACTGGAATTCATGATCTCTCTCCTCCCGAAAAAACCGCAGGTCCCCATGTTAGCCGGATACCTGCGCAAAGTTCAAGGCCGCCTGAATCGGTTGCGTCACGGTCCCGCGTCGGGTCCGAAAACAAACCGCTGAAAGACGGCGTAATCGGCGGCGTCGATGCGCGCGTTGGCGTCGACGTCGAACGCCTCGCAGCCCACCTTGAGTCCGGCGCGGTCGTCGCCGCCGCCCGGCTGAACGCACCATTGGAACCAGCGGTAGTCCGCGAGATCGACGCGGTTGTCGGCGTTGTAGTCGCCGGGCAGCAGCGGGTACGCGCCCGGGCCAGCCAGGAGCTGCGTGAACCAGTGCACGTCGAAGTCGCCCATCGTCCCGTCGCCGTCGAGGTCCATCACGGCGCACGCGTCATCGAGGGCTATCCCGCCCGCGCAGCGTTGCAGGGCTGCGTAGTCGGCGAGGGTGATGCTCCCATCGCCGTCGGCGTCGCCGCGGGCAAGCGCGGGCACGTCCTGCGGCTGATAGATCGCGGACGGCGGCGTGACGGTCATGGGCCCGAAGACGGGGTTGTTGATGACGGTGCCCGCCGGCCAGGGCAGCCCCCCGGCGTAGAAGCTGTACAGCTCGACGCCCACGCGTTCGTGCCCCTCGGCGCCGGTCGGATCGTAGCGGTTGAAGTAGGTGACCTGGATGGGAAAAAGCCCGAATCCGTGCACCAGGGCGTTTTCGGAGTAGAACGGGTTATCGCCGTTGAAAACGTGGTTCTGCACGCGGTAGATCGAGGTCGTCCCGACGCGCAGGCGATAGCCACCGTACCCCTGCGTACCGAAGTCGAGCAGCACGGGCAGGCCGGGGATGTCCAGCGCGTTCACCTCCGGGCGGACGTTGACGAGCCCGGTGAAGCGGATCAGGAAATTCCCCAGAGGGTGGGCGAGCGCCGCGGGATCCGACACGTCGGTCGCGGCGCTGCCGAGCAGCGTGCCCATGTCGGGCACGTCCGTTTCGAGCAGGGAGTCCTGCGGCCCCGCGGGGAAATCGACGTAGTCCGCGTGGAAGGTGAAGTCCGGCGCGCGGTTCGCCACGTAGGTCTCGGCGGACAGCAGCGACGATGCGAAGTTGTCGGGGATGTCGAGATAGACCGCGGCGGACCAGCCCGTGCCCGGCGTCGCGGGCGAGGCGGAGACGCGGTCGAGCGGCGAGACGAAAAAGTGCGCGCGCGCCGCCCCGGCGCAGAGCCACGGCAATACCGCCGCAAGCAGCACGATCGTGCGCCTGCCTGAATCGCGCATGGAACGTGGAATAACCATCTCCCCCGAATCGTGAACGCGTGTGATGATACGGACTTGCGCCGGCGGGCGTCAAACCGCACGCGCACGCGCATCCGGCCCGCGACGAAAGTGTGACGCCGATGTGTCGATGCCGCCGGCGTTGCACGCCGCGCCGCGCTAAGGCTATACTCGATTCCGGATTCGGGGGCCGCCCGCCGGCCGATAACCCACCGTTGCATTTTCCTGCTGTTGCGGTGCGCGCGGATTGCGCTGCGCCATCGCCCGACGAGGATTCGTATGCCGACAAAATCAATCCACCGATGGACCGCGCCCGTTGCCGCGCTGGTGCTGTTGACCCTGCTGCCGGCGTCCGCCGCCCGCGCCCAGTTCCCGGCGCAGAACGTCACGCTGATCAAGCAGCTCAGCCTGCCCGACCTCACCGCGTCCTGGGGCACCGACTGCTGGGGCTACGTGTCCCCCTCGGGCCGCGAGTACGCGCTGATGGGCCTCAACAACAAGCTCACCGTCGTCGAGGTCACCAACCCCGCCAGCCCGGTCATCGTGGGCAGCACGTCGCACACGAGCTGCACCTGGGGCGACGTGAAGACCTACAGCCACTACGCCTACTTCGTCAACGACTGCAACGGCGGCATGGAGGTTATCGACCTCGCCAACATCGACGCGACGAGCAACCGCTTCACCCTCGTGCGCAACGTCACCGCGGGCGGCCCCAGCCACAGCCACAACGTCGCGATCAACACGGACAGCGGATACCTGTACCTGCTGGGCTCGAATCTCAACGGCGGCGCGCCGGTCGTGTACAGCCTCGCGGACCCGTCGAACCCCGTCGAGGTCGGCCGCTGGACGGAGCCACTTGCGGATTACCACCACGACGCGCAGATCGTGACCTACACCGCGGGGCCCTACGCCGGCAAGGAGATCCTCTTCGGCTTCGGCGAGGATCGGGGCGTCGACATCCTCGACGTGACCGACAAGAACAACATCCACCTGCTGTCGCGCACGTCGTACCCCGGCGTCAAGTACTGCCACCAGGGCTGGACCACCGCGGACCGGCGCTACCTCTACGTCGACGACGAACTCGACGAGGATTACGGCACGACGCCGACGACGCGCACGCTCATCTTCGACATCGCCAACCTCGCCAACCCCCAACTGGTCAGCACCTTCACGACCGGACTGCCCTCGATCGACCACAACCTCTACATCGACGGGTGCACGATGTTCGAGGCCAACTACTCCTCCGGCCTGCGCGTGATCAACATCTCCGACCCGCTCAACCCGGTGGAGGTCGGTTACTTCGACACCTACCCGGAGAACGACGGCACGTCGTTCGACGGGATCTGGAGCAGCTATCCGTATTTTCCCAGCGGCACGATGATCGTCAGCGACTACGAGCGGGGCCTGTTCATTCTCGACGTCAGCGCCGCGCGCGCCGCGAGCGACGCGATCCCCGGCGCGATCGCATTTGGCTATCCCAATACGCTGCCGGCAACGCTCGATCCGCGCGGCGGCGACAGCGTCACCTTCACCGTGGACGCCCGCTGCGGGTCGACGCTGGTCGCCGGCAGCGCCCAACTGCACTACGACCTCGGCAACGGTTTCGTGAGCGTGCCGGCCCAGGAACTCTCGCCCGGCGTTTTCTCGGCGACGTTCCCGCCGACCGTGTGCACGCAGACGGTGCCGTACTACTTCAGCGCCCAGGCGACGGGCGGCAGCGTCTACACCTCGCCCTCCGGCGCCCCGAGCCAGACCTATCTCGCGACCAGCGCCGGCCCCGGCGTCACCGTGTGGTCGGACGACTTCGAGACGAACCTCGCCTGGACCAACGGACCGGATACGGCGTCCACCGGCGCGTGGGTGCGCGGCGACCCGGTGGGCACGGGCGGTCAGCCAGAGGACGATCACACCCCTGCCGGCGTCTCCTGCCGCTACACGGGCGCCAATCCGACCGGCACGGAAGGCACGGACGACGTGGACGGCGGCACGGCTGTCACCACCTCGCCGACGATCGATCTCTCCGGCGGCGACGCGATCGTGAGCTACTACCGCTGGTACTACGAGCGTGACATCGGCGACGATCCGACCGACGGTTTCCTCGCGCAGATCTCGAACAACAACGGGGCGTCGTGGGTCACCATCGAATCGCTGTCGCCCGGTTCGGGCGGGTGGGAGCTGGTCGAGTTTCGCGTGAGCGACTTCGTCGCGCCGACATCGGCGATGAAGCTGCGGTTCAGTGCCAGCGACGGCACGATCGATGGCGACATCGTCGAGGCGGCGATCGACGACATCCGGATCTACCGGCCGACGTGCCCGCCGCAGACCGCGGACGTCAACCGCGACGGCGCCACCGACCTGCGTGACTTCGCGCTGTTCCAGGGGTGCTACACGGGCGACGGCAGTTGTCCGTGCGTGCCGACGCTGTACGGCCCGACCGATCAGTCCGCGTGCACGACGTCGGACATCGACCTGGACGGCGACGTGGACGCCGGCGACCTGCAACTGCTGGTGAACGACCTGACCGGCCCGTAACAACGCGGACGAAACACCGAAGCCCTTGTGGGACCGACTTTCATTGTGGGACCAGCTTCCCTTGTGGGACCGACTTTCATTGTGGGACCAGCTTCCCTTGTGGGACCAGCTTCCCTTGTGGGACCGACTTTCATTGTGGGACCGACTTTCCAGTCGGTCTTTCCAGTCTGCCCGCGCGTGTCAGCCGGCGGGCAAGCCCGTCCCGCAGGTGTCTGCCCCGGGCTCCCAGGCGGCTGAGCGGTTCCCAGGGTCCGCTTCGCCCGTCCGCAGCCACCCGACCAATTTCGCGGGCATCGTAAATTGGTCGCGACCGTTTATACGACGGTGTCGAAAACGGTCGGGCGGCGAAGTTGCACAAGTGCCGGCGGGAACCTGCCGATGACCCGCAGGTGGCGTCCAGCCGATCCCGGCTGGGTGCTGCGCGGAGACCTGCAGCAATGTCCGATATCCCCAGCATCGCCAGCGCGAGCGCCTACCAGCAGGCGCTGATTTCCCAGCAGATCCAGATCGCGACGCTGGCGAAGGCCAACGACACCGCCAAGGCCCAGGGCGAGGCGGTCCTCTCCCTGCTCGAGTCAGCCGTCGAACTCAACGCCTCGATGCAGCACGGCGCCAGCAGCGCATCCGGCATCGACGTCGTCGCCTGATGCACAGCCAGCGGATGCCCGGTGGCGAAGTGCCCACGGGCTCCGATTCGCCGGTAAGAGCCTCTTTCTCCGCGCCCGCTATCCGACCCCTTTTCCTCGGCGCTTCCAAAACTCGGTGACTGTCCCCCTCCCCTCCCTCCCCTCACCCTCCCCTCAAATCGGCTGCCCTTCGGCGCTACGTTCGAAAACCCAAAACATTGTCTTCGTCCTCGTTATCGTCACCTCGCAGTCGTTCAAAAGCTCGAAGAAAATGGACAGGCTCGATGTATCGGAGTGGGTCGACCGAGACCGCTTTCGCAAGGGCGACGATCTCAGCCTTCGTTGGAGAACGCCCCAGCGCTCGTATCAGCCTGTCACAATGGTCCCCGTCTGATCCGTTGTCATCAAAGTCGATGATCGCCTCGGTAGCGGCATCGATGAATGCGTCGATCTCATCCGGGGCCATGGAGAGAGACCTACACCACGAAATGCCTGCAAACGTCGCTCCTTTCTTGACAAACTGCCTGCCTACTAGCTCTCCTCCGGAAGCGTTTATGAAGTCTCGCAACGCCCGAGCCACGAATAGAGCCGACTCAGCGAACAGACGATTCGACTGGTCACGATGCCGAGTGTAGCTGCTCGGGCGAACCCACTTTAGGAGCCTGAGCACCAGTAATCCCCGGCGAGGCAAGCGAAAGGACTGCATAACGGCGAAGGCCGATATGCAAAGGCGCTCGGCAGCGCAGGCGAAAAGATCATCCACATCCTTTGCGGAGTCGTATCGTCTGGACTGCTCTATTTCACCGCATGCTTCGGTCACCATGTTGTAAAACCAATCGCTTCCAGTTACTGATGTGCGGACAAATCAAAGGGGTCGGGAGTCGATCTCGCGGCAGCACGCTCTCGTGCGTGGCCTCCCGGCAGCCGGCTTGAGGTCAGAAGACGACGCCCGAACGTCTTTCTTCTCCTTCTCTTCTCCACCATCGGTGAATGGGAACTTCACCTGGGCGCTGCCCCCCTGGTGCTCAGTTCCGTCGCCTGATCACCAGATCCGCCCTCTCCTGCTCACACTCCCGCGTCTCGATGATCTGCTGGCCCATGTGAGAATACACGGTGGCGCCGTCGACGTCACCGGAATTCGTCTCGACCTGAACGCCTTGGTCGTTCGGCGTTCAGCGTGGCTTCTCCCTCACCCAATACCCGCCGTTCTCGGTTTCCTCCGTTATCTCCTGTTCAAGCTCTGCCGCTGCCATCTCGGAGGTGCATTCGGGTTGCGAGGCGCAAGCCGCCTTCCGGCAATGACTTACGGAAAACTAGGGAAACCTCGGAAAACTAGAAACTATAGAAACTAGGAAACTAGGGACAGTCACCGCGTTTCCGCCCGCGCGGTCGTGTCCAAACTCGCCGGGCTTTGCGCCCGCCGGCCTGATGGCGTTCGGGGGCGACCGCGGGCGGGCGTCTGGATTGGGGGCTGGCACGCCGGTGTCGCCCTTTGCGGGGCTCCGTACGCGCGATGGGGCTTTTCCAGGGGCTGGCGCCCCTGGCTACGCTCTTTGGCCCGTCCGGGCCGCGGGGAATCGCGCCGGTGACGAGGGACGCGCGCCGCCGTGGGGAAGCCGCAGGCGGAATCCGGCCGGGGGCGTGCCCTACGGCTTGGTCGGCAGGCTTTGCGCCCGCCGCTCTGATGAAGTCGGCGTTGGGGGCGCGACGTGGGGGCTGATTGGCCCGGGCTGGCTGGTCCGGTAGAATTCTGCCGACGACCGGATTTGGTCACCGCCCCATCAGGAGAATGCCGCCATGCTCAAGAACGTCTACATCGCCGGGGGCGTCCGCACGCCGCTCGGCGCGTACCTGGGATCGCTGTCGGA
>JACKHG010000050.1 GCA_020639115.1 Phycisphaerales bacterium
GTGACGTCGGTGTCGGGCACGACGGAGTTCGAAATCACGCCGGGGTCGTTGCAGTTGGAGGTGGTCCGCGACGGCTACGAGCCGTGGTCGTCGCGAGTGACGCTGAGTCCGGGCGGTCGGTCTGAGGCGGACGTGCTGTTGTCGGTGCGCAATGCGGAGGCGACCGTCCCCTCGGTGTCGCTGTCGTGCGGTGCTGGCTTCGCACTGGTCGAGGCGGGCACTCTTGCGATGGGCTCGCCACGCGCCGAACTCGGTCGTGACGACGATGAAACGCAGCACGAGGTGACCCTCACACGGGACTTCTGCATCGGTCTGACGGAGGTGACACAGGGTGAGTGGCAGTCTCTGATGGGTACCAACCCGTCATACTTCGCCAACTGCGGACCCGACTGCCCCGTTGAGATGGTCAACTGGTATGAAGCGTTGGCGTATGCCAACGCGGCCAGCGAGCGTGATGGGCTCGAGCCATGCTACTTGCTGAACCGATGCCGTCGCGAAGCGGGCCGCGACCTCGAGTGCTCGACCGTCACTCTCGCACCTTCATCGAACGGCGATCCGTACGCATGTCAGGGGTACCGTCTGCCGACGGAAGCGGAGTGGGAGACCGCGGCTCGTGGCGCGTTGCCTGGGGCAACATACCTGGGGGACCTTCGAGCACCCCTGGACTGCCATTCACAGCACAATCTGGATCCGACGGCGTGGTTCTGCGCCAACGCCGCCGTCGAGCCCAGGCCGGTTGCCTCGCTTGAGCCGAACGAGCGGGGTGTGTTCGACATGCTCGGGAACGTGCAGGAATGGTGTTGGGACTGGTATGAAGTCAACCTTCAGGAGTCGGTCGACCCTGCAGGTCCTGCTCGTGGACGCGAGCGAGTACGACGAGGAGGCAGCTGGATCAGTGTGTCTCAGGATGTACGAATCGCCGCTCGCGCATCGGACTCGCCAGGTGACCGGACGTCAACGACAGGATTCCGATTGGTAAGGACCCTTGAATAGCTCGCTGCGGAGCGAGATGGCTAGAATGCTCGTCACCACTATCCGATGCAGGCGTCGCGCTCACCATGATCGGGTGGCGCTGTGTGCCGGGGATTCGATCTCACGATGCGCGTCTCTGGCCATCCGCGTCTTGTGGTTGGCACTTCTGGTGTCGGCTCCGGCCGCCCGTGCCCAGCCCGCGCTGACCGAGGCGTACCACGTCGAGGTCCAGCCCGGCACCGACGACCCCGCCGCCGCCGGCCACTGCGGCGCCGAGTTCGCCGACCCGCTGAACGCATCGGGCGCATTCCTGCAACGCGCATCCGACGAAGTGCGCTCGGCAGTGTCGACCTGCACCGAAGAGGTGGGCGGCCCGCAGGCGCTCGAGTCGTGCCTGACGGCGATGGTGTCGACCACGGTCGACTACGTGGTGTTCGTCGACGCCGCGAACGAGCAGGGCACGTGGGTGTTCCGCGCCGAGGTGTTCGATACGCGCAGGGCGGCGTTCGTGTTCACGCGTGATGAGGTGTCGACGGAGACCAGCGGACGCATGGCGGCGCGGGAAGCATGCGACGCGCTCGGTCGCGAGTTCGTCGGCGATGATCGCGAGGTCGACCAGGCGTTCGGCCTGCTCGAAGTGATGGTTGGCGACCCGCCCGTGGCCCAGGTGTGGGTCGACGGCGAGATGCGGGGCATGTCCGGCAGCCAGCTGGCGCTGGCGCCCGGGACGTATGAGGTCGAGGTGAGGGCCGCCGACCGTGAAGTGGCAGTGCAGACCGTGACCATCGAGCGAGATCGGTTGGCAGAGTTGCGGTTGACGCAGTTGGCGTGGCTGCCGCGGACCGTTGTGCTGCGCACCAACGTCGCTGGCGCCGACGTGCTCGTCGAAGGCGTGTCTGTCGGGACGATGCCCGTCTCTCGCGAGCTACGCCTGGAAGTCGGCGCAGGGGCCGCAGCGCATCGCGGTGCGCCGCGACAGGCACGTATCGGATGAGCAGGTTGTGGAGGTGGAGCCCGGTGAGACGGAGGTGGTCACGGTGGCGCTGGCGTCGGATGTCATGGCGGTCGTTCCCACGCCTGCGACGCCTCCGCGGCTACGCCGACCGAAGGCCTGATTCGACGGTGTCGAACCGGGTGACCGCGCCTGCCCCGATCCTGCTCCACGTCGCGGCCTGCGGCAGGCCGGTTGCGATGGTGTCCTTCGGGGGCCTCGCCGCTGCCGGCGGCGTGGGGTTCACATCGACGCAGCGAGTCATGTGCAGCGCCGGGATGACACCATCAGGGAGCGCGGTGGGACGAGGGCAGACACTTGCAGTGCGCTCGGCGCGTTGGTCGACCGGTCTCTACGGCGTGGCGATCAGGACTGCGACGGCGGGCTCTGTTCTGTGGGCGCTGAGCGGCAGGCGCGGCGAAGCAGCGCTCGGCGGCGCACGGCGTGGTGGCAGGCGCCGGCTTCGCGGAGTCGAGATACGCTGGACGCCGGTTCCCGGGCTGGACGCAGGGGGGCGGCGATGAGCAGCTGGCGGCCTGTCGCACTCTGCGTCGTTGCCATGAGTGGCTGCGCGTATGGCCTGGACCTGTCGGAGGACGGGCGGCTGGAGCCGTCGTTCGTCCTGGTTGAAGCAGGTACGTTCACGATGGGGTCGCCTCCGGACGAGCTAGGTCGTGACATTGATGAAACGCTGCACCAGGTCACGCTGACGCGTCCATTCTACATGCAGACTGCGGAGGTGACTCAGGCCCAGTGGCATGCATTGCTGCAGACCAATCCGTCAGGCTTCACCGAATGTGGAGGAGACTGTCCGGTAGAGCAGGTGACATGGTACGAGGCGCTGGTGTTCGCGAACGCGCTGAGCCAGTTCAGAGGTCTCGCGCCTTGCTACGAGGTCAGCGGGTGCGATGCGGCGCCAGGCAGCGGCATGCAGTGCACCAGCGTGTCGGTCATGGCCACGGATGGGAACCCGCTGCTGTGCGAAGGGTACCGCCTGCCGACCGAAGCTGAGTGGGAGTTTGCCGCGCGCGCTGGCACTACGACTGCGACGTACCGAGGCAATCTGCAGTTCCCGGTGATCTGCGATCCTCAGCCGAATCTGGAACCTCTGGCCTGGTACTGCGAGAACGCTTCGGTCTCATATGCGGGGGCGTCGGACTGCAGCGGAGGCCGTGGTCCGTCGTCATGCGGCGCGCGGGTTGTGGCGTCGCTGGTGCCAAACGCCTGGGGCCTGTACGACACGCTTGGAAACGTCTGGGAGTGGACGTGGGACTGGCACGGCGAGTACACGAGTTCTGCGATCGACCCACTCGGTGCGGATGCAGGCGTGTATCGCGTGATGCGCGGGGGGAGTTGGGCCGACGAAGCGCACGATGCGCGTGCGGCGTGTCGAGGCATCGCCCCGCCGGGCGAGCGCGGCGACGGCATCGGGTTCCGCCTCGCGAGGACTGCGCCATGAATCATCCGGTGTGTATCGCTCTATTTGGTGGCATGTGGCCGGACAACGACTCCGATGAAGTCCCGTGCCGTCCGCCGGTTCAGCGTGTGTCTGCCTGTTGCGGACTCGCGCTCGTTCATCGGTTGCAAGGACGTTGACAGTGGCCGCGGCTACTTCGACGTTGAGGTTGTGAACGCTTTCCCAACCAACGACGTTTCGAATCTCGATCACGGAAACCGCGGACGGCGGATCGCCGCCGCGTTGGTCGCTCTGTCGTCGACGTTGGCTCCTCTCGCGACGGCGGCGGCAGACGGCTACGCTGAGCGCTTCTTCGTCGCAGCGCGGAACGCCGGCGACGTTGCCACGGATGAGGATGCGGAGCGAGTGTGCGTAACCGCGCTCAGAGCCGGCCTTCTCGCGACGAACGACCTGGTCGAGTCGCCGAGCGTGCAGGTGGCAACGGTTGTCAGCGACTGCCTGGCGAGCGCAACGTCGCCTTCGTGGGCAAACCACTGTGACCTCGCGCAGGCCCAGGCCGAGGTCGACCTTCTGTTCGTCGTCACGGTTGAGCGCACAGGTGGCAGCTGGTGGTTCACGGTGGATGCGCTGCGACCTGCCACCGCCTCCATCGTGTGGACAGCATCCGAGTTCACCGGGGAGACGGACTCCGTTCGCGCCGGATGGGATGCGTGCTCCGCCATCGCCGCCGCATACCTTCTGCGATTCGAGCATGTGCCGAGCGTATCGGGTGAGTCAGTGTCGCCGGGCGTGACCGATGCCGCGATGCAGCAACCCGGCGGGGACGCGCTCTCGCGCCCGTCCAATCAGCTGCAGACCGTGCTCGCTGTTGCGCAGGTGGACATGGCGTCGGGTCGTTATCCGGATGCTGCTCGACGCTATGAGGAAGCATTCGAGTTGGCCGAAAGCGACGCCTCACGCGCATCCGCGGCACTGAACGCTGGTATCGCCGCCATGGCGAACGACGATGCGGCACGCGCTCGAGCCTGGTTCAACCTCGTGGGCACGCAGTTCCGCGCGGAGCCAGAGTGGGGTGAAGCAGTGGCGCGCCGAGCAGTCCTCGCGGCGAATGAGGGCGACGTCGATACACAGCTCGACGCACTCATGGCGTTGGTCGAGGCGGGGTGGTCTGATCCGCGAATCCTCGTTCCCGGGCTTGCCGCAGCCATGCCTCTCTACGAGGCAGGACGGTTCGACGATTGTGTGCAGGCGGTGCAATCCGTCGACCGCGCGCGAGCACCGCAAGACGATCTTGTCGTGGCGCGCGTTCTGCTCTTGAATTCGCTCGATCATCTCGACCGGCTCGACGAGTTGCTGGTGGAGTCCGAGGCGTTCCTCGATGACTACGGAGAGACTGCCAGTCCGGACGGTATCGACCTGGACGCGCTCCTGCCACAGGTGGCCGCAGCTCGGGCAACGCTCCTACACGGCGACGAGCAAGTCGCGGCGCTTCGCTACACGGTGGAGCTGTACGAAGCGCGAGGCAGCTCGACAGACGAAGGCGCGATCTACGCCTACGACGGCGCGCGATTCGCGTTGTTGCATGAGCAGCTCAGCGAGGCGCGCGCGCGAATCCGCGACGATCAGAGCGCTGCAGCGCAGCGTCCGCGCACCATGAGCGCGCTCGATACGTCGCTCGACGTGGTCAGCTACGCCCTGGCGGACGTGTACGATCAGGCTGTGCCGATGGGATCAGCACGCACACCCGAGTGGCGCGCGTGTGCGGGGCTACTGCTGCTGAGCGCTCTCGAGGATTGGGAGCAGTTCATTGACGACCTCGCTGTGCCATCCGACGCGACCGACGCCGATCGCGCTACCTTCCTCGCGTTTCGTGCCGAGTCGGCGACATTTCTCTCCGAGACCCGAGAGTTGTGCATCGACGCGTGGGTTGGGCCTGCCTTAATGGCCCTCCCCCAGAGCGACGTAGTGGCCGCCTGTCCCGAGTACATACAGTTCGTTGCGTCGGACGCAGCGAGTTCAGATTGACCCCCTAATGCACCGCCTCCTCGAAATGCCGGCTCCACACCGGCCGCGGCGTCTCGCCTGCCGCGTCCACCGCCAGCGTGTGCAACATCGTCGCGCTCTCGATGATCGCCCGCGGTCCGTCCGTGCGCGGGCTCAGCAGCGCCAGCTCGTGCTCGTAGGCCACGTGCAGCTCGAAGGCGAGGCCCTCCAGATCCGGGTCCGGCGTGCGGACAGGGAGGGCGGACAGCGCCCGCGCCTCGCGACGGGCCAGCGGTTCGCCCGAGCGTTGCACGCCGCGGGTGAGCGCCCGCGCCAGCTCGTCGGCGGCCGCGTCGTCCGGCGGCTGCAGGCGCGACGCGACCAGCTGCGCCACCTGCGCCTGCGCCCAGCGCACCCGGTGCAGCGCGTCGCCCACGGCGTCGGGGTCGGCGCCGTCGAGCCAGGCGTGGCGCTGGGGGTCGACGTCGCCGCGCGCGTCGACCAGGTCGCCGACCAGGCTCTGCAGGCCTTCGCGCCCCTCGGACGCAGGCAGCACCGTGGTGAGCGTGGCCATCGGGTGCATCCACAGCGTGTCGGCCGCCAGCGACGCCAGGGTCTCGCCCGGGCCCACCGCGCCTGTCACGAACACGTCGAGCCGCCGGGCGTACTCGCGCAGCAGCGACGCCAGCCGCGCGCCCACCTGGCACGGAAGGCCCGCGCCCACCAGCATCAGGTCGATGCCGTCGAGCGGCCGCTCCGGCAGCTCGCGCACGTGCTCGTAGACGAAACGCACGCACTCGGCCATCGAGATCGGCGCGTCGTCACGGGCGCCGATCACCAGCAGCGGCGTCTGCCGCGCCGCGGTCCAGCGCGCGAACAGCTCGGCGCGCCACACGCGCCCTGCGCTCGTCTCGTCGCTCATGTGGGGCATCTCATCGGGGCAACGCGCCGAGCGTGACGCCGGCGCAGGTCCCTGTCACTATACGCGGCGGCGCGCACCGTGCCAGAATCGGCCCACGACTGTACCTCGATCCACGATGCGAATCATGGCCCCGCTTCACCGCCGACTTGTCGTCCTCTTCGCTGCGCTCGTACTGACCGCCTGCGGCAGCAACTCGTCCGACGATGGCGGCACCGACACCGGCAACGGTACCGACACCGGCACGTCCGATACGTCGACCGACACACCGGGCGCCGACGCCGGCGATGACACGGGCACAGAGGACGGCGGCGACGACGACGCCATGGCACCCGATGTCGCCGACAGCGACGCCGGTGGCTTCGACACGCCCGAGCCGCCGCAGTTCGAGTCGCGCCTGCGCATCATCCACCTGTCCGAGAGCACCGGGCCGCTCACCCTGTGGCTCGACGGCGCACCCGCCACCGAAGACGGCGCGTTCGACGACATCGCCTACCTCGAGATCGGTCCGGGCACGGGCTCCGAGGACCCCTTCTACGCCTTCCCCACCCAGAACTACGAGGCCGCGCTCGTGCCCGCCGGCGAGCCGCTCGAGAACGCGGTCTACACCGCCCCGTGGAACTTCTCGCCCGACGCGTACTACAGCGTGTTCGTCTACGGCGAGATCGACGGCGAGGGCGACCGCGCGTTCAACGTGGGCGTCAGCGTGGACGACACGAGCGTCGAAGAAGGCGCCACCCGCATCCGCGGCTTCAACACCATGCTCGGCTCCGGCGCCGTCGACGTGCTGATCGGCGCCGAGACCGTCTTCGAGGGCCTGGGTTTCGGTCAGTACATGATCGATTACATTCTGGCCGAGGCGCCCGCCACCTACACCGTGGCCGCCGCGTCGAGCGACACCGGCGACATCCTGGTGCAGCAGTCGATCGACTTCGTCGAGGAGACGAAGAACGTGTACTTCATCGGCGACGCTGCGTCGGGCGACGGCCTGGGCGTCGTGCTGTTGAACCTGAACAACGAGCTGCAGCTCCTGCAGGAGTAGCGGCCTTCCCCTCACGCGCGATCAC
>JACKHG010000051.1 GCA_020639115.1 Phycisphaerales bacterium
CCGCTTGTCGCCGCGCTGCGGGACGCGCAGGTTCACCCGTGAACCCCGCAGTCCGGACAGCCAGGTGGTCAGTTCACCGGTGTTCGGCGGCAGCTGGGGCACCAGCACCTCCCTCGGCACCGGGTTGGTGGATTCGTCTGCAGCACCGTTCAATTCGGCCCCGGGCGGGCCGCCCAATTCGGCTTCAGCGCCGTAGAACTGGGTAAGGAACTGCTCGACCAGTGCGGCTTGGGCGGAATCGCCGGGGTCGCCGGGCTTCTCCACGATCCAGCCGCGCTGACCGCGAACCCGTCCCCCACGCACGTGGAATACCTGCACGGCGGCCTCGAGGTCGTCGTCGGCGAAGGCCACCACGTCGGCGTCGGTGCCGTCGCCGAGGACAACGGCCTGCTTCTCCAGAGCCCGTTTCAGCGCGCCGAGGTCGTCGCGCAATCGCGCGGCCCTTTCGAAATCCAGCTCGTCGGCCGCGGCGTTCATCTGTCGTTCCAGGTCGCGCGCGAAGCGGTCTGTTCGTCCGGACAGAAAATCGCAGAAGTCCGCGACGATGCGACGGTGTTCCTCCGCGCTGACCCGGCCGACGCAGGGAGCCGAGCACTTGTCGATATAGCCCAGCAGACATGGACGTTCGATCTGGCTGTGCCGCTTGAAGACTCCGGCCGAGCAGGTGCGCGCCGGAAACACCCGGGTCAGCAGATCCAGCGTCTCCCTGATGGCCCAGGCGTGCGAATACGGCCCGAAGTACCGCACCCCTTTGCGCCGCGGCCCGCGATAGACCATCAGCCGCGGGTACTCCTCGTTGAGGGTGACCGCCAGCACCGGGTAGGACTTGTCGTCGCGGTAGCGGACATTGAACCGCGGGTCGAATTCCTTGATCCAGTTGTATTCGAGTTGCAGCGCCTCGACTTCGGTGGTCACCACGGTCCACTCGACCTTGGCGGCGGTGGTCACCATCTGCCGGGTGCGCGGATGCAGGCTTGACACGTCGGCGAAGTACGACGTCAGGCGGCTGCGCAGGCTCTTGGCCTTGCCCACGTAGATGACGCGGCCGTGGGAATCGCTGAACCGGTAGACGCCCGGTTCCACCGGGATGGACCCGGGC
>JACKHG010000052.1 GCA_020639115.1 Phycisphaerales bacterium
TCGGTGTCCGACGACGTGCAACGCTATTGCACCAGCTTCGCCGACGCTGCCCGCGACCGGCGCTACGAACTGAAGCGCATCGAGCTCGAGAAGCTTGAGGCGGACGTCGAAAAGCGCATCGCCGCCATGGAAGAGAAGCGCGCGGAGCTGGAAGCCTGGTTCAAGAAGCGCGAGGAGTTCGCGAGCAAGGCTGAGGCAAGCCTCGTCGGAATATACAAGAACATGCGTCCCGAAGCGGCTGCCGCGCGCATGGAAGAACTCGGTCCCGATCTGGTCGCCGCGCTTTTGCTGAAACTCCCCGAAAGGGCGGCCGGCGTGATCTTGAACGAAATGAATGTCGAAAAGGCCGCGCTGGTCACCAACGTCATGGTCGCGGCCGCCGAACAGGAAACGCAGTGATGCGGGCAATAGCGGTTCTGGGCCTTGTCGGAGTGCTGGGCGGTTGTGCGTCCGGCCCCCTCAAGGAGGTCGGCAGGCCGCCGACGATGTCGCCCGTCTCCGTCGCCGAACCCGATCCCTTCATGACCTCGTCGGCCTATCCGCAGGCGCCGTCCAAGCCGGTGGCGCGCAACTCGCTGTGGGACGACCGGCAGAGCTCGCTGTTCACCGGGCGGCGTACGCTGGCCCATGGCGACCTGCTGACCGTGCAGATCGCCATCGACGACAAGGCGCAGGTGCGCAACCAGTCGGACCGCAGTCGCACCGCCGACCGCACCATCGCGCTGGCGGGCGGTTACGACATCAACGGCGCGGGCGGCAGCGCATCGGGCGACGTCAAGGCGGGGTCCACGACAAGCTTCGAGGGCAACGGCGCTACCGTGCGTTCGGAGACCATTCGCCTGTCGATTGCCGCCACGGTCGTCTCGGTGTTGCCGAACGGCAACCTCTACATCCGCGGATCGCAGGAGGTCCGGGTCAATTCGGAGATGCGGGTGCTGACCATCGAGGGCATCGTCAGGCCGACGGACATCGGCCCCGACAACACGATCTCCTACGAGCGCATCGCCGAGGCGCGCATTTCCTATGGCGGGCGCGGACGCATCTCGGAGGTGCAGGAGCCGCCCTATGGGCAGCAGATCATCGACCGGCTCAGCCCCTTGTAGGCCCAGGAGAGCGCCGTGGCCGCACAAGCAGTATCCCGATGTCTGCCAGCAGATACGTGATACTGTCTTCTCGTGATGACGTCACCGCATGGGCGAAGGCGGTGCCAGCGTCGTGCTGGCAGAAATGCAGGCGCAAAGCCTGACGGGCCAGGAGGGGCTGCCGCCGACGGGCATGGCTGCCGCTGCAAGCCGGCGGTCACGGCGCGAGGCACCGCCGGCGTCCGGCGCAACGCACGAGGCCTCGCGCCGCCGGGCGGGCTGGTGACGATGGAGCCCCGGCGATCATCACAACCCTTTGCGGCGCTGCGGGAGACCTGGGATGCCCAGTTTCGTCCGCTTCGTCGGCAATCCGTCGCCGCAGCTCATCTAGAATCCTACCAGGATCTGCTTGCCTCGTGCGCACCATGCGCCTTGAGCAGACTGATTTCCTGCACTTAAGTTCGACCTCGCCGAGCGCCGCCATACGCAGCGGAGGTGCCGCGCGGTCGGTGTCGTCAAGGTATTTCGTTAACGCACCCTGATCGCGCCTCGTCATATGCGCGCCGCGATCTCGCTCCGCGAAACCTGCCTGGCGCAGCAGGCGCAGGCCCTGCTGCCATCCGGAGGTCACCGGTACTGCCGGCTACACATCCAGCTGTTCGGCCTGCTCACTAAAGTTGGCCGTGCGCCTGGCCTCCGGTTGATTATGCGGTGGACGTCGTTCACCCGCTTCTATCATCGCGTTCTCCATCCTGCGCACCGGGTATCGGCCTGCAACGACTCCGCAAACCTGATCCCCTGATCAGCCTGGCGCTACACCATGACCTTTCTACGTCATGGCGCCGGTGTTCGACCGGCGTGGACGCAGGGCGTGCAGCCGTCACCCGCCAGGAGATCGCAGGTCGAGGCGCTGGCGCGCATTGCCGATCCGTTTCGCGGCTTTACGTTGGAGAACGCGCTATGACTGAGCTGTTTCCGCCGCATCTGCGCGCGAACGCCAGACGGTGCAGCAATCGACCAGACCATCGACCTGCGCATCCTGGATCCTGGCATTCATGATCTCGGAAACTGGCGCGGCTGAGATCGGGTTTTCGGTGGTGTTGCTGTTCGTCAACGACCTCGTGGGAAAAGTGACGGTCACCGGCGAAGCTGGGCGGGCATACGAGATGCCGCCGCCCACGGTACGTGCACCGCTGTTCAAGATCCCGTTCTTCGTCCTCATCGACGGGTATGGAACCCGCTGGTAGTTCGATGGTGCGCGCCGCCTGTTCAACTCCCCTGAACCGGGGGTTACCGCATCGATTTCGCCGGCGTGGTAACCTCCCTACAAACAGCGGGCTGTCCTTTCGGGGGCGCGCATGAGGCCGACTGCTGTACCGATAAACTGTCCCTTGTATTTGTAAAAACGGGGACACACATGTCCAGCATTTCACCAACGTATCCGCCATATGACGCTCTCAAGAGCCTGCAGGCAACCAACAAGGCTCTGAAACCACCCAGGAAGCACATCTCCACTGGCTTCCGCAGGCCACACGCCGCTGACAACGTGGCTTATTGGTCGATCGCAACGAGACCATGTACCCAATAACAAGGCGCTGCCGGACCGTTCAGGACGCCCCGGCCTGGCGTGCTCTAAGGTCGATGTCGCCTACACCGCCATCAACAGTGCCAGCGGTTCCATTTATATCAAGGTCATTTCGTCGGCCCGCGAAGGCGGCGTCGGACAGTCGAAGATCCAGTCGGAAATCCGCAGCTGCAGGCGCAGCTGTCCGGCATCTCCGAAGCCGCCAGCTTCTCCGGGCACCAACCGGCTGAAGATTCTACCCCAGCGCGACCGGCTACACGGCGACGCAGGAGACGTCTCGTTTAACCGCGGTGCGCGACGGCACCATCTCGATCGGCACCGTCAACATCAGTGTTGCCAGCGTTGCTCTGTTCGACTTGTCCGCGCTGCCGACCCAACGGCATCCTGGAAGGTGGCACTTCAGCCATCGCCACGTCGGCAACGGCGTTCTCCCACGCAGGGTACCTTTTGCCGACGCGCGACACCAAGGTCGATCTGGACATCGCCGTCGACGGAACCCCAGACGTTCTCGATCACCGTAATAAGCTGCCGATGCTGCCAACTTCGACCTCGCCACGCTGGTCGCAGGAATCAACGCCAATCTGACGGGCGGCCCGCCAGCATCGGACGCCGGTGAACTGTCCTGGCTAACACCTCGTCCACTGGCACGACGTCGACCATCGAGCTGGTCTCGATCGGCACGACGCAGGCGTCCGCTACGACTGCTGCAACGTTCGGCTTCACTGCCATCGCAGAGGCAGCCGGCGAGGCCACGGGTGGCGGTATCCTCGACATCGACATCACCGACGCGACCAGCGCCGAAATCGATGCCTGGATCAACATCGTCGATACCATGTCGGAGTCCATGACCACGGCAGCAGCCGACCTCGGTGCCGCACAGAAGCGCGTTTCGATCCAGAAGGACTTCGTGTCCAACCTGATGGACGCCATCGACCGTGGCGTGAGCCAGCTCGTCGACGCCGACATGAACGCCGAATCGACCCGCCTCCAGGCCCTGCAGGTCCAGCAGCAGCTGGGCATCCAGGCCCTGTCGATCGCCAACTCCGGCGCTCAGTCGATCCTGTCGCTCTTCCGCTAATCGGCGAGAGTCCATACTACAGCATGACGGGCCGCATTTTGCGGCCCGTTTTGCGTTAAGGCCTTCCCGCTCAAGGGAAAAAAGGTCTCAGGCGGCATCCTGACGCCACCTTCACACAAGCTTGCCGGGCTAGATTGAACGAGTGTTGCGTGCAGGAGCACTCCGTATTGCCTGAGCAGTTGCAGACCATCATTTCCAACGTCGCCCAACTGGGAATCCGCCGCATCGCGATGATGGCGGCCGTTGTGCTTTTGGTGTTCGCGACGCTCGGCTACGGCGCCTATGTGGTCAACAAGCCTGCATACGAGACGCTCTACATCGGCCTCGACCGCGACGACATCAACCGCATGGCGATCGTGCTCGGCGAGGCCGGAATCGCCTACGACATCGGCAGCGAGGGCAACAGCGTGTCGGTCGCGGCCGGCAAGTCCGCGCAGGCGCGCATGATCCTGGCGGAGAAGGGCTTGCCCGGCAGCTCCGGCGCCGGCTACGAGCTGTTCGACAATCTCGGATCGCTCGGCCTGACGTCGTTCATGCAGCAGGTCACGCTGGTGCGCGCGCTGGAAGGCGAGATCGCGCGCTCGATCCAGGCGATCAACGGCGTCAAGGCGGCGCGCGTCCACATCGTCATGGCGGAGCCGAGCAATTTCCGCCGCGCGCAGAACCAGCCGACCGCATCGGTGATCGTCCGCACCAACGGCGCCGACATGAGCCGCACGGCGGCCGCGATCCGCCACATGGTGGCATCGGCGGTGCCAGGGCTGACCACAGAGAATGTCACGGTGCTCGATTCGTCCGGCCAGTTGCTGGCCACGGGCAGCGACCCGTCAGTCGGGTCGGTGAACGGCTCCATCGGCATCCAGCAAACACTGGAAGGCGAGATCACGGACAAGATCTACAAGACGCTGCTGCCCTATCTCGGGCCCGACAATTTCCGTGCCAGCGTCCAGGCGAGCGTCAATACCGACCAGAAGCAGATCGAGGAAACGATCTTCGATCCGGAATCGCGGGTGGAGCGCTCCGTGCAGGTGGTGCGCACCGAGGACTCCTCGACGGAGACCTCGTCGGGCGACCCGGCAACCGTCGAGCAGGCGTTGCCGGAAACCGTCCAGGGCAATGCCGCGCCGCAGTCGGCGGAGAAGAGCGAGCGGCGCGAGGAGACCACCAATTACGAGCTGAGCTCGAAGAAGATCGCCACCGTCAGCAACGGCTTCGTCGTCAGCCGCATGTCGGTCTCCGTGGTCCTCAACGAGGCCCGCATCCGCGACATACTCGGCGCCAACGCAACGCCCGACGCGATCAAGCAGCGCGTCGACGAGATCAGGACCATGGCGCGCACGGCGGCGGGCATGAACGACGAGCGCGGCGACACGATCAACGTCGCCGCCGTCGAGTTCATCGACGACCTCGCCGACGGCTCGGCGCCGCAGCTCGGCATCATGGAGATCCTGGAGAACTATCTCGGAACCATCGTGAACGCGCTGGCCTTCATCGTCGTGGCCGTCCTGCTGATCGTGTTCGGCGTCAATCCGCTGGTGCGCTCGATCACGCAGCAGGGATCGCCGCTCAGCGCCGACAATGACGACGCCCCGGCGACGGCGACGACGGGCACGAGTTCCGCCAGGACCGAGGACGCGGCCGCGGCTCCCGCGCAGCAGCCGGCGGCGGCCAACCAGGACGTCCCTCCGCAGGACGAGCTCTCCTTCGAGGAACGCCGGGCCCCGACCATGCCGCCGTCCTCCGAGACCAGCGCGCTGCTGTCGCGGATGAAGCCGCAGCCGCAGGACCGGCTGGCGGCGCTGTTCGACCTCAATGAGGAGAGGGCGGTCCAGATCCTGCGTCGCTGGCTCTATCAGGAGGTCGCGTGAGCTCCCATCTGAGGCTGCTGGACCATCTGTCCGACTTCTCCGACGGCGCCGCGAATCCGCGCGCGCCTGCTCGCCTTCGTTCCGCTCATCGCAAGCGACGGGGCGGGCCGGCGCTGTTCGAGGGGCTTTCGGGCCGCACGGCGTCCTGGGCAGGCAGCACCAGCCAGGCGGCGGCGCGAGGCCTATGCGCAGCAAGGCGAAGTCGGCGCCGGCGATGCCAATTCCGGCGACGAAGACGACCCGACAGGCAGTGGAGGGCGGTGGAACAGGCGCACGAGGCGCAGTCTGAAACGCTGGCGGAGCTCGCCGAAAGCACGAGGCGGAGCTCAACAGCGTGCGGGCGGTGCATGCCGCCGAGATCGCCTCGCTGACCGTCCATGCCATCGAGGACATGGAAAAGCGGATCGCGCAGGCGATCCAGACGCATCTCGTCTCGATCCTCGGAGCGCTCATGTCGGCGCAGCACCAGCAGAAGGCGGTCGCGCAGTTTGCCGAGAAAGTGTCGGCAATGGCCAGCGACGGCAGGGGCATCCGGCTGCGCGTGACCGGACCGCAGCAATTGCTCGACGCGCTACGCGCGGAACTCGGAGATGACGCCAGGCGCTTCCTGCTGGTTCCGGCCGAGACGACCGAGCTGGAGGCGGCGATCGACGAATCGATCCTGTCGACGCGATTCAGCGAATGGCACGACGTGCTTGAACGGGTGCTGGCGTGATCGAGGAAGAGCCGAGAGAAGAAATCATCGTCATCAAGCGTGGCGGTGAAGGCGAGGAAGGCCATCACGGCGGGCGTGGAAGATCGCCTTCGCCGACTTCATGACTGCGATGATGGCGCTGTTCCTCGTGCTTTGGCTGATCAACGCGGCCAACGAGGAAACCAAGAAGTCGGTCGCCAGCTATTTCAATCCGGTCAAGCTGGTCGACCGCAACCGCTCGTCCAAGGGGCTGGAGGATGCCAAGGGCCCGCAGGAGTCCAGCGAGGAGGACAAGGCAGCGGAGGCCGAGGCCGCCAAGACCGAGGGCAAGGAGGGCGAGGAAACGGCCAAGGTCTCGGACGCGGAACTGCACGCCAACCCCTATGGCGTGCTGGCGAAGATCGCGGCAAGCCCGGCGGGACAGGAGAGCCCGTCCGCGGTCCGCTACGTGGCGCCGGGAAATACCGGCCAGTCGACCGGCACGGCAGAGGGCGAGACCTTCCGCGATCCCTTCGATCCCGATTTCTGGCGTTCGGAAATGGACTGGCTGGCGTCCGGCACCGGTGCCCGGACGACAAGGACGGCCAGGGCGAGCTGTTACCCGCTGTCCGGCTGAGGGAACGGCGGAGCTGCTCGACCATGCCGCGAAGACGGCGCACCGGGCTGACGGCGAGACGGACCATGCGGGCCAAGCGCTCGAAGGCGAGATGGAAAAGCCCGGCCCTGCGAAGGACGGCGACGCAGGTTGCACCGGGCACCGCGTAGCCGGCGAAAAGATGAAACCCGGCGCCGCGGAGACCGGCGAGAAGACGCGGAAGGCAGATGCGGGCGCAGCCGGACGCCTGCGGTAACGAAGCCAAGCCCGGCGCGAGCGTAAGGTCGGGTACGCGAGCTGGAAGGACTAGCCCGGGCGAGACCGCCAAGGCGACGGTGCATGCAAGGGACCGGCTGAAAAGAAGGCCGAGACATCCGCGAGGAGCTGAGACCGCCGTCAGCCGCGTCGCGGTATCGATCCCAAGCTAGCTGGCGCATCAGCGTGGTGCCTAGCGACGACGGCATCCTGATCTCGCTCACCGACGAGTGGACCATTCCCATGTTCAATGTCGGATCGGCTGTCTCCGCGCGACCTGGTGCTCGCCATGGACAAGATCGCAGCGGTGCTCGCCGAAAGCAGGGCGGCCTGCGCATCTACGGGCATACGGATGCGCGGCCCTATCGCGGCGGTTCCTACGACAACTGGCAGCTGTGGCGCGCGCGCAGTCGGCCTATTTCATGCTCGTGCGCGGCGGCATCGCCAAATCGCGGTTTCCGAGGTGGCGGGCTTTCGCCGATCTCGTCCGCGCGTCGCCGACGACCCCGAAGCGGGCAGCCAACCGCCGCATCGAGATCCTGCTGGAGGGATCGTGACACGCCTTGCCGGCAAATGGGCGGCGGCCGTGGCATCCTGATGGCGGCACCTGCCGCGGCGAGCGACGCGGGCGAACCGCCCGTCTCGACCTGGTGCGCCTGCTCACCCGCGTCCAGGACCGGATCGTTGCCGGCGACCGCGAGGCACTGGCCATGCAGGGCGGTTCTATCGCTGGCCGATGAGGCGATCGGCACGATCCCGCCTCAGACCTCCACGACGAACACAACGTCAAGGCGCTGATCGCCTACGGGCTGTCGGGCGGCAATCCCAACACGCTGGACCGGCAGCCCAAGGTGCTCGGCGAGGACGATCACCTGGCGGTGCTGGGCCGCGGCCTGGTCGCCTACATGCGCGGCTGCACGAGGAGGCGATGCAGGACCTCGCGCCGTTCGACGCGATGACGATGGACCCGGAGATCGGCGCCCTGCTCGCCCTGCTGCAGGGCAGCCTCCAGGTGCATGAGCATCCGGACGAGGCGCTGGCGCCATTGACAAGGCCGGCTGCTCGCGCCGGGCACGATCGTCGAGGAATCGGCGTGAGGCGCAGCTCGCTGAACACGTACGGCTCGGCCACACGCAGGCCTTCTCGATACGGCCCGCCGCTATGCGCAGCGGTTCGTGCGCTCGCCCTATGGCGACCAGTTCGCAGCCTATTTCGCCAACGGCACGGTGGCGCTGCACGACGCCGTCGACATGGACGCCATCGCCGAGATCGCCGATCTGATGCCGTCGCAGTACCGGGAGGCGATCTATGTGCGCATCGCCCGGAGGCAGTCTGCACGGCCTTGCCGAACTGGCCTTGTTCGCCATCGCCCATGCCGCCCTGGTCAAGCGGCGAAGCACGCCGCCGGTCCCGTGCCCACGGAGGAGAGGCGGCTGTTCTACGGCATCCTTCGACGATCACCTCCGACGATCCGGAACGTGCGGAGGCTCGGCCTGGTCGAACCGGCATCGCTTCCGCCGGAGGACCGCGACCTGCTGGCTGCCGGCAAGGCGATGGCCGACGCGCTGCTGAAAACCGCCTCCGTGAAGCCGACGAGGGTGGGCAAGCCTCGCACACGATGGACGGTGTAGACCAGGAGCCGGGTGAAGCGAAGGCGGGCGACCTCGTCCCGGCTGAAGAGGACAGCGCATCGCAGGACCACGCGATACCTGTCGCGCAACCAAGCGGTCACGACAGCGTGGCCGAGGCCCCCAAGGCGGACGATTTCTCCGCCCTGGATACGCGCATGGCGGATTGGAAGAAGAGAATCGAGCAGGCCGACAAGACGCTTGTGGAGAGTAGCGAATGAAGACGGTGAGTATCGGGTTTTCCGCGGTCGAGGGCGTAAAGGCGGGGCAGCTTCAGGGACGGCACGGCAAGGGCGGTGGCGACACGCCCGCGGGCAAGGACTTCCTGAGCCTTCTGGCGGCGAGCAATGCCAGGTTAACCGCCTCGAAAGGACACTGGCGGATCTGCCGGTCCGCGCCGCCCCGTTCCGGGGGGCTTCGCGGACCGGCCCAGGCAACGACGATACGGCAGCAACATCCGACGAGGTGCAGACACTGGCGACGCGCATACCGCCTTTGGTGGCCACGATGCGCGGAGGTGAGACCGCCGACCTGACGAAGCGACGGAACGGTTATCGACGGCTCCCACTGACCTGGCGGTGACGGCCCGCGCGACAAGCGATGCCTGCCGCTCCGAGGGCGGCAGGCCACGGCGACGTCCGCGCAGGAGCTTCCCGGTTTGCCGGCATGGGATCGAGGACATGAGGATGCGCCCAGCCACCGATCTGCCGAGCCGGCTGCTGGCGGCGAGGAACTGCACGCGGTCGCGGAAGCACGCCTGCGAGGCGCCGATCGCCACGACCGCGCGCCGCGCATGACGCATGAGGTTCCGGTTGCACCGACCGGTCTGGCTGATGCTGTGCGCACTGTCGCAGCGGATCGGCCTGAGCTGGCACCCGGACGATAAACCCCGAAGCTCGTGGCGAGAACCTGCGGCCGGCGTTGGAGCACGCTGAGGCGATGGCCACCACGGCTGGGCGGATATGCCGCCTGCCGGGCTTCGGCATGCCGTGTCGTCGCTTCCCACGCAGCCGCGCGACCAGGGATGGCGAGGCGTCACCAGCGAAGCCGACGCTGCCGCACTGGCGGCCGTCAAGGCGATGCCGACCGGACCGCAGCACCGGCGCCTGCCCACGCCCAATGCCGGAGCCACGCAGTTTGCCGCCGGCGACACCGCCAGGGCAATGCGGGTTCGCGGAACGCGGAGAGCGTCGTCACCCGCCGCGCTGCGCGCCGACACGCACGGCAAGGGCGGTATCCTCCGCAGCGCAAACTTCGGGCGACACCGCCGCCGAACCGGCGAAGCTGCCTGACACCGCGTCGCAGGTCGCGCGCGACGTGACCGCCACGGGACAATTCACGACGCCGTCCGGACAACATCAGGCGCCCGGTCAAGAGGTCGCCGGCGCGAACGCCCAGTCGCTGGTGACGGCGATCCGGCACAACAGCGATTGGTCCAGGATGCTCGGCGATCCGGTGGCGCGTCTCACGCAGCGGACAGGGCCGGGCGGCGTGAACATGGATGTCCTGAAGATCGACCTGCATCCGGCCAGCCTCGGACGCATGGAAGCGTCGCTGAAGGCGCATGGCGACCGCATGAGCATCACGATCACCGTCTCCAGCCGCGACGCCGCGGCGAGCATCGGCAACGATATTGCCGGCATTCAGGCGGGCCTGCGTGCTGCCGGCTACACGGTCGACCAGGTTACGGTGGAAGTGCGCGGACAGAGCGGCAATCCGTCGGGCTGGGCGGCGTCGCAACAGGATACGTCGGCGGGCGGGTTTGCGCGCGGCGGCGGACGGCAACAGCAGATGGAGGCGCCGGACAACGGCTTTGCCTCGCTGCGCAGCGGCAGGACCGGCGATGAGACTGTACGTTCTCCTGGCAGCGCTTACGTTATCTAGCCTGCAGCCGGCGCTCGCCGCGCGGTCGTCGGGCGTCTGCGAGCGCGAGATGGCGAAGGCCTCGGCACGTCACGGCGTGCCGGTCGGCATCCTCTATTCGGTCGGCCTGACCGAAAGCGGCAAGGCGGGCGCGCTGCAGCCGTTCGCCATGAACATCGCGGGCCGCACGGTGTTTCCCAAGTCGCTGCCGGAGGCGTTGACCGCGTTCGCCGCGTCCGAGGCCAAGGGCGTGAAGCTCATCGACGTGGGCTGCATGCAGATCAACCACCACTATCACGGCGACCAGTTCAAGTCGCTGCGAGCCATGTTCGACCCGTCTCTGAACGTCGATTACGCGGCGCGGTTCCTCAGCCGGCTCCACCGCGAACACGGCAGCTGGTCCATGGCGGTCGCCCGCTATCATGCCGGACCGGACAACGATCCGGCCCAGAAGAAGTATATCTGCCGGGTAATCGGCAACCTGGTCGCCAGCGGATTCGGAGCCTGGACGCCGCAGGCGAAGGCCTTCTGCAAACCCTGAATTAACGTTTCGTTAATGATTTGAAGGACTTCCGGCAAAAAAATAATGCTACGATGCATAAAATGTGCATCGAAAACGTGGCTTATCGCCGGGGCCGCTCAATCGCAGGAATCCAAGAGCGCAGCGTATGCACGCTTAGGTAGATTCATTTTTTTCAATTCTTTCAAATAGTTACTGGAAACCGGCAAGTTTTCGCCTGTTGTTGCCGATTCGTTTCGCCTGCAATTGCAAGATTTTGCCTATCAGAAATCACGATTGTCCGCGATTCCGGCGTCTGTCTACGTCTTTATTAGCGGCGGAAATAGTGATTCGGGGGATATGACATGATTGTCATTGTCGATGAGCGTGAGTTAGTAAAAGAGGGATTTAATTCTTTATTTAGTAGGGAAGGTTACTCTACAACCGGATTTTTACCTGATGAATTTCATGATTGGGTAGAAACGGCAGATGAAAACGACTTGAAGTCTGTCGGAGCCTGCCTGATCGGTGAAGTCAGCGACGAGACGTTATCCCCAAGAATCATCCGCGAGAAGACCGGCGCCCCTGTCATTGCGCTGGTGGATCGCGGTTCGCTCGACGCGACGTTGAAGCTGTTCGAGCTCGGCGTCGACGACGTGGTGCGCAAGCCGGTGCACGTGCGCGAATTGCTGGCGCGGATCACCGCGATCAGGCGCAGGGCCGTTGCCAACGAGGACGCGACCGTGCTCGGGCGGTTGAAGATCTACGCCAACGGACGCGATCCTGAAATCGACGGCGAGGCGTTTCCGCTTCCCCGGCGCGAGCGGCGCATCCTCGAGTTCCTGGCATCGATTGGCGAGCGCCGGGCAACAAAATCGCAAATCTTTTCAGCGATTTACGGCGTCTTTGAATCGGACGTCGAGGAGAATGTGGTCGAAAGCCATATCTCCAAGCTGCGCAAGAAGCTGCGCGAGGCACTGGGCTTCGATCCGATCGAT
>JACKHG010000053.1 GCA_020639115.1 Phycisphaerales bacterium
AGCCGAGCGGCGCGCCGGCATCGACGATCCAGTACTGGACGTAGATCGTCAACCCGGGTGGTGCGGCGGGCGGCAACGTGAACGGCAGCGCGACACTACCGGTGGAGCCGGTGGCGACCGAGAACAGAATGGTCGGCGCAGGAACGAGCGTCCCGCCGTAGAACGGTGCGTCGATCGCGGTGCTGCCGACGATACAGAAGGCCGTGCTGTTCTTCTTCGCGTTCGTCAGCGCGAGCGCGCCGGCGGCGCCCGCGGTGAAACGTCCGGTGCCGACGAGCGAGGGGACTCCGTTCGAGCCGCCCAGCGCGTGGCCGAGGTTCTTCCACGCGGCACCGAGCGTGAACGACGTGTCCCCCGGCCAGTTCTGGAAGATCTTCGTGCCCGTGCTGTAGTGGAAGTGCGAGCCGTTTCCGCCGGTCCCCTTCGACAGCCCCCAATCCGGAACGCTGGGCTGCCACGCCACGATGCGGATCCAGTACTTCACGCCTCCCGTCGCCAGGAACGGAGTCGGGAGCACGTGGAGATAGTCGTACATCGCGACGCCGCCGACCGTCCCGACGAGAGTCTCGCCCGCGTTGCCGTTCACTTGGTAGTTGGCGAGGCACGGCTCACCCACGGGATCGGGGAGCGACTGGATCAATGGCTCGTTGCCGGTGACGTTCGTGGCGAAGAACGTGATCGTGAAGTGATACGCCTTCCCATACAGCCCACCGTACGTGTAGCCGCCGCGCCAACGGACCTCGGTGATGGCCTCGTCACCGGCGAGGATGAAGTCGTTGTACGCGTACACGTCAGCGTCCGAGCCATCGACCGCAAGCCACGCCGAGCCCAGGATGCCGCCGGTCGGGCTCGGTGGATAGCTGAACACGTCGACGGCCGCGGCGAGCGGCGCGATCAGAGGAACCAGGATCAACACGTGGAGGAGTTTCATGCAGCGTCTCCATTGTGGGATCGAAACCGTGGGAGCGACGGCCGCGTGGACACGAGCCGCACGCCAGCCGTTGTG
>JACKHG010000054.1 GCA_020639115.1 Phycisphaerales bacterium
GCGCCAGGCTTCGCGGTCGGACCCGAGATAGCCGCCGAGGGCCTTCTCGCCCCAGGAGCAACGCATCGGCGCGCAGATCGGCGCGAAGGCCGAGATCGAGCGGAAGCGGTCCGGGTTGCGCAGGCCGACGACCAGGGCGCCGTGACCGCCCATGGAGTGGCCCATCACCCCGGCCCGTCCGGCATCCACGGGAAAGCGCAACGCGACCAGGGCCGGCAGCTCCTCCACCACGTAGTCGTACATGCGGTAGTGGGCGCTCCACGGCGCTTCCGTGGCGTTGACGTAAAACCCCGCGCCCTTGCCGAAATCGTAGGCTTCGTCGTCGGCGACTCCGTCGCCGCGCGGGCTCGTGTCGGGCGCGACGAGCGCGACACCGGCCTCGGCCGCATAGCGCTGCGCGCCGGCCTTCGTGGTAAAGTTCTCCTCGGTGCAGGTCAGGCCGGACAGCCAGTAGATCAATGGCACCTTGCCCGACTCGGCTTGGGGCGGCAGGTAGACCGAGAAACGCATCGAACAGGCCGTCGACGCGGCGTCATGCGCATAGACCCCCTGCACGCCGCCGAAACTCTTGTTCTCGCTGATCGTCTCGATCGTCATCCCTGGTCCAATCTGTCGCCCGACGCAGTCAAAGAAAAGCCCCGCACGGGTAACCCGTGCGGGGCTGACGTTCAACAAGGTTCGGTCGCGGGCTCGTCCTAGGACGGATCCGGCCAGACGAAATCGGGACGCAACCCGGCCTCGACGGGACGGCCGTCATTCGGGCGCGGAACGCCCGTCGCCGGATCGTAGACCGCGTGATAGGTCGCCGGCAGGCTGGCGGACTCGTACCCCATGAGGTTGGGCACGATGACGCGAATGCGGTGCTGCTTGTCGTCCAACATGATCGGCGTGCCGCAGGTCGCGCAGGTGCAAAGCTCCAGCGGACCATCGGGATTCTGGTCGTTGAAGGGCTGGCGATTCAGGCCGCCGACATTGTCGACGGCGAGATCGCCATGCTTGAAGAACACGACATGGGTCGTGGGCTGCCCGGTGACGCGTTTGCAGACCGAGCAATGGCAAACATGGTTGTCGATCGGCTCACCGTCCGAATGGGTGTGAACGTGATCGCATCCGCCTGCGTATTTATGGGCCATCTCTTCCTCCCTGGCCCGGTCGCCGGGCCGGTCAGTGGAAACCCATCAATCGTACACCACAACCGAGCGGATGCTCTCCCCC
>JACKHG010000055.1 GCA_020639115.1 Phycisphaerales bacterium
GTTGGCGGCGCACCGTCTCCGGGCGGCAGTGTGTGTAGGTGGCGGTCATGCCTAATCCGCCGCCGTTGGCGGGTGCGTGGCCCATCAGCCGGTTGCGGATCAAGGGATCGACGTTGGCGTCCTGCAGGCGTGTGGCGAATGCATGTCTAAGCGACTTGGGCGCGGTCACCCCAGTAGCGCCCGCCGCACAGGTCAGGCGCATGAATGACACACGCAGCCGTTCGGGTCTGATCGCGCCCATGTCACGCCAGAGGGTGCGGGCGATGCGTGCCTGCGTTGTCCGGTCGTTTAAGTCTACCCCCACGGCCCGACGAGCCAGTTCCTCACGGAGTCGCCCAGACGTTAGGTGGATCAGTGATGGCAGATCACACGGACCAAACCGTTGCCGCAGGAACAACGGCCCCGACGTGCGGCCCGCAAGGTGCCGCTGGAGCATCGTCAGATGCGCAGGCATTAGCGGGATCATCCGCTCGTTACGTGTCTTGGTCTTCCAGCCCAGCGCCGGCTTGTTGCGGATGTAAAGCACTTGCGCTTGGAGATCGATGTCCTCGACGAGCAGGTGAGTCAACTCGCCGGGCCTCAGACCGGTGAGCATCAGCGTGACCAGGATCGGGCCGAACCACGCGTCGGCCTGTTCGAGCATCTGCTGTTGATGCGAGTCATCAAGCAATGTGATCGGCTTCGCCGTCTCGTCGGGGATCCGGCTGATCTCGATCACCGTGAATGGGTTCTCCGTGTAGGGCGGCAGATGACGCCGCCGCGCCGCGAAGCCGTACAACGCCCGACACGCTTCGAGGATGAACTTCAGGCCTTTGTCGCGCAGGGCGCGCTTAGGTGTGTGGGCGTGCCCGTTGGGCGAGACCCTTAACCCGCGCAGGTAACGCACGAACGCCTCGGCGTGGACGGGCGATAGCAATCCCGCGTGCCGCAGCGGCTGGACCTCGTCGACGAAGCGTAAAAGATACGCCGTCGCAGTGCGGTAGCGGTTGACCGTCGCCACAGATGAACGCCGCACGTGTTCGTGATGATCCAGCCAGCGTTGCTGAAGCTCGGCAATGCTCAACGGCTCGTAGCTGGTCGCCGCCGGCACCCCGGTCTCCAGTTGCGCGTTGACCTGGGCGGCGAGCTGCCGCGCAGCCTGCTTATTGGGCCCAACACGCGGCTGGTGACGCTTACCCTGTTCGTGATAACGCAGGTACCAGACCCGCCCGCGCTGATAAACCACGACGCGTCCCACAC
>JACKHG010000056.1 GCA_020639115.1 Phycisphaerales bacterium
CCCTTCGCGGACCCTTCGATCTCCGAGCTATGGGGTTCACGTGTCTCTCTGACGCCCTCGCAACCGCCCGCGCCCCTGCCGACCCCGACGTTGCAGACCAAGCCCCTCGCAACGCTGTCGCCAGCGCCGACCGCACCGACGGTGCCGCTCTCGTCGCCCTCGCTCACGCATTCGCTCAGCACGCTGACTGGCAACACCCGTGCGTTGACGCCCACACCCGCGGCGCCGTCCCCCGGTCGAGGGATCGCCGGCGCGGCAGGCATCCTCCTCGCGGGCGCCCTGGGTGCAGGACTGATGGCCGCGCTTAGTACCTCCTCACGGGCGCCAGCGCGCGCCGCCGCGTCCCCTCGGGTATCGACACCGCCGAGGCGACCCATCGTGCAGGCGGCGGTCGTTGCGCCCAGCGCGCCTGCAAGGACCACCGCGCCGCGTCCTCCGGCCCCAACGCCGCGACCTGCGGCCCCAGCGCCCGCGATCAACGCCCGCCCAGCCGTGGCGGTGGCGACTCCCGCGCCTTCCCCCGTCGTGCCAGCAATAACGCCCGCGCCCGAACCGCGACGGCGTCATCGCTCCCGTCGTCATCGCGACACCGATCCCCACTCGGAGATCGTGGGGCTCCCCATGGTCGTAGGTGCGCCCTCGCACCCCGTGGGGACCAACTCGATGCCGGTGGTGCGATGAAGCCGATCCGCCTGAGTCAGGCCGTCCTCGTCGCGGCTGCGCTTGGCCTCGCCGCACCGCGTGTTGGGGCGCAGGTGCCAGCGGCTCCCTCCGTGGAGTCTCGCTATCAAGAAGGGGCAGACCTGCGCGAGCGTCAGCAGGACGCGCAGGCCCTCGCGATCTTTCAGGAACTCTATGCGCAGACGCGAGAGCCCCGCGCGCTGGCGCAGATCGGAATGGCCGAAGGGGCGCTTGGGCGCTGGCTCGACGCCGAGCAGCATCTCTCCGAGGCGATCGCGAACGCGGACGCGTGGGTGGGTGCTCGACGTCAGGCGCTCGATAGTGCGCTCGCGACGATGCGCGCGCACCTCGGGCAGCTCGACGTGCAGACGAGCGCACAAGGCGCAGAGGTCTGGGTCGACGGTCGCCGCCTGGGGAGCGCGAACTCTCCGCTGAGGGTCGTCGCCGGAACGACGAGCTTCGAGGTCCGCGCGGCGGGATACGCCTCCGTCGCGCGGGTCGCGACGGTGCCTGCGGGCGGGCTCGCTCGGGAGAGCGTGACGCTTACGCCGACGAGCGCGTCGGGCGTCGCACCCGTGGTTCCGCCCCACGTGGACTTGGCGACGGTGCCCAGTACGACGGCGCCACTGGTGGCTGCTTCGGGCGGAGGCACGCGGAGGACCCTCGCGATCGCGTCCCTGGTCGTGGGAGGCGTGGTGCTCGCGGGGGGTGTGGCGGCCTGGTCCTACGGGTGGTCGCTGACCAGTGACTACAACAATGACCCCGCGTGTCCCGCGCCAGAGGCTGCGGCGTTACCCGCGCAGTGTCAGTCACGGCTTGATTCTGCGCGGACCATGGAGCCTCTCGGTTGGACCGGGATGCTGCTGGGTGCCGCGCTGGTTACGACGGGGGCGGTGTTGCTGGGGACCGCTCCGCGCGAGTCTCCGGGGCAGAGTGTGCGAGTGGTCTCGGGACCCGGAGAAGTTGGCGCGGGCCTGCGCGTCGAATTCTGAATCCGTGGGAGGGGCGATGCTTCGTCGGCGAGTTGAGGGGTTGTGGATCATCGCGCTCGTGGGCTGCTACGACCTTCGCGGTGGTGCCGGACGGGACGCCGCGGCGACACCCACGGACACGGTCGCCGACACCGCGATCGATGCGCTCTGACGCCGCGGATATCGCCATGGACCACTCGTTCACCGATGCCGTCGCGATGGACGCGGTCGACGTGGTCGCGATGGACGCGGTCGTGGATCGGATCGAGCCGATGGACGGCGTCGAAGATGTCGCGGTGGATTGCTCCTCCGAGTCCGGCATGGAGGCATCGGTGGACGTACTTCAGCCGTGCCACGGGGCAAACGCGTTTGTGGCGAGGTCTGCGTCGATCTCCAGAGTTCCCACTGACCATTGCGGGATGTGCGGGTGAGCTGCCTGACGCGTCCTTGCTGTTGCTCGGGATGTGTCGCCGGGATGTGCTCGTATCTCCTGCGACACGGGCTTTGCTGACTGTGACGGCGACCCGATGAACGGCTGCGAGGCAGATCTCGGACGCCCAGCACGTGCGGATGCTGCGGCACGCGCTTTGCGCTGGAGCCGTCGCCGCCTGCCGGAGGACGTGATGGGGACGGCGTCGTGCTGAGCGGGTGCAAAGCGGAGGCTCTCCACGCGCTGCACGATGAGCTGCGTCGACACGCAGACCGACGTGCAGCACTGCGGCGCGTGTGACCGGGCGTGTACGGCACCGACGAACGGCTGCGCGACCTGCGCTGCGGGGACCTGCGGCGTCCGCGTGCAACACCGGCTACCTATGCGTGCGGGGCGAGCTGCGTGACAACACCTCCATCGCGAGCTGCGGGACACAATGCAGCCCGTGCCCTGCGCGTGTGAACGCCACGGCGACTTGCGCCGCGGGTCGTGCGGATTCGCGTGCAACGCAGGCTTCTGCGGACTGCGACGGCGACGCGAGCAACGGCTGCGAGGTGGATCTCAGTGGAGCCGGCAACTGCGGCGCGTGTGGGACCCGCTGTATGGGAGCCCACGCCGCTCTGTCAGGACCGTGCGGGACCTTCTCCTGCGTGAGCGGATGCAGCGGCTCCGAGTATCACGCTGCGCGATGAGCTGCGTCGACGAGCAGACCGACGTGCAGCACTGCGGCGCGTGTGATCGCGCGTGTACTGTGCCAATGAACGGCCGCGCGACCTGCGCCGCGGGGACCTGCGGCATCGCGTGCAATACCGGCTACCACGCGTGCGGCACGAGCTGCGTGGACAGCACCTCCGTCGCGAGCTGCGGGACACAATGCAGCCTGTGTCCCGCGCGTGCGAACGCCACGGCGACCTGCGCGGCGGGTCGTGCGGATTCGCGTGCGATACAGGCTTCGCGGACTGCGATGGCGATGCGAGTAACGGGTGCGAGGTCGACCTGCGTCGCGACCGAACAAATTGCGGTATATGTCGAACGGCGTGTGCCACAGGAGACCGGTGCGTCGATGGCCTCTGTTCGCCCGCACAACGAAGTTGCGTGAACCCGATCGCTGGATGTGGCGTCGTGACGCTCCCCGGCGGAACCTTCACCATGGGAGCCCCGATCGACTGCGCGATGTCACCGAACGACCCCACATGCGCATGGCTCGGCACACCACCCGTCCCGGGCGTCGAGGTCGCTCCCTTCGATCTAGACCGATACGAGGTCACCGTGGCGCGCTTTCGGGCATTCTGGAGCGCACGCTCGGTCGATGGAGGCGCGGCGACGCGTTCAGTGCCTGTCAGGTACCCCAACGGCGTCAGCCTTGCGTGGACGAGCACACCGCAGGCCCCCGACATGGTGATGGGATGCAACTGGTCTCTGACGCCAGGCACTCGCGAGTCCCACCCCATGAACTGTATCGATTGGTGGATGGCTCAAGAATTCTGTGCATGGGATGGAGGACGACTGCCGACTGAAGCGGAGTTGGAGTTTGCCTCTCGCGGGTGGAGCGTGCCTTCTGAGGGACTTCAGAGCGGACGGATCTATCCATGGGGCGACGTCCCGCCGGAGGGGAATTCAGGCAGGGTCTGTGATCGCGCGCACATCAACGAGTGCGCGGGTGAGGACGGCGCTCTGACTCGTCGTGTCGGTCAGTTCGCGGCGACCGGCGGCATCTACGACCTCGCCGGGAATGTGTGGGAGTGGGCTGCGGATCGGTTTCTTCCTGTCGGGTCTCGTTCTGCCTGTTGGGGTAGCACCATCAATCCGTTCTGTTCCGTGTCTGGGCCTACCGGTCGCGCGGCACGTAGCGGCTCTTTCTCGAATATCCAAGAGGCGGTCGCGTTCATTCGCGGAGCGTCACGCACCGATCATCGCGAGACCGATCGATCGACCAACATCGGCTTCCGTTGCGTGCGGGCTGCGCCGTGAGGAACGAAATTCGCGATTCTTCCAGCGTCATCCGCCCGGTGCTCGGCGAGTGCCGTAGCAAGCGAGTGTCCGATGAGTAGTCGTTCGACGTGGTCGAGTCGAGGGAGTTCGCATCTCCGCATTGTCATGACGTGCATCTCGATGCTTGGCTGCTACGACCTTCGCGGTGGTGCTGGACCAGACGCCACGACGACACCCACGGACAG
>JACKHG010000057.1 GCA_020639115.1 Phycisphaerales bacterium
TACGTTCCAGGGCCGCGGTCACAGCATCCTCGACGGCGGTGTTGCGCCCAGCGTCGGCGGCGTCTCGGCTACTCACAGCGCGAGAACCTGCTGACCGAACGGCACCCCGTCGTCGTGCGCGTCGGCCGCGCCGCTTCGGAGTTGCCATACGAGCGCCCTCCCAAGGACCGCGGCGAGCTTTGGTGGCACGGCGTCGCCGACCTGATGGTACTGCGCGCTGCGCGGACCCTCGAACACCATTCCCTCGGGGAAGGTCTGGATCAGTGCCGACTCCTCCACCGTCAGGCGACGCGCACCGGGCAGTATTCCCGTGCGCGGTTTGCCGCCTGCCTGGAGGTGGGCGTGGTACTCGCGGACGAGGTCGTCGTCGTCGAAGAAGTGCGTCTTGTTCCCGCCCGCCGATGCGAGGATCGTGTGGCATGGCTGCGTCGGGTCGATAGGGCGTCCGCCGCCGTTGAAGAGATGCCCGTCGTATGGGCTGGGGCGCAGATCGGGACTCTTTGCGTAGAACACGCGCGACGGATTTGGTTCGCCGAACGGGCACGGCGGTAGCGCGTCGCGCACCGTCACGAAGGGCAGGCGTCCGGGGCCGTGCGTCGGCGGGGGGAAGGCGAACTCTCTCGCGCGCATCCCGATAACGAAAAGTCGCTTCCGCTTCTGCGGCACGCCGTACTCGATGGCGTGGACGACCTTCCATGCGACCTTGAACCCGAGCGCGCGGAACTCCGCGAGCACCTTGCGGAGATAATCGCGGCGGTCGCCAACGACGAGACCGGGGACGTTCTCCATGAAAAACGCCGCCGGTTTCACCTCCGCGACGGCCCGCAGGAACGCCGGAATCATATTGCGCTCGTCGCGCGCGGCGCGGCGCTTCCCGCCCGACGAAAACGGTTGGCACGGAGGCCCGCCGTAGACCAACTCGACCCTGCCGCGGTACTTCGCGAAATCGATCCGCTGCACGTCGGCGTTGATGATCTCCGCGGTGGGCGAATGGCGCGCAAACGTGCGGACCCGGTACGTCTCGATCTCAACCGCGGCGAGCGTCTGCACGCGCGCCTGCTTGAGCCCAAGCGTAAGGCCGCCCGCACTCGCAAAGATGTCGATGCCGGGCACGGGGTCCATATCCGCGGGGGTTCTACCAGCGTCTCGCATCCTGCTTCCAGAATCCTGCCTCCAGAAAAGCGTAGGGCGTGCTTCGCCGCGCAGCGAGGCGTACCTCTGCCCCGCGCGGTCGCACTCCCGGCCTACCCCCACCCCC
>JACKHG010000058.1 GCA_020639115.1 Phycisphaerales bacterium
ACGCAGGATCTCGTCGAACAGGCTGCGGATGGTGCTCTCGCGGAATACCTTATCGCGCTTGAGGTCGCGCGCGGTGACGATGAAATCCTGCAGCGTGTCGCCCTGCAGGTAGTTCATCACCATGTACACGGTCTCGTTCTCGCGGAAGAAGTTCAGCACCGAGACCACGCTCGGGTGGCTGATCTGCGCGAGGCTGCGCCCTTCCTCGAAGAAGCTCTTCAGGCCCAGGCGGTACAGCGGCTGCTTGTCGGGCTTGATGGTGGGCTTGAGTTCACCGGCGCGCCGGTCGGCCAGCGACGCGGGCAGGTACTCCTTGAGCGCCACCAGGTGCCGCTGCTCGTCCTCCGCCAGGTAGACCACGCCGAAACCACCGGCCGCCAGCTTCTTGACGACCGTGTAGCCGCCGACCACGGTGCCGGCGGGCAACGGGGCTGGTTTGGTCTTGGGCGGCGACATAATGACTGGTTTGAACGTGGAATCAGCGATGGCAGTCTACAGCATGACCGGTTACGGAAGCGCCTCCAGCGGGGCGCCTGCGACCGGCCCATCTGGGGATGGCGCAGGCGGCGTGACCGTGGACATCCGCTCGGTCAACGGCCGCTTCCTGGACCTGGTCCTGAGGCTGCCGGACGACCTGCGGGGGCTGGAACCGGCGCTGCGCGAACTGCTCGGCGGCGCCGTCCGGCGCGGCAAGATCGAACTGCGCCTGAACGTTCAGAAGGATGCCGACGCCGGATGGCCTCAGCCTTCGCCGGACCAGCTCAGCCGGCTCTCCCAGCTGGAGTCCGGTGTGCGCTGCTGGCTGCCGACGGCGGTCCCGCTGTCGGTGCACGAGGTGTTGCAGTGGTGCCGGGGCGGCACCCCGGCCGCGAAGCAGGACGGGGCCGCGATGGCGGCGGCGCGCCTGGCCGTGGCCGACTTCGTGGCCGCGCGCGAACGCGAAGGCGCCCGGCTGGCGACGCTGCTGCGCGATCAGATCACGCACCTGCGCACGCTGGTAGCGCAGGCCGAACCCCTGATTCCGGACGTCGTGGCACGGCAGCAGCAGCGTTTCCTGGACCGCTGGAACGAGGCCCTGGCCCAGGCCAATGGTGGCGCTGCCGTATCGGCCGAGGCGATGCAGGAGCGTGCGCTCAACGAAGCGACGGCATTCGCCATCCGCATCGACGTGGCCGAGGAACTCGCGCGGCTGCGGTCGCACCTCGACGAGGTCGAGCGCCTGCTCGACCGCGGCGGCGAACTCGGCAAGCGGCTGGACTTCCTGATGC
Source organism: Phycisphaerales bacterium (assembly GCA_020639115.1). Lineage (GTDB taxonomy): Bacteria > Planctomycetota > Phycisphaerae > UBA1845 > UBA1845 > JACKHG01. The sequence goes on from JACKHG010000058.1 coordinate 1,269, forward strand.
AGGAACTCCACCGCGAGGCCAACACGCTGGGCAGCAAGTCCGCCGCGCTGGAACTGACCAACATCTCGGTGGACATGAAGGTGGCCATCGAGCAGATGCGCGAACAGGTGCAGAACTTGGAGTGAGGTTTCGGGGGGTCCCAAGGGATCCCCGAGATCACGCTAACCTACTGTCGTGTAAGGATATTTTGTCCCGGACCGTCCCAGGGCGTCGCAGCGAAGCGTGCGCAACCTGTGGGGTTTACTGTGGGGTTTTTCGGGTTCGCGGCGCTCACCGCCCGTCTTCCCGACAAAAACCCCCACAGCCTCACAGGAGCCTTTGGGACATGAACAGACAGCAACGACCCATCACGGACCGCGAGCTCAGGGCCTGGCTCGCCGTCGGCGCCGTCGATCGCGGCGTCGGCGAAGGCCTGACGTTTGTTGCGAGCCTCGCCGCAGCAAATGCTGGCAAGGCGTCGTGGATCCTGCGCTACCGGCTCAACGGCCGCGCCAAGGAGAAGGTCCTCGGCCGCTACCCCGAGCTGTCGCTCAAGGATGCACGGGAGCAGGCCAGGCAGGACCGGGCTCGGATCGAGCGCGGTGTCGACGTGGCGGCGGCCAAGCAGGCTGAGAAGGCACTGGTGCTCGAGGTCCCGACCGTCGAGCGCCTGGCCGAAGTCTGGTTCGCTCGCTACATCCAGCCCCGCTACAAGCACCCTGAGGTCGTAGCGCGCGTGCTGCGCAAGCACATCAACCCGGTAATCGGAGCCGTCGCGCCGCCGGACGTGCAGCCCGCGCACGTGGACCGCGTCCTCACACGCATCGTCGCCGGCGGTGCGCCGACGGTCGCCAACGATGCCTTGCGCTACATGAGCCGCATGTTCCGGATGGCCGTGCGCAACCACTGGATCGAACGCAACCCGGCAGGCGACTTCGAGCAGCTTGATGCCGGCGGCGATGAGGTCTCGCGTGACCGCTGGCTGACCATGAAAGAGCTGCAGCAGTTGGCCCAAGCCATGCGGACCACGCCGAACTTCGGGCGTGAGAACGAGCTATCCGTGTGGCTGCTGCTTGCTCTGTGCGTCCGCAAGATGGAGCTGCTTTCGGCACGGTGGGAAGCCTTCGATCTCGATGCGGGTGTCTGGACCCTCACGCGCGAGAACACGAAGACCCGCGCGTCCATCCGCATACCGCTCGCGAAGCCGGTGATCGCCTGGCTGAAGGAGGTCAAGGTGTTTTCCTTCGGCAGGCCGTACGTGTTCCCGGCGCGCCGGCTGGTGCGGTCGCGCATGGGCGAAGCCCGCAAGAACCGGTACGAGCATGTCAGCCCCGACACCTTGAACGTTGCGCTGAGACGCCTGAAGCTGCTCGACATCGAGCACTTCACCGTGCACGACATGCGCCGAACGGCGCGCACCCACCTCGCCGGGCTTGGCGTAGATCGCTTCGTCGCCGAGCGGTCTCTGAACCACAAGCTCGGCAACGTCGAAGGCATCTACGACCGGCATGACTACTTCGCCGAACGGGCGGCCGCCTTGGGCGCATGGGCGTCGCTTTTGGCCAAGGTCGAACAAGGCATGGTGCCCGCCGCATCGGCTAAGGCGCAGCGTCAGACGACGAAACGGACTGCCCGTCAGCGCATGCTCGTGAATGGCTAGCTAGCGCTGTATGCTGCTGCGTCTCCGGCTCAATCCCGTGGGCGGTGCGGTTGCTCAGTGGAGCAAGTGCCTTGCCAAGACGTGCGCAAAGCGTGAATCCGCGGCAGAGGGCCCGGGAAGGCCGGACCTCTGCAGTCGGGCAGTAGCCCTGACGGGCAAAGCTCGAAACTTTGCACCGTCGCTCCTGTGGCTGGAGCCGTCTGTTCTGCAGCGTGAGGAGCCGGTCGCAGCCGTCGGGCGTGCTCACGGTAACCGCCACCAAGCTGACGTCCAGTCGTGAGCCCGGTTGGCGTCAACTAACCACCATCTTGACCGCTCGATTGAGGCACTTGTCGTTAATCACACAGGCCGTTCTTGGCCCTTCGTCGAGTGCGTTTGCAGAATAGTCACTGCTAACCAGCGTAGCCCCTACGCCCTCATGCACCCGCTTGTAGACGCGCTATCTCGAGATCGTCGAGTGTGCTCAGCCTCGCATACGCCTTCCGGTTGATCACCACATGGAGGTAGCCGACGGCGCGGGAGCAACCGACATACATTTCGCTCAAGAGGCTTGGGGTAATCCGATTAACGAACAGAACGAGCGCATCACACTCCAGACCCTTGTATGCATCAACCGTATATAGACTAATTGTATCAGACGAATTGTCCCGGCTGCTGGCAAGGAGCGTCGAAACACTGCCAGCCGCAAAGTATCTGGCCCAAGTCGGGCTTGCATAGTAGTAAACTTTCGACGTGTCATTTGGCGCGACAAGTTTCCCAGTATGCGTCCGAGTAGATACGCGAAGCCCGCGGCTTGAAACGGAAAAATGACCGCCACCATTGACTGACCCAGCAAAGAAGGGCCTCATTCTTCTTGCAAACTTACACACCGCCGCGACGTCTGACTCAGTCGGCACAAGTTGCTGAGATAGATGTGGCACGGAGAAGTACTCAGAGAAGTCCGTTTCAATAGGCACGCCAAACCTATTCGCGATCTGTGAGTGACTACCGCGCAAATTGCGCACCTTCTTCAGCGCCTTCGCTGCAAGTGCACCTAGATCTCGCTCAACTACTGTTCTCCATCTCCCGTACTCGCGATTCGGAAACTCAAATCGATTTATCTTGCTATACTCGGCTGACGGCTCATTGGTCAGGACAACGAACTGATTTCCGCGCACGTGATGATAGGCATCCAGCAATGCATCTTCCAGTCTTTGTCGGATTTCCTCTTCGTCAAACACAGTAATTTTCGCAACCCCAGCCCTCTTCAAGAAACTTGAAACTATTGGCGCGTCGCGATGAAACCGCCGCACAATTTCGAAGATATTCCCCGCATTGCGACAATTCCTTGACATTGACTCCACATGTAATCCAGCCGGGTAGGTAGAGCGAAAGGGCAGAAGTGCCTGATTGTCGTCGCAAAATATGTACAGAGTCTTAGTCCTAGAGAATGTCAGCACGGACTCAACTAGCTTCCACCATGTATCCCTGAAGTCCTGTCCTTCGTCCACGAGCACTGCGTCATAGTCGAGACGTTTCGCAATTGCAATGCTTGACGCGCTTTGGATCTCTATCTCTAAGGGCTCATGGAACACAGACCACTCAGCTTGAGTCTGTTTGTCCTCGCCTAGCAAATGATGGACAAAGCTTGAGATGTCAAATACATCAATCGCATGGGTTTGGACGAGGCCCCTGATGTGTCTGGCTAGATTCGGATTGTGACAGAGTACCAACGGGCGAATGCCAGCGTCGTCGAGACGAATCGCTTTCTCTGCTACTAAGAGAGTCTTACCTGAACCTGCACAACCGTTTATCAGCACTCTATGGGCAAATCGCAGGCTGTGAAGAACTTGACTTTGGTCTTGCGTAAGTTTGTCGACTTTCCGCCTGAGTGTCGCCATCCAAGAAGTAATAGATGGAGCAAAAAATGGAGATGTGGCCGGTGTTTCATCTGTGGCTCTTCTCGAGTCGGATGAAACTTGGCGCCTGCCCCGTTCTATTTTGATCCGATCACTATCGCTTTCACGGCCCGCCGCCGGATCCACGCAAGGCGGCGGGCCTAGCGAGGGTCCAGAAACAAGTTCTCCCATTCATTCACGAGAAATCGATGGAGCAAGCGAGACGCCGTAAAGGCAGCATAATCTTGCCAATCGTCCGTCTTTGCAGTCGCGAAGTCGCAAATCGACTTCATGCAAATAAACTCAGGAGCAGGCGAGACAGCGGTCTGGGTAGCGAGATGAGCACCATAAGCTTCCATTTCGACTCCGACGAGCTTCCGCCAGTGGTCCAAAACGTCTAGCATCGGCTGGGAGGTGTCAACGACGGCCGAACCTGACCCAAGAGGGCCCACATGTACCTGCAACCGTGTTCTCTGTTGGCTTAGGGGCCACGACTGGCTGATCTCATCAAGAAACAGTCGCTTGCTGCTCCACTGGTCTATCCTCGCGCGCAGTCGCTCTGAGAGCCGAATGGGATCTGGATCGGGCGCCAACTCAACTCGATCGCCGACTTGCTGTAGTTTTCCAGCACCGTAATCAAAGGTCCGGTTCGGAACCAGAATATCTCCGTAGTTTTGCTTTCCGCTCTTTACTCCTGCCGCAATACCGACCATCGCAACAAGCTTTGGTCTAAACCTCAGGATCATCTTTGTGGCGAGAATCGCAGACGCAGGCATGCCCATCTGAGTGGCCGCAGATGCAACAACCGAGAGCTGTGCACCTCTCTCCGCCATGAATGTGGATGCATAATACGTTGAGGGGTCATTTTCAGCGCCGGATAGCTGTTCCCAGCCTGCTTCACCAGTTTCTAGGACCTTTTCCAGCTCAGGCCGAGCAAGGGCGCAGACTATTGCTATGTCAAAACTCCGGGAATCGATATTGCTCATTGTTGCTATGTGGTAGGGCTGAGGGTTGATTGGGCCGCCGCTACACTACAGGCGAGCAGCTGGCTTCCTGGATGATCTTGAGTCATTCTGCCTGCGTGGCTCCTCGTGTGTCGATGCTTGCTGCTGCGGATGGCGCTGCCGCTGGAGAGATGTCGCCTGGAAGCTCCGGAAAGGTTGGATCCGTGTGTCAAGTGAGGCGGGAGTGGACCCGGGGCGGCGTGCGTGGCTCCTAGTGCGGGCGGTGAACGACGGCCTTGTGGCGACTGAATTCGAGCGCCGACTGTCGGCACTGGGTCGTGAGGCTCAGTTGGCGACCGGAGGAAGCTGCCGGTGGCTTTGCCGTGTGCGTTCTCGCTGGCCCGATCGAGATCGACTGGCAGGGGCCGAGGTACAGCGGCCGGATGCCTGAACCGGCGACGGAAGTCAGGTTTCGGTGAGCGCTGACGTTCAGCCGCCGAACCTGACCGGTCGCACCCAGTCTGCAGCGCCCATTCATCGAGGCGCGCGGGTAGTGGAGTTGCTTCCGTGTGTGTGCATATGACGCACGGCAGATTTGGCTTACCCTGCATCGACAGAAGCACCGTCTTGAAGCTCACCGCACGGGGCAGGCTCGATCACGACGCAGGATTTCTCGTCGAATGAAGCAGGCGCACAGTGAGCCACGCGTCCTAGAGTTGCAGGCATGCCTCTCGCCGGAGACAGACCGTGCAACGAAACTCACCCGCTCGATCGCCGCGTAACACCGAACCGGTCACGCCGCTGCTGGTGCGCATGCCTACAGTGATGCGACTGACCGGTCTCGGCCGCTCGACCATCTACAGGATGGTGGCAGCACGGAAGTTTCCGAGCCCGGTCCGCCTGGGTCCTCGCGCGGTGGCGTGGCGGCAATCGGATCTCGACCAGTGGAGCGAGTCACGTCCGGTGGTCACCCACTAAGTAACGCTGCCAGCTTCAATCCGTAGCCAAAGAGAAGCGCGAACGCGAGCCACCGCCCCCATCGCCACGTGGTGAAGTGGTACCGGTGGTTCTCGCCGACGGCGCGCGCTGCACGCCGAAGTGCGGCAACACCGCACCAGGCTAACGCGCACTGGCCTGCCAGCCCGAGCGGCGCCGAGAGCCCCAGGAGCCACGTCGCCCACGCAGCGGGCCAGACGACGGCGTCGACGAACGCAAGCACCCGCCGCCCCGGCCAGACCTGGACGTCGGGCGGTGGCGCCCGCGCAAAGATCACCCACATCGCCCTTCTCCTCGGCGGGCAGGCGCTAGAAGTCCTGCCCGCGTTCGCCTGCTACGTGCAGGCCACTGCCTTCAGCGGCTCCGGCAGCCACCCCTTGCCGGCCAGCTTCGTTGCCGCCAGGGTGGCCAGTTCGCCCTTCTTCATGCCGGCCGCCGTCGCCTCCGACCCGGCACCGCCGTCCTTCAGCGCCTGGGCGATCTGCGCCTTCGACACGTGGTTCAGGAACGCTTCCGGCGTCGGCCCCCACCACTGCCGCATGTCGAGGCCGGCCAGGCGCTCCAGCGCACTCGCCGCACTGGCCGGTCCGGTTGGCACGAGCGCGAGCGCCGCTGCGCACAGGCCGAGCAGGTCCAGCAACTCTTGCTGAGGGAGCGTGGAAAGCCAGTTCAGCCATTCGCTCTCGGCCTGCGGCAAGCGCTCGATCCACACCGCGCGGCGTGCCTCCAAACTGGTCCACGCCCGTCCGGCCGCTGGCGTCCGCGGCGCCTCAGCAACTCATGCCGCGGCATCCGGGTCTGATCTGCAACGCGGACCGCGCCTCTAGGCCGAACTGCTCGAACACCTGCAGCGCCAGCGCGTGCGTCAGCGCCACCAGCGGCGCGTGGGCGTCCTGCGCCAGCACGGCCTGCAGCGCAGCGGTGCGATGCGCGGCAAGCCGGCGCAGCAGCGTCTCGCTGAACGGCGCGCGTGCCTCGGCGGGCTCGGCCGCTCCCGGTTCATGCGCGCGCGGCTCGTCTACTTGCCTCCGGGATGTCCGGCTTCTCGCCTCGGTCTTCGTCGCTTGCCGGTCCTCCGGGCGCACCAGGCCGCGGATGATCTCGACGGACCCATCGCGACCCACGGTGACGACGACCCCGGCGCGCGCCTTGTCTTCGTCGCGCCAGACCTGGCGCGCTTCCTTGATGGCCTTGCGCCGTGCCTCGATGTCCTGCTCTTCGAGGTCGATGCGCTCACCATCGGTCGGCGTCCAGGTATCACTGTCGTCGAGCGCCTGCAGCTCGGCGTCCAGCTCGTTCGACCGCTGATCCAGCTCGGCCAAGGACCGCTCCTCGTCAGCCGTCGGCGGACGCACGCCCGGCTCGCAGCGTGCGAACGCACGCAACCCGACCGAGTCCAGTTCGATGCGGGCTTCGACCCAGGCCCACCCCGCGCCGCGCATCGCGTGCGCTTCCGCGTCCAGCTTCTCCGCGGCCAGCCGCCGCAGCAGGTCCGGATCGCAGATCCAGCACGATTGATCGCTGTCGAACAGGTCGCGGCGCACGACCCCGCCCGCGGCCTCGTAGACCTCGATGCCGACGAAGCGCGCCAGCGCACCCTGGTGGGCCAGCACCTCGCCTTCCGTCAGGCGCTTGCGCAGCGCCGCGGGCGTCCGGTCCCAGGGCTGCGCCTCGAACCACGCGCGCTCCTGCGCCGCGTGGTCGCTGCTCAGGCACAGCGCCATCAGCTGATCGAGATTGACGCCATCCTCGCGGTACAGCGCCAGCAGTTTCGGCGACAGCGCCGCCAGCTTGAGCCGGCGCTGCACGACCACCGGCGACACGCCGAAGCGCGCCGCGATGTCCTCGATGCCCCGGCCCTGTTGGACGAGCGCATGGAACGCATCGAACTCGTCGGCCGGGTGCATGGCTTCGCGCCCGCTGTTCTCGGCGAGACTGATCTCGACGGCGTGGTCGGCGCTGACCAGCTCGCACAGCACCTCGTGCCCTGCCGCGAGCGTCTTGCGCTCCTGCAGCATCACCAGCGCGCGGCGCCGCCGCTCGCCGGCGACGACGCCGAACTTGGTCTGCTGGCGCTTGCCGCGACCGACCACCTGCTCGGTGACGATCAGGTTCTGCAGCAGGCCCTGCGAGGCGATCAGCGCCACCAGTTCCTCGACCTGGCCGGCCGAGTAGCGACGCACGTTGTACGGCGAGGGCACCAGGTCCTCGATCTTGATCAGCAGCATTTCCTTCGTGTGCTTCATGACGGGCTCCATGAGTGGTTGAGACGATCCGGGACGACTCGCCCGACTCACGGCGGCACGCCCGCGTGCCAGCAGCCGCCATGTCTGGCCCGCATGGCAACTTTCCGTAATCGCCCCGGTGCTCGCACTGCGTTCCCTTTCGTCCGCGTGACGGCGGTGTCAGGCCTGTCTTCCAGCCCCCTGCCCCAATTTCCGAGGAAGCCGTTCGTGGCTGTTGGTCCCTCGGAGAAAGCCAGGCTGTCGAGCTGGTGCCTGCCCCGCATTCGTCGGTCGCCGTGCGGCACCGAGTGCGCCGCAAGCAGGCGCGGCTGCAAGGGGACCGGGGCGTTAATGGAGGGGACCCGCGCCAGCGGGGCGCAGGCCGTTCATGCCGCGCACGCCCCTTGTGGCCGTGCGTGCGGCGCTACGGTCCGCAGTCAAGGCGAACGGCGAGGCGGGCAACCGGCCGTCGCGAGCGATCGAGGGACACGGGCAAGCGAAGGCCGCAGGCCGAAGCGCAGACCGATGTTCACGCGCGTGCGAAGGCGCGCGCCGATCAATCCGCATTCACGATTTGTGACGTAACGCCTGTGGACAACTCGACCGTTGCAGCGCATCAATGGCGACTTGCACGAAGCCGCCGCCGAAGCGGTCCAACGAGCCCCCGCAGTCCGATGTGTCTCGCTTGGAAGAACTGGCTCTGCGCCTGAACGGCAACGACGCAAGTCGAACTGCATGACAGCGCAGCACCAGCATCGACGCAGATCGTCTCCAGCGCCAAGGGCAACGGGATCGCCGTTCCGCCGGCCGCGACCGGGTATCCGACTCGCGCGCCGCACGACAGGAGATCGCGCCATGCTGGACAGAGAGCAACTGGAGACGTTTGCCACCGTCGCCGAGCAGCAGAGCTTCGAGCGCGCGGCGGCTGTGCTCCACGTGACCCGTGGTGCCGTGTCGCAGCGGATCAAGGCGCTGGAGGAGTCGCTGGCGACGATCCTGCTGCTGCGCGACAAGCCGGTAATGCCGACGCCCGCCGGCGAATCACTGCTGCGCCACGTCAAGGCGCTTCGGCTGCTCGAAGCGTCATCCCTGCGGGAACTCTCAACCGCCGCGGATCAAGACGGCCCCGTGCCGCTGTCCATCGCCGTGAACGCCGATTCGCTGGCCACCTGGTTCCCGCCGCTGCTGCGCGAGCTCTTTGCGAAGCGCCTGGTCGCGCTCGAGGTCGTCACCGACGACCAGGACCACACCTCGAGCCGCCTGCTGCGTGGCGAGGTGGTCGGCTGCATCTCGACCGACGCCAAGGCCGCCGCGGGCTTCCTCGCCAAACCGCTCGGCGCCATGGAGTACCGCTGCTACGCCACGCCTGGCTTCATCGCGGAGTTCCTGGCCGACGGCCTGACCGTCCGCAACGTCCTGCGGGCGCCAGCAGTCCTGTTCAACCGCAAGGACGCGCTGCACGACGACTTCCTGCAGCGACGGTTCGGCATGCGGATCGATCGCTACCCCCGCCACTACCTGCCTTCCCCGTCGGCCCTGCTCGAAGGCATCGCGATGGGCGCTGGCTACGGGCTGGTGCCATCAACGCAGGCCCAGGGCCTGGTCCAGGAAGGCGTGCTGCAGGAGCTGGCGCCTGACGATCCGGTGAAGGTCGACCTGTACTGGCACCACTGGGAGATGGAGCCGCCTATCGCACGCGAGATCACCGAGCTGATCGTCGCCCGCGCGGAACAGTGCCTCATACAGCCGCGGCCGACCGCCCGGAAGGCATCGCGTCAGCGGGCGCTGGCGCTAATACCGTCGCACCGGTCGGTACCCGGCCCTTCCGTGCCGTCGCTTTAGTACCACCTTGGCCGCGGCAGCCGAAGTCAGGCCGAGGAGCAGCGCGACCAGTTCGACGTTCGGAAGAGGCCAGCCCGCCCATGTCGGGGTGAACGCTGCAGCGGCCCCGATGAAGCCCGCCCCAATCACCCGGGTCTCACCCACCTCGTCGCCGTCCTTGCCGCGCAGCAGGGTGAACAGGCTAACCCCGACGCTCGCGATGTAGGCGACGTTCACCGACACCATCGTGTCGACGATGGGCAGCCCGGTGGCGGTCAACGCCGCGGCCACGGACATTGCGATGGCGGCCAAGACGAAGGGTGAAGCAGACGCTCGGCGTGGCCGGGCCGCCTCCAGGGCGGAGACCATCGCTCGGAGCACCGCGGCACCCGAGCCGAGGGCCGCCATGCCTAGGACGCCGAGCATCACCGGCGCCGCAGCGGCCGAGATCTGCCCGGCGGCGAGCGCCAGCGCCTGCGGCACGACCTGCTTGGCATCCGCGACTCCGGGCCACGACGGCTGGGTTGCCGCCGAGAGCACCACTGCTGGCGGCAGAAACGCCAGCAGCAGCAGGCCGACGCCGGCCAGCAGGCATCCGCGGACCGCGGCACCGGGCCCACGGGCTGCGAGCACGAACTGGTGATAGTCCGCGCCGGTGCAGACCAGCAGCCCGACGCCGATGGCGATCGTGAACGCCTGGGCCGCACCGAGCGATGGCAAGGCCTGGGCGAACGCAGGCAGAGAGGCGGCATAGAGCTCGACCCCACAGCTGCGCACGAGCGCGTAGAGCAGGACAACCGCGCTCGCCGCCAGGCACCCGGCGAACACCAGAGACGCTGCACGCAACTCGAACCGCGATGCCGCGAAGATGAGGGCGATGGCGACGGCATGGGCCGCCATCGGACCCGCACCGAGCAGCCGGACCACGGCCACGGCGCCGTGGATCTGCGCGGCCAGCACCCCCGCCATCCAGACGATCGAGAGCAGCGCGACCAGCCGCCGCACTCGATCGCCGGACCGGTCCCCGAGCAGATCCCACACGGCGCGACCTGCCAGCCACAGCCTGCCGGCGAACGCCGCCATCGCGATCATCCCCAGCCCGGTGGCGACACCGTAGATCGCACCGGCCATGCCGTAGCGCAGGGCGTACTCGCCGGACCCGAACAGGAACCCGATGCCGTAGCTGGCGGAGACGAGCAGCGCTGCCACCTGCAGCGCCCCGAGCGTCCGGGCGGTCACCGGGCCAAGCTCCTCTGCCACGAGGCCACCGCCTGCGCCGGGCCTGCAAAGTAGGCCTCGCAGAGCTGAGCGCGCTCTCGGTACTCCGGCAGCGACGAGAAGACGCGCTGCGCCTCCGGCAGCCGGTAGTACGGGATCGCCGGCAGCAGGTGGTGGGTCAGGTGGTAGGCGTTGTTCCGCGGATGGAACAGTACCGACCACAGCCCGGCCGCCTTGATGTCGCGGGTGAAGCTGAAGACGCCGCCAGGAGACAGCCCGTGGTGGTCGCACATTTCGCGGAAGGTCGTGATCAGGTGGAACGCAGTGGCACGTGCGCCCAGCCATAGGACCAGCATCGCCGCGGCCGGCCCGATCCCCAAAGCCAGGACAAGCCCTCCCAGAAGTGTGGCCCACCACCCTAGGATGTACAGCCGTCCTGCTAGCGGAGTAGCCGGATCGACAAGGTGCCCGAAGGTGGACCCCAGGATGGCCCGCAGCGACAGCGTGTTCGCGGCAACGGCCGCAATCCACGATGTCGCCTTCTGGGCAGGGATCGGGATCAGGTCGGGGTCGGCGCCCTGCCCGCCAAGGTCGAGGTGGTGCCGGAAGTGCAGCTCGCGGTAATGCGGCAGGCTCACGAAGAGAAGCGGCGCGATGAGCGCCCGGGTCACCAGATCGTTCAGCACGCGGTTCCGCGTCAGGTTGCGATGCGCAGCGTCATGCAGGATGTTGCCCAGCGCCCGCTGCCGATTGCCGAGGACCAGCAGCGCGATCGGCGAGGCCCAGGGCTCCTGGAGCGCCAGCAGAATCGCCGCGACGATGGCCGTGAGATCCACGGCGACGTCCAGCGCGGGGCGCCACCCTTGCAGCTTCAGCAGCGGCAGGTGCGGGCTGCCGGCGCGACGCAGCGACTGGCGGAGCAGCGCAATGTCGGAGAGCACTTGCGAGCGGGTGGCCATGGCAGACCTCCTTACACGCGGCTGTCGGGCTGGACAGTCCCGGCCCGTACCCGACACGATCGTCCCAGCCGCGCTCTCAAGGTACCAAGCCATCGCGACGGCTGCTCGCGGTTTAGCAACTTTCGCTTCGCGTCAGCCGCGCTAAACGGGGTGCCAATCCATGCCCCGAAGGCCCGCTCGGATCAGGGTACCCGCAACGGTCGGGGATGCCCATAATCTTCCGCGGGGTGGAGCGAGGCAGACTGGAGGGGATGGGAATGACCGCCGTTCGTGACCTGCACGACCTGTGCCGACAGATGACGCCGAGCATCGCCAACGGGGTCTTTGTCTACTGCACCTTCAGCGACTTCCGCGTCCCCCAGGGGCTCGACCCGATCTGCACCTTCCGCGAATCCGAAGGGCTGACGGCCATCGTCGACAAGTCGCAGGCCGAGGCGGCGCGCGTCCCCTACACCTTCCCGTGTCGCCTCATCACCCTCGCGGTGCACTCGTCGCTCGATGCGGTGGGCTTTCTCGCCTGCATCACCGACCGGCTCGCTCAGGCGGGCATCGCCTGCAATGCCGTGGCGGCCTTCCACCACGACCACCTCTTCGTGCCCGAGGCACGAGCCGCAGAGACTCTGGAACTGCTGCACGGCCTGGCCTCAGACGCTCGCTTCGTATGACTGTCACGGGTGAAGCGAACGGTCCGAATGAGCGTCGTTTAGCGTCGCTGACGCCGCCGCAAATTTGCGCAACTCGGCGCAAAAGCGTTGACGCCGGCCGCGGCATTTTCCTAGGCTGAACTCCCGGTTGCTCTCGGAGCGTCTCACCCGTCGTCGGGAAGGCGCCCCTTAGCGGCCGGAGCCAACGGGAGTGCCGCCATGACCACGCCGCAACTGCCACGCCTCGGACCGCTGGCCGATCGCCGAACCCTCGACCGCGATCAGCGCCGTCGGACGCCAGCTTCAGGGCCAGCCCGCCGCGCGAGGATCGCCACCGTCATGCCGTCCCGCCCGCTGGTGTCGTCGATCACGCGGGATGTCGAACAGCTCTGCGCGTCCTGGACCTCGGAATATGCCTGCTTCGAGCTTGTGGTCCGTTCCCACTCGACAGACCTGCAGGTGAAGCTGTGTACCTGGCTGAACTCCGGGCCCGCGTTGGAGGAGCGCTTCGTCATTCACACGTTGGCCGAGTTCGAGCAGTGGATCGCCAAGGCACCGACGAAGTTCGACCACCCGGTCGCGCACGAAGAGATCAAGAGGTTCGCCCATGGAACCCTCGCTCGATGAGCTCGGGCACCCAGGCGACTCGCCGAGGCCCTCACCTCAGGCTGCAGCGTTCGAGCTTTGCGAACTGGTCAGATCGCTCGTGGTCGCCAATGAGGCGAGCGCCATTGCCGCGCTGGAACTGGCCGCCCGAGCGGGTGGTGCGGACGCAGCCTTGTTCGTGTGGGTGATCCCCGACGATGACCGTTGCTGGTACCGATCGATCGCTGCGCTGGACCCCGAATGGAGCGCGAGCGCCCTGCGGCGATTGCACAGCGGCCCCTGCACCTGGCTCGCCCATGCGGCACGCTCGAGCGAGCCGCTGCTTGTCTGTCAGCATCTCGACGACGGCGAAGGGTCAGTCCCCGCAGACGGCCCGGACTCGGCGCCTCCGCGCGCGATCTGGCTGATTCCGGCACCGCCGCCACGCGGCTGCGATGTGCTCGGGATGCTCATGCTCGCGGGTAAGGATGAGCAGCAACTCGACGCCATCAGCCGGCTCATGCCGGTCTATCGGGCGCTGGCCCTTGGGCTGGCGGACTGGTTCCAGCGTCAGGGTCGGAATGAGCTCGTGCAGCGCGCCCATCTGACCGATCGGGATCTCGATCTGCTTCGGTACGAGTCCCTCGGGTACGGCTCGAAGCGCATTGCCTCGGCGCTCAACGCCGAACCGAAGACCATCGACTGCCGCTTCCATCGTCTCAACGTGCGCCTCGGCGTGGCCAATCGCCGCGACGCCGCACGGCTCTGCCAACGGTACGGACTGCTCTGACGCGCACCCCAAGCGCGCATGCAAGAAAGTCGCGCAATTGAAGCAGTCGTGATGGCGCCTGTCGCTCCTAGAGTGAACTCACTGCAAGGCCCCGGGTATCCCGTGACGTCCTCGCAGCCTCGGAAGGAGCCGCGACATGACGATCGAACTGGCGAACCGCCTCCCCTCACCGATGTTCGCGAGTCGGCGCCCGCGCTGGGTAGCGATGGTCCTGGCGATCGTCGTGGCGACGACCGGCGCCTTGCTGCCGAGGGCAGCACAAGCCGTCGACGGCTGCCTCGTCCTGCTGTGCTTCGCCGCACCGAGCTGGCGCTCGATCCCGCAGTGCGTGCCACCGATCAAGCAGGTGCTGCGCGACCTGGCGCGCGGCAAGCCGTTTCCGACATGCGGCATGGCCGGCGGCAGCAACTCCGCGAGCCACGCCTGGGCCAGCGCGCCCGGCTACTGCCCGCCGCAGTACACGCGGGTGTTCGACGGCGAGAGCGGACCGATCTACTCCTGCGACTACACCGGCGCCGTCTCGGTCTCGATCAACGGCGCGCCGTTCGCACGAACCTGGTGGACGATGGCCGGCGATACGGTGACCGAATTCAGCCCGGCCGCGAAGACGCAGCTCGGGACCTGGGACACGCGCTTCGACGACGACTATGCCGCCTGGCTCGTCTCGCTGCCGCCGCCGGCTCCGCCGACCGACTCGGGCTCCTGAGGCTGCCCGCCATGGATGCATCCGTCTTCCTCGCGCTCGCGGTGGCCTGTGCACCGCAGGTGCACGGCGACACCGCACGTGCGCTGGTCAGCGTCGAGAGCGCCTTCAACCCATGGGCGATCGGCGTGGTCGGCGGCGCGCTCGTGCGCCAGCCGCGGCACCGCGCGGAGGCCCTCTCGACCGCCCGGGCGTTGCAGGCAGGCGGCTGGAACTTCAGCGTCGGCCTCGGACAGATCAACCTCGGGCAACTTCGCCGCCTGGGCCTGACGCTGGAGTCGACCTTCAGGCCGTGCCAACCCAGCCCGCCATGCAGACCGGTGCTCCGGCGAGTGCTTCGACCGAGCAGAGTGCCTCGGCGTCGAAGTCAGTCGATCCAGGTTACGCGCTTCGCAAGGCGCTGTCCTGCTACCAGCAGCTGCACTGCCACGGCTTCCGCCACGGCTCGATGCGCAAGGTCGTGACTGCCGTGCAGCTCGTTCCACCGTCCAACCCAGGAGAAGGCATGAACCCTCACACCGATCCGGCGCCACTGGCTCTGTGCCGCAGTGCTCTTGGCCACCGCCTCGCAGATAGCCCCTGGCCCAGGGGCTTCGACAAGATCAACACCACGGTCACGAACGTCAACACCATCCTGGTGACGATCTCGATCGCCGTGGTGACGATCGCGATCATCTGGGCCGGCTTCAAGATGATCTTCAAAGGCGCCCGCCTGTGATGTCGCCAACGTGCTGATTGGCGGCACGCTGGTCAGCAGCGCCGCTGCCTTCCTCCAGCTACATCGTCACCTGACCGGCAGGCGCGACCGCTGCAAGGCGAGGCCATCTACAAGGCGCCACGCGCCCGGCCTGAAGCTGGGCGCACCGCTCGTGCCGCTGGTGGTGCTGTTCGGCACCGGCATGCTGCTGATCATGTGGGGCGGCACGCTGGTGAGCTGGTGGATCGCCCTTGGCGTAGTCGTGGCCTTCGTACCGGCGCTGCTGTGGATGCGCTTCGTGACCTCCAAGGATGACCAGCGCTTCCGGCAGATGTTCGTCGCCATGAAGCTGCGCCTGCACGACCGCAACGGCCGCTTCTGGCACGCGCGCAGCTACGCACCCACCCTCTACCGGAGAGCCCGCGATGCTTGGCATGTCTAAGGCTAATGGCGCCGACGCTCGGCCGGGCCGCAGCGGCTTCAGGCCTCGGCACTGGGCGCAAGCCCAGGCGGAGAACCCGTTGGCTCGCTTCATCCCGTTCTCGTCGCTCGTCAGCCCGCACGACGTGATCACGCGCGGCGGCGACTACCTGCGTGTCTGGCGGCTTGACGGCGTCGCCTTCGAGTGCGCCGACGAGCACCAGATCGGCGAACGGCACGAGGCGCTGTGCAGCCTGCTGCGCAACCTTGCCGGCGGCCAGTGGGCGGTGTGGACGCACCGCCTGCACCGCGTCGTCAGCGACAACCTGCAGGACCCGGTGCAACCCGGCTTCGCACGCGACCTGTCCCGGGCGTACCAAGCCAAGCTCGGCGAGCGCCGGATGATGAGCAACGAGCTCTACCTGACGCTGGTCTACCGACCCAACGTCTCCCGGGTGAGCCGTGCCCTGCAATCGACGCAGCGCACCCGTGCGGCCATTGCGGAAGCTCAGGCCGAAGCCTTGCGCGTGATGGAAGAGCGCACAGCGCTCGTGGGCCGCGTACTGCGCGGCTTCGGCTCCGAACTGCTCGGCGCGCGCGAGCGCCACGGCCGGGCCTACTCCGAAGTGGCCGAGTTTCTGGGCTACCTCGTCAACGGCTGCTGGCGGCCGATCCCGATGGCCGCCGGCCCGCTGTACCGCACCCTGCCGACCACGCGCCTGTCCTTCGGAGGCGACAAGCTCGAACTCCGTCAGGGCGATCAGCGGCGCTACGCGGCCCTGGTCGACATCAAGGAGTACGCCGATGCCGTCGAGCCCGGCATCCTGAATGCGCTGCTGTATGAGGCCAGCGAGTTCATCGAGACGCAGAGCTTCGCGATCTTGCCGCGCCGCGAGGCCATGCGGGCGCTCGAACTGCAACGCGACCAGCTGATCGCCAGCGACGACGTGGTGGCCAGCCAGGTCGCCGAGATGGACGTGGCGCTGAACGAGCTCGGCGACGGCCAGTTCTGCATGGGCGAGTACCACTACAGCCTGGTCGTCTTCGGCGAGGACGTGGCCGATGCCGGGCGCCGGGCAGCTCAGGCCATCGGCGCGGTGGGCGAGGCCTCCAGCTTGCAGATGTCCCCGGTGGATCTGGTGGCCGATGCCGCCTGGTTCGCGCAGATGCCCGGCAACTGGCAGTGGCGGCCCCGTGATGCCAAGCTCAGCTCGCGCGCCTTCGCAGCCCTGTCCAGTGGCCACAACTTCGCGCGCGGCAAGCGCGACGGCAATCCCTGGGGCGAGGCGCTGGCCCTGCTGC
>JACKHG010000059.1 GCA_020639115.1 Phycisphaerales bacterium
CGAAGTCCACATAGATCTCGCCGCGCGGGTCGAACGGCGTGGGAATGATCCGCTCTTCGCCGTCCAGTGTGCGGATTGCCACGTCGAGCTTGCCGTTCGCCACGCGCAGCTCGGTGACGGCCGTGCGGCGCACCGCCTCGTTGTAGCTGCCGCGAAGCTGCTCATTTTCGATGGCCACCTGACGCAGCCGGTCGCGGTAGATCTCCGCCGCCAGCCGCATGTAACTCCACCGCGCGCCGAGCAACAGCAGCAGCACGACGACCGCAAGGGCCGCCAGCGCTTTCAACGCGTTCACCATACTCAAGGTCGCTCGAAGCATAGAAACCACGCTCACTCCCGACCGACGCCGGCGACGACGGACGGCGGCGCCATATTCGCGAGCTCCCCCCTCCATTATCGGCCGACCGGCGCCTGGGGCTGGCGTGAACCACGCCCCGAATGCCGGGCGGCCTCAGTACGTCCAGTCCAGAGCCCGTTTCGGGGCCGCCTGAATCATCCGGGCCAGCAGTTGCCGCCGGCACGTACCGAGCAGTTCGGCGCACGACGGTGTCGCGGCCAGGTCGCGGTAGGGGCCCAGAGGCGTCGTCTGGTCGTAGAGAAACTCGCGCCCGTCATCGTGCGCGACGTACAGGTGTGTCGGCGTACGCAGCGATCGCGCGTGGTGAAACTCAATCAGCGCCGATTCGCGGCCATGCGGTTGCCCCTGGGTGAGCGTACCCAGGAACGAGCGGCCCTGGAGCGATGGCTCGATCGGCACGGCCGCGGCTTCGAGCAGCATGGGAGCGACGTCCACAGCTTCGATCAGGTCGTGGCAGGTCCGCCCCGGCGCATCGAGCCGACCCGGCCAGCGGGCGAGCAGCGGCACGCGGGCCGTGGCGTCGTGGCCCGGGTAGCCCTTGCCGAAGCGCCAGTGCTCGCCCAGCCATTCGCCGTGGTCGGAGATGAACAGCACCAGCGTGTTCTCCGCCTGTCCGCTGTCTTCGAGGGCGTCGAGGATGCGGCCGACATGATGGTCCACTTCGCTGACCATTGCGTAATACCCACGAACGATGCTGCGCAGGCCGTCGTCGTCAG
>JACKHG010000006.1 GCA_020639115.1 Phycisphaerales bacterium
CATCGAGATCAACTTCCTCGCGATCGCCGCCACCGACGGACTCGCCGGACTCAGCGCCGGCGCCGGCGTCGATCCCGACTTCCTCGAAAGCGACCTCTCCGCGCTCGGCGCCTGCGGGCCCCAGCCACCCACCGCCTCGGGCGCCAACCTCGTCACTGCCGCGAACGCGGCACTGCTCGTGACGCTGCACGCGAGCGATGACGGCCTGCCCGATCCGCCCGCGGCGCTTGACTACATCGTCGCGACGCTCCCGGCCCACGCCGCGCTCTTCGATCCCCACGGCGGCGAAATCACCGCGGCGCCGTACACCTTGGCCGCCGGCGGCAACGTCGTGGAGTACGTCCCCGACTACAACTACTACGGCCAGGACAGCTTCGCCTTCAAGGCCGATGACGGCGGCGTCGCCCCCGACGGCGGCGAGTCCAACCAGGCCCTCGTCCAGATCCTCGTCCAGGCCCGCCCGCCGGTGACCACCAGCCTCAACCTCGAGGTTGCGGAAAACACCACGCAGCCCATTACCCTCCAGGGCACCGACCCCGACGGCGATGTCCTCGACTTCGTCATCACCACGCTGCCCGCTCACGGCGTGCTCGCCGATCCGCAGGCCGGCGCGATCACGGCTGTGCCCTACGTGCTCCCGACCGCGCAGCGCGTGGTCAACTACACGCCGGACCAGGATTACCTCGGCAGCGATCAGTTCACCTACCACGCCGCGGACGGCATCTTCACCTCGACGCCTTCCACGGTCAGCCTCTTCGTCAAGGCGCCGGCCCCGCAGATCATGACCACGGCACTGCCCGCCGGTCAGGCCCGCATGCCCTACGGACCGCTGCAGCTCGACGTCGACGGCGGCCAACCGCCGCTCGTCTGGTCCATGGTGTCGGAACCGATCTACCAGGAGTCCGACCTCGGCACCTCGCTCTTCGCCGAGACCGGCGTCGCCCAGGGTATCCACGGCGACGACGTCTTCACCTGGTTCGATCTGCCGTTCTCCTTCCCGTTCTACGGCGTCAACTACGACCGTATCCGCATCTGGACCAACGGCTTCATCGACTTCGGCACCCACTCCGGCAGCTCCTACAGCAACACCACCGCGGTGCTCATCGCCAACAGGCAGATCGCGCCGCTGTGGGACGACCTCAAGACCACCGCCACCAGCCAGGACATCTTCATCGATGCGTCCCAGCCCGGAGCCTACACCGTCCGCTGGGAGGCTGGCCACCACAGCGATGCCACCGCGCTCATCCGCGTCGCCGTCACCCTCTTCGCCGACGGCGCGATCCGCTTCGACTACGGACCGGGCAATACCCCCGTCACGCCCACCGTGGGTATCTCCAACGGCACCGGCACGCAGTACACCCTCAGCGCGTACAACGGCCTCACCAATCTCGGTGACCTCAACTCCGTGCTGTTCAAGGTGCCGCAGGACCTGCCCGAGGGCGTGACCCTGTCCAGCACCGGCATGCTCGAAGGTACGCCCCTGGAATCGGGCACGTTCGAGCCCGTCTTCCGGGTCACGGACAGCCTCGGCCGCACCGACGAAGTGATGATCCCCCTGCAGGTCGGCCTGCTCCGCTTCGGTGACTGCGACTTCGACGACGACGTCGACCTCGTCGACTACGCCGCGCTGCAGCGCTGCTTCACCGGCGCCGACCTCGGACCCGCAGCCAGCGGCTGCGAAATGTTCTACGCCGACCCCGACAGCGATATCGACCTCGTCGACTTCGCCGAGTTCTACGGCGTGCTGAACAACTGATCCCGACGCGGGCGAACGGCGCCCCCAGCCGCCGCCCCCTGTCGGAAAACACCCACGGCCCGGCGCAGGTCCAAAAAACCCGCGCCGGGCCGCGTTGTTTCAATCCGGCGTCAGTCCCGCGCCGATGCTACACCTCCGCCAGCCCCACCACCCGCGCGCCCGCCGCGGTCATCTCCGCCAGCGCCCGCGCGCAATCGCCACCCTTCAATTCCACGCCGCGCACACCCTCCCGCACCACGCGTACCGCAAATCCCAACCGCCGCGCATCCAGCACCGTGAACTTCACGCAGTAGTCCGTCGCCAGCCCTACGACCGTGACCGCCGTGACTCCCGCGCCGCGCAGGTAACCCTCCAGCCCGGTCGCCGTCACGTGATCGTTCCCGAAAAAACCGCTGTAACTGTCGATCGTCCGCTCCGTGCCCTTGCGCACGACGTGATCAATCCGCGCCACCTTCAGCCCGTCCGCAAACTCCGCGCCCGCCGTGTCCTGCACGCAGTGATCCGGCCACATGATCTGCTCCGCGCCGTTGATCTCGATCACCTCGCCCACCGCATGCCCGGGATGCTGACTCGCAAACGAAGCATGATCCGCCGGATGCCAGTCCTGCGTAGCCGCCACCAGCGGCAACCGCGCCATCAGCGCATTCGCCACCGGCACCACCGCATCCCCGCCCGGCACCCCCAGCGCACCCCCCGGCAGGAAATCCCTCTGTATGTCTACCAGCAGCAACGCATCCACAAGTCACCTTCCCGCGCCACTCAATTCGTCATTCGTCATTCGTCATTCATCATTCCGCATTCATCATTCAATCCTCCCCCAACCCCCGCGCCTCAAGGATCAACCGCATCTTCAGATCGTGCAGCCCACGCTCCAGCCCCGCCGGGTACGCGTGCGGATTCACGAACCGCTTCACGCCTCCGTGAAAACCCGCGAGCTGCTCCGCCGTTCGCTTCCGCGACTCCGTCAGCGCCGGCACGTTGTACACGCACTCCCCGCCGCGAAACACCGGCACCAGCACGTCCTCACCCGTCGCGTGCGCGGGAATCGCCTTGCGTTTGGTCGGATCGGTCGGATGCACGATCACCGCGGACTCCGGCACCGGGCGCTGCGTGTCGTGGATCATGTCCGCGACGAACCGCCCGTTCTCCCGGAACCGCCGCACCTGCAGGCACCCCGGCGTCGATATCTTCGCCGTCTGCTCGCTCAGCTTGACCTTGTATTCCCAATCGCGACCCGCGTGCCGGATCATCGCCAGCTTGTACACCCCGCCGAGCGCCGGGTCGTCGTACGCCGTCACCAGCCGCGTCCCCACACCCCACACCGCGATCCGCGCTCCCTGGTCCTTCAGACTCGCAATGATGTGCTCGTCCAGATCGTTGCTCGCCAGGATGGCTGCGTCCGCAAAACCCGCTTCGTCCAGCATCTGCCGCGCCTGAATGCTCAGGTAGGCCAGGTCGCCCGAGTCCAGCCGCACCCCCGCCAGCTCGTGCCCGCGCTGCCGCAGCGCCTTGCCCGCCTCGATCGCCCGCCGCACACCCTCCAGCGTGTCGTACGTGTCCACCAGGAACACGCAGTTGTTCGGCATCGCCTCGGCGTACGCGCGAAACGCCTCCGCCTCGTCGTCAAACGACATCACCCAACTGTGCGCGTGGGTTCCCTTCACCGGAATGCCGAACAGCCGGCCCGCCAGCACGTTCGATGTCGCCGCACACCCGCCCAGGAACGCCGCCCGGCTCGCCGCCAGCGCCCCGTCGATGCCCTGCGCCCGCCGCAACCCGAACTCCAGCACCGCGTCGTCGCCCGCGGCCATGCACACCCGCGCCGCCTTCGTCGCCACCAGGGTCTGGAAGTTGATCAGGTTGAGCAGGGGGGTCTCGAGAAGCTGGCACTGCAGCAGCGGCCCGCGCACCCGCACCAGCGGCTCGTGGGGAAAAACCACCGTTCCCTCCGGGACCGCATCGATGTCCCATGCCCACGCGATGCGCTGCAGCGCCTTGAGAAACTCCGGATCGAACAGCCGGCCCCCGTCGTTGCCCTGCAGCGTCGCGAGGTACGCGGCGTCCTCCGCGTCGAACGCCAGCTCGCGCAGCACGTCCACCACGCAGGCCAGCCCGGCGGCCACCGTGAAACCTCCGGCAAACGGGTGCTCGCGAAAAAGCAGGTGAAAGACCGCCTCGTCCTCCGCCCGCCCCAGCTTCCAATACCCCTGCGCCATCGTGAGCTGGTACAGATCGGTCAGCAGCCCCAGGCTCGTGCGGTAAATCTCGTGCGTCAGCCCCATCGACGGTCACCTCCCCAGCCGCTCGTGACGGTCCGCGGCCCGGACACCGGAGTATAACGAAACTACGCAGCCGGCGGCGAAGGAGTTCCCGCCGGGGCTGGCACAGGTGGAATCCGGACGCAGGATCGCGGATAATCCTCGGGGCGTCTGACCACGCCCGGACTGGCAGAGAGGATTGCATGTGAACAGTAACGACGCGTGGCGCACGAGGATTGTCTGCGAGCCACAACTGCACCATGGTGAGCCGTGCATTCGCGGCACGCGCATCGCCGTTTCGGTGCTCGTCGCCAGCCTCGCCGACCTGTCGATCGAAGAGCTGCTGCGCGAATATCCCCAGTTGTCGCGTGAGGATATCCAAGCCGCTTTGTACTACGCCGCGGAAGCGGCCCACAGCACGCCGGTGGCCTGAGATGAGCGTTGCCATCAAACTCGACGAGGACCTGCGCGTCCGACGCGACGGCGCACGTACGGAGAGAAAACACCAGCGCCCATGAACCTTCTCGCCATGTTCATCATCGGCTTGCTCGGCAGCGGCCACTGCGTCGGCATGTGCGGCGGGTTCGCCATGACCATCGGCACCGTCCCGCTCCGCGTGCCCGGCGAACGCCCGCCGATCCTCCCCGCGCTGCTGCGCCAGATGATCTACAGCGGCGGCCGGCTTTTTACCTACGGATTCCTCGGCGCCGTCGCCGGTCTGCTCGGCGCGCGCCTCGCCCGTCTCGACCTTCCGCTCGTCGGCGGCCAGCAGATCCTCGCGGTCGTCGCCGGCCTGCTCATGGTCTACATCGGGCTCAACACGCTCGGCCTGCTGCGTTTTCGGTGGCTGCAAGGCGGGGCGTAGAATCCGCGGCGGCATGTACCGGAAAGCGGTGGGGGGTGGCTTCTTCGTCGATGCTCGCGCAGTTCATCAACACGCGCGGTCCGTTGCCGTTTCTGCTCGCCGGCGTGCTCACCGGTTTCTGCCCTGCGGCCTCGTCTA
Organism: Phycisphaerales bacterium; assembly: GCA_020639115.1. Taxonomy (GTDB): domain Bacteria; phylum Planctomycetota; class Phycisphaerae; order UBA1845; family UBA1845; genus JACKHG01. Next base: position 5,018 of record JACKHG010000006.1, read on the forward strand.
CGTCGCCCTCGCGAAGGTCGCAGTGCACCGACCCTCTCCGGCTGGTTTCGCCATGATCGCCTTCGGTCTCGGCACGGTGCCCGCGATGGTCGCGATCGGCTGCGGCGGCACGCTGCTCGGCGTGAAGTTCGCACCTGCGTCCTCCCCAGCTCGCCGCCTGTTTCGTCATCCTCCCCGGCGGCGTCACCATCTACCGCGGAATCCCCTTCGAAAAGAGCTGCTGCGCCAACCGGCCAGCCCATACCCAACCCACGAGCCGCACCCGTAAGGAAGCGGACCCCGGGCGGCCGCCCGCAAAGACGATCCCGCCGTGCCGCCCGCCGGCAAACTATTCTTGTAAGAACCACCCCGACCGCGCCAAAACCAGTGAGGTGGGGGCCGCGCCTTCGTAGTCTGACTTCGGGGACAGGGCACGTTGCCGGAGCGTGGTCATGCGCGGAAAAAGTCTGCAGCTTCCGACGGTACGCGCCGAGTCGGGCGGCACGCATGCCTGCGCGCACCATTTTCATCGCTACATCAGCTACGCCGACGAACCGGAGTTCTCGCCTACGTTCCGTATCTACCTGAGCGGCTGCAACTTCCGCTGTTCCTTCTGTAACGTGGCCCCGACCTGCTTCGACCGATGGAGTGGCTCTCCCGCCGACGCCACGATCCTCGCCCGCGAGTGCGGGGCGGCGCTCGACACCGGAGCGCGTTTTGTCAACCTCCTCGGCGGCGAGCCGAGTCTGCATCTGCCGTTTATTCTGCAACTGGCTGCCGCTGCACGCCGGCCGTTGCCGCTCATCCTGAATTCCAACGGCTCGTTTTCCCCCAGTACGCGCTCCGCCCTCCGTGGCGTCATTCATACCTGGATCGTCGATCTGAAATTCGGTAATGACGACTGCGCTCGGCGGGTTGCCCGCGTGCCCGCGTACCTCGCGACCGTGACCTCCAATCTGCTCGCGCTGCACGCGGATCAGCGCCTCCACGTCCGCCACCTGCTGATGCCGGGGCACCGCACGTGCTGCTTCGAGCCCGTCGTCAACTGGCTCGTGCAACACATCCCGGGCGCCCGGTTTCACCTGATGACCGCCTATGTGCCGCAGTGGCGAGCGCTGACCGATCCGGTCCTCGGCAGACTCAACCCGCGCGCCGACATCCGTCGCGCCTGTGCCTATCTCGCCGCCGCCAACCTCGACTGGAGCACCGATGTCCAAGCCGCATGACCATCCCATCGCGCTCGCGCCCCATACCGCGATCATCACCATCGGCGTCGATGGCCGGCTGTACTTCCAGTACGTCACTGCAGAACTCCTCGCCGTCGCCGCCACGGTCTGTCCGCAGGATCCGGCGCTGCGCGCGCGGCAGCCCCGCCATCTTTTGCAGGGAGAGCCCCATGAGCGTGTCCCAGGAAACGCGTAAGCCGCAGCGACGCAACCGAGGCCGCGACGAGCTGGAAGTGCTCATCCGTGCGCGCTATCCGATCGTCTACGTGATCTCCTGGGAGGAGGGTCGCGTCGAACAGCATCTGCGCGAAATCGCCTCCCGGCGCAGCAAGGAACTGCATTGCTGGTCGGTGACGACCGGACTCCAGAAATCCGGATCGCCCCGGCAGGCGCGTTCCAAGGGCCTGGCGGACCCGGTCGAAGCTCTTGATGTCGTGATCGAGCACAAGGAACCGGCCCTCTACCTCTTCAAGGACTTCCATCCGTTCATGCGCGCCCGCGAGGGCAACGCCGCAGTCATCCGCAAGCTTCGCGAGGTGGCGATGTCGCTCAGTGACAGCTACAAGTCGCTGATCATCACGTCACCGCTGCTCGATATCGCGCCGGAGCTCGAAAAGGACGTCACCGTCCTCGACTACCCGCTGCCGGACACGGACGACTTCGCCGAACTGCTCCAGCGCATCTGTCGGGACGTCGCCGACAATCCCAAGGTCACCGTCGCGCTCGCCGACCAGGATCGGGAAAAGCTTATTCAGGCCGCACTCGGCCTGACCCTGCAGGAAGCCGAGAACGTCTTCGCCAAGACCATCGTTCAGGACGGTCGCCTCGATGCCGGAGACGTCTCCGTCGTCTTCTCGGAAAAACAGCAGATCATCCGCAAGAGCGGCCTGCTGGAATACTACGCCTCGGCGACCGACATGGGTGACGTGGGCGGACTCGATCATCTCAAGGAATGGCTCGACAAACGCGCCCACGCGTTCACGGACCGCGCCCGCCGTTTCGGCCTGCCGGCACCGAAGGGCGTACTCCTGCTGGGCGTGCAGGGCTGCGGCAAGAGCCTCTGCGCCAAGGCCGTCGCACGCATGTGGAACATGCCCCTGCTGCGCTTCGACATGGGCCGCATGTTCGCCAGCCTCGTAGGCTCCTCCGAGGAGAACATCCGCCGCGCCATCAGCGTTGCGGAGAGCATCGCCCCGGTCGTCCTCTGGGCCGACGAAATCGACAAGGCCTTCGCCGGCTCACAGGGGTCCGCCAACACCGACGGCGGTACGACGGCGCGCGTGATGAGCACCTTTCTCACCTGGCTCAGCGAAAAGCAGAAGCCCGTTTTCGTCCTCGCCACCGCCAACAACATCACCCAGCTCCCCCCCGAACTGCTGCGCAAGGGCCGGCTCGACGAGATCTTCTTCGTCGATCTGCCCAACGCGGACGAACGCGTGCAGGTCTTCACGATCCACCTGCGCAAACGCCGCCGCGACCCGGCGAAGTTCGACCTCGCCCAGCTCGCCGCAGCCGCCGAGGGTTTCAGCGGGGCCGAGATCGAAGAGGCCGTCATCAGCGCCCTCTACGACGTCTTCTACCTGGACAAGGAGCTGGAAACGTCGGACCTGCTCAAAAGTGTCAAGGAAACCGTGCCCCTCTCCAAAACCATGCATGAGGGGATCGCGTCGCTGCGCGCCTGGGCCGATGGCCGGGCCCGCTACGCCTCGCGCCGCGATGACGAAGAGGCGCGGCGCAAGAGCCGCAAACTGGAAATGTAGTCCGCTGTGCAGACAAGGAGCGCAACCATGGGAGCCGTGCTCGTGTTGACCCCACTCGTCGTGGCCAGTTGGCCCGCCATCTCCGCCGCGGTCTTCGGCGCCGCCGCCGCCATGGGCTTCTCCGTCGCCGGCCCGCTCGAATCATCCCAAAATCAGCCGCGCCGGACCAATTCGGTCGAGACCGAAATCGAGGACAGCTCCGTCGTCGCGGAGGAACTCCAGCGGGGGACGCAAATCGCGCTGGAAAAGGACGGCGTGCACATCGCCTTCGGCCAGGACGACCGCGGGGCCTGCACCGTCTGCGTCACCGGCGACCGCCCGCAGCGCGAACTCCGCGCCATCGGCGAGGACGTCGCCGGCCGCGTCGTCCAGCAGTTCGCGTATCACCGGCTCATGACCGAACTGAAGCAGCGCAATTACTCAATCGTGGACGAACAAGTCATGCAGGATGATTCGATCCAGGTCCGCGTCCGGCTCTGACGCCGCCGCGTGCAGGAGACCAGCACCATGGAACATCCGGAGTTCGACATCACCATCACCCGTGCCGGCAAGGTCAAGGTGCATGTCAAGGGCGTGCAGGGCACGCGCTGCATCGAACTGGCCGACCTGATTCAGCAGATCGTCGGGCGGGAGGACGACCGCCAGCTCACGTCCGACTACTACGCCGACGGCAAGGTGCGCATCGACACGCACGTCCGCCAGAGAACCACCGGCTAGCGTCGACGCGCCGCGGGCACGAAGCCATGCAATGTCCCAATTGCCAGTTCGAGAATATGCCCGGCCTGAATCACTGCGTTCGCTGTCAGAGCATGCTCGTCTTCGACGCCGTCGCGATCGATCCGCCGCGCGCCCCGCGCTGGGAAATTAACACTGCGGCGACGCAGCTCTGCAACCGCGTGATCAACTGGCTGCGCGCCGCCTGGAACCGGCGCCCGAATTGGTTCGTCGTCAGCCGGACGGATGTTCCCTGGACCGCCCTGGCTTGGTCGCTCATCCCCGGCATGCCGCTGATCCGCTACGGGCGCAAGCGCTCCGGATACGCCGTGATCGTCCTCTGGCTCACTTGCATCGCCGCCTCCCTCGCCACCCTCGGCCGCGCCGCGGGCAGCGTGTGGCTGACGCTCGCGGTGCTGCTCCACACCCTGTCCATTCTGATCCTGCTGTCCGCGGAACTCGCCCTGCAGGACTTGATCAGTCGCGCCGCGTTCGGAGCGCTGCTCTTCGCCGGCGTTCGCTTTCTCGTGTATGCGCCGATCCTGATGCTGGCCCGCGGCTTCTATGTGCCTCTCGAACTCACCAACTTCGTATCCTGCCCGCTGATCGGCAACGGCGACGTGCTGCTCTACGAGGGACGCTGGTTCCGGCCCGACCGCTTCAACCGCGGCGACGTAGTCTTCTACCGCATCCGCGGCTGGCAGGCCGCGGGCCTCAATCTTCACGATGGCTACGGCCTCGATCGCATCATCGGCGCGCCGGGCGACCGCGTGGAGCTGCGCGGCCACGACCTCTGGGTCAACGGTGCGCCGCTTCCTTCCGAACGACAACCTCTGGGGACGCTCGGCATCGTCGTCCCCGATCACGCCGTCACGCTCTCCGCCGGCGAATACCTCATCTTTCCCTCGTGTATCAGTATGGGAATTGCCAATACACCCGGTAACCAGCGGCTCCTCGGCCACGTCATTCGAATACCTGCGGATGACCTGATCGGACGCGTGGTTTATCGCACTCATCCCTGGGAGCGATTCGGACCGATTCCGTGAGCCAACCCATGACTGCCCGATTTCTCAATCTCGAACTCAACGACCGCGAGAACGAACGCGACGCGGAGCAGCGTGTGCGCCCGGGTGCCGGGTTCGATGCCGCCGACTACCTCACCCGCGCCGAAGCCGCCTGCCGGCTCGGAGAATTCGAACCCGCGCTGCAACTCTACACGCGCAGCCTCGAACGCGATCGCACCGTCGTGCGCGCCTGGGTGGGGCAGGTTCAGATGCTCGTCCAACTCGGCGAACTACGCGAGGCCCGCCTGTGGTCCGACAAGGCCCTCGAAGTCTTCCGCGACAACGGCGAACTGCTCGCCGCCAAGGCCCAGGCCTGCGCACGCCTCAACGACCGCAAGGCGAGCTTCGCCTGCAGCGACGGCGCCCTCCAGGCGCCCGGCTCATCGCCCTGGCGCTGGCAGGCCCGCGGCGAAGTGCTCCTCGCCGCCGGCCAGCCCCACCACGAAGAGTGCTTCCGCAGGGCACTCGGAGAAAACGGCACGGATTGGTTCGACCGCCTCGCGATCGCGCGGATCTACGCCTACTACCAGCGCGCCACCAACGCCCTGACCTATGCCCGGGCCGCGCTCGAGCTGGATGCCACCGCCGTCGCGGCGTGGTTCGAAATGGCCAACTGCCAGATGAAACTCGGCCTCACCGCCGCCGCCCGCACCAGCTACGAGCACTGTCTCGAACTGCACTCCGAGTTCCGGCCGGCGCAGCAGGCGCTCGACTCGATCCACACCATGTCGTTCGGTACCTGGCTCAGGCAACTGCTGCGACGGAGACCGCGCCGATGAACCTCGAAACCCTCTTCCGCTCCGCTCGTAAGTTCGAAGCCAGTGACATCCACATCGTCGTAGGCATGCCCGCGATCTTCCGCGTCGGCGGGCAGATCACCGTGGCCCGCGGCGATCCCGTCACACCCGAAGCCGCCCGGGCGCTGGCCTACGAGCGCCTCAACAGCGTCCAGAAAGGCATCCTCGAGCGCGACTGGCAACTGTGCTTCTCCACGATGTTCGGCCAGATCGATCGCGCCCGCGTCACCATCTACTTCCGCAACGGCTGCCCCGAACTCTCCATCCGCCTCAGCGAACCCGCGGTTCGCTCACGCGAGGAGCTCAACCTTCCAGCCCTGGTCGATGCGTTCGCCCGAAAAACCAACGGGCTCGTCATCATCACCGGACCCACCGGCGTCGGGAAAACCACCACGTTCCACTACATGATCGACCGCATCAATTCAGAATTCTCCAAGAAGATCGTCACGATCGAGGATCCCATCGAGTACACCCATGCCGCCAAGCGCGCCGTCGTCGTCCAGCAGGAAATGTTCACCGATTTCCACGGCTTCCGCGAAGCGCTCGTCCACGTGCTCCGCCAGGATCCCGACGTCATCGGCGTCGGCGAAATGCGCGATCCCGAGACCATGTACACCGCGCTGATGGCCGCCGAAACCGGACACCTGGTCATCGCCACCCTCCACACCCCCGACGCCGTGCTCGCCATGCACCGCATCGTCTCCGCCTTCCCCGAGGGCCAGCAGTCCGAAGTTCGCTACATGCTCGCCAACTCCCTCCAGGGCGTCATCGCCCAGCAACTCCTCCCCCACGCACAGGGCGCCCGGCGCGTCCTTTGCTGTGAACTGATGGTCGGTACCCAGGGGATCCGCCACCACATCCGCGAAAATACGACCCACAAGCTCTACACCGAGCTGCAGGCCGGCCGCCGCCATGGCATGATCACCATGGACCACGCCCTCCTCCAACTGTATCAACGTGGTGAGATCACCTACGACACCGCACTCGGCATGGCCCGTGAGCCCGATACGATCAAGAAACGCAGCGCCTGAATGGCGCCAGCGCCGACCCTCCCGCCTGACGGCGTCGACGTGCCAGCCGCGTCGCGCCAGCCCTTTCTCATCTCCGACCCGCTGACTACACTCCGCGCCGAGAGTCCGCCACCACCCACCCCGGAGATCCCACCGTGCGCCTGCCCAGCCCCTTCACCATCACCGGCGGCCGCATCATCGACCCCGCCACCGGCACCGACGCCATCGGCTCAATCGAGATCCGCGACGGCGCCATCACCGCCGTCAACCTCGACGCCGCCCCGCCCTCCGGACCCACCATCGACGCCACCGGCCTCATCGTCGCCCCCGGCCTCATCGACCCCCACGTCCACCTCCGCGAACCCGGCCAGACCCACAAGGAGGACATCGAGTCCGGCTCCCGGGCAGCCGCCGCCGGCGGCTTCACCACCGTCTGTTGCATGCCCAACACCACCCCCGCTCTCGACAACGTCGCCGCCATCGTCAACGTCGAACGCCGCGCCCAGGAGGTCGGCCTCTGCCGCGTCCGCGTCGTGGCTGCCGCCACCGTCGCCCGCCAGGGTCAAAAGCCCGTTGACTTCGCCGCGCTCGCATCCGCCGGCGCCGTCGCCTTCAGCGACGACGGCGACGGCATCGAGGACGACGCCGTCTGCTCAGCCGTCATGGCTGGAATCAAGAACGTCGACTCCGTCCTTTTTCCCCATTGCGAGTTCAAGGCCCTCTCCCACAGCGGGGCTGTCCACCTCGGACCCGTCAGCCGGCAACTCGGGCTCGTCGGCTACGACCCCCACGGCGAGGAGGCCATGATCGAACGCGACCTCGCCCTCGTCGCCAAACTCGGCGTCCGCTACCACGTCGCCCACGTCTCCACCGCCAAGGGCATCGCCCTGATCGCCGACGCCAAGCGCCGCAAGCTCCCCGTCACCACCGAGGTCTGCCCGCACCACCTCCTGCTCTGCGACACCGACGTCCTCCGCGCCGACGGCACGCCCGATCCCAACTTCAAGATGAGTCCGCCTTTACGTTCCGCCACCGACCGCGCCGCCTGCATCGAGGCCGTGCGCAGCCGCGTCATCGACTGCGTTGTGACCGATCACGCGCCCCATACCGCGTCCGAAAAAAACGCCCCCTTCGAACGCGCCCCCATGGGCATCGTCGGACTCGAAACGTCCCTCGCCTGCGCCGCGCGGGCGCTGCTCGACCCGCCCGCCTTCGACTGGCCCGACCTGATCGAGCGCATGTCGACCGCGCCCGCCCGCATCTTCCGCCTGCCCGGCGGCACGCTGCGCGTCGGCGCGCCCGCCGACGTCGTCCTCATCGATCCCGACCGCGCGTGGGACGTCGATCCACAACAGTTTCATTCACGGTCCCAGAACACGCCGTTCGGAGGCTGGCGCCTCACCGGTCGGGCGGTCTGCACGCTGCTCGCCGGACGCATCACCCACCTGGACGCCGCGCAGCGTGACCGGCTCATCGCCAAGAGCGATTTTTGAGGCCGCCACCGGCCTTTCCGCGCCCGCAAAAATTCTCAATTTCTTTTCGCAGACAAAAAACCCCAGCGCGCTAGGATTGGGCGGCCAGCAACAACCAAAACGCGTCTCACCTTCATCCCTCTCCGGCCCGAATCCGAGACGCGTGTTGCTGGCCGCTTCTTTTTTACTCCCGGCAAAAAGGGCGCTTACCCAATCGCTGCAACCGGCAAATCTCGCCGTCTGCCCGTCGCCCAACCCGCTGCCTGACCGCCGCCCGCCAGACCTTCCTTGCGTGTCGGCACCTGCATCACGAAGATACTCGCCATGGCCCGGTCACTCGTCCCCGAACCCCAGCGCGAAAAGGCCACCTGGTGGCGCATCACCGTCTCCGCACTCGGCGGGGCGGCCCTCGTCTCCCTGGCCCTCGAGTACGGTTTCGAGACACCCGTGCTGCCCCTGCGGGTCCTGGTCGCCGTCCAGGTGGCGGCTGTCACCGCCTACATCCTCACCGTCATCATGCTGGTGGTCACCGCCCCCTCCCGCCGGGCTGCCCTCCGCCGCCATGGCTGGGAGCTGGTCATCATCCTTGCCGGCCTCCTGCTCTTCTGGGCCGAGTACGAGGCCCGCCACCAGCGCATCCTCAAGGCCGGGACCCTCTACGTGGGCAGCGTGCAGGTCATGCTCGTCGTCCGCTTCCTCATAGGCGTCGTCCGCTGGAACCTGGAGATGTCCCAGCGGCAACTCCACCCCTCGCGCCTCATCCTTATCCTCTTCGTCCTGGTCATCACCATCGGTGGCTGCCTGCTCTCGCTGCCCAAGGCCCTCACCCCCGAGGCCCGCGAGCGAATGCTCGCCGTGCACGAGGACGAATCCGCCGAGTCCAACGTCACCCGCCACATCGTCGGCGGGTTCTTCACCGCCACCAGCGCCGCCTGCGTCACCGGGCTCGTCGTTTACGATACCGAAAAGGACTTCAACCGCTTCGGCCAGATCGTCATCCTCGTCCTCATCCAGCTCGGCGGACTCGGCATCATGATCTTCGCCTCGCTCTTCGGCGTCCTCGCCGGCCGCCAGCTCTCCCTCCGCCAGTCGCTCGTGCTGCAGGACGCTTACAGCCAGCAGACCATCGGCCAGATGCGCTCCACCGTGCGCTTCATCGTCTTCGTCACCTTCGCCAGCGAACTCGTCGGCGCCGCAATCTGCTACCCGGAATTCGCCGCGCGCCACCCCGGCTTCCTCGAGCCCGCCTTCCAGAGCGTCTTCCACGCCGTCAGCGCGTTCTGCAACGCCGGCTTCGCCCTCCGCACCGAGAGCCTCGTCACCCTCCAGGACACCTGGTGCGTCTACCTCTCCATCATGCCGCTGATCATCATCGGGGGCTTGGGCTTTCCGGCGCTGCAGGATCTCTGGGCGAACCTGCTCGCCTGGATCCGCGTCCGCCGCGGACATCGTGGACCGCGCTACCGCCTGCGCCTCCATACCCGCATCGTCCTCATCACCACCGTGCTGCTCATCGTCGGTGGGGCGGGCTTCCTCTACCTCTTCGAGACCATCGGACCGCAGACGCCGCTCTCGTCCATCGACCCCCACAGCATGGCCGGCATGGGCACCTTCGCCCGCGTCCGCGCCGCGCTCTTCCAGTCGGTCACCGCGCGCACCGCCGGCTTCAACACGGTCCCCATCGATATCAACTCGATGTCGCCCGCGAGCCACGCCCTGCTCATGATGCTCATGTTCGTCGGCGGTTCGCCCGCCTCGACCGCGGGCGGCATCAAGACCGCCGCGCTCGCCGTGCTGCTGCTCAGCGTCATCGGTACGCTGCGCCGCCGCAACCGCGCCGAGGCCTTCGGCCGCACCGTCCCGCTCGCCGTCATCGAGCGCGCCGGCGTCGTCGTCATCCTCATGGGCGCGCTCGTGGCCATTACCACGCTGGGCCTGCTCGTCACCACCCCGGGCACCCTGCGCGAACTGCTCTTCGAGGCGACCTCCGCCTGCGGTACGGTGGGGCTTTCCACGGGGATCACCGCGAAATTGACAGTGCCCGCGCAGACCATCATCATGCTGGCGATGTTCGCCGGGCGCCTCGGCCCGCTGACCATCCTGATCGCACTGGCCGGCGGGGAACCGCCCGCCCGCTATGCGTATCCCGAAGAGCAGGTGACCATCGGCTGATCGCGGTCAGCCACCGCCTGCAAAACCCCTACGCCCGGGCGCCCGCGCCCCGGCGGTGACCATCAGACATGCAACGCTTCGCCGTCATCGGCCTCGGACGCTTCGGACAACACCTCGCCCGCGCCCTCACCCAGGCCGGCGCCGAGGTCATCGGCATCGACAGCAACGTCGACGTCGTCGAACGTATGCGCGACGAGGTCGCCCTCGCCGTCCGCCTCGACGGCACCGACGTCGCCGCCCTCAAGTCCCAGGGCGTCGCCGAAGTGGACGCCGCCATCGTCGGCATCGGCGAGGACTTCGAGTCGGCTGCGCTCTCCGTCGCCGCCCTCAAGGAAATGGGCGTCGAGCACATCGTCGCCCGCGCCATGACCGAAACCCAGGGCACCATCCTCCGCGCCGTCGGCGCCGACGAAATCGCCTTCGCCGAACGCGAGTCCGCCCTCCGCTGGGGCCACCGCCTCAGCATGCCCCGCCTCGAACACTACATGGACCTCGGCGAGGACCACAGCCTTATCTACATGGCCGCCCCGGCTGCCTTCTGCGGGAAAACCCTCCAGGAACTCGGCCTCCGCAAGAAGTACGGCGTCAACCTCGTCGCCCTCCGCCGCACCGACATCACCGAGTCCAAACTCGGCCGCAAGACCCGCACCCTCCGCATCATCGTCCCCCAACCCGACACCAAGATCCGCGAGGACGACGTCCTCGTCCTCATCGGCAGCAACGAATCCCTCAGCGCCCTCCCCGTCGACTGACGCTGAACTGCCTCCGCCGTCACCGCCCGCACGCTTCCGGTTTTCTCCCCATTCTGCCCGGGCGCACCCGCTTTCGCCTTGACGCACCGCCGTGCTTTCCGCTCCAGTGGATGCGTAAGCGTCAGCCGGACCCTTTCCTCTCGGAGTGCCAGACCATGACACCGACCCGTCACCCGTCACCCGCCGTATCCCTACGAACCCTCGTCATCCTGCTCGCCGGCGCCATCTCTACCGCGCCCGCCGCAGCCCAGCCATCATCCACCTACTACAACACCGTGGACGCGACCAGCGCCGCCAACCTGCGCACCACGCTCCACGACGTCATCGACGACCACACCCGCTACCCCTACACGTCGTCCGCCACCGACACCTGGGATATCCTCGATGCCGCCGACGAGGATCCCAACGACACCGACAATGTGCTCGACCTCTACCGCAACGCCTCCTACCCCAAGGCCGGCGGCGGCAACGATTACTACAACCGCGAACACTCCTGGCCCAAGTCCTACGGATTTCCCAACGACGGCAGCGGCAACTACCCCTACACCGACTGCCATCACCTCTTCGTCTGCGACGACGGCTACAACTCCTCGCGCAACAACAAGCCCTACCAGGACTGCGACTCCAACTGCCTCGAAAAAACCACCGAATACAACAACGGCCAGGGCGGCGGCAGCGGCACCTACCCGGGCAACTCCGACTGGACCGACGGCTCCGGCGATTCCGGCCGCTGGCAGACCTGGATCGGCCGGCAGGGCGACGTCGCCCGCGCCCTGTTCTACATGGACGTGCGCTATGAGGGCGGCACGCACGGCATCACCTCCGCCGCGGAACCCGACCTCGTCCTCACCGACAACATGGCCCTCGTCGTTCCCGACGCCGACAACAACCAGTCGGTCGCCTACATGGGCAAACTCTCCGACCTGCTCGCCTGGCACCACGCCGACCCCGTCGACGGCCTCGAACTGCACCGCACCAACGTCGTCGAGTCCTATCAGGGCAATCGCAACCCCTTCATCGACCACCCCGAATGGGCCGACTGCCTCTTCAGCGGCCACTGCGCCGTGCCTTGGATCAACGAGTTCCACTACGACAACGACGGCGCCGACGTCGGCGAGTTTGTCGAGATCGCCGGCGTGAACGGCACGAACCTCTCCGGTTGGAAAGTCATCGGCTACAACGGCGCTGACGGCAGTGCGTACAAGACCATCAACCTCTCCGGATCCATCCCCGACGAGGAAGACTGCATGGGCGCCCTCGCCTTCACCGCCACCGGCCTGCAGAACGGCCCCGACGCCCTCGCCCTCGTCGACCCCTCCGACAACGTCGTCCAGTTCATCAGCTACGAGGGCGCGTTCACCGCGACCGACGGACCCGCCGCCGGACGCACCGCCGTCGACATCGGCGTCAGCGAATCGCCTTCCACCTCGGTTGGATATTCCCTGCAGTGCGCCGGAACCGGCGATGCCTACAACCACTTCACCTGGGCGGCGCCGGCAGCCGAAACCGACGGCGGCTCCAACTCCGCCCAGACGCTCAAGGGCCACTGCGGCGCCAGCGTCACCTACGCCGATCCCTGGATCAACGAATTGCACTACGACAACAGCGGCGCCGACGTCGGCGAGTTCGTCGAGGTCGCCGGACCCGCGGGCCTTCCCCTCTCCAACTGGACCCTCGTCGCCTACAACGGCGCCAACGGCGAAGCCTACGACACCGTCGCCCTCAGCGGCACGATCTCCGATCAGAGCAATGGCTTCGGCACACTCGCCTTCGCCATCAGCGGCCTGCAGAACGGCGCACCCGACGGCGTCGCCCTCGTCGACCCCGCCGGCGACGTCATCCAGTTCCTCAGCTATGAAGGGAATTTCACCGCCACCGACGGACCCGCCGACGGCCACACCTCCGTCGACATCGGCGTCAGCGAGGATGGCTCGACCAGCACCGGCTACTCCCTGCGCCTCGCCGGTACGAACGGCTGCGCCTACGCCGACTTCACCTGGCAATCACCCGCGGCCGACACCGACGGCGCCCTCAACACCGGCCAGACCTTCAGCAGCTCCTGCCCATAGACGCAGTGCGCACAGGTAAAAACCAAGACACGAAGAACGGCTCAAACAAAACCGTTCTTCGTGTCTTGGTGTCTTCCTGTCTTCGTGCTCCCGCCTCTCAACTCAGCCCGAAAAACGCGCTAATCTTGTCGCGCAACTCCGTCACCAGTGTCCGCGGGACAGCCGCCGACGTCTGCCCCGCCCTGCGCACGTGCTCGTCCGTCGCCGACTTCCGCGCCGCCAGCGCCTCGCTCAGCTTCCGCACCACCTCCGGACGCCGCTGCAGCACCGGCGCCAGCATGTCGTGGTCGATCTCGTACACCACCGCACGCGTCAACGCCGTCACCGTCGCCGTACGCGGCTCCCCAGTCAGCAGCGACACCTCGCCGAAGAACTGCCCCGGCAGCAACTGTCCGACCTTCCGCGCCGCACCCGCCGCCTGCACCGTCACCCGCAGCATCCCCTGCGCGAGAATGAACAGCGACGACCCGTCCTGACCCTCCTTCACGATGGGCTCGCCCGCCGCGAACGCGCACGACCGCGCCGCCCCCGCCAGCTCCGCCAGGTCGTTGTGATCCAGCGAACGCAGCAGCTCGACGCGCCGCAGCATCGGCACCGAACACGCCTCCGCCGGTCCGTCCACCCCGGCGCTCGCACCGCCGTCCGCCGGCAGCATCCGCACCTCGAGCGGCTTCGCCGTGTCCAGGTGCAGGTCGCGCTGCGGAAACGCAATCACGATCCCCTCCGCCCGGAACAACCGGTCGATCGTGTAACGCACGTCCGACCGCACCCGCCGCAACTCCATCTCCGCTGTCGTGTACACCCAGAAATACACGTCGAAAATCAGCGCGTTGTCCCCGAAATCCTCGAAGATGATGATCGGCGCCGGCGACCGCAGAATCTTCTCGTGCTCGTCCACCGTCGTGCGGATCAGCTCCGTCACCTTATCCACCGGCGACCCGTACACCACGCCCACCCGCACCGTCGTCCGTACGTTCGCGTCCGTCAGCGTCCAGTTCACCACCGTCCGCTCGAGCATCTGGCTGTTCGGCACCAGCAGGTCGATCCCGTCCGGACGCCGCACGTGCGTGCACCGCGCCCCGATCGAACGCACGTGCCCGACCGACCCGTCCACCTCGACCAGGTCGCCGATGTTCACCTGCCGCTCCGCCAGCAGGATCCATCCGCTGATGAAGTTGTTGATGATCGCCTGCGCGCCAAAACCGACGCCGATCGCGATCGCGCCGCCCAGCACCGTGAACACCGTGAGCGGCACGTTCACGATGTTCAACGCCACCAGCGTGAAGCCGATCAGCAGCACGTAGAAGAACACGCGCTGAAACGCCGCAGCCGCGTCCGTGTCCACCCCCACGTGCGGCAGAATCCGCCGCCCCAGCATCGCGCTCAACAACCGCGACAGCCACAGCCCGACGATGAACAGCACCAGCCCCAGCGCGATCGTCCCCAGCGTGATCGGCCGGTTGTCGAACCGCGCAATTTCGAAATCCCATATCCGCGCCAGCGCCCCGCGTTCACCCGCAGGCACCGCCACCGGCGATACGCCCGCCGCCGGCTGGGATCCGGGCACGATCGCGTCCGTCACCCCCGGGATGTGCTGCGCCCACACCGTCGGCCCCAGCACGCCCACCGCCAGCGCCAACGCCGCAATCCACAGGACCCAGCGTCCGTATGTTCTGCTCATGCCCAATGCCCGCATCCGCGCCGCCGCCCGCAGCGTCCCTCGATCCCGCGGCGCTCCTCAACCGCGCCGCGCCACCTCTTCACCCACGATCCGCACCGCGTCGTCCACGTTCTCCGCCGAAATGTGCAGGTGCGTCACCGCCCGGATCCGCTGCGGACCCGTCGCCAGCATCCACACGCCCGCCATCCGCAACCGCTCCGCCAGCGCGCTCGCCGGACCCAACTCGCCCGCGACGTCGAAGTACACGATGTTCGTCTCCGGGTCCACCACCGTCAGACCCGCGATCGCCGCCAACCCCGCGCCGAGCCGCCGCGCATTCGCGTGATCCTCCGCCAGACGCTCCACGTGATGGTCCAGCGCATACTCGGCAGCCGCCGCCAGAATCCCCACCTGCCGCATCCCGC
This sequence comes from Phycisphaerales bacterium, assembly GCA_020639115.1. GTDB lineage: Bacteria > Planctomycetota > Phycisphaerae > UBA1845 > UBA1845 > JACKHG01. The sequence goes on from JACKHG010000006.1 coordinate 20,118, forward strand.
CCCCCAGCATCTTCCGCACCCGCATCGCCTTCGCGATGAACGCCGCGCTCCCCGCAATCGCCGACCCGATCGGTGCCCCCAGCCCCTTCGAAAAACAGATCGATACCGAGTCCGCGTGCGCCGCGTACGCCGTCGGCTTGACGCCCACCGCCACGCACGCGTTCATGATCCGCGCACCGTCCAGGTGCACCTTCAGCCCGAGTTCGTGCGCGGCTGCCCCGATCGCTGCGACCGCGTCCACCGCCCACACCGCGCCGCCTCCGCGGTTCTGCGTATTTTCCAAAACCACCAGCGACGTCCGCGGAAAGTGCGGATTGTCCGCCCGCACCGCCTGCCGCATGGTCGCGACATCGAACATCCCCCGGTCGCCGTCCACCAGCGCAAACGAACACCCGGAAATCGCCGCCGGCGCCCCGCCCTCGTACAGGTACACGTGGCTCATCCGGTGGCAGACGATCTCGTCGCCCGACGCCGTGTGACACCGCACCGCCACCTGGTTCGCCATCGTCCCCGACGGCACGAACAGCGCCGCCTCCTTGCCCATCAGCTCCGCAACCCGCTTCTCCAGCCGGTTCACCGTCGGGTCGTCGTGAAAGACGTCGTCCCCGACCACCGCCTCCGCCATCACCCGCCGCATCTCCGCCGTCGGCTGCGTCACCGTGTCACTGCGCAAGTCAATCATCCGCTCACCCCGCGACTTCTTCCATCTGGAATGCCCCGCAACGGCGCGACATCATAACCCATTTCAATGGAAAAGCGCTCACCGGCCCCCCGGCGGACACCAGTCCTGAACAGGCCGCAGGTCATGAAGTGGTGAGGGTACTGCGTGGTGACAAACCGCAGCGGCAGCGGGGCTCAACCGCTCGTCGGCGGGCCGCCTGCTTCCGCCCGCTGCGCCAGGCACTGCTCAACCCGAGCACTTAGGACGTCCGCCGAAAGCTGCGCCTTCAGCAGGTAACCCTGCACGCCCAGCGCAGCCGCCGTGCGCACGTGTTCCCGGTCCGACGTCCCCGTCAGCAGAATCACCGGCAGATCACGCCACTCCTGATTGCGCCGCACGATCCGCAGCAGCGACAAGCCGTCCAGCCGCGGCATCACGATGTCCAGCAGCATCAGATCCACCCGCTCGCGCGTCAGCACGTCGATCGCCTCGTCCCCGCGTTCCGCGCAGAACACGGTGTGATCCTGACCCATCAGGATCTCCGCCACGGTCTCGCGACAGGCTGGTACGTCGTCAACGATCAGTATGTTGCTCATTCGGCGTCTCCAGCCGCTCCTTGCTCTTGTCGTGCACTGGCCGGGAGCTCGCGCTACGACGCCGCGGGCTGCTTCCGCTCCGCCAACTGCGCCGCGTACGCCGTGCAGCGCTCCGCCTCCGCACGCAGCGCGGCAAAACCCGTCCGCGCACCCGCCAGGTCGCCAACCCGCGCCCGCGCCTCGATGTCCGCCGCCAGCTCGAAGTACCCGCACGCACCCACGAAGCTCGCCGCCCCCTTGGTCGCGTGCGCCACCGCGATCACCTGCCCATCGTCTCCGGCTGCGAACGCGCGTTCGAGCGCGGCGATGTCGTCCGGGACGCGCGCAATGAATTTCCCTATCATCCGCCCGATGAACTCCGGGTCCGAACCCCAGCGCTTCAGGCACGCCTCGAAAGCGATCGGCGGCGCCTCCGCCTCCGCCGCCACCGTCTCACCCGGCCGCACCAAGTGCCGGTCGAGCGCCTCCATCAGGTGCGCCGGATCCAGCGGCTTCGGCAGGTAATCGTCCATGCCCGCCGCCCGGCAACGCTCCTCGTCGCCCTTGATCGCGTTCGCCGTCAGCGCGATGATCGGCAGCCGCCGCGGCGACTCCTGTGTACTTTCCCAATCGCGTATCGCCCGCGTCGCGTCGAACCCGTCCATCACCGGCATCTGGCAGTCCATCAGCACCGCGTCGTATCCACCCCGCTGCGCCGCCTCCACCGCCTGCCGGCCGTTCTGCACCGCGTCGCACTTGAACCCCGCCCGGTGCAGCAGCTCCGTCACGATCTCCCGGCCGATCTCGTTGTCGTCCGCCAGCAGCACCCGCGCGCCCTCGCTCCGCGCCCGGTACCGCCGCTGACAATCGCACAGACCCTCCGGCTCCACCGGCGCGTCCTCCGACTCGTCCAACGCCGCCTGGATCGACTCACCCAGGATCGAACGCCAGATCGGCTTCGCCAGCCATCCGGAAAACCCGAGCTCCTTCAACCGCGCACTGTCCTTGCACTGCACCGCCGACGAAAGCAGTAGCAGGGCGATGTCGCGCAGCGCCTCGACCGCCTTGATCAACTGCGCCAACTGCTCCCCGTCGATCCCCGGCATCAGCATGTCCAGGATCGCCACGTCGAACGGGTGCCCCTCCTTCGCCGCCGCACGCAACTTCACCAGCGCCTCCTCGGCGCCCTCCGCTGTCTCGTTCGCGTACCCCAGGCAGTTGAGCTGCTCGTGGATGATTTCGCGATTCGTCGCGTTGTCGTCCACCGCCAGCACCCGCACCTCCCCCGGCGCGCCCGCCGGCGTGTGCGCCGCAGAGTCGGATTCAGACCTGGTCAGCTCGGTCGTAAACCAGAACGTCGACCCCGCGCCGGCTGCGCTCCGCACACCGATTTCCCCGCCCATCAGCTCCACGAGCCGCTTGCTGATCGCCAGCCCCAGGCCCGTGCCCCCGTACTTCCGCGTCGTCGACGCATCCACCTGCGTGAACGACCGGAACAGGTGCGCTATTCGGTCATCGGGAATCCCCACACCCGTATCGCGGATCTCGAACTTGAGCCGCGTCCGCTCCGCCTCCGTCGCCTCCCGGCTGATCCGCAGCACCACCTCGCCCCGCTCGTGAACTTCACTGCGTTGCCCAGCAGGTTCAACAACACCTGCTGCAACCGCTTCGGATCGCCGACGACGTGCACCGGCACGTCCCCCTGGATCCCCATCGCCAGCTCGAGCCCCTTCGCCTCCGCCCGCGGCGCCACGCTCGCCACCACGTTCTCCACCACCTCGAACAGGCTGAAGTGAATGTGCTCGAGCTCCAGCTTGCCCGCCTCGATCTTGGAAAAATCCAACACGTCGTTGATCAGCGTCATCAGCGTCTGACCCGACGACTTCGCCATCGAGACGTACCGCCGCTGCCGCTCGTCCAACCGCGTGTCCAGCAGCAGGTCCGTCATCCCGATCACCCCGTGCAGCGGCGTGCGCAACTCGTGACTCATGTTCGCCAGAAAATCACTCTTCGCCTCGTTCGCCGCCTCAGCCGCCGCCCGCGCCTGCTCTAACTCCGCGTTTGCCGCCTGCAACGCCTCCGCCGTCTCCCGCGCCTAGTGCTCTGCCGCCGTCACCCGCTCCAGGTCCGCCGTTCGCGCCGTCACCGCCTCCTCCAGGTTCGCCCGGCTCTCCCGCAACTGCTCCACCGCCCGCCGCCGCGTGATCCAGCTCGCCATCAGGTCCGCCACCGTCGCCATGTGGTTCACCACCACCGGCGACAACGGCTCCCGCGAACAAATCGCCAACACCCCGATCAGATGCTCGTCCAGCACGATCGGGTAGCCCGCAAACGACGTTAGCCCCGCCTCCTGCACCCACTCCTTGTTCTCGGGCGCCGCATCGCCGTGCAGGTCGTTCGTCAACAACGCCCGCTGCGTCCGCGCAATCACCGCGATCTTCGACGCCGACCCCAACGCCACCCGCCCGTACTGATCGTCACAGCACGTGTACAATCCCGCACTGGCCTTCAGCTCCAACTCCTCGGTTGCATCGTCAAACAGCCAGATCCGCGTCAACACCGCGTCCAACCGGTTGAGAATGACCTCGCTGCAGATCTGCAGCATCTGCGTCATGCACGGAATGTTGGCAGCCGCTGTCACGATCTCCGTCGGAATAGCCGTCAGCGAAATCTGCCGCGCCAGCACGTCCTCCGACCGCCGGTGATTCTCCGCCGTCGCCTCCTTTACCCGCCGCAACGGCCGCAGCACCAGCAACCAGATGCACCCAATGCTCAAAACCCCCAACAACCCCACGTCCGCCCAGGCCATCAGCACCGCGTTGTCCGCCGGTACGATCGCCGGCAACACCAGCATGATCCCCAACTCCGTCGCCGCCACGATCAGCAGCAACAGCAGCAACGTCCACTTCATGGAGCGCAGCGGAAGGGATGCGCCCACCGCCACTACAGGATTCTCATTATCCATGCTTGGAACCACACCGGGCGACCGCGCCGCCGCAATGAGTAAAATGACCAAGTGACCGGCGCGCGCAACATCCGGCGCCCGCCGCACATACCGTGCGACCCACCGGGACGGGAAATCCCCTCAGGCCAGCTCCCCTCTCCGCCGGCCGCACCTCGCCCCGCGATGATCACTGGTTGTATCGACCCCCCAACCCCACCCCTTCACCCCCACAACTCCGCTGCCAACCTCCACGTCACCCTCAACCCATCCGGCATTCACCCTGCTACAGCACCGTTGAACGCCTGCGACCCGCACTGAACGCCCCCTGAAAAAAACGCCGCGCGCCACCGCACCAGATCAGTGCAAGAGTCCGCGTGCGCCCCCGCTCTCGAGCAGTGCTGAGACTCAGGCGCGCCCCCCCTCCAGATTAGTGCAAAAGGGCGGCATCGAACCGCGCAGCAATACCCACCCGCGCACCGTCAACGCAACCATCAGAACCCCCCACGCCAGTGGGGGCCAGAAAGCGCCAGCGCGCCGTAGCATCCGCGCGCCCCATCAACGCGTGCCCGCCTCCCGTAGAGACGTCACCCCTTTCTCACTTTCCCACTTTTCCACTTTCCCACCTCCTCCTCACGCCAACCCCCGCGCAAACGCCGCAATCAGATCGTACAACCGGCACCCCAGGTACTTCGCCAGCGACCGGTTCTTGATCATCGCGATCCGGATCGTGTCGCACATCATCGGCGCCGTGTAGTTCGACTCGATCGCCCGGCCCATGCCCTCGAGAATCACCAGGTCGGCGTCGTCAGCCGCCGCGTTGCACGCGGTGCTCACGTCGCTCAGGTCGATCAGCGGACAGTCGCACGACGTGCCCACCACGCTGATCACGCCCGCCCGCAGATGACCCGCCAGCCGCTCATCCACCTCCGCCGCCCGCGCCAACACGCTGCCCAACTCGTCCACCAGGATGTCGTTCAACGCCGGATAGTCGTTCGCCGCCAGCACCACCGCACAGCCTTGGTCCGCGAGGTACCGCGCCAGCGGAATCGCCCCCAGCACGACGTCACCACCCGCGTTGTCCACGAAGAAAACCGCCTTGCGGTACGCACACTTGCCCGGCGCGAGCCGCGCCGCGATCGTGTCCACGTGGTCGAGAAACCACGGCCGCGGCCCCAACTCCTCGAGCGTCTTGAAAAAATCCAACTCGCCCGCCGCGTGCAGCTCGGTCGTGTCCTTCGCTCCCAGGTCGAACTTGTTGCCCGCCAGGAGCCCCCGAATCAGCGTTTCCACCACGACGTCCGGCGGGCACCCGTCCACCGCCTGCAGGACCGCCGCCAGACGCCCCAGGGCAGCCGCGTTCTCCTCCCGCTTCACCTTGTCGTACGGATCGCCGATGCCGTACGCGCGCATCAACCGCGCCCGCAGCTTGCACAGCGTGTACACCGTCAGCGGGGCGTAATCGTCCGGCCGCGCCCGCACCCGCTCCAGCTCGTGCCGGAACGCCAACTCGTACGCGTCGCACGCCTCCTCCACCGGCGGACAGTCGCTCCGCCGCGCATGCTCCAGCAGCGAAGCCGTGTGCTCGTCGAAAATCCGGATCCAATCCTCGCGCCCGGCTGGATCCGCCAGCAAATCCCAATCACCATGCACATAAAGATCCGGCCGCGCCAGCTTGCAGAAGTAAGGCATCAAAGAAGTCTCCACGAAAGCACTCTCGATAATCCCCGAACGTAGCCACTACGTCCCACCGGCAACCCCAACCCCCAGAAGCTACGCCAACTCACCCCGCCGAAAGCACTGCACAACCGTCCAACCGGCAGGCCCCATTCATCATTCATCATTCCGCATTCATCATTTCCCATCGCTCGGAACCACCAGCCAGCATCGCCCCCCAAGCTCACCCCCAAACCCGCGGCAGCTCATGCACCGTCTCCACCACCAAATCCGGCGGATGCACGAGTTCCGCAACCTCCCCCCGCCAGTTCCCGGTCCGCACCAGCCCCGTCTTCATCCCCGCTCGCGCCGGACCCGCCACGTCCGCCGACGGCGTGTCACCCACGAACAGCACATCGCCCGGCGCAAGCCCGCCGGAGCCGTTTCCGTCCACCGCGTCAGCCGCTCGGGCCAACGCCACCTCGTAGACCCGCGGGTGCGGCTTGCGCACGCCAAGCTCGCTTGAGAACAGGCTGAACGCCAGCAGCGGGGCGATACCCTGCCGGGCGATCTCCACGTGGCAAACGTGCGGCACCGTCGCGCAGTTGCTCACCAGCCCCAGCGCTATGCCCTGCGCGGCGAGCCGCTCCAGCGTCGCCACGATGTCGCCCAGCGGCTCCAGGCAACCCACCCAGGGCTGCCACAAGGCGTCGATGACCGCGTCCAGCCGCTCCGGCAGCGCGACACGCTCCCGCGCCGCCCAATCCTGGAAAAACCCAACCGGATCGAACTCCTCCTGGCAGGCGATCGTGTTCCGCGCCCGCCAGGTCTCCTCGAAAGTACGCCGCAGGTTATCGGCCGCAGCCGCGTCCACCGGTACCCCCGCGGCGCGCAGCGCGTCCACCGCACCGCGGGCACACGGCCCGAACACGGCGGGCTCGCGCTGCGTGTGCACCAGCGTTCCGCCCCAGTCGAATATGATCAAGCGTGGCTTTCGCAACATGCGGCGAATTCTATCGTAGGCTCGGGTGGAAGGGTACACATCGGACGCACCGCGCGGCGCAACGCTGGTAGGGCGGTCGCGCGCAACAGCATTCTCGGCCTGGACCGCATAAGCGTTTCAACTTAACGGCACCGATCGCCGATATACCGTTTGGCCTTGTTTCGCACGCGAAACACAGGTCCAAGTGGTGAACCAAACTCAGTCGCTGTTACCGAACTCGCGCTTGCAGAAGGAGAACGGTGATGTTGGAAGCACTGAGCCTCGTGGGCTGGTTGGTCAGCTTCTTCGTCGGGTTCATTGACCAGATCCCGGCCTAGATCACAGGTGAAGCAACGCCATGATTGCCATCATTACCCCGATCGACGACATCATCATCGACACGCGCGGCTAGAGCGTTCGCCATCCACGCGTAGCGCCATGACCCCTGAGTCCGCGTAATAACCAGGGGCCGATCCGCTACCGACGGATAGCGCTTACTCTAGGAACCCCCGGCGGCGGTATACGCTGTCGCCGCCAGGCCCGTCTCCCGCCGCACGCGTTCGGCGATCGCCCTCAGCGTCGCATCCGTCAGCGGCGTCACGTACGCCTCTGCCGTCTGACGTGCGACCGTGTAAACCTGAACCTCCATCACGGCGCCTCCGGCGTCCACCAGCTCCTTCAACCGCGCGTTGAACGCCGTGATCTCCGCCTCCGGAGTCGGTTCCCCGTCGATCGCCATGAACAACGCCTGGATCCGGATCGGCCGCTCCCGCGCGACAGCCGTGATGTTCTCCATCACGTGCGTCAGCGGATAGTTCGGCCGGTTGACCCGCTCGTAATACGCCTGCGTCCCCGCGTCCAGCTTCGCCCAGATCTCGCCGTTGTTCGCGTCCATGATCGCGAGCCCGCGCTTTACCTCAGCCCGCGTCAGGTAACACGCGTCCGTGATCAGCACGATCTTCACGTCGTCCAGCCCGTGCCGCCGCCGCCCGTCCGCCGCCAGCGCCACCGCGTCCGCAAACACCGGACACGTCGTTGGCTCCCCGTCCCCGGAAAACGCAATGTCGTTCACCCGCCGCAGACTCGCCGGCACCGCCCCGAAGCGTGGATCGTCGAAAATCACCCCGCTCGTCGCCAGGGCCAGCATGTGCTCCAGCTCCGCCGCGAGTACGTCGAGCTTCACCTCGCGCACCCGCACCGGCGTCGTCCGATCCACCTGGCAGTAGATGCAATCGAAATTACACGCCGTGTCCGGATTGAGATTCACCCCGATGCTGAGCCCCCGGCTGCGCCGCGATATCACCGGATACACGTACAGATTCCCGCGCCAATCCCGGGGATGGTGCGCAAACGCCTCCACGCGCCCTGACTGTTCACCGTCACTCATTGCAGAAAGGTTATGACGCCCCCAGCGCCAAGGGTAGGCCACCCCCGCAAACCCCACCCAAGAAGCCAACTACCGAAATGCCGAAAGAACCACCCCTACCCGAGAACCGCACCAACCGCATGCCGGCACGCCCCATTCATCATTCATCATTCATCATTCATCGTTCATCATTCAATTCACCGGATCCTCCGCCCCGTCATCCACCATCAACTCCACCCGGTTGTACTGCAGCAGCGTCCCCTTCGCCCGCTCCAGGTCGATGATGGCCACGCCGTAGTCCACCAGCGCGGTCAGCAGGTCCCGCCGCGACTGCGCCAGCGACTGCTCGGTGTTCAACTCGGTGTTCAACGTCAGAAAATCCTTCTTCTCCGCCCGCGCCTTGATCGAGGCCACCTGGTCCTCCGTCGCCTCGACCGACTGCAACGCCGGATCGATCTGGTCGTACCGCGTCTCCAGCCGGCGCACCGCCTGGTTCACGTCCAGGATCACCTGCTCGAACACCTGCTTCAGCGACGCGATCGACTGCGCGTACTGCAGCTTCGCCCGCCGCAACGCCGCCCGCCGCGCCCGGTTCCCCACCGGCAACTCGAAGTCGATCCCGATGTAGTACTCGTTGTAGTCGTTCTTCGTCACCTCGCTGAACGCCCGGTCGTGACTCCGCCCCAAACCGTCCACCGAGTACCGGAACACCAGGTCGAGCTGCGGCAACGCCTGGTTCTTCGCCACGCCCACCTGGATCCGCGCCGCGTCGATGTTCAACCGCGCCTCCACGATCTCCGGCCGGTTGTCCAGCGCCGCCTGCACCTCCGCCACCCGGTCCACCTGGATCCGCGCAAAGTGCGGCGCAATCACCGGCACCACCTCGATATCGTCCGTCAGGTTGATCTCCGGATCGTTCATCAACGCAATCAACCGGTCCTCCGCGTCCCGCACCAGCGCCACCAGCTCGATGAACTGCGCCCGCGTCCGCTCCAACCGGGCCCGCGTGTCCGCGAGCTGAATGCGGTAGACGTCGAACTCCTTCCGCGCATCCAGGTAGCTGAAAATCTGCTCGAAGCTCGCCAGCACCCGCGCCGAGATCACCACGTTCCGCCGCGCCTGCACCAACTGCCAGTACGCCTCCTCCGTCTGCCGCAACGTGTCCTGCACCTGCCGCCGGAACTGCTGCATCGCCCGGCGCCGCGAGAGCTTGTTGATGTGAATCTGCGAGCGGTTGAAGTCGAGCCCGAACCCGCGCAGCAACGGCTGGCGGAACTGCGTCACGAACTGGCTGAACCACACCGGGTTGATCGTCTGGAACGCAAAGTCGTTGCTCGTCCGCGACGTGACGTACGACGTCTCCACCTGCATGCCCGACGGCAGCAGCTTGCGGAGGCCCGACGATGCGTTGAACGCCTGCACGTTCGTACCCGACAGCGCGTTCGTCGCCGGCCGGTTCTGCTTGTTGTTCGTGATGTTCGTGAAGAACGCCGCGTCGAACGCCGCCTCCGCCTCCACCACCCGCGTCGTCTCGATCGCCGGATCGTAGCTGCTCACCCGCACCGCGAGACTGTGGGCCAGCGCCCGCCGCAACACGTCCTCCAGCGTCAACCGCACCTGCCGGCCCTCCTGCACCTGGCTGATGCGCTCGATCATCCGCTCGAGCACTTCCCGCTCGGACTTGCTCCCCGACTTGTCCAGATCGACCCGGGCCTTGGCCAGCGCATCCTCCGGGTCAGGCAACTGCTTCTGCAACCGCTCGATGAACGAGGCGTCATATGCACCGTTCGTCCCGGCGTCCTCGTCGCCAAACCGCTCGGACATGTCCCCCGCGCGGATCTCCACGCCGTCAGCGTCCATGATCACCGGCGCGTCGTTCGGCTCGTCCGGTGTCACCTGCGCCCAGGCTGTTGAAACCAAAGAACTCACCACGCAGAGCAATAGGGATGCAACCCACATGAATTGGGCCTCTCTCGTCGAAGTCTGACGGCAGGACGTCTATGATCCCCATCCGCCGGACGCCGCGCCGGGCCGGGCGAATGCGAGTTTCGCGGATGGTATCCGCCGCTTCCGGCGCGCGTCAACCGAACTTTGCACGGGGGTAGTGTGGAAACTGGCCTTCTGATAGCATGGCCCGACGCGGTTCGCGCGGCATCCGCACGCCATTTGTCGATTGCTGTCGCCGGCCCGCCACGGGATCTTCAAGCTCATGCAGTCCGTCGAGGATTACTACCGGTATTGCCCGAACCAGCCCCATGTGCTGATCTCCGACGCCATCTGCCTCGGACGCCGGCGCGCCAGCTACCCGTTCTGTCCGGGCTGCCAGTTCAACGATGACGAAAAGGGCGGGCCCACCCGCCCGGGTAAGAAATCAACCATGATCGAAAAGGTCTTCAAAGCCTACGACGTCCGCGCCACCTACCCCGAGCCCCTCAACGAGGAAACCGCCTGGCGCATCGGATTCGCAGCCGCCAGCTTCCTCCACACCGGGCTCCGTGGCCTCGAACGCGCCGCCGCCGGCGCCTCCACCGTCGTCGTCGGCCGCGACATGCGCAAGCACAGCCCCGCGCTCGCCGGCGCCCTCATCGAGGGCCTCCGCGCCACCGGCTCGCCCGTCATCGACATCGGCATGATCGATACGCCGCAGCTCTACTTCGCCGTCAACCACCTCGGCAGTTGCGGCGGCATCCAGACCACCGCGAGCCACAACCCCGCCAACTACAACGGCTTCAAGATCTGCGGACTCCGCGGCGCACCCATCGGCGTCGATACCGGCCTCACCGATATCAGCAAGATCGCACAAAACACGACACGCCACGACACCGGCCAGGAAGGCCCCGTCCGCACCATGGACCTCGCCGCCGAATACAAGGCCTTCGTCCGCAGCTTCCTCGAAACCCCGCGCAAAATGCGCATCTGCATCGATGCCTCCAACGGCATGGCCGGCAAGTGGGTCCCCATCATCTTCGGCGACGTCGCCAACCTCGACCTCAACTGCATCAACATGGAGCACCACGGGGATTTCAAACACGAGCCCAACCCGCTCGTCGAATCCAACCTCGACCAGCTCCGCGAGGCCGTCCGCTGGAAACGCGCCGACTTCGGCATCTGCTTCGACGGCGACGCCGACCGCCTCATCGTCGTCGACGAACACGCCGACATCATCCGCTGTGACCTGCTCACCGCACTGCTCGCCAAACGCTTCCTCGAACGCGCCCCCGGCTCGACCGTGGTCTACGACCTCCGCTCGAGCCGCGTCGTCGCCGAGGAGGTCGAGGCCGCCGGCGGTATCCCCCGCCGCGAACGCGTCGGCCACTCGTTCATGAAGAAGGCCCTCTCCGACAGCCGCGGCATCTTCGGCGGCGAACTCTCCGGCCACTTCTACTTCAAGGACAACTTCTTCTGCGACTCCGCCATGCTCGCCATGGTCCACGTGATCAATACGCTCACCCGCACCAATCAACCCCTCAGCGAACTCATCGCACCGCTTCTGCGCTACTACAACAGCGGCGAACGTAACTTCGAAAACACCGCAAAGGACGCCACCGTCGCCGCCCTCGGCGAACGCTACGCCGACGGCCGCGTCGACTTCCTCGACGGCGTCACCGTCCAGTACTCCGACTGGTGGTTCAACGTGCGCAAGAGCAACACCGAACCCCTCCTGCGCCTCAACGTGGAAGCCGCCACCCCCGAACTCCTCGAAAAGAAGTTCAACGAACTGGCCCCCCAACTGGGCAACCCCGTGGAACACTGACAACGCTTGGTCGCGGAGACGCATAACCCGAATTCGTCATTCGTCATTCGTCATTCATAATTAACCAGTTCCCGAGCCCCCTGTGTCCGAACATACGCATCTTCAACTCGCCTGCGGCATCGAACTCGCGGTCCTGCACCTGCCCCAGCGCCGCGCCGAAGCCCTCGACATCCGCGTGCTCGCCGGTCTCGCCGACGAACCCGCTGACCGCCTCGGCCTCGCCCGCCTCGTCGAGCAGACCCTCGACAAGGGCACGCAACAGCACGACGGCCGCGGCCTCAGCGACGCCTTCGACGAAATCGGCGCCATGACCTCGAGCTGGTCCGGACGCGAAATGACCGGCTTCTCCGGTCTCGTGCTCCCCGAGTTCTTCCCGCGCTGCGTCGAACTCCACGCCGAATTCCTGCGCACCCCCACGTTCCCCGCCGACGCCTGCGACGTCGCCGTCGAACTCGGCCGCCAGGAACTGCTCACCCTCAACGACGACGCCCAGGGCCTCTGCGACAAATTCATCAACCGCCAGGCGCTCGGCCCGATCCTCGGCCGCCATGCAGCCGGTGAACGCGAAACCCTCGACGCCGTCACCCGCGACGACCTCGTGAACTTCTGGCAGAAACACTACGGCGCCGGCCGCATGATCGTCTCCGCCGCCGGCCCCCTCGAACCGCAGGCCGTCGCCGAATGCATCGAACGCGCCTTCGCCGGATTCGGGCCCGCAACACAGTCCAACCGCGACCCGCGCCCGATCGAGTTCGACGCCGTCGCCACCCACCACGACAAGCCGACCGAACAGGAACAGATCGCCATCGCCCTCCGCGGTGTGCCCGTCAACCATGACGATCGGCCCGCCGAACGCCTGCTGCTCGGCGTGCTCGGCGGCGGCATGAGCGCCCGCCTCTTCACCGAAGTACGGGAAAAACAGGGCCTGGCCTACTGGGTGGGGGCCTGGAGCGAAAACCCACGCGGCTCCGGTCTGCTCATGGTCGGGGCAGCCACCACGCCGCAACGCTGCCAGCAGACCTACGCCACGCTGCTCCGCGAACTCGAACGCGTCGCCACCGACGTCACCGACGAGGAGGTGAGCCGCGCGCTCGCCGGCTTCCTTGTCCGCGCCGCCGTCCGCGGCGACCAGACCCGCACGCGCTGCAGCGAACAGTCCGACGACATCATCCACTTCGGCCGGCCGGTGCCGATGGAGGAAAAACTCGACCGGCTCCGGGCGGTGACCGTCGAGCAGGTCCGCGACTTCGCGGCCCGCTACATCGCCCAGGCCCCGCGCAGCGTCGTTACGCTGGGGCCCGAACCGCTCACGGCGTGATTCGCCGCGACCGCGCGGCAGAACCGGAGATACTCACTCACAGGGAATTCCATGAGCGCTCGTTTCTTCAATCACGAACTCGCCAACGGCCTGCGCATCGTCGTCGAACGCATGGATGACGTGCGCAGCTCAGCCGCCGGCTTCCTCTGCCGCACCGGCTCACGCGACGAAACCCCCGACGTCGCCGGCGTCTCCCACTTCCTCGAACACATGTGCTTCAAGGGAACCGCGCACCGCTCCGCCACCGACATCAACATCGACTTCGATCGCATCGGCGGCCAGCCCAACGCGTTCACCTCCCACGACCGCACCTTCTACTACAGCGTGACCCGCGCCGCCGACCTCGATAAGCAGATCGACATCCTCGCCGACATGATGCGCTCCGTGCTGCCCCCCGACGAGTTCGCCATGGAGAAAAAGGTCGTCCTCGAGGAAATCGCCCAGAGCAACGACCGCATCGAACACGTCGCCTTCGACGTCCTCATCGAGGAACTCTTCAAGGGCCACCCCCTCGGCTGGCCCGTGCTCGGCTACGAACGCACCATCGATCCGCTCACCCGCGACCAGATGCACGCGTACTTCCAGAGCCGCTACGCACCCGACAACATGGTCCTCGTCGCCGCCGGCGCCGTCGATCCCGATGAACTCGTCGCCCTCGCCGAAAAACACTGCGATCAGTGGCAACCCGGCGCCTCCCCGAGCCGCCGCACCGTCCCCACCCTCCACTCCGGCCGCGTCACCCGCCGCCTGGAACGCTTCAACCAGCAGGTGATCGCCCTCACCTACCCCGCTCCCAGCGGCATCAGCCCCCTCCACGAAACCGGCGAGGCCCTCGCCATCATCCTCGGCGGAAACAACTCCCGCTTCTTCTGGGCCATCGAGCAGGAGGGGCTCTGCCCCCATGCAGCCGCTTACCGGCTGGATTTCTCGGACTGTGGGCTCCTCATCCTCCTCGCCCAGTGCGACCCCGATAAGGCCGAAGCCGTTGAAACCGCCATGCGCACCGAGGCCAAACGGATCATGACCGACTCCGTCACCCCCGCCGAAATCCAGCGCGTGCGCAACAAACGCCGGACATCCCTTGCAGTCGAGGGGGAATCGCCGTATCACCGCCTCGTCCAGGTCATGGACGACGTCGATTACCGCGGCCAACCGCGGACCGTCGAACAACGCCTGGCTGCCGTCGACGCCGTTGGACGCGAATCCCTGGCCGAGTACTTCGCCAGCTTCCCGATCGACGGCGAGGGCCTGTTCGTCAGCGTCGGCCCCCGGGCCGCCTGAGCCGCCCGAACGCAACCGGTGGGGAAAGTCCTCGTATCATAAGCAGGGGCGATGACCGACTTTCGCGATCTGCAAATCCACGTCGTCTACTCCGCCAAGGAGACTCCACGCGTCGCCGCTCCCGGCGCCGCACCCGGATTGTCCCTGCGCCTGCGCGCCGTCGCGCTGCTCACCCTCGTCGTCGGCGTCGCCTGGCTCTACGCCACCTGGTTCCACGCGTGGCCGTGGGCCGAAAACGAATTCATGCAAGGCGAACTGCTGCTCGTCATGGCGGGCAGCAACGCCCACCACGCGCCAGCCACAACCACGCAGCCCGAGGACGGCGCGCAGACTCCCAAAGAAGCGCCGACACCCGCGCCGACCAAGGCCCAACGCGCCGCAGCCACCCAGCAGGCCCAGTTCCGCCTCGGACAAATCACCTACGGGTGGCTCGGCCTGACCTCCGTCATCGGACTCTGGATGATCATGAGCGGCAGCGCCGCGCTCATCCGCAGCCGCGGTCTGGCCCTGCTGGGCATGATGCTCACGCCGATCGCCATCGGCCTGACTATCTGGCTGTACTACTACGTCAAACGGGAGTATGGCTGGTACGAGTCCATCCTGCCGCACTGGGTCCGGCCCACGTTCGGCGGGCTCGGTCTGGGCGTGGCCATCGCCATCGGATGGGTGCTGCAGTCGTGGCGCGTCGGCCTCCTCCGTATCGGCGGCGTGCTCGTCATCCTCTCCGCCGGCGCGACGGTGGGGGGGCTCTGGGCCGCCCTCCGCTACAGCGGGCTGCCCACCGAGGCGCTCGGTACCGCCGTCTACGCCAAGGCGTTCGCCGTGCAGTCCCTCTATGGCTGGCTGCTGCTCGTCGGTACCATCAGAATCCGGTGAGCCGGCGACCCGCCCCGCACCGGACCCGACACTGAGGACCCTGCAAAACCCAACGATGCCCAAACGCCAGAAGACATCCGACGAACCCCTCACCTCCCGGCCGCTGCCCGTGCTCCGCGCCATGATCGACGCGATCGATCACGACGTGCTCCAGCAGCTCAGCCGGCGCAACGGCATCGTCGCCGAAATCGCCCGCTACAAACGCGAACACGGCATCCAGATCCGCGACCTCGACCGCGAAAAGGAACTCCTCGACGACCGCCGCAACCGCGCCGCACCCCTCGGACTCTCCCCCGAAATGATCGAGAGCATGTTCCGCCTCATCCTCTGGGCCAGCCGCGACCGCCAGGCCGCCCTCCGCGCCGAGGTGCCCCTCGACGTCGAACCCCGCACCATCGCCGTCATCGGCGGCAAGGGCGGCATGGGCCGCTGCCTCGCCGGCCTCTTCGCCGACGTCGGCCACGCCGTCATGATCGCCGACGTCGACACCCGCCTCTCCCCGCGCGAGGCCGCCGAAGTCGCCGACGTCGTCGTCATCAGCGTCCCCATCGACCACACCGTCGCCGTCATCGAGGAACTCGGCCCCCGCGTCCGCGCGGACGCGCTGCTCATGGACGTCACCTCGACCAAGGCCGCGCCGCTCGCCGCCATGCTCCGCGCGTCGCGCGCCAGCGTCGTCGGCACGCACCCGCTCTTCGGCCCCAGCGTCCACTCCCTCCAGGGCCAGCGCATCGTGCTCACCCCCGGCCGCGGCGACGACTGGCTCGCCTGGCTGCGCGGCGTGCTCCACGCCCGCGGCCTGACCATGCTCGAAACCGATGGAGAAAACCACGACCGCGTGATGGCCGTCGTGCAGGTGCTCGTCCACTTCGCCACCGAGGTGATGGGCCGCACCCTCGCGACGCTCCAGGTACCCATGGACGAGACCCTCGCGTTCACCTCGCCCATCTACCTGCTCGAACTGCTCATGACCGCCCGGCACTTCGCCCAGTCGCCCGACCTCTACGCGTCGATCCAGATGTCCAACCCGCGCACCGGCGAGGTCACCGCGGCCTACGCCGAAGCCGTGAACCAGCTCCGCGCCGCCGTCGAACGCGGCGACCGCGCCGCCTTCGCCGACAACTTCCGCGACGTCCGCGCCTTCTTCGGCGCATTCACCGACCAGGCCCTCGTCCAGTCCGACTTCCTGATCGACCGCCTGGTGGAACGTGCTTGATGTGGACAAAACCAAGTAGGGCGGGCGCCGCCCGCCAAGGCCGACCGACGCGGAACTGAAACCGCATCGACCCGAAAACCACGAACCGCCCGAACCCCATGAAACCCGGACGCCTCAATCGCATCGTCGTCGCCACCAGCGTCATCGTGCTCCTCGGCCTCACCGGCCTCTACCTGCGCGACGCCCTGATCACCAACCGCATGGTCGCCCGCATCGCCAACTTCCCGCCCGGAACACCCTTCGCCGACGTCACCGCCGCCAACGGCGACCCCGACCGCGTCGACGAGGTGACCGGCTCCTGGAAGTGGGGCCGCCGCGTCCGCCCCGTCCCCGAAAACGTCACCCACGTCGCCGTCTACAACCGCGCCATCGCCCCCCAGATCTGCGCCTTCCTCCTCGACGCGCAAAACGTCGTCGTCGAAGTCGATTGCTTCGCTGGCTACTGAACGCCACCCGCGTTGCGTACAGCCGGTGCCGCGCACCCACGAAACCCGGCGCACGCGCCGCTCCCTCAATCGCTTCTTTCGCACCCACCTGCGCCGCCTATAATGAAGCGCACTCGTTTCACGTCCCTGCGAGCGCTGCCATGACTCCCGCCGATCACGCCGATCTGCTTCGCTACGTGCGCCGAACCGCGGAGGCAATCCTCACCCGCCGTGCGCCCGAACCGTCGCCCGACTTCGCAGCCACCCTCCCGTGCGGTGGGGCGTTCGTCACCCTCCGCCGCCACGGCGCCCTCCGTGGCTGCATGGGCCGCTTCACCACCGACCAGACCCTCGGCGAAATCCTCCCGGACATCACGTCAGCCGCACTCGCCGACCCGCGCTTCACCCGCGATCCCATCACCCACGCCGAACTCCCCGACCTGCACATCGAAATCTCTATCCTCGGGGTGCTCGAGCCCGTCGCCGACTGGACCCGCCTCGTCGTCGGACGCCACGGCGTCGTCATCGCCCGCGAGGGCCGCCGCGGCTGCTTCCTCCCCCAGGTCGCCGCCGAACGCAACTGGTCCCTCGAGACCTTCCTCTCCGAGTGCTGCCGCCAGAAGGCCGGCCTCCCGGCCGACGCCTGGCGCGACCCCGCGACCTCGATTTCAGCCTTCGAAACCACCGTCATCGCCGAGCCCGAGCCCGCCTGAGTGACAGATTCGGTCCCGTCCCCGCAAATCGCCGGGTGCCGCGTGACACTCCCGCCGGTCAGCGATACAATACCGGCGAATCGGCAGCGGGGTTTTGCTGCGGCTCCGGTCGCAGGTCTGCCGATGCACCGCCGGTAGTCCTCCTTTGCCGTCCTCTGGCGGGTTTCGTCGCGATCGGGTAGCATGGCTGCCGGGTCAAAGAGGGGGTGGATTCTTCCACACCGGACTCCTCACCGTTCACCTCGTCGTCGCTTTAGCGTGACGGTTTCACGACGTCTGGTGAGTTGTGCGGTTTCAGCGAGCGCCCGCGATTCGCAAGCGCGATGGCGGCCTGCCGTGCGCCGCTCGCAGGGGAGGCAACGCGGGTGACCGAGCCACAGGACGGGGGGCTTCAGCGCAAACCCATCATCGGCCTGATGGGCGGTATCGGTTCCGGCAAGTCCACCGTCGCCGGACTGCTCCGCGAAACCGGGGCAGCCGTCATCGAGTCGGACGCGCTCAACCGCGCCCAGTTGCGCGAACCCGAAGTGGTCCGCACCCTGGTCGATTGGTGGGGTGAGGGAATACTCGATTCAACGCGAGCGCTGGACAAACAGCGCATCGCGCAGATGATCTTCGCCGACGACGCCGAACGCCGCCGACTCGAAGCGCTGCTGCATCCGCGCATCGCCGCCGAACGCGAACGGCTCATCGCGAAGTTCCAACAGGATCCCCGCGTCTGGGCGATCGTGCTGGATACGCCGCTGTTGCTCGAGTCCGGCTTGGACCAACGCTGCAACGCGGTTATCTTCGTCGACGCCGACGAGGCGGTGCGCCGCAGCCGCGTCGTCGAACAACGCGGCTGGCATGAGGACGACTGGCGCCGTCGAGAAAAATCGCAGAATGCGCTGGACAAAAAGCGAACCAGTGCCGATTATGTAGTGATCAACAACTCGACGGATCTGGAAGAACTCCGCAACGATGTAAACAAACTGCTCTCCCGGCTCGCAGCAACCAGCCGGAACGAAGCACCCTGATCCGCGACGGCCGAAGCGTTTGGCCGCCCGCAAGTTTCACCGGAATTACCCACGAGCGCTCCCGGCGATTCGAAAATGTCAAAGCCCGTCCCCACCACCCGGTGACCGGGCCCCGCACGACGAATCATCCGAACCCCGTGGACCAGTTGGAGGCTCCGCTCCGCGGAGCAATGCGAAAAACCTGACGCGGCAACCACCGCAACATTCCTGACCAGGTCGGATCACGCCGGCGTGGCACGGGCCAACCGCCCGCCAAGGTCAAAACGGCATCACCAGGACCGGCTGCGGCGCCCACCCCGGCGATTCAATACAGGCATCACTCGGATTACCTTGTTACCATAGACGACGCACAACGTCGGGAGGCCACATCGATGGCAGGCAACACCGGCCGGAGCAAGACACCCAACACCAGACCCGCTTCCGGCAAATCCTCACCCCAACGCAAACGCTCCATCACCAGCAACCGCGCCCGGCCCAAAACCAGCGCAGCCGTCGCCGAAGTGGAGCCGGACGATACCGCACCCGTGGCTGAAGACGTCAACGACGCCGCCGAGGAAACCGGCGCCGCCGCCCCGGCGCCCGCCGCCACCCCCTCCAACCTGGATGCCGAAACGCACGCCAAGTACGAGGAAATCAAACGCGGCAACGTCCACATCAAGGAACTCCAGAAGATGACCGTGCAGGAACTGCACGAGGTCGCCAAGCAGGAAGGCCTCGAGGAGTTCAGCGGCCTCAAGAAGCAGGACCTCATCTTCAAGATCCTCAAGCAACGCATCCACCAGACCGGCATGATGTACGGCGAGGGCGTGCTCGAGATCCTGCCCGACGGCTTCGGCTTCCTCCGCAGCCCCGAGTACAACTATCTCCCCTGCCCGGATGACATCTACATCTCCCCGTCGCAGATCCGCCGCTTCGGCCTGCGCACGGGCCATACCGTCTCCGGCCAGATCCGCCCGCCGAAGGAGTCCGAACGCTACTTCGCGCTCCTCCGCGTCGAGGCCATCAACTTCGCCGACCCCGAGGAGGTCACCGACCGCACCAACTTCGAGGACCTCACCGCGATGCACCCGCATCGCCGCCTGCTCCTCGAAACCGAACCCGGCGAACTCAACATGCGCATCGTCGACTTGGCCACGCCCATCGGCATGGGCCAGCGCATGCTCATCGTCGCGCCGCCGCGCACCGGCAAGACCGTCCTCCTCCAGAAGATGGCCAACGCCATCTCCAAGAACCACCCCGAGGCCTACGTCATCATCCTGCTCATCGACGAACGCCCCGAGGAAGTCACCGACATGGAGCGCAACACCTCCGCCGAGGTGGTCAGCTCCACGTTCGACGAACCGGCCTCGCGCCACGTGCAGGTCGCCGACATGGTCATCGAGAAGGCCCGCCGCCTGGTCGAGTACGGCCGCGACGTCGTCATCCTCCTCGACTCCATCACGCGCCTCGCCCGCGCCCACAACACCGAAATTCCCCACTCCGGCAAGATCCTCTCCGGTGGTGTCGATGCCAACGCCCTGCAGAAGCCCAAGCGCTTCTTCGGCGCCGCGCGCAACATCGAGGAGGGCGGCTCGCTCACCATCATCGGCACCGCCCTCGTCGACACCGGCTCCAAGATGGACGAGGTCATCTTCGAGGAGTTCAAGGGCACCGGTAACAGCGAACTCCACCTCGACCGCCGTCTCGTCGACAAGCGCGTCTGGCCGGCGATCGACATCAGCGCCTCCGGCACCCGCAAGGAGGAACTGCTGCTCGACCCGAAGGAGCTCGAGCTGGTCTACCGCCTGCGCCGCGTGCTGTCCGACATGAACCCGGTCGAAGCGGTCGAACTGCTCCGCAACCGCCTGAGCAAGTGCCGCACCAACGCCGAGTTCCTCATGACCATGAACTTGGCCTAGTCGGGGGCTGGCGCAATCAGAGCCGCGCCCGTAAGGAAGCGGACGGGCGGCGCAGTCGCCCGAACGATGAATGATGAATGCGGAATGATGAATGGGCTCGCCCCGTTCATCATTCCGCTTTTTTTTTTTCGCACCTGCATCATGAACGGCGACAGGCAGGACAGTGCATTGCACCTCGTGGGCCTCGATTTTCTCGCGGCGGTCATCGCTCACCCGGGCCTCTCCGCCAAGGTCGTGCTCAACGATCGCGGCGCGATCTTCATCCCCGTGACCGAACAGCACCGTGACCACAAGGTGGAGGCAATTTCCTACGCAGACGATTACGCCGGCAACGCCCTGGCTGGCATGATCGCCCCGGGGCGCATCGAGATCCGCAACCATCGTGACTTCAGCCCCGCCGAAGTCACCCGCATCATGCGCGTCCTGCTGGCCGATCCCAGACTGGCCCGGATGCGCACCTGGCCCATCCTCTACCAGGGCCGCCCCCTCCCCTGAAAAGAGCGCATATCCAAACCCAACGAAGCATCCCTGACGTCAGTAACGTTGACCCATTCATCATTCCGCATTCATCATTCATCATTTCCCCCTCCCCGCCTTGACCCGCCGCCCTTACATTCTATAATGGCCATGAAGCCATGAAAGCCCGCAACCTCCAGTCCCGCAAACGCTACGCCGCCCGCGCCGCCATCGCCAAGGCCCTCGCCCACCCCTCGCGCCTCATGATCCTCGACGCCCTCGAGGCCGGCGAACGCTGCGTCTGCGAACTCACCGACCTCGTCGGCGCCGACCAGTCCACCGTCTCCAAGCACCTCGCCGTCCTCAAGCAGGCCGGACTCGTCGCAGACCGCAAGGAGGGCGTGATGTCCTTCTACCGCGTCAAGGTGTGCTGCCTCGCCGGCTTCTGGAAGTGCATCGAAACCGTGCTGACCGAAAACCTCAAGGCCCACCAGGAGGCCCTTGGCTGACCACCCCTCCGCCACCCGCCGCGCTTCGCGCAGCGACGTTACATGGCGAAATGGGCATATAGGAATAGGACGCCGCCACCCGCAAACCATCGGAAAACCCAAACCCATGGATCGCAAGCAACTCAAAATCCTCGCCGCCATCCTCACCGTCTTCCTCGTGGCTTACCTCCTGCCCCTCGCGAACCCCAAAGTCACCGCCGCCATCCTCGAAGCGTTCAAACTCCTCCAATGGTACGCCCGCAACCATACCCTCGCCTGCGTCGTGCCCGCACTCTTCATCGCCGGCGGCATCATCACCTTCCTGTCGCCCGCGACGGTCATGCGCTACCTCGGCCCGAAATCCAACAAGCTCGCCGCCTACAGCGTCGCCTCCGTCGCCGGCACCGTCCTCGCCGTCTGCTCCTGCAGCGTGCTCCCCATGTTCGCCGGCATCTGGCAGATGGGCGCCGGACTCGGACCCGCATCCGCGTTCCTCTACTCCGGACCCGCCATCAACATCCTGGCGATTTTCCTCACCGCCCGCGTCCTCGGCTTCGACATCGGCCTGTGGCGCGCCGCCGGCGCCGTGCTCTTCGCGTTCCTCGTCGGACTGGGCATGGCGAGGATCTTCCGCCGCGAGGAGCGCGCTCGCGTGGCGGCAGCCGCCGTACTGCCCGATCCGCCGCCGGGCGGACGTCGCGGCTGGCAAAGCGGCCTGCTCCTCGCCGCCATGATCGGCTTCCTCGTCTTCTCCGACTGGTACAACCCCGGCAACGCCATTGTCACCCGCACCGACGGCACGCGCGTCCGCGGCGTCATCCTCCAGGAGATGCGCGTCGAGGTCATGATCCAGGTGCAGGAAAGCACCGACGGCCTGCGCGCCGGCGACCGCCTGACGCTGCCCAAGACGCAGATCGCCGACATCGCCGAGGCGACCAGTTGGGTCATCACGGTGCACCACGTCCGCTGGTGGCTCGCGGGCCTCTGCGGCCTCGCCCTCGCCGCCATGGTCTGGCGCTGGGTGACCCGCGACGAGTTCGGGCAGTGGATGCACCACACCTGGGATTTCACCAAGCTGCTCGTGCCCCTGCTCTTCGGCGGCGTGTTCGTCGTCGGCTTCATCTCGGCGCTGCTGCCCGACAAGCAGATCGGTGCGCTCGTCGGCGACAACAGCCTCCGCGCCAACGTCGTCGGGTCGATGGTGGGGGCGCTCTTCTACTTCGCCACCCTCACGGAGGTCCCGATCACCCAGGCGCTGATCGAGCACGGCATGGCTCCCGGTCCCGCACTCGCGCTGCTCCTCGCCGGCCCGGCCCTCTCGTTGCCCAACATGATCGTCCTCATCAAGGTGATGGGGGCCCGCAAGACCGCGGCCTTCAGCCTCCTGATCGTCGTGGCCGCCACCATCGTCGGACTGACCTACGGCGCAACGCACGGCGGGGGCGCGGCGCCCGTCGCCGCGCTGCCCTGAACCACGGACCCCGAAACCGGAGCATACTGACCATGAAAATCGAAGTGCTGGGCACCGGATGCCCCAAATGCAACCAGCTCGAACAGACCGCCAAGGCAGCCGCCGACCGGCTCGGCCTCACCTATGAACTCGTCCACGTCAAGGACATCAACGAGATCGTCCGCCGCGGCGTCATGCTCACGCCGGCGCTGGCCGTCGACGGACAGGTGAAAGTCTCGGGCCAAGTGCCCAGCATCGACGAAATCTCCAAGCTGCTCGTCTGATGGGAATGCCATGAAAACGAAATCGATCGTCACCCCTCTACTGCTCCTCTTCGTCATCGGCAGCGTTGCGTACCTCGTCGTCGACGAGACCCGCAGCCGCGAAACCACGCCTGCGGTCGCCTCTCCGGGCGTCGCGGACGCTTCGACCTCCGCTGCGCAAACCCGTGTCGCGCCAACCGCGGAATCCACGTCCGTTGACGCGGGCGCAGGCACCTCCGGCCTGGCAGATGCCTCCGCACCGGCGCCCGAACCGCGCCACACCACCATCGCCTACTACTTCCACAGCACCCAACGCTGCAAGACCTGCCTCGCCATCGAACGGCAGGCCCACGACGCCCTCGCCGACGCGTTCGCCGCCGAACTCGCCAGCGGCGCGCTCGAATGGCACGCGGTCAACACCGACGAACCCGCCAACGAACACTTCGTCGACGACTACGCGCTGGTCGCAAGCTCCCTCGTCCTCGTCGATCGCCAGGACGACGCCGACGCGTCGTGGATCAACCTCGACAAGGTCTGGGACCTCGTGCACGACGAGCCGGCCTTCGCCCGCTACGTCGTCAACAACACGCGCCTCTACCTGGAGCCCTGAGCGTGACCGGCGACGCCCTCATCGTGATCGCAACAGCCGCGTGGCTGGGCATCCTCACGTCCATCAGCCCCTGCCCGCTGGCGACCAACATCGCAGCCGTCTCCTTCATCGCCCGACGCGTCGACCGCCCACGCTCCGCACTCACCACCGGCATCCTCTACGCCGTCGGCCGCAGCCTCGTCTACGTGTCCCTCGCGGCGCTGCTGGTTACCAGCGTGCTGGCTGCACCGACCGTCTCCCACTGGCTGCAGAAGTACATGAACAAGCTGCTCGGCCCCGTGCTCATCCTGGTGGGAATGGTGCTGCTCGGCCTGATCGCGCTGCCCACCGGACGCGGCGGATGGACCACCCGCGCCAGCCAGGGCGTGCAGAACTGGGGCGTGTGGTCCGGCCTGGCCCTCGGTGTGGTTTTCGCCCTATCCTTCTGCCCGTCGTCAGCCGCTCTGTTCTTCGGCAGCCTGATTCCCCTCGCCGTCAAGGCCGAGTCAGCCGTCACCCTGCCGCTCGTCTACGGCGCCGGAACCGCGCTGCCCGTGCTCGCCTTCGCCGTCCTGATCGCCTTCGGCACCCAGGCCGTCGGCAAGGCGTTCCACCGCATCGAGCTCTTCGAACGCTGGGCCCGCCGCGTGACCGGAGTCCTCTTCATCGCCGTAGGCATCTACTTCACCCTGCGCTTCATCTTCCGCCTAACGTGATCTTATCACTTTCCCACCTTCGCACTTTCTCACCTTCTCACCGACTCTGTAGTACACTCCGCGCAACAGCCAACCCCCGGAGCCCTCAGTCATGAGCAGCGGACCGAACGTGCAGTGCGCGAATGCCGGCGCCGACCATCCGCGCCACCTGTCGTTCCTCGATCGCTTCCTGACGCTCTGGATCTTCCTCGCCATGGGGCTCGGCGTCGCGCTCGGTCACTTCATACCCGGCATCGAGGCCTTCCTCGACCGCTTCTCCGTCGGCACGACCAACGTGCCCATCGCGATCGGCCTCGTCCTCATGATGTATCCGCCGCTCGCCAAGGTGCGCTACGAGGAACTCGCCGACGTCTTCCGCGACGTCCGCGTGCTCACCCTCTCGCTCGTGCAGAACTGGATCATCGGCCCGCTGCTCATGTTCGCCCTCGCCGTGCTGCTGCTCCGCGGCTATCCCGATTACATGGTCGGCCTCATCCTCATCGGCCTGGCCCGCTGCATCGCCATGGTCATCGTCTGGAACGATCTCGCCGACGGCGACCGCGAATACGCAGCCGGTCTCGTCGCGTTCAATTCGATCTTTCAGATCCTCTTCTTCTCCGTCTACGCCTGGCTCTTCATCACCGTTTTGCCGCCTTTGATCGGACTGCAGGGCGCGGTTGTGAACATCACCATCGGCCAGATCGCCTGGAGCGTGCTCATCTACCTGGGCATCCCGTTCTTCGCCGGCATGCTCACCCGCTTCATCCTGGTGGGCCGCAAGGGCCGGGACTGGTACGAGTCGCGTTTCGTGCCGCGTATCTCGCCGATCACGCTCGTTGCGCTGCTCTTCACCATCGTCGTGATGTTCTCGTTCAAGGGCGATCGCATCGTGCAGTTGCCCCTCGACGTGCTGCGCATCGCGCTGCCGCTGTGCATCTACTTCATTGTGATGTTCGTGGTGTCGTTCTGGATGGGTAAGCGGCTGGGGGCCGACTACGGCAAGACCGCGACGATCGCCTTCACCGCGGCGAGCAACAACTTCGAACTCGCCATCGCCGTGGCCATCGCGGTCTTCGGCCTCTCCAGCGGCCAGGCCTTCGCAGCTGTCATCGGCCCCCTGGTCGAAGTGCCCGTCCTCATCGCCCTCGTCAACGTCGCCCGCCGCTGGCGCTGGCCGGCTCCGGTCCGGACGAGCGCGCGGTGACGCGCTCCAGGTACTCATCCGCGTCCGTGAACCATGATATCGATCAGCTTGCCGCGGAATGGGCAAGGCTTCTGTCGCCTGCCTCGAAGATGGGCAACGGCGCCATCCAGCGCAAGCGTCTCGCTCGTTCTTGCGGGGCGGCGTTTCGCCTTCGCCCACATCTTGATGCAATCTTGATGCTCGCCCGGGCGGAATTGACCTCGTCTTGACGTGCAGCGTCGTAGATTGTCACCGAAGGCGTTGCGCGATGTGGCAAATCCTGGCAATCCTGTTCGGCGGGTATGGGTTCATCCTGTCGAGCTATGCCTGGGTTTGGGTCATCGTTGCGTGGATGCCGCGAGTTGGGGTTGCGGAGCGGATGGGCCGTGTCGGCAGGGCGGACGTGAAGGCAGTGGTCGGTGTGTCGCTCGCGTGGACGATTCTCTGGGCCGTGGCGGTCATCGCCGAGACGGGTGTTTGGCCGGCTGGTGCGCAGGAGCAGTACGTGATGTGGTGGGCAATGCTGTTGTTGGGCGTGGCATGTTTCGGTGTTCTCGCCGCCTTTGTCTGGTTCTGTGACCGTGTCTGACTGCAGGTGCCGTTCATGAATGTGGCGATCATAATCGTGGCGGTGCTGTCATTGGGTTACCTCATCTACGCCATGCTGCGTCCGGAGCGGTTCTAGGCCAGCGCAAGACTTCCGTGGATCGTGTACCAATGCTGGAAATATCCAGTCCCATGCTGGTCATCGGTCTGAGCCTCGGCTTGGCGTGGCCGCTGGGTGCGTACATGCGCTGGGCGATGGATCCGAGCGAGTCGGGTCCGCGCCGCGCGGCCTATGAGGCGCTCTGCACGCGGCTGCTGGGCAGCCCGGCATCAAGCCCGCAGAATTGGAAGCGATACGCGGGCTCGATGCTCCTGTTCAACCTGGTGATGTACCTGCTCGTCTTCGCGATTCTCACGACGCAGGGCGTTCACCCGCTGAACCCGGATGCGAAGGCCGCCCTGGAACCGTCGCTGGCGTTCAACACCGCGGCTAGCTTCACGAGCAACACGAATCTGCAGCATTACTCCGGCGAAGTGTCGCTGAGCTACTTCTCGCAGTTGTTCGGGCTCATGTGGCTGCAGTTCGTTTCGGCAGCCACCGGGATCGCCGCGGTGACGGCGCTGTGCCGTGGACTGTCCGGACGCACGCTCCTGGGTAATTTCTACCAGGACCTCTGGCGCGCGACGGGGTTGGTCCTGCTTCCGCTGTCGCTCATCGTGGCGGTGCTGCTGATCCTTGCGGGCACGCCCATGACACTGGATGGCGCCGCCGTCGCAACGACGCTCGAAGGTGTCACCCAGACAATCGCCCGTGGGCCGGTCGCAGCAATGGTCACGATCAAGCAGCTCGGGACCAACGGCGGCGGTTACTTCGGGCCAAACTGCACCCATCCCTTCGAGAATCCCGGCTTCTGGTCGAACATCATCTGCACGGTGGCCATCGTGCTCATTCCGATGGCCACGGTCTGGATGTTCGGGCGCATCACGCAGCGCATGCGCCACGCCGCAGTGATCTTCAGCGTGATGCTCGCGCTGTACCTCGCCTTTGTTGCTTGCGCCGCCATCACCGAATCGGCCCCGACGGCGGCGTTTGCCGGCCTGCCGGTCGGCGACGCGATGAACCTCGAGGGCAAGGAGCTGCGTTTCGGCACGACCGCCGGCCCGCTTTGGGCGGTCTCCACGACAGCCACATCCAACGGTTCGGTCAACGCGATGCATGACTCGCTGAATCCGCTCACCGGACTGCTCCCGATGGCGGGGATGTGGCTGAACGTCATCTTCGGTGGAGTCGGCGTCGGCCTGATCAACATGTTCATCTTCATCATCGTCGCGGTCTTCATCGCCGGGCTGATGGTGGGACGGACGCCGGAGTACCTTACCCGCAAGATCGAGGCCCGCGAGATGAAACTCGCGGCGATCGCGCTGCTCGCGCACCCGGTGTTCATCCTCGGCGGCACGGCCCTCTTTGCCTCGACGGCCTGGGGTGCCGGCACGCTCAACAATCCCGGAAGCCACGGACTGAGTGAGATCGTCTACGAGTTCAGCTCGGCGGCTGCCAACAACGGGTCGGGCTTCGAAGGGCTTGGCGACAACACGGTGCCGTGGAATATCGCGACCGGCGTCGTGATGCTCCTGGGGCGGTTCATTCCCATCATCGCACCGCTGGCCATCGTCGGATTCCTCGCCGCGAAGAAGGCAACGCCGGAATCATCCGGCACCTTCCGCGTAGATACGTGGATGTTCGGAACGGTGCTGACCGCTGTCGTGCTCATTGTGGGCGCGCTGCTGTTTCTGCCACTGGCCGTGCTCGGGCCGGTCGCGGAACACCTCGCTATCTGAGTTGACGGCCGGAGTCTTGATCATCATGACCCTGATTGGCGCACAGAACGTGGAAACCCCCGCGGTCCCGCGAGCGGGCGCGTCGCCCGGTCCCAACCGCGCGGCGTCGCTCACCAGCCGCGACATACTGATGCCGGCGCTTGCGCAGGCGTTTCGGACGCTCAACCCACGAGTGATGATGCGCAACCCGGTGATGTTCATCACCGAGATCGGCGCGGCGGTGACCACCGCCGTCACAGTCCAGGCCATCGCGACGCACACCGGCGATCCCCTTTATTTCACGCTCATCACGGTGACGCTCTGGCTGACGGTGCTCTTCGCGAACTTCGCCGAGGCGCTGGCGGAGGCGCGCGGCAAGGCTCAGGCCGCTACCCTGCGCAAGGCGCGCAAGGACGTGATGGCGCACCGCCTGCTGCACGCCCAGCACGGTCCACGTGAACAGGTTGCGGCATCGGCGCTGCGCAAAGGAGACGTCGTTGTGGTCGAGGCGGGCGAAGTCATACCCGCCGACGGCGAAGTGATCGAGGGTGTAGCCTCGGTTGATGAATCCGCCATCACCGGCGAAAGCGCCCCCGTCATTCGCGAAAGCGGCGGCGATCGCAGTGCGGTTACCGGCGGCACGCGGGTGCTTTCGGATCAGTTGATCATCCGCGTCACCACCGACCCGGGCGAGAGCTTTCTCGACCGGATGATCGCCATGGTCGAGGGCGCGGTGCGGCAGAAAACACCAAACGAGATTGCCCTGACGATCGTGCTGGCGGGTTTTGCCATCGCGTTCCTGATTGTCTGCGGCACGCTGTATCCGATCGGCACGTACTTTGGGATTGCGATCGATATGCCGACGCTCGTGGCCCTGCTGGTTTGCCTGATTCCGACCACGATCGGCGCCCTGCTTGCCGCGATCGGCATCGCCGGCATGGCCCGGCTCGGGCAGCGGAACGTGCTGGCGATGAGCGGCCGTGCGGTCGAGGCAGCCGGCGACGTGGACGTGCTGCTCCTCGACAAGACCGGGACGGTCACGCTCGGCAACCGCCAGGCCACGGAGTTCATTCCCGCGCCCGGCGTGAAGGACGATGAACTCGCGGACGCGGCCCAACTTGCGTCACTGGCCGACGAGACGCCGGAAGGCCGCAGCATCGTGGTGCTGGCGAAAAAGCAGTTCGGACTGCGCGGAAGGAACCTCGAGACGCTGGGCGGCAAGTTCGTCGCGTTCAGTGCCGAGACGCGGATGAGCGGCGTGGACCTGGGCGGCGGCCTGCGGGTGCGAAAAGGGGCCGCCGATGCCGTCGAAAAATGGGTCGGGGAATTTGGCGCGTCGATTCCGCAGTCGGTTCGCCAGGCGGTGGAAACGGTCGCGAAATCCGGCGGCACGCCGCTGGTCGTCGCCGCCGACGCCCGCGTGCTTGGCGTCATTCACCTCAAGGACATCGTCAAGGGCGGCATCAAGGAGCGCTTCGCGGAACTCCGCCGCATGGGCATCAAGACCGTCATGATAACCGGCGACAACCGCACGACTGCGACCGCGATTGCCGCCGAAGCCGGCGTCGATGACTTCCTCGCCGAAGCCACGCCCGAAGCCAAGCTCGAGCTCATTCGCAAGTACCAGGCCGAGGGCCGCCTGGTGGCCATGACCGGCGACGGCACGAACGACGCGCCGGCGCTCGCCCAGGCGGACGTGGCGGTGGCGATGAATACCGGCACGCAGGCCGCCAAGGAAGCGTCCAACATGGTGGATCTCGATTCCAATCCCACCAAGCTGATCAGCGTCGTCGAAGTCGGCAAGCAGATGCTGATGACCCGCGGAGCGCTCACCACCTTCAGCATCGCCAACGATGTCGCGAAGTACTTCGCCATCATTCCGGCGATTTTCCTGGTGGCGCTGCCGCAGCTTGTTCCGCTGAACATCATGGGCCTGGCCTCTCCCAAGTCCGCCATTCTGTCGGCCGTGATCTTCAATGCCTTGGTGATTCCCTGCCTGATCCCGATCGCATTGCGGGGCGTACGCTATCGGCCGGTGGGAGCCAATGCGTTGCTGCAGCGCAACCTGATGATTTACGGTCTGGGAGGCGTGATCGTCCCGTTCGTCGGCATCAAGCTGATCGACCTGCTCATCGCCTCCGTGGGCTTGGCCTGACGACGTATCGGGTGGCATCAGGGAAACTCGTTATGAAAGAACTGCTGACCAACCTGCGGCTTGTGATTCTGAGCGTCCTGCTTTGCTGCGTAGCCTATCCCGCGCTGCTGCTCGCGTTCGCACAGATGGTCGTGCCCTGGAAAGCGGACGGCAGTCTGCTGACGAATGAGCAGGGGCAGATCGTCGGATCCGCGCAGCTCGCCCAGGCCTTCACGCGACCCGAGTACTTCTGGCCACGGCCGTCCGCCGTCAACTACAACGCGAGCGCCACCGGCGGCTCGAATCTGTCGCCAACCAATCCCAGGCTCACCGAACGGGCGCGGGAGCTGATCGCGCAATACGGTGGCTCGACCGCAGCGCCCGTGCCCGCCGACCTGATGGCTGCGTCCGGATCGGGCATGGACCCGCATATCACGCGGGCCGCCGCACGCTACCAGGTTCCCCGTGTGGCGGCTGCCCGCGGGCTTCCATTGCACGACGTCGAGGCCGTGATCGCGTCCGCTTCCGAGGTCGACGCATTGCGCGTTTTCGGAGGCGAGCCGTTGGTCAACGTGCTTCGCCTCAACCTCGCCCTGGATGCGCTCGCGGCGAACAACCCATGAGCCAAGGACACTCCAGGGCCTGCATGGTTGCGATGCTCGCTTCAGTCGCGATCAGTGATCCGCGTATTGACGCGCAGACGCCGGCATCCGTCGGCGACGACCCGCGGGCGTCGGGCGATCGCTCGCCCAATCCGGACGATGACTCCGGCGGTGGCGCTGAAGACGCTGCATCGCCGGCGCGCGAGGGACTCTTCCGCTTAACGTGGCGTCCACCGGTCGAGGGCGCGCTCGCGACCGATCGGCCGGGGTTCGCCGACACAACCGTCGTCTTGCCTCCCGGCTACCTGCAACTCGAGCTCGGTTACACGTACACCTATGACAGCGAAAGTGACATCCACGCCCGAGACCACGCGTTGAGTCAACTGAACCTCCGGTTCGGACTGCTCGACAATCTCGAAATCCGCACGCTCTGGAGCGGGTACTCGATGAGCGAGGTGGAGTTCACCGCGGAATCGCCGCGCACCGGACGCCGTTATCGAACCGCGGACCATGACGACGGCGCCAGCGATATGGTGCTCGGCCTTCGCACGCAGCTTCTGAAGAACGATGGTCTCGTTCCCGACCTGACGTTTCTGGGGAACCTCGCAATCCCTGTCGGCGGCGACAGCAAGAGCGCGGGCGCTGTTGTGCCGGACGTGCGCCTGGCGTATGGGTGGCTGCTCACGGAAAGGCTGCGCCTTTATGGCGTCGGCATTGCCGCGGCGCCCGTCAGTGACGGCGAGCGCTTCTTTCAGGCGGCCGGCTCAGCCGGCCTGAGCTATGCCTGGACGGACCGCCTCAGCAGTTTCGTCGAGTACTACGGGATTTGTCCCGCCCGTCGCGAAAGCGATTGTGCGCACACCGCTGATGGCGGCTTCGCTTTTCTCATCAATGACAACATGCAGATCGATTTTAGCGCTGGCGTCGGGCTGAACGAGGAGGCCCCCGACTACCTGGTCGGTATCGGCGTCGCTTTCCGCTGGTGATTTTGGAGGAGTCGTCCCATGTACCTGCTGGACTTACTTTTTCAGGTCGTTGTCTTCATCCTCACCGGCCTGCTGGCCGCTCCCATCGAGGCGATCTCGCAGATGCTGGCGGCGGGAGCGCCTTGATGTTCGCCGTCACCCGGCGCTTCAGATGCGCACATTCCTGCCCCGTCCTCGACAGCAGGGGTTGTGGCAGGTGACAATAGCGGCTGACGATGCTCGGTGAATCGCGCGATCCGGAGGCCATGCTCGCCCGGCTGCGGCTCGAAGACCCGCAGTGCTCGGCCCCTGGTGTGCCGCGGCGCGGCCGGCTCAAGATCTACTTTGGCTATGCCGCCGGCGTGGGTAAGACCTACACGATGCTGGAGGCCGCCCGCCTCGCAGCCGCCGGTGCACGCACGGTACTTCTTGGGCATATCGAGCCGCACGGCCGGCCGGAGACCGAAGCGCTGGTGCTCGGCCATCACGTGTTGCCACCCCGCGAGATCGACTATCGCGGGATGAAGCTGCGCGAGTTCGACGTGGATGCGGCGCTCGCCCAGCGGCCCGATCTGATCCTGGTCGATGAACTTGCGCACACCAACGCCGCTGGCAGCCGCCACCACAAGCGCTGGCAGGACATCCAGGAACTGCTCGGCGCCGGCATCGACGTCTGGACGACGCTCAACGTTCAGCATATCGAGACGCTCAACGACATCGTCGCGCAGATCACGGGCATCGTGGTGCGCGAGACGATCCCCGACCGCGCCTTCGACGAGGCCGACGAGGTCGAACTGGTTGATCTGCCGCCGGACGACCTGCTCGACCGGCTGCGCTCGGGCAAAGTCTACGTGCCCGCACAGGCGGAGCGGGCGGCCGAGCGCTTCTTTCGCAAGGCGAACCTGGTCGCGCTGCGCGAGCTGGCCATGCGTCGCGTTGCGGACCGCGTGAGCGACGAGGTGCAGACGGCGCGGCTGGGGCAGACGCGCACGCAGCTCTGGCCCACGACCGAGCGGCTGCTCGTATGTGTCGGCCCGAGCCCCACGACCGCAAAAGTCATTCGGACCGCAAAACGCATGGCCGCGGCCATGCATGCCCAGTGGATTGCCGTACACGCGGAGACCGGCGACAGCCGCGAGCTCGACGCAGCCGCCCGCCTGCGCCTCGCGCAGCATCTGAAGCTGGCTGAGCAGCTCGGCGCCGAAACCGTCAACATCACCGGCGAGCATGTCGCCGACGAGATCGTGCGCTACGCGCAGTCGCGCAACGTCACCAAGATCGTCATCGGCAAGACGGCCCGCGGCCGCTGGGGCCCCTTCTGGCGCCGCTCCGTCGTCGACCGGTTGATCGACGCTAGTGGCAACATCGACGTCTACGTCATTCGGGGCGTCGAGGAAGAGCCGCAGTCCGCCCCCTCCGTCGCTCCGCGACGCCAGGCCGGGTGGCCGTACGTCGTCGCGCTCGCCCTGCTCGCCGTTGCCACCGGCGTAGCCCACACGTTCCACGCGCTGGGATTGACAGAACCCAATATGGTCATGACCTACCTGCTCGCCGTCGTCCTGGCGGCGGCGTGGCTCGGGCGGGGCCCCGCGATCGTGGCGTCGATCGTGGGTGTGCTGCTCTTTAACTTCTTCTTCACCACGCCGTATTACACGCTCGTCGTGGACGATCCGGCGTACCTCTACACGTTTCTGATCATGCTGGTTGTGGCACTGATGGTCAGCGCGCTCACCACGCGGATCCGCCGGCAGGTCGGGTTGGCGCGCGAGCGGGAGCGGCGGACCGAGGTGCAGTACCGGGTGAGTCAGGCCCTGGCGAGCACCGCCGGTCGCATGCAGATAGCGCTCACCGCCGAAGAGCAACTGGTGACGATCTTCGGCGGGGCGATCGCCTTATTCGCGCCCGAGGACGGGGTCTTGCGGCCGGTGGTGCGGCGTGGTGAGGGATTCGCTGAAGCGGCCACCGAGCTGGAGGTGGCGCGTTGGGTGTTCGAGCATCGGCAGAGCGCCGGACGCGGTACCGACACGCTTCCCGGCGCACAGGCGATTTACCTGCCGCTCGTCGGGTTTGACGTGACGGCGGGGGTCGTCGGGTGGCAGCCGGCCGACGATCACGATCTGCTCTCCCTCGAGCGCCGCCAGCTGCTCGAGTCCTTCGCCACGCAAATCGCCCTGGCCCTGGAACGCGATCGGCTGGCTCAGGAGGCGCAGCGGATCCTTGCCGAAGCGGATACTGAGCGCTTGCGCAGCGCGCTGCTCAGCGCCGTATCGCACGATCTGCGTACTCCGCTCGCGGCGATCGCCGGTTCGGCGAGCGCCATGCTCGAGAATCGGTTGGATGAACCGACCCAGCGGGAGCTCACCGAGACGATCTATGCGGAGGCGGATCGACTCACCCGCCTCGTGGAGAATCTGCTCCAGCTCACCCGCATCGAATCGGGAGCGCTGCAGGTCAGCAAGCAGTGGCAACCTCTCGATGAAGTGGTCGGTTCGGCGCTGCGCCGGGCGGCGCCGGCGCTTCGTGCCCGTCCGGTGCGGACGGACGTGCCGGCGGAACTCGGTCTCGTGCCCATCGACGGGCTGCTCATTGAGCAGGTCCTGGTCAATCTCCTCGATAACGCAGCCAAGTTCACGCCCGAGCGTTCGCCGATCCTCATTGCGGCGCGGCGGACTGGCGCCGGCGTCGAGCTGAGCGTGGCGGATCGAGGTGCAGGGATCCCAGCCGGGCAGCACGAGCGTGTTTTCGACAGATTCCACCAGGCAGGTGGCGTCAGTGGAGATCGCGGACGCGGAGCAGGCCTGGGCCTGGCGATCTGCCGCGCCATTGCCCGCGCCCACGGAGGCACAATTCGCGCGGAGGACAACCCGGGTGGCGGAGCCCGCCTCGTCTGCACGTTGCCAGTGGACGCGCCGGCACCGAACACGGAAAATTCTCCCTCGACCGCGGGAGTTTCGGGCGATGGCTGATCTGCCGCTGATTCTGGTCGTCGAGGATGAGAAGCCCATCGCGCGCTTCCTGCGCGCCGCGCTCAGCAATCACGACTACCGGGTCGCCTTCGCCGAAACCGGCTGCGAGGCGCTGCTCATGATCGAGTCCCAGCCGCCCGATCTGATCATCCTTGACCTGGGCCTGCCGGATATGGACGGAGTCGAACTCATCGACGCCGTGCGCCAGTGGTCGCCGCTGCCCATCGTCATCCTCTCGGCCCGGGATCAGGAAAAAGACAAGGTGAACGCCTTGGATCGGGGCGCGGACGACTACCTCGTGAAGCCGTTCGGAGTCGGGGAACTGACCGCCCGGCTGCGCGTGGCGCTTCGTCGGCGCGCCCGGTCCGCCGCCGGCGCGGACGGGCAGGGCGGGGTCTTCATCGCACCGGGTCTGCGCGTCGACCTGGAAAGCCGGCGTGTCTTCCGCGGCGACGAAGAGGTGCATCTGACGCCCATCGAATACCGCCTTCTGACCACGCTGATCACGCACGCGGGCAAGGTCCTGACCCACCGCATGCTGCTCCGTGATGTCTGGGGGCCCGGTCACGCGGAGGAGGTCCACCAGCTCCGCGTGCACATGGCCAATCTGCGACGCAAAGTCGAGATGGATCCGGCCCAGCCGCAGCATATCCTCACCGAGCAGGGCGTGGGCTACCGCCTCGCCCAGTCCGCCGAATAGCGCGAACCATCCGCGACGCGACAACCTGCTCCGCCCTCAATCGCCCGCTTCGAAAACCGGCACCGGCGCCACGCGGCGGATGCGCGCGCCCAGCCGGCGATTCGACCAGCCACTCACCACCACCGCGCAGGGCACCGGCGCCTCCTCCCGTAGCGACGCCACCGTCCGCTCGTTCATGCCCATCCCGCCCGCGCGGCACCGCAACAGCAGCACGTGGCTCGTCCGCTCGGGCGCCGCCCGCGCTATCCGCCGCGCCAGGTACGCACTCCGCACCCGCGCGTGGCGGTACAGCACCCGCCGCAACTCGTCCAACTCGCTCGCCGATAGCTCCGCCGGCCCGAACGCGTCCCGCGCACTCACCGACGCCAGCACGCGGTCAAACTGCCGGTCGCGCCGCTCCGCCAGATGCAAACGCTCCGCGACGCGCGTTGCCGCCTCGTCCTCCCCCAGGTCCCGATGGTATTCCAGCATCGCGGTCAGCGCCCGCGCCGCGAACTTGCCGTCCTGGGCCGCCGCTCGGTCGAGATATCCCAACGCCGCCGGCTCGTCCTGCTCCAGCAGGATCTGCCCCAGCGCCAGGTTCGCCGGCGCATGGTCGGGATATCGCGCCAGCACCTCGCCCGCCGCAGCCTGCGCCTCGTCCGCCTCCCCGAACAGCGCCGTGTGCTCCACCCGCCGCCACGCCGCGTCCGCCTCCGGCTCATCCGCCGCCGCCGCACGTCGCTCGATGTGCCGCGCATACCCGTGCTCGAGCCGCCACCGCCCGATCGCCGCCTGCTTCCACCGCATCGTGACCAGCGATACGATCCGCGGCCCATCCTCACCCAGCAACGCCAGCGCTGCCGATTCCGGCGCGATACCGCCCACCAGGCCGCGGCACCGCTCCACGCTCAACATCCCCTCCGCGTCGATCGCCGCCAACCGGTCGCATAGCGCCGGATGATCCGCCGTGATCGGCGTCCGCGCCCGCTGCGCCCGCGACACCCACCGCCGAATCGTGTTCTCCCCCGGCTCCGTCGCGAAGAAATCCGCCATCCGCGCGAAAACATCACCCGGCGGGACCGGGTCCCAACCCGCCAGCCGCACAATCCCCGGCCAGAACTGCCGCTCCAACCGGTACCCCAGAAACGCGATCCGAAAAAACGCCCGCACCCGCCGCGACTGACCCGTCTGCTCCACGCTGAACCGGTCCGCCTCGTACTCGTGCAGCCGCCGCAACGCCAGCGTCTCCCGCTCCAGCAACGCACCGTAACGCTCGACGAACCAGCCGATGACCACCCGCTGCAGCCG
Organism: Phycisphaerales bacterium; assembly: GCA_020639115.1. Lineage (GTDB taxonomy): Bacteria > Planctomycetota > Phycisphaerae > UBA1845 > UBA1845 > JACKHG01. The sequence goes on from JACKHG010000006.1 coordinate 56,941, forward strand.
CTTGCTCTTATCCAGCGCCTTGCCCAGCTCCGTCCACGTCCGGTGCACCCGGTACGCCCACCACGACATCCGCGCATGCCCCCCGCGCAAGTGCCCCAACTCGTGCGCCACCACCGCTTCGAAATCCTCCGGACTTAGCGCCATCAACAGCGGTACGCCCAGCAGCAGGTGACTGCGGCTGCGACCCCACCACCCGTACCGTGGAATCTGCGTGACGCCGGCGTTGAAGCCCTCGTAGATGTGCACCACGTCCACCGGCGGCAGACCCGCTCGGGCCGTCGCGCCGTCGATCAGCGCCCGCAGCGGCTCCCCCTCGCCCGGCTTGAGCACGTACTCGTTCGGAGCCGGCAGCTTCACCATGAACGTGCGGAGAATCAGCGCGACGACGATGAGCTCGACCAGCACCGCCACGCCGAGAAACACCGCCAACTCGGCGTCGGACCCCCGCAGCACGTACTTGATCAACCCGAGCGTCGCGCCAATGACGCCCACGCTCCCCGCCAGAACGGCGAGTGGATAGCCGTACCCCAGCGCGAGCAGCGCCACCAACCGCAGCGCATGCCGCCGCGGACGCTCCCGCGCCTCCTGCTCGAGCCGCGCCAGCCGCGCCCGGATCCGGTCATCCCGCGTCGCCATCACCCCCGGGCTCCGCCAGGCTGTCGAGCGTCTGCTGGATCAGCAAGTGGGGAAAACGTAGATCCGTATCGAGCCGCCGCGCCGCTTCCACGCACGCCGCACGGCAATCACCCGCGATCGTCGCCAGCGCCGTCACGTGGATCAGCTTCTGGCGATGATCCATCAGCGCGTCGTCCACCGCCGCCCGGCACGATTCCGCCTCGCCGCTCAACGCTGCGGCGAAGATCCGATCCTCCCGGTCGCCCTCCCGAAGCCGCTCGATCGCCGCAGTCAGTTGCCGCGCCGCAACCTCCTGTTCCCCCTTCAACCGCGCCGACAGGTACACCAGCAAGTGCGCTGACGCGCCGGGGGCCTCGGCCACATCCGCCTCCGCCGCGGCAAAGTCGCCGCGCATCGCCTCCGCAGCATAGCGAAAATCCGCAAGTGTGGCCTTCTCCATCCGCTTCAGATACGTCGGTATGTCGCCGCGCGCGTATGCCCGGTCGGCATCGACGTAGGCGATCCAACTGTCGTGAACCTGCTGCTCCACGAGCTCCAGCGCCTTGCCAAACTGCTCCAGGCACCGCGCCGCCTCGTCCTCCCGCTTCAGTTGATCGAGAGCATAGATCGTCTCCCGGTACGCCTGCACGCAGTCGGGATAGGTCGCCCGCATGTCCTCAGCCAGCAACGGCAACGCCTCCTCGAACCGTCGCGCTGCCATCAGCGCATTGCCGCAATTCCCCCGCACCGCCGCCCGGTCCGGCAACGCCGCAAACGCCTTCACTCCCTCGTCCGCCGCCTCCTCCATACGCCCGCTGGAAAGGTAGTGGCTGCAGAACCACATGTGCGCCCATCCCGCCGGAGCGCCGGTATCGATCGCCCGCCGACAGTACGCCACCGCCCGCTGCGGATCACGCTCGGCACGGCCCGCCAGGTACAGCAGGTCCGGATTGTCCGGATCAGCCGCCACCATCGCGGCGTACTTGCGCTCGACCTCTTCATCCCGACCAAGCTGCCCCATCGCCTCCTGGTAAATGCGATGCCAGTCCACGCGCAGCGGCCGCCGCTCGAGACGCGCCTCCAGGTACGCCGTCACATCCTCGGGTGTCGTCATCCGCATGAGCGTCCACAGCAAGTCCGTCGCCTGCGGATTGAACGCCAGGTAGCGCTTGATCACGTCCGCCGTTGCGTCCGGGCCAACCGTCTGGTCCACCAGCAGCATGCGTGCGCTGCGGCTCAGCGGTTGCGACTTGCCCAGCAGGAACAGCCCGTCCTGCGACAGCGTGCCCGAACCGGACGAGGACATCGTGTCGGGAAAGTCCTCGAATGGGCAGTCGATGCCGACAAACTTGTGGAGCGCCCGCCCGGTGAAATACTGCTGCTCCGGTGGGTGCCCCCCGTTCTGGCTGTAGAACACCCGCACCCGGTTCACCAGCGCCGCGTGGTCGGGATTGATCACGAACACCGTCTGCGCGAACGGCCGCGTGAAGAAATTCGAGTGCAGCGTCACCGTCTCCGCCGACAGGGCGTCGGCTGAGTCGAGCACCTCGATCGTCACCTCACCCTCGGGCAGCGACGTGTCGAGGATGTAGTTCGGCGGAAGCGAGAAGGTCTCGCCCGCCACCCGAACCTTGTACGGCTGGTCCACACCGCTCACCAGGAACACCTTCGCGTTCCGCCCCTCAACCCACGCCACCACCCCGTACGCCAGCACCGCCAGCAGCACCACCACCGGCGCCACCTTCGCAAACTTCCGCGTCGCACCCGCCCGCTTCACCTTGCGGACCACGTCCGCCGGCTTCACCGCCGTGCGCGTGCCCAGCCGCTTCTGCGACGCCTCGCGCAGCGCGACGAACGTCTTGTCCTCCGCCAACTGCGGCACGAGCGCCTCGCACTGATCGAGCACCGCCAGCGCTCGCTCGTGCTCCCCCTCCGCCTGCCAGCATTGCCCCAAAAAGTAGAGGTGGTCCACCCGATCCGGAATGCCCTGGTCGATGATGTGCTGCAGCAGCGGCTCTGCCTCCTCCGGTCGCTTCAAACGCAAAAGGCAGTGGGCGAGCGCCTCGCGCGTCTCGGCGTCGTCCTCCACCGCCAGCGCCATGTTCAGCACCCGCTCCTCGTCCTCCAACCGGCTGAACGTGTCGTACCCGCCCGCCAGCAGACACAGCATCCGCGCGTCGTGCGCAAAGTCCTGCGCCAACTCGTCAGCCACCGTGAGGAACATCGCCTGGTCGCGGTACCCGATGCTCGCCCGCAGGCATTCCTCCGCCAGCGTGACGTCGCCCCGCGCCGCCCGGTACGCCTCCAGCGTGGTCCGCGCCCGCTCCTGCGCCACCTGCCAGTCCTTCAGCGGAAGCACCAGGTGCCGCTTGCAAGACGCGCACTGCTCGATGATCCGCCGCCGCCGCAGCGGAACGATCGGCACCATCAGAAAGACGGCATACAGCCGCGTGTCGTACGAGGTCAGCGTCGTCGTCGCACCGCATGAGCGGCAGACGCCAACGTGCTCCTCCCGGTTACGCTTGCCGTAGTACCAGGTCCCACAACCGTTGACGACGTGTGGCATGGCCAGGCCCTCAGAGTTGGCGCAATTCCAGCATGAATCGCTGATCGCAACTCTAGCAACACGGCCTGTGAATTGAAAGAAATGGACCCCGAAGTGGGACAGCAACGCCGTCCAGGCTGCTCAAGACCGCCGGAAAACCAGTCCGACGTCAACACCAAACAGCCCATTCATCATTCCGCATTCATCATTCGCAGTTCCTCATTCCCCACCCGTCACCGTCACCTCGCCGCTGAACGCCGAGATGCCCGAGAACCCGATCGGAGCCAGGTCATCGTGCAGCGTCACCCGCACCGTGTCGCCGCACGCCACGTCCTCGCCCACCACCAGGTACCGCTCGCCGGTCCGCGACACGCTCGCATCGTCGAACCCGATCGCCCCGGTCCCGTCCCCGCTGAGGATCACGATCCGTTCCGTGTCCTGGTCTTCTGGAGTCTCCGGATCGGGATAGGTGGCTGTGAATTTGAACTGCGTGCCGCAGGCGAAGTCGCCCGCCGTCACCGCGTCCGGCGGAACCGTCACCACAAACTCCTGCGTGCCGCCCGCGCTCGTCGTCACGTCCATCCGCAGCGTGCCGATCACCGCCCCCGTGTTCTGCACCTCGACCGTGATCGTCGTCGGCGTCCCCTCCCCGGTGCCCGGCGGCACGATCGGATCGAACGGCGAACCCTCGCCCGCCGACACGACCGCAGCCGTCCCCATCGTGCTCGAGCCCGTACCCGACTCGTTCTCCGCCACCCGCACGATGATCGTCTGCCCGCACTCGAAGTCGACGCCGCTCAAAAAGTACCGCTCGCCCGTCTCGCCGACACTCCCCGAGTCGAACGCCCGCGTCCCCGAACCCGCCCCAAAAACGCGGATATCAGTATCGTCCGCGTCGTTTTTCGCCGTCACCCGGATCCATTCGCCACAGTACGCCGGCCCCTGGCTCGTCGAGTATCCCGGCACCCGCACCGTCGCGTCCGTCGCGTACGCGGCGCTGTTGCCCAGCGTCCCGCCGGCAGCCGCCGCCGACGCGCCGATCGGATCGAGCACCCCGAAACTCACCCCCGATCCGTCCACCGTCACCACCGGAATCTCCACCGCCTGGGAACCCGTCGCCGTGATGTTGTCTCCGTTGGCGTCCAGCGCCTCGACCTGCACGCGCACCGTCGAGTCCGTCGCGTTCTCCACGCGAATGCCCACCGGCGTCGCGCTGCGGGCGCTCGGCGCAAACAGGTCGCTCGAGCACGCGGCGCTCAACACGCCCACCAGTGCTGCCAGCGCAAAAAGTGCGTAAAAACCGCGGCGCGGACGACGGAATCGGATGCTCATCGACTTCAAGGCTCCGCTGCAAGGGCGCCCGCCGCGCGGTTGCTCTCCGCGCAGGCTGGCGCCGCCTGTGAATGCACACCACAGACGCCATCGGCAGTGTTGCGCGGGGCGTTCATGTAAAAACCGACCGCCCCCGCACCCGCGCAGATTTCCGCCGCGCATGCCCGATAATCTTCTTGCAAACGGTGCTGGGACGACTAGATTGAACCCTGCCAGCATTGGTATCCGATATATCTCACGGACGAGAACACATATCGGACGGAGGCGCCCAGTCGGGAAGCAGGAGGCGAACCCCGCAGGCGCCTTGATACCCGGGTTCGCCTCGCTACGGACGGCAAAGGCTCCCTCCCACCATGAGAACCATCTCGATCGCGAACCAGAAGGGCGGATGCGGTAAAACTACGATTGCAATCAACCTGGCAGCCACCCTCGCCCGCGAGGGACGCCGGGCCCTGCTCGTCGATATGGACCCCCAGGGCCACTGCGCCCTCGGCCTCGCGGTCCCCGAAGAGCAGATCGACCTCAGCGTGCTCGACTGCCTCCTCGCCCAACGCAAGGGCGAACGCATCGACCTCGAACGCATCCGCTGGCAGATCTCGCCCAACCTCGATCTCGCGCCCGCACGCGTCGACCTCTCACGCTTCGAGCTCGATCAACCGGGCGACCGCTCCGACGTCAACCTCCTCGCCGACATGCTCGCCAGCGTCGCCTCGCGCTACGACTACGCGATCATCGACTGCCCGCCGCACGTCGGCCTGCTCACCCGCAACGCCCTCGTCGCCGCCACCGACGTCGTCATCCCGGTGGACACCGGCTACTTCGCGCTGCACGGCCTCACCCAGCAACTCCAGACCATCCAGGACGTCGACCGCCGCACCGGCAGCACCCGCTCCGTCCGCGTCCTCGCCAACCAGTACGACATCCGCACCAAGCTCGCCCGCGAGATCCTCTCCGAACTGCGCAAACGCTTCGGCAGCGTGATGTTCGAAACCATCATCAACTTCAACATCAAGCTCAAGGAGGGCGTCAGCTACGGCCAGCCCATCACCGAGTTCGACCCCAGCAGCATGGGCGCTCGTGATTTCCTCAAGCTCGCCCGCGAACTCATGTCGGCGGAGCCGGTCACCACGCCCACCGAAACGATCCTCCAGCAGGCCGAACGCATGGCGGTCGAGGCCGAAAAACTCCTCGCCACCACCTCGAGCCTGATCAACCGCCAGGGCACCAGCCCCAAGGGCGCGGCGTCCGCGCCCACCGCCGTCGCCGACCGGCCCGCCAAGACCGCTCCGCCGGCACCCGCGTCCCACGCCGAAATCGAACGCAAGCTCGAACGCATCTACGGCGTCGTCCAGACGCCGGAAGGCGTCCTCTTCCGCACCCGCGGCGAAGGCGTCCGCGAGGTCCAGGTCGCCGGCGATTTCAACGACTGGATGCCCCACACCGCGCCCATGCAACGCGTCGGCGGCGACTTCGAACTGCTCATGAACCTGCCCACCGGCCGCTACCGCTACCGCATGGTGGTCGACGGCCGCTGGTCGCACGATAGTGCCAATCCCAACGTGGAGACAAACCAGTACGGCGAGTGGAACTCCGTCGTCGAGGTCCGCCCCCACAACGGCAGCGCATGAATCCGACGTCGTCGGCGGGTCGGGGCCGCGACGCCACAACGTCGTTCTTTCATTCCTCCTGTCAGCCCCGCGGCGTGCGCGAACGCGTCGCGGGGCTGGTTTCTGCGCCGCAGCCGCCCGCACGAACCGCCCGCCGTTGACGCCGCAACCGCCCAAGTCGTATCATCCTGCGGAGGCTTGACCATGGCGGAACCCGTTATCCATCTCGACGTCGAACTGCAGCGCCGCATCGCCGACCTCGCCCGGTCCACCGGCGTCTCCCCGGCTGAGTACGTCCGCACCGCCGTCGAGGAACTCGCCGCACGCCGCAACGGCGGCCCGCAGTTGGCCGATTCCTCGGACCTGCTGAAATCGATTGCCCGCATCACCGAGGGGCTGCCGGACGAGGAACTCGACAAGCTGCCGTCCGACCTCGCGAAGAACTTCGACCACTACCACTACGGTCATCCTCGGGAGGACTGAGTGCGCACCGTCTTCGCCGATACCAGCTACCTGATCGCGCTATTCAATCCGAAGGACGAACATCACGCCGTCGCCGTTCGTCTTGTCGAAGAGCTGTCCCCATTTCATCTGCTCACGTCGGAAGCCGTCCTGACCGAGTTCCTCAACGACTTCAGCGCCCGCGGCGCGGCCCTGCGCAGCCGGGCAACGCAATGCGTGGAACAACTGCGCCGCAACGGCACACCGAACGCGCGTGCCGCGACCGTGGTCCCCCAAACGCCGGCGATCTTCGCGGAGGCATTCTCCATCTACCGCGATCGCCCGGATCAATCCTGGAGCCTGACCGACTGCACGTCATACCGGATCATGGCGCAGTGGGGCGTGCACGAGGCCCTCACCCACGACCGTCATTTCGAACAGATGGGATTTCGCGCGCTGCTGCGCGCCAGGTGATGGGCAGAGCCGCGGCGCTACCTACCCCGCCAGCCACGCCGGACCAAACCGCACCAGCCCGTGCAGCAGAATGCACGTGTACACCCCGGCCACCACGTCATCCAGCACCACGCCCACCCCGCTGTGCATCCGGTCGTCGATCCAGTTCGCCGGCGGCACCTTCACGATGTCGATGACCCGCTCCAGGAAAAACCCAATGACCACCACCGGCCACGTGAACGGCACCGCGTACAGCGCAAAGAAAAAACCCGCCAGCTCGTCCCAGACCAGCTTGCGGCTGTCCGACTCCCCCAGCACCTTGTCCCCCCGGTGGTGCAGCGCCATCGCCGCAACCGTGAACGCGATCGCCACCCCCAGGTACACCCCGTCCGTCAGATAATGCCGCATCACCCACGCCAGCGGAATACCCGCCACCGCGACCGCCACCGTCCCCGATGCCGGCGCATGCCCCAGCGGACCGATCGACCCCACCGCCAACAGCACCCGCTCACCCGCGCTGCGCCGCCTGGCTGACGACTCCTCCACTTCCCGGACGCTGGACAAGACTCGTTCGACCCCAAAAAAGCCGATGCATACTTCGTCAGCCGGCGACTCTAGGTGGCACCCGCACCGCGGTCAAGAACCGGAGAACGCCCCCGAAAGCCCCCGCACCGCGGTTGCTTTGGCATCCGTCACCCGGCGCGCTAAACTCATCGATTCGTATGTTTTCACGCGGACCACCCGTCCGCCCACCCGCAACGGAGAGGCAATGGAATCCCGCATACTCGATGTTCTCGCTGAACGCGTCCTGCTCCTCGATGGAGCCATGGGCACCACCCTGCACGCCTACGACCTGCCGCTGTCCGACTACAACGGCCTCGAAAACTGCAGCGAAGTCCTCGTGCTCACCCGGCCCGACGTCGTTCGCGACATCCACGCCTCCTTCCTCAAGGTCGGCAGCGACGCCGTCCTCACCAATACCTTCGGCGCCAGCAAACACGTCCTCGCCGAGTTCGGACTCACCGAACGCACCCGCGAGATCAACCGAACAGCCGCCCAACTCGCCCGCGAGGCCTGCGCCGCCCACGCGACGCCCGCCAAGCCTCGCTTCGTCGTCGGCTCCATGGGACCCGGCACCAAGCTGCCCACCCTCGGCCAGATCGACTGGGACACACTCCTCGACAGCTACACCGAGCAGGTCCGCGGCCTCCTCGACGGCGGCGTCGACGCGCTGCTCATCGAGACCTGCCAGGACATCCTCCAGGCCAAGTGCGCCGTCGTCGCCGGCATCGACGCCATGCGCGAACTCGATCGGGAAGTCCCCATCTTCTGCACCGTCACCATCGAGACCACCGGCACCATGCTCGTCGGCACCGAGGCGCTCGCCGCCCTCGTCACCCTCTCCGCCTACCCGGAAGTCAAGGTCCTCGGCCTCAACTGCGCCACCGGCCCCCAGGAAATGAGCGAGCACGTCCGCGTGCTCAGCGAGTCCTGCGACCGCCCGCTGCTCATCCAGCCCAACGCCGGACTCCCCGAACTCATCGAGGGCAAGACCCACTTCCCGCTCACCCCCGACGAGTTCGCCCGCTGGCTGGTCGAGTTCGTCGAGGTCGACGGCGTCAACTTCATCGGCGGATGCTGCGGCACGACCCCCGAACACCTCGCCGCCGTCGCCAACGTGCTCGGTACTCGAAAACCCAAGCCGCGCGACGTGACCGTCGAACCCTCCTGCTCCAGCCTCTACCAGGCCGTCCCCCTCCGCCAGGAAAACGCCTTCCTCGCCGTGGGCGAACGCACCAACGCCAACGGCTCCAAGAAGTTCCGCGAACTCCTCGCCGCCGGCAACATCGACGGCATGGTCCAGATCGGCCGCGAACAGGTCAAACACGGCAGCCACGTCATCGACGTCTGCGCCGCCTACGTCGGACGCGACGAGGTCGCCGACATGACCGGCCTGCTCAAACGCTTCCGCGGCGACATCACCGTGCCGCTCATGATCGACAGCACCGAGGTCCCCGTCATCGAGGCCGCCCTCAAGCTCCTCGGCGGCAAGTGCATCATCAACTCCATCAACCTCGAGGACGGTGAGGAAAAACTCGACGCCATCTGCCGCCTCGCCCGCCGTTTCGGCGCCGCCCTCGTCGCCCTCACCATCGACGAGGAGGGCATGGCCAAGACCGCCGAACGCAAGGTCGCCATCGCCCGCCGCATCCACGAACTCGTCACCCAGCGGCACGGCATCCCCGCGACCGACCTGCTCTTCGACGCCCTCACCTTCACCCTCGCCACCGGCAACGAGGACGACCGCCGCCTCGGCATCGAGACCATCGACGGCATTCGCGCCATCAAGGAGGCCCTCCCCGGCGTTCACGCCATCCTCGGCGTCAGCAACGTCAGCTTCGGCCTCAAGCCCGCCGTCCGCCGCGTGCTCAACAGCGTGTTCCTCCACTACGCCCGCGAGGCCGGCCTCGACGGCGCCATCGTCCACGCCTCCGGCATCGCGCCGCTCTTCAAGATCGACGACCAGCAGCGCAAGACGGCCGAGGACCTCGTCTTCGACCGCCGCGCGCAAGGCTACGACCCGCTCACCGCGCTCATGGCCCTCTTTGCCGACGCCTCCGCCGTGGAAAAAACCGAAAAAGAAAAACCCAAGTCGATCGAAGCCATCCTCAAGCACCGCATCATCGACGGCGACCGCGTCGGCCTCGAGGACGACCTCACCCGCGCCCTCACCACCTACCGGCCGCTCGACATCATCAACGACATCCTCCTCGACGGCATGAAGACCGTCGGCGACCTCTTCGGCGCCGGCCAGATGCAGCTCCCCTTCGTGCTCCAGAGCGCCGAAACCATGAAGGCCGCCGTCGCCTTCCTCGAACCCTACATGGACAAGGCGGAGGACGGCGGCAAGGGCAAGATCGTCCTCGCCACCGTCCGCGGCGACGTCCACGACATCGGCAAGAACCTCGTCGATATCATCCTCACCAACAACGGCTACACCGTGTACAACCTCGGCATCAAGCAGCCCATCAACGCCATCCTCGACGCCTACGCCGAACACAACGCCGACGCCGTCGGCATGAGCGGACTGCTCGTCAAGTCCACCGTCGTCATGCGCGAAAACCTCGCCGTCATGAACGAACGCGGCGCCCACCCGCCCGTCGTGCTCGGCGGCGCCGCCCTCACCCGCCGCTACGTCGAGGACGACCTCGCCCCCGAGTACGCCGGCCCGCTCTTCTACGCCAAGGACGCCTTCGACGGCCTCCACCTCATGGACAAGATCATGTCCGGCGCGGCGCAGAAAACCCCCGCCCGCGCCAAGGTCGCCGTCGCCGCAACCGTGCCCGCCGAACCGCCCGCGCCGCCCGCGGTCCCCCCAACCGCGGAACTCGAACAACGCTTCGGCCACCTCGAACCCCACGCGCCGACCTCCGACATCGTCCGCGACGTCCCCGTGCCCACGCCGCCGTTCTGGGGCCGCCGCGTCGTCGAACACGTCCCCCTCCGCTCCGCGCTGGGTTATCTCAACGAGAAGATGCTCTTCAACATCCAGTGGCAGTTCCACAAGGGCGGCATGGACTCCGCCGAATACAAACGCTTCGTCGCCGACGAGGTGCGCCCCATCTACCGCGACCTCGTCGCCCGCTGCGAGGCCGAGGAGATCCTCCAGCCCCGCGCCGTCTACGGCTACTGGCCCTGCATGGCCGAGGGCGACACCCTCCTCGTCTTCGACCCCGCCAACGCCGCGCGCGAACTGTGCCGCTTCGAGTTCCCCCGCCAGCGCAAGGCGCCCTACTGGTGCCTCAGCGACTTCTTCCGCCCCGCGGAAAGCGGCGAAATGGACGTCGTCGCCTTCACCATCGTCACCGTCGGCCAGCACGCCAGCGACGTCGCCCGCCAGTGGTTTAAGGAAAACCGCTACCGCGACTACCTCTACCTCCACGGCCTCAGCGTCGAAAGCGCCGAGGCCCTCGCCGAGTACATGCACAAGCAGGTCCGCATGGAACTCGCCATCGCCGGCGACGACGCCCGCGAAATCCCCCGCCTCCTCCAGCAGAAATACCAGGGCAGCCGCTACTCCTTCGGCTACCCCGCCTGCCCGCGCCTCGAGGACCAGCTCAAACTCTGGCCCCTCCTCAAACCCGAGGACATCGGCGTCACCCTCAGCGAGGAGTTCCAACTCGACCCCGAACAGTCCACCACCGCCCTCATCTGCCACCACCGCCAGGCCAAGTACTTCAACGTGAGGTAGGCCGGCAGGGCAGGGCGGCAGGTAGGGCGGGCCATGCCCGCCGCAGCAAACACGAAACGTCAGCCACCGCGCCCTCAGGTAGGGCGGGCCATGCCCGCCGCGGCAAGCACGGAACGTCGGCCCCTGCGCACCCAGGTAGGGCGGGCCACGCCCGCCGCAGCAAACACGGCACGTCAGCCACCGCGCACCCAGGTAGGGCGGGCCATGCCCGCCGCAGCAAACATGGCACGTCAGCCACCGCGCACCGCGCCGAACCGGCGCAGGCATAACCCACGCTTCTGCGTGCCGAGCGCGCAGCGCGCGCCCCAACCGCCACACCCTTGCACCCGATATCCCCGCGCGCGTACAATCACCCCGGTGCCCCCAACCGGGACGCCCGTCACCTCTTGGAGAAAACCAACCATGACGCCCTCCGCCCCCAACATCGAACCCCCCGTGGACCTCCTCCGCACCGCCCTCGAGTCCCAGTCAACCCTGACCGTCAATCAGCATGGCCGCAACTTCACCCTGCCCCTCTCCGTGCTCAAGATCGCCACACTGCGCATCCGCTCGGGCCGCGTCATCGTCGGCGACCTCGCCATGGCCTTCGAAATGGCCGAGCCGTTCGTCCGCGAAGTGCCGCCCGGCGAATACGACGTCCTCGTCTCGATCTGGGGCCTGCGCAGCCGCTTCTGGCCGCCCTCGAACTGGGGCGCCGACGGGCCCCGCGTCGCTTACCTCGCCCTCGTCCTCTCCCACGAACCCGCCGTCCGCTACGAATTCGCCGCCTCCGGCGATCAGCCCCTCGACTGGCAGCCCACCGAACTCGGCTACGACGGCTTCGGCGTCGACGTCGGCCCGGTCGGCATGATCGATGCAGCCGACCTCGACCCCGTGCGTTCCTTCATCGACAACTGCGACGACCCCGTCGTATTCCTCCACGAGGGCCTCGCCGCTTCCTCCATCCGCCGAGGCATCGCCGGCTGCCTGACCCTCCCGACCGAACCACCCGTCGCCGTCCCCACCTGCGAAAGCGGCTGGGGCGATGGCTCCTACCTCTCCTATTGGGGTTTCGCAAGCAACGGCGACCCCACCGTCCTCATCACCGACTTCGACCTCCCCAACAAGTGGGGCGTCGAATAGCCCGGTCACAACAGGGCACGCCACTGCGTACCGCTCCCGTAGGGCGGGCCGTGCCCGCCGCGGCAAGCACGGAACGTCAGCCACTGGCCACCGCCTCGATCCGGCGCAGGCGTGATGCACGCTGTCGCACATCGCGCCGATGGCCATAAACGTAGCCATTCTTGGCCAACTAGACCTCCAGCGCAGCGGCCGCGGAAGCTGGTACGCCCCGGCCTCAACGCCCAGCGACCCGCCACCCGTGTAGGGCGACCACTACCCGCCATCGCAAGCAAGGTAGGGCGGGCCGTGCCCGCCGTCGCGAGCAACGTAGGGCGGGCCGTGCCCGCCGTCGCGAGCCGGCGCAGGCATAGCACGCTTCCACCTGTCGTCCCCAACTCAGGCAGAATTCTCCCGCGCGCCGCCAACCCCGGAGGTAAACACCCTACACCCTGCCACCCGAAAAACCCGACCCGACCCCACTTCCCGACCCCGCCAGCCCACTCCACGACCCCCAATCAAAAAAAACTTCAAACCACCATCTCCCAACCCGTCCATTCATGCAGCGCCCGGCAAGTAGTAGGGGGTGACAAATAAAGTCGAAGGTGGCGCACACCCGCCAAGCGCGACCGCGGAGCAAGAACCATGCAGACGCCAGGTACGGAACAGTTGATCAGGAGAAAGGTGATCAGGAGATCCCCAAGCCACCCAGAACCAACCAAGCCAAGCTATCCAAAAAAAGCCGTTCTTCGTGGCTTCGTGTCTTCGTGGTTCAATCCCCCGGCGCGGGCCCCCCGTGTCGCGCCCCCGAATTTGTCACTCGTCATTCGTCATTCTGCATCCCCCCGCGCCTCTACGGTAAACCCAAATTCGAGCTCGGCAGTACCCATCGGATCCGCACGCGAAAAAAAAATCCGCCCCAAACCCGTTTGCCAGCGCCACTGCAACCCCTGGCGCTCGCAAAAACGCCACCCGCCCCCCGCAAGGCTCAAAAAACAAGGATCAACATCGCTAAAGCAGCACCGCAAAACGGCTTTGCGGCGCTTCGAAATGTCAACCAAAACACGCTTCTGACGGAGGGAAAGCCATGACGAAACGAGTCGTTTCCGACCTGATGCTCAAGGCCAATCAAGCCAACGCCCAACAGTCCACCGGACCACGTACGCCAGCCGGCAAATACCGCTCCGCACGCAACCGTGTCCGCCCAACCCTCCTCGCCCGTCACATGCTCATCACCGCCGGCGACGCTCCCGACGATACCGCAGCCTTCGCCGCGCTCCTCAAAGGCCTGCGCCAACAGTACCAACCCGAAGGACGCATCGAACCGCTCCTCGTCGAACACCTCGCCCAACTCTTCTGGCGCCTGCGCCGCGCCCAGTGCCACGAAACCGGCGCCATCCGCGCCGACCTCGACGAGGCCAGCCTGCCGCCCGATTTGGATTTCCCCGCGTGGGCCGAACGCTGCCCCGACGCCGAAATCGAAACCGACGAAGGCACCCAGGGCCCGCCGCGCCTCGCCGACCTCGACCGCGCGGCCATCACCCTCAAACGCAAACACGTCGACGCCCGGAACCTCGACGCCTGGCTCAAGGCCGACGAGATCGACCTCGACGCACCGCGCGACTTCGCCATCGCCGTGCCCGTACTCGACCGCCTCGCGGACGAGTGCGGACTCGCGACCACCGCGCAGGGCGCCGTCGACGATGATGACGACGACGCCCGCGCCGACTTCCTCGACGAACTCGACCAGGCCCTCGCCGACGCGGGCGACCCGGACGACGCGGATGACGATGACGACGCGGATGATGATGACGACCCGGACGACACGGACGTGGCGGACGATACGGAGTCCACTGAAACCAACCCCGAATCCCCGGACGAAGTCGCCAGCGACGACAACGCCGAGCAGTCGGCGAGCGCGAAGGCGCATACTGCGCCCCGCCCGCATGCCCGCATCCTCGCCGCGCTCGCAGAAGCCACCCGCGACTTCCGCGCAGCCCTCGTCCGCCAACTGCGCAACCTGCGCCGCGACCGCAAGGCCGTCGCCCGCTACGACACCCTCCGCGCCGAACGCGAACGCCTGCGCAAGCAACTGCCCGCCGGCACCACCTTCAATCAGCAGATCCGCTTCGAAGACATGCTCTACCGCGAACTGCACCGCACCTTCCGCGAACTCGACCGGCGGCTACGCACGCGGTCAGCCGCCGAAGCAGAATCGGACCCGCCGCCCCCAACCGAACCGTGACGTTATCGCCCTTCGCAGTAGGGCGTTTTTCAATCGCCACCGGGCTGACCCGCCGCGTCAGCCGATACGCCTTTAGAGCCGGCGGCAGGCCGCTCCGGAAACACCCATGACCACCCTGACTCCAACAACGTCCGCGGTACGCGCAGCCGGTTCCGCAGCGGCGATCCCCCTCCTCGCATCAGCCGCCCGCCGCGCCGCACGCGCCGAACGTCTCGCCTTCGCCACCGTCCTCCTCGCCTGCGTCGCCTTCGCCCTCATCCGCCAACCCTGCAACGACATCGGCTGGCACCTCGCCACCGCACGCACCGCGTTCGATACCGGACACTGGCCGATAAACAACACCTTCAGCCACACCCACCCCGACTACCCGCTCGACCAGCAGTACCCGCTCTTCCAGACCGTCCTCTACGGCATTCACCGCATCGCCGGATGGAATGGACTGAGCGTCCTCAACACCGCCGGCTGGCTGCTCGTCTTTCTGTTGTTCGTCCGCTGGGGCAGCCCGCTCCGCCGCGCCGTCTGGCTCCACCTGCCCTGGATGATCGGACTTCTCGCCCTCCAGCGCCGCATGATCGTCCGCCCCGACCTCTTCACCATGATCTTCCTCGCCGCGGAACTCCTGGTCATCGATCGCTACATCGCCGCGCTGAGAAATACAGAAAATGCAGACCCTGCGCGTCCGCTTCCGTGTCACCGCGGCGCCCCCTGGCTCCTCTGCCTCCCGATAATCCACTGGGCCTGGGCAAACTCCCACCAGCTCTTCCCCCTGAGCCTCGCCGTGCAGGGCCTGCTGATCAGCCACCTGGCGCTCGCCCGCTGGGCTCCGCGCATCCCGGGCCTCCAGCCCGTAACGCGCGGCGCCGCCGTCCCCGTGCTTCCCGCCGTCGGCGCGTTCCTCACCTCGCTCGCCGCGAGCTTCCTCACCCCGCTCGGCACCGGCATCGTCCACGTGCTCGCCAACACCAGCGGCAGCCTCGCCCATCACCGTGGCGACGTACAGGAATTCGCCTACCTCTGGCAACGCCCCTGGGAACTCCAGCTCGCGATCGCCTGCGGCATTTTCGGCGTGGTCGGCCTGTGGCGCATGCGCCGCTCCTGGCGCCTCGTCGACGTCGGCCTCTGGTGTGGCTCGTTGGTGATGATGCTCAGCGCCGTTCGCGGCCTGGTCTTTTTCGGACCGGTCAGCATCGCGATCTTCGCCCGCTCATTCGCAACGGATGCACCGGCTGCCGACCCCGCACCGCCCGCCCGCTTCCGCGCACCGGTCCTGCGCGGCGCGACCATCGCCGTGACCCTGCTGCTCGCCGCCAACGTCCTCTTTCACCGCTGGATTTCGCCACCCCTCGCTCTCGGCGGCACCCAGCCAGGACTCGGCCGCAGCCTCGGCGACTGGCCCGACGCTGCCGTCGCGTTCCTCCGCGACAACCCGCCGCCCGGCGACATGCTCAACCTGCCCTGGTCCCTGGGCAGCCCGCTCATCTGGGAATTGCCGCAGAAACCCGTCTTCGTCGACGCCCGCCTCGAGGCCTACCCCCGCGACTTCCTCGTCGCGTGCATGGCCGCGGAGCACGACGACGCGGCCCTCGCCGACCTCATCGCCCGCTACCAGCCCGGCTGGCTCATCGCCAACCACCGCGACGCCGACGTCCGCACCCGCGTCCTCAACCTGCTCGCCACCGGCGAATGGTCCTGCGTCTACGCCGACACGCTCGCGCTCATCCTCGTCCGGGAATCGCCCGCAGCGCAGTCCTACCTGCAGCACCGCCGCCTGACCCCCGACGCGTGGAAACCCCAAGACCTCCTCGACGCTCCTCAATCCCTGCGCGACCTCCAGCACGCAGCGTTCGATCAATTGCGCGCAGACCAATCAGCGCACGGGGCGCAAAGCTCCGTGACAACGCTGCCCGATGAAAGGTGAACCCGGAAGAGAAAGGGGAGGGGGAAACCGACTATGCCGCAAACGAACGTCCGATCATCCTTGCCGCACGCGCTGCGCCCGACCCGCGTCGCCGTACGGACCCACGCACACCTGCGGCAACGCATCCGCACGGATGAACGTGAGCGCGTTCGCATCCGCCGCCAGCAGGTGCCACCCCGGCGCGTCGCAGAGCATCTCCGCCAGCGGATCGCCGCGTTCCAGAACCGCCGCGTTGAAATCCCACCGCTCGAAGATATCCTGCCAACCCTCGCCGCGCTGCGCCTGCCGCATCAGGTTGAACAAATCGTCGCCGTACACGTCCGCCCGGCTGTCGATCGACACCCGCAACCGCCCCGGCGCCTCGTGCAGCACGTAGCTGCCCGTGTTGTACGTCGTGAACACGCGCCACGGCCCGTCGAGCTGCGCCAACGCCCGGGCGCCCGCGACCGGCTCCACCGCGGCGTACCGCGCGCCGTTCGATCCGAAACTGCCCCACAGTCCCACCAGCACCAGCAGGCTGCAGATGCCCAGCGCACCCCCGTACCGCCGGAATACCGGCTGAATCCGGTTCGTCGCCGCGTTGCGCCCCAGGGCCACCGCCAGCAGCGGGACAGCCGCTACGCACGCCAGCGGAATGTGCCGGACCGCCGACATCGCCAGCACCAGCAGCGCCACGCAGATGCCGATCTCCGGCCAACCGGCCCGCCGCCGCGCCTTCGCCAACGCCGCAATCACCCCGCCCAGCAGCACGTAAGCGTACACGTCCGGTATTTCCCAGGAGAGCGGGTGCGGCGGCTGCCACTCCTGCGTGTGCTTCAGCGCGTTCAGACCAGCCGTGAGCCGTGCGTACTCGAACAGCGTTATCTCGTGCGGCGTGATCAGCACCGCGAGCAGACCCAGGCCCAACCCGACGCCCAGCGGCGCCAGCTCCGCCCGGTGCGCGTCCCAGGCCCGGGCCGTCAACGCGTCCACGCAACGCCCGCCCAGCCAGATCGCCACCAGAATTACGCCCACGATGCACGCAGCGTGCACCTGCGCCCACAGCAGGAAAATCAGCGGCACGATCACCGCGAAACGCCGCGTCGGTCTGCTCCGCTGCCGCAACAGCAATGCGATCACCACCGCGCTGAGCAGCAGCGAAACAGTTTGCGGACGAATCCCCCGCGCATTGCCCGCCGCGATCGCCACGCCCAGCGCCAACGCAGCCGCCGCCAGCGGCGCCACCCCCTCGTTCGTGAAGATGCCAAAGCAGATCAGGATCGCCAACGCAAAGAAACAGGCAAAAACTGCCTCCGTCGCCCGCGGACCGAGATACTGCCAGCTCTCCGCCACCGCCACGTCGAAGAGCCACGAGTGCGGCACCCACTCCGCTCCATTGCGCGTCAGACTGAACGGGTCCGTGTGCGGCACCGTGTGCGTCTGCAGAATGTACTCCCCGCTGGCCAGGTGAAACCACAGGTCGGGATCCCGCGGCATCGGCATAAAGCCGATTGCCAGGGCCAGCGCGAGGGTCAGGCCCGCCGGCAGGGCGAGCGCACCGCGCTCGGCGCGCGGGCCGGCTGCGGACAGCAGGGTCGGTGTGGCAAGTGCTCCGGTCATGCGTATACATCGACGGCGCGGGCATCCGCGCTGGAGCCGGCATTTTCGGACCTCGCCGGCAGGGGGGGCGCCGGCGCCGCCGCGCGTTCTCGGAACCTCGCCCGCCCGTCCGCGAAAAAGCTCCGTCCAACCCAGCCGATTGGGATTTGCAAGAAAAAAAGCCGCCGTTTGCTTTCGCCCCGTTTGTTTCCTATGGTTGCTGTGTGGCCGGAGACAGGCACCGGAATTCCGGTGCGACGCGGTTGCGACAATTCACTGGGAGGCGGCGTCCGACTCACTCCGAGGATGCCGGAATCAGACTTTACAGCCAAGCGCCCTTGTGGGGCGACGAACTTTGCTGGCCGGTCGCGGAACGACTGGCGACTTTTGCCTCGACCCGAGGGAGGTTAGGGCGGACACCGGGTGCATCGGTCAACGGACGGGCCATGTACGAGACTGAACGGAGGGTGATCGCGAACAGCGACCCCGGTTCCAGGCGAAAGGAAGAGCACAATGAAGGCACTGGTTAATCGCGCAAAGGATTTTCTCAAGAGCGAAGACGGCCCGACCGCAACCGAGTACGCGGTGATGCTGGCCCTGATCATCGTGGTCTGCATTGCCACGGTGAAGTCGATCGGCACCAAGGCCAACACGGCGTTCAAGGCGGTTGACGACAACCTGTAGCAATCTGCCGCGGCGCGGGTCCGGCGTCCACGACGCCGGACCCCGCCACTTTCCGCTTCGGGGGGGATGGGCGCCGCCCAGGCTCGGGCGGCCAACCCGTCACCCCGTTTTTGATGGTGCACTGCGAACTCGGTGAGGGGAACCAGAAGCGCAGTGACCCGCGAGCGGTAGCCGCGCGGTCGGGACTACGGACAGCTTTTATTTCGGAGAGGTTGCGGCCATGGATCCCTTTTGGCTTACCGCATGCCTGATTCTGGTTCCCGGAGTGCTCCTGGCGTCGTGGATCGACTACGCCAAGCGCAAAGTTCCCAACTGGCTCAACGCGTCCCTCATCGTGGCCGGATTCATCGTCCAGGCCATCTTCCACGGAATGCACGGCGTCTCCGACGGCGCCCTCGGCATGGTGCTCGGCTTCAGCGTCCTCATCGTGCCCTGGATGATGCACGG
The DNA here is from genome assembly GCA_020639115.1 of Phycisphaerales bacterium. Taxonomy (GTDB): domain Bacteria; phylum Planctomycetota; class Phycisphaerae; order UBA1845; family UBA1845; genus JACKHG01. The sequence continues at coordinate 76,156 of JACKHG010000006.1, forward strand.
CATGGGCGCCGGTGACGTCAAGCTCATGGCCGCGATCGGCGTCTGGTTCGGCCCGTGGATGACCCTCGTCTCCTTCGCCGTCGGCGCACTGATCGGCGGAGCGGCTGCGGTGGTCATGATCATCTCGTCGGGACGCATGTACCACGCATTGGGTAATCTCAACATCATCTGGATCAAGATGCAGTCGCGGGACACGCTGTTTGGCGAGTTCGGTTCGGCCAAGAGCTTCGGCGACACCTCGCAGTTGCTGCCCTACGGGGTCCCGCTCACCGCGGGGTCGTTGCTGGTCATGTTCGGCTATCTCGCCGGCTGGTGGGTGCTGTGATGAAACGCAATCAAGTCCAACTGTTCTCGCGAATCATCCACCGCGGGCAGCGCCGCCGCGGCGCTGCCCTGGTGGAGTTCGCGATCGTGCTGCCCCTGCTCCTGACGGTGCTCTTCGGCATCATCGAGTTCGGACAGCTCTTCAAGGTGCGCCTCTCGGCGCAGCAGGCGGCCCGCGAGGCCTGCCGCATCGCGGTGCTGCAGTCCACGACGAAGCCGTACACGAATTCGAGCGGTCCGGTCATGCAGAAGATCCAGCAGATCATGACCGCCGCCGGCGTTTCGACCTACAACGCCGGCATGGTGCAGATCGCCGAGGACACCGCGGGCAACCCCGCGGTGACGGTCACCGTCACGGTGCCGTACGATGACGTGAAGCTGACGGGCTTCCTGCACGTGATCACCAAGGACATCACGGGCAGTTGCTCGATGCGTAAAGAGGGCGTTTGACATCCGTCGCGCTCGCTGAGTCCGGGAGAGAGAAGACAATTTCGCCGACGCCTCCGGCCAGCGCATGGCCGGGATAACGTCCGATATTTCTTCACACGCCGGCCCCTCCGCCCGGAGGGGCCCGCGGTTCTGCGCCCGCCGACCGGCGAATCGGAACATTTCTTGCGCACGGGTCCGATACCGCCCCTTTCCTACCGATAGAGCTAGTGTCGGGTAAACGGCGCGCGGGCCGCGCCGCGACCGGCTGTTACGGGTTCGCGGCTGTTGCCTCAGTCGTCGACAGCGGATTCAGAGGCGAGGAACACAATGAAGAGCAAGGCGCTGATTCCACTGGCGGTTGGAGTGGTCGTAGGCATTGTCGCCATCAAGTACACCATGGACGCGATGAGCAAGGCGAAAGGTGCGCCGACGTCGGTCGTCAAGGTCGTGATGGCCCAGAAGGACATCCCCGCGACGGTGCTGATCACACCGGACATGCTCGCCGTTGCGGAAACGCCCAAGACCCCGCTGCTGCCGCAGGAAACCTACACGGAAGCGGCACAACTCGAGGGACGCGTGGCGCTCAAGTCGATCCCGCGCGGCTCACCCGTGCTGCCCTCGATGGTCGCGCCCAAGGGCACCAAGCCGGGCCTGACCACGCGCGTGCCCGAAGGCTACCGCGCCGTCGCCGTGAAGATCGACGAGTCGTCCGGCGTGGGCTACCTCGTGCACCCCGAGGACTGGGTCGACGTGCTGGCGGTCATGGAGGTCAAACGCCTCGGCAAGGTCAAGACCGAAAGCAAGCTCATCCTCGAACGCGTCCAGGTGGCCGCCGTCGGCCAGGACCTCAACGAGGAGCACGAGGAAGGCGCCAACCGCAACGTGCAGACCGTCACGCTGCTCGTGAAGGTCGAGGACGTGCCCAAGCTCCACATGGCTCAGACCCGCGGCCGCATCACGTTGGCTATGCGCGGCAGCGATGACATGACCATGACCATGCAGGATGACGAGAAGGAGGAGCTGGAGGCGATGGCCACCACGACGACGCCGAAGGCGGAAGCGCCGCCGGCGCCCGATCCGACCATGGCGATCCCCTACACGGTCACGGTGATCAACGACTCGGCGGCGGGCAACGGCCGCAGCGCCACCCAGCAGGTCACCTATCCCGATGAGGACTCCATTCATCCGATCGACAGCGGGCGCGGCGACATGCAGCGGCGCAGCGCGCCGTATCGCCGTCCCGGCGGCTTCCAGATGCCGGACGTGCCCCGCGCGACCGGCGAAAACGAAGAGGTCAATGAACCGGCAGATTCAAGCGAGGTGAGTGAGTGATGATGCCCAAAGTCATGGACGACCGATCCACCACGGCCCCGCAGGCTTCGCTTCGATTCGGGAGGCATTCGGCAATGCGTCGTGCAGGTAATCTGATGGTGTGGGGTGCCGCAGCCTGGCTCGCGGCGCTGACGCCGGCTGCTGTTTACGCGGAAGACTTCTCGGTGACGGTGCGCGAGGTGCCCAAGTCGGCCCAGCGCGTCACGGTCCCGCTGCACGGCAGCGTGGTCGTCGAGACCTCCGAGCCGATGAGCCGCGTCCAGGTGGTCGAGTCGAATATCGCCAAGATCGAACCGGTCAGCGCCAAGCAGTACGTCGTGACCGGCACCGGCTACGGCAGCACGCAGGTGATGCTCTGGTCCGAGTCGGGCGAACGCCAGGTGCTCAGCGTCAACGTCGAACTCGACGTGAGCCTGCTCAACGAAAAGATCCACGAGATCGACCCGCAGTCGACGGCGCAGGCCAGCTCGCTGCACGGCAACATCATCCTGGCGGGCACGGTCAGCGGCCCGGAGTTCGCCGAGCGGATCATGCGCCTCTCGGCGCTGTTCGTGCCGACCGACGCCGCGAGCCCCGAGGATTTCGTGCAGAACCACATGACCGTTTCGGGCGAGCAGCAGGTGCTCCTGCGCTGCACCGTCGCGGAAGTGAACCGTTCGGCCATCAAGCGCCTGGGCGTCAACGGCTTCCTCGCCGGCGACAACTTCAAGGACGCGTTCGCGGTCAGCCAGATCGGCGGGATCAACCCGATCAACATCGGCGCCGCAGCCAACACCAACGTGACGGGCACCATCCCGTTCCTCACCGCGCAGGAAGGCGTGCCCCTGCTGCCGGCGACCAGCCTCTCGCTGGGCTTTCCCCGGATCCAGATGCAGCTCTTCCTCGACGCCCTCGCCCAGAACTCGCTGCTCAAGGTGCTGGCCGAGCCGGACCTGGTCGCGGTGAGCGGGGAGACGGCGTCGTTCCTGGCCGGTGGCGAATTTCCCATCCCGGTGCCGCAGAGCGGTTCCTCGACCGGGGCGATCACCATCGAGTTCCGGGAGTTCGGCGTACGCGTGAACTTCACGCCGGTCGTGCTGGCCCACCAGAAGATCCGCCTGCGCGTCGCGCCGGAGGTTTCGGAGACCGACTTCTCGACGGCGATCCAGATCCAGGGCTACGTGGTTCCGGGTCTGACCCAGCGCCGTGTGGAGACGACGATCGAAGTGAGCAACGGGCAGACGCTGGCCGTCGCCGGCCTGCTCAGCGAGCAGGTGCGCGGCATCGCCAACAAGCTGCCCGGCCTGGGCGAGGTGCCCGTGCTGGGCGCGCTGTTCCGCTCGGTGGAATACCAGCGCCGCCAGACCGAACTCGTCGTGCTCGTGACGCCCGAGATTATCGCCCCGATGGATCCGCAGCAGGTGGCGAAACTTCCGGGCGAGGAGATGGCCACGCCCAACGATTTCGAATTGTATGCTTTAGGACTCTTGGAAGGTGAAGGGACGTTCGAGCCCAAAGAGGAGCTGGGCGAGCCGCTGCCGACCGACGACGCCGTCGCGCCGGTGGAGAGCGAGCCCGAGCAGACGTCCTTCCACGGGCCTTGGGGATTTTCGACCGCTTCGGACCTGTGATTCGCGGTCCCGCGGTGGACCACAGCAACAGCACATTCCCGGCGACGTGACCCCGTCGCCGGAAAACCGCGGGCGCATCCGCGCCAGCGGTCGGTTGGGGCAGGAGGGAGAGAAGCCATGCGTTCCAATTCTCGATTGCGCGGACGGTGCGGCCGGAGCGACCGTCGCCGCGGTCTGGTCGCCGTGCAGATTGCGGTCGCAATGACCTTGATCATCGGCTTTGCCGCGCTGACCATCGACGTCGGCGCGATGTACAACGCCAAGGCCGACCTGCAGCGTACGGCGGACGCCGCAGCGCTGGCGGCGGCCTCGAAGCTCGCCGATTACTCAGATCCCAGTCAATCCCCGCAGGAACTGGCCCGGGCCGAGGCGGCGCGCTTCACGCGCGAAAACCGGGTCTACGGCCAGGAAGTGGCGGAAATGACCCTGGACTCCACCGACGTGGAGTTCGGCCGCGCGGTCTTCAACGCCCAGACGGGCGGCTACGACTTCGTGCCGGGCAACACGCTGCCCGACGCGGTGCGCGTCCGCGTGCGGATGAATGAGGAATCCGCCAACCGGGCTCTGACGCTGTACTTCGCGCGCATCTTCGGCCGCAACCAGAAGGATCTCGAGGCCGAGGCCGTCGCGATGCTCGTGCCCCGCGACATCGCCATCGTGGCCGACCTGTCCGGCTCGCACACCGACGACAGCGAGCTGGGGTATTACAACAAGATGGCGGACGGCTCGGCGATCAATCTCTACAACGTCTGGGACGATCTGCCCACGGGGATCGACTCGGCCGATCCGGGTGGAACGGACAGCGCCGACCCCGGCTTTACGGAGCTCGGCTTCGGTTCGAGCGCGCCGTTGCTGCCGGGACCGGCGTGGGGCGTGATGAAGGAACTGGGCTTCGGTACGCAGGTCGTCGATGCCGCGTACGACCCCACGGCGGACGCGGGCCTCGTGCGCCTGCCCCAGTACCAGAGCTGGAACGACGCAACGATCGAGAACTACCTCGCGAATCAGGGCTACATTCCGGAAGAGATCAACGCGATCATGTCGAACGCCTACGACGGCGACGGGGCGTGGGACGAGCGCGTCGCCGTGGCACTGGGCCTGGCCCGGTGGGACAGCGGCATTCCCGGCGGATTGTGGCAGCAGCTCGGCCTGAGTCCGTCCCAGGCCGGCAACGGCAATGACTGGCTGGGCAGCGGCGAGCTGACCTGGCAGGAGACCTTCGGAGAGCGGTCGATCAACGAGTCGAAGGTGATCTGGCAGGACTACATCGACAACTACATGAACAAGACGTGGTCGCAGATGTACCGGGCGAATTCCGCGTTCCGCTACCGCTTCGGCATCAAGACGTTCGTCAACTACCTGCTCGAGCGGCGGCCGCGGCACAGCGAGACGCCGGAACTGGCCAACGTGCGCACCCAGCCGATGCAGGCGGTCAAGGACGCGGTGTCGCACCTGGTCACGACGGTCACGGACCTCAACGGGGACGACCAGCTTTCGCTGGAGGTGTACGACACGGGCGCCTACCACGAGGTCGATCTCACCAAGAACTACTACGAGATCTCGAACCGGCTGAACGACATGCAGGCCGCCCACTACGACGTGTGGACCAACATGGGCGGGGGCATCCTCCGCGCCCGCGAGGAGCTGAGCAGCGCGCGCGCCCGGCCGACCGCGCGCAAGGTGATCTTCCTGCTGACCGACGGTAACGCCAACGTGACCGCGACGGGCGAGACGGGCAACAACAGCGGTGGCGCGGCGTACGCGGAGGACCAGGCGGCAGCCGCGGTGTCCGAGGGCATCCGCATCTTCTGCGTCAGCGTCGGTTTTTCCGCGGACCAGGAAATCATGCAGGAGATTGCCGACATGGGCTCGGGCGCGCACTTCCACGCGGAGGGCACGATCGACGCCTACAGCGCCCAGCTCGAGCAGATCTTCCAGTCGCTCGGCGGCGCCCGTCCGGTGGAGTTGATCCGATAACCCCGCGCTGCAGACGTGTCCCCGGAAGCGCGCATGCGTAAAGGACGGCCCGCACGCGCGGGCCGTCTGCGCGCGCCGGCGCTGTGAATCCCTGCCGGATCCCGGGGCTCCGGGTCTGTTTTTCCCGGTCCGGAACGACGTTATCGGGCGCTGGCGGGGCCGCCGGGTACGCTCCGCCGTGAACCGGGACCATGCGAAATCAACCCATGGGAATGGCCGATACTTCCAGTGGACAGTCGTCACCAACGTGTCGGGCGGCGCCGATCGTGCGAAGCACGGTGGCGGTGCGCCCGGTGCGGCGCCTGTCACCGCGAGGGCGGTCCGGGGGCTGTTTACCGCGCAACCGCTTGCGGGTGACGCCGCGTCGCGGTTGGGCCGTCGAAGTGCCCGCAGGAGGGCGCTGCTTTCGCACGGCAGGGGCGTGCGGGGCACTGCGAAGTCTGGGAGCTGTTGATGTCCGCCGTTCGCATCGTCGTATTCAACTCCGACGACTCCTTCGCCGCGCCGTTGCGTTCGACGCTGCTGGGGCTGGCGGGGGTGAAGATCATCGCCGAGGTGGACGAGCCTGCGCTGTTGCCGCAGGCTCTGGAGCGTTTTCGTTGCGATCTGCTCGTGGCCCATCTGGATCCCGCACCGGAGACGGTGCTGCCGGTGCTGGCCGAGCTGGCGGCGGGCGAGTCGGGCGTACCGATCTTCGCGGTATCGGAGTCGACGGACGGGCAGTTGATCCTGTCGGCGATGCGCAGCGGCATCCGCGAGTTCCTGACCAAGCCGATCGACGGCGCCGTGCTGGCCGAGGCGATCGGCAAGGTCGCGAGCACGACGCGTGGTGCGGAAAAGCACGGCGCGCTGATCACGGTGATCGGGGGCGCGGGCGGCGTGGGCGCGACCACGCTGGCGGTGAACCTTGCCGTCGAGCTGAGCGAGTTGGCCGCCGGTTCGGTGGCGGTGGTGGATCTCGATCACCGCTTCGGGCAGGTGGCGACGGCGCTGGACGTCGAGCCGACCTACACGATGGCCGACCTGTGCGACAGTCCGGAGCAGCTCGAGCGGCAGATGATCGAACGGGCGCTGATGCGTCACGACAGCGGCACGCGGGTGTTGAGCCGTCCGCTGCACTTCGCGCAGGCCGACAATATCACGGCGGCGCACTGCGTCGGCGTGCTCAGCGCGCTGACGGCGATTCACGACTACGTCGTGGTGGACGGTCCGACGCGGTTCGACTACGGCAGCAAGGCCGTGCTGGACATCGCGGACTACAACCTGCTGGTTTTCCAGTTGGTGGTTCCGACGGTGCGCAGCGTGCACCGCATGCTCGGCGGCATGCGTGAGGTCGGTTTCAACCTGGACCGCATGCGGCTCTTGTGCAACCGCGTGGGCTGCGAGGGGGGCGGAATCACGCTGGATGACGTCAATGCGACGCTGGGCATGGACGTGTTCGCCCAGATCCCGGACGACTGGGTGGCGGTGAACCAGGCGATGAACGTGGGCGAGCCGCTGGCGACCGCGGCGCCGAAGAGCAAGGTCCGCCAGGCGATCCGCAGCATCGCCCAGATGCTGCACGATCCGGAAGGCGAGGCGGCCGAAGCGCCCGCGGCGCGGAAGCGCGGCGGGTTGTTCAGCAAGATCTTTTGACGCATCGCGTGCCGTGCGCCGCGATGCTGAACCCTGGGGGACGACGAGGGCCGAGCCGTGTTTGGAAAACGAACAACCGTACAGTTGCCGCCGGCGAAGACAAAGGTCGAGAAGCCCAGCGAGGCTGCGCCCGCTCCGAAGAGCTCCAAGCCGTTGCCGGGGGCGACGGAGAAGCAGGATCAGTTCAGCGAACTCAAGCAGCGTCTGCACCGCAAGCTGGTCGACCAGATCGACATGACGCGGATGGTCGGCGACGAGAACGAGCTGCGCGCCCAGGTTCGTGAGATCGTCGAGAAGCTGTGCGAGCAGGAGAACACGCTGCTCAACTTCAATGAGCGGCAGCGGCTGATCAGCGAGGTGCTCGACGAGACCTTCGGCCTGGGGCCGCTCGAGGTGTTGCTGGCCGACACGACGATCAGCGATATCCTGATCAACGGTCCCAAGCAGATCTACGTGGAGCGCAGCGGGCGGATCGAGCTGACCGACGTGAAGTTCCGCGACAACGGCCACCTGATGCACGTGATCGACAAGATCGTGAGCCAGGTGGGCCGGCGCTGCGACGAGACCTCGCCGATGGTGGATGCGCGTCTGCCGGACGGCTCGCGTGTGAACGCGGTCATTCCGCCGCTGGCGATCGACGGGCCGAGCATGTCGATTCGCCGGTTCGGCGCGGATCCGCTGACCTGGGACGACTACATCCGCTTCCGTTCGTGCACTCCGGAGATTCGGGATTTCCTACAGGCGTGCGTGCTCGCCCACCTGAACATCATCATCCTCGGCGGTACCGGATCGGGAAAAACCACGCTGCTGAACAACCTCTCGTCGTTCATCCCGCCCGAGGACCGCATCGTGACGATGGAGGACGCCGCCGAACTCCGCCTGCGCCAACCGCACGTCGTGCGCCTCGAGTCGCGCCCGCCGAACATCGAAGGCAAGGGGCAGATCTCCATCCGCGACCTGCTGGTCAACAGCCTGCGTATGCGCCCCGACCGCATCGTGGTCGGCGAGTGCCGCGGCGCCGAGACGCTGGACATGCTCCAGGCGATGAACACCGGCCACGACGGGTCGCTCACCACCATCCACGCCAACAGCGCCCGCGACGCGGTCCAGCGCGTGGAGACGATGGTGATGATGGCCGGCTTCGAACTGCCGCTGCGGGCCATCCGCCAGCAGTTCGCCTCGGCGATCCACCTGCTGGTGCAGGCCCAGCGCCTCAGCGGCGGTCCGCGCAAGATCGTGAGCGTGACCGAAGTGCAGGGCATGGAAGGTGACACGATCACCATGCAGGACATCTTCAAATTCGAGCAGCTCGGCGTGACCGCGAGCGGGAAGGCCTACGGCCAGCTCGTCTCGACCGGGCTGCGTCCGGGTTTTCTGGATCGGCTCAAGTCCTCGGGGTGCACGATCGATCCGGCGATTTTCGAGCGCAGGGTGCTCATGCGCGACGAGCAGGACTGAGAATTGGGACGGTGAATCGATGAGCCCGTTGTTGGCCGAACTGAATCTGGTGCAACTGGCCCTGCCGCTGGTGGGGTCGGTGCTGCTCAGCTACGGCATCTACCAGGTGATCGTCGAGACGCGCAAGGGAGAGCGCAAGAAGGTGCTCGACCGGTTGCGCGGCGAGACCGCGCGCGCCAAGAAGGTCGAGGCCATCTCGATTCTCAAGCGCGACCACCTCGCCGACGACGCGGGAGCGATGATCCAGCGGACGTTCGGCAAGCTGACGTTCATCCCCCGGCTGCAGACGATGCTCGACCAGGCGGACCTGGCCTGGTCGGCGCCGAAGATGCTGGCGAACCTCTTCGCCGCGGGCATGATCTTCGCCGCGGGCCTGATCATGCTGGATTTCAGCGTGCTGGCCGGCGTGGGGGCGTTCGTCTCGATCATGCTGCTGCCGGTGATGTACGTTTCGTTTCGGCGCAAGCGGCGCATGAAGAAGCTGGTGCACCAGTTGCCGGACGTGTTCGAGATGATGTCGCAGGCGCTGCGCGCGGGCCACTCGCTGGCCAGTGCGATCCACCTGATTCAGGAGCAGATGCCCGACCCGATCTCCAGCGAGTTCGGCCGGGTATTCCACGAGCAGAACCTGGGCCTCAAGGTCGAGGACGCGCTGCTGGCCATGGCCGACCGCGTCGACTCGCTGGACGTGCGGATGTTCGTGACCGCGGTGCTCATTCAGCGCACCACGGGTGGTGACCTGGCGGAGATCCTCGACAAGATCGGCGGCGTGATCCGCGGCCGCATCGAGCTCTTCGGCCAGGTGCAGAGCCTCACGTCCGAGGGACGCCTGAGCGGGTGGGTGCTGTTTGCCCTGCCGATCATCGTGTTCGGGGCGACGGTGAAGCTCAATTACAGTTATGCGAGCATGCTGTGGACGCATCCGACCGGCAAGATTCTGCTGGCGGTGGCGATCGGCATGCAGCTCATGGGTCTGGCGATGATCCGCTGGATCGTCAACATCAAGGTCTGAGCGGGGGACGCGGTCCGGGTGGACGGCGTTGTGGGGGTGTGACCATGCCAACCATTGTAATTCCGATCCTGGCGGTCGTCAGCGTGGCGCTCATCGTCTATGCGCTCATGCCCGGCAAGGATGAGGAGAAGGACCGCGTCAAGCGGCGGATGATCGGGCGCAAGAGCACGGAAGATCACGTGGACCTGCGCCGGGCGCCGCGCCAGTCGATGGCGTCGAAGATGGTGCAGAAGGTGGCGCCGATCGCGGTCCGTCCGGTAATGCCCAAGGACACCGCGGAGATGTCGAAGCTGCGCCAGAAGCTGTGCAGCGCCGGCTTCCGCAGGGAAAACACCACGCAGACGTTCCTGGCCAGCAAGACGCTGGTGGCCATCGCGGGCCTCTTCGCGGGCATCCTCTACGCGTGGATGAAGGGCTACTCGATGTCGGACGGCATCGGCCCGGTGGTGTGCTTCACGGGCCTGGGTTTCATGGCCCCGAACGCGTGGCTGTCGAGCGTGGCCAAGAAGCGCGGCGAGAAGATCAAGCACGGTCTGGCGGACACGCTGGACCTGATGGTCGTGGCGGTCGAGGCGGGGCTCGGCCTGGACGCCGCGATCCAGCGGGTGAGCGACGAGCTGCGCAACGTGCACCCGGAGCTGAGCGAGGAGCTGCAGATCGCGATCCTCGAGACGCAGATGGGCATCCGCCGCAGCGAGGCGCTGGACAACCTCGCCCAGCGGACGATGGTGGACGAGCTGCGTGCGATGGTGGCGATGATCAACCAGGCGGAGCGGTTCGGTACGAGCATCGCCAAGGCGTTGCGCAACCAGTCGGAGGCGTTGCGGACCAAGCGGCGTCAGGCGGCTGAGGAGCGCGCCCAGCAGTGCGCCGTCAAGCTGATGCTGCCGCTGATTCTCTTCATTTTCCCGGCGATCTTCGTGGTGCTGGCGGGGCCAGCCGCTCTGAGCTTCATGGAGTCGGGGATTTAGAACGGCAGGGATTGAGGGAATCAGGGATTAAGGGATTGAGGGGAGGGAATGAGGGATTGAGGGACTGAGGGATTCAGGGTTTTGGGCAGGTTTGCCTGGCGGGGGCTTCCCCGACGCTGTACGTTCGCACGGCGCCGCCGCGAAAGTCGATGACTTGTGTTCCTGCGGGTTGTTCGGCGGAAACCGAGTCGCGCAGCTGCTCGATGTGGCTGGTATCCGCCTGGGTCGAGAAATCCAGGCATTCCACTTCAAGCCGATAAACGCGGCCTGATCCGCGTCCGTAGATCAACGTACCACTGGCTGCCAGGCAGAGGCCATCTCGTATGATGGTGCCGGTATTCGCCACCTCCAGGACGGGGTGGGGGCGGCCCGCGGCGATCAACTTGGCGCTGCGAACCAGGTAGTTGGACCGAGTATCCAGGACGACGTGCCACTTGCCTGGAAAGTCAATGCCCGTGCGGCTCGCCGCGGTCAATTGCAGAAGGCCTTCCTCCACCTGGCGCCCTGTGCGGTCGTCGGCGAAGCGGTGTCCGAATCCGCGCCCGAGCGCCCGCATGAACTGGCCGATCTCGAACAAGGTATCGGGATCGCCGGGATCATACTCATGGACGACGCGTTGTTCGCCTCGATGGACGATTTCACCGTCTGGACTGATCAGGAGCATCGTCTGCTCGTCAATGACGCGATTCAGATCGGGTGCGCTGTAACACCACTTTCTCATCGGCCGCCAGAGAATCAGATTGCCCTGCCGGTCGTAGTCACCGCGTGCGCATCCATGGGTTCCGACATCCCAGAATACCGGTTCCTGGCTGTAGTCCCATTGAATGGTCATTCCAGATAACGCCCCGGATCGGGTGAGCCTGCAGGTCTTGGTATGCCTACCCCGATCGGGACCGATTGCGGAATGGGGGATCGTGATGGTGAAGCTCGCGGAGAAGTCCCGCTGCAGCGCAGTATCGACTTCCTGCATGTGTTGTAGCGTGCTCGTCAATTCGTATTGTGCAACTTGTTCGCGTCCTGGCGTGGCCGGCGGGGTGGCGGTCACTTGACCATGCGCTGCGAGCGAGCAGGCAAGCAGCACCCATCCGTGCGTCAGCGCTCTCGATGTGTTCCGGCACTTCTTAGAGCAAGCTCTGTTTGTTTGTAGCCTTTGCGCCATGGTTTTCTGTGCGGAAGACCACCGCTCAACCGCTATGGAATTCTCAACAATGCTGTAAAGCCAGTGCTTTACCTCCGCGGTCCACGTACCACACACAAATGCCGTTTCTCTCAGATCAGGACCCCAGCGCAGTCTTTTCCCTGTGAGTTTGCGGATCGCATGGGTCTTCACTCCGTCCGGCCGTCGAATTCCAGGGCGAATCTGCGATTCTGCGGTCTGTCATCCGCGGCACAGCGTTGCTTGCATGGGTGTCGGTACGAGGAAAAAGCGCAGTTGGAGGGGGAGACTGCTGCGGGCAGGCGGGGACCATGGCGCGCTCCTCAGTTTTCACTGGACCACCATCAATCCCGACCAGGAGCGTCCTATAACAGAAGCGCGGTTGCGAGGTCAAGCATTCTCGTGGGGGACTTCTGAATAGCTCGAAATCCGGCCGACGGATGGCGGAACTGCGGTTCTCAGGTGGATGCCGGGCGAAACGGCTGTGGGAGCGCGCCGCGCTACAGCGCTTCGGAGACTTCGGTGACGGGGCGTTCGAGGTGATCGCCGGGGGAGACGCGGCGGGTGATCTTGACGGCGCGGCCCTGCTTGTGCTTGCCGACGCGGGCGGCGAACTTGTTCTTGCCCTCGATGCGGACGAGCACCTCGTCGGCGGCTGGCTTGCCCGTCTGGATGATGTCGCCCGCCTGCAGGTTGAGCAGCTCCCGCACCGTGATGCTGGTCTCCGCGAGGTAGGCGCGCAGCTCGACGCGGGCGGCGTCGAGACGGCGGACGACCAGTTGCGACTGGTCCTCATCGTGCTGGGCGCGGCGGTAGGCGAGCCAGCCCTGCGTGGCCAGCTTGCTCATGATCGGCTCGATTACGTTGAAGGGGATGCACAGGCTCATCGTGCCGGCCCGCGGCCCCATGCGCAGCTCGAAACCGATCACCACGATGACCTCGTTCGGCGCGACGATCTGCACCAGGTGCGGATTGCTCTCCACGTCCGCGAGGCTGAACTTCACCTCCACGAGCGACGACCACACCGCGGTCAGCTCGGCGAGCGCCCGGTCGGTGATCTTGCGGATCAGCCGCAGCTCGATGAGCGTCAGCGGGCGCTGGGGGATGAACATCTCGTTGTTGGAGCCGCCCAGCAGACGATCGATGATCGGGTAGATGATCAGCGGGCTGATCTCGAGGCACATCTGGCCCTCGAGCGGTTCACAGCCGAGCAGGTTGAAGTTCGTCGGGTTGGGCAGCGAGTGGATGAACTCGCTGTAGGTGAGCTGCTCGATGGTGGCGACGCGCACCTCGACGATCGTGCGCAGGAAACTGGAGAGCGACGCGCCCAGGTTGCGGCCGAAGTTCTCGTGCAGGCTCTCCAGGGCCCGCATCTGATCCTTGCTGACCCGCTCGGGCCGCTTGAAGTCGTAGATGTGGGCTTCCTTCTGCTCGACGACCGGACCCATGCGCCGGCCCGCGCTCTGCTCGTCGATGTCGCCGCTGTCGACAGCCGCCAGCAGGGCATCCACTTCACTCTGGTCGAGTACGTCCGCCATGAGGCGCATTCCTTGCCGCGGTGACGCGCAGGTTCTGCGCGGTGCCGCCGGGTAAACTCACAGGTTTATCGGACAAACGGACGCTCGGCTTGAACGGGCCGTCCGGCGCGCGGAACTGCGGCAAAACCCGCGCAGATCAGCCGCGCAGCCGGTCGAAACGCTCGAAGAAGTCGGGGAAGGTCTTGGCGACGCAGCCGGGATCGAGGATTTCCACCCCGTCGATCATGAGCCCGGCGACCGCGAAGCTCATCGCCATGCGGTGGTCGTTGTAGGTGTGGACCCGGGCCGGCAGCGGGCGATTCGGCGGGGTGACGCTCAGGCTGTCGGTACCGACCTCGACCTCGGCGCCGAAGCGCATCAGCTCGGTGGCGAGGGCCGTCAGGCGGTCGGTCTCCTTGATGCGGAGATTCCCCACGTTGCGGATGTGCGTCGTACCGTCGGCGAAGAGCGCTGCCACCGCGAGCGTCTGGGCCACGTCGGGCATGTCGCCGAGGTCCACGTCGACGGCAGCGAGGCGCTCACCCCCGGAAGGCCCGCGCACCGTGAGCGTGTCGGGGCTGCGCTCCACGTGGCAACCCATCCGCCGCAGGACATCCACGAAGCCGACGTCACCCTGCGTGCTGGCACTGCCGAGGTGGCGCACGGTGACGCTGCCGCCGGTGACAGCCGCCGCGGCTAGAAAATACGACGCGTTGGATGCGTCCGGCTCGATCTGCCAGGCTTGTCCGGCGTAGGTTTGCGGCGCGGGAATGATGACCTTGGCGTTGCGGCCCTCATGCTTGGCCACCGCCGCCACACCGAAGCCTTCCATCAGTTGCAGGGTCATCGTGACGTACGGAACACTGACCATCTCGCGCAGATCGAGGAAGATGTCGCCGCGGGCGTACGGCGCGACCATCAGCAGGGCGCTGATGAACTGGCTGGAGGGCGCCGAGGCGAACGCCACCCCGCCGCCGCGCAGCCCGCCGCCACGAACGATCACCGGGGGAAAACCGTCGACGGATTCGTAACCGATGCTGACGCCGAGACCACGGAGGGCTTCGACCAGCGGTCCGATCGGGCGGGAGCGCATCCGCTCGATGCCGTCCAGGCGGTAGGCGCCGCGACCCAGCGCGCAGAGCGCCGTGCAGAAGCGGATGGTGGTCCCGCTGTTGCCGCAGAACAGGTCAGCGTCGGTCGCGGGCAGTTGGCCGCTGCAGCCCTCGATGCCGACCGTGCATGCCTGGGCGTCGGCGTCGACCTGGATACCGAGCGTGCGCATGGCCGCCATCATCAGCTCGGTGTCTTCCGAGAAGAGCACACCGGAGAGCGTCGAGCGGCCCTGGGCGAGCGCGGCGAGGATCAGGGCCCGGTTCGTGAGCGACTTGGACCCGGGGACCTCGACCACCGCGTCGATCGGGCGGGAGACGGGCTGAATGGCCTTGAATTCCATGGCGGCAGAATAGAGCCCGCGACGCGCTTCGGCAATTGCAGCCGGTTGGCTTGCGGGCGGTCCGGTGCGGCCATAGAACGTCCGGCGTGAACCTGATGCAATGGCTGCGTCCGTTCAAGCCGCTGCGCGGCGGATACTTCCTGCACGACGAGTCGCTCGATGCCGGGCATCGCGATTTTCGTCCGCTGCCGGGCGGTCCGCCCCGGGTGCTGCACGTGCCGCTGGCGAACGGCCCCGAGACGCCGGCGGATCTGCTGGTTCACGAAGGCGCGGAGGTGACCGCGGGGCAACTCATCGCGCGGAGCGCATCCGGCGTTGGCGTCCACGCCGCGCTCTCCGGCGTCGTCCGGGCCCAGAGCCAAGTGGCGACGCCATACGGCGAGCACGTACCAGCCACGACGATCGAGGTGGCAGCCGATGCGGAGGACCGGCCGGGCGAACTGTTCGAAGGTCAGCTCGACGTTCCGCCGGCGAACGTGGAGGCATTCGTGCAGCGCATGCGCGTGGCGGGGGCGAACGCGGGCGACCTGGAAGGCTTCGCCGCGGGTGCTGCCCCGAAGGCGTTGATCGTGTGCGGGCTGGATTCGTCTCCGCCGCTCACCAGTCGCACGCAGATGCTGTTCCGGTACGGGGCCATCGTGATCGAGACAGCCTCCCTGATCCACCGCCTGTTTGGCTTTTACCGTACATACCTGGCGGTGGAGCGCGGCCACGCGACGCTTGTGCGGCTGTGCACGCGGCGCTCGCGCGGGACGCCGGTGCGCGTGGCGGATCTGGTCAACCGTTACCCGCAGGCGGATCCCCGGATGCTCGTGCGGACCATCCTGGGCCGCGCCCTGCGTCCCGGACAGCATCCACGTGACGCGGGCGTCGTCGTGGTCGACGTCGGCGACATCGTCGACTTTGCCAGGGCGCTCCGCGGCGAGGCGGTGACGCACCGCCTGGTAAGCATTGCGGGCCACGGCGTGCGCGAGCCCGGGAACTACCGGGTGCCGATCGGGACGCCGGTCGCCGACGTGCTGCGCGCGGTCGGCGCGGGGGGCACGCGGCAGGTCGTCTTTGACTGTCTGATCTCGGGCCCCGCGGTGACCAACCTGGCGACCGTCGTGACGCAGCGAACGACGGCGATCCTCCCTTTGTGGCCGGCGGACCCCCCGAACCCGTCGCCGTGCATCCGCTGCGGTCTATGTCAGGACGTGTGCCCGGTGGAGCTGGACCCGCTGGCGTTTTACCAATGGCGCGGGCGGCGCAGCGTGGAGCGCCTGCACCCCCAGGCCTGCCTGGCCTGCGGGTTGTGCGATTACGTCTGTCCGACGGAACTGCCGCTGATGTCGCGGGTGAGGAGTGGCGATGACGTCAGCGCCTGACATTCCGCTGGTGACCGCACCGCCGCATGTGCGGCTGGGACCGCATCGGCGGCATCTCGACCGCACGCTGCTGGCGGGCCTGGCGCCGGTGATCGCGGTGGCGTTGTGGTGGCATGGCGGGCGTGCAGCGCTGCTGTTCGGAATCGCGGGTGCGGCGGGTCTCTTGGGCGACTGGGCTGGACATTTTCTCCACCGACACCGGCGCCAGTCGCGAGCGGCGCATGCGCTGACGATCGGGTTTCTGCTGGTGATGATCCTGCCACCGGCGACGTCGGCGACCGCGATCGGCGTCGCCACGGCGGTGGCTGCGTTCTGCAGCCGCGTGCTGCGCGACCGGTTCGGGTCGTACTTTTGGCACCCGGTGGTCGTCGCGTGGATGATCGTTTTGCTCGTGGCGCCGCGGGTGCCACGCACCGGCGAGGGGGTGGCTGCCGTCGAGCGGCCGATCGATCTGGTGGTGCGGGCGTACGTCGCGCCGCCCGAGGGCGGGGTGCGCCGGTTGCGGAACCTGGCGCTCTACGAGTTGCCACCCTGGGACGCGACGCTGATCGGCGACGTGCCGGGGGGCACGGGGGCGACGTGCGGGCTCGCGATCCTGGTGGCGGGGCTCTGGCTCGTTTACGTGCGCAACCTGCGCTGGCAGGTACCGGTCTATGCGCTGGGGGCGGCTGCTCTGGCGGCTGCCGTGCTGCCCGTGCGTGGTCCGGAGGGCGCGTGGTTGTGGCTGCCGATCGCGCAGCGGATTGATGGATTTCCCATTGGCATGACTCTGCTATTGTACCACCTGACGGGTGGAGGGCTGCTGCTGGCGGCGGTATTCCTGGGGGCCGACACGATTTCGACGCCGCTCAACGCTCGCGGCCACGCGCTGTTCGGCGTGGGACTGGGCGCGGGTACGGTTCTGTTGCGCATGCTCGGGCTGCCGTTCGGTGCGTGCTGGTGGGCGCTGCTGGTGATGAATACGCTGGTGCCGGTGATCGACCGGGTGACGAGGCGGCGGGTGTGGGGAACGTAGGGGCTATCCCAGTGTCGTAACACGCAAAAGGGAGAATGATGAATGCGGAATGATGAATGATGAATGGGCCGCGCCGGAGTGAGGGTTACGGAACTTGCCAACGGTGACATTGCGACTACGCGGGCTCGGTTGTGGCGGGGGCGCGGTTGCGCAGGCGGGAGAGGCTGGTGGCGGCCATGCTCGTACCGCCAAGCAAGCCGACGTACACCGGACCCAGCAGGCGGAGCGCCACGAGGAAAGCCGCGGTCTCCGCTCCGGAGGCGCCCAGGTACTTGGTGAGAAATACCGCATAGCCGGCGTCGAGCGTCCCCAGGCCCGCCGGCACCTGCGTCATCGAGGCGAGCGAACCGATCACCAGGAAGGCCGCCGCAACCTCCACGACGCCGCCGTCGAGCGTCACGCCGAGCAGCACGGATAGCCCCGCGATCTTCGCCGCCAGCGCCAATAGAGAAAACGGCAGGACGCGCAGCAGGTAGACGCCGTGGTCACGCACCCAGACCGTCACACGCGAGCGGTAGAACGCGACGATCCCCGCGATGACCGCGACCGGCACGCCCCAGGCGAGCCAGCCCAGCGGTACGCGTTCCGCCCACATCACCGACACGATCGCCGACAGGAGCAGCACGCCGCAGATTGCGGAGATGCGATAAACCAGCACGGCGCGCACGCGGTCGCCGCGCGTACCCTCGCCCAGGCGGGCGTACTTGTAGACGTCGGCGGCGATCTTCGCGACGACAAAGCCGACGAGCGACGATTCGCAGAAGACGCGGGCGGAACGCCAGGTGCTCGTCTCGACGGAGCAGCAGCGCGACGCCGTGCGCAGGGCGAACCCCTTGAAGAGCACGTAGAGATTGGTGCAGATGAAAAAGCCCCAGAGCTGGTCCTGGCGGGAACGCAGCACTTCGCCGAAGGACGCGGTGTCGCCCGCGTTGTGGATCAGCAGCGCGGTCAGGCCGAACCCCGCCAGCGTGAGGACGATGGCGCGAACGGTGTTCGGACGGTTGGCGACGGGTTCGAATGCACCGTCAGCGAGCGACCGGCGCAGATCGTGAAAGGCGGCGTCGCCGTCGGCGGCGGCAGGCGATGATTTCGGTGCGTCCGCGTTCATTCAGCGCTGACCGGGAAAATACGGGCGATGGCTGGCCACAAATCCAGGGTAGATGCTATCAGGGCGGCCGAATCCTGCAACCGACGCGGCGCCCGAGCCGCGGCGAAACAACTTCGATAACTCCGCACAATGGGTCTAGAATCGGGTGTCCAGGAATGCAGGGAGCTGCACTTCAACCAGACCGCACGGGAGCAGGTACAACACGGTGATAAATCGGCAAACCATGCAGTCCGGATGTCTGAGAATCCTCGCGATCCTGTCAGCAGTCGCGATATCGAGTGCGGCATGGGCCGGCGACGCCCCGGCGGAGGCGACCGAGGTCCAATCTCCACGGGCGCGACTCAGCGCGGCGGATACGCTGCGGGTGCACGGGGACTACCCAGCCGCGGCATCGGCATACGAGGCGTTGCAGGGCGAGGAGGCTGTCGCCCAGGACGCCGTGCTCGGGCTGTTCGATTGCCGGATGGCGGTCGGTGCGTACGCCGAGGCGGAGGCGCTGCTGAAGGCCGAGGCGCAGCGCGGGGCGCGATCAGCCGCGTTTGCGCTGGCGGAGGCCCGGCTGGCGGCCCAGCTCGGAGCGTACGACCGGGCGATCGAGCGGGCCCAGGCGGCGCTGGCGATCGATCCGCGAGCCACGCAGGCGCGCCTGCTGCTTTGCGAAACGCTGGAGCGGGTGGGCCGGCGGGACGAGGCGATCGAGGCGGGGCAGTGGTTCGAGCGGCTGGTGTTGCGGCAACTGCCCATCCACGCCGATGACATGACCGCGGTCGGCCAGGGGTTCTATCGCTACAGCGTGCTGACGCGCGACGCGAACCTGACCGAGCGTACGCGGCACGTGCTGACGAAGATGTTCCAGGTGGCGTTCCAACGGCTCGATCCGGACTACTGGCCGGCGCGGATTGCTTCGGCCGACCTCTTGCGGGAAAAGTACAACCTGGAGGAGGCGCGGGACGACTACCTCGCGGTGCTGGCGATCAACACGAACGCCGTGGCGGCGCACGTCGGGCTCGGCCGGATCGCGCTGGAGAGCTGGAACTTCGAGGACGTCGACCGGTGCGTCACAGCCGCGCTGGCCGTCAACACGAACTCTGTGGCGGCGCACAAGCTGCGGTCAGCCGGGTACCTCGTGGAGCGGCGCTACGACGACGCGGCGCGCTCGGCGGACGCGGCGCTGGCGGTCAATCCCAACGACCTGGAGGCGATCGGACTCGCGGCGGCTGCGGAGTACGCGCGGGCCCACCCGGAGGCGGCCGAGGCGCTCGTCGCGCGCGGCGAAAAGGTCAACGCGTGCAGCGCCGTCCTGTATGATGTCATCGCTGACACGCTCAGCGGGATGCGGCGTTTCGACCTGGCGGAGCAGCGTTATCGGCAGGCGATCGCGTGCGATCCGACCGCGGCGGATCCGCGCACCGAACTGGGCATGATGTACATGCAGTCGGGCGAGGAGGCGAAGGCCCGCGCGGTGCTGGAGGGCTCCTGGAAGCTCGATCCGTTCAACGAGCGCACGAAGAACACGCTGAACCTGCTCGATCGCCTCGACCGGTTTGCGCGCATCACGAAGGACAACTACATCATCTGTTACGATGCCGAGCACGACGCGGTGACCGCGGAGTATTTCGCGCAGCGCCTGGACGCGATGTTCGCCGAGGTGTGCCGCGATTTCGACGCGACGCTGGCGCGGCCGGTGATGGTGGAGATTTTCCCATCGCACGTGGAGTTCGGCGTGCGCGTTCACGGCAAGCCGTGGATCCAGACCATCGGCGCGTGCACCGGCTGGGTGATCGCGATGGATGCGCCGCGCCGCGGCGGCGATCTGCCCGGTCCGTACAACTTCGCCGAGGTGCTGCGCCACGAGTTCACGCACACGGTGACGCTGGCGGTGACCCACAACCGCATCCGCCACTGGTTCACGGAGGGGCTGGCGGTCTACGAGGAGCACGGTGAAC
The DNA here is from genome assembly GCA_020639115.1 of Phycisphaerales bacterium. Lineage (GTDB taxonomy): Bacteria > Planctomycetota > Phycisphaerae > UBA1845 > UBA1845 > JACKHG01. The sequence continues at coordinate 96,466 of JACKHG010000006.1, forward strand.
GCACGTACGCCTGGGCGGCGCAGCTCGCCGACGCCGTGCGGCGCGGGCAGCTCTACACGCTCGAGTCGATCGATTGGGGTTTCATGCGTCCGAAGACCGCCGGCGGACGGCAAATGGCCTACGCCCAGGCGGAGTGGATGTGCGAGTACCTCATCGCCACGTACGGGCCCGAAGTCATCCAGCGCATGCTGCAGTTGGTCGGCGCGGGCAAGTCCCAGCCCGAGGTGTTCGCGGAGGTTACCGGGGGGGCGCCGGAGCAGTTCGACGCCGCATTTGCCGCGTGGGCGCGCGGGCAGGCCGCGAGTTGGGGCTTCGACCTGACGCCGCCGGAGGATGCCGAAACGCTGCGCCACGAAGCCGAGGAGCACGCCGACGACGCCGACCGGTGGGCGCGCCTGGCCCGCGCGGAACTGGACGCGGACGCGCGCGACGCCGCGCTGACGGCCGCTCAGCGCAGCCTGGAGCTTGACGACCACCAGGCACTGGCGCTGGAGGTGGCGCTGCGGGTGACCACGAGCAAGCTGCGGGAGGCCGAGTCGCTGGCGGCGCGGAAGGTGGTTGCGGACGAGGCGGCTGCGCTGGCCCGCCGGCTGCTCGAGGTGGAGCCGACGAATCGCTTCGGGCTCGCGGCGCTCGGCACCTACCACGCGCAGCGCGAGGAATATGGCGCAGCGCTGCCGCTGCTGCGCACGCTGCTCGAGGTGTGGCCGCTCGATCCGGCGCCGGCGAGAGTGCTTGCCGATATTCTCTACGAGCGCGGCGAATACGAGGCGGCGCTGCCGCACTACGAACGTATGGCGCGCGACGACACGCACGACGCCGCGCTGCTACGCCGCATCGGGGACATCCACGAGCGGGCCGGGCGTCTGTCGGAGGCGCGGGCCGCGTACGAGCGTGCCCTGGATATCGACCCGCTCGCCGAGGAGCCGCACCTGCGGCTGGCGGAGTCGGCGATGCGGATGAACGATCTTCCCACTGCCGTGCGGGAGTACCGGTTGCTGTGCCGCATCGTTCCGACGTCGGCGAAGTACTTCTCCGACTGTGCGCTGGCATATCACAAGCTGGGCGACACCGAGAATATGCGGACCTTCGCCGAGCGCGCGGCGCGACTGGATCCGGACGCACCTGCTGCAGCCTTGCTGCACGACTAGCGAAGTTATCCGACGTCTCTCCACAATTGCCGACGGCGGTCCACAATTCCGCACGGGACGCGACACGCCGTGACCCGCGCGGCATGGCTGACACGTGCGCCCTGTGCTACACTGCGGGCCGGCCCCGGGGCGCGGGGTCATCGCGTCTTTCCCGAGGAGCAAATGCGCATGAGCGCTGTCGAACTGGAAAACGTCACGAAGACTTTCGGGGCGCATACGGCGGTCGATGACCTGAGCCTGAAGGTCCCGCCCGGCTGCGTGTACGGTTTCATCGGCCCCAACGGGTCAGGTAAAACCACCACGCTGCGCATGATCATGAACATCTTCTACCCCGACCGGGGGACTGTCCGCGTCTTCGGCGAGCCGGTCCACGGAGCGTGCACGGACCGCATCGGCTACCTGCCGGAGGAACGCGGCCTGTACAAGAAGATGAAGGTGCGCGACGTGCTGCGCTTCTACGGCCGGCTCAAGAGCGGGCGGGCCGTCAACGGCGAGGTGGATGCCTGGCTCGCGCGCATGGAACTCAGCGCCTGGGCCGACAAGAAGGTCGAGACGCTCAGCAAGGGCATGAGCCAGAAGGTGCAGTTCATCGCCACGGTTGTCTCCCGCCCGGAAATGGTGATTCTCGATGAACCGTTCAGCGGACTCGATCCGGTCAATACCGAGGTGCTGCGTGACGCGGTGCTCGATCTGCAGCGCGGCGGGACGACCGTGATCTTCAGCACGCACGACATGGCGACCGCCGAGCGCATGTGCGACTTCATCTTCATGATCTTCAAGGGGCGCAAGGTGCTCGACGGGACGCTGTCGGATATTCAGGACCGCTACGGCAGCGACACGGTCCGCGTGCGGATCGATGACGACGTGGCAAAGCTGACGGGCCTGCCGGGCGTGGAACGGATCAACGATCACGGCAGGATGCAGGAGCTGCGGATGCGCGACGGCGCGGACCCGCAGCAGGTGCTGCAGGAGCTGGTGCAGCGCGGTGCCACGGTACGGCACTTCGAGCTGACGCGCCCGTCGCTGCACGATATTTTCGTTCGCATCGCCGGGCCCGAGGCCCAGGAGGCGACCCGTGCATAAGATCCTCGACGTGGCTGTACGCGAATACAACGCAGCCGTCCGCACCAAGGCCTTCATCATCAGCATCGTGCTGATGCCCATCCTGATGGGCGGCGGAGTCATCGCCCACAAGCTGCTGCGGAACCAGGTGGACATCACCACGAAGCAGATCGCGGTCGTCGACCGGTCCGGCATTATGGCCGACGTGCTGGTCCGCTCGGCGGCGGTCTACAACGAGTCGGAGATCAACGATCCGGAAACCGGCAAGCAGATCAAGCCGAAGATCGAGATCGAGGTGGTCAAGCCGGCGGAGGGTGACGCAGCCGACCAGCAGCGCATTGAACTGTCCGACCGCGTGCGGGGCAACAAGCTCGAGGCCTGGGTCGAGATCGGTGCGAACATCGTGCATCCCGGCGACGACGACGGCGCGGGCGCCATGGTCGCGTACCACTCGAAGGGCGCGGTCATGGACGAGCAGCGCAAGTGGATCGCCATTCAGGTCAACAACCAGGTGCAGGGCCTGCGCATGGCGGACGCGCAGATCAGCCCAGTGACGATCCAGAAACTGATCGCGCCGGTCCCGGTGGAGGGGCTCGGGCTGGTGAGCATCGATACCGCGACGGGCGAGATCGAAGCCGCCAAGAAAACAAACGAGACCGCGACGGTGCTCGTGCCGCTGGCGATGATGATGCTGATGTTCATGATGATCAGCATGGGGGCGACGCCGCTGCTCAACTCCGTGCTCGAGGAGAAGATGCAGCGGATCGCCGAGGTGCTGCTCGGCTCGTTGACTCCGTTTCAGCTCATGATGGGCAAGCTGCTGGGCACGATCGGAGTCGCGCTGACCGTTGCGGTGATCTACTTCGTGGGCGGGGCGATCACGATCGAGCGCATGCACGCGACGGAGTACATCCCCCTGGGCATCCTCCCCTGGTTTTTCGCCTATCTGACCGCTTCGATCTTCATGTTCGGGGCGATGTTCGTGGCGATCGGCTCGGCGTGCAACGACCTCAAGGAGGCGCAGTCGCTGATGATGCCGGTGTGGCTCGTGGTGTGCGCGCCGCTCTTCGTGTGGCTGCAGGTGGTCAAGCAGCCGACCAGCGACTTCTCCACGGCGATGTCGCTTTTCCCGCCGTGCACGCCGATGCTCATGGTGCTGCGGCAGACGACGCCGACCGGCGTGCCCGCCTGGCAGCCCTGGGCGGGACTTGCGGGCGTGCTGATCTGCACGTTGATCGCGGTCTGGATCGCCGGCCGCATCTTCCGCGTCGGGCTGCTCATGCAGGGCAAGCCGCCGAAACTCGGCGAGCTGTTCCGCTGGGCGCTGGCGAAGTAAGCCGAAGCCGGTGAGAAAGTGAGAAAGTGGAAAAGTGAGAACGGCGTGTTGATCTACTGCGCGGCGCCGTGCTTGATCACGTTCTCACATTAGCACTTTCCCACTTTCTCACTTTCTCACTTTCTCACTTATCCTGTGCTGGTAATCGCTGCGAGCACGTCGAGCATCTGCGCCGTTGCAGCCACGTCGTGGACGCGGACGATGGCGGCGCCGGCGTAGAACGCGCGGGCGGCGCAGGCCAGCGAGCCGCCCAGGCGGTCGGGCGGGGCGTTTTCCGTCCCGGCGATCTTCCCAATGAAACCCTTGCGCGAGGCGCCGACGAGCACGGGGCTTCCCATCGCAACGAGCGTTTCGAGGCCGGCCAGCAGTTGCAGGTTGTGCTCTACGGTTTTGCCAAAGCCAATGCCCGGATCGATTATGATCCGCTCGGCGGCGATGCCGGCGTCCTGGGCGGCGCGGGTCCGCTCGGCGAGGAAGCCTGTCACGTCGGCCACAACGTTGGCGTAGCGCGGGTCACGCTGCATCGTCGCGGGCGTTCCCTGCATGTGCATGAGCACGACGCCCGCCTGCCGCTGCGCGATCAAGTGGGCCAGTTCGGGATCATCACGCAAAGCACTGACATCGTTGATGATCGCGACGCCGGCATCCAGCCCCGACCGCGCCACCTCGGCGAGCCGCGTGTCGAGTGAAAGCACGGCCTGCGGATAATCCCGGCGGATGCGTTCGATGGCGGGCAGCGCGCGGCGGATCTGCTCGTCAGCCGGCACCGGCTCCGCGCCCGGACGCGTCGACTCGGCGCCGACGTCGATCAGGTCCGCACCGTCCGCCAGCATGCGCGCAGCGCGCTCGGCTGCCGTAGCCGGTTCGGCGTGGGCGCCCCCGTCGCTGAACGAGTCGGGCGTGACGTTGAGGATGCCCATCACCAGGGGCCGGCTGCGGGATTGCAGGACGCGCGCGTCGAACATGGCGGCATGATACGCGATAAGACGGGGCTGTCTGCGCGGCCGGCGGTTGTCGAAAACCATACAAGCCGTGCGTTGGCGCTTGACTCGGGCCAGCGGCGCCATAGAAACAGGATGGAAGCTGTTACGTCGGTGTGACCGCATCATTCGATACCGGCAGCACTTATTCGATTCATATCCCGGCGGTCCGTCCGACGCTCGCCCAGTCTCGTGAATCCGCGCCGCGATCATCCGCGCACGCAGCATTCTGTGTCTGCGCCGCGTTGGTCGCGGCGGAAGGCCGCTCCGCGCGGCGTCTGCGCCCGCGCGTACATCCATAACGTCTCAAACTGCGGAGGCTGCTCATGGCTGCGACCCTGCGCGATCGGTCTGCGCCCGCGCTGCGCTGGTGGGTGCAACGGAATCCGGCCTACGTCCTCAGCGCCGCGTGCATCGCGTGCGGGGCGCGGCTGCTCCTCGTACCCGAGCACAAGCTGCCCGCCGGCGACCTGGCAGTGATCCTCGCGACGCTGGGCGTGCTCCAGGCCTACGAGATGGGTGTAACCACCATCATGCTGTTCCTGCAGCGCAAGCGGCGGGCGCCCGAGGATCAGCCGTCGCTCTTCATCATCGAGGCGATCTTCTGGACCGGCCCACTCGTCGCGACGATGGAGATGGCCGCGCTCGACCGCCGGCTCGGAACCATGCTGGCGCTGGCTGCCGCCCTGATCGCGATCGGCGAGCTGCAGGCGCTGACGCGCTACTTTCGCTGGCGCCTGGCGTGGTCGACCCACGCGGTGGCAGCCGGCTGCGTCGTGCTCGTGGCGATCGCCCAGCCGCTGCTCCATGTCGCCGATCCTCAGGCCGGGACCAACGAGGTGCTGCTGTATGCGCTCTGGTGGCTCGTCGCGGCGCTGCTGCTTGCGGCGGTGCCCGGCCTGCGCAAAGCGCACGCCGTGCGCGTCGACGTCGGCGTGATAGCAGCCGCGGTCGGCGCGGCTCTGTTGCATCTGGTCGCTATGAACCACGCGTTCTTCGGCCATGCCCGCTGGTTCTACGCCGCCGCGCCGCTGGCCGCCGTGTCAGCCGCCGGGTTGCTGACCCTCCAGCCGGCACGCGGTGGGCGCTCCGAGTCGCTGCTGGCGCTGTTCTTCTGGATCCCGTTTGTTGGCATCTTTCTGTCGTTCAACCGCTTCGATCCGGTTTTTCCGCTGGCGCGCCTGCCGTTGCCGCTGCGCGATCCGCTGTTCGTCAGCCTGGCGCTGGCTGCGGTGGCCTGGGGTTGCGGCTACGTGCGGCACCGCTTGGGATTCCTGCTGCATGCTGCGGTCCTGGCAGCGGCCTACGCGGGCGAGCGGCTGTATTTCAGCGGGGCGCTCGCGGGTGCGCCGGGCGGCGCAGGACCGTCGCTCGAAACGCTGTTGCCCGCTCAGCGGGGCGTGATCCTGCTCACGGCGGGGCTGTACTTCGGAGTGCTGGCGCTGCGTCACCGGGTGCGCGAGGGCGTCGTCGCGGCGCTGTTCGTGACGCAGTTCGGCGTCGCGTCGGTCGTTCCGTCGAGCTGGCCGGCTGTGGGGTTGATTGTGTGCGCGACCTGGGGCTGGACGGTCCTGCTGGTGATGCACGTGGCGGTCGAGCGGGCGCGTTTGTTGACGCGACTGCTGCCGATCGTTTTTCTGTTCGGCGTGAGCGTGGTGTACGCGCAGCAGCCGGCGATTGCGTCGTACGCGCTGGCCCACGGGGTGTTCCTGGTCGTCGTCCTGGGCGTGGTTGGCTGGCTGCGGCCCTGGACGAGCTACCGCATCGTAGCTGTCGGCATCGGCGCCCTTGGAGTATTTCCCTACACCGTGCGCTGGGCGCAGCGCACGACGCACGGATGGGCGTTGCTCATGATCTCCGCGGGCTTTCTGCTGCTCGCCGTCGGCCTGCTGATCAGTTGGAACAAGTCCGCGCTACTGGCCATGCTTCCCGTGCGCATTCCGCTCGAGGTCGCGACCGAGGAGGAAGTCAAGCCGGCTAACCCTACAGGCCTCCCGTGAAGACCTCCTGGAGGAGCCGCACGTCGCGGAGATCGACGTCGCCGTCCAGGTCGATGTCGACGCTCTGGCACGCCGGAGCGATGTAGCCGCCGCCCGGACCGCTCAGGCACGCGGTGAAGTCCGGCAGGTCGGCGAGATCAACCTCGAAGTCGCCGTTGGCGTCTCCCCAACCGGGCACTGGCACCGGGCCGAGGGCGCCGGTGAGGAACTCCGTGTCGAGGACGATCACGGCAGCCCCCTGCGGGTCAACGGTCAGCGTATTCTTGCCGACGCGCAGCAGGCTGTCGGGCACGGGAACTTCGTTCTCGTTGAGACCTGCATCGTTCAGCGCGGCGGGATTGAGATAGCCCAGGAGGAACCCGTTGACGCTGACGCTCACCGTGCCGGGACTGTAGGTGCCGGACGCCACGACGCGGATGAACGCCTGATTGTTCGGATCGCGCGTGATGCCGTGCTTGGTTGCGAAGCTGAGCGTGAAGCTCTGGTGCAGGGCCGGCGGCTCGACGCCGCGGGCCCGGAAGGCGTTCGTGTTGACGGGCTTCTCTGTGCCCAGACCGTGATCGCCGATGAAGAGCACGAACTCCTCGTTGGGGCCCAGATCGGGCGCGAGTGCGTCGATCGCATCGCACACGTCCTGGAAGGTTGCGGGCCGGACGTTGCCGTCGGGCACGCCGCTTCCCGCGCACGGATTTTTCGTGCCGGCGCCGTAAACCAGGTGGACGCTCGTTCCGGTCGTGTTCAAGTCGCCCCATTGCTCCTTGAGCAGCGCGCACATCTTCGTAATTTCGTTCTCGATACCTTGCTGGTCCGTGATGCCCGCGATAAACAGCGCGTGGTGGCTGGCCGCCGTCGGATCCTCGAGCGTGATGTCCGACTCGCCGCCGGCGTGGCCCCGCCGATAGACGCCGTGATCCTGCGTGCGCATGTGCGGCTTGTTGACCGGGCTGCTGGCGCTGTCGCGGGAGGCGTGTTTGAGCGCCTGCAGCACGGGCAATCCGTTGCTCATCGCGTCGATCAGCGGTTTGACCCAGTGCCCAGCGGGGTCGGGCACACCGTCGGGATCGGCGTGCGCCACCTCGTCGCTGCGGGATGCGGATCCGCCCACCCAGCGGACCACGCCGCCGAAGGCCTCGTCGAGGTCGTCGAGCATACCGGCGCCGAAACACGATTGCACAAAGATCTTGGCGTCCTTGACGCGTGAGACGGGCATCGGACCGGACGTATCGATGAGCGCCGCCTTGAGCTTTGCAGCGAGTTCGTCATCGCGCACGAAGTCGATGAAAGGCAGGCCGTTGGGGTCCGGGATGGGATTTCCCATGGGGTCGACGATGATGACGCCGTTGGAGTGCATGTACTTGATCGGCACCCCGTTGCTGTCTGCCAGCAGCGTGCCGTTGGGCAGACGGCGGAGCAGGGCCCCCGCGGAGTGCTCACCCGCCGGCTGCTCCGCTTCGTCGATGACGCCGTTGCTGTTGGCGTCGGTGGCGGAGCCCTCCGCAATCTCGATCGAGTCCGGCTTGCCGTTGTAGTTCATGTCGTCGTAACGGCATGCGAGGATGTCGACGAGGTCGGGGATTCCGTTCGTATCCAGGTCGTATACGCTGCCCTGAGCGATTTCCCATTCGTCGGGGATGCCGTTCTCGTTGAGGTCCTGCTCGCAGTCGTCGGGGACCGCGTTCGTGTTGATATCCGTCGCGCTGCCTTCGGCCAGCTCGATGTTGTCGGGCACGCCGTTGCCGTTGCAATCGGTGCAATCAATCTGCGGGTCGCCGCATGCGCTGCCGTCGGGATAGGGGAAACCACCGGGAAGGGCGCAGTCCAGAAAGAACAGGTCCAGGCACTCGCCGCCCAGGCAACAGGCCACGGTCGGCAGACACGCGCCGGCGGCACAACTCGAACCCGGTCCCTGCGGCTCGCCGCCCAGCAGAATGCAGTCGCTGGGAAATTCGTCGGAGCATCCGCTCGGAAGGCAGCACGCTTCGAGACCGGAGCACGCGCCACATCCGAACAGGCTGACTTCATCCACGCAACTTTGCGTCCACTCCACGTCGCAGCAGAAGCTGTCCAGTGCGCACACGCAGTTCTGGATCGTCGGATCGCTGCACCCGGCGCCGTGCCCCGTAGCGCAGCAGTCGAACGGCGCCTGGGCCGTTGGTACCGAAGCAACGGGCTCCACCTGCGCCGGTTTCTGTTCCGGCTTCGATTGCGCGGACGCAGAACACCAGACCAGAAGAACCAGCAGCGCACTCTTGCCAAGTCGATGACACATGGCACAAGCCTCCGAGACTGGGTGGGACGTGTGTTTCCGCGAGCCCGATGAATGCGGAAGTCGAAGGGCATGATACTGCATCCGGCAGTCCCGTCGCAAAAGGAATGATGCGCGCGCCGCAGTTTGAAGTGCGACTGGCTGGCCGCTGCTCGGCGGATTAGCCGCGATAAGCCGGGCTGCGCTGGTTGAATGGATGAGAACCGCTAAACTGCGGTCCTGGTTGCAAGACATTGAAGGAGTACTGTGATGCCACTGCCCGAATCCTCTGCGGCGCTGCGTGACCTGCAGCCATCATCGGTATGGACGATCTTCGGCGGAATGGCCGCCGTTCCGCGACCCTCCAAGATGGAAGAGCGGATCCGCGCACATCTGGCGGAGTGGTTGCGCAAGCACGAATTGAAATACCGCGAAGACGCGCGCGGCAACATGGTGATCGATGTGCCAGCCACCGCCGGAAGCGAAGGGGCGACATTGACCGTCCTGCAGGCCCACGTGGATATGGTCTGCGAAAAGAACTCCGGCGTGCAGCACGATTTCGCTCACGACCCGATCCGTTTGGTCCTGGACAAGGACGCCCAGGGCGAACCGATCATCCGCGCCGACGGCACCACCCTCGGCGCGGACAACGGGATCGGCGTCGCCCTCGCCCTGGCAGCCGCAACCGATCCGGACGTCGTGCACGGCCCCCTCGAAATCCTGCTGACCACCGACGAGGAAGCCGGCATGACCGGCGCGGACGCGCTGACGCCCGAGTCGTTCCGCAGCCGGCGCCTGCTCAATCTCGACAGCGAGGAGGACGACGCGCTGTACATCGGATGCGCGGGCGGCTGTGACAGCAACCTCACTTGGGAATATGCCACCAGCGCTGCCAACGAAGCCGAGCACGTCCGCGTGAGCGTCAGCGGTTTGCGCGGCGGGCACAGCGGCGGCGATATCCACGAGGGACGCGGCAACGCCAACAAGCTGCTCGTCCGGACGCTGCGTGCCGCCACCGGGCATGGGTTGCGCGTGGTGGAGATCCGCGGCGGAAGCAAGCGCAACGCCATCCCGCGCGAGGCGCACGCCGATGTGTGCGGTCCCAAGGGCCTCCAGGGTGTCCTGCGCCAGGCGGCGGATCGCGTCGTCGCCCAGACGCGGGCCGAATCGGGTGAGGCCGATGCGCGCATCGCCGTCGAGACCACTCAGCCGGGTGCCGGCGCCGCCTCGGCTGTCGACACCGTTCGTCTGTTGAACGCTCTGGCGGCTATTCCCTCCGGCGTTCTGGGCATGCATCCCAAAGCTGCGGGCCTCGTCGAGACGTCGAATAACCTCTCCACGATCGATTGCGCTGTCGCCGGCAAACGTGGATTAAAGGTGACAGCCGGCACGCTGACGCGCAGTTCGTCTGAGTCGCGCCTCGACGAGGCATTGCAGCAGCTCGTCGCGATCGCGTCCCTCTCCGGCGCGGAGATCGTTCACGCCAATCGCTACCCTGGCTGGGACCCCGATCCGGACTCGCCGCTGGTCGACCTCTGCCGCCGGGTGTATCAGGAAGTGTTCAAGCAGGAGCCGAAGGTCGCAGCGATCCACGCCGGCCTGGAGTGCGGCATCATCGGCCAGCGCGTCGGCAAAATGGAGATGATCAGCTTCGGACCGCACATCACTGGAGCCCATTCGCCCGACGAGCAGGTCTGGGTCAACTCGGTGGCCAAGATGTGGATCTACCTGAAGGCGGTACTGGCGGAACTGGCCCGGACCTGACGCGTCAGCCGCGGCTGTGCTGCGGGTTCGTCAGACTGGTGAGGACGTGATCCTCCCAACGGCCGTTGATAAGCAGGTAGTCGCGGGCGTAGCCCTCCACCACGAAGCCCAGCCTCCGCAGCAGCCGGCCGCTGCGGCGATTGTGCGGCATGTAATTCGCGCCGATCCGGTGGATCTCCAGTGCTTCGAACGCGTAGCCGATCGCGGGACGCAACGCCTCAGCCATCAGCCCGCGCCCTTGGTGCCCCTCGCTCAAACCGAATCCCAGAACGCAGTATTGGGCCGGCCCGCGCTCAATCTGGGTAAAGCTGCACGTCCCGAGCACGTTCCCTGCGGCGCGGTCGAAGAGGAACAGGCGCATGGCCCGGTCGGCGTTGAAGTCGTCCAGCGACTGCGCAATCCGCTCATGCCAGTAGGCCTCGGTAATGAAACCCGGCGGACGCCGCGGCGAGAAGGGGGCCAGGAACGCCTGCTGGTCGCGGAAATACGCGACAACGCGGGGTACATCACGGGGTTCCGCCATCCGGGTCACCAACCGTTCGGTCGTCAAGATAGGCGGTTCCATAGGTGTTCGCTGGCTCCGGGCAACTGGTGCTCCGTCGACTCCACCGGAGTTGCCGCGTGTTGTCGTATCCCCCGCTGCAGCCGTTAGTTGCGTCACGAAGGTTGGCAGTTTCGCCCGTTTCCAGCCGCACTGTCGAATTTGGAGCATCGGTCCTCGTGCAGTATACTCCATGAAGGGTTGGTAGGGTGTTGCGGTCGATTTCGGATGGTCGCATGAACTCGACAATGACAATCTCTGGATCGGGACAGGAGGCAGGCCGCCTCCTGCCGGATAGTCCAACCGACGGCATCATCGAACGCCGCACCAACACCCGTTTCCCCACCCATCTGCACGCCTGCCTGGTGCCGCTGAGCATGGCGGATGAAATCCGTTGCGAAACCGACGACGTGGGCGAGGACGGGATCCACGTGACCGTCCCGGTGGGCTACGGCGTGGCGGTTGGCCAGCGCTACGAAGTTCAACTGGCTGCTCCCGGGGCGACCCTGGGCATGGGCCCGCTGCTGACCAGCCCCGGCCAGTTTGCCACGGTCGTGCGGACGTCGCTCGACGCGGACGCGACCGGCGGTTCCGTAGGGGTGGGACTTCGCTTGGACGCACCGCTGCCGCCCGGCGTTTGCTGACCGGGCCTAGCGTCCGGACCTCCCTGTGATTAGCCTGCCTGAGGTGCCCGCCAGATCTACTAAAAGGGGTTGCAGAAGCGGTCCCGCTCGGCTACAAAGACCGCTCAGAAACGGACTTGCATGTACTGGGCGGGTTCGTCAACAACCCCCGTTGCCTTGCGATGCCGCCCAGGCATAGAGTTGGTGTGTCGGTTGTTTGCACCCGCGTCGAGGCTGCTGCCTCGCCCGCCGCTACGATGTCCCGCCCGCGCGATGCCCGATGAGGTCAACAGGCATCCGCGCCGGACGCCGCGAGGAGACCCGTTTTGAGCACACTCACCAAGATCTTTGTCGTCCTGATGGTGGTCTTCAGCATCGCGTTCACCATGTCGACGATCGGCTTTGTGGCAAAAACCAATAAGTGGCGCGACCTCGCGCAGAAGTACCGCGACGAGGCCCAGGTCGTCCAGGTCAACATGCGCAATCTCGCCGCGTCGCACGCGGCGGAGAAAACCGTGTGGGTCGACAGCAAGCGCTCGCTCGACGATCGCATCGCCGACCTGAGCGGCCAGGTCGAGCGCGTCACCGCCGACCTCGTCGATGCCCGTCAGCAGCTCGACAAGCTGGGCACCGAGAAGAGCAACGCGGACGCGCGGGTCGACCAATTGTTGGCCCAGTTGGACGTCGAGCGCACCGGCCGGCAGGAGCAGGCGGGACTCCGCGAGACGGCGGAAAAGCGCAACCAGGTGCTCGAGACGCGGAACGCGGAGCTGAACACGCGGCTCGAGGAGCTGTCGGCCCGCATCGTCGTGCTCGTCCAGCAACAGCGGCAGCTCGAGCAGCAGGTCAACATCCTCAAGGATGAAAACAGCAAGATGGCCGATGCGGGCGGCGGCAATCGCGTCTCCGTCAATTCCGGGCGCAGCTCGGCGCCTTCGGCGGCGCCCATCGGCGTGGCGCCCATCCGCGGCGAGATCGTGGAAGTGGCTGGCAACCTCGCGACGATCAGCGTCGGCTCAGCCGACGGCGTGCGCGACGGCATGGTCTTCGTGATCTACCGCGGCAGCGAGTACATCGGCGACCTGAAGGTGACGGAAGTCGAGCCGAACCAGGCCGCGGGCGAACTGGTCAAGACCCGGGCAACGCCGCGGGCCTCGGACCAGGTCGCGGACGAGCCGGCGTTGGGGCTGGCCCAGTAACAGTATGTGAAATCTCCAGTCCGGCAGGAAATTCACAGCTCTTGCCGGCTGCGATCCTGGCGTTTCGAGCGGCGAAGCGGAGCGAGCAATCATGGCGGACAGTGGCGGTCAGAGCCCCAAACCCGACAGTGATGTCTACACCGTGCTCGTCATGGTTGCGACGGTTTTTCTGGCAGTAGGCACGGTATACGTGGGCGTTCGCGGCAACGCGATCTTCGGCAACTGGTTGCCGTTTTCCTTCTGATTGCTCAGCCGGTCACTCCTTCTTCCCTGCCGCCGGGCGACAATCCTTCATGAGGCTGTCGCCGCTGTTGGAATTTCGGCAACGGTGCTGATTTCACATCCGGCGCTGCGCATTCGCAGATTTTGACTACGCAGTCATGCGCGAATCGTGTAGACTACGGTGTCAAACTGGCGCGGTTTGAATAGATGGATCGACCCCACTGGCTGGAAAGGATGCAAGCCTGTGATCTTCGATTCCCTCCTCGGATTATTCAGCGTTGATATGGGGATCGACCTCGGCACCTGCAACACGCTCGTGTGCGTGAAGGGTGAAGGGGTTGTTCTCAACGAGCCGTCGGTCGTCGCCGTCAAACGCGGCACGAACCGCGTGCTGGATAACGGCAACGCGGTGGGACTGGTGGCCAAGGAGATGCTTGGGAAGACCCCCGGCAGCATCAGCGCGATCCGTCCGCTCAAGAACGGCGTCATCGCCGACTTCGACATCACCGAGGCGATGCTCGGGTACTTCATCCGCAAGGTGCACGGGCGGCACAACTTCTTCCGGCCGCGCGTGGTCATCGCCGTCCCCTCGGGCATCACCGCCGTGGAGAAACGCGCCGTCTACAACTCCGCCGAACGCGCCGGCGCCCGCCGCGTCTACCTCGTGGACGAACCGATGGCCGCCGGCATCGGCGCCGGCCTGCCCATCGCCGAGCCCACCGCGTCGATGATCGTCGATATCGGCGGCGGCACGACCGAAGTGGCGATCATGTCCCTCGCGGACATCGCCGTGTGCGAGTCGATCCGCGTGGCCGGCGACGACATGGACGAGGCGATCATCAGCCACATGCGCCGCACGTACAACCTGATGATCGGCCAGCAGACGGCGGAAGCGATCAAGATCGAGATCGGCCAGATCGGCGAGAACGACTTCGACGAGGTGCGCGAGGTCCGCGGCCGGGACCTGGTCAGCGGCCTGCCGCGCAAGAGCATCATCTCCAGCAAGGAGGTCGCCGAGGCCCTGCGCGAGCCGATCAGCGCCATCATCGACTGCGTGATCCGCACGCTGGAGAAGGCCGAGCCGGAACTCGCCGCCGACATCGTCGAGAATGGCATCCACCTCGCCGGCGGGGGCGCCATGCTGCGCGGGCTCGACATCGTGATGGCCCAGGCGACCGGCCTGAAAGTGACGCTGGTCGAGGACGCGCTGAGCTGCGTCGCCCGCGGCACCGCGATCTACCTCGAAAACCTGGCGATGTGGAAGGAAACGCTCGAGTCGGATGAGGACGATCTCTGATCGTCAACCCGGCGCGCCGCCTGTCCCATGCGTCATCGTGAGCTGTTCCTGAGCCGTCCGGGCGGTCGCACCGGGCGGGTCCTCCTCTTGAGAATTCCATGGCCCGCAGCCGACGTCGAGTTCAGAAGCGCAACCGCCGCGGGTGGCTCGGCGCGCTGTTGATCGTGGCCCTCATCGGGCTGCTCATGCCCAAGGCGCTGACCGACCGGTTCATCAGTCTCGTGCAGGTGATCGTCCCGTTCCAGGACTGGAGCACGCGGACGGCGGACGGAGCAGCCGATCTCGCCTTCGGGGAATCCGACGTGCCGACGCCCGCGGAGGCGCAGCGTTTGAAGCTGGAGAACGCCGCGCTGCGGCATCGGCTCGCGGCGCTGTCCACGGCGCACGAGCAGCTTTCCACGGATTTTGCGAGCGTCGCGGGCATTCGTCACCAGGGATTGCACCAGGGCCGGTTGATCCCCGCGCGCGTATTGGCGGCCGACGCGATCCCCTGGCGGGATTCGCGGCTGGTGAATGCGGGAACGCTCAAGGGCGTGCGCGCCGACGCCCCGGTGGCGAGCAATCACTTCAGTCTCGCGACCGAGGACCCCGACGAACTGGCCGACGGCCAGGCGGTGCTGGCGGGCGAGGTGCTGGTCGGCACGATCGAGCAGGTCGGTACGCACACCGCACGCGTGCGGCTGCTTACCGACCGCCAGACGCCGCTGAAGGTGCGCATCGCCCGGCCGGAGCAGGGTGAATTCCTGCCGCTGGAAGCGGAGTTCTGGCTCGTCGGTACGGGCGGCGGTCGCCTGGAAGTGCGCGACGTCAATCATCGCTTCATCCGCGCGGGTTCCATCCGCGAGGGCGATGTCGTGCTCAGCGATCCGACGAATCCCAATCTGCCCGTGGCGCTGACCGTGGGCACGATCTCCGCGGTGCACGTCGATCCGGAGAGCCCGCTGCTCTATCGTCTGACGGTCGAACCGCCGATCAAGGCGGCGGACCTGCGCACGGTCTTCGTCGTCGACCTCACCAGCAACGATCCGGCCTAGGGGGCGGAGATGTACGCCTGGGACACGCCGCGCTGTCCGGCTTGCAGCCGGCCTCGTCACCACCTTTCCAACACGCAGGTCTGTCCGGTGTGCGGGTGCCCGCCGTACGTGCGCGTCGAGGTTTTGCGCTTTCCCCAGCCGGCCCGGGTGGTCTTCATCGTCGTCGGCGTCGTGCTCTGCGGTGCGGCGCTCACCGGCCGCGACTGGGGCCGCTGGACACCGCCCACGCTGCTGGCCTTGGGGGTGCTCGTCCTGCTAACGCAGTGGTTCATCCTGCGGCGGCCGCGCCGGGCGGCGCTGTGGGACGAGGGTCTGGCGGTCTTCGAGGGCCGCGACGTCGTCTGCCGCTTGAATGCGGCGCAGATATCCTCGGTGCGGCTGGACGAAGTCGCCGAGGCGGTCGTGCTGGTGCTGAACGACGCGCCCATCCTGGAGATTCCGGCGGTTTTCTTCGGCGCGCACGCGCGGGCGCTGGACTTCGTGGAGGCGGTGCGCCGGCAGATGGCTGCGCTGTGAGGTACGCTCGCTGGATTAAACCGAATGCACGCCCGGATGCGGTCAGTTCTGGTGGCCGAGGCGGCTGCGGAGGTACTTCGCCCGGGCGACGCTGCGTTCCTCGCCATTGAGCGCGTGGCCGTGCATTTTCTGAAGGTGGGCGGGCTGGATGCGCAGGAAGAGTTCGTTGATCGTGCCGACGTCGATGCCCTGCAGGCGGCCCATGCTCACGCCCATGCGCACGTGCGACAGGAAGAAAAGCGTCTCGTCGCTCGCCATCGTCCGGGCGTTCTCGAGAATGCCGTAGGCCCGCCAGACCTTGTCATCGAGTTGCATCGAGCGTTCGTCGGCGAGGGCGTTGCGCGCCGCCCGCTCGTACTCGACGATCCGCGGGATGATGTTCTCGGAGAACTTCTCGATGATCTCCTCTTCCGAGTGCCCCAGCGTGATCTGGTTGGATATCTGGTAGAAATCCCCAATGGCGTCGGTGCCCTCGCCGTACAGCCCGCGAACGGCCAGGCGCAGATCCTTCGCGGCGCGCAGCACCTTTTCGATCTCGCCAGTCATCTTCAGGGCCGGAAGGTGCAGCATGACCGAAACGCGCAGGCCCGTGCCGACGTTGGTAGGGCAGGCGGTGAGGTAGCCGAGCTTCTCGTCGAAGGCGAAGCTGGTCTGCGCCTCGATCTGGTTGTCGATGTCGCTGATCTCCTCCCACAGCGGCTCGAGCTGCAGCCCGCTGCGCAGCACCTGCATGCGCAGGTGATCCTCTTCGTTGATCATCAGTGCGCGCGTTTCGCTCGCCGAAACGGCGACACCGCGGCAACCCTCGCCGTCGGCGTGCTGCTTGCTGATCAGGTGGCGTTCGACGAGCACCTGCCGGTCGATCTCGTCCAGCTCCTCCATGTCGAGGAGGTAGGTATTGTGGTCGAGCTTGGCGGAGCTGAAGGCCTCCGTCAGCGTGCGGAAGATCTCGCGGCGCTCGTCCTCGCTGGCCCGGCAGAGGAAGGGGAAATTGGCCAGGTTGCGGGCGAGCCGGATGCGCGAGGAGATGACGATGTCCGCCATCGGGCCGATGCCGCGGAGCCATTCGCCGACCTTGCCGGTGAGATCATTCACGCTCATCGGCGCCCTCCGCTTCGATGCGGGCGAGGTCGTCGCGCAGGCGGGCGGCGTCCTCGTAGCGTTCCTCGGCGATGGCTTCGTCCAGCTCGCGCTTGATCCGGCGGAGCGTGGTGCGTTGCTTGTTCACCTTGTCGGGCTGGCCGGGATGTTTGCCGGTGTGCTGCGTCCCGCCGTCGTGCGCACGCTCGATGAGGGGCAGCAGCAGCTCCGCGAACACCTCGTAGTCGTGGGCACAACCGAGCAGGCCCTGGGCGCGGAATTCGCCGAAGGAGATGCCGCAGTGCGGGCATTGCCGCTGGGCCGCCTCCTGCATGCCCGCGCCGATCTTCACGAATTTGTCCAACATCTTGTGGATCGGCTCGTGCGGCTGCATCGTCACGCCCTCCTGGGCGGCGCAGGCCTCGCACAGGTGACGCTCCACGGGTTCGCCGCTGGGCTGTATGTCCGTGAGGTGAACGGTGGCGCTGGCTTGTTTGCAGCTCTGGCAGAGAATGGCCATGTCGGGCTTTCCCAGGGTGGTGCGGCGCGCTGCACAACCAGCCTTCGCCGCCGCAAAAGTCTAGGTCGCGCCCCCGGAATCGTCAATCCGTTCGTGGGGGGTTCACCCCGCCCCGAATGAGTGCCGACCCGCGTCACCCCAGCGCCAAAGGGGTTATCCGCGTTCACCACCGATGTACGTCGCGGCACATCCCGGCGCCTCGCTGACACGGACGCGCTGGAGCGCTTCGGCCAGTTGCGGGTCCGCAGCCATCTGCTCGTAGATGACCCGGGCAACGTGCTCCGCCGAGGGGTTGAGCCCGCGCATCGCCGGGCAGGCGTTCAGGTCGGTGTGGTGCAGTTCCCCCACCACGCTGCGGAGCCGAGCCTCGGCTGCGATGAAGTCCACCAGCACGCCGATCGGGTCGAGCTGCGCACCGGCAAAGACCACCGTCACATGCCAGTCGTGCCCGTGCGGCGGCTCCAGCGTGCCGTCGGCCAGCCGCAACCGGTGGGCGGCACTGAATTGCGCTTCCACGGAGACTTCGTACATCGTGTGATCCTGCGTGCGAGGGTCCGGATAATCCCGAGCGGACATTATCCGCGCACGAGGGGGTCTGTACAGCTTGGCGCTAGCCGATCCGCTCGCCTCTGACGTCGTAGGGACGGGCTGAATCGTTCATTTGCCCAGGGTGGCTGCGGGCGTCGTTGCAGAATCGCACCCCCTTGCGTAGCATTCCGCCCATGCTCGAGTTGCACCCCACACGCGAACGATTCGATCAGCTTGCCCGGCGGGCGGGGGCAGTGCCGGTCTACTGTCAGTTGCTCAGCGATCAGCTCACGCCGGTCTCGGCCTTCGCGAAGCTGGCCCAGGGCGCCGAGCACGCCTTTTTGCTCGAGAGCGTGGTCGGCGGTGAGAAGATTGCCCGGTTCTCGTTCCTGGCCGCCAACCCGGCTGCGGTGTTCGAGGCCAACGGGAGCGAGGCAACGTTCCGCTCCGCCGACGGCGCGGAGTCGTGGGATTCGGGCGATCCGCTCGCCCGGCTTGAGGAAATCCTCAAGGGCTACTCGGTGGCGCACCTGCCCGAACTGCCCCGCTTCATCGGTGGGGCGGTGGGGTACGCCGGCTACGACGTCATCCGCTACTACGAGCGCCTGCCCAATGCGCCGGAGGATGATCGGCGCCTGCCCGATCTGTACTTTGGGCTCTACGACGAGATGGTCATCTTCGACCACGTGCAGAAACGTATCAACGTGGTCGCGCTGGCACGCGTGGATCGCGACGGCGCCGACGCCGCGTACGCCGACGCCCGGCGGCGCATCGAGCGGATCGTGGCCGACCTCTCGCAGGTGGCGCCCGCGCCGCTGCTGGCCATCGCCGCGCCGCAGGAATCGTTGCCGTACAAGAGCAACTTCGTGCAGGCGGACTTCGAGCGGGCCGTGGACCGGTGCAAGGAGTACATCCGCGCCGGCGACATTTTCCAGGTCGTTATTTCCCAACGGCTGGCGGTCGATACGACGGCGCATCCGTTCGATATCTACCGCGCCCTCCGCGCCGTCAATCCGTCGCCGTTCATGTTCTACCTCAAGGCGCCCAAGACGACGCTGGTCGGGGCCTCGCCGGAGATTCTCTGCCGCGTCGAGGACGGCGTCGTGACCACGCGGCCCCTGGCGGGCACGCGTCCGCGCGGGCGCAACCCCGACGAGGACGCCGCGCTCGAAAAGGAACTGCTCTCCGACCCGAAGGAGTGCGCCGAGCACGTCATGCTGGTCGATCTCGGCCGCAACGACGTCGGCCGCGTCGCCGAGCTGTCCACGGTCAAGGTGGACGAACTCATGACCGTCGAGCGCTATTCCCACGTGATGCACATCTCCAGCAACGTCACCGGGACGCTGGCCGAGGGGCGATCCGCCTTCGATGCCCTGCGGGCGGTCCTGCCGGTCGGCACCGTAAGCGGCGCCCCGAAGATCCGCGCCATGGAGATCATCGACGAGCTGGAGCCCACCCGGCGGGGGCCCTACGCGGGCGCCGTCGGCTACTTCGACTTCGCCGGAAACATGGACACTTGCATCGCCCTGCGGACGCTCGTGGTCACCGAGTCGCCCGACGGCTCACGCAAGGTCTACGCCCAGGTGGGGGCGGGGATCGTGGCGGACTCAGAGCCCAGCCGCGAATACGCCGAGACGCTGCACAAGGCGGCCAGCATGCTCAAGGCGATCGACGTCGCCCAGGTCTGGACCACGCAGGCTTCGTCTGACAAAGCTTGACATTTTCGGCGAATCGGGTATGCTGAATCTGTGGGCAATACAGTGCCGGTGGACTGACCAACCGGCCTGCCACCAGAAGCGTACTTGGGCATAGGGCACCTTATTCATCCAGCAAGAACGCAATACGTAACGATTCCAGACTTGCCATACTGATCATTCGACGTACTCATCCGCCCGCCCCGCGACTGGTTCTCCTTCACGCCTGCGACAACTGAACGCGTTTACTCTCGCTGGTTTCTGCTGCGCCCTGCGCGCGGAGAAGTCACGCGACGGGGTTCGCGTACCGTGTGGGCTGCACTTGTGCCCCTCCGGTCAGTCGTTCGCGTGCATGTAGACGCCAGCCGCCACTCAATCAGCCAGAGAAGATGTGCGATGCCTGCAGCGGGCTGGCGCCTGCGCGGCAATCGCCCCGAAACGCCGAGACGGGCTTTGCGGCCCTGCCATCATACGTTCGTTTCATACGACGTACCGGAGGCTTTCGTGTCTGGGAGCGACACTGGGCCGCAAGCTCGTCTCGCAAGCCAAAGATCCCGTAGGGGTCCCGCTGCAGCCGACGCCGGCTGTATCCCTTGCCGGATCGAACGGTCCTGGTCGCTCGCCTTCCCCGGCGATCAGGACCTCTTTCTTTGCGCCCAGCCGGTCCGGAAGTTTGGCAGCGGGGGCGGGGCCAGCTACATTCCCCGCCGGACGAGATCTGGTCATGAGCGGCAAACCCAAACCCGCATTTCTCCTGGCGCGTGGCCGCAACCCCCTGCCGGCCGATGTCGATCTGCCCGGGGGACCGTACCGGTTTGTGCGGGTGTTCAAGCATGACTTTTTCGCCGCGACAGCCCTCTACGCCTCAGATTCCGCCAAGATCGTCCTGAAGCTGGGCCGCCGAGCGAGCCTGTTCGGGCTGCCCCTGGGCTGGATCGGCCGCTGGCACGCCCGCCACGAGACCCGGCTCTACCGGGAACTCGCCGATCTGCCCGCCGTTCCGGAGTTCATCGGGATGTATGGGCGCGACGGCTTCGCGCACCGCTACGTCGAGGGGCACCCGCTCGCGAAAGGCGAGCGCGTCGCGGACGATTTCTTCCCCCGCCTGCAGGGCGCGCTCGAGACCATGCACACGCGCGGCGTCGCCTACGTCGACCTGGAAAAGTGCGAGAACGTGCTGGTGGGCGACGACGGAGCGCCGTACCTGATCGACTTTCAGATCGCCTGGCACTGGCCGTGGCGGCGCGGAGGCAACCTGTTCCCCTTCGGTTGGATTCGACGCCGGCTGCAGCGCGCCGACCTTTACCACATGAAGAAGCTGCAGCGTCGGACGCGGCCGGACCAGCTCGATGCCGAGGAGCTGGCAGCCACGTATCGCAAGCCGTGGTATGTGCGCGTGCACGGCACGCTCACGCGGCCGTTTACGCTCATGCGGCGGTGGGTGCTTAACCGCATCGATCCCGAGCGCAAACGCGGCGAGCGCGGTCGCGTCTACGACGAGCCCGCCGGCGATGCGGCGCAGGTGCGCAAGTGAATGCCGCGATCCGGCCAGGCCGGGCGCAGGTGGGCATTTCCCTGGTGGAAATCGCGCTGGCGGTCGTGCTGCTGGCAGGTGTTCTTGCCGTCGTTGCCGCGGCCTACAACCACGTGCTTACCCAGGCCCGCGTGGGGGAAACCCAGGTGCTGCTCACCAGTCTCAGCCGGGCGACGGTGGCGCTGGACGAGCACGCTGCGCTGCGCGTGCTGCAGGATGACGACGAGCAGGGCGTGCTGGCGGCGATCTGTGCGGACCCGGCTGCGTCTGCGGCCATGCACGACGTCTCCCCTTATCTGTGGCGCTGCTCTTCCGGCGTAATTCGCTGTGTGGATGCGTGGCGGACGCCGATCCGCGTGGTCACGCGCAGCACGACCGATGCGGCGCTGGGCCAGCGCCTGCAGCTCGCCGGTGGGGGCGCGCTGTACGAGTCTGCCGGCCCGGACCGCGATTTCGGCACCGACAACACGGCCCGGCGCATGGACAATCTTCGCAGCGACGACCCCGACATCGCCCTGGAGCCGTAGCGGCGCAAAGAAAAACGCCGCGAGGGGAACCCCCGCGGCTTAGTGGTATTGTGCCGAGAGCTGTTGACGCTACGGGCCAGTCAATATCATCGCCAACGCTTCGAAGTCTTCGCCGCGGAGGTTCGCGTCTCCATCAACATCGAACAGACAGCGGCATTGCAGGGTCGGCGCTGGCGCGCACCGCTGCAGCGCAGCGAAGTCCGCCAGGTCCACCTGCCCGTCGTCGTTGTAGTCGCCCGGCGCGTACGTCGAGAACGGGCTGCAAGGCGGGGCACTCGCCTGTGGACCGGTAAGGGCCGGCACAAACGTGGGCACGTCACCCACGTCGATGACCCCGTTCGTGTTGGCATCGAAGGGGCACAGGCATTGCACAGTCGATGCCCCCATGCAGCGCTGGAACTCGGCGAAATCGCGCAGATCGACATGGCCGTTGCTGTCGAAATCACCGTCGATGCCGATGCCGCAGACGTCCGGGCATGATGCCGCCGCGCAGGAGACGCCCAACTGAAACGTCGATCCGGCGATGGCACTGCACTGCGACTGGTTGAGGTCGGTACAGGAACCGTCGTACTGGCAGCAGGCGCCGAGTAGATTCGAGCAGGGGCTGCTGGCACAGGTGACGCCTGCCCCCGCGAATTGCGAGAACGAGATGCCCGGCTGATTCGCGAGATCGCGACAGGTGAAGAGCTGGAGCCCGGGTTGACAGGACAGACTGCCCGTGCCGAAGTCGACGCAGCAGGCGCCTGATGCGCACGTGTTGGGCTGGCAGAGCTCGCCGGGGTTGCCGTGAATGCCGCTCGCACAGTCGGCGATGAACTCATCCGTGCAGGACGTGCCATTGCAGCAGGCGGCCTTGTCGCAGATGTTCGCATCGCTGCAGGACGCGCCATCGCCGCGATACGTGCCGTTGAGGCCGTTGGTGTCCGTGCACTCCGCCTCTGTAGCAATAGCACAGCCGTTGGTGGTGCAGCAAGCCCCGCGCACCTCACAGGTGTTCGGTGAGCAAGTTCCGCCGAGGTTGAACTCCGATTCGGGCACGAGCGTACATTCCGTACCGCTGACGGCGGAGCACGTGCCGTCTAGCGCGCAGCACGCACCGTTGCCGCATCCGTTCGCGCAGGTGCCCAGTGGCGTGAAGAATTTGCTCGACTGTGGGCGCGCGGCGCACTCTGCGTCGGTCTCCTCGAAGCACAGGTAGACACCCACGTTCACGCAACAGGCGCCCTGGATCGGGCAAGCCGTTTCCTCGCACAGCGTATCGTCGCCTTCATACGCGCCGCCGGCGTCCACGCAGGCCTGCTGGGTAAGCCCTTCGCAGCTACCGTCGGGCATGCAGCACGCGCCGCTGGTAAAGCAGTTGGATGGACACGTTGAGCCGGTGCCCTGGAACTGACCCGCGTAATCGTACGTGCATTCCAGAGGCCGAACCTCGACGCAACCGGGCGTCCCCATGTCGTTCACGCAGCAAGCGCCATCAGCGCACAAGAACGTGGAGCACGCGAAGCCCTCACCCTGGTAAGCGCCGTTCGTCCCAATACACGACGCTTGATCCAGGATCTTGCAGTTGCCGTTGGGCAGGCAGCACGCCCCCTCAGCCGGCGCCGGGCAACCGCCTAGTACCTCACAGGCGTTCCATTCGTCGCCGACGCCGGTCGAATTGAAATCGCCCCCCATCGATAGGCACTCGAGCCTGTTGGTAACAGTGCATTCTCCAAGCACGCAGCATGCGCCGACTTTGCCAAAGCAGGCCCCATGATCGCACGGCTGCCCGGGCACCCACTCGCGAATCGTCTTGTAGCACTGTCCAAGGCTGCACTTGTCACCAACGGTATCTTGTACGTACCCCGGTGGACAGAAGTCCAGTCCAGTGGTATTGACACAATCGTACAGCGCACACTCGTCTGAAACCACATCGCTGCACGTGTTGGGATTTGCGATACTGCAGCAGGCGCCCAGCGGCTGGCAGCGGTCGCCTCCGCCCGGCAGGGTGCATTCTGCGAAATCCCCCTGGTAAATACCGGGAGTGTCGTTGAGGGGGCTCATTTCGCAGTCGTATTCATTCATCGTATCGCAGTTGCCGTCATAGCTGCAGCACGCGCCCACAACCGTGTCGCATGCGGCGCCGCCCGCGCAGTCTGTACCATCGCCCTTGTAGACGCCGTCCACGCCCATCGAGTCAGTGCACTCGGCCTCGGGAAGCACCACGCAATCGCCGCCGCCGTTGGGGCAGCAGGCGCCGAAACCGGTGCAGCCCGCGCCATCCACCGCGCAGATCGAGTACAGGCCCAGGTAATCGCCGCCCAGCTCCTGCACGCACGCGTTGGAGGTGACGTCGTCCACGCAACTGCGATCACCGAGACAGCAGGCGCCGCCCGGCTCCTCGAAGCACAGCTTCACGGACATCGCGCCCGTTGGGAAATACTGAAGGCCCAGCACTTCGTGCGTCGAGGGGCATTGCGCCGGCGGCGGGTTCGTGCCCAACTGCGCCCAGAAGCCGCGGACGACACCCTTGCCGTCGCAGAAGCTCCGCCCGGTCGCGTAGTTCACGTCGTCGATGCGGAAATCGATCGAGGCATTGCCCCACCCGACGGCGACCGCGAAGAACGTGGATACGGGCGAGCCATTCACCTCCTTGGGGACGAGCAGCACACCCGCGGTGCCCTTGAGCGGACCCGAGCTGTAGAAGCCCCGGCCGTTGCCCGTCAGCGTGATCTTCTTGACGCACAGCGCCGAGTAGTCGCCCACCGGCGCATTGGCCTTCTCCTTGTAGATACCAAAGGTGATCTCGAGCGGGCCGTTGAAGTTCGCCTCGATCTGTATTTCCTTCAGAATGCGCGGCTCGTTGATCGTGAACACATTGCCGGCCCAGACCGGGTTGAAGCCCAGCGGCTGTACCCAACCACCCATGCCGCAGCAGTTGGACGCACGGTCCGTGGGTGCGGGCGGCGCGCCATCATCGGGCGGCGGCTGCAGCGCCCACGCCGACGCGTCGACGTTGGGCCACCATGTCACGGCACTGTCGGATGGGTGGCTGAGCACGGGTTGGTCGACCCGCTCGGCCTTCTGCTTGATCTGCGCCTGGCTCGCTGTTGCGAACGCCGTCCAAGTGATCACGGCTGCCAGCATGCCAAGCCGGCCTGTTCGCGTTTCCACATTGCTGGTGCGCATGTCCGCTCCTACCCGAAGTAATCGATGGCGACAGCGCAGGCGTGTTGCCGCACGCCTGCGTGACAAGAAGCGCCCCGTCACGCCGATTGACATAGTCGGGGCGATCAAATTTCCGTCAACTTTCCCAATATACCTGGACTGCCAGGCGCGAACCAGTGCGCAGACGGCATCCACAGGGTTAATCGGACGCTGACAACCTGCTTTTTGGCCAATTTCCTCAACTACCGGCGGGTCGATGCCTCTTTCCCGCTCTGCCGTCATCTTAGGCGGCGTTATCGGAGCTTTCAGCCAGCCTGGGGCACTTTTTTGGGCCGAAGAGGGGGCCGGCGTTTGGGGGCGATGCTTCATCGCCCAGGCCGAGGCGGCCAGCCCGTTCCCAATCCACCTGTAGCGTCAAAGTGCGGGTCCGTGCTCGAAGAAAATCGGGTCACGCCCGCTACCCATGAATGGAGCTTGCTCTAGCGCGCCCGGTCGATGAACCGCTGCATGGCTGCGAGCGTGTCGGGGCTGATGTGGTGCTCGATGCCCTCGGCATCGGCCTGGGCGGACTCCTCCGGGACGCCGAGGGCCCGCAGGAAGGCGAGCACGAGGTGGTGGCGGCGCCGCGACTCTGCGGCGATCCGCTTGCCCTTCTCGGTCATGAAGATCGCGCGGTAGGGCGCAGAGGTGACGAGTCCGTCGCGTTTGAGGCGCGCGACGGCCTTGCTCACCGTCACGTGCGTCACGCCGAGCCGGCTGGCGATGTCAACCGCGCGGGCCTCTCCGCATTCGGTGATCAGTTCGTCGATCAGTTCCAGGTAGTCTTCGGCCAGTTCGGTCGCATGGTCATGGCGGATGCGCTCGAAGCGATTGGGTGTTTTTTTCTTGGTCGCACGGCGTGCGGGGAGGGTCATGACAGATCGCTCAAGTCGTTACGTCCGGGCGGAAAGATTAGCCTCTGCAACATTTGTTGAAATCGGGTGACACTATAGCAAGCCGTCTTTCGAACGCAACAACCGCGCAACGGACCGGGCACAAAGTCGCCGAAGGGAGGCTGCATCGACTCTGCGCAGCCGTGTCACGCTGGGCGGGACGGCCAAACGGCGTATACTGTCCGCCTTGCGGGCGTCGGCACGGCTCGCTGCGACGGTTCGCAGCGGCGCGTGGCCCGCCGAATTCTTCAGCGACAGCGGCTTAATCCGCACCGCCGACACGGTGAGGCCGAAATCCGAAAGGGGTCAACAGTGGCAAAGTACTTCCGTTACGCAGGGACGATCGTGCTGCTCGGCGCCATCGTGGCGCCGGCCATCTGCTTCGCCGACTCGATCGAGGACGTGGAGAAGCAGATCCGCGACGCTTATGGAAAGCTCAAGAGCTACTCCGCCAACGTCAATTCGCAGACTGACATCAAGCAGGGCGGCCAGGCCATCTCGATGACCATGACGGGCTCGTTCCTCGCCAAGAACGGCGAGAACGGCAAGCACATGTACCGCATGGAAGGCAAGACCTCGATGAAGATGCCCGGCATGGACCATCCGGGCATGGGGGATCAGGAACTGCTGGTCGTGTGCGACGGCGAGTACACGTACCAGGTGCAGACCAACCCCATGACCAGCCAGAAGAACGTCATCAAGACCGATGCCGACGCCGATCCGCTGCCGTGGGCCCAGCAGAAGGAAAACCACACGTTCAAGGTGCTGCCCGACGAGAAAGTCGACGGACAGGACTGCTTTGTCGTCGAGGCCACGCCCAAGACGCCGGGCGGAATGGGCGTCGCCCGGACCGTTTTCTACATCCGCAAGGACATCGGCGCCCTCGTCAAGCAGGTCGCGTACAACACCGAGGGGGAGGCGCTCAACACGACCACGTTCAACGACGTGAAGGTCAACCCCGACGTCTCAGCCGACCAGTTCAAATTCGAGGTGCCCGAAGGCGTGACGGTCATGGACCGGACCACCTCCGACAAGGAGGAAGCCGGCGAAAAGAAGGCCGACGAGAAGGAAGAAAAGAGCCCGGAGAAGAAGGACGACGGCGACAAGTAGCTCGCCCGGAACGCTGAAACAAAACAGGAGCGGGGACGGCGTGATGCTCGCGCCGTCCCCGCTCTTTCTTTTACCGCGTGCAACCTGCGGCGGATGCCGCAGGGCTATTTCCGCTTCTTGGTCTTCTTCGCCTTCTTGGCCTTGGCGGTCTTCTTCGACGCCTTGGTTTTTTTCGAAGTCTTGGTCTTCTTGCTCTTCGTCGCCGCGGAGCGCGTCGTCGCCTTCTTGGCGGTTGTCTTCTTGGCCTTCGCCGCCGACTTGCGCCCGCCCTTTGACGCCTTTTCGCCACCGCGTTCCTCGATCACGGCCTGGGCGGCAGCCAGGCGGGCGATCGGCACCCGGTAGGGGCTGCACGAGACGTAATCCATGCCGGCACCGTGGCAGAACTTCACGCTCTTGAGTTCGCCGCCGTGTTCGCCGCAGATACCGATCTTGAGCTTCGGCCGGGCCGAGCGGCCGCGTTCGATCGCCCACTTCACCAGCATGCCGACGCCGTCCTGGTCGAGCACCTGGAACGGGTCGTCGGGGAAAATCCCGGTCTTGGCCTCGTCGATATACTCCGGCAGGAAGCGGCCGGCGTCGTCGCGGCTCAGGCCCATCGTCGTCTGGGTCAGGTCGTTCGTGCCGAAGCTGAAGAACTGGGCCACCTCGGCGATCTTGTCACCCAGCAGGGCCGCACGCGGTGTCTCGACCATCGTGCCGACCATGTAGTTGAGCTGCACGCCGGCCTCGTCGAGAATCGCGTCGGCCAGCGCCCGGGTGCGCTCGGTGAGGATGCTCAACTCCTTCGGGTCGATGCTGAGCGGGATCATGATCTCTGGCAGCACCTTGACGCCGCGGTTCGTGCAGTTGATCGCCGCCTCGATGATCGCCCGCACCTGCATCTCGAGAATCTCGGGGTACGTGATGCACAGGCGGCAACCGCGGTGGCCGAGCATCGGGTTGGACTCGTGCAACTGCTCACCGCGCTGACGGATGAACTCCTCGCTCACGCCGGCGTGCTCCGCGAGCCGCTTGCGGTCCGCGTCGGTCTGCGGCAGGAACTCGTGCAGCGGCGGGTCCACCAGGCGAATCGTGACCGGCAGGCCGTTCATCGCCTCGAAGATGCCCTCGAAATCGCCCCGCTGGAACGGCAGCAGCTTGTCGAGCGCCGCGCGCCGCGTCGCCTCGCTGTCGGCAACGATCATCTCCTGCATCGCGAGGCGCCGCGCCTCGGTCTCGAAGAACATGTGCTCGGTGCGGCACAGGCCGATGCCCTCGGCACCGAGTTCGATGGCCTTGGCGGCGTCCTTCGGGGTGTCCGCGTTGGTGCGAACCTTCAGACGGCGCACGTCGTCGCACCAGCGCATGATGTGGCTGTACTCCTCCGGCTCGGTCGGCGGCACGAGACTCATGCGGCCGTCGTAGATGTCGCCGCTGGTGCCATCGAGCGTGATCCAGTCACCCTGGCGCAACGTCTTGCCGTTGAGGGCCATCGTGCCGGCCTTGTAGTCGATGCGGAGGGCGTCGCAGCCGACGATGCAGCACTTGCCCCACCCGCGGGCCACCACGGCTGCGTGGGAGGTCTTCCCGCCGGTCGCCGTGAGAATACCCTGGGCGGCGTGCATGCCGCCGACGTCCTCGGGGGAGGTCTCGCGGCGGACGAGGATGACCTTGGTGCCGCCCTTGGCCCGCTCCTCGGCTTCCGCGGCGGTGAAGACGATTTCACCGCCGGCAGCCCCCGGCACGGCGTTGATGCCCGCGCCCAGGCAGCGGTCCGAAAGTTCGTTCTTGGAGATGGCGGGGTCGATGATCGGGTAGAACAACCGCTCGATATCGACGTCCTTGATGCGGGCGATCGCCTGT
This sequence comes from Phycisphaerales bacterium, assembly GCA_020639115.1. Lineage (GTDB taxonomy): Bacteria > Planctomycetota > Phycisphaerae > UBA1845 > UBA1845 > JACKHG01. Next base: position 125,353 of record JACKHG010000006.1, read on the forward strand.
TCCTTGGTGATCACCGGCTTGGCGGCGCGGGTGGCGTACGCCTGCGGCAGATATTTCTTGCGGACGAGGCGCTTCACTTCCGCCGGCGGGATGACCGGCTTGGTGGCCTGGTCGTAGGCGATGCGGAACGCCGCGGTCGGACTGCGTTTGCCCGTACGGCACTGCAGCATGTAGAGCTTGCCCTGCTCGAAGGTGAACTCCAGGTCCTGCATGTCCTGGTAGTGGACTTCCAGCATGCAACGGACGGCCTCGAGCTGCTGGTACACCTCGGGCAGGATCGACTGCAGTTCGAAGAGCTTGACCGGCGTGCGCACGCCGGCGACGACGTCTTCGCCCTGGGCGTTGAGCAGCAGGTCGCCGTAGAACTCGTTGACGCCGGTGCTCGGGTCGCGGGTGAAGCACACGCCCGTGCCGCTGTCGTCGCCCATGTTGCCGAAGACCATCTGCATGACGTTGACGCCGGTCCCGGCGAGGCCGGTGATTTTCTCGACGCGGCGGTAGGTGACGGCCTTCTCCGCCATCCAGCTGTCGAACACGGCGTTGATGGCGCCCTTGAGCTGCTGGTACGGGTCCTGGGGGAATTTCTCCCCGGTTTTCTCGCTGTAGATACGCTTGAAATCACCGATGAGGTGCTCGAGTTCCGACTCGTTCACCTCGGTGTCGAGCACCGTTTCACCGTGCGGCTTGTTGATGCGCTGCCGGGTGCGCTGCTCCTTGATCTCGTCGAACGCCTCGTCGAAGAGTTCGCGGCTCACGCCCATCGCGGTCGAGCCGTACATCATGATGAAGCGGCGGTAGGCGTCGAGCGCGAAGCGGCGGTTGTTCGAGGCCTTGGCGAGACCCTCGACCGACTCGTCGTTGAGCCCGAGGTTGAGGATCGTCTCCATCATGCCGGGCATGGAAATCGCGGCGCCGCTGCGTACGGAGAGGAGCAGCGGATGCTTGCGATCGCCGAAGCGCTTCTTGCAGGTGCGTTCGAGCTTCTTGAGATTCTGCTTGACCTGTTCCTCCAGGCCGGTGGGCCACTTCTTGGCGCGCTGGCTGAACGCCGCGCACGCCTCGGTGGTGATGGTGAAGCCGGCGGGTACGGGCAGGCCGATGCGGGTCATCTCCGCGAGGCCGGCGCCCTTGCCGCCGAGCAGTTGTTTCATCTTGCCGTCGCCTTCGGCTTTTCTGGCGCCGAAGAAGTACACCCATTTGGTCGACTTGGCCATGTTCGCTTCTCCCGGAAGAGGATCCGCACTCGCGCCTGTTGGCGGAATCGTTCCGAACTATAGATGTCACCCGAGAGGTGTCAACGCGGAAGCCATGTCACCGCGGTCAGCTTGATCCGGTGCTACCCCGCCGGTACAGTTTCACAGCGACACCCCGTTGACGCACCCCCGGTACACGGTGCGGGCCGCGGTGCAACCGACTGCCGCCCCCGACGGCGGCGGCACGACCTCGTTCAGGCTTTCCTGGATCAAACGCGTCCCATGGCTCGAAAACGCAAGAAGCTCGGAGAGATTCTGGTCAGTTGGGGAATCATCGACGAGGCCGCCCTCCAGCAGGGCCTCGAATACGGCATGCAGCACGGCAAGCGGATCGGCGAGGCGCTCGTCGAGCTCGAGTTGTGCACGCAGGACGACGTCATGAAGGCCTTGGCGACTCAACTGGGCCTTGAATACATCGACCTGGAACGCAACCCGCCCCCCAAGGACGCCCTCACCCTGATGCCGCCGGAACTCATCCGCAAGCACCTCGTCCTGCCCATGGGCGAGGATGGCAACCGGCTCAAGGTCATCATCACCGACCCGCTCGATCTCGACACCTTCGACCTGATCAAGTTCCGCATCGGCAAGGAACTCGTGCCGCACCTGGCGCCCGAGGCGCGCGTCCGGGCCTACATCGACGAGTTCCTCACCAAGATGACGGACGACCTGTCGCAGACGATGGCGAGCATCGACCGCGCCAGCATCGACCTCGAGGACGAGCTTGATGCCAAGCCGGACCTGGACGCGGGCGGGGACGGGGGCGACGCGCCGATCATCCGCCTGGTGAATCACATCATCGGCGAGGCGGTCCGGGCGCGGGCGAGCGATATCCACATCGAGCCGATGGGCAACCGCGTGCGCGTGCGCTACCGCATCGACGGGGTCTGCCACATCCGCGACGACGTGCCCAAGAACATTCAGAACGCCGTGATCACGCGCTACAAGATCCTCTCGGGCATGGACATTGCCGAGAAGCGCATTCCGCAGGACGGCCGCATCAAGATGAAATTCGGCGGCAAGCAGGTCGACTTCCGCGTCAGCGCCTGTCCCGCGTACCACGGTGAGAGCATCGTCTTGCGTATTCTGCGGCCGGAATCGGCCAGCGTGGGCATCGCCGCGCTGGGCTTCGAGGAGGACAACTACGAGACCTTCCAGCGCATCATCCGCCGGCCGAACGGCATCTTCCTGGTGACCGGCCCGACGGGTTCTGGAAAAACCACCACGCTGTACTCGGCGCTGCAGGAGCTCAACCGTCCGGACAAGAAGATCATCACCGCCGAGGATCCGGTCGAGTACAACTTCACGGGCATGAACCAGTGCCAGGTGCGTGAGGACATCGGCCTGTCCTTCGCCCGCATCCTCCGGGCCATGCTGCGCCAGGCGCCCAACATCATCCTGGTGGGCGAGATTCGCGACCGCGAGGTGGGCGACGTGGCCATCCAGGCGGCCCTGACCGGGCACCTGGTGTTCAGCACGTTGCACACCAACGACGCGCCCTCCGCGATCACGCGTCTGATCGACATGGGCATCAAGCCGTTCTTGGTGGCCAGCTCGGTGCAGGCCATCATGGCCCAGCGCCTGCTCCGCGTGATCTGCAAGGAATGCAAGGAAGAGGATCGCGCTCCCGACAAGTTCAAGCTCAAGCTGCTGGGCTTCACCGATGAGGAGCTGACCGGCGTTACGTTCTATCGCGGCCGTGGCTGTGCCCGCTGCGGAGGGTCCGGCTACCACGGCCGCCTCGGTGTCTTCGAGATGCTGCAGATGAACAACGAGATCCGCGAGCTGGCCTTCAACCGCGCGCCCACCAGCCAGGTGCGCAAGGCGGCCTACGCTTCGGGCATGCGTTCGTTGCGCGAGGACGGCAAGCTCAAGGTGCTCCGTGGCGTGACCACCGCGGAGGAAGTGCTCCGCGTCGCCCAGGCCGACATTGTGACCGGGGCCGATCTGGAAGATAACTGATTCGCCGGGACGGGCTGCGGCGTTCGCCGCACCGTCTGGCGGAAGAATCGCGAGTATCAACGATGTCCGATCGAAAAATGCCGCCGATCTCCCAGCTCAAGGGACGCCAGCTCGGCCGCATCCTCATCAAGATGGGCCGGATCCGCCGGGCCGAGGTGCACGAGGCGCTGGAGATCCAGAAGCAGCAGCGCCGGCCCATCGGCTCGATCCTGGTCGAACTCGGCCACATCACCAAGGAAGACCTGAACGTCGCGCTCGCCGCCCAGGTGGGCATGGAGCTGATCGACATCGGCGGCATGGACATTCCGCCGGAGATCATCGCCCTGGTGCCGCAGACGATGGCCACGACCTACAAGGTCGTGCCCTACGCCTTTGACCCGGAGCAGAACCGGCTGTCGATCGCGATGGACTCACCGGACAACTTCCACGCGACCGACGACATGCAGACCCTGCTCGGGTTCCGCATCCAGGCCTCGATCGCGGATCCGGACAAGCTGCAGACCGCGATCGACCGCTACTACCCCGAGGGCGGTGCCGAGTCGATGTCGGGCCTGATCGACGAGATCTCCGCGGACGAGGACCTCGCCAAATTCGAGGGTCGCAACGAGAGCATCGACCTCGAGGAACTCAAGGAGCTGGCTGAGGCCAACCCGGTCAAGAAGCTGCTCAACCTCGTGCTCCTCCAGGCCATCCGCGACAAGGCCTCCGACATCCACTTCGAGCCTTTCGAGGACGAGTTCAAGATGCGCTACCGCATCGACGGCGTCCTCTATGAGATGGTGCCGCCGCCGAAGCACATCGCAGCCGCCATTGCCTCGCGCGTGAAGGTGCTCGCCAAGCTCGACATCGCCGAGCGGCGTCTGCCCCAGGACGGCCGCATCGAGCTGCAGATGCACGGCAACCCGATCGACCTGCGTGTGGCGATTCTGCCTACCATGTTCGGCGAGAGCGTGGTCATGCGTGTTCTGGACCGGTCGAACGTGTCGCTGGACCTCGACCGGCTGGGGATGCGCGACGACGACCTGGCCATCTTCCACCAGTTGATCCGCAAGCCGAACGGGATCATCGTGAACACCGGCCCGACGGGCTCCGGCAAGACCACGACGCTGTACGCCGCCCTCTCGGAGCTGAATGACCCCGACACCAAGATCCTGACCGCCGAGGATCCGGTCGAGTACGACATCGACGGCCTTTGCCAGGTGCAGATCCGCTCGGAGGTGGGCATGACCTTCGCCCGGGCCCTGCGTAGCTTCCTGCGTCAGGACCCGGACGTGATCCTGGTGGGTGAGATTCGCGACTTGGAGACGGCTCAGATCAGCGTGCAGGCCTCGTTGACGGGACACCTGGTATTCACCACCCTGCATACGAACGACGCCCCGTCGTCCATTGCGCGTCTGCTGGACCTGGGGTTGGAACCCTTCCTGGTTACAGCCACACTTGAAGCAGTGGTCGCGCAGCGGCTTGTCCGGCGGATCTGTCCGAACTGCAAGACGGAGTTCTCGCCGTCGGAAGAGATGCTGATGGAGCTGGCGATCAAGCCGGAGGACGTGGGCGACCGGCCCTTCTACTATGGGAGGGGCTGTGACTACTGCAACAATACCGGATACCGCGGCCGCATGGGTCTCTACGAGATCATGGTCCTGGATGACCATCTGCGGGAGTTGATCATGCGGCACGCGTCGTCGAACCTGCTGCGGCAGGAGGCGATCAAGCGGGGCATGCGGACGCTGCGGCAGGCGGGCATGTCGGCGATTTACGACGGGATCACGACCATCGAGGAGGTGGTCAAGGAGACCGTCTTCGAGACGTAGACCGTCATCGAGAAGTACGCGGTGTGCGACGAAGGATAAGGCCGGTCCGTGAGGCTGGCTGGCAACTCCCCCCATCAGCCGGTTCGGGCCGGTGGGCGCAGCGAGGTGAAGCCCATGGCGACATTTCTCTACGAGGCGATGAATCAGACGGGCCAGGAGGTCAAGGACCAGATCGAGGCCTCCAGCGCGGAGGACGCGCTCGAAAAGATCCGCAACTCCGGCCTGTTTCCCACGCGCATCCGCGAGAAGGGCGGCAAGAAGAAGAGCGGGGCGGCTGCCAAGCGCAAGGCCAAGGGCATCTCGATCGGCAAGGTGAAGCAGAAGCAGGTGGTGCAGTTCACGCGGCAGCTCGCGACCCTGCAGGACGCCGGTCTGCCGATCCTGCGCAGCCTGAACATTCTCGCGGAGCAGTCGAAGCAGGGAATTCTCAAGAGCGCGCTGTTGTCGGTCGCGGAGGACGTGGAGGGCGGCGCCACGCTGTCGGAGGCGATGTCCAAGCATCCCAAGGCGTTCAACCGGCTCTACGTGAACATGGTGGCGGCCGGCGAGACCGGCGGTGTGCTCGACACGATCCTCCTGCGTCTCGCGGAGTTCATGGAGAAGGCCCAGCGGCTGAAAGCCAAGATCAAGGGCGCCATGATCTACCCGACCGTGGTGATCATGTTCGCGGTCGGCATCGTCAGCATGATCATGATCGTGGTGGTGCCGAAGTTCGAGGAGATCTTCGTCGACTTCGACACGACGCTGCCGGCGCTGACGGAGATGCTGATCAGCATCAGCAAGTGGTTCATCCACGGCACGCCGCCGGGCTGGGCGGTGATCGTGTTCGGGCCTGTGGCGTTCTTCATCTTTCTCAAGCTGCTCAACCAGTCGAAAGGCGGGCGCTTCGCCAAGGACACGGTGATGCTCAAGATCCCCATCATGGGGCAGATCATCCAGAAGTCCTCGGTGGCCCGCTTCTGCCGGACGCTGGGCACGCTGGTGACCGCGGGCGTTCCGATTCTCGAGGCGATCAACATCACCAAGGAGACCGCGGGCAACGAGGTGTTCGCGCGGGCGCTGACCAAGGTGCACGACTCGATTCGCGAGGGCGAGACCTTCGCCGACCCGCTGCGGGCGTCGCGCGTGGTCGACGGCATCGTGGTGAACATGATCTCCGTCGGCGAGGAGACCGGTGAGCTCGACAAGATGTTGATCAAGGTCGCGGACAACTATGATGAGGAAGTCGAGACGCTGGTGAGCAGCCTGCTGTCGGTGCTCGAGCCGATCATGGTGGCGATCCTGGGTGTGATCGTCGGCTTCATCGTCATCGCCCTGTTCCTCCCGCTGGTCAAGCTGATCGGCTCGATGACGGGGTAGGATTGAATGACGAATGACGAATGACGAATGACGAATGACGAATGACGACATCGTCTCGGGCCCGGCGGACACGCGGGGGGCTGGGATCAGAGCCCCGGGCGCAAGCCCGGGGACTGTCGTTTGGGTGGGGCGGGCGTTGGGGCGCTGCGGGGCTGGTTCGGCTGGCTGCGGTCGCCCGCGGCGATATTCGGATTGCGTGGGGATGATCTGCGGCGCTGACGGGCCGCGTGACAAGGGACGAACCATGAAGCGACGAACCAGTCAAACGCGAACTTCGGCCTTCACGCTCGTCGAGCTGCTCGTGGTGATTTCGATCATCGGGCTGCTGATCGCGATCGCGCTGCCGGCGTTCAAGCACGCGCGGATTGCCGCCAAGAAGACGGCGACCAAGGCGGTGATCACGTCGATCGAGAGCGGCCTGACCATGTACCGCGAGGAGCAGGCGCTGGGCAATACCTATCCACCGTCCGCGAGCGACAAACGCACCACGGGCAATCCCTCGCTTCCCGTGATTGCGCATCCGACTGAAACGCTCAATTCCAATCCGGACGTGCGCATCTCGGGTGCCTCACTGCTGGTGTATGGACTCGCGGGAGCACAGTTGCAGGGTACGCATGGCTTCAAGCGCGTCGGCTCCTTCAGTACCTGGGCCGAGTCGATGACCGGCGAGAAAGGAAGTGGCGGTCTGTATGATGTCAATGCCAATCCGCCATGGCCGTCGTACGGTCCCTTTGCAGGCGCCAACCTGTTGGACCGGGTGTCGTCACTGGGGGACCTCGAGAAGTTCCCGGTTGATCAACTTTCCGCCGGACTCAACGCAACCGAGTTGGGCCAGTATGTCTTCAAGGATGACTTCGGGGGGCCGATCCTTTACTACAAGGCGCGACCCGCGGCCCGGGCCATGCTGACCAATCCTGGCAACAATACCATTGGAATCTATGACATTCGCGACAACCTCATCCTCACGAGTTACCCGAACAGCCGCCTTGGCGGCACGCTCTACGATGGCGATACGGGTTTCGGTACGGAGCGAAAGGTCGGCGATGCGAATTACTACAAGAACTTCGACTACTTCATCCTTGACAAGAAGGCCTCGCGCGTTGCCAACGGCAATACTGTCGTCGGACGGCCGGTGCGGCCCGACAGCTTTCTGCTGATATCGGCGGGGCCGGACCTCCTCTTCGGGACGGACGACGACGTCGTCAATTGGAACAATTGATCATGGCCCGTCACCCGCAACACGCCACCGCATCCGTATGGCGCCGTGAGGCCGCCGCCGGGTTCACGCTCGTGGAGATCCTGGTGGTGATCGCCATCATCGGGATCCTGCTGAGCATCGTGTTCAAGGGCGGGTCCGCGCTGGTGGAGAACGCCCGCAAGCGCGATACGGAGGCGCTGCTCAACAAGCTGAACCTGGCCCTCGACGAGTACCGCCGCGAGGTGGACACGAGCCGCATCCCGTACGCCAAGAACATCTTCAACGGCGCTCCCCCGGACGATCTGCGGGTTTTCTACGGCACGACCGTCACCGTCGGGGGTTGCCCGGTCCAGATGCGCAATACCGGCGCCATCCTGCAGAACGGCACGCCGGTATCGGCAAACGCGCTGGTCGATTCCCGCAATACGAGCACCGGACAGCTTTCCGATCCGACCGCTCCGCTGATTCACGGCGACATTCGCGCGATGGTGCTCGGTATCCGGCTGAACTCGCCCAAGGCCAACGCGATTCTGAAGTCGATCGATCCGAAGTACTGGGCGAGTCCGGAGCAGGTCAATGGCTACGAGTTCGCAGCCGATCCGACCAGCAACGATCCGACCACGCGTATTCCGCTCGACTTCCTGCTGGATGGGTGGGGCCGGCCGCTGGAGTATTTTTCCACGTGCATTTGCCGGGACGTCTCCAGCCTGACGCCGCGCGATCGCGTATCCAACGCTTTCGTGCACGTGAACAACGATGGGCCGATTCTCGTGTCGTACGGCGCGGACGGGGACGAGCAGTTCGCTGCGGACCGGCTGGCCAGCGAGGGGGACACGAGCAGCGTCGTGGCGGATTTCTTCCCCGACAACCTGATGAACAGCCCGTTCAACAGCGACAACGTGTACTCGTCGGACTTCTTTACGAACCGAATTCGGCAGGCGGCACCATAGCGCGGGGGAGTGCGCATGTCTGGCACCATGACACCTGGGGGACCGGCAATCGTGCCGGTCAAGACCGGCTGGAAAGCCGGTCCCACACGATCGGCGTTCACGCTGATCGAAATGGTCGTGGTGATCGCGATCATCTCCTTGCTGCTGGCCCTGGTCCTGCCGGGCGCGGCGGCGATGTGGAAGCAGCGCAACGAGGCCGGAACGATCAACCTGGTGCGCGGGCTGCTGGAAAGCGCCCGTTCGCAGGCCCGGCGGGCCGGCGAACGCGGGCTGCTCTTCTACGTCGATCCGATCGACAACATCCAGCGTATCGCCTTCATCGAGGCCGAACCGCCGAACGCCGAGGACGACAGCGTCTGCATCGCCAACAGCAAGCCGGCTGGCTGCATCACGGCGCCCATGGCGGTCTATCGCTACCGGGTGACGTCGGACAAGGTGTACACCGTGCCGTCGCCCTACCGGGTGGCCCCGGCGGTCGCCATGCAGTGGGCGCAGTGCATCGCGGACGATAACGCCAGCGCCTGCGTGGACGGGTGCCCCGGGCCCGTGCAGTCGGTCGATACCATACGCCGCCGGCTGGGCAACAATGATTTCTACATCGATGACTCGTCGACGACCGGCGCGATGAAGTCGCCCCGGCAGCGTAATTACTTTGCGGTCATTTTCGATCGCAATGGTGTGCTGCAGGTGGGACGCAACGTTCTCGTGCACGACCCCAACGCGGACGACCCCAGCCAGCTCACGGGCGACAAGCTGCGGTTGGCGGTCACCGCGCCGCTGCAGGCCATGAAGTTCTACAACGCGTGCGGTACTACCGAGGACATTCGTCCCACGGGTGTCAACGTGGGCCTTTCCAACCTGGTGAGTTACGACAGCGGGGTGGCTGCCGGGTTCACGAGCGTTGCCGGACTCGTGGTGTACGACGATTCTGTGGCTGTGGACCTCGCGAGCCTGGATGCCGGAACGCAACTGGCCAGCGAGCTGCTCGCCAACGGCCGGCCGCTGTTCATCAGCCGGCAGACCGGCGACATCATCATGGGCGAGAAGGGCAGATGAGAACGGCCGTGCTAAGTGCAAGACGCAACGCGAAGGGTGGGAGGACAGGCCCGTGCAGCCGGTGCACGACGCCCGCGCTGCGCGGTGCATTCGGTCGCCAAGTGATTTTGCATCGTTTATCGCTCCGCGCTGACGGCACCGCCCGCGCCTTCTCCATGGCCGAGCTGCTCATCGCGGTGGTCATCCTCGGCATCGGCCTGCTGATCACCTCGAGCATGTTTCCCATCGCCTGGTACAAGGCGCGCGACGTGGCGGAGTCCGCGGTGATTCCGTCGATGGCCAACGCGGGCGAGGTGGCGCTGGAGCTGCAGTGCCGGCCGGCCCGGCCGCAGTTCAATCCGTCGTCCCCGGTGTACACCTCGAGCTTCTTTCCGGGCGACTGGTTTCCGGCGATTGCCGGCGCCCCGGATCTGGCGGCGGTCTATCCGGATACGCACGTGCACGTGCTGAACGCCGGCAATTACCTTGCGGACACCGGCGAGGACTTCATCGACGACTCCGGGACCCTGGTGCCCGTGGCGGACGACGGTTGGAAGCTCGAGGACAATCTCGACTATCGCATGGACAACGCGCCGCAGGCGGTCTGGTTTCGCGATCACGCGCTCTACGCGCTGGGTCCGCAGGTGCGGGCGCACACGCGGTTGGCGCTGCCGCTCGAAGCCCGGCCGCTGGCGGTCAACAATCCCGAGGCGAGCGTAGTCAACCTCTGGGAAGAGAAGTTCGAGCTGCGCCGGCATTGCTGGGCTGTGCTGTACAAGTTCAACGAACTGCCGGGGTTGTCGTACTCGGTGTTTGCCCAAGACCTCAATGGCGATGGCAATCCGCTCGATCCCCAGGACCTGGCGCGCAAGTATCAACTGGCCGGCCAGGATCTCAAGCAACCCCGGTCCGTGACGGCCTACATTTTCACGCTCAAGCGGCCCGTCGGAGCGCGCTACGTGCGCCAACTGGGCTATGACCCCAGCAGTGCCTCGAGCAAGCCGATCGATCCCGCCGAGCCCGAGGCGGCGCCCAATACGCCGAGCGACCCGACGGATGTGCGTCTGCCGGTGCCCTGGCGCTTCGAGGCGACGCTCGTAGCGTTGCCCAGCGCGAGTGTGCCGGGCGTGCCTTCCGAGATCTTCGTCCCCTACGAGGCGCCCTCCGGAAAACGAAACATCATGGCCGACGTGCTGGACGTCGATTTCGTTCTGCTCGACGACCGTACGGGTCAGATCTTCCGAATCACGAACCGTCGGGAAAACGCCAAGCCCACCGGACAGACCAAGGTGGGGGTCGTCTTCACCCTCGATCATGACTACACGGTGGACGAGACGGAGAACGTCCCCAACTACGAGCCGGACCTGGAGAATTCGAGCATCACGGCGGCGGTGCGGGCCCGGTACAACTGGGCCAGCATCGGTGAGTGGCAGCGCACCGGCTGCGCCGACGATTCCAGCCTGCCCGCCTGCGGCGCGCTGCGTGAGGACCAGCCCGAGCAGCGGCGCTACTGGGTGTTTCTGCCGCCGGCGGACGCCGTCCGCGGTGCGAACGATACGCCGGTCTTCAACGGTTCCCAGCCGGTGGTCGGCGTCGAGGTCCGCCAGGTCGCGCTTTGAATGCGGAATGCAGAATGCAGAATGACGAATGACGAATGACGAATTCAAACCAGGACGCAGCGACATGAGGATGCCGGGCAGCACCACGATATCGGCGCGCGCCCGCAGCAAGCCCACGCGACGCCTCCTACGTTCGTCATTCGATATTCGTCATTCGTCATTCATCCCTCATCATTCATCATTTCACTGCCGTGGAGCGTTCACCCTCATCGAACTCGTCGTCGCCGTCGGCATCCTCGGCATCTTGCTCGTCGTCGCGGGCAGCGTTTTCACGCTGACGCTGAAATCGTCCGGCCAGGCCAATGCGGTGATCGAGGTGAGCGAGGAGCTGCGCACGCTGGAGGAAACGCTGGCGGCAGACCTGCGCAACGTTCAGCCGGGACGCAGCATCATGGTCATCCAGCCGAACGTGATCCACGGTCCGTGGTCGCGCGACGAACTTGCGCTCGCCCAGGATGGCGGCACCCTGGATGCTGCGGCCCATGACCTGTCGAGCAATCGTGATCCGGAACGCGAGCACCTCGAGGGCGGGACGCTCGAGCACGATCTCCCCTGTGCGTACCAGTTGGGGTTTCTCACGGATCGTCCGGCGACGAGCTACCGGGACCCCGAGATCAGCGGACATACCGAGTTCGTCCTCTACGGCCACGCGCAGGTCGGCGCATTGGCGCGCGACGGTCGTTGGGCCCAGGACATGGACGCCCCCGCCACGGCGCCATATCCCTACTTCGATACGGCCACCTACCGCGTGTCGGATGCCACGCTGAAATTCATCGCGTCGGGGGGCGGCCGCTATGAACTCGACAAGGATGCTGTTGAAAACCACAACGCCATCTTTCCCGTGGCGGCGCAGGACTGGCACCTCGCCCGCCGGGCGGTCATCGTGGTCGATCGCGATCTGCCGAGCGGCTTCTACCCAGCCGCCTCGCTGAATGACTCTGCCGCCGGGCTCAGCGCGGCGGGCGCTCCCGTGAACGACAACGAACCGCGCTACCAGTCCGCGGGCCTGGCGTCCGAAGACTACATTCGCGACGGGCGGCGCGACTACATCGTCAACAAGTCGCCCGGTTTCGACTACGAGACCGACGTGGCCGATCGCCAGGATCGCAGCGACGACCGCGGGTGGTATGCTTACGTGCGGAACCCCGCCACCGACACCGATCCGAATGACGTCAACGCGGTGGTGAACTGGATGCGGCGGACACAGTTGGCAGCCGATCCGACCGCCGATCAGGCCGACCGGCTGGGGGCGTACTTTCTGCCCCACTGCGCGAGCTTCAAGGTGGAGTGGGCGCTGGACCTGAGCGACTTCGATTTCGGCGCCTGCCGCATGCCCGAGATGCCCGGGGCGCAATCGACGATCTGGGTCGATCCGGCGAACTTCGCCCAGCTTATCGTCGACCTGCAGGATGCGATCGACAATCCTGCGTCAGCTCCCGGTTGTCCCGGTCCGGTCTTTCAGGACAAGGTGATGCAGATTCGCAATCGCCTCGTGCCGCATGACCCCACGTACGGGGCCGGTCCCAACTGGCAGGCCTGTCTCGCCGAGCATGATCCGAGCCGGTTCGTCGACCCGGGGGGACCGAGCGGGACGGCAACCCCGGAGATGCGCAGCACGCACATCTTCTATCCAAAGAAGCCGCGGCCCTCCTGCTTCGAGTCCTACATTGATCCCAACACGGGCGAACCGTACAACTCGGTCATCGCGCCGCCCGAAGTACCCGATCCTCTGTTCCCCAAGGCGCTGCGGATCACGGTCGACGTCTACGATCCAGCTAACCGCCTCCCTCATCCCATTCGCCACGTGATGGTGCTGCCCGTGGGGCAGGATTAGGGGCAGCTGTCAGTCATCAGCTTTCAGCGATCAGCCGTCTGCCAGAGCGGGTGGTTGGGGGCAGACAGTCTGGGGTGGCTCGGATGGGGTAGCGGTCAGTTCTCACCTTTTTGCACCCCCTCCGCACGGCCGATAAGATGGCCCCTTGTGTGGTGAGCGGCCCGAAAGCTGCTGCGGACTGGACAGTTGCACAATGCGATACTTCGTACGGTGGTTGCGCGGATGCCAACCGGGCGGATCGATCCCGCCGCGCCGAGTGCGGTGCCTTCTTCGACCCCAGCGAAGCGTCTTCGATCACCCGGCGGACCCGCGGGCCCCGGAGCGTTGTTGAAATGAACCTGCGTGACCTGAACAACACGTTACCCGCCGCCAAGCCGAGGTGGCGATCAGCCGTTCGCCGGCCGGCGGCGTATGCACCTGCTGCGGGTGCCCATCGACCAGCCGTCGTGCTCATCATGGTGGTGGCTGTGCTCGGCATCCTGTTCGTCGCCGGGGCGGCGCTGTTGTCGGTCGTGACATTCTCGAGCCGCTCGATCGACGCGGCCCGCGTCGAGCGGGAGAACCGCGAGGCAGTGGACGCGCTCGAGCAGCCCATCTGGACCAAGTTGCGCGACGGATTCCTGGCCGTCGATGGTACGCCGTACACGATGGAGACGCCGCTGGTCATGCATCAGCCAGGGCAGCCTCTGGTTCCGTGCGTGGCGGGCAGCGATTGCGTGCTGGCCCTGCCCACCTACGGCGAACAGCCCGGCGTGCAGCCCTGGATCGACGTGAGCGAACCGATCGAGGACGCAACGGTTGCATCCGGACAGTCCGAGTTCCGGTTGATGTCAAACCTGCGCGCTGCGGTGGCCAATCGTTCACCGCAGAATCCTGCGGTCGCGTCCCAGCCGTTCTACGTCGCGCACATGAACGTGGTGGCGAGCGCGCCCGCGGCGGTGCCGGGGCCGGGCGGTTCCTACACGAGCGGTGGCAGCCCCATGGTCAATCCCGTCACCGCCAACGCGGTGTGGCAGACCTACAACGATGCGGATGGCGACGGCGTGCTGGACGGGCTCGAGATGACGATTCCCTCCGGCGTGTTGCCGCCGAGCCTGCAGCGTTCGCTCGCGGACCGGTTGCGGGCGACGAATTATCCAGGGGGTGACGTCGATCGTCTGACGCTGACGCTGCGAATTCTCGATCACGGCGCCATGGTCGACCTGAACGACGCGCATCCGTACCTCAAGCGGACCGTGTTGGGATATTCGCCAGTGGCGTTCGGCAGCGAGCCGTCGAACACGACGCTCTTTGCGGGCGCTCCGTACCTGCCGGATTCGAACGAGTGGTTCCTGCGCAACCGCGGCCTCATGCTTCCGCTCAACCTGCAGTCGACGCGGCTGGTGGACAATCTCTGGTCCGAGTTGCTGGCTCCGCAGACGCTGCCTGGACAGTCGGCGCTGTATTCCAGTGGTCCGAACGCCACCCTGCTCGACAATCCCACGATGCGCCGCTGGTGGCGCTACGACCCGGTGGCGGATACCGCGAACGGCGGCGCATGGCGCACGCTGGTGGATCCCGCCGGCGCCTCGAGCGGCACCTACGACGTGGCGCACAACGTCACCACCTTGAGCAAGGACGACAACCTGATGCGCGGGTGGGTGCGCGACGGGCTGGATATGCGCTCCTGGGTGCGCAGCAAGGAACCGACTCCGAATGCGCCGTACAACGCGATGAGCGATCGCCACGCGATCGACAATTATCCGCCCAACCTCGACGGGCATGACGATCCGCGCGCCGGGCGTCTGAAGGTTTCACTGCCCGGACTCGACGCGATCTGGCGATCCGCGGGCGGTCCGGACCGCGTCATGCGTACGGTGCGGGATGCGTTCATGCTGATGTTGCAGAATCGCCCGCTGTACGATTTCGACGCGGACGGCAGTCTGACGGCTGCGGACCGGGTGGCTGTCGATCGCGCGGACGCGATCACTGCGGCCATGCTGACGGCCAACCTGATCGACTACATGGACAACGACGGAGAGACGCTCACGCGCGTGCCGGTCGTCGATACCAACGGTCTGCCGGTCAATGGGTTTTCCGGCGAGCCACTGCTCGCGTTCGGCTTCGAGCGGCAGCCGTTCATCACCGAGATCTACACGAAGATGACGGAGGCTCCGACGGGTAATGACATCGTTGTGGAGGGCAGCTCGAGCTTCATCGTCGAACTGTACAACCCGTACGATCAGCCGCTCACGCTGTCGGACTATCGTCTCGTGGACCTCGTTGCGGAGGACAAGAGCGGTTCGGCCACGACGGAACTGCGGGATGAGACCTTTGCCAAGCTCAACCGCTTTGATGTCGATCTTCCCTCGCTCACGATTCCCGCGAACGGGTACCAGGTGCTGTGTGGTTATGGCGTCAACTGCCCCGATCCGGACGGCGCGCTGGGCAGCTACGCCATCGACAAGGACAGCATCATCGCGCTGAAGCGCAAGGTCAAAGACCTCAGCAACAATGACATCGAGATCATCGTCGACCGGATGAACTGCTCGGATGATGACGACGCGACCGTTCGTCGGGAGCCGGGCGCGCCGGCCGTTGGCAGCGGTCCGGACATCGGGACGTTTGACAGCAGCAGTTCGGAGAGCGAAGTCGACCTGCAGCGCGACACGACGGCGCTGTTCTGGCGGTTCACGGTTCCGCGGGCGATGAAGCTCTTCGGCGTCAACAAGGCGACGATCGGGGCGGCGAACACGGTCAGCGACGACGTGGTCTACCCGTTCCACGTGGATACCGCCTATCAGACGGCGAATACCGGATCGTTCACGTTCGCGTTCCCCACGACGGGATCGATGCTGTATATCAGCCGCGAGGCGCATCTCTTTGATGCGACCCAGTTCGACAGCGCGGCCCCGGCGAACGATGCTTCGTTGATATCACCCTTCAATCGGGTGAGTCCGCATGCGCTGGGGTATTTCAAGGACGGCGGCGGCAAACAGCGTGAGCGCAACGTGGTGGGCCAGTACGATCAGATCGACAACGGCCGGCTGCCCGTCTTCGACGTGCGTCCCGATGTGGATCAACCCCGCGAGCGGAACATCCCGGCGGCAGCCGTGGCGGGGACGGTCGAAGGGCTGGATCTGCTCCCGTGGGGCCAGCTCATCTACGACTACTTCACCGCGGTGCCGTACGAAATCAAACCGGCTGATCCGACCAATCCGGTGTGGGTCATGTCCCAGGGATACAACCGCCCGTATCCGCCGGTCGAGCAGGCGGGACTGGAAGTGCGCGGCCGCATCAACATCAACACCGCTCCATGGAGCGTGCTGGCCGGGCTCCCGATGCTGGATGCCCAATTCGTTCCGCTTCCCTACCGGGACCAGTTCACCCGCGTCGTCAAGAGCGGGCGAACTACGCTCGGCGAGAACCTGGCCAAGGCGATCGTCGCGTACCGCGAGGGACGCGATCCGTGGGACGTGACGACGAATCCCGGCAACTACGAGCGGGATCGCAGCCCGTACGGCGCCTGGTCGACGGCGAACTATCGGCCGCGGTTCGGCTACGGATTCCTCACCGTCGGTGAACTCGCCAATTTGCGCGATCCCAGCGCCGGCGTGTTCGATCCGACCCGTCCGGAGCTGTCGAACCGGTTCGACGCGGACGCCACGACGGCGCCGCTGGATGCGACGCTGTCCGTCGGTACGCCTTATCCGGTCGCCAGCTACGAGCACGCCATCGCGCTCCTGGTGGCGCTCGACGACAACTGGGCGACGACCAAGTCGCACGTGTTCACCGTGTACGGCGTTGTCCGGGGCGCGCATTTTCCGCTCCCGGATCCCACCGACTCGGACTACGCCATGAAGCTGAGTTCATTCCGCGAGGCGGATCAAAAGGCCATCCGCTTCCAGACCACGGTCGACCGGCTGCCGATGTTTTTCGGGGCCCGTCAGCCGGAGCGGATCGGCAGCCGCATCATGGGGCCGCTCGTGGACGACCGCTCGGAGTAGGCGAACGCCGCACCATCTTCCGACGAATCACCTGGACCTGCGCCGATCGGCGCAGGTCCTATTCATTGGTGCGTAAGGAATCGATCCAGCGCGGCTGTGGCATCGACGTCGTAGAGCAGCAGCGGGGCGTCAGCCGGCGTGCACTGCGCACCGGGCGCTGCATCGTGCGTTGATGGCAGGAATGAGCGCTTCGTCGCCGCAAAGGCCGCAGGCGGGACATCTCCCAACTGCTCAGCCAGTCCGACCGCCCGGGCGAGGCAGGCCTCCGGCGCCGTGATCTCGTGAAAAAGCCCGCATGCCCGGGCCTGCTTGGCGTCGAGCAACGCGCCGGTCAGCAACAGGTGCCGGGCCGCGCCCCAGCCAACCCGCCGGACCAGCGGTCCATCGAGCACCGGCGCCACCAGCCCAATGCGAATACCCGGACAACCGATCGTGGCACCCTGCGCAGCCACAGTCACGTCGCAACACGCCACGAGGCCGGCGCCGCCTGCGACCGCCGGTCCATTCACGGCTGCCACCACCGGCTTGCCCGCGGACTCCACCGCGGCATAGATCGCCGCAAGGTCGGTGAGCATGGCATCCAGGGCGTGGGGTTCTCCCGCGCGGTGCGGGTCAGCCAGCAGCCGGACGAAGCGGCCCGGCTGAAGGTGGCGGCGTACGGCGTGCAGATCCAGGCCGGCGCAGAACGCGTCGCCGGCCCCGGTCAGCACGACGCTGCGGACCGCATCGGCGTCGAGTGCGTCAGCCAGCCGGGCGCGCAGCGTTTGCAGGCACGCGGCGGTAAGCGCGTTGCGTCGCTTGGGATTGTTTAAAGTCAGGATCGCGACGGTGTCGCGGTGTTCGCTCAGCAGCTCGGCCATGGCGTTCTCACCGGTTCCACTGCAGCACGTCGCGCAGGGGCTTCTTGTCGATCTGCGGCACCATGCAGTCCCGCGCCGGGTAGCCCACGGGGATGAGCAGATAGGGTTTTTCGTTTTCGGGGCGCCGGAGGATCTCGCGCAGGAACTTCATCGGACTGGGCGTGTGCGTCAGCGTGGCCAGGCCGGCCAAATGGCACGCGGTGAGGAACATTCCGGCGGCGAGCCCCACCGATTCCACCGGGTAGTAGTTCGGCGTGCGTTCGCCGCTGTCGGCGTATTCCCAGGTGCGCTGGAAGATGATGACGAGCCAGGGCGCGACGTCGAGAAACGGCTTGTGCGCGTCGGTGCCCAGCGGCTCCAGCGCGGCGAGCCAGGCCGGCGGCATCCGCCGCGCGTAACTTTCGCGTTCCTCGGCCTCAGCCGCTACGCGGATCTCGTGCTTGATGGCGAGGTCGTCTACGGCGACGAACTGCCAGGGCTGGCGGTTGGCGCCACTGGGGGAGGTGTGGGCGGCGGCCACGAGGCATTCGATCAGTTCGCGGGGGACGGGCTCGTCGGAGAACGCCCGGCAGGAGCGTCGTGTCCGCATCCGCGCCAGCAGACCGGCCGCCGCCTCCAGCATCTCCGCCTCCGTCCGCCGCGGCAGCGCATACGGCACGGGTACGTAGGCCATGACGATTCATCCTCTCTGCCTGCCCGAGGAGCCGAGCGGCGGTGTTGTGATCGCGCCAGACAGGTTCGGCCGCGACGCCGTCGCTTCAATAGAAAAACCCAACCCCGAACATGATCACGCCGACCGCGGCCACGCCGAGCGATACGAGCAGGGCGACCTGACTCCATGCCTCCGTGCGGGCATGGTTGGCCAGACCGTACCACGACCAGAGCCCGGCGGCCAACCCGCACTTCAGTGTAACCACGCCGGCGAACAGCCAGCCTGTCGGATAGGACTGCACCAGTCCGTCGAACAGATCTCCGCCCATTCGGTCTGCCGGCAGCCAGACCCGGCCCGTGAGGAGATTCACGATCACGTCACCGACGACACAGAGCGGAATGGCGTATCCAACCAGCACCGTCTTGAAACGCGAGTCCTTGAGGAACTCCGTGCTGTCCGGGGCGCGGTCGGGTTGGGAAAAATAATTGAGCACCATTGACACCGGCGGCACATGAGGCTGTCCAGTTGGAGTTAACCGAGTGGAGCCTAGCCACAGTGGTGCGCGACGTCTAGCGGAAATGCCGCTGGAGGATCATCAGGTCGGCGAGATCGACGTCGGCGTCGCCGTCGAGGTCGGCACCGGCACAGGCTGAGTCCACAACGCCGCCGGGGCCCGTGAGGCAGCCGGTGATTCCGGCGAGATCCGCGGCGTCGATCGCGCCGCTGCCATCGAAATCCGCCGCCCGCGCTCGCGTCGTCCGGCCCGGATTGTCGTGAAGGAAGGCGATGTCCGCCGCGGACAGCGCCCGGCGGTAGAGCTGGACGTCGTCCACGCGGCCGACGATGCCTTCGCCCGTGCCGTTGTTGCCGATGAACCACGGCTCCGTAGCGACGCCGGCTGGCTTGTCGCCGGGGACGGTCGCGACAGCCGCACCGTCGATGTAGAAGGTCACGTCGTTCTGCGCGTCGTACACCGCGGCGACGTGCGTCCACGCGCCGACGGACACCGCGACGCCGGAATCGTAGACCTGCGTCGGTCCGAGCCGTTCGAGCGCTGGGCGGTTGCCCACCAGCCGCAGCGACCAGCCGTCGTAGTCCTGCCAGCTTGCGCCGAAGATCGTGCGGTTGCCGCCGAAGAGTTCCGGGTAAATCCAGACCGAAACGGTGAAGTTGTTGGTCAGCGTGCTCAGCTCGGTCGGCTCGCCGAGATCGACCTGCTGCGTCGATCCGTTGAAACGCACGGAGGTCGCCGTGGCGTGGTCGGCTCCGGCGGAGCCCAGCGTCGGTGCCGCGACATAGGTGCCGTCGTGGTGGCTGTCGCCTGCATCGCGTGCGACGGTGCCGCTGGTTTCATCCAGGCGGTAGTGCGCCACCAATGCGGCGCTCTCGGGCTCGGCGGCTTCGATCGTGAACGTGAATACGTGGTCAGCGCCGAGTGTCGTATTGCCCGTCGACGCGACCGATCCGGGGACGGTGACGGCGTATTCCGCGCCGGCCTCGACGGCGCCCACGAGGTCAAACACGGCGATGAGTCCGTCGGCTATGTGCACATTGGTGAGTCCAGCCACGCCGGGGCCCGCGATGGAGACGGCGCCCAGGCTGCCCGGTGCGGGCGGCTCACTGAAGACCACCGCGATTTCGTCGAGGGCCGGGCGCACCGCCTGGCTGCCGTCCGCCGGCCAGTCGGCGAGCACCGCGAAGGGGGCGCCCGGCGTGAGCAGCGTCGTCGCGCGCGTCAGCGCCCGCGGCGGCAGATGGACTTTGCCCAGCACTACTCCGTTGGATGTCACCGTGGCGAGGCGGTGCGCGTCGGAAGGGTTGTAGGCGACGTACGAGTGCTCGTCGCGCGTTCGATTGTAATAGACTTGGCTCGTGGGCACGTCGAGCCGCTCGTCCCACTGGATGTCGCCGAGCAGGCGGTTGGCATGCGCGAAGTAATAGGTAATGCCGCCCGTGTAGTTGTCGCGAGCGATGGGATCCTCGGCGGTCCAGAGCGCGTCGAGCTGCTCGGCCACCCAGTCCGGATCGAACAACTGCACGTATCCCAGCACGACGTTGCCCAGCGACGTGCCCATGCCGCTGATCGTATTCGGCTCGCCGGTCTCGGCTGCGAGCCAGGTGTCGCGTTCACCCATCATTGCGGCGTACTGCGCGGCGGCGAAGTCCGGGTCGCGCACGAGGTGATTCATCGCCGGAGAGATCGGCAACCACTGAATGCCATAAATCCACGCGGGATCACCGGAAAAGTACGTCGCATAGGCCTGTCCGCTGTCGAAGAGGATGCCGGTGATCGTCTTGGGATAGGTGGGGCTGAAGTTGCCGGCCTCGCCCGTTTGCCCGTACAGATCCTGCCAATACTCCAGCATCGCCTCCGTCTCGATCGCGTAGCCCATCGCGCCGGCTGCGGTCATCTCTGCGTCGCCGCGCACCGAGCCCAGCAGAAACATTCCGGCCCAGGATTGGATCGCTTCCGAGCTGGATTCCTGGTTGTTGCCGCCGGGGGAGCTCAGGCCGCCGGCGTACGAGTGGCCCCGCCACGGATCAAACGTGCGCAGGTAGGGAAATCGCTGATCGGTTCGGTCCCAGTTGGCATACTCCTTCGTCACCAGTTCCGCCATCGGCCCGAAGTCCGCCAGGAAAGCCGGGTCGTACATCCCGAGCAGCGCGGACGCCATGGCGAAATAGCCATAGTGAAAATGGTGATCGGTGAATTCGAAGGAGTAGTAGCTTTCGTTGAAGCCGACCAGCGCGCCCCAGTGCGGGTAGGCGGCGAAGTAGCGCGCCTCCTCGCCCGGCGTGTAGGTGAACCAGTCGGCGAGCGCGCCGCGGAGCGTGTCTTTCAGTGCCGTGAACGCCGCGGCGTTGCCGATCTCGGCTGCGAAGGCCATGTACCGTGCCAGGCGCACGAGGTCCTTGCCGCCCCAGTAGGTGTCGCTGCCGTAGTCGGTCGTTCCGGCGTACATGGTGAGGTACAGGTTCATCCGCGCGGGGTCGAAATCGTTCGCCACACCGCCGAGCGGTACCGGCGCCGGTAGGTTCGGCAGAACCCCATAGAACGGCCAGGTGATGGAGAACGCGTTGCCGGGGGCGCACCGGAGCTGACCGCGCGGCGTCAGGTACGTGGGGCCGGTGAGGTTCAAGTCGTTGTCCGTTTTGCGATAGTGGTGGGGAAGCCAGCCCTGGAGCACCGTGGTACCTGCGGACGCCAGTGAATCGGCATCGACGGCCCACGTGGTCGTCACGGTTGCAGCGGCTGGGTTGAACGCCCAGTCGAAGCGCGTGGAACGCGGAATGGCGTACGCGTAAGGGTACAGCGCCGCGAGCGCTGCCGGGTCGGGCAGTGCCCCGATCGCGACATAGTTGGCCGGCCCCGCCATCTGCAGTGTGAGTTCGGCGCCGGATACCGCGAATACGGTACCGGCGGGTGCGAACACGCCGAAGCTGCGGCCGCCAAAGGTCACGCCAAGATGGTCCGTCGTCACCGGAAACGCCGCGATCGGCCCGCTCTCGGTGAAGTACTGCGCGTCGGCTGCAGTGGTGAGGCGCGGCTGAACGCCGGTGCACTCAACCCAGGTGAAGGGCAACCCGTGCCCCATCGTCACGTCCATGCGCCGACCCGACGCATCCGCAGCGCGAAAATGCACGAGCCAGTCGCTCCAGGTCAGCGCTCGCGCGTCGGCGGGCGAGAATTCGGTGCTGAACACGGAGGCGGGGGCGGTCGGATCGTCGCTGAGCACGAACTGGTCGGCACAGATATGTCCCCAGCCACCGGACGCGTTGTCCACGATCTGGATCTGAACGGTCGCGTCGGACAGGCCGCCGTCCAGCACCCACGTGTGCCACTCGAGGCTCTCGGAGTTGTCACCGGTGGCTGTGCGCATCACCTCGCCGTTGACCAGCAGGCGTACCTCGGTCACACCGGGATGATTCCCGCCCGCGATGAGAAAGTGCAGGTAGCCGTGCGCAGGAACGAACGTCGGGGAGGTGAGTGTGCCCGTGGCGCCGTCACCGCCGTTGAACGAGTTCACCAGCCGCTCGCCCAGGAATCCCGACACCGCCGATTGCCCGCCCAGCGCGCCGCTTGCCGGGCCGCCGCCGAACGCGGATCCGGTGGTCGACCAACCGCTCGGGTACGCAGCGCTTTCGAAATCGGCGAGCACGGTGAGGTCGGCGGGTGGGTTGGGTTCCACCGAACCGCCGACACGCAGGGGCGCACCGAGCTCCATCTGCGTGCCGCCCGCGTTGAACGCCGTCGGGAAGGCCACGCGCACGCCGCGATCATCGGCGGAGACCACGAGCGGGTAGGCCCACATCCAGCCCGCGTAGCGGCTGACCACCAGGTCGGTCCACCAGTCGTTGGTGGGAATGGGCAGCCCGTTGGAGTCGACGGCGTACAGCGTCCGGGTCTGCATGTCGGTCGGACCGTCGCCCTCCTGGGCGGGCGGGTATGACGCATAGGAACCCGCGCCGACGGGTACGACACTCTGAGCGCCGGCGGCGGAGGCTGCCAGCAGGACCACGATCGCGGATGCTCGATAGCGCGAATGCACGTTGTCGGAATCCCTGTCGTTGCGACCGCCAAGAGCAGGCGAAAAAAAACCTGCACGTCGCGGATGCGGATCCGTGCGCCGTGCAGGTTATGGTAAACACAATTGCCGCGCGGTTGCCGCTGCTCGAGCGGATGGCCTCTAGCGCCGCCGGCGCAGCACGACGCCGGCGCCCAGGCCGAGCAATGCCAGCATCGACGGCTCGGGCGTGACGGTGTATGAGAACACCGGCTTCTCGTCGGCCCCGCCCGCGATCACGGTCATGAGCTCGTAACCCGACCAGGGCAGCGATCCTTCCGGGCCGTCCGGGTTGAACCGCAGGAAAACGTACTCACCGGCGTTGGCGCCGTTGGCGTACATCGTGTTCAGCCAGGCGGTCAGCGACGTGTCGCCGCCGGCGTCCGTGTGGATGACCGTGCGGTCGCCCGGCGAGGACGGGTCGAGGAACGCGTCCTGGAGCAGCGTGGCGTTCGGATCCGCGGGTCCCGAGTAGTGGTCGACGTCGAGTACGTCCGGGATCGACGCGATGCGGTCCAGGCCGTAGAGGTCGATGTTGTAGTCCGGGGCGCTGCCGCCGAAGAAACCGGTTCGTCCATCGACGGGATGGACCCCCGGTCCGTGCTGGACGAACGCCAGGTCGGCTGAGGCGAACGAGGTGCCGCCGGGCAGCGTCGGCAGTTGGAGCGGGACGACGTAGGCCCGGCCGTTGCCGAAATATTCACCCATGTCGGCCCACCAGACGACGGGTTCGATGACGACAGATCCGCCGTTGACAACGGTCGTGCTTCCGGCCTCGAGGGGCGCGATATCGCCCAATGCGGTCCCGGTGGTCAGGAGCGCAACAGCCACTGCCGTGGCCAGCGTCGCGCCGGTGCGATTGCGTGGGGTCATGGACTTTCACCTCCAGATCAACAGGGGCAGGGTACGCTGCATTGGGAATTCCTTTCGAAGGAGCCGCGGAGAGTTCGCGATCCAGGAATCCCACTACTGGCGATGATAGCCCAATTGCGCGACGCGACGCAATGCCGCACGGGCTCACAAAAAACACTGCTGCGCCGTTGCGAAACAGTTTCAGGCCCACGTGGCGATGCGGTGCCGACCGTGACGTCACCAGCACCGGCGGGCGAATATGCGGGTTCATATTTTCCATCATCGCTTGACTGTCCGGTTCTTCTCGTCGGGATGAGGCGCCGTCCCATGCAGGCAGCCTGCATCGGCCGTCCGCCCGCGGCTGCGCTCTTTTCGGAGGTTGCGCGGCCGGACCGCGGCTGGCGGGGTGCGCAAGAGAAAGGCCCGCCCGGTTCACGCGGAACCGGACGGGCCGAAAGGTGCAGCAGAAACCTCGAGTTCGGCGCCGACGGCTTACGGCGCCAGCAGCCCCTGGAGCACGGCGTAGTCCGCCAGGTCGATTGTCAGGTCGCCGTTCAGATCGGCGCACTCACAACCGGAGGCGTAACTCATCGTCGGGCCGTCGAGGCAGCTAACGATCTCGTCCACGTCCATCAGGTCGACGTCTCCGTCGCCGTCCATATCGCCCGGCACCGTCAGACAGCTCGGCACGAGCAGGACGTCCATGCGGATCGGCTTGGTCAGGTCGATGATCGGCCGCGAGCGGAAGTTGGCGCCCGACGTCGTGATCCGCGCCCAGCGTTCCGCGGTGGTGTCCTTCCAGAACCAGCGGAGGATCGCCGACTGCAGGCCGCTGCTGGCCTGGGCCGTCGTGACCTCACTCGCGCTGGGCAGCGGGGCGAGGTCGGCGGGGAACGTCGAGCCCGAGAGCGTCGGCTCCTGGAACAGCACTTCGTCACCCGGTGTGTTGCTCTCGAAGTCCTCGATGACGAAGTCAGCCCCACCGGTGCCGGCGCCGACGTTGACCACGTTGTCCACGTACATCGTGTAGGCACCGCTGCTGCGATTCGGTGACGCGGAATCAACCGATACCGCCAGGTGCTCCAGCACGCCGCGCACTGCGGTAATCGTGCCGTCGCCGGTAAAGGTGGCGATCGGATCGGTGGCGGGGTCGAACTCGTACGTGACCCACCCGGCGGCTGGGCTCAGTGCTTCACCCTGGGGTGCTCCGCTGATCGGAGTTCCCGAGCTCACCCACTCGATCTGGCCGCTCGTGCCACCGGTGGAACCCAGGGCGGCGACATCGTTGGTCTCGCGGATACCGATGCAGATCTGGATGTCACCGTTGCCGATACCGACTTCCAGAGCGTCCGCGGGCAGACTCGTGCCCACGCCGTTCGTCTGGTCCGCCGTGATGCTGTCGAGGTGCACCAGTGTTGTGACCGGAACGACGACCGTGCCGTTGGTGCCCATCGGGTCGGTGATCGAGCCGATCTGCACGTTGTTGGCGTAGACGACGACGCTGGTCGCGTCCGGTCCGACGTTCGTGATGGTCACCGTGGTGTCGCCCGCCTCGATCGGCGCCGTAATCGCCGGCTTGGTCGGCGGCTGGAGGGCGATCTCCTCGAAGCGGACCGGTCCGGTGGTGAGGCAGTAGTCGTCGTAGTACGCCTCGTTGCCGGCGCCGAGACCCGAGCCGATGCGCGACGTGTCGAACGTCGTCGTGCCGGTCAACGGGATGTTCTTGGCGGCGAGCAGGCCGTCAACATAGGCGTCGACGGCGTTGCCCTTGTGCACGACCGTGAACTGGTGCCACCCGATTGAACGGGTCGGCCCGTCGAATTGGTCGAGGTCGATCCAGTTGGGGCCGCCGTGGCCGTTGATGCGCAGGTTGTAGTACGCGGTCGACGGAGCACAGCACGAGGACATGCCTACCTCGATGAGGAAGAAGTCCGTGTTGAATCCGTCTGCATCCACCCACTGATTTCCCGCGCCGCCGCCGGCTGGATCATAGATCGCCGCGGTGAGTACGACCGGCTGCTCCGGCGTCGGCACCGCGTTGGAATGCGTCTGCTCGACACGCGTGTCGGAAGTCGAAATCGCGTACAACGACTGAGCACCACCCGGCGTGGCGTTCTGAGTCAGGTTGAGCGTCTGGTACACGTCGCCAGACGTCGGCGTCCAGGGCGAGGCGATGAATGCCGCCTGGTCCGCGTAGCTCTCGAACGTATCGCACACCAGGTTGATCGTGGATCCGGTCGTGACCGTTTCCGGATCGGACTCGACGCTCTGCGTGCCTCCGACCGTCATGCGCGCTGTCACTGTCTCGCCCATCGAGAGCGTGTAACTCGACAGCGGCACATCGACGTCGTCGACGCCCGGGTTGCTGACCGATCCGCGTACCACGCCGCCCACCAGGACCTCGACGACCGAGGCATTGGTGTTGAGGTCGAGCACGCGCACGCTGGTTTCCCCGTCTGCCGGCGCCTTGTACAGCGTCGGGCCGGGCAGCAGGACCGTCACGGGCTCGGAGTGGCTGCTGGGCAGTCCGTCGACGGTCTGCTTGGCGGTGTAGTAGGTACCGCCGACAGCCGGGCTCGCGAGGTTGATGACCACGGTGTCCGCACCCATCGGATCAACGGCCGGAACCACCGGCGTGTCGCTGCCGTTGAGGTGCAGCGTGACCGCCGAGGCGCTGGTGTCGATGTCCACCACCGTGATGGCCATGTCGCCGGGAATGATCGGACCTACCACCGTGGGCGGCTGGGTGGTAATGCTGTTGAAGCTGAGCGCACCCACCTGGACACAGACGTCGTCATACCAGGCTTCACCGCCGGCCGAGCTGAGTCCCGAGCCGAGGTACATGCTGGCGATCTGCTGGCCGACGCCGTGGGCCACATCAGCCGCCGCCAGGTTGCCATCCACATAGAAGTCGATGGTGTTGCTCTTGATGGCGGCGGTGAGCACGTGCCAGCCGTTGCTGCGCTGTGGCTGGTTGAAGTCGCTGAGCGTGAAGTAGCCCACATTGGGGTAGGCACGACCGGTGTAGTAGTTGCCGCTGATCGAGTTGGTCTTGCCCATCACGATGATCGGATCTGCGGCACCGCCGACCCCGCGCAACTCGGCCCATTGCCGGAAGAGCACCGTATTGAACGCCGCATCGTAGAAGCTGACGTTCCAGATGACGGGATGCGTGTCCGTCGCGACGACCGGACCGAAGTCGTTGAGCAGGATGCTCTGGTTGGCGTTGACACCGCTCCCGGTCAGGTCGCTGTAGGCGGCCTTCGACGTGCCCAGCACGGGCGTCGCATTCTTCGCGGTGGACAACTGCAACTGGGTGTCACCCGTATTGGGTCCCCAGACCGCGTTGAACGCCGTCTGGTCGGCGTACTCGAAGTCATCGCAGAACACGGTCGTCACGCCGTTGGTCGTGACGGTGACCGTGTGCGAGATGTCGCTGAACGCACCGTCCACCAGTTGGATCGCGTACACCTCCTCGCCCATGGCCAGCGGCGTGCCGGTCGGCACGGTGGCCTCAAACTGGTTGCTCACCGCCGTGGTCCCGCGCGACGCGCCGTCGACGAAGAGCTCCACCTCGGTGGCGGCCAGGTTGATGTCGACCACGCGAACGGTCGTGTCGCCGTCGGCGGGCAGGCGGCCGATGAACGGCCCGGGGAACGTGACGGGTACCGGAACCGAGTCGGAGCTCTCGAGCCCGTCCACCGTCTGGGTGGCGGTGTAGATGTCGCCGGCGATGGCGCCGTGGGGAAGCGTAAACTCCCACGAAGTCACGCCGGTCGTGTTGACGATCTGGTCCGGATCGGTGCCGTTGTCGACCTTCAGCTTGATCTGCGTGGCGTTGGTGGAAATATCCTCCACGGTCACGGTCGCATCGTTCCGCAGGATCGGCGCGACGATCGTCGGCGGAGGCGTGGGGTCTTCCACCGGTGACTCGAATTCGACGTCGTCGATGTAGATGAAGAAGTACTCGCCGGGCGTTCCGCCGGTGTCGTCGGCGGGGTCGTTGGTGAAGATGATCGACTCGAGCACGCCGCGATTGACGCCGTGGCCGGTCGGATTCGAGGTCGCATCGAGCATGCCGTCGCCGGCGGTGTCGACGCCGTCGGTGTTATTGGCGAACCCGCGCAACTGCGCGGCGGTCACCGCCGACAGATCGATCTCCACGTTGTAGAAGACCCCGTCCTCGGGGGGCCACAGGTCGGACGTCGCCGAGAAGCGCTTGCCGCCCGGCGGGAACGAGCCCATGCCGTTCGAGTCCGCCGCGGGGATCACCTCCGAGAGCGGCAGGTAGACGTACTCGATGTCGCCGCCGCTCGTGTCCGCCGTACCCTGCGGGAGGTCGCGGCCGGTCTCGATGATGGCGAGGCACATCAGGATCGAGGGATGCCCGCTCGTGTCCTGGAATCCGATTGGGAAATCGGGATCGACGTCGCCCTCGTAGCTGAACGCGGTGACGGCCATCTTGAAGCGGATGGTGCCGTCAAGATGCAGTGACGGGCGATTGAGATTGAGCGCGGCAGAGGTCGTGCAGCGCACGCCGGCTGTCGTCGTGTCGGTGGGATCGCGCCACGCGAAGGAAATCTCGTAGGCGTTGTCGTCGAGGCAGCCCTCGGAGCCGCCCGGACACCATGCCCCAGCCGGTGCGACGACCTGCGAGTTGGAGTAGGGGGACTGGGTGGAAGTCTCGCCGACCCAGATGCCGTCGGTCGAGCCGCTGAACTGCGGCTCCTGGAACATCACCTCCGTCCCCGGACCGTACTCATCGAACCCGGTTCCGAAGATGTACGGCTGGCCCAGAGCCGGTACGCTCGAAACTGTCAACAGTGCGAGTGTCAACCATCCTACGCTTCGTTTTCTCATCTTTGCTCTCCTGTCAGGCCAGCCGCCGCAGCGCCAGACCGGCGGCCATTGCGCCCGGGAACGGGCTTTTCCGCGCTTGCGGTATGCGGCGCAATAACAGGACCGCTCTACCCCAGGCCATCGCGGGTCGGATAGAGCGGTCCATGGAACACTTAGGTAATACAGGCTCCATCACGAGCCCGCCTTAATTCAGAACTTCCCATCGTTCAGCGACGACGACGTACGGCCACCAGGCCGCCCAGGCACAGCAGCGCGAGGCTGGCGGGTTCCGGGGCATACAGGTAGTCGAAGTAAACCGTCGCGTCCTGATCCGTCGCCGAGGAAATCCAGACGGCATCGTAGGTCACCGTCGGGCCGTCGATCTGCCCGTTCGAGGCGCCTACCCACGAATCCCAGTCGGCGGGATCGCTGAAATTCCACGTGTACAGGTGCCACGCACCATCGTCGATGACCGGCTTGGCCACGCCCCGTTCGGTGCCGCCAGCAGCCCCGTCATCAATGCCCGGCCGCGTGGTCAGTCCCGGCGTGCTGGTCTTCAGGTAGTAACCCGTGATGCCGCTGGCCGCGAGAGCGACATTGTTTCCGGGGCTGCCGCCGCCGGAGAGGTGCCGGACGTTCCAGCCGGTTGCGGCTGGGTCGTCGAGCAGCACCAAGGCCTGCGACCCGATGCCGTCGTAGGCTTCGGTTGTCACCCGGTCCGCCGTCGACGATAACAGAACTCCGGACGTGCTGCCCGAAAACGTGGGCTGCAGGTAGAAATGGCCTTCATCGACCTCGAAGTTATCGAGGACGGTGATGGTCGCCTGGGCCACCGTGGCCCACAGCAGCACCGCCGTGCATGCTACGATCTTCTTCATTATCCTGCCTCCTCCGAGAACCAATTGAGTTTTCCTAGATGCGAGCGAGCGACAGGACGCGAACACATGTCGCGCCCAGCGCGGGTTCGAGCTCCAGTGCCGGTGCGCCGCAGGTTGCCACTAGGCAAAAACCCATGGGCGCGCCCCGGTCCGACAGACGGACCGCAAACTCTCTCTCTCGGAGGGGGGAACGAATATGCCTTGCTTCTTTGACCCCCTGACTGCTCCTGATGATAGCAGATTCTTCGGCGCAACTTCAACGCCGCGCAGGGATTATCTTGGCATTCCGTGCACCGGTGGAACCCGGTGGCCATGCAGGGTAACCACCCGGTCGCCCCCGACAATGACGAAATGTGGCACCATGGGTCCGCTAAGTCGCGACAGGTTTTGGTGATGTCCTGCCGGACCGCGCTGGCCATGAAGGCTGCGCCGTACCGCGCGCCGCGGACCTGCCGGGAGTTCGCGGAGCGCTCTGGCAAATGTGCAGCGCAAAGCCCTATAGTGGATAGGACGCGCACCGCCGATCGGAAGCGGCACGCAGGCGTCCATTGGCCCTCCTGAAGCGAGGATCGAGTTCATGCGCTCGGGCTTTGCAGCAATCGTCTTCGTCCTGGCGCACTGCGCCGGCGCCGTCGTCGCCAGCCGCGGACAGATCGTCACCGTCGACAACGTCGATCCGGGATTCTCAACGCTCTCCGGCACCTGGAACTCCGGCGCATATGCGACACCCTGGGGCGCGGACTACCGGTGGACGGATACGTCCTCCGGCGGCAACAGCCACGTCGAGTGGCGGCCGAACCTGCCCGCCGCAGGCTCCTATCTCGTCGAAGTCTGGTACGTCGCGGGCGCCAACCGCGCAACCAACGCGCCCTTTACCGTCCATCACGCCAGCGGCGCCACGCCGGTCGCCGTCAACCAGCAGTCCGGCGGCAGCCAGTGGAACACGCTCGGGACGTTCACGTTCGCCGCAGGAACCTCCGGCAGCGTCTCGCTCACCAACGACGCGGGCCCGACCGTCGTCATCGCCGACGCCGTGCGTTTCACCCTCGACGCAACCGGCGGTCCCGCCGACGAGTTTCGCGCGATGTGGGTCTCGCGCTTCGAATGGCCCAGTTCCAACCTTTCCACCGTTCAGAGCAATATCCAGACGATCTTCGGCAAGCTGCAGGCGAACAACTTCAACGCGGTCGTCATGCAGGTGCGCGGCCAGTGCGACACGCTCTATCCCTCGCCCGAGGAACCCTGGTCGCCCCTCGTCAGCGCGAACGGCAACGCGCCGAGCGGGTGGGGATCGTTCGATCCGCTCGCCTACGCGATCGCGCAGGCGCATGCCCGCGGCCTCGAGTTTCACGCGTACATCAACACCCACGTCGCCTGGCAGGGCGGTTCGTGCGCCAAGCCGACGTACACGATGAACCACATCTTCTGGGATCACCTCAACGAGGACGATCCCGCCGCCCGCGACTGGCTCGTGCACGACGACCTCGGTAACCCCGTGGGCTGCGAGGAGTCCGGCTACACCTGGATCGCGCCGGGCGTGCCGGAGGCCATGGCCTACGTCCGCCGGCAGATCATGTACGTAGTGGAAAACTACGACGTCGACGGCGTCCATTTCGACCGCATCCGCACGCCGGGCATCGAGTATTCGCACGATCCGATCTCCGAGTCGCGGCGCGCGGGCGAAGCCAATCCGGACGGCCTCGGCTTTGCCGACTGGACCCGCGACCAGATCACCCGTTTCACCCGCGACATCTACGCCCAGATCGCCGAGGTCAAGCCGTGGGTGAAGGTAAGCTCGGCGCCGCTCGGGCTCTACGCCGGTTCGCGGTATGCAGCGTACGGCGGGTACCCGCAGACCGCCTGCGGCTTCCAGTACGGGTATTCCTGCGTCTACCAGGATGCTCAGGCGTGGCTGGCCGCCGGCGCTCAGGACTTCATCTGTCCGCAGATCTACTGGGCGGACGGCGGCAGCAAACCAGATTTCAGCGAAGTGCTGCCCGACTGGCTCGCCCACGCCGCCGGCCGGCACATCTACCCCGGCCAGACCACCGCAGTCGGCGGCAGCGCACTGGTCAGCCAGATCAACGTCACCCGCTCCATGGGCGGCGGCGGAAACACCGTCTTCAGCTACAGCAGCTTCGACAACAACAACTACTGGTCCGACTACTCCGGCGCCGGCGGTCCCTACGAACAGCCCGCCGCCACGCCGGCCATGCCCTGGAAGGACAATCCCACGAACGGCATCATTATCGGCGACGTGCTGGATGCGACCTCCAGCCTGCCGCTCGTGGATTGCCGCGTGACGCGCACCGGTTCGAGCTACACCGCCCTGACCGGAGGCGACGGCCTCTATGCGCACCTGCTCGTTCCGCCCGGAACGTACACGCTGACGTTTACCAAGAACGGGCTGGGTACGCGGCAGATCTGCAACGTGGTCGTGCAGGCCGGACAGGTGACACGCGTCGACACCTCTCTCGGAGCGCCGGCGATTGCCGGGGATTTCGACGGGGACGGAGACGTGGACCTAAACGACCTGCCGGCTCTCATCAACTGCCTGGCCGGCCCAGACATGACCTATGCCCCTGGCGACTGCTGCCTGGCGGGCGATGCGGACGGCGACAGCGACGTGGATCTCCACGACGCGGCGCTGATCGACTCGACGGCGCCCTGATCAACCGACGGTGCGCCGATTCATGACGCCGAGAATCACGCGACGAAGCTCGCGCCCTTCGCGGACCGCACCCGCGGCCGGCCGGGCGAGCAGGTAAACGAAGACGGTCTCCAGCACGAGGACGCCGAGGAATGGCACAGCGTCGATCCAGCGGTGCGGGGCGGATCGGGCCAGTAGAGCGCTGATCGCAAGAATGGGCGCCAGCGTGCAGACCGTCGTGAAGACCAATGCGCCCACGAGTGCGACCAGCAGCGCCTGCAGCGAAAACATCAGGCGCCACACGCCCCCCTGACGGATCAGCCGCACCCGCGCTCGTATCACCACGGCGGTCTTGTAGCCGAAGACGACACGATAGGTCTTGTAGCAGGCGATTCGCGCTTCGCAGCGGCACTCGTTGTAACGCGACAACGTCACGCGCAGGTTCGGCGAGTCCTCCACGGCCTGCTGGACGGCGGATAGCCAAGCCCAGCGATCAGGCGCATCCGCGATCGGCAGCGTGCGGCGATAGACCGTCAGGTAGAGTGAGGCCATGTTCCCGTTCCTGCGCCCTGGCCTGGCGAACTGTGCATCAGACGCCGGGCTTCCGGCGGTATTGATTATTTCACAAGGTGCATCAACCGGGCGCGATCAACGGGACCCTGCGGTCGCCGCGGAGTCGCCGGCGACCCCTTGGGCGCGCCGCCGTTCGACGAGTTGCGTCTGGAGGTCGTGGGCCGCGCGGTAATGCGGCGCTTTCCTCAAGACGACGTCGAGGTCCGCTTGCGCTTCGTCCAGTCGGCCGAGAGCAAGGAAGACCTCTGCGCGGATGACGAGTTGGATCGCCGACTGCCGCGTCGCGAGCACGCGGTCGATTTCTGCGAGCGCGGCCAGGCGAGCCTCGGTCGCCTCGTCTCTCCGTCCAGCCAACTCCAGGATATCGCCTTGCCGCAACAGCCACCGCGTGCGCTGGGGCGAACGGGCCAGCGCGTCGGCCACGACCACGAGCGCCGCATCAAAATTCCGCCGCTCGACCTCGACGCGAACAAGCGCCTCCTGCAGCGCCGCATCGCCGGGAAACTGCGTGAGGCCCTCACGGTAGCCCGCCGCCGCCTCCGCCAGCCGCTTGAGTTTCTCCTGAGCTCCGCCGCGCAGCAAGAACAGCTCGACTTGCCCTTCCAACGCCAGGGCGGCGGAGTAATCCGCCAATGCGCCCTCGAAGTCGCCCCGCCGTGCGCGAATGCGGCCGCGCTCCGCCAGCGCCACCGCGTTGCCCGCGCCGTCACCCAGGTACCGGGTGAGCGCGGCGTCCGCGTCGGCGTCGCGCCCCATTTCGGTGAGCGTCAGCCCGCGCTGGAGATACACGTTGGGATCGGCTGGCGCGAGCCGTTCGGCCCGTGCCAGGTCGGCGAGCGCCTCATCGTATCGGCTCGCCAGCCGGTACTGCACCGCGCGCTCGAGGTGCAGATCCGCCCGGCCCGGCTCCGCGGCGATGGCCACGTCCAGCCGGGCGATCTCCTCGTGCGGACCGGGGTGGGCGCGGGCCGCCGGGGCCAGCGCCAGCAGCGCGAACGCCATCGCCGTCCGCCGCCAACGCCCGGGCTGGAGCCGTGCCCGCGCCATCAGTCGTCGTCCGGGTCGACGAACTTCACGTTCGCATCCGCGGGATCGACGGCGGTCACGTGCAGGTGCTTCTCGAAGAACGCGGCGAGCTTCTCGTAGAACTCGATGCGGTTGGCTTCCTTGCGAAAACCATGGCCCTCGTCATCGAAGACGAGCAGCTCCGCCGGACGGCCCAGCCTGGCGAGTTCCGCGTGGAGCTGTTCCGCCTCGTGGAAGGGCACCCGCGGGTCGTTCCTGCCGTGGGCGATCAGCAGCGGCGTTTCGATGTTGCGGACGAGCCGGATCGGCGAAATCGACTCGAGAAACTCGGGATCTTCCAGCGGCCCGTATTCCGCCTCGCGCAGGGCGCGACGGTAGTCGGCGGTGCGCTCGAGGAACGTCTTGAAGTTGACAATACCCACAACGTCGCACGCGGCGCCAAACAGCTTGGGCGCCTGGGCGATCGTCGCGACGACCATGAACCCGCCAGCTGCCGCCGAAAGCACCGATGGCCTGGTTGGGTGTAATTGTTTCACCAGCCAGCGGGCGGCCCAGACACCGTCCATCACGCTGTCCATGCGCGCTTGTAGTTGTCCATCTCGAGTAATTTTTGCCGTATCCGCTGCTGCCGCACGTTCGGGCGGCGGTACGCTGTAGCCGCGGCTGAGAAAGTACCTGAAATGGCCGCGAAAAAACTGGGCGATACTGCCCCGGGACCGCTGTGGAAGCTGAGCACGAAGCGGAACTGGTTGGCCCTCGTCGTGTCCTGGGGCGTATAGAGAAAAGCCGGAACCTCAGGCCGCCGAACGAAGCGGTATTTGATCAGCCGCGGCAGCGTGAAGGCCGCCCCGTCGATGCCCTGCGTGTCCGCCTTGGTCAGGGCCGTGGGCCCGCATCCGGTTTGTCCGGCGACCAGCACAGCAGCCCAGGCGTATTGGCATTATCCAGGCTGTAGAGCATATTCGCGCGCAGAAACTGGGCCGAGCGTTAGCCGACAAGTCCTCAGCCATTTCGGACCAGCCACCGCCGAGTTTTCGCTAGGCAACTCTACAGGTGCAGCGTGCGATAGCCATCTTCGTTCAGCAGGACGCTAGCAACGAGCGTTCCCGTTGAAAATCGCCCCATCCGCCTCGTGCTGATCCAGCTCCGGCGCCAGGGGCGTAATCTTGCCGGACGCGAGGTCGATCCGCCGCAGCGCCGTCAGATCGCCGTGGTAGTCCGTCGCCACCAGAAAGTCCTTTTCGTCCGCGGTATAGCCAACCGGGCTGAACGACCACGCCTCGTCCGCCGGCGTGATTTCGCGCGTGGCCCCCGTCTTGAGATCCACCTCGAAGAGCTGGGACTGCGTTGCAGACATGTACTTGCCCACGACCAGGTGGTCGCCGGCCCGGTTGAAGTCCGCCGGGTAGTAGTAACCCGGCCTCGCCAGCACGCGCTGGCTCGTGCGCGTGGCGAGATTGAAGATGTATACGTTGAAGTCCTTCTTGCTCTCCTTGTTGGCGCGGTAAGCGAACGCCTGGCTGTCGCGCCGCCAGAGCACCGATCCGAAGACCGTTTCCGAGTCGACGAGGATGGGCACGAGTTCGTCGGTCGCGGTGTCGAGCAGGTAGAGGTCGTCCTGCTCGTTGCCGCCGACCCCGGCTGCAACCACCGCCCACTTTCCGTCGTGCGAAAGCGCATACCCGCTCATGCCGTCGGGAAACGCGGTGAGTTTTTTCAATTCCGACGCGCCGGCCGGCTGCCGGTAGAGCTGGTACGTGCCGTCCGGATTGTTGACGCAGTAGAGGCTGCCGTCCGGCGCCAGCGTGCCGTTGATCGGCCAGCGCATCCGCACGAACTGCGTGATGCTCGGTGACGCTTCCGCGGCGATCGCCGGCGCTGCGCACCACAAAGCCAACAGACCAGCCGCAGCCACCAGCGGGGGCCTGCCATTGCTCAAGGACGATTTTCGCATGACGCGTCTCCACGGTGGGCTCACCCCAGCCTGTGCCGAAATGGATGCGACGCCGGCCGCCGCGTCAGCATTTTGGACGCCGCCCCGCGTGACCGCAAACCACCGCGCTTTCGCGCTGCGCCCGACGTGTTTCCCGAGAGGCACCCGCTCCTCAGCCCTGTGAGGCCGGTCGCAACGACCCGGCCCGCGTCAACGGAGGCACTCCCGCGCGAACGCGGCTCGCCCGGGTCGACATCCGCACCCATCGCGTGCCACGCCGTTCAATCATCGTGTCCGCCCGGCGGGCGGGGACCGGCCGCCCGTTCAAGGCGTTGCCGGGCAAATGTCGATAAGAACCATGATTATCGGACAGTAACCGCCGCGACGAGCGCCTTGCGTCCTGCCGCGGGAGGTTACCGGCCGCGTAACTGGTTGGGGCTCCGCGCGCAACCGATGTACCGCATAGCCACGCGCGTTGTTCCGGGACGGACGGTCGGTCCCCTACGGATGGGGGATCGCGGCGGCTACGGACGAAACGCGCTTCCGACCAGACGGGGCTCGTCCAGACATGAAACGTTTCCCAATCGCACAATTCAGCGTCGCTCTCGCCGCGATGGTCACCCTCGGCCTCGCCATCGGCTGCTCGGTCACGCCCAAGCCGCCGGCCGAAGCCATGGCCCAGCCGCAGGTGGCGCCGCCGGCCGACGAGCTGCCCGTGCTGCCCGAGCCCGACCCCGCGCCGCGCTTCGCCGCCGCGGGCGACCGGCAGATCAACCTGTTCGGTGAGCTGCCCAACCGCGCTGACGTGCCGTACTTCACCCGCACGGCCTCGTCGCTCCTCCAGCATATCTTCGCGGAGGAGGCGCGATTTCGATCCGTGCATCAGCCCGGACGGCAAGGGATGGTTCTGCATCGACGCGCCACAATCGCGCCTGACCTGTAATTATAAGCAGATCGACGGCATCGCCGTCACGCAGCTCACCTCTGACCCCGCGTCGGACATCCAGCCGGTCTTCAGCCCGGACGGAAGCGCGTGGCGTTCGCCAGCGATCGCTCCGGCAACTGGGACATCTGGTGGTGAGCCTGGACGGCACCCAGCCCGTGCAGATCACCGCGACCGCCAGCGACGAGATCCATCCGGAGCTGGTCGCCCGACTCGGGCGCGGCTCACCTACTGCAGCCTGCCCACGCAGGGCCAGTGGAACTGTGGTCGCGGACGCCACGACCGGTGGGGCAAGAAACGCTTCATCGGCTATGGATCTTTTCCTAACATGGTCGCCGGAACAGCGACACGATCCTCTACCAGCGGGCCCGCGGCTGCGGGAGCCACTGGTTCAGCGTCTGACGATCCAGCTTCGTCGACGGCGAGCCGCGCTATCCGACGGAAGTGGCTGCCGCTGCCGATGCGGCGCTGATCACCCTGAGTTGGAGCCGCGACGGCAAGCAGATCGCCTACGCCGCGGTGACGCCATCGGGCGACGGCAGCAGCTCGGGCGCCAGCCCGCAGACGGCGGACATCTGGGTCGTGGACATCGACGGACGCAATCGCGTACGGCTCACCGACGGCCACACTGCGAACTTCGGCCCGCCTGGTCGCCGGAACAAACGCGTAGTTCTTCACCAGCGGCCGGAAGGCCACGAAACTATCTGGTCGCTGCTGCCCGAGGTGGGCCCGGCCAGGAGCCGACGATGACCGCGTCCGGTAACGACGCGCCTCGCCGGCCCGGACAGCGAGTGATCAGTAACTTTGCGGAAAACCGCGGCAATCCGGGCCTAAATGAACTCGGACCGCGGCTTGACGATCAAGCAGGAGGCGAGACGCGGGGATGAGTGCTCAGGAGGAGCCGCCAACGGCCATCGTGCATGATGCACAGCCGATACGCCCACGCACGACGGCTGTATGCGATGCTGTTCTTCGCCGTTCCGCGCAGTGTCCGGGGATGCGCTCGCGGCATCCCTTCAGTGTGGACATTCGCAATCCGTGGCTGGGACCGATGCGGGTCGCCAGCGCCGGCGCGAACTACAGCGGCTCGGCGGACTTCGATCCGTTCGCCGTCGGACCTGATGGCCAGCGAACTCGCAGCCGTCCAGGATCTGGAGGTCCTGCCGGTCAGTCGCACCCTCGCGGTGCTCAGCCGGCAGGGACGGCGTTTGTGGAATCGCCGCGCACGCACAGGAGGTGCGCGAGCGCTGGGGCGGACGCGATACTCGTGTTCGCCATTACGGAGTACAACCCGTATGAACCACCAGTCGTCGGAATCACAGCTCAGCTGTATGGGGGCAAGCTGAAGCGCGAAGTCGCCGGCATCGATCCGGTACGGATCGCACGGTGCAGCGCCTGTTCGCGTGGCGTCGCGCGGACCGCGAACGTTCCCTTGCCCAAGTCGCAAGCGTCCGAAACGCAGCCCACGAACCGGTAATACGCGAGGTCCAGGACTATGCACGGGCACGCGGAGGAGGCGATAGCCCGTATGGCTGGCGAAAATATACGGTCAGTCAGCAGAGTTATCTAAGGTTTTGCTGCCATGCTGCGATAAAAGAACTAGTGCAACGCGGTGTCGTCGAATCTGCCCGAAACACCCGAGCAGACAGGCTAGAAGGTATGGACACCAGCAGCAATCAGATCCGGCAACTGTCCTGGTGAAAGGCGGGAGCGGTTCGTCTTCCGCTACCCGACGGTTAGGAAGCCGTGGTCATCGACCGCTTCGCGACCTCGCAGCGGACCGACCACGGACTTTGACTGGTTCGATGCTGCCGTGCTGAGCTACCAAATGGGACGACGCCTCGAGAAGGAGCTCGACCAGGTCGCCAAGTAGTTGTTGGGGCGCCGATCGCAACTGCCGCTGACCCCGCGGCTGAGCGATTGGTAGTGGTCTTCGCCGATGTGTGAGCGATCATGAGAGAGAATCCTTTGATCACTGAGTTCCTGAACTATCTCAAGTTCGAGCGCCACTTCTCCCCACATACGGCGAAGTGTTACTCGGCGGACCTCGCGCAGTTCTGTGCTTTCCTTGCCGGGGAAGCAGGAGACGCGAGCTACGGCGGGTCGCAGGGCGGCGATGGCGTACATCCGGGAACGCCGGGCACAGCCGTGCTCGACGCGACCGATTTGAAGCAACGCCTGCTCCAACTCGAGACCGACGACGTACGCCGCTTCCTAGCGCATCTGGGCAAGCAGGATTACTCGAAGTCAACGACGGCGCGCAAGCTTGCAACGCTTCGCAGCTTCTACAAGTTCTGCCTCCGTCGCGGCTACATCGAGAACAATCCGCTCGCGAGCATTCGCACGCCCAAGCAGGAGAAGCGGCTGCCCAAGTTCCTTGAGATCGATCAGATCAACAAGCTGCTGAACACGCCCGATGACAATACGCTCCTCGGTGCGCGCGACAAAGCCATGTTCGAGGTGCTCACTCGACGGGCATGCGTGTCAGCGAGCTGGTCGATCTGAATCGCACCGACGTCGACGAAACGTCGCAGTGCATCCGCGTGCGGGGCAAGGGCAAGAAGCACCGCACGACGCCGGTCGGTCCGACCGCCCTCGGCCTCGGTGCAGTACATCGAGCGGCGAGTCAGATCCGCGCAACGCGTCGTTCGACCCCGAAGCGCTGTTCGTGAACAAGCACGGCAAGCGGCTGAGCACGCGCAGCGTGCGCCGCAAGCTCGACAAGTACCTCATCGAGGCGGGCATCGACCCGTCGGTGAGCCCGCACACGCTGCGGCACAGCTTCGCCACGCACATGCTCAACAACGGCGCGGACCTGTGCGGCGTGCAGGAGCTGCTTGGCCACCAGTCGATCTCGACCACGCAGATCTACACGCACCTGACCAGCGCCCGGTTGAAGAAGACGTACGACGACGCCCACCCGCGGGCATAGCCGATCGCGGACCTGGGATTGGGAGAGCTTTGAACCGGCCGGCGGGCACGACCCGCTGGCCGGTTTTTCATAGGGTCAGCACAGGCCCCCAGGGGTCGCGGCGGTGTGCACAGCGGTCGGAAAAGAGGAGAGTACCAGCCGCCGACTCAGTCGATACTCAATTTCCTAATTGCGTGCGCAGGCGGTGGCGCACTTGGCTGAAGGGGATGGCGCCGATGACGAGCAGCACGCAGGCGATGGCGACCATCCACGCCACTTCGGGTTCGAGCAGCAGGCGGCGTCGCGATACGCCGATCAGGCTGTCCATGGCGAGGACAAGCTGCCGCAGGCCCGCATAGGCACAGTAACCGCCCCCGAGCGCGCATGCCACGCCACACGTGAAGATGCGGGTCACGCGTCCGCACGACGGCAGCCCCGCTTCGTCTCGATAGACCTGCTCCTCGACTTTTCCCAGGGCGAGGCAGAATGCAGCGCCGGCGCCGCCGCCGAGAAAGGCCAGGACGGCAAGCGTGGTGGGTTCGAGCAGCGGTCCTGCAGCGACGCCGCGGGCGGCGATCAGATAGATCGGTTTGCTGATGAGCGCTGCAATGAACACCCCAGTGCCGATGTAGACGCTGCGGACATCGCCGAGACGGGACCACGCCCGACGCAGATCAGACGCAAATGGCTGCATGTGTGCGACCTCCATCGTGTCGGTACGACGACGTGTTCACACTGAGCCCAGGCACGCACGCGGCGTGCCTTGGCCCCGGGGCAAGCGCATCGAGGAAACGATCCGGCCCTCATACTCATGCGTCTGCGTCGCAGTTGTGAACGATTGACGTCAGCCCGACAAGTACCGGAGACTAATCCGTATCCCAGTCTCGCACAATGGAGCTTTTGCCCCATCCAGGCGAGGATCCTGCGGCTAGGGCATGTGCTCCCAGCACCTCCGGACGAGAACTGGAAAACCACCTGAAGAAGCACTGCAATGGAGTTGTGTAGGTATCGTCCTGAAGTGTGTCTGAACCTGCCCACACGCATCTGCAGAACGCAGCCCCAGACGATCCGCTGGCGGAGGTCTTCGGCGCCTATCCGGCGTCGAATTGGGCCGCACCGCAGCGCTCGCAGTACCGGCTGATGATGTTGTCCCGCGGCTTCCATCCGCAAGCCCGGCAGGTGCCCGGCCGCGCGACGGCCGTGCCGCACTCCGGGCATACGCCTGACTCGTTACCCGTCAGGTCATAGCCACACGATTGGCAGATGTTCGCGCTCGTAGCCCGGCGCACAACCTCGTCGGAGACACCCATGAACCCAACCTTGATGCCCGCCTCCCGGAGGTGGCGCGTGGCCTGGCTGTTGATCGAAAGCAGGATGAGCAGGCCGAGCAACGGCATGAGCATGGCAAACCCGCACAGGACGATCCAGACGATGTTCCGGCGCAGGGCCCGCATCAGGGATACGACGCCGACAATGACGCACACGTGCAGGGCGAGGGTGCAGACCAAGAAGCCGATGGACAGCCCTGGCGTAGACAACAACCTGGATCCAATGCCGCTCATCGGCACAACGCAGTTTCCGAGCAGTTCGAGGAGGATGCACCAGATCAGCAAGCGCTGGCACCGCGCGACGCATCGCAGGTCACAATCGGAGTCGTGGGCCACCGTCGTACCCTCGCGTCGATCAGACGATCCGCTGGCCGTACATGCCGCCGGAGTGGACCTCACCGTTTTACCCAATGCACGCGGCAATTGCCATACCGGGGGATTCCAGCCGGTCCGCGCGTGGGTTCGTGCCGGGCGGTCTTTGCGACGCACGACTGCCCGCGCAGCGCTTCCGGCCCGACGCGCCGGGCGTACGACCGTGGTTTTGACTTGGGAAGGAACGGATGTGAGGCGGCCTGACGCCGCTATGGCCCGGTGGATGCGACCGCGGTCTCCGTGGCAGCCGGCGCCGGCTGGATCCCCAGCCGCTTGGCAATCTCGTAACGCACGAACTTCTCGTTCGTGCAGTCGGTGTGGGCGCCGGCCCAGCCCAGCCGCATCCAGCTCTTGTTCCACGGCGTGTTCACGACACGCTCCGCCATGCCCGGCGGCGGCTTGAGCCCCACCTGCCCGATCGACTTCACCCCCCGCTTGCCGTCGATCGTGCCGATCACCTCGACCGTCTGCAGTACGCTGTCATGGCTGGAATGGTAAACGTAGATCTTGCCGCGCATGTTCTTGAGGGCGCGGGTCATGTCGTAATCCCACGACAGCGACGAACCCAGCAGCACCAGGTTGTCGATCTTGGCGCCGCCCTTGAGCCCCTCGACCGCCCAGGTCGCGACTCCCGTGCCGGCGGACAGGGCGATGACGTTGATCTTGTTGTTGGGGAAGCGCTCGATGTACCGCGCGATCTTGTCGCTGAGGATCGCGCCGCGCAGCTTGGCGCCGCCGATGTTGAGCTGGTCGATGAGCGGGTTGAACGAGCTCGTCCAGACGTAGAGCTCGACGTCCCCGTGGTAACCAGCCTCCTTCAGGCCGTTAGGCACGTCCGCCGCGCCGAACCCCCAGTTGCCGGCGCCGTCCAGGTAGAAGGTCTTGCCGAACTTCTCGGCTGCGCCGCGCTTCTCGCACCCGCCCGCGAGCGCTGCGCTTGCGACCAGGACTGCCGCCATCCACCATCGATTCATCGCGTTCGCCTTGCCACCGACCTGTTGGAGTGCCCGCGCAGGCCCCACGCGGGCGCCGGCACAGTGTAGCGCTGCAGCAATTCCGGTCAAGCTGCAACCACAGCCCCCCGTGGCTGGATTGACCGGCCCGGAGGCCCTACTTACGATGCACCCGGTTCTCAGGGATTACAACGGTGGTTCGCGTCAAGATCTGTGGCATTACCACGCCTGACGATGCGGTTGCGGCGGCTGACGCCGGCGCCGATGCCGTCGGCATCAACCTCGTCGGCGGCCCGCGACGCGTGGACCTCGATACCGCCGCGGCGATCCTGGCGGCACTGCCACCCTTCTGCACTCCGGTCGCCCTGGTGGACGTCGAGCGGGACAACCTCGCGAGCGACGTCCTCGAACTGCTCGGCCGGGCCTGGGTCGCCTGCGTCCAGCTTTACGGCGCGGTGACGCCGGGGGCGGTGGCACGCATGCGCGAAGACGGCCTGTTGCCGCTGCTCGTGCACCACGTCGTTCCCGATCGTTTTCCCGATGAGTTGGAACGGGCCCTGGCCGCGATGCACACGTGCCAGCCGGCTGCCATCGTGCTCGACGCGTTCGACCCGCAGCGTCTCGGGGGTACGGGCCAGCCACTCAACTGGAAGGAGCTGGCGGACATGCGCGCGGAGGGACGCTTCGCCGCTTGGCCACCTGTCGTCCTCGCCGGAGGGCTCACGCCCGACAACGTTGCCGACGCCGTGCGCACCGTTCAGCCATGGGGCGTCGATGTGTCGTCCGGCGTCGAATCCTCCGTCGGACGCAAGGACCCCGCGCGGATGAAGGCGTTCGTGGCAGCCGCACGCGGCGCATCAAGTTGATTCATTCTTGCGAGGAAGGGGACTCGGCATGGCGAGTGAACCGATTCAGATGGCCGCTCCGGCGGATGTCTACCGCCAGCGCCGCCGGCAACTCGCGACGCGGCTGACCCGGCCGTTCGTGATCTACGCGGGTCACGCGCCGGCGCGCAGCTACGCCTCCAACCCACATCGCTTCCGCGCGGCCTGCAGCTACCTGTACTTCGGCGGAGTGCCGCTGGAGCACGCCGCACTTCTGATCGAGCCGGCGAGTGACGGCGACGCGGGCTGCCATCTGCTGCGCGTGCCCGAGGGGCCCGACGACGCGTTGTGGCTGGGGGAATCTCCCGACGATCGGGCGATCGCCGCAGCCAGCGGCATTGATCCCACGCGGATCGTGGATGTGGACCGGCTCAAGTTGCTCTTGGGCAGCCGCAC
Organism: Phycisphaerales bacterium; assembly: GCA_020639115.1. Taxonomy (GTDB): domain Bacteria; phylum Planctomycetota; class Phycisphaerae; order UBA1845; family UBA1845; genus JACKHG01. The sequence continues at coordinate 168,972 of JACKHG010000006.1, forward strand.
CGCCGGGGCGCTCGTGGCGCCGCATGCGCAGACGCTCGCGCAGGCGCGAGCCGTCGGCGTGGACGACGCGACGGACGACGAGAAACTTGCCGTCATCGAGCAGCGCCTGATCAAGGACGAACATGAACTGAAGGCGATGCGGCGGGCGGCGGAAGCAGCCGTTGCCGCCTTCAAGTCCGCCGCGGCTGCCACCCAGCCGGGCGCGATCGAGAACGACGTTCAGGCGGCGCTCGAGGGGGAGTTCATCCGGCGCAGCTGCGTGCCGTCGTTCTCCACGATCTGCACGGTGCGCGGCGAGGTGCTGCACGGGGCAGCCGCCAGCCGGCCGCTGGCCGACGGCGCTCTCTTGCTGCTCGACGCCGGCGCGGAGGAGGTCACCGGCTACACGAGCGACATCACGCGCACCTGGCCCGTCGGCGGTGCGTGGCGGGGCCTGCAGAAAGCGCTGTATGAGACCGTGCTGCGCGCTCAGCAGGCGGCTGTCGCCGCGTGCGTGCCGGGCAGGCGTTATCGGGAAATCCATGAACTGGCGGCGCGGACGATCTGTGCGGGCCTGGTGGATGCCGGCCTGTTCCGTGGAAATCCGGACGAACTCGCCGACCGTGGCGCGTACGGGCTGCTGTTCGCGCACGGCGTGGGGCACCTGCTCGGTCTGGGCGTCCACGATCTGGAGGAGTTCGGCGACCTCGCGGGCTATGCCGCCGGGCGCCGGCGGCCGGCGCGCTTCGGCGACTGTTTTCTGCGGCTCGACCGCGACCTCGCCCCAGGCATGACCGTGACCATCGAGCCGGGCGTTTATTTCGTGCCCGCGATCTGGGCGCGGCAGGACATGGTTGCCCCCTTCGCAGACGCCATCAACCGCGACAAGATCGACGAGCTGCTCGCCTCGGGATTCGGCGGCATCCGCATCGAGGACGACGTCCACGTCCGCCCCGCCAGCGCCCCCGGCCCGGAGGTGCTAACCGCCGCGCTGCCCAAATCCGCCGAAGAAATCGCCGCCCTGGTCAGCCAAACAGAGCCGCGCCCGTAAGGAAGCGGACGTCGAAACCGAGCCGCGCTCATAAGGAACCGGAAGGGGGCCCGCAAAGCGCCCAGCCCGAAGTCAAGCAAACAAGGTACTCACGTACCGCCGCGCTCGTTCGACGCCTGTTCAACCGGGCATATTTCGCTCCAACCGCGGCGGTGCCGGGCGGAAGTGGCCATTCTACTTTTTTGTCTCTTCCTCAATGTGCGCCGTGGGGCCGAATGGGGACCTACCTGTTCGACTTTTCCTTTATTCGAGTTGCGCACGACAGTGTGTGCGCTTACCCGCGGCTGTCAGTTTGCGCTCGTTATTGACGAGGTGACACCTCCGGGCGCAGTGAGGTACAGCCGGGCGTACGGCGGAAGTGCGAACGAAGACGCGCGATCAGACACCCGCTCCCAGCGAGCTTTCTGCGGGCTCGGGGGCGAACCCGTCAACGCCAGGAATCGTCAACCCTGCTAGCGGACGCCTACTTGGCCTTTGATCCACGCCGTCGAGACGCTCTTGGGCCGCGTGATCGGGGTGCCCATCGCCCGGTTGATGATGAGCTGTGCGAGCATGCCCAACGCGCGGCTCACGCCGAAGATCGCCGTGTAGAACCGCGGCTGGGTCACGTTGAACGTGTAGAGCAGCACGCCCGAGAGCGCATCCACGTTGGGATTCACATTCTTGGCCTTGCCGTGCTCGGTGAGAATCCCCGGAATCGTCTCGTACATGAGCTTGGCGATGCGCACCATCTCCGCATCGGGACAGCAGCGCTGGGCAAACTCATGCAGCGCGGTGTAACGCGGGTCGGTCGAGCGCAGCACCGCGTGCCCGAAGCCGGGGATCACCCGGCCGGAGTTGAGCAGGTCCCAGGCGTACTTGGTGAGCTGCTCCTTGTTGGGCACGCCGTTGAAGTTATCGCGCACCGCCAGGTGGAAGCGCAGACACTCCTGGTTGGCCAGGCCGTGCAGCGGCCCGGCGAGCCCGTTCAGCCCGGCACTGACCGCGTAGTACGGATCGGACAGCGCCGACCCGGCTGTGTGGCAGAGATTGGCGCTGACGTTGCCGCCCTCGTGATCGGCGTGCAGCGTCAAGTAGAGCCGCATCAGGTCGCCGAGGTTCCCGCTTTCGTCGGGCACGCCCATCATGTGCGGAAGATTGGCGCTCCAGTCGAGCTTGGGATTCCACGGAATCAGGTCGCCCAGCTCGTAGCGGATCCGATAGACCGCCGCCGCCAGCGCGGGCAGCTTGGCGATGAGATCGAGCGAATCGTCGAGGGCCGCCTCCCAGTAGGCGTCGCGCGGCATGCCCTCGTTATAGCGGGCGCGGAACTTCGACTGCTCCTCGAGCATGAGGATGCCCATGCTGAACATGGCCATCGGGTGGGCGGACCGCGGCTGACTCCGCAGCGCCTCGATCACGTAGCCCGGCAGCTCGGCGCGGCGGGCGAGATCCGCCTCCAGGTCCTCGAGCTCCGCCTTGCTGGGCAGCTCGTTGGTCAGCAGCAGAAAGAAGATCTCCTCCGGCTTGCGGTCGGTCAGCTCCGACAGCGGCCGGCCCCGCAGGATCAGCCCCTTCACCGGGTCCACGACCGACGTGTCGCACACCATGCACTTCACGCCGCGCATGCCGCCGTAGGCCTGGGCAACCGTCACCTCGGAAATCACCTTGTCCCCGTGGTCTGCCACCAGGCGGGAGATGTCTTCGCGAACAGCCGGGAAAATGCTCTTCAGCTTGTCGTGCAGGGCGCTCATGCTCAGTTACCTCGGGGACAGGCCAGCGAATCCAAACGCCGGCTGCGTGACAGCCGGCGCGGTTGCGATCGTAGCATGGGTGTATGGCTCGGGCAACCGCGCCAGGTGCACGGCATCGCGTGACAAACAGTGTTTTCAGGATTGAAAACCGCTTTGCCGGCACGCGCGCGCAGCGACTCGATCGTGCTGGCTACCAGGCCTCACCCCACGCTGCGGCACCAGAACCGCCGCTGCGGCTCTGAGACGGTTTTGCCGACGTCGCTCCGACTTCTCGTTGCTTCGGCCGCGTGGACGGCGGACGCTTCGCGGGCTCCGGGAGTGCGGACAATCGCGCGCGAAGGTGGGCCGCCAGCTCCCCTACGTTCACGCGGATCGCGCCGGCAGCATTCGATACCACCTTCTGCGCGATGTCAGCGTCTGTGCCGAAGTGGCTGCTGCCGGCTGACGTCCAGATCAGGCAGGTTTCCGGCGAGCAGTGCAGATCGACAGCCGGGAGGCTTATGAGGATCGAGCGAACCGTCTCGAGCCCGACTGCGAGGCGGCGGAGTTCCCTGGCGATCGCGAGACGAAGCAGGTCCTCGGGCGCGAACCGTCGGCGTGTGCCGGACCCAGCCGCTGGTTCGAGCGAGGCGCCTGCGATCCCCAGGGCGTCCCAGTGCTGAAGCTGGCGGTTCGTGATGCTCACGATTCGACAGACTTCCTGAGATGAGTAGCCCAAGCGGCGCATTAGAAACACCATATATGAATGACAAACAACATATATGTCATTATGAGTCCAAGCGGCAATAGCGGCAAGTCCCAGCTCGCCTTCGTTCCAGACAGGGGGCGGGCGATCCGCCCCTGGACCCTGCGCCCTACTTGGCTTCGTAGTCGTTGATCGTGTTGATCAGGTGCCGCAGCCGGCCGGCGCTCTTCTTGTCGTAGGCGAAGACTAGACGCGGCAGGTCCACGAACTCATCGCCCTCTTCGGGCAACGCCTTCATGGTCTGGGCGATGTCGCCGCCCTGCAGCAGATCCTCGAACTCCTCGTTGAGCTGATGCACCATCCCGTCGGGCAGCGGCGACTTCATGCGAATCACGAAGTTGTCCTGCACGAACCGCGAGGAGTGGTAGCGCCGGTAGAAGCGGACGATCTCCTTCACCGCGTCCTCGGCGCTGTCGGTGAGGAAGAAGAGGTTCATATCGTCGGGGCTGATCATCCCGGTGCGCAGCAGTTCGGACTGCACGTACGTGCGCCAGTGCTGCCAGTAGGTGCCGCGCGGCTCGTCGAGCAGCACGATGGGCATGGGCGAGCTCTTGCCCGTCTGCACGAGGGTGAGCGACTCGAAGCCCTCGTCCTGCGTGCCGAAGCCGCCGGGGCAGAGCACGATGGCCTCCGCCTCCTTCACGAACATGAGCTTTCGCGTGAAGAAGTATTTGAACTTCACCAGCTTGGGATCGCCTTCGATGATCGTGTTGGTGCTCTGCTCGAAGGGCAGGCTGATCGCCACGCCAAAGCTCTTTTCGCGCGTCGCCCCGTGGTGGCCGGCGCGCATGATGCCGTCGCCGGCGCCGGTGATGACCATCCAGCCCTGCTCCTGGATGAGCCGGGCGAACTTGACGCACTGCTGGTACTGGGGGTGGTCCTCCCGCGTGCGCGAACTGCCGAATATCGTGCACTTGGGGAATTCTTCATAGGGCGTGAACGTCTTGAACGCGTAGCGCAGTTCCTTGAGGGCGCGGTTGAGCACCTTCATCTCGCCGCGGCCGCAACCGTCGCGGGCGAGCCGGCAGACGGTGACGAGCATCTCCGCGGCGAGATCCTGGTTCTCGCCCGGGGCGAACTCGTTGAGAAAGGCCTCAATGGCCTTGGCGCGGGCTTCGGCGTTCTGCTTGCCGTCGAGCTTGCCGTTGGACTTGGTGTCGGGGGCCGAATCGCGCTGCGGTACTTGGGATAGGGTCATCTTGCTTTCATCCTTGGGTTTCTGTCTTTTCGGCCCAGTGTACCGCGCCAGGGCGCAGGGCTCCACAAGTCCGGCGGCCCGTCCCCCGGGGATCGGGCGAGTGACGCGGCTGCGACACCCGATTCTTCTTGACTCCCCACCGGGGGCCGATTAAGATACACAGGTTCGGAGAAAGGTGTAGCCATGCTGACCCATCGCGCCAAATCGTACTCGCACCGTGCGAACCGCACAGGCGGTACGTTTACGCGCGTAGAGATCGCCTTTCGCATTCCGCAGCTCCAGATTCAGGACGCCTGCCGCATGTGGAACCTTTCGGGAGGCGATTCGTAGGGTTGAGCGAACAGTTCGAACGCAACGACCCCGCGAATCGCCCAACGGTTCGCGGGGTTTTTTTGTGGGCCGGGCGCGTCAGCGCCCGGCCAAGAGGCTTTGCAAGAACCTGTCGAGCGGCGAACCAGCCGCCGACGGGCGGGCTAGGAGAGGTAGACGTGGCCAGCCTGTGGAGGGCCGCCGCGGCAAAACGGAGTCAACGCCCATGAAAGTGCAGTATTTTCGCGGTGAACGCATCTACTTCCGGCCGCTCGAAGTGTCCGACGTCGACCGCCTCGTGGTGTGGCTGAACGACGAGGACAACTGGGCGACGCTCGGGCGTTCCAACCCGATCAACCGCCTGCGCGAACGTGCGTTCGTCGAGGGTCTCTACCAGACGCCGACCGACGTGACGCTGGGTATCGCTGCGCAGGAGGGCGACGCGCTGATCGGGTGCTGCGGGCTGCACGGCATCTGTCCCCAGGCGCGCCGGGCGACGTTCGGCCTGCTCATCGGCGATCGCGCCCAGCAGGGACTGGGTCTGGGCTCCGAGGCGACGCAGCTGGCGGTGCGCTACGGCTTCGAGGAGCTGAACCTCAACCGCATCGAGCTGTCCGTGTTCGCTCAGAATGAACGCGGCATCCGCGCATACCGCAATGCGGGTTTCGTCCAGGAGGGCCGCCAGCGCCAGGCGTACTACCGCAACGGCAGGTATCACGACGTCCTGCAGTTCGGCATTCTGCGCAGCGACTGGGAGCGCATGCACACGGACGACGCCGACGCCTTCGCCCGGCTGGCGTCGATGACGACCTAACAGGAACGGTGGGGCAGCTCGTGGGGGGCTGTACGCATCATTCACCCCGGTGCGACCGGACCGAGCGTCAAGCTCGCCCGGTCGCCCGGGGATTCAGGTCTTTCCAGCCGTATCCGCCCATCCGTTCGCAATTCATTCCGGGCAACCTGGCAGTCAGCTTCTCTGTCCACCCCCTTAATCACCGCATGATCTGCGGCGAAAATCTTGCCTTTGCGGTGAATAAGCGGTATATTCACCGCAGAATATGCGGCGAATAATGACCTATATCCATGAAAGGCCTGGGTGGCCCGAGCTGAGTTGGGACGATTCCGCCCTGGTTGCGCCGCTCGCGGCAGTACGCCATCAGCAGGGGCGCCTGCTCGGGCTGATGGAGACGCTCGGCTTCGAACTGCAGACGGACGCCGACGTCACCATCCTGACCAGCGACGTCGTCCAATCGTCGGCGATCGAAGGTGAGTTCCTTAATCCCGATGAGGTGCGCTCGTCCATAGCGCGACGGCTTGGATTTGATACAGCCGGTCTGCCCCACCCGGGCCGGGACGTGGAGGGCATCGTCGAGGTGATGCTCGATGCGACGCGCCGTTCCGCCGCGCCGCTCACGAAGGAGCGTCTCTGCGCGTGGCACGCTGCGCTGTTCCCGACTGGGCGGCGCGGCCTGGAGCGTATTACCGTCGGCGCCTGGCGGACCGATGCATCCGGTCCGATGCGCGTCGTATCCGGGCCGATGGGCCGCGAGCGGGTGCATTTCGAGGCGCCGGCGGCTGAGCGGCTCGACGGCGAAATGGCCCGCTTTCTCGAGTGGTTCAATGCACCCGCGGATCTGGACGCGGTGCTGCGCGCCGCCGTCGCGCACTTCTGGTTCGTAACCATTCACCCATTTGACGACGGCAACGGCCGGATCGCCCGGGCGATCGCCGACCTGGCGCTCGCACGCGCCGACGGCACTCCCCGGCGCTACTACAGCATGTCGGCGCAGATCGCAGCCGAGCGCAAGCAATACTATCGCGAACTTGAACAATCCCAACGGGGGGATGTCGAGATCACCGGGTGGTTGACTTGGTTTCTGGGCTGCCTCGGGCGAGCGATCGCGTCTGCCGACCAGTCGCTACGTGCGGTCTTCTACAAAGCCCGCTTGTGGCAACGCATCAACCGCGATCCGGTCAACGAACGCCAGCGTCGTGTGATCAACCGGATGCTGGACAACTTCAAGGGAAACTTGTCCACCTCGAAGTACGCCAAGTTGGCCAAGTGCTCGACCGACACCGCCCTCCGCGACATTCGCGACCTCGTCGACCGCGGCGTTCTCACGCTGAATTCCGCCGGCGGACGCAGCACAAGCTATCGGTTGGCGGCTGACGACCGAGGCAACGACTGAATGCGCCCGATGTTGTTCAGGGAGCAGGGGGCGGCTAGACATTTGCGCTGGAGAATCGCGTTCCACACTCCGGGCATTCGCTCCTCGGCGCGCAGTTCAGGTTGTATCCACAGTGGAGGCACAGGCCGCGACGACGTCGAAGGCGCCCACGAAGGCCAGGGTATGCGAGGAGCACTGCGCAGCCGCTTGACACCAGGAAGCCACCCCATAGCGGGAACATGATACCTGAGTGCAGGAACCCCCTCTGGTCATACGTGTAGATTCCGACGCTGTACCACGTCGGCTCCAAAAATGGATGATGTCCCAGGATGAACTCCGTCGCCTGGGGATCTTCACGAAGATGTGAGACGAAGCAGTGTGCATTTCCCGCATGGCACGCGAACGTGATTGACCACCTATCTGTCGCTTCCCAGTAGCCGTCACAATCCGCAAAGTAACTCGCAATCCAGAGCCCAGCGATACTGAGCGCGATAAGGGTGAAGAGAATGGAAAACGAGTCTCGCATTTGGCTCAAGCCGCGCCTAACGGCTCATGGCGGGGTACTCCACATGATCACGTGGGCGGCCGCCATCGTCGACGGCATTCCCAAACACGGCCGTCGACGCTACCGGTTATCACCAATTCACCGCTGCGGCGGCGGGAGCAGCGCGACCTTCGCACCGTCCTGGTGAACCAGCAGCAACCCGATCAGCCGGCCGTCACGGCGGCCGAGGACGCAGGCGCCATGCCACGAGACGTCGATCGGAACGGCGGGATCGACCGTCCATGCGCCCAGGCCCGGCGTGAGCCGCGCCGCGGTCAGCGGAAGCGGAGCGACCGCACGGTCCCCGATCACCACGCAATCCTCCGGCAACTCGGCAGACCGCATCAGCTCGTCCGGCCAGGCGTTGTCGCTGATCGTGAGGTCACGCCGCACGAGGCCTTCACCGACCTGCGTCGCCTGAACGGTCAGGGGCACCGGCTTGCCGGAAACCTCGAGCACCGGCGAATCCTCGGCAATGTCAGGGCCCGGATCGAGCAGGTCGGCTGGTCCGAGCACGCCGTGCTCGGTCTGCACGAGCCATCCGCGGCGCGTCCGGTCCGACTTGAGCCAGCGGCCTTCACGCCAGCCGAGCACGGCGCGCAGCGGCGCCGAGAGCACCGCGCCCGGCGGCAACATCGGCGTGCCGATGACGATCATCGGCTGCCAGGCGAGCCATTCCTCCTGCGGCTTGTCCGCCAGCGCGAACAGGTGCCCGTTGTGGACCATGACCCCGGCGTCGGGCGGTGTGGCCAGCGCGACGCCACCGGCGATCAGCGTCTCGAGCGACTCGAGCTTCAGCGAAACGCCACGCAGGCCCACCTCCGCATCCAGGCCGCCGACGTTCCAGAAACGCGTCTGCTCGCGAACGAGCGCGGCGTACTGCGCGGGGATGTGCAGCCGGGCGATCACCGCACCGGCGTCGTGGTCGAGCCCCACCGAGAGAATCGTGCCGACGGGAACCTGCCGGTACAGCACGGGCGCCCCGGGGCGCATGCTGCCTCGCCGCGGCGACTGCAGGACGATCTCGAGGTCGCCGGGATCGATCGACTCCACGATCGGGGGTTCCGCAAGTCCGACGAAGGAACGCTGCGGCGGCCCGTCGCCCGGCAGCAGCGCCAGGTAACGCGGGCCGACCAGCGTGTCGAGGCCCGCGACGCCGGTGATGCCGACCTGCGGCCGCACGACCCACAGCCGCGTGCCAGCGCGGGCCAAGTGACGGGCCTGGGCCTGCAGGCTGGCGGTGACGGTCACGCCCTGCACGTCGTCGGTCAGCTCGATGCGGCGGACGTGCCCGACCACGATCCCGCGGTAACGCACCTCGTCCTCGGCACGCAGGCCGTGGCCCTCGGCGAACTGTACGGTGATCACGGTGCCGCGCATCTGCCAGGTCTGCCAGCCGAGCCAGATCGCCGCTACGACGGCCAGCGCGGGCAGCAGCCAAAACCAGGAGATCCGACGCTCCGGCTCAAGAACCGCCTGGGGAATATCCAACGGAGGCTCAGACGTGCTCATGACGTTTCTCCCGCGGCGGACGCGCTTGCTGGCGTTCCCGGCGGTGCGGACTCCTGCCAGAGACTGTGCGGATCGAAGCAAGCGGTGGCGATGAGGCTGAGCACCACGCAACAGGTGAACGCCAGGGCGGCGGGCTGGGCGGTAACCTCGACCACGTCGCCGATCTTCAGCACGGCGACGAGCAGCGCGACGAGCAGCACGTCGAGCATGCCCCAGCGCCCCGTCCACTCGACCACGTGGTAGGTAAAGGCGCGGTGCCGCTGCTTCAGGAACCAGCCACCCGCCGAGAGGATCAGCAGTCCGATGAGTTTGCCCAGCGGCAGCACGATCGAGCAGAGCAGCACGACGATGCCGACCAGCAGGTGGCCGGAGCCGAGCAGCGTCGCGACGCCTTCGAGGATGCTCGCGTCGTGGTGATGGCCGAAGCGTTCGACGCGGATCATCGGCAGGGAGACGGCCAGCGGGTAGATGATCAGGGCCGCCAGGGCCACGGCAGCCGTGCGGCTGTTGCTGCGCACCAGGGCGCTGTGGCGACGGAGCGCGGTCCGGCAGCGCGCACACCGCGCGCGCATCCCCCGCGGGATGCCGGGCACGAACTGCACGAGTCCGCAGCAGGAGCAGGTGCCGAGGGTTGACTTGGGGTTCACATGGTTCGCCACGTCCACCGTGTCTCCGTCTCGCGCAGGGGGTCTCCCACAGGGTCCGCGCACTGCGCAGCATTGTTGGAGCGTGAAGCGGGCGCCGTCAAACCGAACGTTGTATGACTTCGTTGCCGCCAGCCTTCACCGCAGCTATTCTCCGCACATGCTCGATTCCCGCAGGCGGAAAACAGGCCATGGGGCCACTTGGATCGCGGCCCTCATGCTGGCCGCCGGCGTGGCTGGCTGCCTCAACGAACAGTCCGTCTTCCTGCATCCGGACGACAGTCGGCGGGTGCACGCGGCGCGTGCCGAAACCCCCGGCGGGGCGGAGGCCTCCACACGCCGGTGGCTCGTCGGAGCCGAAAAACAACTGCACGATCTGCTGCCGGACGACCGCGCCCGCGAACTGCTCACCGCCGACCTGACGGATCGATCCGGTGCGCCGGTCGACGTCTTCGCACACTTCGGCATCAACCCGCGGACCCTGCAGTCGGTGTTGGGGAATTATCCTGGACTCAAGTGCACGGCGCAGGGCGCGAGCCAGGAACTCACCATCGACACGTCACCGCCGGCGTGGCCGGGCTTCGACGACGTGTGGATCGAAATGCCGGACGGCGCGAACCTGGCGGCACGGTGGGGCCGCGCCCGCGACGCCGGCGGCGTACGCGACGCCGACGCCATCGTCATCCTGCCGGGATTCTTCGGCGACAACGGCGTCAAGCGCACCGAGGCCCTGGCGGCTTTCCTGCGCGACGCCGGATTCCATGTGCTGGCCCTGGAAATGCGCGGACACGGGCAGACCGAACGCACCCAGCCCCAGGTGGCCTACACCTTCGGCGTGCGCGAGACGGATGACCTCATGCACGTGGCGGACTGGGTCCAGGATCAGCCGCACGTGCAGCGCAGCGGCCTCATCGGCTTCTGCTGGAGCGCAAACATCGCCCTGCTGTCCGCGTGGTACGAGCACCGGCCCCCGCACGACGCCAACATCACGCCGACGATCGCGGAGAATCTGCCGGCGCGCCCGGACCGCGTGCGCTACGCCGCCGGCATCATGGCGTTTTCACCCATCGTGCAGTGGGAACGGCTCGTCGATGCGCTCCAGACGGAGTACTCGCTGCTCAATCAGCCGGTCTACGCCGCGCTGCAGGACACCATCCGAGCCCGCATGGAACGCAAGGAATACCCGCACCCGAGCGGAAGCCTGCGCGACCTCATCGAGGACGAATACCAGCGCTGCGGCGTCACGCTGCCCGGCGGGACCATGGAAGGCTATCGCTTCCTGCGCCTGGCGCCGTACGCGGGCCGGCCGCTCACGCCGAAACTCGTGCACGCGCGCATGCCCGTGCTCATCGTGCACGGCGCCAACGATCCCCTGGCGCCCGCCCAGGACGTGGCGGACCTCGTGGCGACGGTGCACAACCCGCATGTCGCGGCGCTCATCCTGCCGGGCGGGGGCCACGTCGGCTTTGCCAACTACGCCCCCCGGTACTTCTACAGCCTCGTCGCGAGCTTCTTCGATCCCGTCGCGGGGGCGGCTGGCTCCGCGACCCCGCCGCACCTCGCGGGTCGTCCGGACGCTGCGCCGGCGCAGGGCGATTGAATTTGTGGTCTAACGTCGGGGCGGTAGACTGGTCGGAATCAACGTGGGCACGTCGTCCGCCCTGGACGCCCGGGCCCCAGTCCCGGAGGCCCGTGCCGGACCGCGAGAGATACCATGTTCAGTGCGATAAACCGCAAGGTGAAGCGCTTCGTGCTTCGCCAGCAGAAGAAGAAGCCGCTCGTGCTCATCTCCGACACGACGCTGCGCGACGGCGTGCAGATGTCCGGCGTCCGGCTGCAACCCGCTGACAAGGTGCGTATCGCCCAGGCGCTGGCGGACGCCGGCGTGCATTCGATCGACTGCGGCTTCCCCGCGGCGGGTGAGACGGAGTGCGAGGGCGTGCGGCAGATCGCGCGCCGCGTGAAGGGGCCGACGCTCTCGGCGCTTTCGCGCACGGTGCTGGCGGATATCGACCTGGCGGCGGAGGCGCTGGAGCCGGTGAGCCCGCTCAAGCGGGCCATCACGCTCTTCATCGGGACGAGCCCGCTGCACCGCGATCACAAGCACGAGATGGCCAAGGCGCAGATCATCGACACCGCCTGCCGCGCGATCGACTACGCCCAGAAGCACTTCGAGATCATCTCCTTCGGCCCGGAGGACGCCTCGCGCACCGAGCCGGAGTTCCTCTTCGAGGTGTACGAGAAGGCCATCCAGGCCGGGGCGCTGTCGATTGGCTTTACCGACACGGTGGGCATCCTCACGCCGGCCAAGTCAGCCGACATCGTCAAGCGGATCCAGGACAACGTCGCCAGCATGGACGACGCGATGCTCGGTGTGCACTTTCACAACGACCTGGGCCTGGCCACCGCAAACTCCCTGGCCTGCGTGCAGGCCGGGGCGAACATCGTGCAGGGCACCGTCAACGGAATCGGCGAGCGCGCCGGAAACGTCGCCATCGAAGAAGTGATCATGGCCCTCGTGCTGCACGCGGACGAGTTCAAGAAGGGCGTGACCGTGAATCCGCGGGCCCTCGCCGGCCTGTGCAGCCTCGTCGCGGAACTCACCGGCTTCGAGCCCGCGGCCAACAAGGCGGTCATCGGTCGCAACATCTTCCGCACCGAGGCGGGCATTCACCAGGACGGCATCCTCGCCCACCCCGACACCTACCTGCCCTTTCCGCCCGAGACCATCGGCGCGGGACCGGTCGAACTCGTGCTCGGGGCCCAGAGCGGACGCAGCGCCGTGCGCCACCACCTCGCGGCGACGGGTCTCGACGTCAACGAGGAGCACGTCGAACTCGTCCTGGGATATCTCAAGGGCCGCCCGCACAACCCCGCCGACTACCCCGAAATCGACGAGTTTCTCGAACGGCTCCAGCCCTACATGGCCGATGACCTCGCCGCGGCCCTGGAGACGCGCACCAAGCGCGAAGCGGGCTGACGCCTGCCGACGACCTCACCGGATGACCGAACCCTGATGTTTCCCACCCGACGCTGGATATCCCCTGCAATGATCGTCGTCTCAATAGGTCTGCTCGCAGGCGCCTGCGCACAGGTGCCGGCCCGCTGGAGCGCATCCACCCGGGCGGGCATGGTGCGGCCACCCGCGTGCGTCACCGTGTTCTTCGTCGACGGCTTCGATGCCGTCGAGATGGACCGCATGCTGGCTGCGGGCAGGCTGCCGAACATCCAGCGGATCTTCGTGGACGGCGGCGTCCGCGTGCGCTCCGCGGTCGCCAGTCTGCCGCCCATCACGTATCCCAATGCGGTCGCGATGATCACCGGCCTCTATCCCGGACATCACGGCGTCGTGGGCAACCTCTGGTTCGATCGCGACGCGTGCCTCTTCCGCAACTACGGTTTTGCCTCGCGGTACCGGCAGTCCAACGAGGATTTCACCGGCCAGACCATCTTCGAGCTGCTGCCCGACGAGCTTACCGCCACCATCCAGGACCACACCCGGCGCGGCGCCGATATCATCATCGACAACTGGGCGCAGACCGGCGTCGACTGGTTCCTGGAGAACTACTCCGACGTCGACGCCCGCGTCGGAACATGTTTTCCCAAGGTCGCAGCGCAAGCCCGCCGCGCCGGCCGCTGGCCCGTGGTCTACTGGAACTACTTCCCCGCGCCCGACGAGTATGCCCATCCTGCGGGCAGCGCGTCTCCGGATTACGAGGACGCGCTCGTCGTGATGGACGCGGCCCTCGGCCAGCTCGTCGCCGACGAGGAGGCTGCGGACGTCGCCGACAAGCGCTACTACGTCCTGCTCAGCGATCACGGCCACGTGCCCTTGCAACCGGATGCGTGGCTCGACCTGAAGACGTGGCTCGAGACCACGTGGCAGCGGCGCGTACGCACCGAGTGCTGTCAGAGCGGAGGCAAGGCGGGGCGCTGCCGCGTGCTCGCGCAGTACGACACCGTGCTGATCGTGGGGGCCTCGCGCCGCGCCGTGATCCATCTCCGCGGACCGGGCGGCTGGGACGACCCTGCCTCCGCCGCGTTGATCGAGCGCATGGTCGGCGGTCCGCTCGCTCCGGACGAGCCCGGCATCGTGACGTTTCCGCAGGTGCGGATCGCGTGTACGCGCGCCGGTGAGAACGCGGTGCGCGTGGTCAGTCGTGACGCGGCTGCCCGCGTGGAGCGGCGCACGGTCAACGGCGAGCGGCAGTTCCGCATCGTGCCGGTGAATCCCGCGATTTCCGACGACGCGTTCGGCTACCGCCACGACGCGGCGCTGGCGGCGTTCGTCGACGCCGGTTGGCATGACAGCCAAGCATGGCTTGCGGCGACGGCGAGTGAAGAGATCCGCGACTTCGTGCCGCAGATCGTCGCCCTGTTCGACTCGCCCCGCGCCGGCGACATCGTCGCATTCGCAGCCGACCACAGCTCCTTCGAGCCCGACTGGCTGGGCGGCCACGGCTCGTGCCTCGCCCGGGACATGCAGATTCCCCTCTATTTCGCCGGCGGTGATTTGCCCCGCGGGGCCGAGATCCCGGTGGGGCGGCTGGTGGACGTGATGCCGACCGCGCTCGATCTGATCGGCAAGGGGGAGCGCATCAGTCAGGCGGGTGCCATCGACGGCGTCAGTCTGCTTCCGCAGCTGCGCGCCGCTGCGCCGGCTCGGTGACGCCGATCTGGGCGAGTGCGGCAGCCACGTCGCGCATCCGCAACGCCGGCGGCAGGTCGCCTTCCGTCGACATGACGAAGCCCAGCGTGCCGACGCGATTCAGGCAGCCGTGAATTCCCTCAACATCGAAGTGCTGATCGATGAACGGGCTGCCCCAGTGCCAGTCGGGCTGCAGCGAGATCAGGACATCCGGCGGGTACGTCATCAGACCGTGGAAAGCACGCCAGCAGCGATCCAGCGGATCGGGGTAGCGGTGGTCGGTCGTCGCGGCGAACAGCGCCGCGTCATCGATGCAGCCGCCCGCGCTCACGTGACCGTCCGCCTCGAGTCTCGCGATGATGGGCTGAAGCTCGAGCGGGTCGCCAAAACTCGGGGCGTAGCGGTAGCCATCGTCGCCGCGCGTGATCCTCGCCCGACCATCCCGCGAACGCACGACGACACCGTCGCCATCACGATACATCGCCAGTTCGACACCGTCGGCGCGAACGATATCCCCGGCGACCCGCGACGGCGCCAGCGTGTAAATCCCCGCGCAACTGATCAGTCCGAACTCCGGCACGATCACGTCTTCCGGCGATCGCAGCCGCTTCGCCACGCGATAGCCGAGCATGCTGAGGGTTCGCCGCAAGGGCAGCATCTGATTGGGGCCGAGCACGTGCCCATGGTCGGACAGCAGGGTAATGGCAATGCGTCCCCGGTAGCGGCGCATCAGCATCTGGCAGAACCGATCGATGGACGCTAGGCCGAACAGGTGCCCGGCGCGGCCCTCCGAGAATCCCAGCGCCGACGGTCCGACGGTGTAGGCCAGTAGTGCTCCGTCGGGCGCGCGGTCGAGCGCCCGTTCGATGTCGGCCAGTTCTGCCGTGAACGTGCGCTCGGGCTGAAGGTAAGCCGTGCCATGGGCACGATAGGAAAGGTGCCAGTCGACCCGCTGGTACCACGGTGAATTGTCGGCGCGGGCGTAGCCGTTCCAGGCGGAGTGCAGCCGTGTTCCGTCCCAGAAGTCGGACTCGAGCCCGGCGGACGGCGATGCGCCGAGGAATTCGTTGAGGCTCATGTCCGTCATCGACGGGAACGGGCTCACGATTCGACTCGGCGCACGGAACAGCCCGAAGCGGCCCTGCCGCTGGGCGTTTTCAACCATCGCAAAGGGAACGCTGTCCAGGATGATGACGAGGTGGCGCACCGGCGTGACTGTCGACCGATCGACGGTTTCGTCCCATGTTCCGTCGCCGTCATCGTCGAAACGCAGCTCGGTGACGTACCCGTTGGTGTCGGTGGCCTCGGCATACCGTGCCGCGTCTTGGGGATCTGAATAAACCGACAGGCTGCCGCCGCCGGCGCGCGTTTCCGTCTGCAGCGGCGCGGTGGGAAAAGCCGTCGGCTGCCCATGCATGCATCCGCCAAGGGCCAGCAGGGAACTCAGAAGCAGCGCAAGCGCGGCCCCGTAGGGATGTTTCGGCATGGTGAACTCGGTCCGGCACGGCAACTGCTCTTGATCGACGCGCGCGCATCGAATGGGGCATGATAGCGGCCCGGCCTGCCGCAGGACAGGCCGGGCCGCATTGTATCAACTGCGCACTACTGGCTCCGCGAGCGGCGCGGCGCGGGCCGGCGCTGCTGCGGGAGTCGTGACGCGCCGCTGCGGCATGCGCGAACCGTTCGCCGCCGGACTGCGGGCGTGGATCAGCGGCCAGTCAATCACCACGTCTCCGCCGGTCGCCTCGTGCTGCTTGTGCCAACTCTCGAGCAGATCGAGACAGGCGTGATCGATGTACGAGAGATGGTCCGTCACCACGTGCAGTTCGGCGTTCGCCGGCACGTTCTCGAGCGCCGCCGCCAGGCGCGGCAGGCGGATGAACGTGGCTGCCCCGTCGAGGTGCAGCAGCGTGCGCCGCCCGTCGGCATCCGGCTCGACCGTGATGCGCAGGTGGCTGAACGTGTACAGCAGCTTGATCGCCGAAGCGACGATGCCCGCGATGACGCCGGTGAGCAGATCGAAGGAGACGATCGTGAACAGCGTGATGAGGTAGATGGCGACCTCGCCCTTGCCGAATCGCAGCAGTTCGCGAATCGGTCGCGGATGGGCGAGCTTGTACCCCGTGTAAACCAGCATGGCCCCCAGCGCCGCCATCGGAATCAGGCGGATCACGTCGGGCAGGGCGGCGACGAAAATCAGCAGCCACAGGCCGTGCAGGATCGCCGAGCGGCGCGTACGACCGCCCGCGTTGACGTTGGCGCTGCTCCGCACGATGACGCCCGTCATGGGCAGCGCCCCGACGATGCCGCACAACGTGTTGCCGACGCCCTGTGCGAACAGCTCGCGATCGTATTTCGTGCGCGATCCGGTCTGCATCTGGTCGACGGCTGACGCGCAGAGCAGTGTCTCGGCGCTGGCCACCAGCGCAATCGTCACCGCCGCAATGAAAATGTCGCCGGTGAACAGCGCGCGCAGGCTGCCCGCCGTGGGCCAGCGCACCTCGTCCCAAAGCCGGTCCGGAATCGTCACGTAGTCGATGTTGAGCCTGAACACCCACGCGCAGATGGCAGCCCCCCCGACCCCCACCAGCGCCGCCGGCACGATCTTGAGTCTCTTCGGCGCTACGATCGGCCACAGCACGATCAGCACGATCGTCAGGAACCCGATCGCCGCGGCGATGTGGTGCGGCGATCCGTCCACCGGCGTGACGCCCTTGAGGATCGCCCCCGGAATCGTCATCAGGTTCTCGATCCCGCTGCCGCGCTTGGGGTCGTCCACCATCACGTGGAACTGGCTGCCGATGATCAGCACGCCGATCCCCGCAAGCATGCCGTGGATCACCGCCGGCGAGACGGCGCGGAATACCTGGCCGAGCCGGCACAGGCCGGCAGTCGCCTGCATCAACCCGGCGAGCAGGACAATCGCCCCGAGCGACGCCAGCCCGTGCTGGCCGACAATCTCGGCGACGATGACGGTGAGACCGGCGGCGGGCCCGCTGACCTGCAGCGGAGCGCCGGCGATAAAGCCCACGATGAGGCCGCCGATCACACCGGTGAGCAGGCCGGCTGCCGGCGGAACGCCGGAGGCCACGGCAATGCCCATGCACAGCGGCAGCGCCACGAGGAAGACGACGAAGGAGGCGAGCAGGTCGTCACGCACCGCGCTGCCCCCTCGCGGGCCGCGCGGGCTCTGCGTTGTCGCACCGCTCATCCCGTCACCTCGGCGCCGGTGGCCGCAGCCGTCACGCCGTGCTGGGCATTGGTCTCCGCCAAGGGAACAAAGCGGTTCGTCGCCGCCTCGTAGTAGTCCATCCGGCCCTTCTCGAAGTGATACACCATGCCGTGCAACCGCAAGCGGCCATCCTGGAGCCGCTCGGCGACGAACGGGTAGGTCTGCAGGTGCTCGAGCTGGAGGATGACGTTCGACTCGATGCAGGCGTCGAGCAGTTCCTGCGGTGACGTGCCCGTCGCACGCTGCCGGGCACGCTTGACCGAGGCCTCGGCGTTGGCCACCCACGCGTGCACGCACTCGAGTCCGTCGAGACTCTCCGGATTGAGCAGGGCGGTCATCGCACCGCACTGCGTGTGGCCGCAGACGATGAGATCCTCGATGCCCAGAACCTTGAGTGCATACTCGACCGACGCCGGCTCGCTGCCGCAGGGTTGGTCGGCGGGCGCCACGATGTTGCCCGCGTTACGCACGATGAAGATGTCGCCTGGCTTCGTGCCCATGATCAGCGCCGGATCGATGCGCGAGTCCGAGCACGTGATCAACATGGTCTTGGGTGACTGTCCGGAATGCAACTCCTGAAAGAGCTCTCGATGCTCGGGATAGACTCGCTGCTGGAATTCTAGAATGCCGCGCAGGATCGGTTCCATGGCGCTGGACCTCCAGTGAAACTCGCGCACCCGCAACCCGGGCACGCGATGGGTTCGCGTTCAATATGACTCGTGACGATGACGACGGCGGTGATGTGAACGGCGGAGGCAATCAGGTCAGCAGCGGGCCACCGAATCCGTTGCGCTGGCGATGGGCGTCGTTCAGCGGACGCCGGTGTCCGGGCCGGGGCCGGCCGGCGGACAGGTCACCTGCGGATGCCGACGGGGATTCCGGCGTCGTCCGCCAGGAGTGTCGGTGTTGATGTCGCTCGTGCCGCCGCGGCGACACGTGGGACGCCAGTTCTTCGTAGCCAACCCATTCGCCCTTGACTTCGTATTCCGCCAGGCCGCTGCGCGTCATCGCGCCGCCAAACGCACCCGCAACCAGCAGCAACACCGCCAGAACGGCGGTCAATGGCTGGAGCGACGACATCAGGCGACGTCGCGACGCAAGCTGTGGTCGAATCACGAGCATAGGCACTTCAGTATCTGTTTGTTGTCCAGAGTCGCTGCCCGAACAGCGTGGCTTCAAGTGGGGGGCTTATAGAAGGCGGGGCAGTCCCGGTCAAGTCGCAGCGCCGGGAGGATAACACGAGCCGGGCGGCCGTTGGCACTGGGCCGCCCGGCCCGGAATTATCGGTCGCTTATGCCTTCTTGCAGCAAGGCTTGGTGCAATTGGCCGGGCACTTGGTCGCCGCAGCCTTCTTCTCGCACGGCTTGTCGCAGTCCTTGGGGCACTTGGTGGTCTGCTTGCAGCCACTCTTCGAGCAGTTCTGGCTGCAGCCCGCGGCCAGGCTGAAGCCCACCACGCACATCATTCCCGCCAGAATCCGCCCCAGCGTTCGCAGGTTCCGCTTGCTCATTCGTTGTCCTCCAGTTGCAGTTTCCGCCCAGTTTCGCGGCGTGCGCCCGCACGCCAAGCCCGCAGAATAACCGATTTTCCGCGCGGATCGCAACTATTGCACAACCGGCTCGTTCACCCGGGGGGCTGTAACGAATTTTGGGCCTGTGACGTCAAACCAGGGCCAAGTCGGGGAAATAGTAAGAGGAGGCTGACGTTGGCCCTCATACGGGCCTCGGCCCAACACCCCTGGCAACGAGCCAGGCACGCACGGCGAGGAAATGAGCCAGCCCGGGAGCCTATCATGATGCGTATGGATGAGATCGGACCCAAAGATTCGACTCAGCCTCTACCCGTCTGCACGGCCATGAGCCGATGGGACGTTCGGCCGATGCTCCACCCCCGGCACTACACGTGGTTCGTGTTCCTGTCGGCCATGGACATCATGTTCACGTGGGTCCTGATTCTCCTCGGCGGTGCAGAGGCGAATCCGATCGCGGATGCGGTCCTCCAGCACGGCGGCCTGCCCAGCCTCGTCGTGTTCAAGTTCTGCCTGGTCATGCTCGTCGTGATTCTCTGCGAGTGGACCACACGCAAGAATCCACGGTCGGGCCTGCGGCTCGCGGAATGGGCTGTGGCGATCACCGCCATTCCCGTCGTCGTCGCCGGCGCACTGCTCATGGCAGCGGTCCACGGGTAGCCGGCTGATGCAGCAAGCGCTTGTTTCGAAATTCACCTTCACAGCCGCATGCGGTAGCGGCGTGGGCGTTGCACGTTCATAATGCCTCGCGCGATCATGAGGCCCACTTCGGCTGGCAGATCGCGTTGCGGCAAGCGTGCATGCAGAACGTGATCTTCATCCTCGCCCTGCTGCTGATCGGCAAGGGGCTCAGCCGGTTGCGGGCGTTTCCTCCCGAGACGTTCAGCGTCCTGGCGAATTTCATCATCTACGTGTCGCTTCCGGCGCTCATCCTCGAGAAGATCCCCGGCCTGAGCATCTCGCGGGAGATACTCGCGCCGATCGTTCTGCCCTGGGTGATGCTGGCCGTCTCCGCGGCGGCCGTCGTCGGGCTTTCGCGAACCTTCCGCTGGTCGCGGGAGACGACCGGGGCGCTGCTGCTCGTGGTTCCGCTCGGCAACACGTCCTTCCTCGGCATCCCGATGGTCGAGCTCTTCTTCGGGAGGGCCGGAGTGCCCTACGCGCTGCTCTATGATCAACTCGGCACGTTTCTCGCGCTGGCCACCTACGGATCCATTGTTGTGGCCTTCTGCGCCGGCGCCGAGTCGCCTACGGCTGGGCGCATTCTGCGCAAGGTCATGACGTTCCCGCCGTTCCTGGCGATCATCGTGGCGCTGGCTACCCGCGGACTCGCGTACCCGCCGATGGTCGTCGCCATGCTGCATGATCTCGGGTTGACCTTGGTCCCGGTCGTGATGATCGCGGTGGGGTTTCGCATGGCGCTGCGTCTGCCGCGTGCGACGCTTGCGCCGCTGGGGTGGGGGCTGGGCATCAAGCTGGTCGCGGCGCCACTGGCGGCACTAGGCTTCTGTCGGCTCGCGGGCTGGGACAGCGAGGCGGTGCGGGTGTCGATCATCGAGGCGGGCATGCCGCCGCAGATCACGGCGGGTGCCGTGGCGATCGCCGCCGGCCTCGCCCCGGAACTGGTGGCTGCCCTGGTGGGCTACGGGATCCTCGTGGCGTTCGCGACGCTTCCCGTGTTGTACTGGCTCCTGGGTTGAGCGAATTGAGGAAACGCGATGGCGACTCCTGAGGTGTTCATCAAGGTGTTCAACGATCCGTTCTACGCCGAGAACGGGCTGGTGCTGGCTCTGGGGGCGGAAGGCCGTCCGTGCTGGATCGTCGACCCCGGCCTGCCGCCGGAGGCGGAGGAGATGCTGGCCTACGTGGCTGAGCGGCGGCTCACGCCAACCGCCATCGTGCTGACGCACGCCCACGGGGACCACATCGCCGGCGTCGACGAAATCCGCAACGCCCACGCCGGTCTGCCCGTCTATCTGGCGAAGGGGGAATGGAAAATGCTCGGGGACGCCGCGGAAAACCTCTCGGCGCAGTTCGGCGTCGAGATCACCGCGCGCACGGATCATCTGCACGATCTCGCACCCGGCGACGTCCTTGAACTGGACGGCTCACGCTGGGAAGTGCGGGACAGTTCGGGTCACTCGCCGGCCGGGCGCACGCTGTACTGCGCGGAGCTCAAACTGGCGCTGGTGGGCGACGCGGTCTTCGCCGGCAGCATCGGGCGCACCGACTTCCATCACAGCGACGGCGATCGGCTCGTGCGCAATATCCGCGCGAACATCCTCACGCTGCCCGACGACGTCACGCTGATCAGCGGCCACGGACCCGCCACCACCGTGGGCCAGGAGCGCGCCACCAATCCCTTCCTGCGCGGATAGCGCAGTTGGGGCCGTGCCGGTGCGCGCATCGCTGTAATTCGCAATCGACTACTTGAGATTCTCGGGGTTCAACCCCTGGAGTTCCTTGGGCACGAACTGCCCGTCCTTGCGGATGAGCTCGCCGTCGAACCAGATCTCGCCGCCGCCGTGGGCCGGATCCTGGCGGCAGACCATGTCCCAGTGCACCTGCGAGCGGTTGCCGTTGTCGGCCTCGTCCTCGTACGCGGCGCCCGGCGTGAAGTGGAACGAGCCGGCGATCTTCTCGTCGAAGAGGATGTCCAGCATCGGCTGGGTGACGTACGGGTTGAAGCCGATGGCGAACTCGCCGATGTAGCGCGCCCCCTCGTCGCTGTCGAGCGTCTTGTTGAGCGCTTCGGTGTTGCTCGAGGTCGCCTTGACGATCTTGCCGTCCTTGAACTCGAGGCGCACGTCATCGAAGCGGATGCCGTTGTACACGGTCGGCGTGTTGTACTGCAGCGTGCCGTTGACCGAATCGCGCACCGGCGCCGTAAATACCTCGCCGTCGGGAATATTCAGCTTGCCGTCGCACCCGATCGCCGGAATCCCCTTGATGGAGAAGGCGAGTTCGGTTCCCGGCCCGACGATCTTCACCTTGTCCGCCGCCTCCATCCGCTTCTGCAGCGGCTGCATCGCCTTCGACATCTTCGCGTAATCCATCGTGCAGACGTTGAAGTAGAAGTCCTCGAAGGCTTCGGTGCTCATGTTCGCCGCCTGGGCCATGGAGTCGGACGGGAAACGCAGCACGACCCAGCGCGTCTGGCGCACGCGGATGTCGCCGTGCACCGGCCGCCACCAGATGCGCTGGTACGCTTTCATCCGCTCATCCGGCACGTCCGACAGTTCCGTCACGTTGCGCGTGCCGCGCACGCCGATGTAGGCCTGCACGTTCTTCATGCGCAGCGCCTCGGTATCGGCGATGAGCTGCAACTGTTCGTCGCTGCCGTGCATGAGCAGCGCGCGCAGCACGGCGTTGTGCTTGATGGTCACCAGCGGATCCGCCCCCGCCTGCCGCGCGACCCGCGCGAGTTCGCAGGCGATCTCGTCCGGCACGTCGATGGCTTCGATCAGCACCTTGTCGCCCGGCTTCAGTTCGGTGGAGTAGTTCACGAGCACATCGGCAAGGCGGGTCAGTCGCGGATCAAGCATGTCAGTTCCTTTCGGGTAGGCAGGCGCACTGCGCGGGCGGCGCGCGGAAGTAATCGCTCAACATCTTAACCTATTCGATTTCGATGGGCACGCGGAGCGCCTCGTCGCCGCTGCCCGGCTCGCGAAATCGCAGGTATCCCACCGGTTCGGTGTCATCCGGAGCCTTCGGCAGCGCCGAATCCGCGGCAAACGTCACCTTGATCGGCACGCCCGGTACAAAATCGATACGCGACGAATCCGCACGCTTCACGTCGAGCGCCACTGGATCGGCGAGCAGATAATCCAGATTCACGTCGATCGGCGTCTCCCGCTCGTCATCGGAAATCGCAAAACCCGCGTGGATCTTCACCGTCAGCTTGGCCTCCGCGCCGGGGTCGGGATGATCGACCGTCGCACTGTACGTGTTGTTGCTGAACCCGTCCTGCAGCAGCGCCTTGCCGCTCGCGTCCTCGACCGCAACGCCGATGTCCGTCACCTCCGCCCAGGCTTCCGGCGTCAGCTCCAGGTCGAGCCGCAGGCCGGAGTTGTCCGGGCCCAGCGTGATCTTGTATTCCAGCTCGTCATTCAGCCCCTTGAAGTTGTCGTCCTTGTACTTGCGAAATCCCTCGATAACGCCGTCCGCGGACGTGCGCAGCGGCTTGTCGAAAAGATTCGTGACGACGAGTTCGCCCTCCGGCTTGTCGTCCGCCGAATCGCACGAGGTGATCAGGGCCGGGTCCGCTTGCAGGCCGAAGAACCGTGTGCGGAGATTGTAGGGCCATTCCCGGTCCGGCCGATCCGCCACGACGTCAAGTTCCCAAACGCCCGGCATGAGTTCGTTGGTGACCGACCAGTGCACTTCGTTCCTGCCGTTCTCCGTGTCCAGCGCGTTGGAACGACTGCGCTGCTGAAAGCCGCGCGGATCGAAAATCCGTTCGATGCTCGCCTTGGACTTGACGCCCTCGGGCGCCGAGAGCGTCACCTGCATCGCGCTGGCTCCCGCCGGCACGGCGACGAAGTGACGGTCGACCTGCCAGCCATGCACGGTCTGCCCGTCCAGCGTGACCGTGAAGTTGTTCTGCGCGCTGGCCTGATGCGGAACGATCACCGTGTTGAGAAAACGCATCGCCGGTTCGTCGCCGTCGAAGGCGTCCACGACCCCGACGTACAGCCCCGGCTCCTGCAACTGATCCCCGTCGTAGGTCACGTTCACCTGCGCGTCCTGCCCGCTGCGCAGGTAAAACGACTCCTGGTTGACCTTGCACCACGGACTCTGCGACCGCAGCGTAAACTTCTGGGCGTACTGCGTCTGCGCGTTCTCGTTCACCCCCGGCATGAAAATCGGCTCGATCGTGAACACCTGGGGCTCGTCCGTCGGATGCCAGGTGCTGCGCCAGAAGGCCGCCGGCGCACTGCCGTCCGGGCCGAGCGGGCTCGGGGTCTTGATGGCATAATCAAGCAGCACGCTGCCGGCTGACGCCTTGACGAGCGCCGGCAGGATCTCCGCAGCCCGGGTGAGATCGGGAACGCCGTATCCGTAATCCAGCGGCGTTCCGACCGGCAGCGGCGATGCGGAGCGCTGCAGGGCGTGCTTCACGTCCACGGCGCGCACCCGCGCGTGCGGGTCCTTGCCGATCACATCGCTGATGAGCAGAGCGCTCAGCCCCGTGGCGTACGGGCTGGCCATGCTCGTGCCCGCCCAGAAATCCCCCTCGCGAACCCAGCGCGGAACGCTCGACGTCGACCACCCGGGAACCGCGATATCCGGCTTGTCCAACTCGCCCCCCCGCGAACTGAACACCGTCACGACCGGGCCGTCCATCGCGTAGCCGCGAACGTCCCGGCCCGTGTCCGCAGCCATCATCGCACCCACCGTGATGGCCCGGGCGGCTGCCGCCGGCGTGCCGATCGACGAGAGCCCCGGCCCCTCGTTGCCCGCCGACGTGCAGAAGACGACGTACGGGTGCTGCTCGAGGAAGTCGTTGAAGAACGTGTCGATGTCCGACTCGCCCTCCAGCGTTGACTCCACACCGTACGACAGGTTGCACACGACCGGCACGCCGTGCTCGCGCGCAAACCGGCCGGCGTACTCCATCGCCTTCTTCTTGGCGTCCGTCGTGCTGATGCCTCCGATGGCGTTCTGGCCGATCTTGAGGCTGATCACCTTTGCACCCGGCGCGACGCCGTTCAGCCCCTCCTGACGATTGATGTGGTAACCCGCGGCGATGCCTGCCACGTGCGTGCCGTGCGCCCCGTCGTCGAAGTGGAACACGACTTTGCTCTGGCGCAGAAAGATGTTGACCGCGAACGTCAGCGGAACGATCTCCTTCTCCGGCTGGGGCTGACCAAGTTTGAATGTGTCGTAGGCGATCTTGTAGTTGCGCAGCGGTTTCTCGTCGGCGAAGTCGCGATCCATGTCGGTGTCGACGAAGCACACGGCCTGATCGTCGCCGTCGCCCGCCAGCGCCGTCACGCAGATCGCAAACCGGTCGTCCTTGCGTCCGTTGTCGTTCAGGTCGGACACGTCGGAGTTCACGAATTTCTTCTCGTTGAGCCACCCGAACCAGAAGTGACGCTGCTCGTCGCCGTCGTCCAACTCGGGCAGGCTGAACTCCAGCGGTCGCCCCTCGTCGTCGTACGCGACCAGCTTGCCCGCGACGTCCTCACGGCGCACGCGATGCAGTTCCGTATCGCCCTCGCCGGAGAAGTCCTGGACGTCGATCACCTTGACGTCACCATCCGGCGTGCGGTCGAGGCCGGGAATCGACGGATCGACGCCCGTATCGAGTATGGCGATGACCACGCCGCGACCATCCGCCTCGGGATGGGCGCTGAGGAAGTCGTTGACCTTGCAGGTGTCCAGCGAAAGCTGCGTCCAGGTCGATCTGGACTCGGCGAATGCCCCGGAGCAGATCCCTGCAATTCCCGCCATGAACAATGCTCTTCGAGCGTGGTGGCTGCGCATGTGCTGTTCCTCCGTATGGCCTGTCGTGATCCAGGAAACAGGAACTCTACCGCGTGAACCGCCGCGGCGGCAACGGGGGACGCCCCATCTGGCGAAAGGTTGACAATCTTTGACGTTGTGCCGTCGAGATGGTGGGACTGTAGCGACTGAGCTTACGGACCCTGGCGTGCCGCGCGGCGAAAATCGAGGGGCGTGGCTCCAGTATGCTGATGGAAGACGTGACTGAACCAGTTCGGATTCGCGAACCCGCACGCCCACGCGACGCGTTTGACCTGCCAATTCGTCGTGGTCAGCAGTCTGCGGGCCAGCTTCACGCGCTCGCGCGCAATGTACTTGGTCATCCGTTCGCCCACCTGTTCGCTGAAAACATGGGCGAGGTAGTCCGGGTGGCTGCCGATCGCGGTCGCGACCGCCGTCACCGACAACGATGAGTCGCTGAGATGTTCCTCGATGTAAACGCGGGCACGGTCTACCTGCGGGGAAGCCGATGCCGGCGTGCTTGCCGGCGGCACGTGGGACGCACCGCCGGCCTGTGCAGCCGTGGCGGAAATCGCAGCGATCAGCACCGGCGGTGCCGTGGCCACCGTATCCCGTACGAGCAGATCCAGCAGCTCGAGCATGCGCGCAAAGGAATCGGGCGCCGCCGTTTCGCGACTGACCACCTTCAGCGCGGCGCAGCGCCGACCGTCACACACCACCGGAACGTGACCGCACAGTCGGTCGTGTGGGCAATGATGCCAGATGGGTTCCGGCCCCCGGTCGAGTGCCGCACATTGCAGAGCCCAAGCCTCGCGGCATTCAACGCTCCCAACGAACTTCGTGCATTCCGGATGGATCGGTGGGGCGTCCCAGGACCCCGAGGTCGTGGTCAGTGGGACCAGGATGACTTTCGATGGGTCAAAGCGCGCGAATCGCTCGATCACCAGGTTGGAGAGCAGGCTGAGCTGATCGTGTATGCGCGGGTCAGCCGCTCCGTGACGGGCACGCGATGGCGCGACGCGATGGATCTCACGCGGGCTCATGCCAAGTCTGCCACCTCATCCAGCCGCTTCCAAGTATACCGCGCCTTCCTGGCAGACGCCGCCGCACGCAGCCCGCCCCGATTCCGCGTGGTGCTGCCGATCCACGTTTTTTTTTCGGACCATAAAGCAGCAATGAACGGTTTCTGGGCACACTGCTACGTTTTTCTTGGATTCACCTCCGGTTTGCTTGGCTTTTCGGCACGGCCTCGGGTTCGCCTGTAGGGTTTAGAGGAGGGTCCCAGAAACAACACGGCAACGAGGGCAGGGAGTGCACCGGGAGAGTCCCCAGACGGGGTGCTCTCTTTTTTTGTGCTTGGGCAGCGATTGGCGTGAAAGCCGTTCGCGGCACTCTGCGCCTTGCAGAGCTTGGCTCGGCGAACGTTCGAAAGGGGATGGATCAGAAAAAGGAGGTGCCCAATGAGATTCTGCCTGGTCGTGGGCGTGGCGATCGCCGCGGTGACAGCGATGACAACCGTACCGGCGGGAGCGGACTGGAGTCCCGGCGACGGTTCCAAGATGCACTTCCCGCAGATGCCCGACCTGGACGGGTGGGACGTGCAGGCGTACTCCCCGCTGGTGCTTGCTGATGATTGGCGCTGCACGGGCAGTGGGCCCATCACCGACATTCACTTCTGGGGCTCCTGGAAGGGAGGCAACACGGGACAGATCGAGTCGTTCTCCATCAACATCTACAGCGATGACCCGGTCGGCCCGGGGGGCAGCGATCCGGCCAACAGTTACTCGAAGCCCGACCTGCTCCTGTGGGAAGGCGAATTCTTCGATTTCGGCGTCGTGCCCGTCGATCCGCCGACCATGCAGGGTTGGTACAATCCCGCCACCGGCATGGCCCTGCCCGGCGATCATCAGAGCTTCTTCCAGTACAACCTCGTGGACATTCCCAATCCGTGCCTGCAGGTGGCTGGTGAGATCTACTGGCTCAGCATTTCCGCCAACGTCCTGACGGGCCAATGGGGCTGGAAGAACGCGGACCTCGATCAGTATCCCCAGCCGTACACCGGCATGCACTTTCTGGACGATGCGGTCTGGCGCAATCTCGGTACCGGATGGCAGGAACTGATCGACCCGCTCGACTTCCACTCGCTCGACTTGGCCTTCGTCATCACTCCGGAGCCCATGACGTTCGTGCTGCTCGCGTCCGGTGGCCTGTTGCTGCTGCGCCGCCGACGCTAGCTCTCCGCTTCATCCCGCCCTGAGCGCTTGTTCATGAACGCCCGCTCCTCCAACCATCGGGTCAGAGGCGCGGGCGTCGGTTCATCCGGCGTCAATCGCGACGCCGCGGACCGTGTGTACCTGCCGGTCCCGCGGATACAATCCGGCCATTCGCGGTCGCGCTGGATACCCGACATTGGTCATCACCATCTTCGTCATCGTCTACGTCGGAATGGTTCGCGGCCGCCTTCCCGGCCTCGCACTGGACCGACCGGCCATCGCGCTGCTCGGCGCGGTGGCGCTGCTCGTGACACGCCGCGTGAGCCTCGATGAAGCCCTGGTTGCAGTCGATGTCCCTACGCTGGGCCTGCTGTTCGGGCTGATGCTCGTGTCCGGGCAGTTCCGCGTCGCGGGCGCCTACAGCGCTGTGACGCGCTACATCGCCGCGTGGCCGGCGCACCCGCAGTGGCTCCTGGCTGCCGTGATTCTCGTCTGCGGGCTGCTCTCCGCGCTGCTCGCGAATGACATCGTCTGTCTGGCGGTGACGCCACTCCTCGCTGAAGGAACCTTGCGGCGCGGCCTTGACCCCAAGCCGCATCTGCTGGCGGTGGCCTGCGCGTCGAACATCGGATCAGCCGCAACGCTGATCGGCAACCCGCAGAACATGCTCATCGGCCAGCGGTTGCACCTGTCATTCCTCGGCTATCTCGGCGACGGCGTGCTGCCCGCCGCAGTGGGCCTGCTGCTCCTGTGGCTGTGGCTGCGGCGGCGTGCGGACCGCCGGACCCAGGACCAATCCGTGCCGTCCGTGGATGCTCCCGCATTCGACGCAGGGCAGGCGGTCAAGGGCATCGTGGTTCTGGCTGCGCTGCTGCTCGCATTCCTGTGCACGGCGTGGCCGCGCGAGTTGATCGCGCTCGCAGCCGGGGGCGTGATGCTCGTCAGCCGGCGCGTGTCTTCCAGGCGGTTGCTGCGCACGGTCGACTGGCGGTTGCTGTTGCTCTTCATCGGCCTGTTCGTGGTGAACCATGCGCTGGCCGCCGCGGGCTATGTAGCGCGGGCGCTGGAGGGCAGCGCGGCTGCAGGAATACCTCTAGCGCATCCGCCCGCACTCTTCGCCGCCGCGGTCGTTCTCTCCAATCTGGTTTCCAACGTCCCCGCGGTCATGCTGCTTCTGCCGGCGGCGACCCATCCGTCAGCCGGCGCTGTGCTGGCCCTCGCGAGCACCCTGGCTGGCAACTTGTTCATCGTGGGGAGCATTGCGAACATCATCGTCGTCGATCAGGCCCGGCGCGCGGGTGTCAACATCTCCTGGCGCGAGCATGCGCGTGTGGGTGTGCCCGTGACCCTGATGACTCTCGTCGGGGCCGCCGGCTGGCTGTGGTGGCGCGTCCAGGGATAGCGCACTTCGCAGGAGAATCCCTCCTCAGCCGATGAGTTCCCTGGCCTCACAACCCCTTCACTTGGCTAAGTAGTCCTTTACGCAGAATTTAGCCTTCGGAAAACCTGCGGGCTTACACTCTGGGTGCACGACACGGTTACACTCGTGGATGGGCTTGTTTCTGAGCGATGGGTGGCACGGACCTGTCGAAAAGGACTCAGTCGGCGAACCAGCGAATCCCGGCCCCGCCGCGACGCTGCCTTCATCGAACGCGACTCCTGTTCCATAGGCGGTGCCATCCCCCTTGGCCGAATTCCGGACCGTCGATCGCGCCAGTTGCAGCCGCGGGAGCCGGACTGGATCAATACCCAGAGGAGGTTGTCATGTTGACTTGGGCCATTACGTTTCTGGTTATCGCAATTATCGCCGGCGTTCTGGGCTTTACCGGCATCGCTGCCGGTGCCGCGCTCATCGCCAAATGGATTTTCTTCATTTTCATCGTTCTGTTCCTGCTCGCGGCCATCAGTGGTGCGCTGCGCGGACGAGCGCCACGGGCCTAGCGCCCGGCGGAAGTGGCAGTAATCGCGTTGCGTCTTGCGGACTGCAGCGCGCTACAGCGCCCCGCTTGTGACGCCCGCCGCTCCGGTGGCGCCGCGTCGCAAGCGGGGTATATAGGAACCCCCTCAATAAAACCCTGTGATGGAGAACTGCAATGAATCTGCGCAAATGGACCACGACAGGCGTTCTGGCTCTGGCTGGCTGCATCTTCCTGCCGTGTGCGGGGTGCGCCGAGCACAAGGAAAAGAAGGAAGTGGAAGTCCACACGCCGAACCACGACTACGAGGTCGAGGTCGAAAAGAAGACCCACCACGATCACGACTGATTCGACTCCTGGGAAGAGAGAGCAATCGGGACACCGGGTGAGCCCACGTTCCGTTACACGGCCCGCACGGCAGACATGCCCGTGCGGGCCTTTTCTATGGGCGGCTGATCAATCTATGCGCTGTGCAGATGTGCGTCCGCGTGTTCAAGCGACGTGATGCGTGCATGCGAACCGTCGGCGACGGGGGCGTTGCCCGGCCGCTCCACGAGCACGCTGCGCATGCCGGCGGCCTCCGCCGCATCCAGCTCCCCCGTCACGTCGGAAAAGAAGGCAATTGACTCGGCCGGCTGCTGCCACTTCGCCGCGATCCGGCGATAGCTCTGGGCCTCCTTCTTCGGTCCGCTGGTTGTGTCGAAAAATCCGTCAAAGAACCGCGTCAGATCGCCGAACTCCGTGTGTGCCAGGAAGACGCGCTGCGCGGCTGCACTGCCGCTGGAGTAGATCGCGATCCGGATGCCCGCATCATGCCATCGCCTCAGCGCCGGCGGCACGTCGGGGAACAGTTGCGAACGCAGCGCTCCCTCGGCGTATCCCCGCGCCCAGACGAGCCCCTGCAGCTCTTTCAACCCGGTCGTCTTGGCGTCCCGATCCATCAGCTCCATGAGGTGGCCGGTAAGCGCCTCTCGGCTGAAATCGGCGACGCCGGCATCGGCGGCGACCTGCGCCCGGGCCGTCTGCACGTCGGGCTCTGCCCAATGGTCCGCCACGTACGCCGGCAGCTCCCGCCGCGCGTACGGAAAGAGCACGTCGTACACGAACGCGATCGGCGCGATCGTTCCCTCGATGTCGAGCAGGATCGCCGCGACGTTGCTCATCCCACGCGGGTCCGTGGAAACGCCACGCCCGACTGGACAAACGTCGGCCCCAGGCACATCGGTATGTAGTCGTCGTGGACGCCGCCTGCTTCATAAAACGGTGTCCAGCCACTCATGTCCTGGAACAGGCGGATGGCCCGGATCGTGCGGTCCTTGCACAGGTCGAACCAGTGCCGCATGCCCGCCGGCACCGTGATCAGATCGCCCGCCACCACCGTGATCGCGAAGACGTCGTGGCCGTCCGGGTGGATGTGAAAGAGACCTGACCCCTTCACGATGAAGCGCACCTCGTCCTCGGTATGCCGATGCTCCTTGCTGAACTTGTCGAGCATGGCGCCCAGGCCCGGCGTGTCCGGGTTGACGTTGATCACGTCCGCGGTCACGTAGCCGCCGGAACGCTTCAGCTCGTCAATCTCGGCGGCATAGGCGGCGAGGATGTCCTCATCGCGCGCGTCCGGATCGACGCGGTCTTCGAGCGGCCAGTGGCGATACGTCATGTTGAACGGAGCGAGGAAGTCCTGGATCGCCTCGGGGCCCTCGATGACGCGGTTCTGTTGGGGAATGCGGACGGTCGCCATGGAAGCGAATCCTCCTTAGAGCCCGGCGCTGCTCAGGGCGTCGGTCAGCGCGAGCCGCCGCGCGGTGACCTCGAAGAGAAACTCCAGCACCTCGACATGACGGCGTGCCTCCGCCAGATCGCGCCCCCACGTGTACAGGCCGTGGCCGCGAATCAGGAAGGCGTGCCGCACCGCGGGATCGCGACGCTCCAGCCGCGGGGCAAGCTCAGCCGCCAGCGCGGCGATGTCCTGCGTGTTTTCGAAGATCGCGATCTGCGCCGACGTATCGTGCGTCGTGATGCCCGCCAGCCCTTTGAGCATCTCGTAACCGCCGATCGTCAGTTCCCGTTGGGGCGAATAGAGATCGGACAGCACCGTGTTCCAGACCGAGTGCGTGTGCAGCACCGCGCCCACCTCGCGGCTGCGGGTGAGCACCACGTGCAACTGCGTCTCCGCCGACGGCTTCGGGCCGACCGGGTCCACCGGCTTGCCCTCGTCGCCGACGATTACGAAGTCCTCGTCCGCCAGCGCCCGCTTGTCCCGGCCACTGGCGGTGACCAGCAGGCGGAGCGGGTCGCGCTCGAGCACCACGCTGTAGTTGCCGCAGGTGCCGAAGGCCCAGCCGTGGTCGTACAGCAGCCGGGCTGTGTCCCGGAGCGTGCGGGCTGCCGCCCGGCAGTCGGCGGCGGAGAGCGTGCTGCAGATGCCTTCGGCCATTGGGGACCCTCGATCGCAAGTCCGTCCTGGGCGCAGAACTCCGCAACGCACGGAATCCCGGTGCCAGTGTAAGCGTGAATTCGAAGCGGCTCGACGGCGCGAATCTCTGCGAACTATAGCTTCCCCGCATCCGATTGTCACTCGACCGAGGGGGTATCCCGGCACCGGCCGCGTCTGCGGCACCATCCGAGGTGGCCCGTCCGCGGGACGTTCGCGGCGGCGGACGGAAGGCCCAGCGGCAAACTGCCGGTTGCACCCGCCCATCTCGAATGACTACCATGGCCGGCGGATTCGATCGGGCACCTGAAAGCCAAGGAGACAGTTCGATGGCCGGCGGAGAAAAGTTTGTCTGCAGCGCCGCGCTCTGCGCCGTGATTTTCCTCACCGGATGTGCCGGTACGCCGCCGGAATCGACGCCGACGCCGTCGCCCTCGCCGACGCCGGATGGTAACACCGGTCCGCACCGTCTGACGCTGCGGATGCGCAGCGGCACCGGAACGAGCCGGGGCATGAACGTGCGCGTGCTGGTTTCGAACCAGGTCTACACGCGGGCGAACGCACCCTACTCCGACGGCACTGTGTCGCGGGGCAGCTTCTCCAACAATGCGGATCCCGATGCCTTCGAGTTCGACATACTTCACGGCAGCATCGTCACGCTGGTCGCTGTCGAAGCGGAGGGGGGGCTGCCGGCGGCGCTCTCGTACAGCGACATCACCGATCTGATCGATCCCTTCGCCGTGGAGTTCCTGACCTGGGAGGGCGACGTCGATGCCACGCCCGAGGCGGGCGTCGCCACGTTCACGATGAACGCCGATCGTGACGTCACCGCCGTGTTCGCGCGCATGCCGCAGGTGCTGATCCGCAAGTACGACGAGAACAACGTGCAGCTCGCCGGTGGCTGTTTCGACATTGAAGTCGAAGCGGCCCAGCGTCTCGGTCTACCCGGCGCCGGCGATCTCAGCGGAACGACCGAGGACGTCTGCTGCTGTATCGTTCGCGACAACGACGCCAACCTGCTCATCGCCGGACAGGTCAAAACAGGCACGCAAATCACACTCACCGCCAACGACGCCAATATCTGCGACTCAGTAAGCGGCCAGTGCTTCGAGAACTTCGTGGAGTGGCAGGGTTCCGCCGCCCTCTGCGGCGCGAGCCGCGAATGCATGCTCACCGTGGGCGTGGACGTCGATCTGACCGCGATCTGGCGGGATAACAGCCAGTAGGCCGGGCCCGCGCAGGAATCTTCTGTCAGGAATTTCCTTGCACAACGACCAACCCCACGTGCCGGTGATGGACAACACATCGCCGGGCACACCTGCATGATCGCGGGCTACCTTCGCGACCGCAATGTCTGGGGAGGTTGACCACGGAGGCACTGCGCGCTGCCGATGCACTAGCAGCGCGCCGTGCAGCGCCCCCGGGCGGGGCGAATGACTTCACCGGTTCATACTGCAAAGGAGAGAGGAAAGTGTTGAGCAAGACAACTTGCCGAAAGGGTGGCTGCGCGCGCACATTCTGCCTGGGACTCGTCGGCGCCGCACTCACCGCAGGTCTCGCGACGAGTGCCCGGGCCGGCGACTGGCCGCTGCACAGCTACGACGTGAACAACTCGAACTACAACCCGGATGAGTCGGAGTTCAACGGTTACAGCGCCCGCTTCCTGCGCCGCGCCTGGGAGACGTTCAACGACAATACGCTCGTGGCCGATCCGCCGCCGACCAGTTTCGGACTCGAGGCCGCACTGGGCCTGAGTTTCCCATCGCCGGTCGTCGGCGTCGTCGCCTCGCCGATCGTGCGCGACGGAACGATCTATTACGTGGACGCGCTCGGCACGCTCTTCGCCCGCGACGCCCGCACCGGGCTCATCCTCAATCCCGCTGCCCACTGGACGACAACCTTGGTGGATCCCGATTTCGACAACGCTCCCGCGCCCCCGGCGCCGGACCTCTACTACACCGCGCCGATCGTCACCGACACGCACGTCTGGCTGATCGGGTCCTTCTACGGTCGCGTGCACCTCATCGAGCGCAGCGGCGGTGCGGAGGTCGATTTCAACCCCGCGACCCCGGAGGTGGATCCATTCCAACTCGTGCCCGATCGCCTGCTCTCGTCGGTGCTCGGCGACCCGGCGATCATCGAGACCGGTTCGAGCACGCTGCTCATCGCGAGCGTGAACGTCATCGTCAACGATGCGCTGCTCCAGCAGGGCGAAACGGGCCTTTCGATCGCCTACGACGTTACGGATCCCACGCATCCGGTCGAGGTCTGGCGCACGCCGACCATCGACACCGATCCAGCGACCAGCATGCCCTACGGGACCGGCGTATCCGCCGGCGCGGGCCTGGCCGTCGACGCCGGCCGCGGGCTGATCCTCGGCGGCACCGGGCAGAATACCTCGTCACCGTATGATGGATATCCCGACCCCGCGCTGGCTCCCGCCGGCTACGTCGATCGCGGCGACTCGCTCTACGCCATCGACTACGCCTCGGGCGCCTTCGTCTGGACCAGCCAGTTCCATGTCGGCGACGTGTTCGACATGAACAACCCGGTATCGACCGGACCGAATCAACCGACTGGACCGCGCGACGCCGATGTGCTCTTCCCTCCGGTGCTCTACCGGACCCGCGTGCACGGCCACTGGCGCGACCTCGCCGGTGACGGCAGCAAGGGCGGCCTGTTCCGCGTCGTCGATCGCGACACGGGTGAAACCGTCTGGCAGCGGCAGATCAGCCAGCCTACCGGCATCGGCGGCATCCAGGGCGGGGCAGCCGTCGCCCACGGCGTCGTTTTCGTGGCGGGCTTCGAGGGCATCGACGACGGCTTCTCCGACGCGCAGTTCGGAACGTCGCTCGATACTGGTTTATTTCCCAATGCCTTCTTCGCCACGTTCAGCCCCGCATTCTGGGCCGATGTGGAGGATACCGCGCCCGATGGCGATCCCGCGACGGGCATGCGCGTGAAGGTCTATGCCTTGGACGGTGCGACCGGCCGCTCACTTTGGCATTTCCCCAGCGGCATCGACTACGCCGAGCTTCCCGCCGGGGCTGCGCTGCGCCACGTCTCCGTCGCCGGCAGCGCCGTGTTCGTGACGACCTCCTCGGGCCGGCTCTACGTGCTCAGCGCCTACAACGGGCGGCAGTTGTTCACCGATCAGACGCCCGATCTCAACGCCGTCTTCGATCTGGGGCTGGGCAAGCCGCACCACGCGAGCATGAACAGTGGGGCGATCATCGCCGACGGCATGGTGTACGTGCCGTACGGGGCGCAGAACAACCCCTCGGGCGGCATCATCGCCTACGCCATCAACCACGCGCCACAGGCGCATCGCGATCGGGCCAGCGTCCGGCGCGGCGCGACAACTGTGATCGACGCCCTCGCCAACGACGCCGATCCCGACGGCGACCGCCTCGCGTTCTCCCGCGTGGCGGGCCGGTCCATCGACATGACCGACGGCGCGCCCGATGAGATCACGACGTTTTTCGGGACCATCCGCGTATTCAATCCCGGCGACGATCCCGCGGACCCGCAGGCGGCCTACCTCGAGTACACGCCGTCGCGCTGGCATCCGCGTCACTGGTTCGTCGTGTACAGCGTGGAGGACCTCGCCCCGAACCGCGTCGTCAACGGAGTCGAAACGAGCGAGCCGAATCCTACGCACGTCCCACGCGAGGATGCCACCTGGGTCGAAGTGACGCTCGAGCGCTGATTGCACTGACCCGAACGAGAGAGGGAGCCAGTAGGGCAGTGCCCACCTGGCCGTGGGTGACGGCGCGCAACATTGGTGCCGTCACCTGCGGCCGAACGCTGCGCCACGTCCGATACGGGAATTTGCAGGATCCACTTGCTTTTTCGCTCATCCGGTACATAATGACCTTGTGATCGCTGCTCAACCGGTCACCGCGTGCTTTTTGGGCGGAAAGGAGGCTTCGCGATGCATAACCTTGAATCCACGTCGATCGCGGGGTCTCTCTGCGCCGCCTGCGCCCGCTGACGCTCGTCCGCGCGGTTCTTCGCCCATCAGAGATTTTCCCACCTGATATCTGCATCGTTCGTTTGCTGATTTCTGGTTAGCCGGCTGCTGCGCGCTGTCGCAGCGCCACCCGAGGAGTCTCTATGAATTCGCGTAAGCGAAAGGAGGAGATGCTGCGCGCCCTCTGCGCGAACTGGCATCCCGACGACGGCGTCGATCCGCGCGAGGACAAGCGGCGCGACGAACACAACCTGGAAAAACCCGATCGCAAGCTGCACCAGCTCTGCCGCCAGGCCCAGCGGGCGCTGCAGCTCGCCCTCGACGAGCTGCCCAACGCTGCGGCGCTGGGCCTCACCCTGCGCGACGTCGTGCCGGCGCCGAACGCGGGCCGGCTGTGCGCGCTCGTCTCCGTACCCACACCCGCGTTGCGCGCGGAGGCCATCGCCCAGCTGAACCAGCGCGCCGGCCGGCTGCGCACCGACGTAGCCGCTGCCGTGTCCCGCCGCCGGGCCCCGGAGCTTTCATTTCAAGTCGTGATCGCGGAGGGCGACCATGAGTGATTCACCGCACATCGCAACCTGGACCGCAGAACCGCTCGCACCCGCGGTCAAGCAGGGGCTCGAACGCGTCAGCCGCGCACCCGGCGTGGTCCGCATCGCCGTCATGCCGGACGTGCATCCAGCCGCCGGGGTGAACAACGGCTGCGTCATCGCCACGCGCAAGCTGATCTACCCAGCCGCGGTCGGCGGCGACATCGGCTGCGGCTTTGCCACCGTGGCGCTCAACGGCCCCGCAGGCGAGCTGGCCCGGCGTCCCGCGGCGGAGGCGGTGCTGGCGGCTCTTCCGCGCGTCGTGCCCGTCATGCGCCACCGGCGCCGCGACGATCCGCCGGAACTCGCCGGCGCATTGGCTGCGGACAATCTCAGCGCGCCGCAGCTCGCAGCCTTCGCAGCCCGGGACGGCCGCCTCGAACTGGGCACGCTCGGCCGGGGCAATCACTTTCTGGAATTCCAGCAGGACGAAACGGGGCGGATGTGGCTGATGGTGCACTCCGGCTCGCGGGCGATGGGGCAACACATCACCAACCACCATCGACGGACTGCCACGCCAGCCGGCGGCGGACTCGCCTGGCTGGACGCGGACGACCCGGCAGGGCAGGCGTACCTCCGCGACGCGGCGTGGGCCCGCGCCTACGCAGCCGAGAGCCGCCGGCGCATGCTGCACGCAGCCGCCGAAGTCGCCGGCGACATCGTCGGCACCACGCCCGACTGGTCCACGCTGCTCAACACCGATCACAACCACGTACAGGCGGAAGACCACGATGGCCAGTCGGTGTACGTCCATCGCAAGGGCGCCAACACCGCGGACTGCGACGCACCCAACGTGATCCCCGGCTCGATGGCCTCCCACACCTTCCACGTCGCCGGCCGCGGCGCACCCGACGCCCTCAGGTCCAGTTCGCACGGTGCTGGCCGCCGCATCAGCCGCGGGGCCGCCCGCCACCGCCTGCGCCGCACCGACGTCACCCGCGAACTCGCCGGCGTCTGGGTCGACCCCGCCATCGTGCCCCGCCTGACCGACGAGGCCCCCTCCGCCTACAAGGACCTCGACGCCGTCATGCGCGCCCAGCACGACCTCGTCCGCATCGTACGCCGCGTGAGGCCTGTTCTCGTGTACAAGGGAGTTTGAGCTGACACGAGGAGGCTACGGGCAATACGAACGCTCGGGGGGCAGATGTAAGCGCGTATATTGCTCGCATCAGGCTTGCGCGATGTGCGGTGGACCGTACGGGCAGCACAGACGCGAAATTGCATGGGACGTGATTTCAGAGGTCGTGGGTGCGACGCAGTTCAGTGAGGTCGTCGTCGAGGTCGTCGAACATGCGCTGCGTGTAGATTCTGGCGATCAGTCCACGATTCTGCATATCAACAAGTTTGCGAAGATCGTTGATACGCTGGCTCCACGTCGTGCCGTCGGTCACCAGTAGCAGGTGTGTGTCGTGCCGCTTCTGTTCAGCGATCCTCGCGATATCGCCGAGGATGTCGGTCTGCTTGCTGCCCGTCGCGCCGTACGCTTTCACCTCGATGAGGATCGCCGGGTCCTCCTTCGACGGTATTGCAAAATCGGCCTTTTCTGTGCTCCTTCCCGATGCTCCAACAAACCGGCATCGTTTATCGAAGCCCACATCCGAAAAGACCTTGTTCACAATCTGCTCTGTCCCGTCCTCCAATCGTCTTCCGCGCGCTTGGCCCTTGATCGCACTGCCGCGCCCACTTTTTAGACGTTCTAGGAGTATGTCCTGCCATGACACCGGGGTTTCGATTAGTCGTTTAAGGTGGGCGAAGTATCCAAGGGAGGCAATTGCTCCAACATACTCGGCGCCAGCCGCCTTGAAACGCTTGATTCCGATGCCTCCCGCTCCCAGGATGTTTCGGAGTGCGAGCGTGAATTCGTCCTTTGACATATCAAGGACTAGACGGACGACTGTCCAGCCAGCTTGGAAATCTTGCTCCAACAACGCGCGCAGGCCGCTCGGCCCATCGGGGGCTCTGTCTGCAAGATGTCCAAGAGCCTGCGCCACAAGCCTGGCGTGATCATCGAGCCAGGATGCATCAATGGCCGAGAGCGTGGCAAGCAAACCTTCAACTGTTTGGCGTTGTCGTTTCATCTACGCCCCGACGATGAGGTATTCGGTTACGTTGTTGCGCACGGCTGCTCGATGGGTTCCGAAGTGGTAGCGATGAGGTCGCTTGTGAACGGTTACGCGCCGCTTGTGGGCTCGGAGTTGGCTGACCAGACAGTCCAGATCTGGAAAGCCGTTGGAAGAGTAGGAAAGCACAATCGTGCTGGCCGAGAACATCGCGAAAAGATTCTCGAAAGCCGCAACAGCCGTTCGGCGATAGGAGAAGGGCGTGAAGTGTTTGGGGATTTTCTTGACGCGCGTTTCCTGCATGATGTCCATGTTTTTCCAGTAGCACGAAAGACCTTCGAGGAAGTGGTAACGCTTTACGTAGCAGTTGTCGTCGGCACGCGGGACGTACGGCGGGTCGAGGTAGACGAGATCGTACCCTCTCGGATCCAATGCAAACACATCGCCACAGATGGCACTGTTTGCCCTCCCATTGTCGAACACGGCGCAATTGTAGACCTCAACCTGCTCGACAAAATGGTCCCGTAGCCCGAGGCGAAGGTCACGTCGTCCGTCTTTGTACCGCGTTGGGTCCCCCGCAACGGTGAACACACCGCGAGGCTGACGCTTGGCGCATGACCGTATCATGCCGGCGATGGCCAGGGCACGCTTATGGGGACTGTGGAGCTTGGGCACATTCGCCCACACGCGGTCCAGAAAGCGCAAATCCTCACGTGTGAAGAAGACGTCTGCAAAGGTGGACTCGATGAACCGTTTTTGTGTCGGATCGTACGCGAGGAGGAATTCAACATCTCGCCGATCAAGCGTGATTCCCGGGTTCGCGATGGTGGCAGTTGCGACGACCGAACAAAACTGCAGTAGGTCATTCGCCACGACCTGCTTGCCCATCGCCTTGAGTAAGTAGGCGACACAACCCGAGCCCGAGAAGGCATCCAGGGCGGTATCGAAGTCAAGCGGGGCCAGCACCTCGTAAATCCAGGGAAGCAGGCGGTACTTGCTGCCCATGAAGCGCAGCTGTGGGTAGGCGCGGACGCTTTCTGGAAACGTCCACCCACTGTCGAAAGTTAGTTGCTTTGGTTGTGTAGCCATGGGAGTCCACCTTGACCGCGCTGCCATGCTAGCGCGTTTCGCCGATGCTCACAAGCGTCACGGAAGGGAAACGGAGAGGTGGTCGTAGGTCGGAATACAGACACGGGCTGTAATTTAACAGAGCGACGCCCACCGCATTGGGCTGCGGTGGGCGTCGTGAACTACCCCCAAGGGGACTCGAACCCCTGTCTCCAGGATGAGAACCTGATATCCTAGGCCGCTAGACGATGGGGGCCTTGATCCTCGGTGCGATGCCCAGCCTGCGGACACCGCTCCGTAGATTAACGCCGGAGGATACGAAACATCGGCGTTTTCGTCAACGCCGGGCCGGGCATTCGGAACCGGGGCCAGAAGGGCACAAACGTAGGCAGCCGGCGGGCAACCCTCACGCCTTCACCCCCGATCGAAAGCGCTTCGAGCATACCCACCGGCTGCACCTGACAGCCTAAGTTATAAATCCGCCTCGCGTCTTCTCGGCCCCCAAGCCCAAGGCGGCCGGGGCAGAATGGGCACCGGGCAACGCCCGGGCAGCGCGCGGCGACTACCCCGTGACGTCCATCTGCTGACCTGGTTGATCCGCACCATTCGCGGACCCGGACATCGATTGGACGGCGGTATTCGCGTCCAGACGGTACGATTGCTGCTGCATCTGGACGGTGTTGGTTGACGACTCGATCGTGATGTGCAGGGCGCTGTTGCGTCCGCCCGCGAGGCTCTCCAGGCCCTGGAGGCCCGCGCCCGACTGCTGGGCGCCGCCGTCTTCACCCAGGAGCACCTGCATGATTAGCGCGGCGATGAGCAGCTTCAGATACGCGTTGTTCTGCAGGCCGGACCCGATTCCGCTGAGGAACGAGTCCAC
The DNA here is from genome assembly GCA_020639115.1 of Phycisphaerales bacterium. Classification (GTDB taxonomy): domain Bacteria; phylum Planctomycetota; class Phycisphaerae; order UBA1845; family UBA1845; genus JACKHG01. Next base: position 209,865 of record JACKHG010000006.1, read on the forward strand.
CTGCTGCGTGATCGCAACGCTCGTCGTGGACTGGCTCGCGCTGATGGCGGTTGTCCCGCCCTGCGCGATCGAAGCCCCCGCGACCTGTTCAGCCGCTCCGCCGTTGACGACGCGTGCCGACTTGATCGGAGTGGCGTTTCCGGACGAAAGTGATTGAATCGGCTCCATGGCCAGACTTCCCCCTCTATCCCCTCTATGAACCGCGATACGCTCCGCAGAAGCTGAGCGGCACGGATCAGGAGGGGCAGCCGCTGGGCCAGGAGGCCGGAATCACCGGTTGTAACCCTAAAGTACTTACTAACAAGATGTTACGATGCAGTTCGGTCTGGGCTGGGTATAACACGTATGCTGACGTGTCTTCCACGAGCGACAGGGTCGGGGCGGCAGGTTGACGGTACGCGACGCAGAGGAGCCATCTGAGGAATGCAGACGATGATCGAGATGCGGTCGCCGGCGAAGATCAACCTCGTACTGGACGTGCTGGCCAAGCGTGCGGACGGCTTCCACGAGATCCGCTCGCTGATGATCAAAGTGGGGCTGTATGACCGCCTCGTTGTCGAGCCGGGACGCGCGGGCGTTATCGAGCTGACGTGCAACTCAGATGAAGTGCCAACTGATCAGCAGAACCTGATCTATCGGGCGGCTGATTGCCTTGCCCGAGAAATGGGGTGTTTACCGGGCTGCCGGATCCACTTGGAAAAAGCGATACCCGTGGGCGGGGGCATGGGTGGGGGCAGCAGCAACGCAGCCGCGGTCCTGCGCGCGCTCAACCGGCTCTGGGATGCGCATATCGACGACGCGCGCCTGGCTGAACTGGGCAGCACGCTGGGATCAGATGTGCCTTTCTTTTTTGCAGCAGAAGGCGCTATAGTATCAGGAAGAGGTGATTGCGTACTGCCGGTACGGCTGGCCTTTGCGGGCTGGGCGGTGCTGGTGTTTGGCGGTGTGCACGTTTCGACCCCACAGGTCTATGCGTATTGCACGCCGCAAAGTCCGGAGAGTTTTCGCGACAACCTGAACGAGTTGGCGGGTATCCCCGGTGCGGACGAAATGCGCAGCGCACTGCGCAACGGTCTGGAGTCCGGGGTATTCGCCGTGTCGGCGCACATGCGGGCGCTGTACGAACGCGTGGAGCGCGCGGCCGGACGGCCGATGCGCATCAGCGGCGCCGGCTCGGTGCTGTTCGACGTGTTTGATACGGCGGAGCAGGCCGAAGCGTTCGTTCGGGAATTGCAGTCGCACGGAATTACCCAAGAGATCCGCGTCGTACGCGCGCCGGTCTCGGAATGACGTACCCGGGAGACAGCCATGGAAATCACCGAAGTGCAGGTCAAACTCATCGGCAACGGAGATGAACGGCTCAAGGCGTCCTGTACGCTCGTCGTAGACGGAGAGTTTGTCATCCGGGACGTCAAGGTGATCGAGGGCACGAGCGGTCTGTTCGTGGCCATGCCGTCGCGCAAGCTCACCGACCACTGTCCAAGGTGCAGTTCGAAGAACCACCTCCGTGCGCAGTTTTGCAACAACTGCGGCGCCAAGCTGCCGGAGAACCGCGCTGCGCCGCGCGGCGGAAGCGCCGGGGCGCAGCAGATGCACGTCGAGATCGCGCACCCCATCAACAGCGATTGCCGGCAGCGCCTGCACGAACGCGTGATCTCGGCCTACGAGCAGGCGCTTTCCGAGCAGCCCAACGGCAAGGCGCATGCCTCCGAGCACGGTTCCGGTTTCACCGAGGATGAGCCTCGCCACACCGAACCACGCCGCGAGCAGCCGCGCGAGGAACGCCGTGAACCGCAACGTGCGCACGTCGAGGCGGACGTCGGCGCGCGTGTGGGCCGGGAATCGCCGGGTGATTCCGACGACTTCGGCGCCGGCCTGCTCTGATCGCGAAGGACCATTGCCCATTCCACCGCGCCCGCTGGCAGGCCGCGTTGGAAATCGACGGGTGTCGCCGCTTGCGCACACCGTGCTCGTGCTACCTTCGCACAATTGACCCATTTTACAGGCACGCGTAGCATGTTCGCCGCGGCTGGCCATGACGGGTCCAGCCCTGGAGCTGGCGGATGTCCACCGACCTCACTGCGATCGTGAAGCAGGCGCGCGGGCACCGGGTGTTGCTCGTCGGTGACCTGATCCTCGATCGCTACGTCTACGGCGACGCCGAGCGGATCAGCCCCGAGGCCCCCGTGCCGGTCCTCCGCGTCGTCGAACGCACCGAGGCCGTCGGCGGCAGCGGCAATGTGGCCGCCTGCCTCCAGGCACTCGGCGTGGAGACCGTCGTCTGCGGACTGGTGGGGGACGACGCCCCCGGCCGACGCCTCAAACAACTGCTGACCGAGTTCGGGGCGGACGTATCCGGCGTACTCGCCGTCGACGATCGCCCCACGACGACCAAGACGCGCCTCGTCGGCCTGGCCCAGCACCGCCATCGCCAGCAGTTGATGCGCGTGGACGAGAGTCGGTCGCGCCGCTCCGGGCAAACCGGACCGCAAGCGTCTGCGGTCTCGTGCTCGACGCTGTCGCCAGGTCGACGCGGTCTGCATCGAGGAACTATGAGGACTGATCACCGCCGAGCTGGTCGCCGAACTCGTCCGGCGCCGCCCGCCAGCACGGCATCCCCGTACTCCGTGGACCCCGGTCGGATCAGCGACTAGGCCGCTACACCGCGCCACGCTGCTCACCCGAACCGCAATGAACTCACCCTCGCCACCGGACGCGAACGCAAACGCGATCGACGATATCGCGGCTTGAGCGGACAGGCTGCTGCAAACGGTGAAGCCGCCGCTCTCGTCGTGACGCTCGATCGCGAGGCGTGCTCTGGCCGCGAGCCGCGAATGGGAGCACGTGCCCACGCGGGCGCAGCGTCTACGACAACACCGGCATGGCGACGCCGTTCTGGCGATGCTGGCGCCACCCTGGTCGCGGCGCGATCTGCTCGATGCGTTGCAGCTCGCCAACATCGCAAGGCGGGCAATCGAGGTGGAGAAGTTCGGTTGCGTGCCGATCACGACCGACGAGGTCCTCGCCGAGCTGCGGCTGGAGGCCGGCAGCGCATAACGAAGCTACGCACGGCAGGAACTCACCAACAGGCTGGAAGCTGCGCCGCGATCGCGGCGAAACGGTCCGTGTTCACCAACGGCTGCTTCGACCTGCTCCACGCCAGCCATTGTTGATTTTCTCAATCGCTGCCGGGCCGAGGGTTCGCTGCTCGTCGTGGGCATCAACTCCGACGCCTCCGTCCGGGCGCAGAACAAGGGGGCGGAGCGTCCCATCGTCTCCGCCGCCGACCGGGCCCGCGTCTGAGCGGGCTGGCCTGCGTCGATTACGTCGTGGTGGGAACCGGAACCGTCCGGCTCATCGAGCAGGTAACCGGATGTGGTGAAGAGGCGAGGACTGGGCCGAGCGCGGCGTCGTCGGACGCGTTCGTCGAATCGTACAGCGGCTGCGTGAGCTTCCTGTCGCTTCTCTTGGCGACGGCGCTGGTCTCGCCGTGTCGATTCCGAAACCCGGACGCCGACGCCGCCGAAGGCCGCAATCCAGGACCACCTCAACACGATGACCGCGGTCGATGCAATACCAGGCTGGATGCATCGTCCGGGCCTTGATCGATTGTTTCACCAGGGCGGGCGGTTTTACGTGTTGAAACGTGGTGGCGCGCAGCCGACGCCCAGCACATCGCCGCCGAACTGGTCCGGGCAAGCTCGACCGGGCGCGGTGCCTGCGGTGGCGCTGACCACGGATTCATCGAACCTGAGCGCGATCGCCGAACGACTCGGCGCGGACGTGATCTTCTCGCGGCAGGTCGAGCGCTGGTCCAGCCGGGCGATATCGTCTGGGCTGAGCGTTTCGGGCCGCTCGCCGAACGTGATCGCGCGGTCAGGCAGCCAGGCCTGCGCGTCGTCATTGGCTTTACGAGCCGCCGGGGGACGGCTGGTCGCCACTGCACGCACTGCCTGCGCGTCGCACACGTCGACAGCGATCGCATCCAGGAAACCCATGCTGGCCTACCACCTGATCTGGCAGGGTGGAGCAGCATTCCATCACCGACCAGCGCGCGTGCGGGTGCGCGGCGAGGAAAACACGCGATGAAGGTTACTCATCACGGATCGAGCGGTCAGATCAGCCAACTCAGCCTCGCCTGCAGCAGCGCGGCGACCACGTGCTCGGCATCGACTGCCGCCCAACACCTGGACCGACGCCGTCGGAGATGGTGCGCATGGATCTAACACCGCGTCGCCCGACGACATCGGTGAAGGGCTTCGACGTCATTACACCTCGCGGCCCACGCCAAAGTCTACGAACTCATCGAGCACCCAGACGGGCGATGGCCAACATCAGATGCTCTTCAACACGCTGGGCGCTGCTGGCGCGTCTCCATCGTCTCGCCAGTCGCGCAGGTCACGGGCGACATCCACCACCACGTCACCCGACGGTCACCGACTTCGTGGTTGCGGAAAACGCCAGCAAAGATCTCAGCGAAGCCCTGGTCTCTGTACAAACGGTGCTACGGTTTACCGCACCTGGTCTTCCGCTTCAGCAACGTACGGGCCGCTACGACAGCGACCTTGCATATGGAGCGGGTCATCCCGCTCTTCATCGACCGCATCCATCGGGACGTACCCTCACCGTGTTCGGCAAGCAGAAGGTCCTGGATTTCACCTACGTGGACGACCGTCAGGGGCGTGATAGAAGGGGGATCGACGCGGCTCGTCGAGCGCCGCGTCGCCGACCAGACCATCAACCTCGCCTACGGGCAGGGCTGGACGCTGGTTGACTTGGTGAACCTCATCCAGCTCGCGCTGGGCAAGGTCGCGAACGTGACCTATGAGCCCAGCCGCCCCGGCGAGGTCATGCGCTACGTCGCCGACATCGGCAAGGCCCGCGAGCTGCTCGAGTACGCCCCGCAGACCCCGCTCTCTGGTGGAATCCCCAAAACGATCGCGTGGTGGCGCGAAAGCGGCGCCCTGCGCTGACGGCGGCTATTCCGATTCAGCCTTTTCCGCAACGCGCAGTTTCACGACGCGCGTGCTGGTCATGCGCTTGACGTCCAGCCGCACCTCGCCTCCGGCGTTCGTCAACCGTTCCTCAAGAGCCGGCGCATCCACGACTGGGTCGTCGTCGATCCGCTGGATGATCTCGTAGGGGCGCAGCCCGGCCACGTACGCTTTGGAGCCCGGCTCGATCCGCGCGATGATGACGCCGCTGTCGTCCGGACCCAGTTGGAAATAGCGCCGCACCTCGTAGGTCAGGTCCTTCACCGTGAAACCGAGATCTTCCGACTTGAACTGTCGCGCAGAGTCGTAGTACGCCGGCGATTCCGTGACCACCATCGGAATTCGCCGGCTTTCGCCACTGCGCACCAGCTCGAGCTCAAATGGTTTTCCAAATCCGATCTCGGTCAGCAGCTCGTTGAGCCCCGCCTGCACGGATGGCCAGGGCTGGGGTATCTCGGACAGGTATTCCTCGGGGACCTCGCTCAGGCGGTCCCACGGAAAATCGAAGCCCAGGCCCTCGGCGCCGTCGTTGCGGACCGGGACCGGGCGGTGATGCTCCGGCACGTGAAGCTGCAGGAGGATGTCGCCGACTTCGAGTCCCGCGGCGCTGGCCGGCGAATCCGGGTAGACATACGAGACCATGGCGCCCATTTCGCCATCATTCGTGATCTCGGATACGCCGTTGACCGTGGCCAGGTCGCTGTCGAGATTCTGCATCTCCACGCCGAGCCACGCGACGCGATTTTCCTCGGCCTCGGAGAGGGGGACGTTGTTCGGGTCGAACGCGTCACGCGCCCCGCCAAGACTCTTGAATATGCAGGCGCAGGGGGTGAGCCGCACGGAGTCGTTGCGCCAGCGGCTGTATTCGTCGGAAAGGGCCTCGCGGCGCGTGACCGGAAACGCGAGGAGTTCGCCTTGGGCGGAGAAACAGAAGAGATTGCTCTCGTCGCCGTACACGATGGGATAGACCTGGCGTTCCTCGCGAAGCAGAAAGCCCGCCAGTCGCGCGGATTGATGGCGAATGATCGGCTCATCGCCGAAGTACCGGGCCGTTAGGAAAAATACGAGTTCGTCGCGTGCCGCCGTGATGGGCGCCTCGGCAGCCGGCAACGGAGCTGCGCCCGGTTCGTCGAGCGTCGCCACAAAGCAACCCCAATCGCGAAGCGATGCCTCGAACCGGGCCTCCACCGGCGCTGCGTCCGGCAGATGGACGAGGATCCGCTCGAGCCGGGCCGTCTGCTTAGCTTCCAGGTTCGCCAGGACCAGCAGCCTCGTGGGTGCCTGCAGCAGGGCAAACGCGCGCAACTCGGTCGGCGACGATTCATCATCGTCGCGCCACATCATCTGCATGCGGTTCGCCGCTGCCTTGGGACTGCGGAAATTGAGCGTGACGGGCAGGATCCCGGACGAGGTCACGTCATCCAGGTGGGCCATGAGCGCGGTCAGCTCCTCATCCGAAAAGCCAGGCCATTCACTCGGTGCACCCTTCCAGGATCCATCCGCAGCCAGCGCTCCGTCCATCGACGCGCCCACTGGAAATCCCTGTTGATCGACGATCACACAGGCATTCGGCGCCGTGGTGAAGCGGCGGCCTCCGTCCGTAAGCGACAGCGCCGCCGACAGCGGGGCGATGGCGGCGGCCCAATCGGCGTCATCCTGAGTGTAGGTAATGGCAAAGTAGGGACCACCACGGGCAGCGTCGAAGCGCATGGGCTCCAGGTCGGAGACCGGCTCGGCGAGTTCCAGCAGGCAGCCGTTCTCATTGCGAAATCGCTTGGTAATGCGTGCCGCGATGAGCCGGTTGCCCGCCCGCACCGCAACGCTCTGGACAAAGCGCGGATGGATCTGCATGTCCCGGGTGAGCACCGTGTTCGGCGTCAGCAGCCAACCACCAACTTCCAGCGGCCGCTTCTCTCTCACCAGCTCCTCGCCGTCGCCGAACCCGTGGATGTTGCCGCAATTCGGGCAGCGCTCCAGCCAGCCCAGCGCAGCCGGCGGCTCTCCCTTGTCGAAGCGAAGATCGTACTCCACCCGCACCATGTGCGGACGCAGCGCGTTCAGAATTTCAGTCTGCTGTTCCGGTGCAAGTGACGGCTGCGATTCGGCTGCGGCCGCGACAGTGATGATCGTCAAGGCAGGAATCCAGGCGATGGTCGCTTTTCTCATGATGTGCTCCAGGTGAGTGCAATGCTGGGCTCGAGACCCGTGGATCGGCGGCGAGACCGGAAGCGCGCCGATCCCCCTCGGTTCAATCTCGGTCATATTCCCGCTGGTAGTCGAGGACGACTTGGCGCATCAGGCCGTTGCGCAGGACCGTCATGACCGATTTGTGTCGCTGATCGACCTCATCCACGCGCGTGCGGTGCGTGGTTTTCAAGTCGTCCAGCGCGGTGATCTGCTCATCATCAATCCGCAGGATGATGTCCTGGCTGCGCAGGCCCGCGTTGAACGCGTTGCCGGGATGTTTGACGGAATACACGAACACGCCCTGCGGCCGGTGGAAGTACAGATTGGGATTGTCGAACTGGTTGATCGACTTGACCGTCATGTCCCAGCGGGTGCAGTCGTACTCCTCGCCCTCGACCTTGCCCTTGTCCCGCGGCGTGATCGGGATCTCGAGCTGCTCCGCACCGCGCACGACGGTGAGCGCAGCCGCCTCGCCCGTGGCGAGCCGCCCCAGGCGGGCCCGGATGTCCGGAAGGTCCTCCTCCGTCAACGCGTCCGCCGCCACGCCGTTGATCGCGACGATCCGGTCGCGCGGCAGAATCCCCGCGTGCCGTGCGGGGCTCTCCACGTCCGTGCCCGCCACGACCACGCCGTTGCTGCCCGCGAAGTACATGTTCCGGTCGAAATCGTGCAGCGGTTGAAGCTGCAGCCCGGTCCACGACCACTTCACGGCGTGTTCCGTGCGAAGCTGCTCGACGATGAAGCGCACCGTGTTGGCCGGCACCGCGAAAGCCATGTCGCCGCCCATCATCGCCCCGCGCGTGTTGATTCCCACGACCTCGCCCTCGGTGTTGACGAGCGGCCCGCCGGAGTTGCCCGGACTGATCGCGCAGTCGGTCTGCAGCCACAGGCTGTACTCGCTGCTCTCCGGCAGATACCGGCGCGTGCAGGCGATGATGCCGATGGAAACGCTGCGGCTCATGCCCCACGGCGCGCCCATCGCCATGACGAAGTCGCCCTCCACGAGCCGCGTGGAATCCCCGAGCCGGGCGAAGGGCACTTCGTGTACGCGCGGCGGCAGCTCGAGTTGCAGCAGCGCGAGGTCTGTGTCCTTGTCGCTGCCCAGCAGCTTGGCGGGATAGGCATCCCCGCTGGAGAGCAGGCAGCGGATCTCCACAGCCTTGTCGACCACGTGCCAGTTGGTGAGCAGCTCACCCCGCGCCGACACCAGCACACCGCTGCCCGACACGGCCTGCGCCTGCTTTTTCCCCATGTCGAAATCCTCGCGGATGCAGCGCACGAAGACGACGGCGGGGAAGACGCGGTCCTTGGCGAAGCGGACCGTCTGGCGGAAGTCCACGACGCCGGGCGGAGCCTCCACGAGGCTGTCGACTGCCGGTGCCAGGGCGGGCCAGGCGGCCATGCCCAGCAGCATGGCCCCGAAATGCGCAAATCTCATCGATGTGCCGCTCCACGCAGGTGCGCCCAGCCGGCGCAGGCAGCCATGCCGCATCGGCCAGACCGGTCTGCTGTGTTTTCGCAGCGCGGAGGGAAAAGTTCAAGTCGCGACCGGCCGCAGGGCTGGGCTTTTTTTCAAGCGCGCCGGTCGCGCCGCGCGACCGCGGCGCCCGTTACCCGCCGATGCGGGCCTGCAGCGCCGCGAAGTCGAGCAGATCGACGTGCCCGTCGGGTACGGCGTCCAGGCACGCGCAGGCGCCGTCCGCGGAAGCCGCGGGCCCAGTGAGGCACGGAATCAGCAGATCCAGATCGGCGAGGTCGGCGTCACCGTCGCCGTCGAAATCGCCAGCCGCCGGATCGGCTTCTGCCACCACGGCGTCTGCGCTGATCACGGGCGTGCAATCATCGGTCACGACGCAGGAGTACACCCCGGCAGCCGTTGCCGTGTAGCAGTTGTCCACGGCTCCGATCAAAGAGAAACTGTTGCGCCTCCACTGGTAGTGCAACACGCCGGTCCCCTCTGCGGTCACGCAGAGTTGCACGTTGGGCACTGCGGCGGGACAGATCGTGCCGCCCGTCGGCTGGGTCGTGATCTCGAGCGGGATGCAGTTCACCACGACGTCGACGGAAGCACATCCGTCGCTGTAGCACACGCCGTTCCACGCCTGGGCGTAGTAAGTCGTGTCCGCGGTGGGGGATACGCTCAGCACGCCGCTCGTGCCGACGAGCGTGGCTCCGCACCCGTCCGTAAACCAGTGGATTTCCGTCCCGGGGGCGGCCGACGCGCTGAGCGTCGTGCTTTCACCAACCAGGATCTCGTCCGGATTTGCGGCTGCGTCCGTGGGATCCGCCGGCGTGCAGTCGACCGTTATCGTGATCTCCCCGCACGCATAGCTGCTGCACGTGCCGTCGAACGCGCGTGCGAAGTACGTCGTCGTGGCCGACGGCGTGACCTTCAGCAGGCCCCCCGTGCCCACCAGTTCGTCGCCGCAACCGCCCGTATACCAGTCGATGTCCGCACCCGGCGACGAGGCGGTGAGCGTGGCTGACTCGCCGAGTGCGATGCTTTCCTCGTCGCTGGCGATGTCGAGCGGCGAAGCGGGCAGCGGACCCGCCCAGCGGGCGATTCTGGCGGCGCTCGGCGTGCCCGACGTGCTGAACGTCCCGCCGGCGTAGAGTCCGCCGTCGTAGGTCGAGGTGGTGATGGAGTACACGTACCCATTCAGGTTGGACTGCCCGACGTTGCTCCAGGCGACGCCGTCCCACCGGGCCAGGTACTTGATCGACGCGCCCCCGGCTGAGTTGAAGCTCCCGCCCGCGTACAGCGCTTCGCCGTTGCCGTCATCGAAGCGATTCAGCGCCCAGACGTGGTACCCGCTCAGCGAATTCATGCCCCCGCCGACGTCGTGCCACTCCGTGCCGTCCCAGCGGGCGATCTTGTTGGCGATGACCTCGGTGCCGTCGTCCTGGTAGACACGGGTGAAGTGGCCGCCGACGTACAGGCTGCCGTTCCAGGCGCAGATGGACTCCACGACGCCGTTCGTGCCCCGCCCGAGAGGCGAGAGGTTCGTCCCGTCCCAGCGGAAGATGTTGGCGGCGTTGCTGTTGCCACCGGCGGACGCGAAGTCGCCGCCGACATAGAGGCCTTCGCCATCACCGTCGTCGTACAACCCGAGCGCCGCGACCGAGTCGATCGTGCCGATTGGATCGCCGGGCAGCGCCGACCACGACACGCCGTTCCAGCGCCCGAGCTTGTGCAGCGTTGCGCCGCCCATTTCGTTCATGTAACCGCCGGCGTACAGATCGTCGCCCCAGAAGAGCAGGGCACGCACGCCCGAGTTGCTCTGGGACATGCCGCCGCCGACCGTCGACCAGTTCGCGCCGTCCCACTGGGCAATGCCCCGCGTACCCGTCGTCACGCCGCCGATGCTGGCGAACCCGCCGCCGACGTAGAGCACGCCGTCCTTTGCTGCGAAGGCGTAGACAGTCCCGCTGGTTGTGCCGCTGCCGAGCGCCGACCACGCCGACCCGTCCCAGCGCGCCACGCGCAGGGCACTCGTGCCACCGGCGCTGGTGAACTGCCCGCCGATGTACACCGCGGGCCCGATCGCCGAGGGCTCGTTGACCGCCAGCGTCGTCCAGACCGTTGAACTCGCGCCGGGGCTGCCCACGGCCGAATCCCACGCCGGCTCACACTGGGCCCGGACTATCGTCGGGAGCCACAGCATCAACAGACCGATGGCGCCGAGACATGCAGCTTTCACGTGCATCTTTCCAAACCCCCTGAGCCTGCGCTCAACTACCGGACCGGCTCTGCAGCACCCGCACGTCCTCCAGGTCCACGTCGGTGTCCGCGTCCGTATCCATGCAACTGCAATCGACCGCAGCCGCCGCTCCGGGGCCCGCCAGGCACGGCTGCAGTAGTTCCCAATCGGAGATGTCGGTGACGCCGTTGCCGTCGAAATCGGCAACCGCCGGGGAGGCGAACATGACAGCACCAGCCGGCGACGTTGTCGAGCCGCAGTCGTCAGTCACCACGACGGTGTAGGCGCCGCCCGCGGTTGCGTAATAGCAGTCCGTGGTCGCGCCGATGATGCTGAGCCCGTTGCGTTTCCACTGGTATTGGAGCGTGCCGATCGCATCGGCGGCGACGCACATGTTCCACACGTGGTCGGCGCAGGAGATGCCGCCAACCGGTGCGGACGTCACCACCGGCCCCGTGCGAACGGTCAGCGTCGCCGCGTTGCTCGTGACGGAACTGCAGCCGTCGGTGACCATGCAGCGGTAGTCCCCGGCCTGCGTCGCCACGTAGCACGCCGACGTCGCATTGGGAATGTCCACGCCGTCTTTCTGCCAGTGAAACTGCGCCGTTCCCGAAGTCTGCGCCGTGACGCAGAACTGGTGCCATCCGCCGGCGCAGATCGCGGCGTCCGCCGGCTGAGCCGTGATCGTCGGCACCTTGCACCCGTACAGCACGACGATGAAACCGGCGTAGGGGCTGCAGTTGGGAATCAGGCAGGAGTTGCAGTCGGTGCCGAGCTGAAAGACGTTCGCCGTGGAGCCCTCCGACTGCACCTGGCCCAGGTACCAGCCGTCGCACTCGTTGCTCGTCGTCGTCATGCCGAACCAGATCGTCCCGGTGGCTGCAAACTGCACGTTGGTCGCACCAGTCAACAGCACCGGACCGCCGTGCGGCGGCACCGTCCACGTCTCCTCCGATCCCGGGATCACCGCTCCATTGCAGGCGTCGTACGCCCGCAGCGTCACCGTGCGGTTCGTCGCACAGCCGAACGCCGCCGCGTTGTCCGCGTAGATGAGCACGTCGTAGCAGTCGATGATCCAGTCGCCCGGCAGCAGCGTCAGGTCGTCCGCCACCAGCGTGTTGGCCGGAAGCCACGGCCAGTCGTTCCCGCTGTCGCGGGCGTAAGCACGCTGGGTAAAACCCACGTCGGGACAACCCGCCCGCTGCGTGCCGATCTGCTGCCAATCGCCTGCGCCCATGACCATCGCCGGACGCAGCCACTCCGCCGCCGCGGACGCGACCGGTTCGGCCGGCACAGCCGTCGGGTCGCTCTCCAGCACCAGCACCTGCGTCTCGGGCGCGAGGCCGCTGAGCCCCAGTTCACCCGCAGATTTCACGTCGGTGGCCCGCACACTCATCGCTGCAGACTGCACCAAAACGATGAGAGCGATGACCAGACGAATTCCCAACGTCTTTCCGGGACGCATGCGTTCTTTCCCCATAGCGCCTACGGGCGCTGTGTTGACCTCTGAATGGGTTTGATCGACTCGGGCGCGACTTTCCTGGCGGCTGGGGCGCGCTCGATGCGGGTCCGGACCGGTGCCGTCAGCAGCGCAGTACCCGCGACCGAATGGGAACGGCCCAGGGGGCGCATGAGCCGCACGCCGCCCGCCGGCAGTTCCAGCGGAGTTACCTCGACGATCGGCGGGCCGGCTGCCCGGCCGCCGCCCGCGCCGGCATCCACGCACTGCACGTCGGCCCAGAAGCCGGCGTACGCGTCCGGGACCGTGTTGTTGCACGTCCAGGTCCACTGCTGGCCGTCGTAGGACGCCAGCGCGAACGCGTCGGCGGTCGAGCCGACCTCGGCTTGCTCGGTGACGATCCAACCGGCGTACGCCGTTGAGAATTCCATCACGAGCCAGGGATTGTCGGGCAGCGTCACCGGCGCTGGCAGCGTCACGTTCAGGTTGAGGAGCTGTCCGTCCGGCAGGCCGGAACCGGTGATCAGCGTTCCGGGGATCTGCTGGCCGCCCGCGCAGGGCGACGCGTCGTAGAACACCGCGGACAGGTCGAACGCGCCGCCGCCCCCGCCGTACACGGCGATATTGAGGTGCGACAGGTCGCGCGCCGTGCCCGCGAGCGTAATGTCGTCGGCCATCGGCTGACCCGGGTTGTACGACAGCGTGACCGGGTTGATCTCGTTGCGGTACTCGGGGCAGGCGCCGCTGCAGCTCGTGCCCACGCCGTCGAAGCTGCCGCCACCGGCTGCACAGTCTTCCGCCGTCGCCAGCGTACAACTCCACGTCGTCGGGTCGCAGCAGGCTCCGACCGTGATGTTCGCGCAGTCCACCGCGCCGCAAGCGACGTCTTCGCCCATGAAGAGCCCGCTGGCGGCTGTGCACTCCGAGATCGCGCCGAATGTGCAGGTCTCGTCGGTGTGGCAGCACGCACCCTGCGCTTCGGGGATATCCACGCACTGGATGTTCGCCGCAAAGCCGGCGTAGTCGTTCGGCGGTCCGCCGAACCAGTAGTCGCACGTCCACGGCGGATCGTTCTCCGCGTAGAGATCGTCCGTCGAGCCGACCTCAGCCGGCCCGGCGACCACCCACCCGGCGTCCGCCGTCGAGAACGTCACCACCATCCAGACCGAATCGGGCACGCGGATCGGCGACGCAAAGTCCGCCGAGAGCGTGTAGATGAAACCGTCGGTCGGTACCCCCGTCCAGGTCTGCTGCGTGCCCGCGATCGGCGTGCCGCCAAAGCCCGGGCAGTCCGTGTAGAGCGACGCCGTGACGTTGAACGGTGCTCCGCTGCCGGCAACCGAAAGGTCATAGTACGTCATGCCGCGGCCCGTTCCCGACAGCGTCATGTCATCCGCCATCGCGTGGTTCGCACCCGGCGTGTAGAACGTGGTGGGATTCGCAATGGTGTTGGCGTACTCGGGCGCCTGCGTGCCCGCGCAGGTCGTGTCCGCACCCTCGAAGGTGCCGCCGAGCGCGGTGCAGATGCCCGCCCCCGTTTCCTGGCACGTCCAGTCGAAAATGTCGTAGCACGCTCCGACCTCGGTCATCGAGCAGTCGATGCCGGTGCAGGGCGTGCCGTCGCCGAGATACGTTCCGTTCTGCAGGCCGCACGCCACCGGCGTGAGCTCGGCACACACCTCCGTCGGCAGGCAGCACGCGCCGCGCACCGCGCAGGCGGCGGTCGCACAGTCCGTGCTGTCGCCCTGGTAGCTGCCGCCAAAACCGTCGCAGCGCAATTCCGTCTCCAGCGTGCACGTGTCGTCCGTGTGGCAGCACGCCCCGACAGCCTGCACCGGGCAGGTGTAGGTGCCGCACGCGGTGAGTGGACCCTCGAACTCGCCGGCGCTCACCGTGCACGCGTTGATGCTCAGGTCGAGGCAGGCGCCGTCGGGATAGCAGCAGGCGCCGTCGCACTGGTTCGCCGTGCACGTCGTGTTCTGCCCCATGAAAGTCCCGCCGGTTCCGGCGCAATCGCCCTCGGTGCCGACGGAGCACGCGCCGTCCACCTGGCAGCAGGCGCCCGTCGGCGCGGTGCAGTCGACCGCTTCGCACGACAGGCCGGTTCCCTGGTAATGCCCGCCGCCCGTCGTGCAGGCTGATTCGCTCGTGGACGAGCAGGTCTCGTTCGGCCAGCAGCAGGCGCCGTTGCCCGATGCGGGGCAACTCAAGTCCATGCACTGGCTGCCCATGCCCTGGTACGTACCGCCCGCGACGTCGCAGAAGTCGAGCGTGAAGTCCAGGCAACCACCGGTGTAGAAACAGCAAGCGCCGCTGCAGGAGGCTTGGCTGCACGACGTGCCGTCACCCTGGAAGTAGCCGCCCAGCGTGTAGCAGTACTCCGGCGTCGCGACGTCGCAGTTGCCGTCGCTGAAGCAGCAGGCGCCCTCGTGGATCGTCTCGCCGCTGTAGACCAGCGCGAGCCGGGCGTAGTCTCTCAGGTCGACGTCGTTGTCCTGGTCGAAGTCGGCGCAGACGCAGCCCGTCGTCGGGCTCGTGCGCGGTCCGCCGATGCACGGCGTGAACAGCTCCACGTCGTCCAGGTTGACCAGGCCGTTGGCATCGAGATCGCCATCCGCCGACCCGACGTACAGCAGCCACGACTCGGTCGCTTCGCCGACGTCGTTGATCGCGCGAATCGTCACGATGTAGGGCCCCTGCCCGGGAATCACCTCCGGCCACGAAACCACGCCGGAGCTGGGGTTGATGGTCATGCCCGGGGGCCCGTTCACCAGCGACCACCCGAGCACCGGCGACATGCACGCGGGCGCCGCCAGCGTCGGTGTCGGACCGGTGTACGCGGCGCCGCACTTCGTCGCGTGGTTTGCGATCGCGGTGATTCGCGGCGCCGCCTGCTGCACGCCCAGCCGTAGCGTCTGCGTCGAACTGCCGGCGCCGTTCGCGGCGCGCAGCACGATCTCGTAGATGAACGGCGACTTGACGGGCGCCGGCCAGTGAATCACCCCGGTCGCGGGATCGACGGTCATGCCCGGTTGGGGATTGTCCAGGCTCCACGTGATCGGCGCCATGTTCACCGGGTAGGGCACCTGCGGCGTCGGCCCGGTGAAGGGCTGGTCGCAGGTGATGACGTACTGGTTGAAGCCGTTGAACGTCGGCACCGCCTGCGCAATCACCAGCGGGTCGCAGTAGTCCGCCTGGTTGTTGTCCTCGTAGACCTCGGCCACCTGCTCGAGCGAATCGAGAATTGACCCCACGTAGTAAGTGCCCGCCGGCAGATCGGGAATATCCGTGGCGGCGGCGTACTCCGTGCGCGCATTCGTGACGATGTTGAAATCGAGATAACCGAGCAGCATGTCGGTCGTGTCGATCGTCGGATCAGTCGACAGGTAGAACGCGTGGCGCACGTTCGAGGCCGGCAGCGTGCCGAAGTTCTCGTACGTCGCCCACAGCGTCAGATCCGCGCCCGGCGTGATCGTCTGCGGCGTGAAGAACGAGGGCACCGCCTTGCCCAGCCGCGGCCCCTTCGACGAGTACCCGGAATTCGCCAGGTCCATCTGCGGGTTCGCAGCCCCCGGGTACAGGAAACGCATGCCGCGCCGCTCGTCGGTGTGCAGCTCGACGATGTTCTGATTGCCCACCGGACCGCCGGCTGGGTGGGCTGGGTTCATCGTCCCGATCGTCCAGGCGCTGCCCGCGGGCTCGTCGCCGATGGGATCGTGGCCGAGCCCCAGCGCGTGCCCCAGCTCGTGCAGGGAAACCAGGTAGAAAGAGAAACCGTTGTCCGGCTCCGGGTTGCCCGTGACCTCGCAGTCGGGATCGGCCAGCATGTGCCAGCCGGCCCCCTCCGGGAAATCACTGAAGACCATGTCCATGTCGTACCAGATGTCGGCGTAGCTCACCATGTAGGTGACACCGAGCACGCCCGGGTCCAGCGAGTTGGCCGGCACCGCGACGGTCATGCTGTAGCCGTCGTTCGGATCGATGTAGGTGTTCGTCTCGTCGACGTATCCGTACGCGTACTGGAAGTCGGCCCCCCACACGCTGCTCCACTGGCCCATCGCGGCGCGGTACAGCACGTCCGGGTCGTCGTCCTCGATGAACGTGATCGTCGAGAGATATCGGTCCGCGGCGAAGTCGATCCAGATGACCGAGTAGCCGCCGTACGAGAAGTAGGAAAAACCGGAAACGTGGTCGCCGCCCAGCAGGCACGCGCCCAGGATCGCCGGAATGAGCATGGCGCGGAGGAACTTCTTCATCGCTGGCCCTCCTCACCGGCTGTCTTCGGTTGATTGCCCGCGGGCAGCTTCCGGGCCTTGCCCGCACCGCGCAGCTCCGGTCGCGGCTCGTCGCCGCTGCGCTCCGCCTCGCGGCGTTTCTCCATGCGCGACATCTGCAGCGGCACCGCCTGGTACTGCACGATCCGCGGCTGACCCGCCGGCGCCGTCAGGGCGTAGTCGCGGCTCGCCGTCAGCACCGGGGCGAGCTGCTTCACGAAGTCGGTGTACCGGACCGGCGACGCCGAACGCGACTGCGGCGTCACCAGCCGCATGTTGTGCGCGGCCACGAGCTGCTCGCGCGCGTCGGCGGTCTCCGCCGCCGCGTACTGCACGAAACCGTCGTCGCCCACGCCCAGCACCGGCGTCTCGACGCCGTGCGTCCGCGACACCACCCGCTCGACACCGTCGGCGTCCGCCTGGATCAGGAACGCCCCCTGGAAAATCCCCACCACCGGAAACGTGTGGTACGTGGGCAGCAAGAACAGCATCCACTTCTCACCCACGTGCAGCTCGGGAGCGCAGCACACCGTCATGCGCATCTTCCCGACCTCGCCCCCCGGCACGATCAGCGTGAACGCGTCCGAAGAATCGGCGAGCCGACCCTTGAGGTAGTCCACCCGCTCCAGCGTGACCTCCGACTCGATCCGCCGCGGATTGTCCGCCCAGTACGAGCGCACGGACGCGACGCGTCCGACGACCACCTGCCCGGCGTCATCCGCCAGCGTCTTGACGTCCATCGGAACGACGGTGCTCGCCTGCGCCGTCAATGCGCACACCGCGCACAGCGCCCACGCAGCCGCGCAAGCGCGCCGCGTCCAGCGTATGAGAGTGCCACTCATGTATTCACTCCGGTGTGAAGGGGGTTCGGTGCATCCAATAGCCACCCGTGACACGGCTGGTGGGAACACCATCCGCGACGATTCGCCGGCGCTGACTGCGTCGGCGTCCCGTGTTTCGGACGCATTCCATGATAACCCAAACCGCCATCGGTTCTATGCCTGAAATCGGCTGCGCAAGCGGCTTCGTCGTGTTGTGGGTGCAGTGTGGCCGGCAGAGTGGGCCGGTAGTTTATCGGGACGTTGGAGCGGCGGCTGATGGGCCGTACACCGCAGGGTATTCCTGGACGCGGCCGCTGCCGCAGGGGATCGTGCGGCGCAAGTTGTTGTCCTGGCATGAGAAACGGATTGGGAACCCGCGGCGCCCGACGCTGCCGCCACGGTGCGTTTTAGTAGGTCCGCACGCCACGGCGGAGGCGTCACCAGAGCTTGCCCGAGCGCCATTCCTTCACGAGCATCGTCAGCAGGAAGATCGTCGCGACGAGTGCCCCGAGAATCGAGATCGACACGAGCAGGGTCAGAAAACCGCTGGAGGCCAGGTGATTCATGCGTTCGCCACCGTTTCAGGGACCCAGGCCGGCGCACGCTCCACCGCCGGCTCCTCGTCCGTGTGCTCCTGGAGCCGCTGCCAGTCGAAGTCCCGGGGGGCCGCCAGCGTCGTGGCCAGCACGATGACCATCGAGACCGCCGCGCCGATCAGCGCCGCAACGTACCAGCCCACGTAGAAGTACGCGAACAGGCCGCACGCACTGCCCGCGACCATCCCCAGCGTCGCACCCAGCGGATTGGTCTTGCGCCAGTACAGACCGGCTGCGATCGGCCAGATCGCGCTGCCCACGAACGCACCCGTAAACGCGATCATACCCGCCAGGTGCGTCACCCGCGGCAGGCAGATCAGCCACGCCGCGACCGTCAGCAGCACGATCGTGAGGAACGACGCGCGGCGCAGCGACGACTCCTCCGCCTCCGGCCGAAAATGCTTCCGATAAATGTCCTCGACGATCAGGTCCGACGTCGCCGCCAGCAGCGAGTCCAGGCTCGACGCCAGCGACGAAAAGACCACGATGAAAATCACCACCGCCCCCGCAGCCCCCAGCAACCGCGCCGCCACCAGCGGACCCACCATGTCCGCCGCCGGCACGTTCATCCCCAGGTGGGGGGCCACCAGCGCCACCGCTCCCGCCACGATCGGAACCGGCGCCCAGAAAATCCCGGCGAGCAAGTACGCCCGCAGGCCCACGCCCTTGCGGAACGCGAACGCCCGCGACCACCATACGTTGCTATGGAAGATCTCGCCCAGCCCGAAGATGAGGTTGTTGAACAGAAACATCAGCGCGGCGGGCATGAGCAGGTTGAGTAGATCGGGACGCTTCGCCGCCAGCGCGGCATGCACCGGTTCGAACCCGACGCGCTCGTACGCGATGATCGCGAGCAGCACGATACCCGCAAGAATGAGAATGCTCTGTATGAAGTCCGTGCCGATGACCGCGTACAACCCGCCCATCATCGTATACGCCATGCACACGATCAGGATGACCGTCAGCCCGACCTCGTAGCGGATCCCGGTCAGCGCATTGAGCAGGAGCCCGCCGGCCATCCCCATGCTGATCAGCCAGCCCAGGCCGTAAAAAATCGATATGGCGAGAAACACGCGCCAAGCGGCCTTGCCGTACCGCAAACGCACGAAGTCGCCGCTCGTGTACCCGCGCGGAATCAACGCCTTGATCCGCTCCGCCATCGGCGCAAACAGAATCAACCCCATCGACCCCAGCGAATACCCAATCATCCCCCAGATGCCCATCTGGTACGCGAGCTGCGGGGCCGCCATCGTCGTGTTGCTCGTGACCCACGTGGCCATCGCCGTCGCCGTGCCCAGCGCCAGCCCGACGTTGCGACCCGCCAGCATGTAGTCGTCCAGGCTGCGCCGCGCCTTGTGCCCCCAGTACCAGCCCAGGGTGATCCACAGCACGCTGAACACCGCCAGCAGCATCCACCCGATCCACGGCGAGAGGATCGCATCATGCATCGTTCACCTCCCCAGCCGCTGCGTTCTGCTCACGCCGGTACTTCAGATGTCCGCCCAGGATGAGCACCGCCGTCGCCATAAACACCACCGCCCCCAACGCCAGAAACCCGATCGCCTTCGTCATGCTGTGGTGCACGACCGCCACCGTGATCGGCGCACTCCAGTCGCCGCCCGCGATCCGCGCGCGGTAGTGATAAACCCCGTCTTGGCGCCCGCTGATCACCGTCGCGTGATCGGTGCCGTTGTAGAGCACGTGCGTGTCGTCGAGGGCAAAGTCGGTCGATGCGGATTCCTCCACCTCGACCGCGGTGGACCGGTCCGGCACCTCCCAACTCAGGCGGTAGTACCCGGTCTCGCTGCGCTCGGTACTGGTGTTCAGCACCAGCACGCCGGCTGATGCAATTGCAGGAAAGGTTAACGCCGTGATGAGGATGAAAGCCGTCGCGAACCTCACGCCCGCGACTCCACCGGGGCCTCGGCACCCTGGCCGCGCGCCGCGATCTGGTCCATCAGCACCGGGTAATCCCCGAAGAGGTCGAACGTCCGCCCCGGCTCGAGCAGATCGCTGAAGTGCCCCCGCCAGATCTCGAAGTACCGCAGCATCTCCTTGCTCTGAATGTTCCACGGGGCGTATTCCCGCCGCTTGCGCTCGAACGTCTCGTCGTCCACCTCGCTCTCGATGAGCGGAATCAGCGAACGCGCCCCGCTGCC
This sequence comes from Phycisphaerales bacterium, assembly GCA_020639115.1. Classification (GTDB taxonomy): domain Bacteria; phylum Planctomycetota; class Phycisphaerae; order UBA1845; family UBA1845; genus JACKHG01. Next base: position 230,056 of record JACKHG010000006.1, read on the forward strand.
CTGGTCGAACGGGCACTTCTCGCGCCAGATCAGCTCGTCGGGCAGGTAGCCCTCGAAAGCTTTGCGCAGGTGCCACTTCTCCACCCGCCGCCCGTCCACCTGCTTGATCTTTTCATCCGACGGCAGGTTGAACGCGTACTCGACGAACTCGCGATCGAGAAACGGCACCCGCGCCTCGAGCGTGGTCGCCATGCTCAACCGGTCGAGCCGGCGCAGCTCCGTTTTGTGCAGGGCTCCGAGCAGCTCCTCGAGCTTGCGCCGCAGGTCCAGGAACGTCAGCGCCCGCACCGCGGAATACCCGCCGAACAGCTCGTCGGCCCCCTCGCCGCACAGCACCACCTTCGCGCCGTGATCAGCCGCGAGCCGCGAGCACATGTACGTGACCACGGCACCCGTCACCATCGACGGGTTGTAGCTCTCGATGTGGTAGATCGCGTCCGGCAGCAGGGCGAGCATGTCGTCGATCGTGAACGTCTGCACCACGTGCTCGATGCCGAGATACTCGGCCACGCGGCGGGCCATGGCCACGTCCGGAGCGCCCTCCATCCCCACCGTGTAAGCGACGATATTGGGATTCTCCCGGGCAGCCAACGCCGTGACCAGGCTGCTGTCGATCCCGCCCGACAGAAACGTCCCCACGCCCACGTCGCTCATCATCCGCTTGCGCACGGCGCCGGTCAGCAGCGCGCGGCACACGTCGAAGTCGGGCTCCGTCGTCGCCAGCGAGGGCTCCCAGTAGCGCTTCACACCCTCGTCGCTCGTCCAGATCGATCCCGGCGGCAGCTCGCGGATGCCCTCGTCACCGCGGCCGATGAGCGCCTTGACCTCGCTGGCCACGTACGTGGCGTCGCCGTCGCCGCGGTACCACAGCGGCTTGATGCCCAGGGGATCGCGCCCGAAGATCACCCGCCCGCGGCGCAGATCGAGCAGGATGAAGGCGAACATGCCGTCGAGGAACTTGACCGCGTCGTCGCCGTACTCCTCGTACAGGTGCAGGATGACCTCCGCGTCCGACCCGGTCGCGAACGTGTGGTCGCTCCGCAGGTCGCGGCGGATCGCGGCGTGGTTGTAGACCTCGCCGTTGCACACCAGCGCCAGGCTGCCGTCCTCGTTGAACAGCGGCTGATCGCCGCGCTCGAGATCGATGATGGAGAGCCGGTTGAAGCCGAGGCCGCCGAAGCGGTCGAACGGCCGCCACTGCCGGTCGTCGGTTCCGCGGTGGCTGATGCGCCGCAGCATCTCGTGCGCTATTTCCGCATCCGGCGGTCCGATGATCCCGACGATGCCGCACATGGCAGGGGTCCTTTCGCTCGGGCTTGGCCGCGCGCCGGAAGGGGGCCGGACGGCCGGTCGGCGGGGCGCGCGGCGGTCGCCGGTCCGTCAGTCTCCGCCCGGCGCGTCGTCCACGATCGCGCGCAGCTCGTCCAGCTCCTGGCTCGAGTCCACCTTCACCCGCAGCACGGACAGATCGTCCTCCCGGGCGGTGGCCACAGCCATTTCCCAATCCCACTTGCCGCGGAGCACCTCCTCCACGTCCGCGGACTCATCGACGGCGATGACGACGTCGATGTCCGCGAGCGCGGAGCGGCCCGCAGCCGTGCGCAGGCGACTCAAAGCTACTTTCTGGGGGTCGTTGGCGGACATGATCTCTGCCTTCGCTTTGACCTTGCTGTCCGTTTCGCGACGATATCGATACGCCGCAGCGGCGCGCGCGTCAGGCGATGTCGCGACGCTTGCGGGCGATGATGCCGACGTAGTGAATGGGCTGGCGATCCGTCCCCATGCGGTGCTGGAAGCGCTCCTTGTGCACCACCTGCATCGTGCCCGCCGCCTTCATCGACCGGATCAGGCCCGCAAAGCCCGACGTGTCCTCGTTGGCCAGGAAGTCCTCCTTGATGTTGAAGGCCACCCAGCCATCCGGCTCGATCAGGTTGTACGCGGTGCGAAACGCCTCCGTGGGAATATCCCCGAAGCCCAGCGCCGCCACGCACGTCAGACAGTTGAACTTGTACGCCGCGAGTTCACGCTTCTCTCCCTCCGGCAACGCCGTCAGGTCGCACACGTGGTAGTTCTCGTAGACACCCGATCGGTCCCGGTCGGCAGCCCGGGCCGCCTCCTCGATGATGTCCACGCCCACGATCGTCTCGACGCCGATCTCGGTGAGCCGCTGCGCCACGATGCCGTTGCCCGCCCCCAGATCGAACACCCGCAGGCTCTTCGCCGACGTCCCGGCGTCACGCAACGCGTCCCGCAGCATGCCGACGATGATCCGCGGCGACCGGCACTTCAGCACGTCGTAGATGATCTTCTCGTACAGACCGGGAATCGAAAAAAGCGACTCGTAGTCGTGGAAGCGGATGCGCCGCCAGCGGTCACCGTCGCGTACCACGCACCATTCGGCATCCTGCTCGAGGGAATGATCGGGCTCGGGCAGAGCGATCTCCAGCCGGCCGTTCGAAAGGGGTGCAGAGTACTGTCGCGGTTGAACCGTGGGCATCGTCATCAAACTCACCTCGTATTTAATGGACTCTGTTCTGTTCGTTCATCAGCCCCCGTCGGCGACGGCTTGCCGGACGCCGGGGTCTCGCCATAGCTGCTCGACTCGAGCGGCCCGGCCACCAGCACCGGGGACGCGTCAAGCGAATCAGCCTCCATCATCTCCGCGATGCGCTGCAGCGTGGCCAGCGTCATCGTTCGCTCCCAGTCGCGCAGCTTCATCAGCTCGCGCCGAAACCGATCCTGCAGCAGGGACGGAGCCCGGTTCAGCAACTGGTGACCCGGAACCGTCACCGTCACGATCACCGCCCGGCGATCCGCATCGTCCCGATGCCGCTCGACGAGTCCGTGTCGCTCCAGCCGGTCCAGAATGCCGGTGACCGTCGGCTGACTCACGTGCACCGCCCGGGCAATCGCCGATACCGGGGCACGCCCCAACCGGGCTGCCTCACGCAGCACCGCCAGTTGCGGCCCCGTCAGGCCGTGCTCCTCCACCAGACGTCGCGAGTGAACGTCCACGGCGCGGATGATCCGGCGGATTGCGGCGACGATCTGGTCCTCGGCACTCATGATTTCCATGGCGCTAGCTCCTTCCGCCGCCGCCGTTCGTCAGGGTCCCCCCTCACCGCAGCCTGAACGGATAAACATAGGGTTGAATCGATTTTCCGTCAAGGAAGTCTGGGTAATCCGTCGCGATATCGTCGTCAAATCCCCATTAATCTGCTTTTATCGGCCTATCCCTTACGTTTTGCTCGAAGCGGCATATATTCAGGAGTATGCATTTCGGCGACCCGAGCACGCGCACACCAACCAGGACCGATAACCGCAGACCGCGCTGGGACCGCCAGTGCACTCGGACTAGTGCCTGGCTCAGTGTACGTAGCCCAGAGCGCGGAGCTTCTTGATCTGTTCTGAGGTCAGCTTGCCGCGCCGCGTCGGCGCAAAGGTGAGGCGGCGAATTTCACGCGCCATTTCCACGACCCGTTGGCGGGCCCGCTGGTGCGCGGGGTTGGCTGGATCGAACAGGTTGTGCTGATCGACGGGATCCCGCCGCTCATCGTACAACTGCGCGTGCGTGTTGGCGTCCTGCCAGACCGTCGGATCGGGCAGATCTGTCGCGACGATGACCTTCTCACCGGCCTGGGATATCAGCGCAGCCTCGTGGTAGTTCGACGCCGGGCGCAAGTAGAACTCGGCAAAGGCCGGATGATCTTTGTCGAGGCCGAGCATCTCCGACAACGCGAGCCCGTGCGTCCCCGCCTGCGCCAGGTAGTCGGGCGCCGGAACGCCAAAGAGGTCGAGCAACACGTGAAACGCCGTCGTATGCGCCTCGAAACGGTACGGCACGTTCCAGGCCTTGGGGTCCACGGTGTCGATACCCGGCGCGTTCTCACCCAGCCGCAGAATGAACGGCACGCTGATGTTCTGCGGGTAGAGGCTGGTGTGGGTCAGCAGGCCGTGCTCGAAGAACTCCTCGCCGTGATCGCCCACGATCACGAGCGTCGTTTCCCGCCAGAGGCCAGCGTCCTTCAGCCCGCGGATGAACTCGCCGATCATGTCGTCCACGTCGCGCAGGCCGAGTTCGTACGCCGCCTGCGCCGATTTCATCTGCCGCTCGAAACGCCTGCCAAACTTTCGGATGTGCGCCTGGCGCTTGCTGTAGCGCCAGCCTTCGTCACCGTAAATCTGCTCCCGGTAGAGCTTGCCCTGGCACAGCGCATCGGGCGATCGCGGCGTAATCCCCTTGAATTCATGGCGATAATCGCGCGGGTAGTTGGTGTAGGGGAGGTGGGCGTCGAACAGGTGCACGAACATGAACACGTCCCGATCGCGGACGCCGCGCATCAACCGCACCGCGTCGCCCAGGACCTGTCGGCCGCGCTTCCCCAGCGGCTGATCGTACTGCTGATAATGTCCGACCCCGCGGTAGTAGCCGTACGCGAAGCCGACACGCGAGTGGGAGGCCAGATGGAACGTCTGCACGCCCCGCGCCGCCAGCAGCTCCGGCACCATCTGCACCTCGGGCGAGATCTCGGCCATTTCGTCGGTGTCGATCAGCCCGTGCTGGGTCGGGTACAGGCCGGTAAACATTGTCGCGTGCGTCGGCAACGTCCAGCTCGACGCGCCGGTCGCACCCGCATACAGGCGCGCGTGCGGATCCTCCCGCACCAGCTTCCGTAGCGTCGGGCTCGTATCGATGCGCCGCGTCTGGTTCAGCGTCAGATGCTGCAGCGCGTGCGTGTCCAGCGAGAGGAACACGACCCGCTGCGGCTGGGCCGTTTGCGCGTATGGCGCGATCTCATAAACCAGCGCCTGCGTCCCTTCGCCCAGAGATACGTCGATCCGCACGACACACTTGCCGGGCGTCAGGGCAAACGGAAGCTTGATGTCGAAGGCAGCCGGCTCGTACCGCCCGGAAACCGTCTGCTTCAGGACCTGCCGGAATCGATCGCCGACCTGGTCATAGACTTCGGCAACGATCTTCGCCTGCGCGGCGCGCGGCCCCTTACCAGCCATCGACCATCGAGGCGTCGCGAAGCCTTCCGCGGCGACGTACTTGTCGCCGCGGTCCAGCAGGCAGACGCGGAAGCGCAGGTGCGTGAACGTACCGGAGTGACCCGCGGGATGCAGCTCGATGTCGGTGGACTCCCGCATGCAGAACGCCTGCGTCTGATAGCGTTCGGCAGGCGATCGCGCGGGCACCGTGACCCACAGCGACGGCGCGGGCGAGTAGGCGTGCAGCCAAGCTGCCGCCGGGACCTTCGCGAGACCCTGCGCCTTGGCTGTGACATCGGGAAGCGCCAGGCCTGCGACAACGATCGCCCCGAGTATGCCGCAGAATACTCGCCTGCCCAGCCGCTGCGTCAATCTGTAATCGGGATCGTCGGGTCGCGCCGGGCGCGGTTTGAACATCAGGCTTCCTCCTCCCCAGACCATACCCTCCCCAGCCACCCGTTTCAAACGCAGCGGGTCCCAGCCAGCCACGCCGAACGCCTTCAAAACAGGCAAAAAGTGAACGATGCCGGGCGTCGCAAACGTCTGATCTTGTCAAGACCCAACCGTCGAACGTCCGAAAACACTGCGCATCGCCGCCGCCCGCGTAGCATCCACCAACGCGCACGCGCGCCGGCGCGCCGCCCCTGCGTCGCGTGTATCAACCATGTGTCCAGCGCACGATCACACGCCCGGCACTGCGAAGGGTCAGCTCTTCGTCCACGCGCTGCCTGGGCATAACGCAGTTCTGATCTGTAGCGATCGTGTCTCCGGCGACGTCGCCGCTGCAGCCTCTGTATCCACGTTGTCGTGAGGTGTCGCGATCCGGTGTGGCAAAACACAATGCGCGAGAGAGGACAGGCGCACGGTCAACCGCGCGCAAGGCGTCAATCCGGATTGGTAAATCAGAAACAGCCCTCGGTCGCGGTCTACGCAAGACCACTTGTTTCTCGCCAGGAAACGCGGCTGCACGCCAAGTGACCCAGTTCGCGACGGCTACTCAAAGACGATCATGCTTGTATGCGCCGAAATCTGGAAGTTCTTGGCAAACCTCAATTCCCCCTGTGCCAGAACCCCCAATTCATCGAGTTCCAAGCACTCAATGATCTCCGGGAGGAGATTCCGTAGCTGGGCTTGGATGTCCGGCGTCAACGAAGTTTCCCTCAACGCCATAGCGAGTCCCGCGCCGTTGCACGTACGTTGCGGCACCGACGCCCGATTCCTGAATCCAGCTCCCCCTGGAGACGTTGAACCAATGAGTGACTGTCTCGAACCGCATATGCCGCTGCCCGGTCCTTTCGGTTGAGTCGTCGAGTCGAAAGGACGGCCGGGATGGCCAAGCGCAAGGGCGCGGTGCCGACGATCGCCCCAAGCACCTCCAGCAAGTCGCTCATGACAAGATCAGTCGTCTGGACAGGATTCCAGGGAGTCATACAACGGATTCACGTCGAATTTGAGCGGTTCGATATAGAGGTTCGCGCTTTGGGCGACGGCGACGAAATAACCCCGCCAAGCCTGGATTTCATCGTGCGTCTCGCCGTCGATGAAAACGCCATCGAGCCTCGGGCAACTGCAATCCGGATCGTCCAGCGGACATCCTGGCCAGTCATCCGCGATCCTGAACTGGAACGTACGCGTCACGGGGCCGCTGTCGGCGCCCTCCGGGAGCTGGAACCACCCCTTGCCCGATGCCACGCAGAACATTTGGATTTCCGGATCGTCGCTCGACGGAGCCTGCCAACGCACCGATTGCCAGTCGGTCAGACTTGTTGCCGGTTCACCATCCACCCAGACCGGAATGCCACGTTGTGAATCACAGAGACAGCCAGCGTTGCACCTCGGGCAGGCAGCCGACATGAAGGCTTCGATTTGCGTCGCGTTCGACCGCCCGGTATCGGCAGGCGGGAAGTTGTAAGTCACCTCCACAAACACATCCTGGCCGCCCGAGATGACGTTCGACGAGATACTGACTTCCATTTCCTCGCCGTAGCTGTAACCCGCGTCCACGTAGTCCGGACACGGGTTGTCTTCCTTGCGGCTGCTTCGGATGGACACCGTCGCCGTCCCGAGCAGCGTACCGTTGGCATCCACCACGCGTACCGTCGCGGTGTCGATGGTGCCGCCCTCGACGACCGCGGATGGGGACGTGGAGTACGTCACGGTCGATTCCGTCGTCGTGAGCACCGCAGCGGAATCATCCAATGCGGTGAAGAACTCGCCGATTCCGGCCGACGATGTCCATTCATACGTGAGCGGTTCCGCCGGGCTGCCGGCCACCGACGCGGTCAAATCGACAAACGGAAAACTCTCGCTGACCCGCCCGGGCGAAGGGGTGACCTTGACCGCACCAGTTTCCGCCCTCCAGACCACGATATCGTCGGCATTGTCGAGTTGGTTGAGCAGCTTGCTCACGTTGTCATTAGAAACACCAGGATGGCCGACATGCACACTCTGCGCCCCAGGCCAGTCGCCCCATGTGCGCCGCTGATCTTGGATGCGTCAGATTCTGGCCAATCTCTCGTTGCCGTACGCGGCAATCAGCACCGCGGTCAGATCATCGCGAAACGCGCGGTTGCTCGCCCAACGCTCGAGCACGACCTCGAACGCTTCGCGTAGCCGTCCCGCGTATGCAACGACACGCCCGCGCCCCATCGAGAATCAGTTCGATCAACTGGCGCAGGGTCCGGACCACGGGCGGCTGGTCGCCGGAGAAATAAGAAATCCTGCTTTCACCCCACGCCGAGCGGTTTCCGCGATGGGCATCCATGAACGAGAATAAACGTATTGATCCGCTGTTCGATGAGCAGTTCTTGCACTCCGATCGGAATCGCGGCGTAGCGACGCATCGAGCGCGTCGGCACTGCCATCGAACGACGGCTAGGACGACAAGCTCTCGTAATGGTGCGCGTCGCGCCCTTCGTCCTCGATCGGCCCGGTTTCGGTCAGCCCGACGGACGAAAATACTCGTACTGAACAGCGTACTCAGGCAGGGCTGCTGATCGTGAGGGTGTCCCCGCCGGGCAGTTCGATCGGTTCACCCACGGTTTCGACCACGGGCAAATCAACGTGCGCGCCGCTCGCGTCGTCGTAACCGGTCTGCACGCGATACAGCGTGGCCGGTCGACGGGAACTATTGCGCGCAGTGAGCTGTGGCGCGGACGAGTCGAGAATCAGGCTGACCCCGGATTGGGGCGTCAGTGGATCGACAATCAGGAAAGGGTCGCCGGCTGCGATAACCCGCGTGCGCGACGGCCTGCTTTTCGAAGAGGAGCTTTTAAACGCCTCACGGGATACCAGCGCCTCCAACGCAGCCGTCAGCGCTGCATCGAGCGCATCGCTACCGTTCGAGACGACCAGCGGATCGCGGCGCATTTCCTCGGTAATGACCTCCGCGAGATTGTCGCAGACTTCCAGGTCACGGATGTCGGAGAGAATGCCGTAGTAATCACTCGACGGCAGCGTCCACCCGCCCATGCCCAGGAAGATGAGCGCCGTGGCGGTGGTCTTCACGCTCACTTCTTCGTCGATCGAGGAGTTGATGAATCCGAACAACACGACGTTGTCGTTGGCATCGACGACCGAGACCAGCGACGGGCGCACGGAATATGTCGCCGTAACGAAGCCGCCGTCGGATCTCACCGGCTGATCGTCCGCCGCTGAAACTCCGCGCAGACTTTCGAGTGAGAGGTTCACCCCGCTGGGGAGCGTCACGATCGCGGACGCATAGCGCTCCGAATCGAGCTCGGAGCGCACGCCTTCATCCGGACCGGTGATCTCGCTGACGTCGATGTCGCCGCCCGCCGGGCCGGCATCGATCGGGCCACCGCCTCCTCCGCCCGTCCCGCCGTCGTTCGAACCGCCGTTCTGCGGCGCGCAACCTGCAAAAACCAACATTAGCCCCAGCAACCCGGCAACGGTACAGCGTTTCATGCTCTAAAACCCTATTACGCGGCTAAGTGAATACATGAGGAATACCCCACCCCGAATCCAAGGCAGTATAACGCCAGCCGCGCGCATCGACATCGATTTCTTCAGATTTCCGCGCAGAATCCGCTCGCTGCGGATCGCGCCGCCCTGGAGACTTTCGCGCGATGGGCGCGTTGCCGTCGGGCGCGATGGCCGAGAATCGGTCCCATCGCTGATCCCCTGCCCGGCAGGATGTTGCTCAGGCACGTGGCCAGGATGAGGCATCGTCCAGAGGTCCGGTAAATTGCTCCACGACGATCTTCGCTGCCCGGCGGACCCGGCGGCTGGTCAACTCCTCGGCGGACGTCGTCCCCCCGACTTCCTCAAACAGCTTCGCAGCTCGTTCCTCGTTGGGTATGCTGTGCATGGCGTCCGGGTCTCCTCAAAAGGCACCTCGAACATGCCCAACACGATAGCCAGGCCGCCTTCATTTACAGCCGTTTTGGGCCATTGCCGCGGACGGCCCGTGAACCCCACGTGCAGATGACCGAACGCGTCGGCGTCATGCACCCCCCTCCCCGCACTCCGGGCACACGCCGCTCGTGTTGGCGGTGAGGTCGTAGCCGCAGCGCAGACAATGACGGTAAGGTTGGGAACGGCGGCGATACGATGATGTGCTTCATACAGGTGGACCACAAGCAAGTGCACCTCCTGGTCGGCGAACGCGATCTCGACCCCCAGGCCGCGGCATGCTGTCCAGAGGCGAGTCGTGCGCGTAAAGGAGCTTAGTGCGCCGGCGATGAGGCCAAGTGCCATCGCTCGCCCCGCTCCGCGCGGTCGTGATCACGATGTTGAACCACGATGCACGCCGTGGCTCAAGCATGACGGCGGCCTGCGTCGAATCGGGACGCAGTGGAGAGTCGGATCTCGGCCCAAGCGGCCGCACCGTCCGGCAAGTTCAGTCAGATGGATAAAGCAGCGCGGTTGAGCTGGTTGACGAGAAACCCGTAGCCGCGCAGAAAACCCTCAATCAGGGCAGCGACGTCGTCGACGAAATCGACGGACTTCTGGTAGACGTCGAGTTTTTCGAACATGAAGGCCATGGACGGCCCTCGACTCACGAATTGAGCAGGTGACCAGGAGAACAGGTGACCGCAGGTGAGCAATTGACCTAGACCCGCCACCAGTCGGGCGGACATACGACGGTCCCCCTCAACTGCTCACCTGATCCCAAGCTCACCTGCTCTATTTTTGCCCGCCTTGCGGGCAAAAATCGGGGCGACAGGCG
>JACKHG010000060.1 GCA_020639115.1 Phycisphaerales bacterium
TTTGCCGCCGCGCACGTCGAAGATCGCGCTGGGGTGAATCGACGCGACGCGGCTCTGCACGTTGATGATGCCGCCGCCGCCACCGCCCGCGCAGTCATCGCAGGTACCGCTGTTTTGGGTTCCGGTGCACTCGCCCTCGTCGTCGCCGACGTCGTACGGCGTGCACTGGTTACTGGCGTCTGCACACACATTGCCCAGTGAGCCACCGAGGTTCTTGCAGGTTTGGCCAGGGAAGGTGCAGTTCGCGTTCGAGGTGCAGGGCGTGCAGTTGCAGGGGCCGCAGAGGTTATACGTCTTGCCGCTGGCTGGCTCCGTGTAGGCCGTGCAGGTCTGTCCGCTACCACACTCGGTGGTGGAGCCCGGCGTGGTGCAGGGCAGGCACTTGGGCTGAGAGTCGCCGCCGCGCCCACCATGAGCGCTGACGCGCGCCGTGTCCGCGATGGTTACTTCATCGCCGATGATCAGCACCACGCCGCCGGCCCCGGCTCCCGCAGAGTCGTTCCCCGAGGAACAGCCGCGCTTACCATCGGCGATCACGCGCCCCGCGACGTTGACGATGCCGTTCTGCATTGGGGTCGCGCCGAAGAGCACGATGCGCCCGCCGCCGTCGCCGGCGCGGAGCGCATTGTCAAAGCTGTCGAGACAACCCTTGTCGCCACCTGCGGCGCCGAAGTCCACGTCCAGGATGTGGTGGTAGTAGGCTTGGCCAGCCACATCCGGCAAACCGTTACCCGCGCCTGTCGTCTGGTTCGTGGGCGTCGCCGCGAAGCCGCGGCAAGTGGCGAACCCCGGCTCGGTCGTGGAGACACACGCCGTCCCCGCGCCGTTCAGGTCACCACAGTCTTCTTCGAACTCCTGGGGAAACTCGCAAGACGTCGAGCTGCCGAAGACGAAGCAATCCTTGGTACCGCGTCCGCCGCGGCCAAAGTGACCGCCACCGCCACCGGAGTCCAGCACCGAGCAGCCGCCGCGCCCGCCCGCCAGAGGGAACGCCGTGGGACCCGGACCGTCGTCACACAGCTTGCCCTGGTAGC
>JACKHG010000061.1 GCA_020639115.1 Phycisphaerales bacterium
AGGGAAGCGTGTGGGCGTAGCTCGCGCTCATGTCCGATCCTTCCCGTCGCTGGAGTAGACCCGGATCTGCGCCGGGCCCAGGGTCAGGGGCCGGTGGGGATCGAGGGTCTCACCCGCAGCCTGCGGCGTGACGTCGGTCCACCGGCGGCCTTCATGCTGCGGCAGGACCGCGGCCGGCACGAAGCCGCCGCGCTCGTGCGCGTCGGGATTGATCAGCGCAAGCGTCGCCTGCCCCGCCGTTGCGGCATCGCCATCGTAGCGCACCAGGGCGACGATACCCGACCCCTCGTCCGTCACCCCCACCTGCTCGCCCTCGACGTTCAGTGCGGGCAAGGATGCCTTCATTGCATTGACCGCGGCGACGAAGCCGCACAGGTCGAAGCGCGGCGAGCCCGCTTCCCGGTGCCAGTCGTCCGCACGCGTTTCCACCACATGAAGCTTCTTGGCAAAGCCGTACTCGTAGCCCATCGGCATCATCACGCCGGAGGAAAACAGGGCCGCAAACAGGTAGCGCTGCCGATACCGCTTCTCGATCGTCCCGGCATCGCAATCAACGAGTTCGGCCGCCAATCGTTCCGTGTCGTGGCTCTCGGGAAAGGCGATCGACGGCGCAATCCTGCGGAAGGATTCGTACTGTTCCAGCAGCCAGGGTGCCCGGAAGTCCCACCACTTCGAGCTGTTGAAGAGGTAGTCGAAACCGGCCTTGGCCAGCGCGTCCACCTGTTCGGTCGCACAGCCCAACGTCTCGGCCGCAAACAGGCATTCCGGCATGCGCCGCTTCGCCCCGTCGATCAGGGGTTTCCAGATGCGGGCCGGAACCTGGTAGGCGGCATCGCACCGGAACCCGCGGAAGCCGCAGTCCAGCGCCCAGCCGATATAGTCGCCCCAATAGGCCAGCATGGCCGGATGATGGGCCGCGTCGTCATAGTGCAGCTCGGCCAGATCGCCCCAGATGGTGATGTTCTCCGGATCGTCGGGGTCGACGGCGCGCGGTGAATACAGCTACCCCGTCTCGTCGC
>JACKHG010000062.1 GCA_020639115.1 Phycisphaerales bacterium
GAGGTGAACCTGGACCCCGGCTACTTCCCCCAGCCGGGCGACACCGTCGAGGTCGTTGCGGCCAGCGCCGTCAGCGGCACGTTCGCCGCCGTCGAATCGTGCGTTGGCATTACCGTCACGTACACGCCCAGCACCGCGATGGTGACGTTCGACGGCGTGGTGCCGGGCGACCTCGACGGCGACGGCACCGTCGGCGGCGCCGATCTCGGATTGCTGCTGGCCGCCTGGGGCTCGTGCGGGGATGGCTGCTGTCCCGCCGATCTCGATGGCGACGGCGCCGTCGGCGGGGCGGATCTGGGGCTGCTGCTCGGGTACTGGTTCTAGCACCGCCCCCTCACACCGTGGCCTCCGGATCCTCCGGCGGCCGTTCCGTCGGCGGCACTTCGCCCACCGGCTGGGCAATGGGCAGACCGCATTCGGGGCAACGGTCGGCGCCGACCAGTCCGGTGAGGTCGTAGTGGCACCGCTCGCACCGCAGGCCCTCCTCCTGCACGAACGACCACTGCGGGCCGATCTGCTGGAGGAACATCAGGGCGTACGACTGGCTGAAGACGAAGAGCGGAAGCAGAATCACGGTCCCGAGATAGGGAATCGCGGTCATGCAGCAAGTGGCGCAGGTCAGCCCCGTGGCAACGATCCCGATGCCGATGAAGATGACGATCCGGAAGAGGAAGTACAGCACGCAGGCGCCGAGGTGCGGACCAAGCACCTCGATCCGCACGATGCGCCACGCCTCCATCGCGCCGACCCGCCACAGGTACATCGTCGGCACGACGAAGTTGTGGAGCACGAACGAGACCAGGGCCCCGACGAGCCCGAGCGGCACCACCGTGAACGCTCCGACGACGACGGCCATCGTGGCGGCCGGTCCCCAGGAGCGGGCCCGGATGTCCGGCAGGGCGATGACGCCGGCGACGGCGAGGAGCACGATCATCACCAGGAAGAAGGCGATCCCGTAGACCAGCAGGAACAGGAAGAGACTGTTGCCCTGGGGCCGGTACTCGCGCCACGGCGCCACCACCGCGCCGCGCGACCGGGCGATGTTGTCGATGAACATGAACCGTCCGCGAGCGCCGACCCATGCGAACACCAGGCTGACCGCGATGCCCAACAGGACGAGCAGGGCGACGATGGCGATCAGCGTCGAGGTGGACAGTCCGAAGGGCTGACCCGAACCGCCTTGTCCGCCGGGAAACCCGGGCCACCCGCCACCGCCGCCGCCGCCGCGCCCGCCCATGTTCCAGATGCCGGAGAAGTTCCCGCCACCCTCGAGGAACGACGAGATCCACGCGCAGAACCCGATCGTGAACCACCGACCGAGGTCGAACGGCCGGAACAGCACCTTCTTGGTGTGCTGGATCGACTGGTTGAACGGCTCGAGGATTTGTAGCGCCACGGTCGCCTCCCGAGGGAAGTGTACTGGGTGGCCGATCGGGCGGCATGTGTCAGGTATCAGGGATCAGGTATCAGGTATCAGCAGCGGCTGCACGGTGCAGACGGTTGCCGCAAACGAAGACCGGTCCGCCCTCGCACCGGATATGAACCGTTCTGCAGACTCCAACACCTGATACCTGATACCTGGTATCTGATACCCGATCCCTCGTCCGGCAACGCGCCTGCCCATCGGGAACCAACGTCCTCCGGCCGAACGTCCCCCCGCCTCACCCCGTCGCAACCAGTTCCCGGCGCTCGATCGTCGCCCGCCGCGGCGACTCGTCCAGCGCTCGCTGCGGCTTGTCGCGCAGGAAGAAGCTCAGGAGCAGCGGGACCAGCAGCAGCGTGAACACCGTGGACACCGCGAGGCCGCCGAGGACCACGGCGCCGAGACCGCGGTAGAGCTCGCTGCCCGAGCCCGGCATGAGGACGAGCGGGAGAAGGCCGCCCAGGGAGGTGCAGGTGGTCATGAAGATGGGCCGCACGCGCGTCCGCACGCTCTCGGCGATCGCCTGCTTCGCGGGCAGGGGCTCGATGCGGTCGTCCTCGCTCTCGCCGAAGCCGCGGGTGAAGTTGATCGACTGGTGGACGATCAGAATGGCGTTGTTCACCACGGTGCCGATCAGGATGATGAAGCCGAGCATGGTCAGCACGTCGAGGTTCTGCACCGGCGCGTAGCGATCGTGGAGGCTCCAGGCGTGGACGGCCGCGAGGGCGGCGAACCCGCCGAGCGTCGCCAACGGCACGCTGAACATGATCACGAGCGGATAGAGGAAGCTCTGGAACAGCACCACCATGAGGAGGTACACCACGAGCAGCGCCAGGATCATCGAGCTCGAGGCCAGGCCCACGAACGAGCCGTCGCCCAGGAGCGCGTTTCGCACGTTCTGGAGCTTGCTGGCGGACCCCGTGTAGACCACCTCGACGCCGCGGGCGATCTGGCCGTTGGCCCGCAATCCGTCCACCGTGGAACGCACGTCCGCCATGACCTGTTCAAGCGGGAAGCCGGGCGGGGCCGTGAACTCGAGCGTGACTGCCCGCTGCCGGTCCACGTGGTTGATCTGCTGAGGCGAGATGGTGCGCCGAAGCTCCGCCAGGCTGCCGACCTGCACCACGCGACCCATCGGAGTGGCCACCGGCATGTCCGCCACGCTGAGGATGCCCTCCTTGCCCAACGCCTCCTGGGAGACCACGCGCAGGTCGATGTTGTCGCCCGCGATGCGGTACTCGCCCACGACGGCGCCGTCGCCGGCGGCCTGCACCGCCAAACCGAGATCGGCGGGCGTCATGCCGAGGTCGGCGAGGCGCCGCGGATCGGGCACGGCCTGAAGTTCCGGTCCCGGGATGCTGAAGTTGCTCGGGTCGGGGCGCACGGCACCGAAGCCGTACTTGCCGGCGAGCGACATGTACGACGACTGCGCGGCACCCGCGACCTGGTCGAGATCGTCGCCGGCGAAGTCGATCTTGATCGCCGAGCCGCTCGATCCGCCCAAGCGGAACAGCGGCACCTGGAACGCGAACGCCAGCACGCCCGGCAGGACCTCGGACCGCGTGGCCCACGAGAACAGCGGATTCAGATCCACCACCCGGGCCCCGTCGGACGCCACGCCACCGTGGAACATCGAGCCGGGGAAGGCGACGAAGAAGTAGTTGTCGAGCGGCGGCGGCGTCACGTCGGGACCGGGACCGCCGCGCACCATGTCGAACGTCGGCAGCGACGGCAGCTTCGCCTCCGCCTGGGCCCGCTCCGCCGGATCCGCAATCTCGCCCGCCTCCCAGAAGGGGCGGAAACCCGCCTCGACCCGCTCGGCGATGTCGCGCTGCTGCTCGAGGTTGTACCCCGGCGGCGGAATGAGCATGCCGAAGATCAGGTTGCGATTGCCGGAGGGAAGATAGTCGGAGGGCGGCATGAGCCACCACGTGCCGAACACGCTGGCACCGGTCAAGGCCGCGATCACCACCACCCGCGCGACAACGCTCCGGTTCAGCATCCGCACCAGCCCCGCCACCATGCCGGGGAACCATGCGAAGATCGTGCGCGGCAGGTGGAGGAGACGCTCGAAGATGTTCTCCTTCCGGCCCGGCTTGGGGGTGCGCAGCCAGCGGGAGGCGGCCGCGGGAACGACCGTCAGCGACACCAGCAGGCTGATCACCACCGCCGCCGAGAGGGCAAGCGCGATGTCGCGGAACAGCTGGCCCGCCTCCTCCTGCACCAGGAGGATGGGCACGAACGCGGCGGCGGTGGTCAGGGTCGAAGCCAGCACCGCACCCGCCACCTCGCGAGCGCCGTCGTAGGCGGCGCGCATGGGCGTCTTCCCCATGTCGAGGTGGCGGAACGTGTTCTCCAGCACGACGATCGCGTTGTCCACCACCATGCCGACGGCGAAGGCCATGCCCGCCAGGCTGATCACGTTCACCGATCGGCCCAGCGCCACCATGCAGACGACGGCGCCGACCAGGGACACGGGAATGGCCAGTCCGATGATCACGACCGCCCGAACGCTCTGGAGGAACAGCAGCAGGACGAGAATCGCGATCGAGCCGCCCAGCCAGATGTTGTTGCGGACGAGGGACAGCGCGTCGTCGATGTAGATGGTCTGGTCGTACACCTGCTGGAGGTACAGCTTGCCGTCGAGCCCGAGGGCCTTGGTCTGGACGTCGAGGGCTCCATCGGGGCGGTTCAGCCCGGCAATCGCCTCCTGCAGCCCGGCCATCACCTCGATCACGTTGGAGCCGACCTCGCGCTGGGCATTGATGGCGATGACGGGGCGACCCTTCGAGCGCACGAAAGAGGTGGGCTCCTTGAAGGTCTCGACGGCCACGGCAACATCGCCGATGCGCACCGGGCCGGTCTCGGTGCTGGCGATCACCGTCTGCTCGACGTCGCGCACCGACTCGAACTGTCCCACCGTCCGCAGCCGCACGTCGAGCTTGCCGTCGCTGACCTGCCCCGCGGAGACGTTCCGGTTCGCGGCGTTCAGGGCGTTCACCATCCCGCGGAGCGTGACGCCGCGCCGGGCCAGCAGTTGCGGATCGAACTGCACCTGCACTTCCCGCTCGCGGCCGCCCAGCACGTTGACCTCGGAGACGCCGGGCACCCGCTCGAGCACCGGCGCGATCCGGTCCTCGGCGAAGTCCTGGAGGGTGCGGATGTCGAACCGCGGGTCGGTGGTGCCCAGGACGATCCAGGCGATGTAGTCGCGGTTCATCGGGTCCGAGACCTCGACCACGGGCTCGTCCACGTTGTCGGGGTACTTCGGAACCTGTCGCAGCTTGTCCGACGTCTCCCGCAGCGCCGCGGCGGGATCGGTACCGAGGTTGAACTCGAGGCGCAGCGTCGCCGTGCCCTGCACCGCGCTGCTGGTCATCTCGCGGAGGTTGGCGACGCCCTGAAGCATCTCCTCCTGGCGGTCCACGATCTCCCGCTCGATCTCGTCGGGGCTGGCGCCTTCCCAGCGGGTGATCACCGAGACGACCGTGTCCTCCACGTTCGGCGTGAGCTGGATCGGGATTCGGCGCAGGGCGAGCAGCCCCGCCATCGCCACGAGGACGACGCCGACCGCGACGGTGATGGGTTGGCGGACGGAGAGCGACGGGAGGTTCATGGACCGTCAGTGTAGGAAAGGGACGTGGATGCGGTCGATTCGGCCCGTGGCGTCGCCCGCTTCGTCGCGGGCGGCGCCAACGGCAGCCGACAGGTGCCGGCCGGGGCGCCGTCATGCGGGTTGGGGAACCGGCGCGTCGCCGTCGTCCGGGGGAGCCTCCGGCGGAGGCGTGGGCGGGATGTCGCCGAAGTCCATCTCGCCGGAGAAGTACTGCGCGAGAACGCGCAGCGCCAGCCGTTCGACGGCCCGCTCGGCAGCGCTCAACTCGGGCGCAGCGACCGCGCTGTCCGCCGGATCCGTGCGGATGCGGCAGTGGTCGAGGAAGGCGAGCGCGGCACGCACGCGCGACGGCATGGCGGGCCCGGCGGGATCTCCGTGGGAGCGGTACAGCATGGCAGGACACTCCGTCGCGGGACCCGTGCCGGCAGCGCCGCTCCGGCGAACGAGTCCCGATCGAGGACAGTTCGTTGGACAGGTGGATGGATGGACGCTGCCGCGTGCCGGACGGCATCAGTCGCATTCGCGCCCGAGCAGCGCCGTGCAATCAGGTGCGGACAGATGCTCGCGCGGCAGGGCAGCAAGATTGTCGTGCCATCGCAGGTGCATCGTCGTCGCTCCGGTGGTCGATCGGCAACGTGCCGGTCGGACAGATCGAAGGATCGAGATACAGACGGCGCGCCGGAGTCAATGAGTTTCGGATGTTGCGCCGACGTCCCAACGGCAATCGTGGAGACACGTTCAGCGATTGGCGCTCCGACAAGTCCGACGCGGCGAGGACGGTTGCCGGGCGTGCGCTCCGTCTCAGGTCGCGGGTCGGGGTCAGAGGCCACGATGCAATCCACATCCCAGCATCGGTTGCCGGCCGTCGGATCCGAAGGTCGCCAGTTGTATTGGACAATCCGACGGAAGGCGTTAGATTATCTAAATGCACATTGCCCGCCACCTCAGGGAGCCCCTCCAGGCCGCCCTCAGAGACACCCCGTCGTCGTCCTGCCATGGCGCACGGCAGGTTAGGAAGTCCACGCTTGCCAAAGCCTGGTCGAGGAGGCCTCCTCGCGGCCTACCGAACACTCGATGGCGCCACGGTACTGACCGCTGCCGTGCGCGATCCGGAGGGCTTCGTGCGAGCGATGATCGAGCCGACGGTCATCGACGAGGTGCAGCGTGCTCCAGCATTGTTGTGAGCGATCAAGTCCGAGATCGACCGGGATCGTCGACCTGGCCGGTTCCTACTCACCGGCTCGTCGGATGCGATGTTCGTTCCGGAGGTCGCCGATGCGCTGGCTGGCCGGATGGAAGTGCTTCTCCTCTCGCCGTTCACCCAAGGCGAGATGGCCGGTGTTCGGGAGGAGCTTGTCGATGTGCTCTTCGGCGAGGGCCCAAGTCCGACCGCGATCGCGTCGCTCGAGTGCGAGTCGCTCTCGCGCGAAGCGCTGGGCCGACGCATGCTGACGGGCGGCTATCCGGAGATCCTCCGGCGCCGTGATCCCGGACGCCGCGATGCATGGTTCGGTTCGTACTTGACAAGCGTCATCCAGCGAGACGTTCGCAGCATCGCGGACATCGAGGGCATCGCCGACCTGCCGCGGCTTCTCTCCATCCTCGCAGGTCAGCATGGGGGACTGCTCAACATGGCTGAGCTGTCCCGCGAGATCGGGTTCTCGATGCCAACCGTGAAGCGCTACCTTGGCTTGCTTCGTGCCACCCATCTCTACCAACCGATCCCCGCGTGGGCCGGCAGCACGCGAAAGCGACTCATCAAGTCCGAACGCGTGCTTCTCAACGACTCCGGACTGCTGGCGTGGCTGCTTGGGCGGGGCGATGGCGACGCGTTCTTGGCGGGACCCAACTTCGGGAAGCTGCTCGAGGGATTCGTGGTTCAGGAGTTCCGTCGCCAACTCGAATGGAGTCGAACGAAGCCCGTGGCCTACTACTACCGCACCGCCGCCGGTCGGGAGGTCGATCTGGTTCTCGAGGCGCGAGGCGGGGCAGTGGTGGGCGTCGAGGTGAAGTCTGCGACCACCATTCGCCCGGCGGATTTGAGGGGACTGGAGGACCTTCGAGAGACGGCAGGACCACGATTTCGGGCCGGCATCGTGGTTCACCCGGGACACGACATCGTTCCGATGGGGGAGAATGTCTGGGCGTTCCCTGTGTCGGCGTTGTGGGGGCGTTCGAAGCACAAGCGATGATGACAACGCTCCGGCATCCACAACGCATCGACGTCGTGGCCGCAACCGCCTCTCCGCGCGAATCGGGATCGGTCGGGCTCGTTTCGCCGACCTGTCGTCGCGTACCTCGGCGCTACGCGGACGCAGGTCGCCCGCGCGGGCTCTCCCGTCGCTCGAGCCACACGAACAAGCCGATCGCCACGAGGGCGAGACCCGCCACGAACCACCACGGCGAGGTGTGCGCGGCTTCCGCGAACGTGATCTTGCCGAAGTTGGCAAACGATCCAAACGTGCGCTGAACGACCGGGTACGCCTCGGCGTAGACGCCTGCGCCCACGATCGCGCCGGCGACGCCGACGGCGGCGTCGCGCGACCCCTGTCCGACGGCGGCCAGCGCGGTTCCGGGGCAGTAGCCCAGGAGGACCATGCCGACCCCGAACACGGCGCCGCCCACGGCGTTCATGCCAAGGTCCGCGGCCTTCACGCTCAAGCCGCCGATGAGCCCCGCCTGGAGCATGGCGTAGATGCCGATCGCGCCGACCACAATGGCGGTGAGCATCGTCTTCAGGACCGTGAAGTCCTTGAAGCGGAATTGGTTCACGATCACGTTGTACTGCGTGACGCCGCCCTTCTGGAGAAGGAATCCGAAGACGAGCCCCGTGAGCGCGCCGAGCAGGAGCGTCTTGGGATCGGCGAAGAAGTGCTCAAACACGGGTCACCTCCTTGCCGCCGCCGGAGCGGCCGGGCGCGAGTCCGAACAGGATCGCGGCGACGACCACGCCGCTCGCGAACATGCTCACGAAGAAGGTCCAGCTCGAGACCGCGAGTTGAAGTCCGCCGGAGATCCCGTGGCCGCTGGTGCAGCCGCCGGCCATGCGCGCGCCGAAGAGCAGGATGAACCCGCCCGCGAACGCCGTGGCGTAGCGCTTGGCGACCGACGGACCGAACCGTTCGGCCCACACGGACGGCACGCGCTCGGTTCGGAACGTCCCCCCGAGCCACGCCGCGAGGAAGGCCCCGGCCACGAGGGCGAAGTCCAGGGCCATCTGCCAGTCGAAGACCGGCTTGAAGCCGGTCGCTCCGGCCTTGGCCCCGTACTCCTTGACGAAGTACGCGTTGGCGGCGACGTGCTCCGGTGCAACCGCGCCCGCGATCGCACCTGCCGCACCGACGAACGAGGTGCTCGTGCCGAGCGCCTTCCCCATGAAGTAGAAGGTGGCCCAGCTCAGGACGCCGATTCCGGCGCCGACGAGATAGGGGGACCAGCGGGGCTTGCGACAGATGGAGAGCATGGCAGAGAAGCCTCCTGAAGAGGATGTGGAGCAGCCGACTGCCGAAAGCCGCAACCAATGGGCATCCGACTCCGGCCGTTGC
This sequence comes from Phycisphaerales bacterium, assembly GCA_020639115.1. Lineage (GTDB taxonomy): Bacteria > Planctomycetota > Phycisphaerae > UBA1845 > UBA1845 > JACKHG01. The sequence goes on from JACKHG010000062.1 coordinate 8,585, forward strand.
GGACTGGTCCGGTGCCGATTGGAGGGGGCTCAAGGCGCCGAGGTTTCGAATGAGCGGTCGCAAGGCGACGCGTCGAGTGCCCCCGATGTCTTCAGGTCGAACCTGGCGCCCTTGAGCCCGCCTGGGTCGGCGCAGCTGACGAACCCGTCGCCACGCGGATCCACCGCGAAGGCAAGCGAGTTCGGGCTCACCGGGGTTCGGCAACGCCTCCAAGACTGATTCCTACCTGCGGACCGCGCCATTCGTCTCCGCGCTCCAGACCGATTCCGCGATGATCCGAGGCCGAAACGCGCAGAGGACCCGCAACTCTTGTCGCAGGTCCTCCGCGGCGTGCTTGACCCGTTCCCGGGTGGACACCGGGGTCGAGCGAATTGGAATGCTCAGCGCGAACCGTCAAGGCATCCCCAGTTGGCGAGCAGCTCGCCCAGGTCCGCCCCGTCCACGATGCCGTCGTGATTGAGATCGATGATCGGATCGGAGGAGCCCCAGGCCGAGAGAAGCAGGCCGAGGTCGGCCCCGTCACGCAGCCGTCGAGATCAGAAGTCGCCGCAGGCGTAGTTGCATTCGTCCGGAACGCCGTCGCCGTTCTTGTCCGCGGACCGGCCGCTCTGGATGTCGCACAGATCAGGGGTACCGTTCCCGTTGCAGTCCGGCAGCCCAGGCTCGCAACTGTCCAGGATGCCATTGCCGTTGCAGTCCGTTGCCGTGCCATCGGCGATCTCGCAGGCGTCGAAGATGCCGTTGCCGTTGCAGTCGGTAAAGGAGAGAGGCACGACCAGCGTAACCTGGGCGCTCGACTGATCGCACTCGGTCGCGCTTACCGCGCCCGACGCCTGGACCATGAGCTGGACCGTCCCGCCTCCAGCCGCAACCGCCTGGTTGAACACCGTTGGGGCTATGGTGACGGTTGCGACTTGCGGTATCGCCGGGCAGTTCGCGCCATCCAGCCCGAACAGTGTGCCCACCACCGTCCCGCTGAGCAGAACGGTGACGAACTCCGTCGAGCCGTCGAGGTCACCCGCCACCGCGACCTGCACCGAGACGGGTGATGACACCTGTGGAACGCCGGCGAAGTTCGCGGCCAGCGGCATGCCCGCCCCGAACGGCGACTGCGCGATCGACGGAAGGATCGCATGGAACTGGCAGAAGTCCGGCGTGCCGTCGCCGTCGCAGTCGATCGAATCGTCCCCGCCCGGGCAGATGTCGGCGCAATCCGGCGTGCCGTCGCCGTCCGAATCAGCGGTCAACGGCACATGCACGCATGCGCCGGAGGCGGGATCGAAGCTGTCGGCCGTGCACGGATCGCCGTCGTCGCAGGGTTTCGGCGTATGCACGCACACCCCGTTCACGCACGTGTCCACGGTGCCGGGGTCGCCGTCGTCGCAGTCGATCGGCGTGTGCATGCAAATGCCGTTCTCGCACGTGTCGATCGTGCACGGGTCCCCATCGTCACAGTTCATCGGCGTATGGGTGCACACGCCGTTCACACAGACGTCGATGGTGCATGGGTCTCCGTCGCTGCAATCGACCGGCGTGTGCACGCACACTCCGTTCACGCAGGTGTCGATCGTGCACGGGTTCCCGTCGTCGCAATTCATCGGCGTGTGCACGCACACCCCGTTCACGCATGTGTCGATCGTGCATGGGTTCCCGTCGTCGCAGTTCATCGGCGTGTGCACGCACACCCCGTTCACGCACGTGTCGATCGTGCATGGGTTCCCGTCGTCGCAGTTCATCGGCGTGCCGGCGCAGCCGCAGTCGGGCTGAATGACGTCGTTGACCGTGCACGGATTCCCGTCGTTGCACGGCGTTCCCGGCTCCGGATTGCCGCAGCCGCAGTTTCCGGGCGATACCTTGTTCGGATCGTTGGGGCATTGGTCGATGCAATCCGCCCATCCGTCGGCATCGGAGTCGACTCCCGTCTGCACAAATATCCGGACAGCCTTGCATCGGAACCATGCCGATGACGGGTTGACGTTCGCCCGACGCACTTCCACCGTGAGGCTGTTGACGAGCGCCGCGGTCCATGGTCCGCTGGCACCGAAGTCCGCCGGCACGATCGAGTTCTGCGGTGCCGAGAACGCGTATGCGCAGTTGTCGTCGTTCGCGATCGTGGGCGATAGAAAGATCTTGCTCCCAAAGCCGGGAAGCGTGACTCTCGCCTCACACTTGCCGGTGGCTCCCATGTTGACCCTCACGAGCGCGTTGAACCGAACCTCGCATATCCCTTGGCCTGCCGGGATCGACAGGTTCTGGAAGTTCGTCACCGTCAGCCAGCCGTTGCCCGACTCGTTGCCGGCATAGTCCGTTGTAACGCACCACTCGCCGGCGTTGCAGTCGTTCCCGTTCGGCTCGCCCGTGGCCTGGCCTTCCCTGCACCAGTCGTTGCTCGGATCGGTGATTGTGGTCGCATAGAGGTAGATGTTGTCCCCATTGACGCTCAGGGCAGGAGTCATCGGTGCGCAAGCCATCGCGAGAGCTGGGAGCAGTCGTCGTCGCATTCCTACTCTTCCTTTCTAGCTAGGGAGATTCCATGGAACCCATCCGTGCTCGAGAACGCAGGAGACAAGGCCACAAGCAAGCGACGGGCGTCCTCGTGGCACACACGCCGCTTGACTACGTCCGCGAAGGGCGTTCTGCCGAGATTGCAGGTCAAAGTGGGAAGGGTGCCAGTCGGACGAAACCTGAGGAGACGATCGCGCCAGCGCTTGAGGCTGGTCGCTCATCCGCGAGCAGAAGCAGAGGCTCGATCACTCCGGGAACGACGAATGCAGACAGTCCTCGAGACGGACCAAGAACCACGCCACACGAGACCCGTTCGGTCGATCGCGGCGAATGCCGCAGCCGTTGGCCCTCATCCAATGCGTTGTCTCCAACTCAGCGCGGAAGTTGAATCTTGCGAACATGCACAACATGGGCGCTCGCACTTCCGTCGGGCCATGGGTTCGTTCGCCGCACCGTGTTCGGTCGACAAGCATTCGTGAACACCGGATCGAGCACCGGGAGCCGTCCATCGACGGATCGCCTGCCCGCACCGACGCCGGCGAGTGCCAATCGTGGATCAGTCGGCCTCGCCGGCGAAGCCCTCCGTAGCTGGTAATGGTGGCGGATCGCGACCGTTCGCCGGAATTGGCGTGGAGATCGAACAGGATCGACTCGTGATCGTCGCGGCCAAGGTGCCGGTCTTGCTGCCCGGCGGGAAGTCGCGAGAATGTCGGACGGCTCGCCGTGGCTGGACCGGGGCGATCGCGTTCGAACCGTCGCAGCCAAGAGAACGCGGGGCATTCCGAGGCGTTGACACGAGGGGACGTCGGCAATGCAGCAGCCGTTTGGAAGCCCGGAGTCGGAGCGGTCGGTCGGTCCCGAGGGGGAGGGCGCTCGAGGCACCACACCGAGCTGGGATCCGGACTTCCCCGAGGCAGTGCCGTTCGGGGAGTTCTACGCCCGCCTCCGGGCGATTGCAGAGGCGCTCCTGCGCCGCGAGAGGCCCGACCACACGCTCCAGACCACTGAACTGGTGCACGAGGCCTATTTGCGGATGGGCGACCATCCTGCGGTCCGGTCGGGACCCAAGGCACTGCTCTACGCGATCGCGTCGAAGGTCCTGAGGGATGTGCTTGTCGACCACGCGCGGCGGCGCGGCCAGGTCAAGCGCGGTGCTGGCTGGCGGCGCGTGGCCTTGGAGGTTGCCGAGACGTCGCGGGCGGCGCCGTCGCGCACCTACGACCTGGATGATGCGCTCGTACGGCTCGCCGCCATGAGCGGCAGTCGCAGGTCATCGAGATGCGGTTCTTCGGCGGCATGAGCAATCAGGACATCTCTGGCGCGCTCGGCGTGAGCGCCAGAACCATCACCGACGATGCCGCGGCCGCCATCGCCTGGCTGCGAGCCGAACTCGCAGGACGCGAACTGCCGCCGTTGCACCAAAGCGCTGGGAACAGTTTCTGGGGGAAGAACGGTCAGAGCGACGGAGCACTCGTCGACGCCGCCTGACCGCATGTTCCACAAGGCGCGGGGCATGATCCCTGAGGAGCGCTTTCGCCTGCTCGCCGCCGTCGCGCACGAGGAAGCTGCATTGGGGGCGGAGCTCGATCGCATGCTCTCGGCCGTTCGGTCCGGCGACGACTTGTGCGAGGGTGCCGAGTTGGTGCCAATGTTCGGCGCGGAATTCGACCTGGCCAAGATCGTGGGTGCCGTACTCGATGCTCCAGGGCAAGAAATGCCCGGCCAGTCGGTCCGTTCCGGATCGTGCAGGAGATCGGTCGGAGGCTCTGTTCGCCCGCGTATACTCTCGCCGAGCAGGATCGACCAGTCGGCGCGGATCGCGCTCAGAGTCTCCAGCCCTGCAGGCGGCGGAAGTGGTGGCACGGTTCGAACGCGAGCGTCAGGCCTTGGCGCGGCTCGAGAGCCCGGGGATCGCACGACTCTTCGAGGCCGGCCAGGACGATGGCCACCTGTGGATGGCGATGGGTTCGTGGGACGGGACCGATCTTGATAGTCTGCGGAGTGCCGGCTCCTGAAGCGGACGGGCGACTTCTGCCTGATGAGAGATTTTGCCACGCCTCCAGCACGGCATCGCCGTGGCGTGATCCATCGCGATCTCAAGCCGAGCAACGTGCTGGTCGGCGACGGCGATGGCGAGCAGGGTCGCGTGGTAAAGGTGATCGACTTCGGCGTCGCCAAGGCCGTTCCAGGCCACGAGGCGGACTGCTCGCGGACGCCTCGTTCGAGACCGTGGACGGTCAGATTGTCGGCACCCCGACCTACACATGCCCCGAGCAGCTCGACGGACGAATTCTCGCCGCTGACGCACGCAGCGACGTCTATGCCCTCGGTGATGCTGCACGAGCTGGTGTGCGGCCATCGCCCAACCGACCTGGAGGCGGTATCTCCACAGGCATCGCCGGCCCTTCCGAGTGCCGCCCATGATCCGCTTCCCCTAATGTCAGCCAGCCCGCGGCGACGCGATCTCTCGAGACCGTGACGGAATAGTCCTCGCTGCCGACCGGATCGGCTGCGGGTCGCCAGCGGGATCTCGCCAACGGCTCGAGCACGTTCTGGACGGCTCCCGTCGGCGTCACGGAGGACCGGTTCGGGGGCGGATCCTGCGTTGGTCACGGCGGCGAACTGCGGCAGCGCGGCGGCGATCGTCATCGCTGGCCTGGGCCTGCGGCGGTGCTCGTCCTCCTCGTCCTCCTCCTTCAGGAAAGCGGGCGGAGAAACCACGATCTGCGGGAGTCGGTGCGGCGACCTGGCGGCCGTTCCGAGGCGCAACACGCTGTCTTCGGGGCGATGGACGAAACTCTGACCGCACTGGGCAGTCGAAGACTCTTCTCGCGCGACGCCGAGTGACCTCGACCTGATTCGAACCCGAGCCGAAACTCACAGGGGCGCCTCACGACACCAATGGTGGAGGGGGCGCGTCGACGATGCGGCACCGCTTCGCATCGAGGGCGATGGGTGTAGGGAGCGGATGGCGGCTCTCGATCGGAGTCGATCGACGACAGGCTTTCGCTCGATCACGATGGTGCTCCTCGGCGACGTCGCGAAGGCCCGCGGCGAGCTGGGTCGGCCGATCGCGCTTTCTCGTATGCGCAAGAGTTCAGGCGGAAGTTGCCGCGCCGCCCATCCAGAGGTTCGGCGGGTACGACTGCTGCTCATCGAAAGCCGCTGGCGGCGATCGGTCCCTCGCGTTCGTTCTGGGACGCGATGCCGAGGCGGAGGCACAGCTCGAGGGGATGATCACGGCAATCCGCAGCGAACTCGCGGCGACGCCAGACCGATCAGCGCACTCAGAGTACCAGTGGCGGAACATGCTCCGACAGGCGATGCGGCTCGAGTTGGGCCGACGGTATGTCGAGGCCGCTTCACTCACATGGCCACGCTCGAGAGCGTCGCCATGCAGCTCCCCGACTGACCCGGCGATCAGGAGCTCTTCTCGATCTGCAGGATGGCCCACGGTGCGGCCCAGCGATTTCGGCTCGGCGACAACCTTGGCCAGGGCTCGATCGGTGCTCGAAGTCGGTCGGTCGCTCGTCGATGCGGCTCGAGCGTGCGATCCCGCGAACGTCCAGGTCGATGCGATCCGAATCGAACGAGCGTCGCAGGAGATCCAGCTCGCTGGATGGAACGCGACCTTATCAGCACTGCGGAGCGCGCTTGGCGAGAAGCGAGCGGCTCGCACGACGATTGCGATCGCGCGATCCTCGCGACCTGCTCTGGCAGCAGTACCTCGACCACCTCGGCGGGCGCTGGGGAGATCGAAGGCGATCGAACGGGCTCCGGGCTTGCGGCATCTGATGCCTCGTTGGTGCGGAGCGTTGCGTGCATCGGCAGGACCAACGGCGAGCTCTGACCTGCTCACCCGACGCTGAAGGCGGGCCGCCCGAAGTGTCTCCAGCCGCCGGCTGCCCTTCCGGCACCGCGTTCGTCGCCATTACCGGCGCGCCGGGATACAGCCGCTCGTTCCCTTCCACGACGACCAGGTCGCCCGGGCGCAGCTGGCGACTCGAGACCGCGGCCCGGTCGCCGAACTCGAAGAGCACGTCGAGCGATGCGGATGCGGCCGCCCCCGGGCCTTCCGGGCCGCCGCGGACCACGTAGACGAACGTTCCCGTGGGCCCGCGCATGATGGCGTCGCGGGCGACGGTCAGGCGCGGCTGCACTTGGCTCGTCGGCACCCATGCCGTCAACGACATGCCGGGCTTGAAGATGCCCTGGTCGGGCAGGACGGCGACGATCGGAAACGTGCGCGATGGCGATCCGACGGGCACGGTGTGACGCTCTTCAGCTTCGACCATCCGCCCGTGGTGCCGATCTCCGCCGCACCGCCGCGCGGGCGCTATCGTCCTTGTCGCCCGCGGCGTTCACGAGGCGACCAGCGCGCAGCGTTCTCCTGGGGAATGTCGATCCAGGCCTCGACCGATCCGGTCGAAACGAGGTCGACGATCGTGTCGCCTTCGGCCACCCATGCGCCGACTTCCGGCGTCACCGCCACCACCACGCCGTCGAACGGCGACTTGATCACCATGTCGTCGAGGCGAGCCTGAAGCAGGCCGGCCCGCGCCTTCGCCACCATGATCGACACCGTCGCCTGCGCCAGGCGTGCCTTGGCGGCGGAGACCTCCGACGCCGCGTCGGCAAGCTCCTTGGGATTCGCGGCGCTGCGCTGGGATGCGTCGAGCAGGGCGTCGTAGTCGGTCTGCGCCTGCACCAGCAGCGTCTCCCGCTCCTCGCGCTGAGCCTCGGCGAGTTCGACCGCGGCGTTCGCCTCCGCGACGAGGTACGTGAGCCGGTCGCCGTCGAGGCGGCACAGCATCGCCCGCCTTCCGCGGCACCTTCCCGCGCGGCATCGCGATGACGATGCCGCCTTCCCGCGTGGCCACGAGCGTGCGCTGAACGGCCCGCAACTCGCCCGTCACCCGCCGTTGGTCCTGCACCGGTTCCTCGCGCACGGCATCGACACGAACCGGCGCGGGAGGCGGGCCCTGGGCGAGCGCCGGTCGGGCCGCCGCCACGGCGGCGACGATCCAGAGCATCGCCGGGATCAAGGCAAGGCCGACTCGAACATGGGATTCGGCGCAACGAGACGACACGGTTCTTCGGAGCACTTGGAGCCTTCTCGAAGGGGCGGAGGCGAACACGGGCGACGGGAGAGCAAGTGTAGCGGTGGACGGAACTTCGCGGTGGCCAGCACCATCGACCCCGGGGCGCGCGGGAGAAACCCGGCGAATGTGTGGATTGAAATCCCGATAGGGGGTTGCATCGGGGCCCGGGACGAACAGAATGGAGTCGGGATGCCGGTTCGGGCAGTGGGGCCCGTTGTGTCGCACGGGACCGGCCCCATCCTGAGCTGGCGTGGGGGATCTTCATGCTCGACATTCGACGCGTGACGCGCACGAGCGCGATCGTTGTGGCCGGATCGCTGGCGCTCGTTCCGCTGTCCGCCTACGGTCAGGGCGCCGCGCCGCCGCGCGTGGTCGTGGTCGAGCCGGCGCCGAAGCTCGGCATCGCGGACCAGGTCGGGCTCGAGACGCTTGCGATCCAGTTCAGCGCACCCGTCACGATTCCGGCGGGAGCCGTCACGGTCTGGACCGTGGCTCAGGGCACCGTACCGGCTTTCGGCAGCAGCTACGACGTCTCGACGAGCGTACTCACGCTCGAGTTCGATCCACCAGTCGCCAACGATCTGGTCACGATCGTGCTCGACTACGCGATCACCGGCTTGAACGGCCTTCCGCTCGACGGCGAGATCGTCGATCCAGCGGCCGCCGCCCTCCCAAGCGGAGACGGCCAACCCGGCGGCCAGGCTGTCTTCCGCATCAATGTTCTCCAAGGCGATGCCAACCGCGACGGCATCGTGGACGACCTCGACGGCAAGCGCGTCGCACAGGCCCTCGGCACCTGCGCCGGCGACGGCACCTTCGACGCCCCGGCCGACCTCAACCGGGACGGCTGCGTCAACGTCCTCGACGTCGCCATCTGGCAGAACGGCGTCGGACTCGTGCTCCCGAAGACCGACGGCACGGCGCCGACAATCACCTCTCGTGACCCCACGGCGGGGACAGAGATCCGGGCGGAGAGCTTCGAGCTCGTGACAGTGGTGCTTTCGGAACCGCTATCCCCAGGACTTGTCGATCCCCGTACGCTCTTTTCGCTGCGTACGGATGGGGTGGTGCAGCCCGCGACGAACGTGGTGTCGAACATCGATCCGAACACAGGCGCCACAACTCTCTCCTACGAGTTCTCGCCGGCACTCGAGGTGGGTGGCCTTCATCGTCTCCAACTCTCCCATGCAGTGGCGGACGCGAGCGGCGAGCTCCTGTCGCCGCTCACCCAGCGGATCTGGAACGTCACGCTCGACAACCTCCCGACGCCGATCGCCTTCACCTCGCCCTTCGACGGCGAGCAGGACGTGGCCCTCACCCGCGAGACCGTCGTCC
>JACKHG010000063.1 GCA_020639115.1 Phycisphaerales bacterium
GCGGCAAACACACGGTCACCTGTGCCGCCCGCTGTTGTGCAAGAGGGATGCCCGATGGCGGCAGACTGGAATCTGCGTGGAATTCAGATGAAAACAGGCCTGAGCCGGCCTGGAGGCCCGGCCAGCCGCGGGTCGCGGTCGTGACGGATCGCCGACACCATGATCCGACGCGCCGACACCGGGACACGACGACGGGAGCCGACGCGACCGGGTCGTCCGGGGACGGTGGCGCGTCGCGCCGGTGTCGGATCGGACAGGGTAGTGTCGTCGGTCTGACCGCATCTGGACGGTGCGCAGTCCATTTCGTCAATAATCCGACACCGGATCGAGACGATGCGTCAGGTCCATGACGGCTGACCAGCCGGGTGCAACAACGCGCACATCCAGCGTGCACCTGCCGCTGGCACGGCAGTTGCCTCTAGAGGGCTCGTTCCCCGGCAGTGTCAATCGACACACCCTGGGAAAGTTTGAATCGTGGGACCCCGTCCCCCTCCCGAGGAGTCCAGTGTGTCTGTTCCCGATCGCCCCCGGCCAACCGTCCTTGTCGTGGAAGATGAGAATGAATCCCGCCAGATGATCGTCGAGTCACTGGAGGGCGCCGGATTCGCCGCGGCGCAGGCACCGAGCGCGGCCGACGCCCTGTCGCGTCTGGACGGATTTGCCTACGACGCCCTCGTGGTGGCCGTGCAGCTCCCGGATGGGGACGGACTGGATTTGCTCGACGCGGCCCTGTCGCGCTACCCGGACATGCGGTGCGTCGTGACGACGGGATTCGGCAGCATCGACCATGCCGTGCGGGCCCTCAAGCGCGGCGCCGTCGACTTCCTGATCAAGCCGTTCCAGCTGATCCAACTCGTCCAGGTCCTCAAGACGTCACTGAGCGAGCGGCGCCTCCAGTCGGAGAACGCGGAGCTGAAGGCGCGCCTGAACGATCGGTTCCGGTTTGGCGGGCTCATCGGCACGAGCGCGGGGATGAAGCGGCTGTTCAACACGCTCGAACTGGTCTCGCCCATGAACAGCACCGTGCTCATTCAAGGCGAGACGGGCACGGGCAAGGAGCTGGTGGCCCGCACGATCCACCACAACAGTCCGCGGCGCGCTCAGCCGTTTGTCGCGTTCTACGCCGCGGCCATCCCGGAGGGTCTGGC
>JACKHG010000064.1 GCA_020639115.1 Phycisphaerales bacterium
GCGTGCGCTGTAGGAGAGCCGAAGGTCGCCCTGGTTGTCGGCGGTGGCCTTGTGGGCGTAGGAGAGGATGAGTCGGATGTTCTCGGCGCAGTGCTGGAACGCCGTGATGAGCGCGTTGGCGGCTTGGCCGCGGATGCGGCGACGGCGCGGGTCCTCGAGGTTCTGGCGGGCGGCGTCTTTCGCGATGCCGTTGCCACCTTCGTTGGTGCTCCGCAGCGTCTGATAGGCGATTCGCCATTCTTCGGTGCCGTGGCGAAGCGGTTGCTCGAAGCGGCCGCGTGCTTCGGGGGTGATGGTGATCGACTGTTGCCGGCACACCTTCGGCGGGTTCTGTGCGAGGAGGTGGGTGAGGTCGACGCGTCGGTTGGACTGGTGCTTGCGCTTGTTGGATGCGAGTTTGAGGTCGCAGCGTGCGGTTGGGGCGACGCCAGCTGCGGGGCAGAGCATTCGGACGGTGCCATCTGGTTCGGGCTTTGCTTTGGGGCGGAGTTCGAAGGTGCGTCGGTCGGTGAGGCGTCGTTGCCAGGTGTCGTAGTCGATGCGGTCGGCACGGTGATCGGTGGTGGCGCTGATCAACAGCGGCGGCATGGACGGGCAGTACCAGCGGCCATCGACCAGGAGCGCGCCTTCATGCGAGCCCTGGAGTCCGGTCTGGGTGCGGTTGTAGTCCTGGACGAGTTCGATGCCGAGACGTCGCAGCGGCTCGGCGTAGTCGGCGGGGTTGGCGTTCACGTAGGCGTTGTCGCCGGCGAGCAGCCGCGCTGCAGCGCCGGTGGCGGCGTGGGCTTCGGTGACGGCGGTGGTTCCGTTGCGGCCGGGGCTTTCGCCGGGCCGGTGTGGTGGCGCGATGCCGAGGAGCACCTTGGGGAACATGCCGCGTTCGGCTTTGGTGGTGGCACCGGCGAACACGAGGGTGTGTTCGTAGCCCCACAGCAGCTTGGTGACCCCGGAGTCGTTGTCGCTGTGGTCACCTTCTTTGACGTACCAGCCGGCGTCAGGGTCAGCGGAGTGCACCACGATCTGTCGGTTCTTCTTGCCGCGGGTTCGCTCC
>JACKHG010000065.1 GCA_020639115.1 Phycisphaerales bacterium
TTCGAGGCGGACGTCCTCGAGGGGCGGGTCGTGCATCCGGGGCACGCGGTGCTCGACTGGATGGTCGGCAACGTGAAGGCCGTCGAGCGGGGGGACCGTACCAAGCTGGAGAAGCCGAAGAAAAACGACGTCAAGAAGATCGACGCCGTCGTGGCGGCGGTGATCGCACGGGCCGTCGCAGGGATGGCGGAATTCCGGCCTGCTCGCAGCGTGTACGAGGAACGTGGATTCTTGACAGTGTGAGGAATCTGGAATGGTGCAGGCGTTGACTCTGGAAGAGATCGCGGAAGTGAAACGCCGGGCGGCACGGCGTACGGAGGCGGCGCGCGACGGTGCGGCCGTTGTCGGCCTGGCTGCGATCATTACTGGCGTCGGGATGTTGAGCGTGGCGTGGGCGCTGATCGTCGGCGGTGCCGCGCTGCTGGGACTGTCAATCTGGGGAGCACTGCGAAGTGATCAATCGACTGCTCGGAATTCGCAGCGAGGGTGAATCGTTCGACTGGAACGATCCGCTGCACCCGCACTGGTACACCGACTATGGCGGCGGTGGCGTGACGGCCGCCGGGCCGGTGGTGACGCCAGAATCGTCGCTGCGCGTGGCGACCGTCTATGCGTGCGTCCGGATCCTGGCGGAGACGGTCGCGTCACTGCCGTGCCATCTGTACCGTCGGACGGCCGATGGCGGGAAGGAACGGGCGACCGATCATCCGCTGTACGAGACGCTGCACGACTTCCCGAACGCCTGGCAGAGCGCGCTGGAGTTCTTCGAACAGCAGATGTATTACACGACGCTCCGCGGGAACGGGCTGGCGGAGATCAAAACCGGCCTGCGCGGTTCCGTCAGCCAACTGGTGCCGATCCACCCGAGCCGGATCAAGGGGCCGCCCGAGCAGCTTCCGAGCGGAGAACTGCGGTACACGATCACCGATGAAAACGGCCGCCGCGACAAGGTGCTGCACAGCGGGGAAGTGATCCACATCCGGGGGATGACGAGCGACGGTCTGTGGGGGCTGACGCCGATCACGCACGCCTCGACGATGATCGGTGTGGCGCTGGCCAGCGACGTGCTGGAGGCGAACCAGCTCAAGAACGGCGTCAAGCCGTCCGGGACGTACAGCCACCCCGGCCAGTTGGGCGATGTGGCCTATCAGCGGCTCAAGGCGCAGATGGCGGAGACCGGCGGCTACGGCCAGGCCGGCAAGACGCTGATCCTGGAAGAGGGAATGAAATGGGACCAGGTGTCGATGACGAACCGCGACGCCCAATTCATCGAGGCGAAGCGGATGCGGCCGGGTGAGATCGCGCGTCTGTTCCGGATGCCGCCGCACATGATCGGCGACCACGACAAGGGGGCATCCTACGCCAGCGTCGAGCAGCAGGCGATCGATTTCGTCGTCCACACCATCCGGCCGTGGCTGGTGCGGATCGAACAGGCGATCAAGCGTGATCTGATCGTACAACACCGGACGTTCTTCTGCGAATTCCTGGCGGACGCACTGTTGCGCGGTGACCTCAAGAGCCGTTACGACGCCTATGCGATCGGCATCCAGAACGAGATCCTGAACCCGAACGAGTGCCGGGGATTCGAGAACCTCAACCCGTACGAAGGCGGCGACGAGTACCGCAACCGGATCACGCAGCCGGACGCTGCGGCGGAAGAACCGGAGACGATGCCGACTCCGCAACGACGGCCGGCTGATGATGCAACGGTCGACGACGATGACGATACGCAGGCGGGCCGTCTGCTGCGGGTGTTCACACAGGACGTTGCCGGGCGGATCGCCAGCCGGGAACTGAAGGAACTGGCCAAGCGGGCAAAGCACGCGCAGTCGGACAACGACCAGTTCCGGGAGTGGCTGCAGGGTTTCTATACGCAGCACGCGCAGTACGTGGATTCGGCCATCCATCCGCTGTGCGAAGCGTTGCAGGTGCAGGACACGGCGCGGATTGCCTGGGTGCAAGATGTGACGCAGGGGGCGGTCCGGGCGTTGCTCGACGGGGAACCGGAGCAGGTCGTCGAACAATGGGAACGTGGCGCTCTGGCCGCCAACTACAGCGCGAAGCTGAAGAAACTGGCCGCATGACGACGCGGATCTATGTGAACCGGAAGGCGATCGAGGCGAACGCACACGCGGGCGCCGCCGGTTCGCCGTGCGTGACCGTCGACCGTGGCGGCGTGCGGGAGGATTGCTACGGGGTTGAGATTCTCGGACCGTCACGGGTGGTCTATTCTGTCCGCCGGACGCATGACGGTGCGCATGTCTGGATGGAAACCGACGCCGACGTGCGTCCCATTGGAGTGCATGAGCAATGAGGTACGAACAGATTCTCAAGGCGATCTCCGAAACCTGCTGGATGATCCACCGTCCGAAGCTGGAGGAGATCATCGGCGTCGTCGAGGCCCGAGCCAAGGGGGTGACACTGGAGACCGACAGGTTCGCGGCGATCGAGGCCCGGCGGAAGTCGCACCTGGGGACGCAGGGGCGAGTGCACGTCATGGGGCTGCACGGGACGATCAGCCAACGCCCGAGCCTGTTCAGCGTCAGTGGCGGGACGTCGACGGAGGAGTTCGGCCGGGAACTCGACGCGGCCCTGCGTGATCCGGACATCGGCGCCGTGCTGATCGACGCCGACTCTCCAGGGGGGAGCGTATTCGGGGTGCACGAGCTGTCGCAGAAGATTTTCGCGGCGCGCGGCACAAAGCCGATTGCGGCGGTCGCCAACCCGGAAGCCTACAGCGCGGCCTATTACGTGGCGTCGTCCGCCGATGAGTTGTGGGTCACTCCGACAGGGATGGTGGGATCAGTGGGAGTCGTTGCGACTCACATCGACTACAGCCAGGCGAACGCAGAGGATGGCGTCAAAGTGACTTACGTCACAGCCGGACGTCACAAGGTCGAAGGCAACCCCGACGAACCTCTGGGGGACGAGGCCAAGGCCGAACTGCAGCGGCACGTCGACCGCTATTACAAGATGTTCGTCGAATCCGTCGCCAGGAACCGCAAGACGAGCGTCGAGCGGGTGGAGGCCGATTTCGGGCAAGGGCGGATCGTCGGGGCGGAGTCCGCCGTCGCGCGGAACATGGCGGACCACATCGGAACGCTGTCGGAGGCTGTCACGGCGCTCAACGCCCGGGTGCAGACAGGCCGGGGGACGCGGATGGAACGGCGAAAGCTGGCGGTCGCCGGCGCGCGCCGTTAGACTTGAGTATTGACAGGTGCTGATAGAGTCGTTCTGATACACATACGACTGGCCGTCTGACTCACGCGAGCGGACGTCCGACCGACAATCCGAATCAACACGATCAATCGTCACGCACGCGCGGGCGAGAGACCGTTGCAGCCAAGTGCTGCGACCGTTTCTCGCCCGCGTTTTTTGTTGGCACAGGAGACACGCGATGCCGGCCACGATGCAACCAAGTAAGCGGCTGAAGGCGCTCCAGGACGACAAGGCGTCGGCCCTGCAGCGGATGGAGCACATCCTGAATGAGGTCGACAAGGCGGACGGCAAATGGTCCACCGACCAGGAAAAGGACTACGAGCAGTTGGAGGCGTCACTGCCGGGGCTCGACAAACAGATCGAGCGGGAGCAGAAGTTCCTCGAAGCGCAACGCTCAATGGAACCGGTCCGCAACCGGAATGCCGACACTCCAGCGGAAGCGTCGGCACGGGATGGCGTCGGGAAGATCAAGGACAACTGGCAGGATGACCCGATGTGCGGCTACGGCAAGCCGCGCGACTTCCTGCTGGATGTCATCGAGGGGAGCCGCGGCGGCGAGATTTCCGCACAGTTGCGGTTTCTGGCTGCTGCCGGCAGCGACGAGCAGGGCGGCTACAGCGATCCGCACGGCGGCTTTTTCATTCCCGAGGGGATGAGCCCGCAGCTGCTGAGCGTCGGGATGGAAGCGGACCCGACGATGGCGCGGGTGACTCAGGTTCCGATGACGGATTCGATCGTCAAGTTCAACGCCCGTGTCGACAAGAACCATACGTCGAGCGTCAGCGGCGGGTTGACCGTCGGGCGCCGTGCTGAGACGCAAGCGGCATCGGCAAGTCGCCAAGAGTACGAACAGGTCGAACTGAAGGCAACGAGCCAGTTCGGCGTGTCCTATGTCACGGAGGAACTGCTTGAACGGTCGATGGTGTCGTTCGTGGCGATCATCGAGCAGGGGTTCCGAGACGAATTCGCCAGTCAGGGACTGCGGGAGCGGATTCGCGGCACCGGTGCCGGCGAACCGCTGGGCGTGCTGAACGCGGCCTGCCGGATCGACGTCGCGAAGGAGTCGATGCAGGCGGCCGACACGATCAACGGGACGAACCTGGTGAAGATGCGTGCCCGCATCTGGAATTACCAGCGGGCGATCTGGATCGCGAACCAGGACACGTTCGTGCAGCTCGTCGCCGCTCACATCAGCGGCACGAACACGGATCAGTACCTGTTCACGCCGGGCAACGGCACCGACGTGCCGGACACGCTGTTCGGCCGGCCGATCTTCTTCAGCGAGTACGCCAGCACGCTCGGAGACCTGGGCGACATCATGCTGTGCGACTGGTCGCAGTACCTGTGGGGCATGTACGGCAGCCGTAATCCACGGCGGGCGGAGTCGATCCATGTCCGGTTCCTGAACCACGAGCGGACGTTCAAGTTCTGGATCGAGAACGACGGTCAGCCGTGGTGGAGGTCGGCACTGACGCCGAAGCAGAGCGCGACGACGCTGTCGCCGTTCGTGGCCCTGGCCGAACGCGCCTGATCCTGATTCGCGGGACGTTTCCGTAAACCATTCTCCGGCCTGACGGCCGGTTTCAGCGAGGAGCAGAATCATGGCCAGTGCGGTTGATACCCAACACCTGCAGAGCAAGATGTTCGTCCGGTCGTACGATCACGATCCGGGCGCGACGACCGCCATCATTGCGTCTCCGGACGGCGGAACGACCAAGTATTCGGTCGATATGTCGCTGTTCAAGAACTTCCTGGCACAGGCCCGGCCGACGGTCGGCGACGGTTTCACGAAGCTGGAAATCGTCGCTGCAACGGATTCCGCGTTCACGACGCCTGTCGTCGTCAAGGACAGCGGCACCGTGGCGGCCGACGCCCTGACGGATGTCGTGACGCTCGAGTGCACGGCGGAAGAGTTGCTGTCGCTGGGGACCAGTCTCAGGTACGCTGCCGCGCGGCTGACCTGTGCGACGAACACCAACGAGTGCAACGTCACCTACATCGCGACAGGAGGCCGGTTCAATTACCAGAACCAGACCGCTGACAGCGTGATTGCCTGACACCGGGCTCTGAGTGAGCGCGTCGCCGCAGCGTCGAGCCCAACCGTTCGGCGCTGCGTCTTTATGACGAGGGATGACCGATGTCGAAAACCGTCAAGGTCCGGTTCCTGCGGGCCTACAAGGTCAAGGACGAGGAAGGACGCGAGTTCGAAGAGGGCAAGGAATATGACCTGACTCCGGACTCCGCGCAGCATTTTATCAGCCGTCAGGCGGCCGTCCTCATGGAGGCCGGAAAACCGAAGTCGAAGGCCAAAGCCGGAGAGACAGCCGCCGGCGACAGCGAATGACGCATGAGCCTGACGATCACATCCGAACCGGCCGTTGAGCCATTGGACCTTGATGACGTCAAGTGCCATCTGCGCATTGACGGCGACGAAGAGGACGAACGGCTGGAGCGGATGATCACGGCCGCCCGGCAGTTCATCGAGCAGGTCACCTGGCGGCAACTGATCACCGCGACCTATGCCTGGAAGCTCGATCGACTGTGCGGCGTGCTGTACGTGCCGCGACCGCCGCTGCAGTCGGTGGCGAGCATCGCGTACATCGATGCGAACGGCGATTCCCAGACGTTCTCATCATCGCTGTACACCGTCGACATCGCCCACGATCCCGGCCGCATCCTGCCGGCCTACAACCAGTCCTGGCCGAACACACGGGGACACATTCAGGACGCGACGATCACTTTTGACGCCGGATACGGCGATGCCGCAGACGATGTGCCGGCCGCGATCCGCGAAGCGCTGCTGCTGAAAGTCGAGGAACTGTACAGGCCGGGCTGCGACGCCATTACGAACGCCATTATGCACATGCTGAGCCCGTACCGCGTTTACGACACGAGGATCATTCGAAACCTGTAATGACGTGCGCGACCAGCTGCAGATCGATGATGCGGAAGGCCAAACGCGGCGACGTCGAGGCGCGGCGGACGGAGTCGTCGCTGGCGAACGATCACGGGGAAATCGATTACACGCTCGACGCGAACTGGAAGCCGTACCTGCCGTGCGTCTGGTTCGCCATCAAGCCGGTGCGGTCGTCCGAGCCGGAGGTGAGCGACCAACTGACCGGGCAACTGACGCACACGCTGACGACGCGATATTCGGCGGCGAAGGTGGCCATCCTGCCGTCGATGCGGATCCGGTTCATGCGGGGGGCGACCAAGCGGACGTTTTACGTGGCCGGGCCGCCGAAGAACATCGACGAGGCGGACGACTGGCTGGAGATTCCCTGCATTGAGGAGGTGCCGGGGTAATGGCGGCGAATGCGAACAATCCGGCGGCGGCTCGCGCTGCGATCGCAGAGGTGCAGCAGACTTTCCAGAGTCTGTACGACAGCGATGCGCCACGACGGATCATCCGCCCCGGGATTGCGGCCGGATTGCGGGTCCTGCGGGATGCCATCCGGTCGGCCGCTCCGGTGAACCGGCGCCGGGTCAAAGCGTCTCACAGGCGGTTTGCGAAGCGGG
>JACKHG010000066.1 GCA_020639115.1 Phycisphaerales bacterium
GGGAGCCCACTTCGGGTGGCGGCTGGCCTCGCACGCCCCCGCGGCCACGGCGTACTCGGGGCCGTCGCACTACTACGAAGGGTGCAAAGGGCCCGATGTGCTCAGCCTGGGACCGCAAGGGCGCATCCACAGTTTCGAGATTGGCGATCTGGGCGACGGGCCGGACCTGCTGGTGTTCAACCAGGCGTGGTCATTGGACTTTCGTACCGGCGGCATCCGGAGCAATCCGGCGACGGACAACGATTTGGTCGTGGGTGGGTGCACCATCGACAAGGTGCCGGGCTACGAGTTCGAGACGGCGACGGTGCACACGGGGCCGGGAGACGACTGGATCTTCGCGCGTGACATGCGTGCCGCGGCGATCGACGCGGGAAACGGCGCGAACGGCAACACGAGCTACATCGACCCGTACGACGGGGACGATTGGGTGATGTTGCACGGATACATGAAGGATATCCGCGTGTTCGGCGGCGCGGGGGACGACGTCGTGTTTTGGCATCTCGATGAGATGGTCGATGCGGACATCTCGTTTTTTGGCCCGAACTTCTTCGGGGAAGGTGGGGCTGGTAACGCCATTTGGGCTGAAGGTGGAACCGACCGGATGGTGTTCGGGGTGTCGCCGGACACCCTCATTGTCGACGCCATGCCCACGCCGCCCGGCGGCATGCTCGTTCGGATTTGGGACGGGGACACCGACGAGATTTGGTGGGACGAGCCCGTCTACGACGACCCGTTCGCTCGGTACTGCATTACGTGCGGAACGAGCGATACCGGGCGTAAAACCATGAATCTCGAGTATTTGTCGCCCGATGGGACCATCTTCACCGGCTGGTTTTGGGTCACGAATTTCGAGGAGTTCCAATTCGGGGTGGGGACTGATGCGCGGGTGTATCGTGTCGACGACGTGCACGGGGTGTTGGTCGAAGCACCGGACTTGAAGCCGATCCTGCCCCCAGAATACCCGTATTGGTACTGCGCCGCGCCCCTGCATCCAGCCTGGCCGAATGCCGACGCGGTCGACGTCTACGAGGCGCCCTGATGGCGAATGCGATGCGCGTCGGCGCCGCTGTGGTGATTGCCTTCTTGCTCGGCTCCGCGGGGTGCGTCGACACGGTGGAACAATACGCCGGTCTGTCGTGCGTCGACGACTCCACCTGCCCCGAACCGCTGGCATGCGTCAACGGCGCGTGCGGAGTCCGACCCATTCAGGGCACGTGCCGGACCGACGGGGACTGCCCCGATGGCCTCGTCTGTCACGTGGAGGGTGGCTTCTGCCGGCAGTGTGGCGTCGACTCCGACTGCGCGGCCGGACGGTGCCTCGATGGGCGCTTCTGCGTGCCCTGCCTCGGCAATGCGGACTGCGGCGACGGGCAGTACTGCGACGAATCGACCCATACCTGCCGGGGCGCTTGAGCGTCACCGGTCCTGTGGCGACCCCCGTCCCATCTCGAAATCCCGAAAGTCGAATCCGGGCACGACCACGCAGCCGACCAACACGTAGCCTGCGGGTCCGTGCAGAGGAGCTGCCGATTGCCAGGCGCCGCCGGGAACGACCGCTTGTACGAGGCCGCCGGGGCGCAGCTCGATGACCTGGTCGTCCCGTGCGTCCGTGGCCGCTGCCCCGATTCGCAATTCGACTCCGTCGCCTTCGTGCACCAGCCACAGCTCGTCCGAACGCACGCGGTGTGGCTTCGATCGATGGCCCGCCGGTAGCAGGAACAAGATGCACGTGCCGCCGTCGCGTGGGCCGTCGTAGTCCACGCCGAGTGCTTCGCTGGACCACTGTAGCGACGAGCGCCACGTCTCCCGGTAGAAGCCCCCTTCGGGGTGCGGCGTTAGGTGCAGCTCGGAAATGCGGCGCGCGACGTGGGCTGGTAGCTCTTGCATGCGTGGCAAACTACCACGTCCAGGACTCTCCCGTCTCCGACTCGAAGCGCTCGCGCACCGCATCCATCGTGCG
>JACKHG010000067.1 GCA_020639115.1 Phycisphaerales bacterium
GACCGGTTGGATACTTCTGTTGTAGTTCGGCGCGCACGTCACCCGATGAGCGTCCGGCAATCGGGTCGGCACGATAGGCTTCGAGGCGATCGCGGAGAAGCTCACGATGCCAGTCGGGAATCGGGACGTATGCTGGCTCGACGCGCATCTGGTTGCGCCTGCCCAACGGTCGGCGCTGCTCAGAGCGCGGATGGATCGAATAGCTCCGCGCTGTTGGTCGGACTGGGGACACCCGTGGTCCAGCCACCGGTTACGAGCACCTGGCCCGACGGCAACAACGCTGCAGCGTGGTCGGCGCGCGCCACCGCCATCGCGCCCGCCGACGACCACGAGCTCAAGCTTGGGTCAAAGAGCTCGGCCGAGGCCACCGGTCCCTGTGCATCGTTGCCTCCAATAACCAGCACCTTGCCCGAAGGCAGCAGCGTGACGGTCATGACCGTTCGAGCGACGGCCATGCTACCAGCTGCGCTCCAGGTTCCTTGAGCTGGGTCGTAGAGTTCCGCGTCGTAAAGCGGGTCCGTCAGACTGCTCCAGCCGCCGACGACCAGGACGTTTCCGTCCTGCAGAGCGACGGCCCGGTGCTCGGCGCGCGGGACAGCAAGCGAACCCGTGGCGATGAATCCTCCCGATTTCGGATCGAAGACCTCGGCAGTCGCGAGGAATTGCTGGGTTTTGTCGGCGCCGCCCGCGATCAGCACACGTCCATCCGGCAACGAAGTTGCAGTGTGGCCAATGCGCTCGGAGAGCATCGGCGCCACCATGGTCCAGCCCTTGCTCGGCTCGAAAACCTCGGTGCTCGCGGTCGCCACCGGGAGGGGAGGAGCTTGCACGAACCCACCCGCCGCCAGGACCGCGCCGCCGGGGAGAAGCGCGCACTCATGCGAGTGGCGCGGCTGGTTCATCCCCGATCCGGGCGGTGCCCAGTCTTGCTTCTTGGGATCGAAGATCTCCGTGGCTGCGGTGGGCGATGTGAACATGCCGCCAACCGGGATTCCCCCCGCGATCAGCAGGCGCCCATCCGGCAACACGACGGCGCAGTGCCCACCCCGGGCAGTCGGCATGTCCTTGGCTGGCGTCCAAGATCCCGCTGTCGGGTCGTAGCTGAGAGCGTCCACCAGGCTTTGGAAGGAATCGCCACCCGCGGCCACGATCACCGCACCACCGACCAAAGCAGAGGTGTGTCCTGCGCGTGCCTGCGGCATCTGCGCAGCGACCGCCCAAACAGAGCTGGCATCTGGGGTCGAAGCCTCACTAGTGGCATCGGCGCCGGCATCCACGTTCGCCTCGCTGTCGGACGAATCGGCCATCGCGTCCGTGGAAACGCCGGAATCCAGGACTGTGTCCTGATCGGTGCGCGACGATCCGCCGCAACTCGACGCGGCGAGCAGGGAGCCTGCGATGGCGATCAATCGGGACAACCGCATTCTGCACTCAGTGTACGCCAAGCTTCCCCAAGGAAGCTGGCATCGCGAAGTCTGCCCAACGAACCGGCGTTCAGGAGCGAGCGCCAGGAACAACCTTTCCGGAAGGTAACACGCAGGCGCCGGCGACGCCGAATCGCTAGGCATCGCCCGTGGGAACACCAGCGGCAGTTCCCACCATGAGGATGACGGCAGGGTCGGGTGCACGCGTACGATGCAGCACTCCCTTTCGAACGGTCAGCTGCAGGGCTCGCTGCACCATCTCAAACGGAGGCGACACCCCACCGGATCCGCACTCACGCATGGTCCAAGTACGCTCGTGCGGCGGCGGTGATCGCCTGCTGTTGGGCGTCGCCGAGCTGGTTCAGCAACTCGTCGATCGCGGGCTCCTCGAGGTCGAACGCGAGCCCTCTTCCGACGACGGCATGGACATCCGCCGGAAGTGCTTCGCCGCGATGAGCGCAGCCGTAGATGAGTCCCAGCGCGTGCGGGCGACGGTCGA
>JACKHG010000068.1 GCA_020639115.1 Phycisphaerales bacterium
ATCCGCCGGTTGCCGACGCGGGTCCCGACCAGAACTTGTTGGTCCAAGACGCCGGGGATGCCGTGTTGGTGCAGCTGGACGGGTCGGCTTCGAGCGACCCGGACGGGGATGCGATCACACTCACCTGGACCGGTGACTTCGTGGAAGGCGGCGGGACCGTCACGGGAGTCTCTCCGCAAGTTACGTTCTCGGGTCTCGGACCTCACGTGGTCACGCTGACGGTGGACGACGAAAAGGCGGGACCGAGTCTCGATTCGATGACCGTTCTCATCGAGCTGGACGTGCCGCCTTGTCCAGACGCGGACAACGACGGATTCGCCGACGCGAATTGCGGGGGGGAGGACTGCAATGATGCCGACCCGGACAGCAACCCGGACGGGATCGAATCGTGCGACGGCGCCGACAACGACTGCGACGGTGAAGTAGACGAAGGCACCGACGTGGAGCTGTGCGGCGCTAGCTCGTGTACGGATTCGGGAGCCGAATTGGGCGGCGGATCGTGTTCGGCAACGCGGCCGACGTGCGAGGCCGGCGCCTGCGTGGTGGTCGAATCCGGGGGTGTGGACACGTGCCAGGACGGCCAGACCGTCTCGTATTGGACGTGCAACGAGGCCAACGACACCTGCGTGCAAGCCGTTGCTGTGCGGGACGACTCCTGCGCGGACAGCGGTGGGGCGCTTGGTGGCGGAACTTGCCAGGCCACGGACTGGACCTGCGTCGACGGACTGTTGAGCAGCACGCAAAGTAGTGGGATCGATACCTGCGGTGGCACGGACGCCGCACCAAGCGTCACGTTCTACTCCTGCAACGCCGACGGGAACGCGTGCGAGGTGGCAGAGACGGTGCAGCCCGATAGCTGCACGGATTCCGGAGATTCTCTGGGCGGCGGGAGCTGTGCCGCGACCAATTGGAGCTGCACAGGCGGAGCGCTGTCCAGCAGTTCGACGGGCGGCGACGACACCTGCGGCGGCACCGATGCGGCTCCGAGCGTGACCTTCTACTCCTGCAACGCCGACGCGAACGCGTGCGAGGCGGCGGAAACGGCCCAATCGGATAGCTGCTCGGACTCCGGAGATTCTCTGGGCGGTGGTAGCTGTGCCGCGACCGATTGGAGTTGCTCGAATGGCGCCTTGTCTAGCAATTCATCCGGCGGCGACGACACCTGCGGTGGCACGGCGGACTCCCCGAGCGTAAGCGTGTGGGCGTGTGTGAACGGCAGCACCTGCGTCTCGAACGAGACCGCGATGGCCGATTCGTGCGTCGACACGGGCGACGCGTCTGGTGGCGGATCCTGTGCGGCCGAGAATTGGTCGTGCGCGGAAGGCCTACTCAGTCTCCAGTCTTCGTCCGGAGTGGACGGCTGCGTGTCGGAACCGGAGCCTGGGGTCGTGTGGTATAGCTGTTCGTCCTCAGACGGCATCCAAGCCGACACGTGCCAGGCGAGCACCGCGCAATCGTGCGACGACGGCGTGGACTGCACGACCGACGCGTGTGACGAGGGCACCGGAGGCTGTATCAGCACAGCGGACGACTCCGCATGCAACGATGGCGATGGATGCACGACGGATACGTGTACGGAGCAAGGGTGCAGCCACGTTGGAAGTGAGATTCCCTGCGACGACGGCAATCCGTGCACAATCGACTCGTGTGACGGAGATTCGGGATGCACCAACGAGCCCGTACCCGATTCCACTGGCGCTACCAATTGCTGCTACGCGCGCAAGGGCCCGGGCTGCGAGGAGCCGGCATGCGAGGACTGCGTATGCGCCGCCGACCCCTATTGCTGTGAGGTAACATGGGATGCGCTCTGTTCCGA
>JACKHG010000069.1 GCA_020639115.1 Phycisphaerales bacterium
CCGCCCGTGACGCACCCGCAGCACGCCACGCCGAGCGCGCACGCAGCAACCTGCGCCAGCACCCGCCGCACTCGGCATCCACCCATCACGGCAACGGGAACTGATCGCAAAGTGTTTTGACCTCGTGTCGAACGGAATCGATGACCGCCTGATCGCCCGCGCTGCGGAGCACCTTGTCGATGAACGCGGCGATCGTTTTCATCTCGTTCGCCCGCATCCCGCGCGTCGTGACTGCCGGCGTGCCGATCCGTAGGCCGCTCGTATGGACCGGCTTGCGCTCGTCAAAGGGGATCATGTTCTTGTTCGTGATGATGCCGGCGGCTTCGAGCCAGCCCTCGGCATCGGCGCCCGTGACGTCGGGGTAGCCGGGCCTCAGGTCCACGAGCATCAGGTGGTTGTCGGTGCCGCCGGATACGATGCGATTGCCGGCGGACTTCAGCGCGTCCGCGAGCACCTGCGCGTTATCGAGAATGCTCTGCTGGTACGCGGCGAACTCCGGCTTGAGCGCTTCGCCGAACGCGACCGCCTTGCCGAGGATGACGTGCATCAGCGGGCCGCCCTGCGTGCCCGGGAAAATGCGAGAGTCGATTTTCTTCGCGTAGTCCGCCTTGCACATGATCATGCCGCCACGCGGGCCGCGCAGCGTCTTGTGCGTCGTCGTCGTCACGAACGCGGCGTGCGCTACCGGCGACGGATGAAGCCCGGTCGCGACCAAACCCGCGATGTGCGCGATGTCGGCCATCTGAACAGCTCCGACCTCGTCGGCGATCTCGTTGAACTTCGCAAAGTCGATCGTCCTCGGGTACGCGGACGCGCCCGAGATGATGAGTTTCGGTTTGTGCTCGCGGGCGAGGCGGCGGACCTCGGCAAAGTCGAACTGCTCCGTCTCCCGATTCACGCCGTACGAAACGATGTTGAACAGCAACCCGCTCATGTTCACCTTCAGCCCGTGCGAAAGGTGGCCGCCGTGTGCCAGATCGAGCGAGAGGATCGTGTCGCCCGGCGTGAGGTGGGCAAGATAGACAGCCGCGTTGGCCTGACTGCCCGAGTGCGGCTGAACGTTCACGTGATCGCAGCCGAACATCTTCTTGGCTCGGTCGCGAGCAAGGTCCTCAGCCGCGTCCATGTTGACGCACCCGCCGTAGTACCGCTTGCCTGGATACCCTTCGGCGTACTTGTTCGTGAAGACGGAGCCGACGGCTTCGCGGACCGCAGGCGACACGTGGTTCTCGGAAGCGATCAGCTCGATGGTGCCGTGCTGGCGTTGCTCCTCAAGTTGCAGAATCTCGAAGGCTGCCGGGTCGGTGGCTGCGATTGCGGACCGCGCCGGATCGGTTGGTTTGGACATGCGGGTTCCCCTTTTTGGGTGATCGACGCGACCTCACGCCGCGCCGGCTGACGGCGGTTCCTTATAGCGCCACAAGGTACGATTTGCAACCGATGGAGAGGGGGAGCCGGAACGCAGGGTGGGCTTAAGGCGATAGGGGTCACGCGCCGGAGGGGGTGGCGTCGTGACCCCTGATGGTGTACCCCCGATCCACCATAGAGGGGATATGGCAGCATCGAAGGTGCGGGCATCTGGATTGTCGAACGCGCTCGCCGGTCAGCCTCTGGACCGGAGATCGCCGCATTCGTTGCGGGTGC
>JACKHG010000007.1 GCA_020639115.1 Phycisphaerales bacterium
GCAGACGAGATTGTTCTTCGGTCAGACGTTCGGAGTGGCCATCGAAGTACCCAACCGCCAGACCGAGCACTTTTCCGCGGGGATGGCGATAGGCGTATTTGGCAAACTGGCCAACGTTACGATCCTCGCTGCGAATGAAGGAACGAAGGAAGTTGTCGGGCAGCGTGGGGCCGCCATCGGAGAATGCACCGCCGGCGCCGCCCTTCCACGAGATGTCGTGGTCGACGATGCCCTGGTCCTTGTCCACGTACCTCGACCCGTCGGAGATAAAGACCTTCTCGCTCGGCTGACCGACGCGGCTGACCCGCGGTGTGTAGCCGGTTGGAAATTGCGTGTTGTTCTGGCCGAAGCCGACTCCAACCTTGGATACGCTCGCGTCCGCGTTGGGCGGCGTCGCCCCGGTTCCCCAAAAGAGGAAATTGCGGCAGGTGTTGTAGCTGACCATCCGCTGGACAGGGAAATTGCCTACTGGCCCGGTCGAGCCATTGAGGTATGGCTCAGAGAGAAATTTGTTGCTGGGGCACTCGAACATGTCGCGGATCAGCAGTTTCCAGCGCTCCGCCCGATTCTGCGGCAGCGAGTTCATGCTCATCTGAACGGCAGCGAGCGGGCCCGCGTAGTCCCAGGTCTGCACGGGCGCTACCGGAATATTCTCGCTCTCCGCATTGAAGCTGTTGTACCGCGGAAGCAGGTACGTACCGGTCGTCCCGGGTGAACCGGGCAACCACTCGTTCTCCTCCGTCTGGTAGGTCGCCGACGCCTTGGCGATCCCGGCCACGTTCGCCTGGCACTTTATCGCTTTGGCCTGGTCACGCGCGCTCTTCAGCGAGGGAAGCAGAATTGCGATCAGGAGCGCGATAATGGAAATCACCACGAGCAACTCAACCAGCGTGAAGGCACGCTGCGCTGCATGAACGCTCTGGCAGGCTCGTTTGCTCAGTCTCGTCTTCATCGAAACACGACTCCATGGCCCTCGTCGTCTGCGACTCGCCCAGCACCCTGCCCGGTAAGGCGACAGGCCCTATTGTATGCAAAACCGGTGGTCAATTCACTCGAAAACGTGCGCCGGGACGCCAAAACAGGCAATCTGCAGCATCTGTACTGCTGCATTCCGCACTCCCGGCGACGACCCCTAGTGGCCTTGGGACTCCTCGGCGCCGCCAGCGTTGCTCGGCCGGGGGTTGTGAAAGCGCACCAGCGCCCCACACTTCGGACAGTAGGTCGGCTCGTTGGGCTTGCCCCGCCAGACGTTCAGGATGACCGGCGTGCCACCCGCCTTGCCGCACTCGTTGTTGTAGCACCACTCGATGGGGTAAAGCGTGTCCTTGCCCGTGTCCGGGTTCTTGTGCGGGTAGGGGCCCCAATCCTCCGTCAGCTCAAAGTGGTACAGCTTGCCCGTGTCGATATCCATCAGCGTTCGCGAGTTCGCCTTCGCGACGTACTCCGGCTCGCCGATGACTCCCGAGACCTTGTAGGCCACGTACCCGAGCAGCACGATCGCCAGCCCACCGAGCAACAACTTCTTGGTACCGTCAGACATTGGTTGTTTCGCCTGAAGCCTGTCGTTTGCGCCCCTGTGGGTGGGCACACCCGCGCAATTCCATGGCTCATCCTTATGAGGATAGCCTGTCGAAATTGTCGCACAAGCGGCTTTCGTTAGCAAACCATTAGGATTGACGCATGCCACAAAAAATCACAACTTACCGGCCAAAATGGGCGTTCTGGGCGGCTCCCGCCCCGCGCCTGGCCGGGCCGCTCCGCGTCCTAAGACGCACCGCCGGCTGTGAGTTTTTCATGGAGCCACGCCACCCGCTGCCGCAGCGTCAGGCCGGCCATCAGCGTCGCGCGAGCCCGCGCAACCGCCGTTTTGCGACACGCCGTGTCACCAGCCAGCCGCCGCACCGCCTTGAGCAGGGCCGCAAGGTCGCTGGCCGCCGGCACGTCCGCCAGAATCTGGCCCCCCTCGGGATACAGTTCGCCTGCATCGGCTGGCGGCTGAAAAAGCACCGGACACCCACCCGCCGCCAGCACCTCGTACACACCCCGGACACTCGCGGGCCCAAAGTGCGGGAACACAACGACCGCAGCCTCCTGGTAGATCCGATTGCGCTCGTCCGCTCCGGGAATCGGCCCGCGGCGGGCAGCGTCGAACTGGGCGTACGACTCCCACCCGGCGCCCCACAGGCCGACCTCGCCCGCCGGCTGAAGCGCCGTCACCACCTCGCGGGCGGTCACCGTCGCGATCACGCGGGCCGCCAGCAGCGTGGCGAACTCGCCGCGCAGCTTGGGGTCAGACAGCGTTACTCCTGTCGCCCGTTCCGCCCGCCCCAGCAGGTCCGCACCGGCGGCGCCGCCTGACGGCAAACTCTTCCGCCCGCCGCGCAGGTCACGCGTGAGCAAATCGGCAGCAGCCGTCCAGAGCCGCTCGTGGCTCTCCAGGCCGATGTTGGAAGCGGCCGGCGTGAGGTCGCAGCCATCCTGGACGACGGCAATCGTGCAGCCGGCGGCGCCGGCGACGTCATCGCGGCGCAGGGGGCGAAAGACCGCGTCGTTCACGCCGGGCTCGAGCACACCGACCTCGCGGGCGCCGCGGGCGCGCAGCAGGTCCGCAACGGGGGTCGAAGCGGCGAGTACGCAGTTGGGAGATTCCAATTCCGCGAGGCCCGCGAGCGCGTTGGCTGGCAGCGTCGAACTCTCCAGGAACCAGCAGGCAAACGGTAGATCCGCGGGCCAGGCCTCGCGCAGGCCGCCCGGCGTGCAGTTGATCAGCAGGACCCAGTCGGGCTCGTGGTCGCGCAGCGCCGCGAGTCGGGCGATGCGGTGGCAGCGTTGCGGTGCGTCGGGCACGCAGCGTGCCGGCGCAAAACCCTGGGCGGCGAGCGCCGCTTCGACCTCGGCTGCAAACGTGGACCCACCGCCGACTGCGTCGGTGGAGAGCACGAGGACGCGTGGGCGCGTGCGGCTGGTGCGGACGCGGCGGCGCGCGACCTGTTCGGTGAGCCGCGCGACCGTCTGCTGCTGGGCGGCGTCGGCGCGCTGCGCGCCGCGTTGGATGGCGGCGGCGAGTTCCGCGAAGTCGGCCGAGGGGACGTCGGGCAGCGCCTGAACGCGCGCCGGCACCTGATATCCCGGGTTTTTCTCGAGAAAATCGACCAGGGCTGCCTCCGTCGGTCCGGTGAGCACGACGATCTGTCCGCGGCGCAGGGCGTTCGACCAATCGGCGGCGTGCAGCGCGGCTGCGAGCTTCCGGATGTCGGCTGCACAGACGAAAACCGCGGCATACGGCGCGAGACGCTCGGCGAGCAGGGGAGCTTCGTAGCCTGAACCGACCGAGGCGAGCGCGACGCTCAACGCCGGATCCTGCGCGCCGCGCAGCACTTCGGGCGCGCTGACCGTCGGCATGGACGTGCCGCCGAGCCAGTCGGCGTGCGACGCGTCGGCTGTCGACAGCACGACAGGTGCGCTGTCACGACCGGTGACGATGGACGCGCCATCCGGCAGTGGGGTGCGCGTGATAGCGGCTGCCACTTCCGGCTGGTGCACGGCGAGCGCCTCGCAGTTGGCGCGGAACCGCTCGCGGGCTTCGGCGACGAGGGCAGCGGATGATGCGGCGGGCGCAGTGGGCATAGGACTGGCAGCGCGGGCGGAGGCCGCGCTAGAAGGCGGTCGTGCGTACGCGGACGATCGCCATGGCGATCAGGAAGCACACCCACAGGGCGAAGACCGCACCGCTGGCGTAGAGCGGCCAGCGGGGCAGCGGCGGAGCGTCGCCCGCGGGCACGCTGGGGTCTTCCCACTTGGACATCTTCTTGTCCGCGGGTGGGGTTGCTTCGGTCGAGGGGCGGTCAGCCATGTCGGTCCTTTTCGGTCGGTGTCGCCGTCGCGGCGCGCAATCACGGGGCAGCCACGTAGAACGCCACGGGGATGTGTACCTCCGCCGCGCCCGGGATGTTCGTCTGCGCCACGACGTCGGTGGTGAAATCCTGGCTGAGGTCGGCGCCGTCGCGCACCTGTATTCGCACGTAGCCGATGTTCTCCGGATCCTTCTTGGGGTCGGTCACGATCTCGGCTGCGATCGCTGGATGGTCACAGGAAACGCTGCGGATGTCCAGGCGCTGGTTGCCGTTGACGTTGACGCGGATGCGGATGCGGCGGGCGTTGCCGAAGGAGGGGCCGAGCAGGGCCATTTCGGGCTCGAGGAGATAGCGGGGCCGCACGTTGACGAACAGCGGAATGCGCAGGATGGGCTGGCCGGTGTTGTCGGTGTAGATGAGGACGTCGGTGGCCAGCGGGCCGTCGGGCGCGTTATCGCCCACCTTCGCGAGCAGCCCGTACACCTTGTTCTGCTGGCGCGCGTCCGTGCGCACGTCGATGTAGGGGCCCGCCTCGGTGCGGAGAATGTGGAAGGGCAGGTCCGTGGCGGATGCGATCGTCACCGGAGCCAGGTTGATCCCGCGCGCGATCGGTGTCAGCGACTGCAGGGAGATGGGGCGGGCGACGAGGTCGCCGGTGATCAGCCCGACGACGCGGACCGGTACGGTCGCTTCATCGCCGTCGATGACGCCGTGGATGCGGATCGTGTCGTTCACCGTTCCCAGTTCGGCGTCGTCGGGAACCGTGAACGTGTACCGCTTGCCCTTGCCCCGTTCGGGGTTCTCGATCGACTCGACGCGGTAGTCGAGCAGACCCTTGGGCACTTCGATGTCGAGCTTGGTAAAAACCTCGTTCGGATGCTGGGGAAATACTTCCAGCGGAGTCAGCTCCCGGCCCCGTTGCACGGAACGCAACTGGATGATCGGCGCGGGGAGCACCTGGAACAGCGTGACCACATTGACGGTCAGCGTGAGCTTGATCTCCGGCGACCGCGGATCGTTCAGCTTCACCGTGATCGGCTTGACCTGCCGGCCGAGGCGGTTGGTCGTGTCCAGACGCGCGACGATATCGCGCTTGCCACCCGGTGGAATCACCCGCTCGTCCTCGCCCAGCTCGACGGTCGTGCAGCCACAGCTCGGCTTGACGTCCTCGATGATCAGGTCGGACGTGCCGTGGTTCTCGATGACGAATGTCGCCACAGCCGTGACGCCTTCGCGTGCCTCGCCCAGATCGACCGAGGGATTGGCTACGACGGCGACGGGCGCAGCGGTGGACGGTTGTGCCGAAGGCGTCGGCGCCGGCTGGCCGGCCACCAACGCTGCGATGAGTCCGAGAAACCGCAAGGTGTGCATGGTCAAGTCCTGGAGGTCCTGCGTAACCGTCGTGGCCCGGTAATGTCGCGGCGCTACCCGATTCTACCCCGCCCAAGTGGCTCGGCAATGCGGGTGCAGCCGGAACCGGCGCCATGCTGTTTATCCCATGAATGGCGCCGGTTTTCCGCCGATACGCCTGATGCGGCAACTGCACGCGCTGCACCTGTGCTGCGCCACGGGTTTGTATCAACAGGAGACGCATCCGGAATGGCTGACTCGGCTCCCTTTCCACCTACGGCGCGCGCCGCGACCCGCCACGTCCGCGAGACACTCGCCGCGCTCATCGGTGCGATGGTCCTGGCCGGCGCGGTCGCCCACATCGGTGTCGACGCCATCCGCCGCACCCGCGACGAGCGCGCCCGCCTGCGCAGTCTCGCCACCGTCGCTGCGGCTGCACTGCGCGAAGCGCCCGCCACGATGGAACCGCCGCGCCGTGGGGAGGTGCTCAGGCGGTTGCGCCAGGGGGACGAGCACACGGGACTCGTGGCGGATCGCACCGCGCATGCCCTGATTGCCGCAGGTGCCGCGGACGCCGTCGCCATTGTGGATGGGTCGGGGGAGATCGCGCGCTATTGGCCGACGCGGGGGACGCCGCTGCCGCGGTTGCCGGTACCGCCGCGGGGCGCCGGCGGTCGCGTAGGACGTCTGGAAGAAACGACCGTGCCCACGACGCTGGCTTGCGTGGCTCTGGGCACTGACTCCGCCGCCACAGCCGATGGGTTCGCCTGCGTGCTGAGCGCGACGCCGCTGCTCGACGGTCATCCCTGGGTCCAGGGGGCGTGGGTCGCGACGGGCATGGTCGCGTTCGGGCTGCTGGGCTACCTGGCGGCGTCGAACTACCTGCGGCGGCGGGTGTGTACGCCGCTCGAACGCGTGCTGGCCGCCGGGGTCGAGGCGGGCGCGGACCCGTTGCTGCGCCGGGAGGACGAAATCGGGGCGATCGCCCGGCGGCTGAACGACCTGAGCGCAGAGCTTCAGGACGCGCGCGAAGACGCCCAGCGGCTGCGGCACACGCTGGAATCGACCGTGACGCGTGAGACCAAGCAGATCAGCACGCAGCTCCGCCGGGCCGAGCGGGTGGCGGAGTTGGATGCGCTCACCGGCCTGGCCAATCGGCGGTACATCCACGAGCGGCTCGAGGGGGTGTTTTCGGAGCAGCGCAGCCGCAAGGTGAACCTGGCGATCGTGATGCTGGACGTGGACAATTTCAAGCCGCTCAACGACCAGGCGGGTCACGCCGCGGGCGACGCGCTGCTGCGGTTCGTCGGCGAGTTGCTGCGTGGTTCGCTGCGTGAGGGTGACGTGGGGGTGCGTTACGGCGGCGACGAATTCGCGTTGGTGCTGGTGGACGTGACCGGTGCCCAGGCGCGGGAGATCGCGGAGCGGATCGTGCGGCTGTTCGCGCGGCAGACGGCGGTGGCGAAGCTGCCGGCGCCGGTGACGCTGAGTGCCGGCGTGGCGTCGCTCGACGAGGTGGTCGCGACGAGCGGTGCGGAATTGCTCGCGCATGCGGACGACGCGCTGTACCGCTCGAAGCGGGGCGGCAAGAACGTCGTGCAGGCAGCCCGGAATTGACGCATCCGCACTTGAAACACTTCTGCCTGAATTGTCCTGTTGCGTTGACTTCGTTCCGGCCGACTGATAATACATGAACGGACGGACATCACGCGAGGTAGCGCCGGATTCACTCCTGCCCATACTTGTTTTCACCCCCCGGCGAATTGGATAGTTCAGCGTACTCTCGGTTGTTTATTTGACTGGCATTCCAACGAAGGTGCATGCGCATGCGCGCGTGGTGCGCGCGCGGGCGCTGACGCACGAAAGGGCGGTATTTTAATGACTCGGGGAAGGAGCACCGGCTGGGCGACGTATCTGCTGCTGTTGGGCATGACGCTGGTGGGCTGCGGTTCGGCTGCGAACACGGCGCCGGCGGATACGGGGGCCGAAACGACGCGGTCGAATACCGGCGTTGATGGTGGAGATTCTCAATCGGGCGCGGATTCTGGCGATACGGACTTCCTGACGCTCGTCGATCCCGCGGAGGCGCCGGATGCCGGCGATGCTGCCATTCCCGATGAGGCAACCGGCTCGGACGCGAATACGAACGCGGTTGAAGAACCTGAGGGCGACGGCGCGCCGAGTGGCGACTCGATCGGTCCCGCCGATGCGGGGGGCGCGGAGCACCCGACGGTGGGCGGGGGCAGTCCGGGCACGCCCGCCGTGGGCGGCGCGGAACCGGATCCTCCAGCCGAAGGCGACGTTGGTGAACCGCTGAGCGAGGACGGGCGGGCGACGCAGGAGCAGGTGCTCAACGTATTGCGTGGCCTCCCGCCATTGTCGAAGTACACGTACTCGGCGCCCTCGGTGATCGCCTACCTGCCGGAGTGGACGGATATCTCGCGCGAGCTCGTGCGGATCACGCGGACGAGCGGCATCGCCGGGGCCTACACGTTGTCCATGGCGCGTAAGGCGATTCAGGCCGCAATCGCAGCCGACCAGGCCGAACCGGACGCGCTGCCCGTCGCCCTCAACGTTTTTTGGGCGCCGTGGCTCGTCGAATACAAGTTGAATCCGCACGAGGTGACGGACTTCGGCGACGAGTACGTCTCCGGGCTCGACCGGATGCGGACGTTCTTCGGCAACCTGCGCACGTGGATCGATGATGCCAATGCCGAATTCGGTTCCAACGTTCAACTGAAGTACGTGCACCTCGAAATCGAAGTGTGGCAAGTTTCCGTATACGATCCCGTGGGGGCGGCGGCTCTGCTGCGCCGGCACAACGAATGCTATGACCTCGTGAAGGAGTATTTTCCGGAGGCGACGGTCAACTGGTTCGGCCGCGGCGCCGTGGGCGCCGGAGCGAATCCTGCCGGCCTGATCGTGAACGATGTGAACTCTCGCTACACGCACGAGGAACGCGGCGACTGCTGTTCCACGCTCCTCTACGGCGTCGGCAACGGGCAGCAGGAAACGCTGTCCGAGATGCGCGACTCAATCGAGAATTGCGATACCCAGTACGGTCCCGAGAACGATGTTGTGCCCTTCATCGCACTGGCGGCGGGCTACCGGTTCACGGTGACCAGCCCCTACTCCAAGCAATGGTCGCGGAACTGGGACTATCGCGTCATCAACTCGTATCAGTTGGGCATGTTCATCTACCGTCCGGAGTATTCGAACAACTGGTACAACGTGGAACTGGGGGCGGACTGGAACCGTACGCCCGCCGTGGAGTTTTTTCCTCCCCTGGTCGACCACAAGCTGTCGATGCCGGACGTGCTCAATGTCCGCCTGAAGCACTTCGTCGCCTACTGCTGCGGCGCCACGAACACGCCGTTCCCCCTCGAGTTGTGGCCGGACGCGGATTGACGCGCAAGAAAACCGACGGAGGCGCCGGGCGCCTCCGTCGGGTGCTTTTCCCCAAGGTGGATGAGGCGGGGATCAGCCCTCCTCCTTCTCGTAGATCGCCTTCAGCTTGCGGCCCTCCCAGAAGCTGAGCAACTGCAACTCCTGCCCGCCGTCCTTGAGCTGGGCGTCGTAGGTATTCTGCTCGCGATCGTGCTCGCGGAACGTGATCGTGTCGGTCTTGGCATTGTAATCGTACGTGCCGCTGACCGTCTTGATTTCCCCCTCGTTGGCCTCGGCGTAGAACGTGCCGTTCTTCTGCAGGGTGAGCGTGCGGTACTGGACGTCGCGCTGCGCGGCGGTGGGATCGACTTCCTTGAGCGACCACTGGCCGACGACGCTCGAACAACCCGCGAGCACGGGCACGAGCAGGGCGGCGCCGAGGGCGAAACAACTGAAGCGACGTAGTCTATGCAGCATGGCGGTTGCCTCCTGGAACATTCCTGATCTTGCGCGGACAGGCACGCCCGGTGCGTGCGCCGGCGTGGATGCACCGGAACGTTGTCCCTTCCCGGTTCAACCCGCTGACAGCATGCCGGCTCCGAATGAGTGCCGTCTGAATTCTGGATAAAGAACGCATTAGTGGGCAGATGGGGAGCAGACGGGGAGGTGCCCGGCCACCGTCCGGACCCCGCGGCGGGCTTGGGTCTTCGCTGGCGCAATCGACCCCAATGAAACAGGCACCGCCACGCTTCGTGACGGTGCCCGCATTCGGTTCAATTCAATGTCGGCGAAATTACTCGATCGGGCGTACCTGCAACGCCTTCGGACCCTTCGGCCCCTGGCCCATTTCGAACTGGACGCGGGCGCCTTCGGCGAGGCTGCGATAGCCGTCGACCTGGATTTCCGTCTGGTGCACGAACACGTCCTGGCCATCACTCGACTGGATGAACCCGAAGCCCTTCGTGTCGTTGAACCACTTTACTGTTCCTTCTGGCATGATCAGACCTTCTGCTTTGTTCGGACACGCCCAATTGGACCCAATTGAAACAGCGGCTGTTTCGGAACGATCAGGACCTGTACGATATTGGAAGTGCATTGAACAATCGTAAAGCCTAACCCATCGACATCTCCGCGTCAAGGGTGACTGCAAGCCTTGCCCGGCTCACCTCCACTGTGGAAGGATAATTCCAGTCCAAAGAGCCGTTCGGGCCGCACAATCGGCCGAGCTTACCAACTTTGCCTTCCAGCCATAATTTAACAGCGAGCCGCGGCCATCGGCGGTCGGGCAAGGGAACTACCACCCGCCATCCATCTCCCGCAGAAAGGCGATCGCCTCGTCGACCGTGCACACCGCCACCCCGCACCGCCGGGCCCGGTCGTCGATGTCGCGCAGCGTCAGGAGGTCCTCGAACCACTCCGACGCCTGCAGCACCGCCCGGCGCTTCTGCCCGAGCCGGTGGTTGCGGTAGGCCAGCGCTTCCATGTGGCAGGCGATGAGGAACTCCGCCCGCGGCGTCAGGGTGCCCGCCAGTGCTTCGCAGGCCGCCGCCGGATGATCGCCTGGATCGATGGCCTTGCCCACGTCGTGGAGCAGGGCGGCGGTGATCAACTCCTCGTCGTACGCATGCTCCTGCCGGGCGAGTTCGAACGCCTGGAGCGAGTGATACAGCGCGTCGCCCTCGGGATGCCAGCGCGGATCCTGCTTCACGCCCTCGAGCGGGGCGAGCAACGCCGCCCAGAGCAGGTAGCGATCGACCTCCACCTCCCCGTCCTCGGAAAAATCAGCATCCGGATGCTCCCGCCGGATCAACGCCTCGAGTTCCGGCAGGCTCAGCCGCTCGATCGCCTTGCCCGTGATCGAGCTCTTGAACCGGTACGTCAGCTTGTCCCGCCCGTACACCGTCAGCTCGAAATCGTGGCGGTCACGCACGTGCACGTGGGTGAAGACTCGCTCCTCATTGTGCTTGATGATCCGCTTGCGCTCCACGGCGTACGCCAGCCCCTGGCGGTCGAGCAGATCCGTGATCGATGCGACGGCGTCGCTGAAGACGTGGATGTCGATGTCGCTGCCTTGGCGCACGTGGCCGGTGGCGACGCTGCCGATCAGTCGCGGCTCGAAGGGCGCGAGCACGCGCATGAGCCGCAGCGCCGCGACGCGCATCGCCGCCAGGTCGCGATCGCGGGCTTCGCCCTCGTACATGCGCGCCAGCGCCTGCACTTCGTCGCGGATCTCGCGGTTGGACGGCAGTTCCTGCGGCTGATGGTGCGGGTTGATCCCGAGCCGGGCCGCGGCCTTGCGTTTGGCGGTGAAGTACTCCGATTCGACCCGCTCGTACATCATCTGGGCAGCCATGCGGGCAATGTGCCGCCGAAGTCGTGCATCGGACATGATGTGCTGTGCGCCCGATATTGGCAGGCCATCGATGCGGGCGCCGGCCTTTGGTGGACGATCGAGTATAGAACCGGCTGACCTGCGCAGCAATCAATTCCGACGCGCGAGTGCCGACCCGCCAATCCAAGTGCCCACCCCTTCACGTCACGCCAGCGCGTCTGGCAGCTAAGGCGTGCGGTCCAGGCGGGCCTGCCACTCGGCACGCTGCGCGCTCGGCTGCGTGGCGGTGTAGATCGCCACGAGATTCTCGGCGACTTCGCAGCATGCGGCTGTCAGTGGTGCTGGCGCCGGCGGCTCGGCTGGGTTTTCATCGCCGGCCGTCTCGCCGGTGAGGGCGCGTGCGCTCGCCGCAACGGGGGGGCCCCAGCCGGCGCGTCCGCTGGGTTGAGCAGCGCGTAGGCCTGGAGCAAATCCGCCTCGGCGCTGGCGGCCGCGGGTCGCCGGGCTCGACGTGAGCCGCCGCGAACGCCTTCTCAAGGACATCTCCGTCCTCAACGAGACCCTGCAGATGCAGATCGACGCCGTCGCGTCCTGGCTCGAGGAGGAACGCGAGGAGGACGCCGCATTAACCGCCCGACGCGTGGTCGCGGAACTCGAGCCCGCCATGGACCGGCTGCGGACGCTGGCTGACCATCTCGAGGCGGTGGTGCCGGTGGCGTCGTGGCCGCTGCCGTCGTATCGTGATCTATGGTTCATCAAGTAGCATCGGGCCGATGTGCAGGCAGGGCGGGTACCCCGGTTGTTCGGGCACGAGGACGAACAGGGATGAATGCGGCGAACAAGCCAACAGAGTCGATTTCGGTGCACAGCAGCACGGAGCGCTTCCGGATACTCGCAGCGCTTAACGAGCTGCACCTGAAGTACCGCGACCTCGACGAGGGCGTCGTCGCGGACTACATCCCGGAACTGGCCCGGGCGAATCCGGAAGCGTTCGCGATCTGCGCGGTGACAGCCGACGGCCAGATCTACGAGATCGGCGATTACGATCAGCAGTTCACGATCCAGTCGATGTCGAAGCCGTTCGTGTACGGACTCGCGCTGGAGGACCACGGCCGTGACGGGGTCCTCCAACGCGTGGGCGTCGAGCCGACGGGCGACGCGTTCAACTCCATCATCAAGCTCGACGCGACCAACCGCCCGCACAATCCGTGCGTGAATGCCGGGGCGATCGCCACGACCAGCCTGATCAAGGGCGGCGGCCCCACCGAACGGCTCAACCGCATGCTCGATCTCTTCCGGCGCTACATGGGGCGCAAGGCGTACGTGGACATGTCGGTCTTCATGTCGGAGCGGACCACGGGCCATCGCAACCGGGCCATCGCGTACCTGATGCTCAACTTCGGCATGATCGACGATCACGTCGAGCAGATTCTCGATTTGTATTTCCAGCAGTGCTCGATCCTGGTCAGTTGCCGAGACATGGCGGTGATGGGCGCGACGCTGGCCAACGGCGGCGTGAACCCGCTCACCGGCGAGCGGGCGATCGACGCGCAGTACATTCGCGACGTGCTCACGGTGATGTACACGTGCGGCATGTACGACTACGCCGGGGAGTGGGCGTACAACGTCGGGCTGCCGGCCAAGAGCGGCGTGGCCGGCGGGATCGTCGCGGTGGTGCCGAACAAGCTGGGGATCGCGGTGTACTCGCCGCGATTGGACCCGCGCGGCAACAGCGTCCGCGGGATCCGCGTGTGCGAGGCGCTGTCGCAGAACTTCGGGATGCATTTGTTCGATGCGCTGCTCGATCAGCCAGTGGCGGCGAACCAGGCGCGAAGTGGTGCGCCGTCGGAGAGCAGTGCGCTGCACGACCGACTGGCGGTGCCGGGCCTGAATGGCAACGGCCGCATGGGCGGTGCTGGGCAGCAGGTGCCGGTGAGTCTGCGCTTGCCGTAGGCCGCGGGCCGGCGCCGAACGAATGAACGGAGGGGACGCTGGAGGGCCACTGGTCGCGTCTTGGGACAATGCAATCGTCACGGAGACGTCCCCACCGGCGGATCCGTGCCCCTGGCCCGAGCCGATCAGTGCCCTCCAACCGACCACGTGCAGAAGGGGTTGCGCCCAAAAGGGTCGATCATCGAGCAGCGAGTCGAGTCATGGCCGTCGAACAACACCATCCGACCTACGCGATCACGGAGAGTGACGTCAACATCC
This sequence comes from Phycisphaerales bacterium, assembly GCA_020639115.1. GTDB lineage: Bacteria > Planctomycetota > Phycisphaerae > UBA1845 > UBA1845 > JACKHG01. The sequence continues at coordinate 13,135 of JACKHG010000007.1, forward strand.
GCATCCTCAGCACGATCAACGAGCTGCACCTGAGGTATCGTGATCTGGATGAGGGAACGGTCGCAGGGTATATCCCCGAACTGAGCAAGGTGGACCCCGACCTGTTCGCCATCTCGGTCGTGACCACCGACGGCAAGCTCTACAGCGTCGGCGACGACGAGCACGCGTTCACCCTGCAGTCGTTGGCTAACCCGTTCATCTTCGGGATGGTGCTCGACGAGTTGGGCCGGGAGCGCGTGCGGCAGTTCGTCGGCGTCGAGCCCACCGGCAACCCGTTCAACGCAATCGTGCTCGACCGGCAGACGAACCGGCCGATGAACCCGATGGTGAACGCGGGGGCGATCGCGGTGACCGGACTCGTACCCGGCAACGATCCCACCGACCGGCTGAACCGGATGCTGGCGGCCCTCGGCCGCTACATGGGCGGCGCGCCCCAGGTGGACATCGAAGTGTTCATGTCGGAGAAGAGCACCGGCGATCGCAACCGCTCGATCGCCTATCTGATGCGCAACTTCGGCACGCTGACGCGCGATATCAACGAAGTGCTCGATCAGTATTTCCAGCAGTGCGCGGTGAGTGTCAACTGCCGCAATCTTGCGTGCATGGCGGCGACGATGGCCGCCGGGGGCGTGAATCCGCACACGGGCGAGCGCGCCATCAGCCGCGCCGCCCTGCGCGACGTGCTCACCATCATGTACACCTGCGGACTCTACGAGTCGTCCGGCCGTTGGGTGCACACCGTCGGCATCCCCGCCAAGAGCGGCGTGGGCGGCGGGCTGATGGCCGTCGTACCGGGCCGGATGGGGATCGCGATCTTCTCACCGCGACTCGACAGCCAGGGCAACAGCGTGCGCGGCGTCCGCGTCTGCACCGACCTGGCCCGCCAGCTCAACCTGCACCTGTTCGTCGCCGGCGGCGACACGGCGCCGGCTGTTGCGCCGATCGATCAACCGCCGGGGACTGACGATACGAGCATCGCGCAACGGACATAAGTAAAGCGAAGCCGAGCACCGCGGCTGTGCGGTGCGCGACTTCGCCCGGAATGCCGACCGGCGCTGCGCCGGCAGCGACTTAACGGCCTTGCGGCCAACGGTTCCAAACGCCAGCCGTCACGGCGTGCGCCGGCGTCCGCCCGCCAGCAGAACGCAGCCCAGGCCCAGCAGCGCCAAGGCCGCCGGTTCGGGCACGATCGCGAGGTTGTTCGCGTAGAGGTCATCTTCGGGCGCGGTGCCCTGGCCGCCGATGTACAGCTTGATGCTGCGGGCAATGCCGGAGTACGTGCCGCTGTCGAAGTCGGTCACGCCGCCGTCGCGCGTGATGCTCCACGTGCCGCCGCCGGCACTCGTCTGCGTGAAGGCCAGCTCGAAAATCGTGTTGTTGCTGTACGCATTGCCGATGCTGCCGTTTCCGCTTTCGGCCTGGTCCACGGCGTAGTCGTCGCCGCCGACGTTGAAGTTGAAAATCGTCTCGTCGCTCGCGCCGCGCAGGTCCATGCCCTTGAAGCCGCTTCGGAAATTCACCGCGAGGTCAATCGAGAACGTCTGGCCGACGGAAAGACCGGCTGGATCGAGGAAGCGATAGGCGTCCGCGTACGTGCCGTTGACCGACTGCATGCGGAACGACTCGCCGGATGCGTTGATGTCGCCGCCGGAGCCGCCGGCGACCTGCGTCGAATCCCCGATGCTGTGGAGGCCGTCGCCGCCGAGGAACCACTGCCCGAACGCGCCGGCGTCGCCCCCGGCGGTGCCGTCATCCAGGTTGTCCCAACCGTCGCCGTAGACGGCGGCTGCGGCGTTGTCCAGTCCGACAAGCGCCGCGTGCGTTGTGCACGTGCAGGCCAGCACGGCCAGCAGCGCGGTGCACCCTACTGCGATGTGTTTCATTCCAACACCTTCTTTTCAAGTGACGAGAGAGAGTCGCCAATGATCTCCAAGAATACTACGGTGCCAGTTCGCTCGAGCGGCGGACACTGGACTCCATCGCTGGGAGTACCGCCGCTGAAATAATTGCCGTCATCGTCGCGCCCGCGGCGGGCGTGTCGTCGCCGGATGGATCCTCGTCAAACGCTTCCACCAGCGCGTTCGTGAGAAAACCCGCACACGTCGCAAAGTGCAGTCCGCTGACCGCGGCGCCGGTGTTTTCGTCGATCGCTTCGCACGCGAGACCGCTATCCATCGCCGCGCGCCGCAGCAGGCTCAACGCGGCGCTGCGCCGCGAGGTCAGCAACAGGCTGTTGGCGATCGCCAGCACCCACGGGTGCGGCTCGTGGGCGCAGCCGATCTCGTCCGCCTCGGGGAAGTAGTGGGTATTGCGCGGCGAGTAGATCCACGCGCAGGTATCGCAGAAGACGGGGTGATCGGGCCGCACAAATCCGTACCAGGCGAGCAGCGCCAGGCTTCCCGGCGGCTCATCGTAAAGGCGATGCCGTCCGTCCAGGTCGACCGACCAGGCGAAGACCCGCGCCCGGTCCACGGTGACGACGCCGTGCGTCCAGATGGCCTCCGCGACGCCAGCCTGCAGGATTCGCCAGCGCCCGGCGGCTGCATGCCGGCCGCGCGCGTCATCGATCCAGGCCAGCGCCCGGACCATCGCCCAGACCAGCACGTTGTCGTAGATGCAGTACGGAAGCTGGGCCAGGTCATCCGTGGGCAGATAATCGGTACTGTAAAGCGCGACGTCGGCGTGGCGGCGCGTGGCCAGCGTCTGCTCGATGCGCCGGCAACAGGCATCGAAGGGTATTTCCTCGAGCAGGCCCCAGTCGTTCGTCGCCCGCAGGTAGCGTTCGACCGCGAGGATCGGCGCGCACAGCTCGTCCAGCTCGAAGCCGGGCTCGTACATGGCTCCGTTGATGAACCGCGAGTGCGTGCCGATGTTGCGGCCCTGCCGGCCGAACGCCGCGCGGAGCACCTCCGCCGCCATTTCGCGGTCCATCGACAGGATGGTGGGAAAACACCACAGCAGGGTGTCGCGGTCCCAGTACGCAGCCGACACGTAGTAGTCGCTCGACCGCGACGTGACGGGGCAGATTTCCTCGGTGTCGAGCGTCCGGCCGAGGGCGTAGAAGTAGGCGAAAAGACGATTGCGCCGCGTCAGCGGCCCGAGCGTATCGTCGCGGGCGAGTGCCGGCGGGACGGCTGCGTTGAGCTGCTCCAGCCGCGCGCTCGTGGCGGCGCGGACGCGGTCGAAGCCCGCTTCGCGCAGGTAGCGGGCATCGAGGCAGGCGGCCTTGGCGTCGAGGGCCACGGACACGTACAGGTCCAGATGGGCTGTTTCCCGCGGCGCGACCGTGCACGCTTTCCGGCAGGTCAGCACGATCTGCGCGCCGGCTGGGAACGTACGCGGCCGGCCGCAGAGCGGCTCCTGCTGCCACAGGCCCGCGTTCGACGCCGGCAAGTGGACGTTGAGTTCCATCAGGCGGTCGTCGCCACAGCCGATGCCCAGCGCGAACTCCGTTCGATTCGTCACCCAGCCGAGTCCGATGCCACCGCCCCAACCGTCCGGATCGAGCCGCACGCACCCGTGGAATGGCTCCGACTCGTACGTCGTGATGAATGTCGCTCCCCAGCGAAGCGTGTAGCACAATTCGGTTTCAATCGGCGTGTCGCTGCGATTCTCCAGCTCCAGGCGGCAGATCCACCCGCGTTCGTCGTGGGGCGCAAGCCAGGTCAGCCGCGCGCGATGACCGTCCGAGGCGGACTCGAACCTGGGAATCCAGTCCGCGAGGTCGCGCCCGGTCGGAGCGGTGAATGCAGGTTTCCCATCGATCGTGGCGTCGGCGGCGAGCAGCGGATGCTCATCGCCGGAAACGAGTTCGACGAGACCGCGGTGGGCCATCATGAGAAACGCGCAGCGTTCCAGTCCGCCGGGCGGTGCGGAAATGCGCGGCAACGCGAACCACAGGTTGCCCGTCGTATGCGTGTGATGATGCAGCTTCACGCGTCAGTGCTCCGTATTCGTGGGTTGCAGCAGGCGCGGCGGCGTGGAGGACAGATCCCACAACACCACGCGAAACATCCATTCGCCGCCGCCCTGGTCGATGCGGGCGAGCAGGCGGTTCTCGCCGGGAGTCAGCGTGGCGCGCACGCGATGCTCATCGGCGACAAAAACGCTGGGGCGATCGTCGCGAAGGATCGGATCCCCGTTGAGCCAGAGGGTGATGCCGTCGTCCGATCCGACGACGAATTCCACCGGCGTGGCGACGTCAACCGTCACACGCGTTGCCGCGAGGATCGATGCGTTGTGTACGTCCGGCCAGTGCTCGTGCAGCGTCACCAGACCGTCGGGCAGCGTGAGTTCCGCTGCGCTAAGCAACTGCGCACCGTTCACGACCGGCGGCCAGTTCTCGCCGTTGTTCGCGCTGAGTATCTGCTGCGCCAGTGGGGCAGCCTGCTCGGTCGACAGCGGGCTGGTGAGCGACCAGGCGAGCGGATCGGGACGCCTCACGACGCGCGCCGGCGCCGAGCGACCGGCTGCGTAGGCCTCGAAGTCGTCGAACCCGTCGCGGACACCTTCGATCGCCGCCCCCGCGGGTCCGGTGATACGCGCGCGAAGCTGCCAGGCACCGAGATCCTGTCCGACCTTGACGAGCAGCGTGTTGGTTCCCTCGACGAGTTCGATCGGGACGATGTCCTGATCCCAGGCGACCGAACGGTACGTCTCGGCCTGGTGGACACGGCGACCGTTCAGCCAGACGGTGAGCGTGTCGTCGCTGCCGAAGCACAGCTCGGCGGGTTGAGCGCGGTCGGACTGGAACCGTGTCAGTGCGTACGCTGCCGCCGCGGTCTGTTCACCGTAGAGCGCGCGGAAGTCGATTTCGTTGTGCCGATCTGTGTCACCCCCGGCGTATTGCTCCCAGCGCACGGTGCCGTCGGACGTGGCGAATGCGACGTCTGCGGAGGTGGTCCACTCGGGGCTGAAAGCCATGCGAAAGGCGGCGCGGTCATAGGCTGGGAATGGACCCACGACGACCCAGCGCCATCCCGGGGCGACAAAGGCGGTTTCGTGGCTGATCCGTTTGCCGCTGCAGTGCAATTCAGCGGATATGCTCCGGCTCACCACAGCGGTGCGGTCTGGCAACGAGATCTTGCGCACGATGTCCTTGCGCTCGTACGGTGCGAGCACGATGTGCTCAGCCTGAGCGTCGTTTGGCAGCGTCAGTGTCAAATCGACCGGCACGGGAGCACTCGTTCGATTGACCATTTCTGCGTGAATCTGTCGGTCGGCGCTCGCGGAGGTCGTCTCCGTCGACAGGGCGAGCGTCGCCGGTTCGAGCCAGCGGATGGTTCCGTCATACAGTGTGCGACGTTCAGTCGGAGCGGTCTGCAACTCGATGGCATAATGTTGGGCAGCGCCCAGCAAATCGGGCCCAGGGTGCGTCTCGATGGAGAAGCGGCAGGTGGCCCCGTTCCACTCCGGAGTGATTGCCTGGGTGAGTTGCGATTCTCCCAGCCGGGAGACGCGGATCGTGATATCGCTGGCGTGCTCGGGATCGCATTCGAACGTCGCGGGCGCGCTGCCGGTAAAGGCATTGCCCATCAAGGGGACGTTGACATTCTGGAGAATCGGTTCCGGCGTCAGCTCGTGGGGTCTGATCCCGGGCGGGACCTGACGCAGTTGGTCCGGGTTGATCGCCAGGTCAGCCCCGTCTCGAACAAACACGGGCACCGACTGCACATCGATCGCGACGTCGTACGCCGCGGGCCCGGTGAAGGCCACCGGCTTGAGCGTCTGGCGCCAGCGGCCGGCGGGAAACAGCACGCGGCGCCCGTAGGCGCCCTCCTCCAGCACTGGCGCGACCAGCAGATCCGGTCCGAGCATGTACTGTGTGTCCTCGCCGATGAACCGCGCATCGTCGGGGAATGCATAGATCATTGGCTGCATGATCGGCGTGCCGGCTCGGGCGGCTGCGGCGCCGAGCGCCTTGAGTGTCGGCGCCAACGCTGCGCGCAGATGCGCCAACCGCGCGTAGGCGAGTTCTGCCTCCGGTCCGAAGGCCCACGGCTCGCGCGGCGTCACGCCGTGGTACTGCATCAGCGGGCTGAACGCTCCGAACTGCAGCCAGCGGATGTAGAGTTCGGGGGATGGCGTGCCGAGGTATCCGCCGATGTCGTGACCCCAGAACGGCATGCCGCTGATCGACGTGGAGAGACCGGCTGGGACCAGGGAACGCAGTTGCGGCCAGGTCGCGTACTGGTCGCCGGCCCAAAGCGCCGGCGCCTGCTCGATGCCCAGGCTGCCGCTGCGCGCCCAGATCATGCCGTCGACCGATGCGTCGTCGAGCAGCGCGATCAACGCCCGGTTGTACAGCGTGGAGTAAAGATTGTGCATCTGCCAGCCGCGCCGCCCGTCAAAGAACGTGTCGGTGGCTGCGATGTCCTCCCCGTCGTCGGCCTTGAATCCGCATACGCCGGCGCGCAGCTCGTCACGCATCTGGTCCTGCCACCAGCCCACGGCCTGCGGATTGGTGAAATCGATGTTCGCAAACCCCGCCAGCCAGTTGCGGCGGAGGCGCACCTTGCCGTGCGCGTCGCAGACGAGGAAGTGACGCTCCCGCGCAGCCGCGAAGTGGGGCGACGTGGGGTGGAGAATCGGCGTTTGCCAGAGGATGTTGCACACGTGCCCGTCGGCACACGCGGCGAGATAACCGCTGAAGTCCGGCCAGCGCTGCGGCGAGACGTTGTTGAAGTCACCCGACTCGCTGCGTCCCTTCCACGCCTCCTGCACGATGGCTGCGACCGGCAGGTTGCGCTGCGTCATCTCGGCCAGGACAGCCTCCGCTTCGGCTTGCGTCTCGAAGCTGTTGCGGCTGACCCACGGCCCCCAGGCCCAGTCGGGCACCCCGCGAAACGGGCCGACGATGCGCCCGCGTGCCTCAACGAGCGACCGCAGGTTGTCCCCGCCAATGATGTAGAACGTCAGCTTCGTCCCGGCCCGCCGATAGCGGCACCAGCCGTCGTGCCCCGCGTTCAGGTCGAAGGACCCTTCCGGATTGTCCGTGGCGAACAGAGCGTAGCCGCGGGAGCTGAAAAGCACCGGTGTGCAGAAATAGGAATCGGCGAGATTCACGCCGCCGCCCGGCGCATCGCGAATCCACATCTCCACCGACTTGCCGGCCTGGTTGAGTCCGTCGAAACGCTCGCCCAGCCCATAGAGCGCTTCGTCGTCGTGAGCACGCCAGGCGAGTTCGAGGCCGGGCACCCCCGCACGGCCGTAACGTGGGACTTGGCGGATCTCCGCCGCCCACAGCAGGTCTTCGGCAGCACCGCCGCGGTCCGACTTTATGAAGAATTCCAAGCGGCCTGTAGACGGATGGACGGCGAGCCGATGGCGCGGACCATCGACGTCCCCCTTCGCCGCGCCACCGTCCCCGATCGTCACCCGGAACCCCACGTCGTGGACGGCTGAGACCTGCAGCGCCCATTGGGAAATCGATTGTGCCGGATCCGCTGGGGCGGACGGCGTTGACGCGGAGCAGTTCCGGGGGGATACCGACCACGTCCCGAGGCATAAGCCCAGAGCAAGCCACCCGGCAAGGGTGCTAAACGGCACGGTGTGTCTGGGTTCGCGAACCATGGAGCGACGATCGCCTCGGTGGAGCGGACGCGTTCTTTAAACTAGTTTAAAGATTCCCCCCGCCGATTGCAACGGTTTTGGTTGCCACCACCCTCGCCGCGGACGCAGTGGCTGCCCGAGTCGCACGACCGACGCGAGCTGCGAGCCCGTGAAGAACAGCCCAGCCACCCAGTTGCAACCGCATGGGCATGCCCCATTTAACTTATGTAGGGACAATATATTATGTTCATTCGTCCTGCAAGCGGCAGTCTGGTTCTCCGGGCCCAGGAGGGCCATCCGCGGCGCATGGCCACTTTGCTGTGAAGGTTCTTGAACCGGGTGGACGAAGTAGCTAGACTGGGGGTGATTTAAACTGGTTTAAGGATTGGCGATGTGGCCCCAAGCCGCCGAGGCTCTTCCATACCCGGTTGCAAAGGTATCCCAGGTTCCGTGCCCCCCACCCGGGCCCGCAACCCGGGGGGGCCGAGCACATCCCCTCCCCGCGGAATGTCCCTGTCCATCCATACGCTTGTTGCCCCGGAGATGGTAACCATGAGACACACCGTTATCGCCATCACGCTCGCGTCCGCGATCCACCTGCTCGCGGGAGCATCGAACGCGCATGCGGCGGTCATCTTCAGCTACGCCGACGATTTCAACAGCTACGCCGACTACGCCGTGCCTACCGGCTGGCAGACGCAGGATGCGCTCGTTCCGGCACTGCCGCCGGGTGTTTTCTCGAGCGATACAGCCGTGTGGCCGAGCCTGGCGATTTCCCCTCCGGGCGGGTCGGTGAACTACAACGTGGCGTGGTCCGGCGGCCACCGCCTCACGCTGATTCACCCCGTCGAAACGCCACTGGACGCGTGGCGGGCCGTATCCGCGTGGTACGCGGGGCAGAGCGAACCGAACTACCCGCTGGACCTGCACGGCGCCAGCCTGCACGCCGAGTTCGACGTCTCCATTCGGACGGGTACCGCGTGTTTAGATTTCCCAACCAACGGTGTCGTGACGTCGGCGGACGGGCTGGTATTCGCCATTCAGCCCGTGTCGGCCCTCGCATCCGACGTGGCGCGGGTCGGTACGCAGGGTGGCGGGCTGGCCTGGGCAGGCATCGAGGGCTTGGCCATCGAATTCGACATCTTCTACAACGGCAACGAACCCGCCGCGCCCGACGCGACCAATCACGTGGGTGTGGATGTCCGCGCGATGTGGAACGGCGGCGAGAACATCCCGAGCCTCGCGACCGACGTCGATCCGCCGGTGGCGCTCACGCCCGGGAGCCTGCCCGACATGCGCGCGGTGGGCGATAACAACCAGCCGCTGCACGTTACTGTTTTCTACAACGACCCTGCCGAGGGCGGGGCCGGCGTCGTGCGCGTCTATCTCAAGGTGGATCCCGCGACGAAAGATCCCGGCGAGGCGGGAACGCCAATCGCCTACGGCGTGGACCCGGGAGATCCGCCCTACGGAAAACTCGTCCTCGAAGCCTGCGTCGGTGAATGGCCGGCGCTGGATGCGGTATTCGGCTTCACCGCCGCGACGGGCGACTGCGATGCGGTGTTCCAGATCGACAACGTCGTGGTCAGCGCCGACGACGAAGGCGGGGCGCTGCCCCCGGCGTGCGCCACGATCGACGTTCCGACCAACGGCGGTCCGATCGTGGAAATAGCCAACGAAGCGAAGGTGGCGGACTGCGCGACCACCGGGCTCGCCAGCCCCGGCTGGAACGTCGAGAGCTACGAACCCGTCCGCTACGGCATCGACGCGCTGAAGACGTCGATCGCCATCGCCCGGTTCTTCGGCACGGGACCGGTCGGCCAGGTCAGCGGCGAACCCGATCTCAACTACGATGACGGCGGCGAGTGTCTCGGCGACTTCGCAGCCAGTCGGCCCTATCCCAACGTCACTGCGGGTTCCGAGTCTTTCGGCATTCTGGCCAGTGGCTGGATCTGTTTCCCCGCCGCGGGCGACTACATCGTCCAGACGCGCAGCGACGACGGTTTCGAACTGGTCCTCGGCGACGGGCCGACGGAACAGCTCGTCTCGATCTTCGGCGGCGGCCGTTTGTGCAGCGATCCGAGCCGGGCGACCATCCGGATCGCGGAAGCCGGCGTCTACCCGATTCGCCTGCTGCATTTCAACGGAGGCGGCGGGGCTGGGCTCGAGTTCGCCCGCATCGTGCCGCGCAGCGTGCTGCTCGCGCCCGAGCAGGCGGCGCTGATCGGGACGGACAGCAGCCCGGCGCATCAGCCGCGCGTGTATGGGACGCTGAACGGCGTGCCCGCACCGGTTGGCGACTACGAGCTCCCCACCGTGACCATACCCGTTTCCGAAAAGGTCGCGGGCGGCGGCACCGGGGCGAGCGGCTTCGTCATGAAGACAGTGACCGCTCCCGATGGGATCGCGATCATCGAATCACGTGACGACGACGGTGCTCTCACCGCCCAGCGGATGCTCGACGCCATGCAGGACCGGTCGGGCGGCGCGGTCGTCACGACCGTCAATTTCCGCGACGTGAACGGTGACACCACGCCCCAGCCGGACGGCAGCATCGCGGGCGGTGTGGATTTCCCCGGAGTCACCGGCGACAACTTCGCCACGCGGGCCTCGGGCTTCGCGACGTTCCCGGCGCCGGGCATCTACAACCTCTGGCTCGAGTGGGACGACCACGTCCACCTCAAGATCGGCAACCAGACCGTGTGGTCAGCGACGTCCGGCGGCGAGCAGGTCGTGCCGATCGAGATTCTCGCGGCGGGCACGTATCCCATCCGCGTCGAGCACGTCGAGTTCATCGGCGACGCCCGCGTCGAACTCGGTGAGGTCGTCAGCGGCAGCGGGCTCGTCGCGCTGAACGGAGCCGGCTCGACGATCTCCGTCAACGTCTCGGCTACGAGCGGCGCGTACACCTGGCCGCCGCACGGTACCGTTATTCCTGTTGCGCGCCGCGTGGCCGGCGCCGGCGCTGGCACCGATCCGGGCTGGTCCGCGACGCTGGCCAAGGCGGTCGATATCGGTGCGGGAAGTCCGCCGGTGATCGACAAGAGCGCCTACGGCACGATGCTGATCGAAAACAATCACGTGGACCTCACGAGCAACGCGTTCCCGACGGCGATGGACACTCCGGGCGCCGTCAACTACACCGATACCGGTGAAGGGCCGGCAGGCCGATTCGGCTCCGACCGGTTGATCAGCACGTTCGGTTCGATCGTGAACGCCGCGGGCGGCAACGACGACCTGGCGGTCAGCGCCCGCGGATACCTGGAATTCCCCGCAGCGGGCGACTACGCGCTCAACTTCAACGCCGACGACGGCGGCATCGTCTGGATCGGCGGCGTGGCGGTGACGCTCTGGCCGTTCGGAAGCGGCCCGCAGGACACGACGCCGATCGTTGTGCACGTCGCTGCGCCCGGTCTCTACGACGTGCGCGTCGATTTCTTCGAGCACGGCGGCGGGCTGTCGTTCGAGTTCTTCCAGTACCTGCCGAACGGCACGGCTGTTCTGGTCAATGATCCCGCATCCACGGTCAAGGTGTACCGCAGCCTGTCGGTTGCGCCCGCCAGCACCGCGTACGCCAATCCGGTGCGCGTGCCGGGCAGCGCCAAGGCCGCCGAACTCGGCGCCGGCGGCCGGCCGGGTTTCCGCGTACAGACGGTCAATCGCGACTTCCGCGGCGGAGACGGCAATCGGGCGTACGGCGGCGACACCTTCCGCAGCCTCGAGAGCGCGGCGGAACTGCTGGCTGCTGGGCTCGACGGCGTGCCCTCGCTGAATCAGCAGGCGGTACCGGTCGCGGACGTCATCGCCGGCGAGATTGCCTTTGGCGGTGTGGCGGATTATCCCGGTCCGCCGAATGCCAACGACTTCGCGACGCGGATCAGCGGATATCTCGAGTTGCACGCCGGTGGCTATCTCTTCGAGGTGGACAGCGACAACGGCTTTGACTTCTGGATCGGCGGCAACGACCCGATCCACGACGGCTGGAACGTGGGACGTTCGAACGCGCTCAAGGGACCGATTCCGGTTCCGTTCTACTTCAGTGTGGCCGAGGACGGCCTGTACCGCTACGTGATCGAGCAGTTCGAGCACGACGGCCTGGAGAGCTGCTATTTCAACCAGTTGACGTTCATTGGCGGCTTCCTTTCGTCGGTCCGGGTCAATCGCGATGTCGCCGCGGTGCGCTCGTACGCGGATCTGCTGGATTGTCCGCACCCGACGTCCGACTTCGACCGCGACGGCGACGTTGATCTGGTGGACTTCGGCGCCTATCAACAGTGTTTTGCGTCGGGGGTGCCCGCGGGCGCCTGCGTGTGCCTGGACCGCAACGGCGACGGCGCATTCGACGCCGCCGACACGGACGCCTTTACGAATTGCCTGTCCGGGCCCGGCGTCGTGCCCGATCCGCTGTGCGAATAGGCGGCCAGGAAGGAGCGTTGATCTTGCCAGGACGCGTGCGCATTTTCGCCGTGCTGATTGTGGCTGGTCCGGCGCTGGCCCAGTCTGCCGCCGCCGGTCCGCTCATCAACCGCGCGTACACGGAGAAAGCACGCTACCTGCCCGGCGAGTCGGTCGCCATCCACGTCGAGCTGCAGAACACGACGGGCGCGGCGTGGTCGGGAGCGCTGTCGCTGGAAATCCGGTTGGGCACAGTGGTGGTCCACGAGGCGCAGTCAGCCGTGGCGCTGTCCGCTCAGTCGGGCGTGACGGAGCAGGTCTTCGCTTGGACGGCGCCGCAGCTCGATTACCGCGGCTATTCGGTCGAAGTGCGCGCCGGCGCGGTTGATCAAGCCGTAACCGCCATCGACGTGTCGAGCGACTGGACGCGTTTCCCACGGTACGGCTACCTCACGCAGTTCTACAACGGCCAGCCGCAGGCGACGAGCGCGGCGCTGATCCGCCAGCTTGTCGAGGACTACCATCTCGACGCGCTGCAGTTCTACGACTGGATGTGGCGCCACGAAAAAGTCATTCAGCGGCCGCGGCCGGGCGTCGTCAACGATCCCTGGATCGACTGGCGCGGCGCCGCGATCTCCTTCGGAGTGCTCGAGGACCTGATCGCGGCTGCCCACAGCCGCTCCGTCGCGGCGATGCCTTATTTCCAGATCTACGGCGCCCGCGAGGACTACGCGACGCTCAGCGGCGTCGACCCCCAGTGGGGCATCTATGCGGATCCGGGGCACGCGACACAGCACGCGCACGATCTCAAGAGCGCCGAGGGCATCTGGCTCTACCTCTTCGATCCCGCCAATACGGCCTGGCAGAACCACCTGATGGGCGAAGTGGACGACGCGATTCTCGCGCTCGACTTCGACGGCGTTCATTTCGATCAATTGGGCTACAAGAATCCGATCTACTCGTATGCCGGTGTGCAACTCGACTTTTCCAGTGGGTGGTCCTTTCAGCAGATGCTCGCCCGCGCCCGCGCTGAGCTCGACGGGCTGGCGGCGCAGCAGGCGCCTGCAGTCGGCAGGCGCGCCGTCACCTTCAACCTGGTGGGGGCGCAGGTTGACGGGTGGGGGGCGCCCGAGGTGGTCAGCCAGGGCGATTGCGATTTCCTATACGCCGAGGTCTGGGGCAACGAGCGCTACCAGGGCATCGTCGACTACGTGCGCTGGACGCGCGGCGGCGCGGGCGGTGCGGCGCTGGTCCTGCCCTCCTACCTCAACTACTACGACGAAATGCCGGAGTTCAGCGCGCCCGCAGCGCGGTTGGCGACCGCGGCGTTTGCCGTCGCGGGGGCCTATCGCCTCGAACTCGGCGACGGCGACCACATGCTCTCGCATGAGTTTTTTCCCTGGGTGCGCAAGCAGATGACGCCGGGACTGCGGGCGGCCATGAAGGGCTACTACTCGTTTCTCACGGCGTACCAGAACGTTCTGTTCGACCGCGCGCTGGACGACGGCGACCAAGGCGCCCAGTGGATTGCGATTTCCGGCGCGAACGTGTCCACCGTGCCGGGCGGGGACGCCATCTGGGTGCAGCGGCGCAAGACGGACGCGTACAGCGTCGTGCATCTCGTCAACCTGCTCGGCAATGATGATCAGTGGCGCAACCCGGCGAATGCGCCGGCGGTACTGACCGATCTGCCGGTGACAGTTCACGTCGGCGCCGGTGCGGCGGTCGATTCGGTCGTGGCCGTGTCTCCCGACGACGGCGGCGTTCAGACCGAGCTGGCCTTTTCACTCGGCAGCGATATCACCGGCCCCTACGTTGCGTTCACGCTGCCGCGCCTGGAGTACTGGACCACGCTTTTCATCCACCGCCGGCTGTCGGCGCCCGCGAGCGGTCGCTACGAGGCCGAAGACGGGCTGAAGACCAACGTGGCGGTCGATACGGATCATGGCGGTTACTCGGGCGCCGCCTTCGTCGACGAATTCACCAGCGGCGCCAACGAGGGTGTCGCGTTCAGCATCTGCGTGCCGGCCGACGGCGTCTATGACCTGCGGTGGGGATATGCCAACGGCGGCCGCATCGCCGCAAGCCGCTCCGTGTACGTTGACGGCGCTTACGCCGGCGACGTCGTCTTTCCGCCGCTGCAGAACTGGGACGCGTGGGCCGAGACGTCGAAGGCGCTGCAGCTATCCGCCGGACCGCGCGAAGTCGTCGTCGGTTTCGGCGGCAGCGGGGCGATCAACCTCGACTATCTCGACGTGCCCGCGCCCACCAACGGTCTGCGCGGACAGTACTTTGACGCACCGGCGTTTGCCGACGCGGTCATGACGCGTGTGGACGCCACGATCGACTTCGACTGGGCGGGGGGCGCGCCGGATTCGTCCATGGGCTCCGACACGTTCATGGCGCGCTGGAGCGGTTGGGTGCGCCCGCCGCTGACCGGGCGCTACACGTTCACGGTCGACGCGGACGACGACGCCCGCCTGTTCGTCAACGACGTCATGCTCGTCGATGACTGGGATGGCGCCGGCACGCCGCCGCAATCCGGCGAGATCGTGCTGGCCGGCGGGCAGTGGTACCGGATCGTACTTGCCTATCGCGAAGTCTCGGGCAGCGCGCACGTCGCGCTCAAATGGTCGGCGCCGGGACTCAACGAGCAGATCGTACCGGAGGATCGGCTCAAGCCGGACGGATGCACGCTGGATGACCAGCCCCCGACAGCCCCCGCGGACCTGACCGCGAGTGCGGGCGCTGCGCAGTCGATCGCATTGCAATGGTCACCCTCGACGGATGATGTCGCGCTGGCGGGCTACGAAGTGCTGCGCGATGGTCTGTCCGTGGCCTTCACATCCACGAGCGGCTTCGCGGATGCGACGCCACTGGCGGGCGCGATGTACACCTACGTGGTCCGCGCGCGCGACGTCTTGGGCAACACCTCGGCGCCCAGTCTTCCTGCGATGGTCACAGCCCCCGGCACGCGCGTGCTCGGTGACATCGATGGCGACGGTATGGTGACGGTCACAGATTTCAGCCGATTCGGGGACTGCTTCGCCGGCCCCGGCGTAACTCCGGACCCGGTGGCGCCTCCGACCGCCGGAGAGTGCTTGGCCGCATTCGATGCGGATGGGGATACGGACGTCGATCTTGCCGATTTCGGCGCGCTGATGCCCCTCTTCGTAACCGTGCCTTGATGGTTTTGGCTTATTTCCGGCGCGGATGCCGCTCCGGAGGGGGAGCGCACGATTCTCGCGGCACCAGCATCGGCGGCAGCACGCGCTGGATCGGACTGGGGGCAATGTGGGGTTCGCCGGACAGTCGCTCGAGCAGGATATGCGTCGCCTGGCGGGCGACCTCGTGGCTCGGCTGCCGGATCGTCGACAGCCGCGGTGTGCAGTAACCGCTGGTGGGATTGTCATCGACCCCCAGGATCGACAGCGTGTCCGGCACCTTGCGGCTGAGCTTGTTCGCGGCCTCGAGCGCGCCGAGCGCCATCGTGTCGTTGGAGCAGAAAATAGCCGTCGTTTCCGGATGATCGCGGAGGATCTGCGTGCACCCCTCGTGGCCGGACCAGAAGCTCGTGTCGAACGCGCCCTGGAATACGCGGCCGCTGTCGGTCGGCATCCCGTTCGCCTTCATCGTCTGGATGAAGCCGGTCAGGCGGTCGCGCGCCGAGGCATGGTGCGAACTCGCGGCGATGAACCCGATCGCGCGGTGGCCGAGCTGCAGCAGATACTCGGTGCCGATGCGGCCGATCGCGACGTCGTCGGTGCGCACGAAATCGAGCCCGAGCGAAGTGCCGTCGCTGTTGATGATCACGACGGGGCCGGGCACATCCGTGAGGTCGCGCAGGTACGGCTGATCGAGCGTCGGCTCGAGCAGCAGCATGCCGTCCACCTGCCCGCTCTGCAGCAGGTTGAGGTGACGGCGCTGGGTGACGAATTCCGGCCGCGACGTGTCCAGCAGCAGCGAGTAATCCTGGCTGCGCAGCGTCTCGTGCACGGCGTCCAGGGCGTCACCATGATGCGGATCGCGGAAGACCTGCGGGTAGGGCAGCACGATGAGCGCGATGGTCTTGCTCTTGCTGCGGGCGAAGCGCTGGGCCAGCGCCGAGGGTACGTAGTTCATCTCGGAGATGACGCGGCGCACGTGGCGGACGGTCTCGGCGCTGGGACCGGCTTTGCCGTTGATGACGAACGAGACGGTCGTCTTGGAGACCTTCGCGCGTCGCGCTATTTCCTCGATGCTTGCCATGCGCCCTTCGACACTTCGGGAATCACTTCGGCCGAGATGCGTTCTGCCGTGTTTCGCCGGCACCCTAGCGTGCAAACGGCGGATAGGGCGAAACACGAACGACCTTGTTGTGGCGAATGGCGATCTCGTCGCCCGCCACGCGGTGCATCTGAAACTCGACCGGTTGGACCGGCTCCCCATGATAATCGGCGAACAGGACGTTGACACGCCCCTTGGGATGCCGGCGGGTGGGAATGCGCTTGAACCACTGCCACTCGAAATCCTTCAGCAGCGGGCCGGCGCAACGCGCCGACGTGACCAGATTCGCCAGGCCGGCCTGGTTCGCGATCGTGAACTGACCCGCCAGCGCCTCGTTCTCGCTGTTCGGACCCGCATCCACGAACAGCAGCACCGTGGAAGGGTCGTAAATGCGATCCATGTTGCCCACGAGCCGATCGCCCGCACCCGAACTTTGCTCGCCTATCTGCGCCGTGCCCGACGCGCTGTAGCGAAAGACCGGCGGCGGCTTGTCCTCGTACGTCTTCGCCCCGACGATGTCCTCGTTGATGCCGTAGCTCAACAGGCCCCAGTAGCCAACGCCCGCGCCAGCCGGGACCGGATCATCGGGATCCCCAGTGCCCTGCAGCATGCCGGTCCCCGTGCCCATCGGCCAGACCGGCGTGGCGAGCTGGACCCGGTCAGCCGGGCACCCCGCCAACTCGAACTGGTCGCTGATCTTGTCCCGCTTGGCATCCGCGTCCGCGAAGGACGCAGCCCGCACGCCCCAGCGCCAGTTGGCCTCGAATCCACTCATGCCGGCAGCCTGCGCCAGAGCGGTCGGCCACGCCAGAAGCTCGCCTTCGGCGTCATAGGCAAACCGGCTGCGGTCCGGATCAGCCGCGTTAACGCCCACCTCTCCGGCCGCCAGTTGCATCCGGCCGTCGTGTTCCTGAGCGAACGCCAGGGAAGCCTGGCCGAGCCCGCGCGCATGCACCAGGCACTTCACGGTCTTGGCCTGCTCCCGCGCGCTGCGCAGCGAGGGCAGCAGGATGGAGATGAGCAGGGCGATGATCGACACGACGACGAGCAACTCGATCAAGGTGAACGCGGCGTGGGCGTGGCGCTGTTGCCGAGCCGCCGCGTTCGGGCGGGCGGTTTGCTGCGGGCGGCGCTGGGGCTGAGCCGGCATGGCGATCGTCCTCTGGAGGAGCGGAGTGGCCATTTCTTTAAACTAGTTTAAAGCGCGGCGGGCGACGTGTCAAGAAATATCGTTAACCTGTTTTCAGGAATGGGTTTATGGGTGGACGAGGACGCAACAAACCGCAACGTCCCCAGGCGCTTGATGGGCGCAGCATGGCACCGATATCGGCAGGCGCCGAATCACCAGCTTCGCCTACCCGAATGACGCCGCGGACCTACGCCGTGGCAACGTCGTGCTCGGCCTGTAGCCAGTCGGTCACGTCGCTTCCGGGCGAGCCCGCGCGCATCCGCGCTTCGAACAGCTCGTACGCCCGCTGACGGACTTTTTCGTCGCGAGCCTGGGCGTCAGCCGCCTTGGACTGACGGGGATTGAACTGAGCGGAAGGCTGCTTTTCCTTGGTTCGCGGTGACTTCATCGAAGATTCTCCTCGCCCGGCGCGGCTTCCTTTTGTTCCTGGGCGTTGCCGTGGATCCACCTGCTCGTGATCGGCTCCACGCGATTCCGCGGGAGCATAGAAACCTGAGCAAGGCGCCGCCACCGCGCCGCAACTGACATTAAGTTCATCGGCTCCTGGCGATCGCGGGGAACAGTCGCGACGGGCCCCCTGCCGGCTCGCGACGGGGCGTTATAATCCGCACCCTATATGGCGACCGGCTCCAAGAAGGTGATCTACGCGGCACTCCTCGGCAACGGGGGGATCGCCGTCACCAAATTCGTGGCGGCGACCCTGACCGGCTCCAGCGCCATCCTGGCTGAAGCCATCCACTCCGTGGTGGATACCGGCAACCAGGCCCTGCTGCTCTGGGGCCTGCGCCAGGCCCGCCAGCCCGCCGATGCCCAGTTCCCCTTCGGCCACGGCAAGGAGGTGTACTTCTGGTCGTTCGTCGTGGCGATCGTCATCTTCGCGGTCGGGGCGGGCGTATCGCTGTACGAGGGCATCAAGCACCTGATCCACCCGCACCCCATGGAGGACATCTTCATCAATTACGTCGTGCTGGGGATCGCGTTCTGCTTCGAGGGGTATACCTGCGTGATCGCCTTCCGCGAGTTTCGGGCGGCGAAGGGCAAGCGCGGCTACATCCAGGCGGTGCGCCAGGGCAAGGACCCGACGATGTTCATCGTGCTCTTCGAGGACAGCGCCGCCTTGCTTGGTCTGCTCGTCGCGTTCTGCGGGATCCTGCTCGGGCAGCTCACGGGCAACGCGCACTTCGACGGGGCGGCTTCGATCGTCATCGGGCTGATCCTGGCAACGGTCGCGATCCTGCTCGCCTGGGAGACCAAGGGGCTGCTGATCGGCGAGTCGGCCAACGTGGAGGTGCAGCAGCGGATCCGCGGAATCGTCGTCGCGCATGCGGGCATACTCAATCTCAACGAGCTGATCACCATGCACATGGGGCCGGAGAACATCCTGGTCAACCTGAGCGTGGATTTCGAGCCGCAACTCTCCAGCGACGGTGTGGAGGCGGCCACCGCCGATCTGAACCGCGAGATCAAGGAGGCGGTTCCGGCTGTGCGGCGGGTGTTTATCGAGGCGGCATCACTGGCGACGCGCGGTTCGACGTGACCTGTCGGTTTACCGCAATCCCACCTACGGCAGGACGCCGAGCGACGCCGGTCCGAGCCGCACGCGGCCAGCGCTTTGATCCCCGCCCGTTGCCGTGAAGCGGATCAGCACGCGCGCGTTGTCACCCGGAAGCGTGCCGTCGAGCTGCAGGGTGTTCGCCGCCTGCGCCGCCAGTTGGGCGCAGTTCCAGGTGCACGAAGCGACGTGCAGCCGGCGCCCGTGCCATGCGCTTTCGATGCGCAGCTCGACGAAGAGCGGCTCGTATTGCTCCCGGGCCGACGTCGGTTCGACGCGAATGGCGAAGCGCACGCGCTGTCCCGGCGTCAGGCCGGTGCGGTCCTGGTAAATGCCGGCGTCCACCGCCGAAGACATCGCCCCCGGGGTGAACGCCAACGCGTCGTTCGCCGCCGACCAGCCGGACCCCCACGTCTTCCACGGCGCCGCGATGTCGTGGTCGGTATTCTCGTCCGGCGCTGCAAACGACGGGGCGGCGAGGAGATTCCCACCGGACGAGAAGCGACCGGACAGCAGAGGAACCGCGGAGGGCGTCGCAACCCAGCAATCTGCGGGTACTCCCGGATAGTGCGAGCTGATGGCGATGCCGATCAGGCCGCCGGCGCTCAGCGCAGGGATCTCCGGAAGATTGAACTCACGCCACGCACCATCGGGCGACTGGTAGGCCGCCGCCAGTCCGGAAGGCGACCGCCGCAGCGCCACCGTCATGGGAAAACCCAGTACGGCCAGGCACTCCTGGTGCGTCGGCCCGTTGGCGTCCTTGCGCCACGCGGCGATCAGCCGTCCGTCGGGATGGGCGTGCACCAGCACGTGCGCGGACCCCGGCGACGCATCGGCCCGCAGCATGACACCGGCCTTGGCGAACTGATGCGGCGCGTCGAAGCGCAGGAGCACCGCCGGATAATCGACCGTTGCATCCGCCGGTGCATGCCAGAACGCAAAGGTGTCGCGCTCGCCCCAGATGTCGGCGCCGGTGCCCGCAAAGCGCGTGGCGCCCTCGGCCAGGAGATCGAAGCGGCCGTCCGCATCATTCCCAATCCGGCTGAGCTGCAGCCCGGGTGGAGCGCCGGCGTGCCCGCCCGCCGGCGCCGAAAACGTCAGCATCGGCAGTGGCGTCGCCTTGGGCGCGGTCAGCGCGCTGCGCAGTTCCTCGTCCACCGCGCGGGGCATGCTGCCCAAGTGCGCGAACGCCGCGGCGATTTCGGTGTCGCGCGCCGTCCGTAGTTCCGGCAGCCGGTAGGGTTCGGCGTTGGTTTCCAGGTACCAGTTGTTGTCGTGGGGGCCCTCGCGGCTCATCACCCGCAGCGACCACATGGTCGCCATCCAGCCCCGAGATGCGTAGAGATCGTAGTAGCGGCGCATCAACGCTGGCTGGGCACACGTGTCGAACACCACGTTGAACTCGCCCACGAGGTAGGGCACGTCGAGCCGCTCGACTGCGGCCTGCCGGGCGGCGAGGTGAAAGCCGATGAAATGGGCGTGCCACTCCAGGGTGGGGCCGCCGAAGCCGAACATGCCGGGATAGAAGTGTTCGGTGTAGCCCACGTGGCGCCAGTCGTGCTCGGTCGGTCTGCCGTAAAAACCAATCCCGTTGAGCGACCCCGCCGCCAGGATGAGCTTGTCGGGGTCGGCGGCCCGCACCGCGTGATAGAGCCGATCCATGAGCCGCACCAGCTCGGCGTCGTTGTTCGTGTGGTAATCCCCCCAGGGCTCGTTGGCGAGATCGTAGGCGATGACCGTCGGTTGGTTGCGGTAGCGCTGCGCGATGGCCCGCCACAGCCGCTCGGTGCGCTCCTGGCAGGTCTCGTCGCGCCACAGGCGGTTCTGCCCGCGCTCGCCGGTGGTCATGTCGACGCTCTGGCCGCCGGGCAGGCCGTGCATGTCGAGGATGACGTAGAGGTCCGCCTGCTCGGCGAGTTCGATCGCGCGGTCGAGCCAACGGAACGCGTCGGGCCGCAGCGCGTACGGCGGGCCGTCGGTTTCCAGCACGCTGTAGTGGAACGGCACGCGCAGCAGATTGAAGCCGAAGTCGCGCACGATCTGGATGTCGCGCGGGCCGATCCAGTTTTCGCGGTAGATCGCGAGCAGCTCCGCGGTCCTCTCCGCGCCGAAGCGGGATCGCAGCGTGTCGAGGATGTCCTGCTGGTCGCGGAATTCGCGCTGGATGTTGAGCATCCACGGCTCGAGCAGCAGCCAGTTGCCGAGGTTGCATCCGCGCAGCGTGACGGGTTTGCCAGAACTATTGACGAACCGGCGGCCGTTGAGTTCGAGCGGGGGCGGGACGGCGGGCACGGTCGTCACGAAGATCAACAGCGCGAGTCCAGCCAGCAGTGCTGTGCGCGATTGTCGGGGGAGCATGTTGTTTCGACCTGTTCAGCGGCGCAGCGTCATCTGCGGCGGCACCTGTTCGCAGGGAATCCGCCGTCCCGTCGGACTGACCCGTACGGGCTGATCCGGAGGCAGCGCGGTCGTCTGGTTGATTTCCAGGAACGCCTTGATGGCCAGGTGCAGCGCCGACGCCGGCCGCTCCTTGCGCGAACGCGACGCGAGCTGGTTGCAGAGCCAGCGCCCGGCCTGGTAGCCCAGCTCGGCGGCATCCTGGCACACCGCGGTGTAGACCGGGTAGGTCATCTTGCGCAGGCGCTCGTCGTCGACGCCCACGATCGAGAGTTCGTCGGGGACGGAGATGCCGATTTCGAGCGCGCGGCGCAGCGCCCCGACGGTCAGGGCCGGATCGGTGAAGAAGACAGCCGTCGGTGGCTGGGGGGCGGAAAGCAGGCGGTTGAGCGCCGCTCCGCCGCCGCCTACGTCCGCGTTGATGGCGATGATCAGTTCGGGTGCGATGGGAATACCCGAATCGGTCAGTGCCGCCTTGTACGCGGCGATGCGGTCCTCGTGGTCGGTGTCGAGCACCGTGTTGTGGCACACGGCGATGCGGCGATGGCCCATGTGCAGCAGGTGCTCGACCACGGCTTTCGACGGTTCGTACGAGTTGCAGGATACATAGTTGACGTGGTCGTCCTCGAACCGGTCAGCCACGACGATATGCGGCACGTTCTCCTCCGCGATCAGCGGTGCGAACTGCCGGGTCTGCTGGTCGACGCGGATGATCAGGCCGTCCACGCCCTTCCGCGTGATGTATGCGCTGAAGGATTCGCTCGCCCCACGGTCCAACGGGTCCATCACGACGACGTCGTACTTCAGCGCGGTGGCGGCCAGCGTGACTCCGCCCCAGATGACGGCGTCGTAGCCGCTGTACTTCGGGCCCGAGGTCTCGTTGAAGTAGACGATGCCGATGCGGCCGGTGCCCTGGGACTTGCGCGGCGTCTCGTAGCCCAGGCGGCGCGCCTCGGCGAGGACGCGAGCCCGCACCGCCTCGCTCACGTCCGGTGAGTTGTTGAGCGAACGCGAGACCGTGGCGGGCGAGACGCCCAGCGCTCGCGCGATTCCGCGTACCGTGGCTGTCCGCACGATGGTGATCTCCGGGGCGGCGAATGTTTCAACGTTGATTCATTATGTACCGAAGCTAGTGTATCGACGTCCGGCGCTGAATGCAAGGCATTAGCCGGCAGATGGCGGGTCTTGCGTTGGGTGTTGCAGGTTGTTAGTATTTGTTCCGGAACAAAAGGTAACAGATTTTCGCGGACTGGAACATGCCGATGAGGTTTCCCGAGGGCTTCGAGTGGGGCGTTGCGGCGGCTGCCTATCAGATCGAGGGGGCAGCCGATGCCGACGGCCGCGGCCCGAGCATCTGGGACACTTTCGCCCAGACGCCCCAGCGCGTATTTCACGGTCACACCGGGGCGCGGGCCTGCGACCACTTCCACCGCTTCGCCGAGGACGCGGACCTGATCGCTGGCCTGGGGGCGCGGGCGTACCGCCTGTCGGTCAGTTGGCCGCGCGTGCTGCCGGAGGGCACCGGCAAGGTCAACGAGGCCGGGCTGGGCTTCTACGACCGGCTGGTCGACGCGCTGCTGGCCCGGGGCGTCACGCCCTGGATCACGCTTTTCCATTGGGATATGCCACAGGCCGTCTTCGACCGCGGCGGGTGGCTGAACCGCGCGAGCGCGGACTGGTTCGCGGAGTTCGCAGCCGTCATGGCCGACCGGCTGGGCGACCGCGTCAAGCACTGGTTCACGATCAACGAGCCGCAGGTATTCCTCGGGCTGGGGCACGCCGGGGGCGAGCACGCGCCCGGCATGCGCTATGCGCTCCCGGAGGTGCTGCGCGCGTGTCACCACGTGCTGCTGGCGCACGGCCGCGCGGTCAGCGCGATCCGCGCGCAGGGCAAGCAGGCCCGCGTAGGCTGGGCGCCGCACGGCTCCATCCGCTATCCGTTGACGGTCGAGCCCGCCGACGTGGAGGCAGCGCGTCGGGCGACGCTGGGCATTCCGGCGGGCGACGACTGGTATTTCAACACAAGCTGGTACGCCGACCCGGCGCTGCTGGGCTACTACCCGGAAGAAGGCATCGTCCGTTTCGGGTCGCTGCTGCCGACAGGGTTCGAGGACGATTACGCCGCGATTCATCAGCCACTCGACTTCTTCGGCGTCAACATCTACCAGGGCCATCCGACGCGGGCGGACGAAGCGGGCAACGCCGTCGAGCAGCCGCGTCCACCCGGCTACCCCCATACGATGTTCCACTGGCCGGTCGAGCCGGAGGTGCTGTACTGGGGGCCGAAGTTCCTCCACGAGCGCTACCGCCTGCCGATCTACATTACCGAGAACGGGTGTGCGGCGATGGACTGGGTGCACGCGGACGGGGCTGTCCACGACGCGCCGCGCGTCGACTACCTGTGCCGCCATCTGCTGGCCCTGCGCCGGGCGATCGCGGACGGCGCGGACGTTCGCGGCTACTTTCACTGGTCGATCCTGGACAATTTCGAGTGGGCGGAGGGGTATCGCATGCGCTTCGGCCTGGTCTACGTCGACTACGCGACGCTCGAACGAATTCCCAAGGACTCCTATCGCTGGTATCAGCAGGTGATTCGCACGAACGGCGCGTGCCTGCCCGAGAATCCCGCGCCCTTGCGGTGAGGGCGTTGCGGGACGGCGGCGCCGCGGCATCGTGCGCGCACGAGGCATCATGCGAGACGCAAGAGGTGTCAATCGACCCGAGGCACACAGCGACCGGATGGGCATCAGCGCCGGCGTCTGGGTGATCCTCGGATTGGCGCTGGTCTCGAGCGGATGGATTCTCGCCCATCCGCGCGGCGCGCCGAGCGGCATGCAGCTGTGGACCTACGCCCGCACGCACACGCTCAACTACGCTCCGATCGTGGCCGATTGGAACCGGCGGCAGGCGGATCCCGATCGACGAATCGAGCTTTCCTTGATCGGCCCCGGCCCGCTCCGGCACCGGTTGATGTCGGGGTTCATGTCGCGCACGCCGACCGCCGACCTGATCGAGATCGAACGCAGCATGGCCGGCGAGTTCTTCGCCGGCCCGGTCGAGGCGGTGGGTTTTCTGGATCTGACCGACCGCATCCGCGCGGCGGGCATCGACGAAGCCATCAACGCGCCCAGCTTCAGTCCCTGGACGTCGCGCGGGCGTATCTTCGGGCTGCCCCACGATGTTCATCCCGTGCTGCTGGGCTACCGCGCGGACATCGTCGAGGACGCGGGCATCGACGTGAGCCGCATCGAGACCTGGGCGGACTTCGCCCGCGTGCTCGGGCCGCTGATCCGCGACCTGGACGGCGACGGCCGTCCGGACCGTTACCTGCTCAACTACTGGTACACGAACAAGGACACGACGGAGGTGCTGCTGCTCCAGGCGGGCGGCGGCTACTTCGACGAGGCCGGCCACGTCATCGTGGACTCGCCGGTGAACGCGCGCGTGCTCGCGACGCTCGTGACCTGGGTCTGCGGACCCGGGCGCATCGCGCTCGACGCGCCCGAGTTCACCGCGTCCGGCAACCAGTTGCGGCTCCAGGGCAATGTCGTCTGCTCGCTGATGCCGGACTGGTTGTGCGGGGTCTGGCGCAATGACCTGCCCGGCCTGGCGGGCAAAATCAAGATCATGCCGCTGCCGGCGTGGGAGCCGGGCGGGCGGCGGGTCAGCGTGTGGGGCGGGACCATGCTGGGCATCGCGCGCGACTCGCCGCACATCGAGACCGCCTGGGAATTCGCCCAGGAGCTCTATCTCTCCGCGGACATGGCCGAGTCGCTCTACCGCACGGCGGGCATTGTCTCCCCCGTGCGGCGGCTCTGGTCGCTGCCGTGCTACGACGAACCGCAGCCCTATTTCTGCCGGCAGGCGCCGGGCCGGACGTATCTCGCCCACGCCCCGTACGTGCCGCGGCGCACGTCGTCGCCGTTCAACGAGATGGCCAAGGAGCATCTGCAGGAGGCGCTGATCGAGCTGCGCGGGTATGCGCTCGATCACGGCGTGAATACCGAGGCCGAACTGCTGCCCGAGGCGCAGCGCCTGCTGGCCCGCGCGGCGCAAAACGTCCGCCGCACCGTGGCGCGCAACGTCTTTCACCGGGAGGACCAGCCGTGAATGCAGCCACGGGGCGGGCGGACATGCGCACGGGGTGGTCGCCGTACGCGTTCGTCGCGCCGTTCGTCCTCGTGTTCCTGGTGTTCACCGCCTACCCCACGCTCCAGTCGATCGCGCTGTCGGTCCAGCAGACCTACGGCCCGCAAGCCAGCCGCTACGTCGGCCTGCAGAACTTCGTCGGCCTCGCCCACGATCCGCTGTTCTGGAAGGCGCTGACCAACACCGCCGTGTTCGCGGCCGGTTCCATCTTCATCCAACTGCCTTGCTCGCTCGGCCTGGCGCTGCTGCTCAACAAGCCGCAGGTTCGCGGGCGCGCATTCTTCCGGCTCGTGTTCTTCTCTCCCTCGCTGGTCGGAATGATCTTCGTCGCCGTCATCTTCAGCCTGATTTTCGAGAAGCGCACGGGCCTGCTGAACGTTCTGCTGCACCGCGCGTTCGGCTTCGATCCCGAGTTTCCCTGGCTCGAGGACTACGTCATGCCGGCGCTGATCATCGCGGCGCTGTGGATGTACGTCGGCTTCAACATGGTCTACTTCCTGGCGGCGCTGCAGAACGTCAGCCCGGACCTGGTCGATGCGTCCCGCGTGGACGGTGCCGGCGTGTGGCATCGCTTCCGGCACGTGACCATTCCAGCGATTCGCCCGGTCGGCACCTTCATCGTGCTGCTCTCGCTGGTCGGCAGTTTTCAGCTCTTTGAACTGCCGTATCTGCTGCTCGGCGAGGGCGGCGGGCCGAACAACCGCGGCCTCACGCTCGTGATGTACCTCTACCAGACTGGCTTCGAGACCGGCGACCTGGGCTATGCCAGCGCGATCGGCTGGGTGATCGCCATGCTCCTCGGGGCTGCCGCGATCATGCAGCGCGCCGTCGCACGTGGAGGTGAGCGATGAGTCGCGTCCGCCGGGGGCTGCTCATCTACCTGCCGCTGCTGCTGTGCAGCGCCGTGATCCTGCTGCCGCTGGTGTACATGCTGTGCGCGTCGATCAAGACGAACGAGGAGTTTTTCACCTCGCCGTTTCTCCCGCGGGGTTCGGGTTTTCTGGGCATCGCCTGGGACCACCTGACGAGTGTGCACTACCGGCGCCTGTTTTACGACTACGCGTTCGGCAACAACATCATAAACTCGTGTTTCCTCGCTTCGGCGACGAGCATCCTGGCGACGCTGCTGACCGCGATGGGAGGCTATGCGCTGGCCCGCTTCACGTTTCGCGGCCGTTCGCTGCTGATGGGGCTGGTGCTGGGTACGCTCGTGCTGCCCAACGTGCTGCTGCTCGCGCCGTCGTACCAGTTGCTCTATCGCCTGGGACTTCTGGATCATTATGGCGGTGTCATCCTTCCGCTCGCCGCGCCGGCGTTTGGCGTTTACCTCTTTCGCCAGGCGTTCATCGCGGGCCTGCCGCGCGAGCTGCTCGAGGCCGGGCGCATCGACGGCTGCGGCGAGATGCGGCTCTTCTTCTCCGTGGCCCTGCCGATGGTGCGGCCGATGGTCGGCGCGTTCCTGCTGATCACCTACGTCGGGACGTGGAACAACTTCATCTGGCCGCAGATCGTGCTGCAGACGCCGGAGAAAATGCCGCTGTCGGTTGCGATCGCGCAGCTTCGCGGTGTGTACTTCCAGGACTACGGCATGATGATGGCGGGGACCGCGGTGTCGGTTGCGCCTGTTTTGGTACTGTTTCTATTGTTGCAGCGGGAGTTCATCGCCGGCTTGACCGCAGGGGCGGTGAAGAGCTGAAATGCCTTGTATTCCAGGCGAATTGGGCCGGACCGAATCGCCCCCACGGCGCTATAGTTGGCTGCGCCGCGCGCCACGGCGAACGGATGTATTCGGACGCTCGGCCTGCGCGGCAAGGTACGGGCTAACGCTGTTAACCCGAAACCTGCGCACCGTCTTTACCCTGCGGTGCCGAATTGGATAAGATCAACGAGCGGAATCATGCTTGTTAACCGGAAAGTTGCTGCGATGTTTGACGCTCGGCGCATAACAACGGTAGTGCTGGCCCTGGGAGTTTTTGCGCAGGCCGCAGCCGCTGCCGATGTCGCCATCGCGATCGACGAGACACAGACGTTCCAGACGATGGACGGCTTCGGAGCCTCCTTCACGGACTCGTCCGCCTACCTGCTCTACGGCAGCTACGGCAACGGGACGTTGTCGCCCGCGCAGCGCGACGCGGTCATGCAGGCGCTCTTCGGCGAAGCCACGGGCATCCGGCTGAGCTATCTGCGCCAGCCCATCGGCACGTCGGATTTCCGCCACGCCTTTGACTACAGCTACGACGACGTGCCCGCGGGCCAGACCGACTACGATCTCAGCGAGTTCTCCATCGCCAACGACGAGACGTACATCATTCCGGCGCTGCTGGACGCGCTGGCGATCAACCCGGACGTGCGCATCATGGGCTCGCCGTGGAGCCCGCCGCCGTGGCTCAAGGACAGCCAGGCGTTCGGGTGGGGCCGGCTGATCGACAGCGACGCTATCTACGCCACGTACGCCGACTACTTCGTGAAGTACGTCCAGGCGTATTCCAACTGGGGAATTCCCATCGATGCGATCACGTTGCAGAACGAGCCGCACTTCGAGCCCGGCAGCTACCCGGGCATGCGCATGGAGCCCACCGACCAGGCCCGGCTGGTGAAGCAGCTCGGGCCGAAGTTCGCAGCCGCCGGCATCTCCACGAAGATCCTCGTCTGGGATCACAACTGGGACGAGTACACCTACCCGGTCAGCGTGATGTGGGACCCGGTGGCCCGGCCCTATATCGCCGGATCGGCGTTCCACTGCTACGGCGGCGACGTCGCGAATCAGTCGATCGTCCACAACAGCCAGCCCGACAAGGACATCTACTTCACCGAGTGCTCCGGCGGCGGGTGGATCCCGTCGTTCGCCGACACGGTTCTGCGGTTCGCCTCGGACCTGATCATTGGCTCGACGCGCCACTGGGCGAAGAACGTCTGCACGTGGAACATCGCGCTGGACCAGAACGGCGGCCCCAAAATCTCCGGCGGATGCGGCAATTGTGCGGGCGTCGTCACCATCAACAGCCAGACCGGTGCCATGACGAAAAACGCGGAGTACTACGTGCTCGGCCACGCCAGCCGGTTCGTCGATCCGGGCGCGGTCCGCATCGACTCCAGCGCGGCAACCGGCGACGTCGAAAACGTCGCGTTCCTCAATCCCGATGGTTCGTTCGTCCTCATCGTCCTGAACGCCGAGTCGTCGAGCCGCAGCATCGCGGTCAGTTGGCAGGGGCAGACGCTGGCCTACAGCCTGCCCGCCCGCTCGCTCTATACCTTCGCGTGGCCGGCGGGCTTTCATGCGACCGCCGAGGTGTGGCGCACGCTCGCCGACAGCTCGACGCAGCGTCTGCAGCGCGTGTTCGACGTCACGTTCGCCGGCGGCTCGCCTCCGGGCGACCTCGACGGCGATGGCGATGTCGACGTGGCCGACGCGGCGATCTTCGCCAACTGCATGGCCGGTCCGCAGGTGTTCGCGGCGCCGGGCGGCTGCCTCGCGACCGACTTCACGAACTGCGATTTCGACGGCGATGGCGACGTCGACCTCGCGGACTTCGAGGTTTTCCAGCCGCATCATGCGGCCTACTGATTCTGAGCGGTTTTGATCCACGCCGACGGTCCGCTGCGCGGGCCGACTGCCCAGGGAGTTCACCCATGGCCCGTGCCCTCTGTATTGCCTGCCTGCTGCTCGCGACCCTGCCCCATCTGGCTGCCGGCCTGACCATTCCCGGCGACTACAACGCGGACGGCGTCGTCGCCCAGGCTGACCTGGACGCGCTCTCCGCGTGTCTTGACGGCCCCAACGGCGGCAACGCGCCCGAGTGCGCCGGGCTCTCACTCGACGCCGACGACGACGTGGATCTGTACGACTTCGCGGTTTTCGCGCGGGCGTGGCTCACCGGTGACTGCCACGTTGCCGTGACGGCGTCGACCGCCGAGTCCACGCCGCTCTACGCCGCGTTCAACGCGGTCGACGGCCTGCGCTCGACGCGCTGGTCCAGTTCCTTCGCCGACAACCAGTGGATCCAGCTCGACTTCGGCCGGTTGCGCACGCTGACGGGCGTGACACTCTACTGGGAGAACGCGTATGCTACGGCGTACGGCGTGTTCGTCTCGAACGACGAGTCGAACTGGGCCAGCGTGTACACGACGACCCAGGGCGACGGCGGAACCGACGTGATCACGTTCCCGGCGCGGCAGGCGCGGTACCTGCGTGTCTTCTGCGGCCAGCGCGCCACCGAGTACGGCAGTTCCCTGTGGGAGATCGAAGTGCACTCGCCCGATCGTTGCTACCAGGACCCGCGCGATCCCGAGATCCGCATCGACGAACTCATCGCGACGATGACGCTCGAGGAGAAAGTGTCGCTGCTGTACGGTGAGACCGCCATGTCGCTGCACGCGGTTCCGCGCGTGAGCATCCCGGCCCTGCAACTCGCCGACGGACCGCTGGGCATCCGCTGGGAGCAGGCCACGGCCTTCCCCGCACCGATCGCCATGGCGGCGTCGTGGGATCCCGAACTCGTGCGGCGCTTCGGCGCAGCCATGGGCCAGGAGTACCGCAACAAGGGGCGCCAGGTCTGGCTCGCGCCCGGGATGAACATCCTTCGCGTGCCCCAGTGCGGCCGCAACTTCGAGTACTACAGCGAGGATCCCTACCTCGCCGCGCGCATGGCTGTCGCCGCCATCACGGGGGCGCAGGGCGAGGGCATCATCGCGTGCGCCAAGCACTACGCGTGCAACAACCAGGAGTACGACCGCACGACCGTCAACGTGCAGGTCGATGAGCGGACGCTGCGCGAGATCTACCTGCCGGCGTTCGAGGCCTCGGTGCGCGAGGCCGGCGTGTGGTCGGTGATGGCCGCTTACAACCGCGTCAACGGCCCGTACTGTACGGCCAATACGCACCTGCTTACGGATATTCTCAAGAACGACTGGGGCTTTCAGGGTTTCGTCGTCTCGGACTGGGGGGCGGTTCACGAAGTGCTCGGGCCGGCCAACGCGGGCATGGACCTCGAGATGGACGGGGCATCACCCACGGGTGACTACTGGGGCGACGGGGCGCTGCTCGCCGCCGTGCAGTCGGGCTCGGTCAGCACCGCCCAGATCGACGACAAGGCGCGCCGCATCCTGCGCGCCTTGCTGCACACGGGACTGCTCGACGCGGGCTGGGATTCTCCCAACGCGCCGATGACCGAGCACATTCCGCTGGCCCGCGAAATCGCCCGCGAGGGCATCGTGCTGCTCAAGAACGAGGGCAACCGCCTGCCGCTGAACAAGCAGGCGACGCAGACGCTCGCGGTGCTCGGCCCGCGCTATTCAACCGCCGGGCTCGGCGGCGGGGGCAGCTCCGTCGTGACGCCATACTACTCCGTCAGCCCGCTCGAGGGCATCCAGAACGCCGTCGGCCCCAACGTCACCGTGCTCGACGCGGAGGGCGTCACCGCGGGCGCCGGCTACTCAGCCGCTCCTTCAAGCTACCTGACGCCCGCTGGCGGCGGGGGCAACGGGCTGACCGGCGAGTACTTCAACAACACGAACCTGCAGGGCACCCCGGCGCTGACGCGCGTCGATGCCAACGTGGATTTCCACTGGGGTAACGGCTCGCCGCACGCGTCGATCAACGCCGACAATTTCTCGGCCCGCTGGACCGGAACGCTCCAGGTGCCGACCAGCGGAAACTGGACGATCGGCATGGCGACCGATGACGGCTTTCGCCTCTACCTCGACGGCGAACTGCTCATCGACAACTGGACGACGCACGGGCTGCAGTTGACGTCGGCGTCGGTGCAGCTCACCGCCGGCACGGCGTACGACCTGAAGCTCGAGTACTTCGAGGCGGGGGGCGAGGCGGCTGCCGTGTTCGTCTGCCAGCAGAGCGCGTCGCTCGCCGAAGCTGTGGCTGCCGCCCAGGCCGCGGACACCGCGCTGGTGTTCGTCGGGCTGGACGCCTCGCGCGAGAGCGAGGGCTACGATCGGAGTACGATCGAACTGACCAGCGAGGAAGTGGACCTGATCCACGCCGTAGCAGCCGCCAATCCCAACACGGTCGTCGTGATCGTCGCCGGGTCCCAGGTGGCGTTCGACACCTGGGTCGACGACGTGCCCGTCGTGCTGCAGGCCTGGTACGGCGGCCAGGAAGCGGGCAACGCGATCGCCGACATCCTCTTCGGCGACGAGAATCCCGGGGCGAAGCTGCCCATGACCTTCGTGAACCGCTGGGCGGACCATCCCGCCTACCACCTCTACCCGGGCGGCAACTACACCGACGGTCTCAACGTCGGCTACCGCTACTTCGATCAGTCCGGGACGGCTGAGCCGGCGTTTCCCTTCGGTTTCGGGCTGAGCTACACGACCTTCGCGTACAGCGACCTCGCCGTCGACACCTCGAGCTTCGCCACCGACGGCACCGTCCGCGTGGACTTCACCATCGCGAACACCGGCAGCCGCGGCGGCGCGGAGGTCGCCCAGGTGTACGTGCGCGACGTGGCGGCCAGCGTCGCCCGCCCGATCAAGGAACTCAAGGGTTTCACCAAGGTCACGCTCACGCCTGGACAGCAGACGACCGTCTCGGTCGTGCTCGATCGCCGCGCGTTCGCGTACTACGACACGACGTCCGCCGACTGGGTCGTCGAGCCGGGTGCGTTCGAGCTGCTGGTGGGCAGTTCGTCGCGCGACATTCGCCTGTCGCAGACCATCAACCTTCCGTAGGCTGCAGATCGCGGGCACTTGCCGGCTGGCGGGTTCCCGCTGCAGCGTTAGCTAGCGCTGCGTCAGGGTTGAGTCCCGCGGGCGGGTGACCAAACCCGGTTAGACGGCCATTCTGTACATAACTTTATTCCTATTAACAGTTTACGCTTCATTCGGGCGTCGCGGATTCGCCCGTGGTCTGTCGGCGAATTACCGTTGACACGGACGTTCCGCTTGGGTTAACATTGATACTAACGTTACACGAACGTGTATTAACGGCTATCAATCGCGTCGGCGGAACGGCAACCATGGCATCGGTACGCGAGATCGCACGGAAGGCGGGCGTATCCACCTGCACGGTGTCGCGCGCGCTCAACAATCACCCGGCTGTCCGGCAGGAAACGCGCGACATGGTGCAGGCGGTGGCGAACGGCATGGGCTATCGGGGCGGCGGCGCGCGGCGCGTGCACACGGCGGTCGGGCTCGCGCACACCGCGGATCGCACGCTTTCTTCGGTCTACGACGCGCACCTCGTCGAGGGGATCGTGCGCGGCCTGGAGGAGTGCCGTTTCGACCTGAGCATCATCAACATCATGCGCGACAAGTCGCGCGACGAGAGTTACAACCAGTTCTTCACCCGCCGCGGCGTGAGCGGCGTGATCCTGCGGACCACCGCCGAGACGCGGCACGTCTGCGAGGAGATCGCCGATGAGAATTTCCCCATGATCGTCGTGGGGGAACGCTTCGACGCGCCCAACGTCAGCTACATCGACTGCGACACGTCCGCGGACAGTGCGCGGGCCGTCCAGTACCTCGTCGATCTGGGCCATCGGCGCATCGCGTTCGCGATGCACGTCGTGCCGGACCGCGACCACATCGACCGCTTCGACGCCTACCGCCGCGTGCTCGCGGAAAACGGCCTCGCCTTTGACGAGCGCCTGGTGTTCCGCATCCGTTCGGACCTCGCCGGTGGGGCGACCGTCACCAACATGCTCGCCACGATGGAGGACCCGCCGACGGCGGTTTACGCCGCCGACCCGCTGCTGGCGGTGGGCGTGGCCAAGCGGGCGTACCAGTTGGGCATTCACATTCCGCGCGACCTGTCCGTGATCGGCATCGATGACGCGCAGGTGCGCTACAGCGTGCCGCCCACG
Organism: Phycisphaerales bacterium; assembly: GCA_020639115.1. GTDB lineage: Bacteria > Planctomycetota > Phycisphaerae > UBA1845 > UBA1845 > JACKHG01. The sequence goes on from JACKHG010000007.1 coordinate 46,451, forward strand.
CTGACCGCGGTCTGCCAGGACGCCGCGACGCTCGGCGCCGAGGCGGCGAGCTACCTGGCGCGGACCATCACCGGGCGCGTGGTGGGCCCGCTGCGCAAGAGCGTGCCGAGTTTCTTCGAGGTGCACAACTCCACGGCGTCGCCCCGCGAGGGCGGGCGGTTGACGCTCGCGGAAGGCGGAGCCAACGGCGGCGACGTGCGGCCGCGGGATGATCAGTCGGAGGATCCGTCTGGACAGGTGTGATCATGGCCACGACACGAGCGAACAAAGCGCGGTTGGGGCGCGTCCCCGCAAACCCCGCCGGCAGGCGGCGAACGGCGTTCACGCTGGTTGAATTGCTGGTGGTGATATCCATCATCGCCCTGCTGATCTCGATCTTGTTGCCCTCCCTGCGGCGGGCCCGCGACCAGGCCAAGCTGGTCAAGTGCGTCGCCCACATGCGCGGCCTGGGCCAGTCCGCGGGTACCTTCGCCGGTGCCAACAACGACCGCTTCCAGATCGCCACCGATGAGTACGGCCTGGATATTGCCGATCCCGATCGCTCCCGCTACGCCTACGGCGACAACGGCGAACTGCTCGCCTGGCCGGTCGCGATCGCACAGGGCGCCGGCATCAACTTCCGCAACAACTGGGACTGGGGCGTGCGGGCTGTCTCCCGCACGATTGCGACCCAGAAGCTCACCGAGAAGAACGAGGAACTTCAACTCGTCATCTGCCCGTCGGACCGTGTGAAGGCCGCCAACCCCTACTGGCCACGCAATGAAACCCAAGGAGCGCCCAACGACGGGCTGCGCGGGACGGGTGATCCCGAAGACCCACTGCCCAGCGCGTCGGACATGACCTACTGGGGGGTGCTCAGCTACGGTATGAACGAGGATATCATCGGTTCGGAAAACGCGTGGAGCGGCGCGCAGACCGGCAAGCCGTGGCCCGCCTGCTGGCGTGCGGCGCGCGGCACGTCCGGACAATGGGTGTCCTGCAAGGGCGAGCAGAACTATCCCATCATCACGCCCTGCGCTCGTTCGCAGGGCGGGTGGCGGCTCCGTGGCAATCTCGACCAAGTGTTCGATCCCGCCACTGTGGGCTTCGTCTTCGAAGCGGGCCAGGACGATCTGACCACGGAACCGCCGCGGGGCGCCAATGTGATCTACAGCGCCGGCGCCAATGGTCCGTACCTGGGCGACACGATCGTCGGCGACAAGGACGTCGATGAGCGCGTGCCGCAGAAGCGTCATCCCGGGGGCGCACTCAACGTGTTGTATGCGGACCTGCACGGCGGGCCGATACGCCCCGTGGCGTACGCCGCGAAGAATGGCCGGCAAGTGCCCAAGGAGTTCTCGCCGCGCGTTCGGGTTTCGCCATACCAGCCGCATTGACCCGGCGACGGTGGCGCTGGCAGCGGGCAGCGCGTCGTCGGCGGGAGAGAGGGATCGAGCAATCAGGAGCGTTCAGTCAGGAGGACGGTTCGGAATGGTCTGGCGTCAGTCCGGCGTGCATGAGGCCGGCTGATCTCTCTCGCAATCAGGAGGACCGAAGAATGGTGAGGAAAGTGATGTTGTGCAGCCTGGTGCTTGGCCTGGCTGCGACCGCCGCCAGCGCCAACCTGCTGGTCAACGGCGGGTTCGAGGACGGGGACACGGGGCAGTTGGGCACCGTCGCGCTTCCCGGGTGGAACAGTTGGGGGCCTTCCGGGTGGCACCACGACGATGCCGGGCGCACGCTCGACACCAAGGCGATGAAGCTGTGGTGGGACGATGCGGGCCTGTGGCAGGACTTCGCGGTGACGCCCGGCGTCACCTACGACGTCAGCGCCCAGACGTTGAGTGTCTCGGCGGAGCCGCTGGTCCAGTGGAACGGCCTGATCAAGGCGGAATTCTACGACAGCGCGGTCGGCACGGGGCCGGGACAGGCATTGCTCGAAGTCGAACTGGACCGCTTCTACTCCGCTTCGGATCCGATCGATCAGTGGGTCGAAATCGGCGGCTCAGCCATAGCACCGGCTGGCGCCGACGTCGGCCGGGTGGTCCTGATGATCGTCGACTGGCAGCCGGACCCCGGCGGCGCGCTCAACATCGACAACGTGGTCGTGACGCCCGAGCCGGGGGCGCTCGCCCTGCTGGGGTTGGGGGCTGCGGTGCTGCTGCGCCGTCGTCGTTAATCGAAAAGCCCGATCGGGGGAACGGGCGCTATTCAGGTTTTTCGACGGTCCGCGCGGTGGAACGAGTCGTTCCACCGCGCCGGGCCGGTCATCCGACGCAGGTCTGGGCGCCGCACGCGGGTCGCCAGGGAGAACACCAATGGGGTCGTCGAAACGGCAGTGGACGAACTGGGCGACATTTGCGATCGGCATGATCGCTGCGGCGAGTCTCGCCAGCGCCCAGCAGGTGATCGATGAGCATTTCAACACGGTGACCGGGTCGGGCGGCGGCACGTTCGTCACCGACGGAACCGGCTTCAACACGACGCCGGAATGGGATAACGGCATCGCCGGCGAAGGGGCCTTTGCCGGTGGGACGGGTTTTTCCGTCATCGGCGACGCCTCCGCGTACGGCGTGCCCACCGGCGGCGTGGCGGGCAGCGGCGCCGGCGTCATCGACGTGTCCTCGGTCCGCTTCCTCAAGGTTCGCGAGGACTTCGAGGCTGCCGCGGGCACGGGCGCCTTCACCACCAACGGCGCGGGCAGCGCGTCCAACTTCGATGACGGCATCGCGGGTGAGCGTGCGTACGTCGGCGTCAGCGGCGCAGCCACGCTCGGCAGTTTCACGGCGGAAGGCGTGATGGGCGGGGGCGAGAGCGGCGGCAACGGCGGGCGGATGACCGTGCAGAACGTCACGCTCAACGGCGGCGACTGGTCCGCGGGCATGAGCTGGGACGCGGCGTTGCCGGTCGGCAAGCCGGTCAACACCAGCTTCGAGGAATACACCTTGACGGGCGGGGATCGCCCGGTCGGTTACTTCGCGTGGGGCAACGCGTGGGCCGTGGCGGCGAGTCCGGGCGAAGGGCTCGAGCCGCGCACCGGCAACCGGTTGCTCAAGATGTGGGGCAACTGGAGCGGCACCTGGAACAACTCCGGCGTCGGCCAGTCGTTTCCTTCGCAGGAGGGCGACGTCTGGGAGATCGAGTGCTGGGTGAAGCAGATCACCGGCGACAACCTCGTGGGCACCGGCAACTTCGTGCTGCTGCAGATCGAGTTTTTCAACGAGGCTGAGCAGCGCGTCGGCGTGCAGGAGGTCAACGTGCTGAACAGCGGCACGCCGCTCGATCAGTGGATTCATGTCACGCCCTTCCAGGGCGTGGCCCCGGCGAACACCGTGGCGGCCCGCTGCATCGTGATGTTCCTTCAGCCGAACTTCGAGGGTGGGGCGGCTGAGGTCGAGGATCTGGCCTTTCGCCGGGTCAGCGGTCCGCCGGCCAACGATCTTTCCGACCTGTACCTGAGCGCCGATGTGCAGGGCGCCGTGGTCGGCGGTCAGTCGCTCGGCGACTACACGCTGCGCCTGGAGGATGGCGACGGTGACGCGCTGGAGTTCGTCGAGACAGCCGATGGCACTTTCCAGCATGTCGGGGGTCCGCTCGCGTCGGCGACGACGGCGGCGCCCGATGCTCAGCACCCCAATGCCGACGGCGTTTTCGACCCGGACTCGTCGCAGTACACGATCTCGCTCGCCTTCGCCGATCCCGCGGCGAGTTGGGGCACCGGAGGCATGCTCACGCTGGACAACCTGCTGCTGGCGTCGAATTCCGCCGACGGCAGCGCGTGGTATGGCGGCCTGTATTGGGAAAACGTTGTGGCGCCGGTCGGGTACGACCCAGCGCATTTCCTGGTGGCTGCGGACGTGCTCGGTGCTGTTCCGGGGGGTGACTACCAGTTGCGCGTCGAGGCCTACCGCCAGCAGGTCGTGAACAACGTGGATGATGACTTCGACGCGGTCACCGGCACGGGCGGCGGCTATTTCCTCGACGGCGACAGCGTGGACACGACCTTCTACGCCTCCAACTGGGATGACGGCATCAACGGTGAGGAGGCGTTCGGCGGCGTCTTCGGCGACGGCACGGAAATCTGCGACCCGACGCTCTGCCCGGTCGCCGGCTTCTCGGTGCAGGGACTTCCCTCGGGCGGAATGGGCGGCGGCGGCTCCGGCCAGATCAAGGTCGAGAACATCATCTACTCCGTGGGGGGTGGCTGGTACGGCGGCCTGCGCTGGCCGAACCAGGTCCTGCCGGTCGATCCGGACCTGAGCCAGATCACGCTTTCGGCGGACATCCTCGGCACGCCGCTTGACGGCACGGTGACCTACGGCGACTACGAACTCCGTATTGAGGATTCCCAGAACGATCGCCTCTACTTCCACATGACCGCCGACGGCACCTGGCAGCACGTCGGTGGCACGCTGGACACCGCAACCGAAGGGGGCGCGACCGACGGCGGCGGCAACGGCGTTTTCGATCTCGATTCGCCGCCCTTTGCGGTCGTGGTTGCGTTCACCGACGAGGTGGACACGTGGAACTTCGGCGGCACGCTCACGGTGGACAACCTGTTCCTCACCTCGGGCAGCGTGCGCCGCGAGATCGGCCGATCGGTGTTCCACCAGACCGCGGACGGAACCTTCCAGACCGTCGGCGGGATGCTCGCTGACGGCGATACCGCGCAGCGCTCCGAGTTGAGCGAGGACTTTGCGACAGCGACAGGCACGGGCGGCGGGGAGTTCTTCAACTCCAACGGCGGCGGGTATGTCGCCAGCTACGACAGCGGGATCGCGGCTGCCGAGGCCTTCGGCGGCACGTGGGGTGATCCCATGATCACCACGGGCGGCATCGCGGCGTACGCGTGCAGCGACTGCGGCATGGCCGGTTCGGCGGCAGCCGTTATCGACGTGTACGGCATCACGCCCGACGTGACGACGAGCGGTTGGTGGGCCGGGCTCAGCTTCATCGACGTTCATCCGGTGATGACCGACCTTTCGGCGGTCACGCTGACGGCGGACATCAAGGGGCTGGCGGACGCCGGCGCGGGTGAGACCTACGGGACCTACCAGTTGCGTATCGAGGATCCCGAACTCGATTTCCTCGGCTTCACGGTGACCGCCGACGGCACCTGGCAGTCGGTGGGCGGTTCGCTTGCAACGGCTGAGACCGGCTCCGCGGGCAGCGGCAACGGCGTCCTGGACACGAACGCAGAGTACTACCACGTCGTCGTGACCATGACGGGCAACGGCCTCGACTGGAACCGCGGCGGAACCCTCATCGTCGACAATCTGCAGTTGAACGGGCTGACGCTCGCCGACGCTGACGACTTCACCGTCGTGGTCACGTTCGAGAACGAGGTCGACACGTGGGGGGCTGCGGGAGCGCTCACCGTCGACAATCTGCTGCTCACCACGGCGACGAGCGCCGATTGTGACAGCGATGCGGACGTGGACCTGATGGATTTCGCAACGATCCAGGCGTGCTTCGGCGGGGCGCCCGCCGGCGCGTGTGCCTGCATGGACCTCGACAACGACGGCGACATCGACGCGGGTGATCAGCGGATCTTCGTGTTCGAACTCGCCGGTCCGTGACCAATGCCTGCGCGGCCCGCGGGCCGCGCGCTTCTGTTTCCTTCCTCATGTGCCGTCTCGATCTCTGCACGCAGGGGTCGAGACGGCTCCTTTTTGGCCGCCGGTGCCGGGGCGGCGGCCGGGCAGATTGCGGGTGACGCGCCGACGGTCGCCGCTTAACATCAGCCCCTATGAATCCGACACGACCCGTTCAATTCGGTATCATCGGCGTCGGCCGCATCGCTGCCAACGCCTTTGCCCCAGCCCTGGCAGCCGCAACGAACGCCGAACTCTCCGCCGCCGCCAGTCGCGAACTCGCCCGGGCCCAGGCCCTCAAGCCGCCGCGCGCCTACGGAAGCTACGACGAGCTGCTCGATGACGACGACGTCGAGGTGGTGTACATCGGCACGCACAACGGGCTGCATCGTTCGCTTGCCGTCGCCGCGTTCGAGCGCGGCAAGCACGTGCTCTGCGAAAAGCCGCTGGCGTGCGACGCCGCGGAGTGCGCCGAGATGGTGGCTGCCGCCCGGCAGCACAGCCGGCACCTCGCGGAGGCGTTCATGTACCGTCATCACCCGTCGATCGCGGAGGCGCGGCGTCTGGTGCTGGACGGGGCGATTGGCGAATTGCGCACGGTCGAGGGCACATTCAGCTTCCGGCTCGAGAAGCTCGACGACGTGCGGCTGAACCCCGCGTGGGGCGGGGGCGGCCTGCTCGACGTGGGCTGCTACTGCGTGAACGCCTGCCGCTACTTCTTTGACGGCATGCCCGAGCGCGTCACCGGGCTCGGCCTGTTTCATCCCGAACACGACGTGGACATGGCCCTGCACGGTGTGCTGGAGTTCCCGCAGCGCCGCTTCGGCGTCATCTCCTGCGGGTTTGACGGCGGCCGGCGCAATCGGATCGTATTGTGCGGTACGCACGGCACGCTGACGCTCCCCAGCGGTTTCGGCGTGAGCAATCGCGCGGTGTCCATCGTGCTCGAAGCCGGGGAGGATCGCCGCGAGATCACGTTCGAACCGCAGGACGTCTACCGGCTCCAGATCGAGGACTTCGCCCGGGCCGTGCGCGGCAGCCAGCCGCTGCTGCCCCCCGACGACGGCTGGCGCAACGCCCGCGTCATGGATGCCCTGCTCGCTTCCGCCCGGGCGGGCGGGACGCCGCAGACACTCGAACCGCGTGATGAGATCTGAGGAGGCCCCCATGCGTTTCCGATCAGGACTTCTCACGGCTGCACTGGTTCTGGATTTTCCGGCTCTGCTGGTCGGGGCGTCGTTGCCGGCCGGCGCCGCCGAAGTGGCGGAGTCACCTCCGCTGCGTCCGGTGCACACGTATTCCATCGTGGCGCGCGACCCGCAGACCGGCCAGTTGGGCGTTGCGGTGCAGTCGCACTGGTTCAGTGTGGGCACGGTGGTGCCCTGGGCCGAGGCCGGTGTCGGCGCCGTCGCCACGCAGTCGTTCGCCGACCCGTCGTACGGCCCGGCTGGCCTGGACCTGATGCGCATGGGGAAGAGCGCACCCGACGCGCTCCGCGGGCTGCTCGCGGCGGACACCAACCGCGAGGTGCGGCAGGTGGCGATGATCGATGCTGCGGGGCGCGTCGCGGCGTTCACGGGCGCCCGGTGCATCGCAGCCGCCGGCCAGGTCGTCGACGCCGACGCGCAGTTTTCCGTGCAGGCCAACCTGATGGCCAGCGACGCGGTTTGGCCGGCGATGGCCGCGGCATACCGATCAGCCAAGGGTGACCTCGCGGACCGCATGCTCGCGGCGCTGGCCGCGGCTGAGCAGGCCGGTGGCGACATTCGCGGCCGGCAGTCGGCTGCCCTCATCGTCGTGGGCTCGAAAAACACCGGTCAGCCCTGGAAGGATCGCGTGTTCGACCTGCGCGTCGACGATCACGCCGACCCGGTGGCGGAGATCAGCCGCCTCGTCCGCGTCGCCCGCGCGTACCAGCACATGAACGCGGGGGACGCCGCGCTCGAGCACGACGACTTCGACGCCGCCAACCGCGAGTACACGGAGGCGGCGCGCCTCGCTCCGCAGACCGTGGAAATTCCATTCTGGCAGGCGGTCACGCTGGTGTCCGCGGGCCGGGTGACGTGGCGCTGCCGCTGTTTCACGACGTGTTCGAACGCGAGCCGCGCTGGCAGGCGCTCGTGCCGCGACTCGTGCCCGCCGGCCTGCTCCCGGACGATCCCGACGTGCTCGAGCGCATTCGCAAACAGGGGCCGCCATCGCCCTGATCGGCCGCAGCGGCATCGCCCGCGGGGCCGCGCCGCATCCCGGAGTTGCACACCATGAGACGCGTACTGATCATCGTCGTCCTGGCGGCAGCCGCTCTGGCGCTGCTGTTCTGGAGCCAGCAGCGTCGCGGGCCCTTCTTCGTCTCGGGATTCATCGAATCCCACCAGATCCGCGTGGGCTCGCGCGTCGGTGGCCGCGTCGAGGCCGTGCACGTCGCGGAGGGGCAGGCGGTCGCGAAGGACGCGCCGCTCATCGAACTCGCTCCGTATGATCTCAACGAGCGACTGGCGGAGGCGAAGGCCACGCTGGCGGCGCAGGAGGCGACGCTCGCGAAACGCGTGGCGGGTTCGCGCCCGCAGGAAATCGAAGGCGCTCGCGCCGCCCGCGATCTCGCCCAGGCCCAGCTCGACGAGGCCGTCGCGGGTCCGCGTCCGCAGGAGATCGCCGCAGCCCAGGCCCGGCTCGATCGCGCCCAGGCCGAATTGACCAAAGCCAACAAAGACTTTGCCCGCGTCAAGGAACTCGCCGGCGAGGGCCAGGCCGCCGACGAGGAGATGGACGAGGTCGTGCGCGCCACATCCGTCGCCCAGGCGAACGCCGACCAGGCCCGCGCCGAACTGGACCTGCTCCGCGCCGGGACGTGCGCCGAAGAAATTGCCGCAGCCCGCGCCCGGCTGGCTGAGGCGGCGCAGACGCTCGCCCTGCTCGAGGCCGGCACGCGCGCGGAGGACATCGCCGAGGCGAAGGCCCACGTCGCGTCTGCCCGCGCGAGCGTCGCCGTGATCGCGGAGCAGATCGACGAACTCGTCGTCCGGGCGCCGCTCGCCAGCGTGGTCGAGGCGGTGGACCTGCGCCCCGGCGACCTGATCGCCCCGAACGCGCCGGTCGTGGCGCTGAGTGATCCGTCCGAACTGTGGGTCCGGGCCTACCTGCCGGAAAACCACCTCGACGTACAACTCGGCCGCAAGGTGTCCGTCCGAGTCGATTCGTTTCCCGAGCGGCGCTTCGCCGCGCACATCGCGTTCATTTCCCGCTCCGCGGAATTCACGCCGGCCAACGTGCAGACGCCCGAGGAGCGGGTGAAGCAGGTCTTCCGCATCAAGGTCGTACTCGACGAGGGGCTGGACGTGCTGCGCGCCGGCATGTCGGCTGACGTCTACGTGGAGGATGCGGAATGAGCGGAGCGGACGGCGCGGACATCGTCATCGCAGCCGAGGGGCTTACGCGGCGCTTCGGCGACTTCACGGCGGTCGATGCGGTGAGCTTCGCCGTGCCCCGCGCCGCGATCTTCGGCTTCCTGGGCCCCAACGGCAGCGGGAAATCCACGGTGATCCGCATGCTCTGTGGCGTGCTGCGGCCGTCGGCTGGACGCGGTACGGTACTCGGCCACGACGTCGCGTCCGAGGCGGAAGCGATCAAGCGTAGCATCGGCTACATGTCGCAGAAATTCAGCCTCTACGGCGACTTGAGCGTCGAGGAGAACATGGATTTCTACGGCCGGATCTACGGCCTGAGCCGCGCGCGCGTCCGCGAACGCAAGGAGGCGCTCTACGCCCTGTGCGGCATTCGTCCGTTCGTGAACCGACTGGCTGCGAAGCTCTCCGGCGGATGGAAGCAGCGCCTCGCGCTGGCGTGCGCGCTGATCCACGAGCCCGACGTGCTTTTTCTGGACGAGCCGACCGCGGGCATCGATCCCGTCGCCCGCCGCGACCTGTGGGACCTGCTCTTCGAACTCTCCGGCCGCGGCGTGACGCTCTTCGTCACCACGCACTACATGGATGAGGCGGAACGCTGCTCGCATGTGGGCTACATCCACATGTCGCGCCTGATCGTCGCGGGCCGTCCGGCGGACCTGAAACGCCTCGACGCCGTGACACCGGCGGGCACGCGCCGCGTCGAGATTTCCACGCCCGCGCCGGCCGACGCCCTCGCCCGCCTGCGCGGCGTTGCCCATGTGCGTGACGTGACGCTGTTCGGCGACGTGCTGCATGCGCTGGTCGACGCCGACCTGTCCGACACCGACCTCGTCGCCGCGACGGGCCAGCCGGCCAACCGCGTGGACCTGCGCCCGATCGCACCCACGCTCGAGGACGTCTTCGTCACGCTCAGTCGCAACGAACTCGCGCGGAGCGGCGCATGAACGGTTTCTGGGCCATCCTGCTGAAAGAATTCGCGCACATCCGCCGCGAGCCCACCACGCTGTTCTTCGCGTTTCTCGTGCCCGTGCTCCAGCTCACGATCTTCGGGTACGCCATCGACACCACCATCGAGGACATCACCACCGTCGTCTACAACCTCGACGGTCGGCGCGACAGCCGCGACCTCGTCGCGGCGTTCGCGAGCACCCGGCGTTTCAAGGTCGTCGCGTACGTCTTTAACGAAGCGGACTTCAACCATGCCCTCGCCGCGGGCCGAGCCAAGGTCGGTGTGAAAATCCCGCCGGACTATACCGAGCGTCTGCTCGACGGTGAGCAAGCGGTCGTCCAGGTGCTGATCGACGGCAGCGATTCCCAAGTGGCCACCACCGCGTTGAACAGTGCGGCGCTGCTCGGCCTGAACGAATCGCGGCGGCGCGGGATGGCGTTCGCCGAGGCCCGCCAGGCCGCGGTCGCGCGCGACCCCGCCGGACGCGTGGCCCTGCCGATCGAGATCCGCCCGCGGCTGCTCTACAACCCGAACCTCGAGAGCGCCCACTTCTTCGTGCCGGGCCTGATCGGCATCATCATGCAGCTCGTCACGCTGTTCCTCACCTCGTTCGCCATCGTGCGCGAACGCGAGCTCGGCACGCTCGAGCAGCTCTTCGTGACCCCGGTCGGCCGCACCGGCCTGATGCTGGGCAAGCTCGTGCCCTACGCGGTGATCGGTTTTCTGGAAACCCTCATCGTGCTGATGGTGATGGTCTTCGTCTTCAGCGTGCCCATCAACGGCAGCCTCGTGTTGCTGCTCGGCCTGTCGCTGCTTTTTCTGCTGACCGCCCTGGGGCTCGGCCTGTTCATTTCCACGCTGGCCCGGACGCAACTGCAGGCGATTCAGTTCGCCTTCATGATCATGTTGCCGTCCATCCTGCTCTCCGGCTTCATCTTTCCGCGCGAGGCCATGCCCCTGCCGATGTACCTGCTGGGTTTCTTCATCCCGGTCACGTACTTCCTCGAGATTCTGCGCGGGATCATCCTGCGGTCAGCCGGCCTCGCCGACCTGCTGCCCTCGGTCGTCGGGTTGGTCGTCTGCTGCGCGGTCGTTCTCACGCTGAGCGTTTCGCGATTTCGCAAACGCCAGGAGTAGGCAGGAACGGGTGCATGCGCGCGTCAGTTGCAGGGCGGCGACTGATCGTGCAGCAGCAGGATGAAGTCGTCCAGATCCACATCGTCGTCGCCGTCGAGATCGCCCGGTACCGGCGGGGTTGTCGATTGGGTGATATCCTGCTGGAACAGAGCGAAGTCTCGCAGATCCACGTCGCCGTCACCGTCGAGATCGCCCGGGAAATCCTGGGTGTAGGCGAGCACGTAGATGTCGCTGTTGAACGGCGGGTTCCACCCGTAGCCGGTGACGTAGGCCTGCCCGCACGCACCGATCGCAATCGACTGCGGCCGATCGTTGCCGCCCGCGGGACCCGCATAGGAAATCGACCAGTCGAGGTTGCCCGCCAGATCGTACTTGAGCGTGACGATGTCGCGGTTCTGCGGCGACTGGAACAGTTCCTCGCCCACGATGTAGAAGTTGTCGTGCGCATCCATCGCCATGTCGAAGGCCACGTCGGTGCTGTGTGCGGGGCCGTCGTAGGTGCGCACCCAGTCGCGCGTGCCGTCGGGAAGGTACTTCAGCGCCGCGATGTCCGCACCGGAGCCGAGCGATCCGGCCACGTAAATGTCACCCGTGGAGGCGACCGCCACGCCGGCCGGCTGGAAGTTCGTGCAGGGCGTATCTTGGAAATCCCTATGCCACAGCTCGGCGCCGGAGGCGTCGTAGCGAACGAGGCGCAGCGCCCCCACGCCGCACATCGATTCGACGTCGGCTGCGATCACCGTCTCGCCCGCGGGCCCGAGCGCCACCCGCGTGCGGCCGAACGTATTGAAGATCGGGCCGTGCGTGACGTGGTCCCAGACCAGCGTGCCCGCCGCGTCATAGACCACGACGCCGACCGTGCTGAAGTCCGCATCGTTGCCCGCCAGGTGCACACCCCCGGCTGGGTCAATGGCGATGTCCGTGGCGTAGTCGAGCTTCGCCGGAACGCCGCCGCGCTGCCACAGCAGCGTGCCGTCCGGGGCGTACTTGTACAGGTTCATCCCACATCCGGCAGCCAGCACGTTGTCGGCGGCATCGAGCGCGACCGCGGCTGTGGCGATGCTGCCTATCAGGCAATCGCCTGCCTCCGGATGCAGCCTTTCCCAGGCCAGCGTGCCCGTCGCTCCATCGAACTTCCAGATCGACAAGCGGCGCACACCGGGCTCATCGTACGAAGACGAGGTGACGATCGGGTTGCCGGCACTATCGACCGCCAGCCCGGTCGGTCCCGTCGGGAGCAGGCGATACGGGAGCGTCTCGGACCAGACCTCCGCGCCGGCTGAATCGTACCGCAGCAGCGTCAGATCGTAGCGGAGCGTCGTCGCGTTGTAGCTCGTGGCCGCCACGTACACGTCGCCCGAGGGGCCGACCGCAATGAGATTGCCCATATCGGCATGATTCGTGGGACCGTTCTTCAGCACGGTCCAGGATTCGTGGACTTCAGCTGCAGATGCCATGATCGTGGCAATCATCGCGAATGCGGCGGCGCCGAAGCGCACGGCGAGCGAATTCATGATTGGTTTCCCCGTAGTTGTGCAGAGTCCGAAGACCGGCGGCCCGATGCCAGCGTCATCATAGCGGGTATGCCGGTAAAATGCGCCGAGCGCCCCCGAATCATGCGGCGAAATGCGGATACGCGTTGGACATGAATCGCCGGCGACGGAGTGGGTAGGCGTCGCCGCGGTAGCGCTATTCGATCGTATTACCGTCGAACGTCACGCTGCCGGTCGACGCGGCATCGATCCGGTGGGTTTCCGCCACGTTCGCAAAGACGTTGTCGGTGATCGCGACCGACGAGACGTCGGCGATGTCGATGCCCAGCGGATTGTCGCTGAGGAGGTTGTGGACGATCTGCACGGCGCCCATGTAGCTGCCGCTCGGACCGGAGTTGCTGATGCCGATGAGACCCGTCGAGCGGTGCCGCTCGCGCCATCCGCTGGAGCTCAGGCTGCAGTCGCGAATGGTGATGTCACGCGGAAACGTCCCTTCCCCCTCGGGCGGAGAAGCTCCGACGAGAATCGGCGGGTACATCACCTGGTCGAACTGGCAGCGCTCGATCAGCGCGTGCTTGTTGCGCAGAATCAGCGCGCACCCCGCGATCTCGCGAAACGTGCTGTCCTGCACCGTGTACGAGTCCATGTCCCAGGCGTCCGCGGACGCCAGCGTGCCGGCGGACACGAACTCCGGCAGCACCTGGTCCGTCGTCAGCAGGTAGTTCCGCTTGCCGTCGACCTCGCCCTCGTCGACGGCATCGGCGAGCGTGAACGAATTGGGCACCGTGCCGTTCCAGAGCGTCAGTACGGTCGCCGCCGGGAGTGCGATCGCGTAGCTGGCGGCCCGCTCGACGCGTACGCTCCGGTTGTCGAGCTTCTCGATCACCGTAAGGAAATTCCCATGGGCGTTCTGCCCGTCCCAGCGGACGCCTTCGATGTCGAGGTTGCGCATGATCACCGTGCCGTCGCACGTGGCGAGCATGAAGCCGTCGCGGGCGCTGACCGCGAGCTGGTTGCCCTCCGGCGCCACGACGACGTGGTCCGCGTCGATGTTGCGGCACTGGCTCGCGCTCATCGCGAATCCGACGGCGTTCACCGTGCGCAGGTTGGACAAGTGCAGGCCGCTGCAGTTGTAGAAGAGCGTCTGGATGCCGTCCGCACCGAAGTGCCACGAAAACAGGTCGCCGAGCGCGAGCTGGCCGGCGACCGCCGGGTTGACCAGCCGCATGAGCCGTCCGTTGCCGCCCGCCACCGTGTGCCACACGAAATCCGCGGGCGCGGCGTCCACGTCGGCCTTGTACGTGACGCTCGCCACGTGCCGCAGCGAGCGCGTCACCGGATCCCACAGGTTGGAGCTGTAGCACAGCGTGCCGTCGATTCGCGGCAGGCCGTCGAGGATTTCCACGACAACGTGGTCGGGCGCAAGCTCGACGATCCTGCCCGCGGAGGAGTAATCAGGCTCGTTGTCGAATACCAGGTTCTGCACCGAAAGGTTCACGCAGGACGAGGCGCGCAGCAGGCTCGGGGGCGCGGGATCCGCCGGAAGCCACCCGTGCCGCACCAGTCGCGTGGCGGGGGCGCCGGCGTCGTCGGTCGCGCCGACAACGCCGCAATCCGTGAGGTTGTTGAGGGCCACGTACCCGGACCCGCCCGCAACGGTGAACAGATCGTACGTTCCGGCGGCGAACTCCAGCCGTGTGCGGCCGCTGGCGGTGAGGTAGTCGAGCGCCTCCTGAATCATGGGTGCATCGTCGACGCCGTCGTCCGGCGTGGCGCCGAAATCCGCGACGTGGACGTGATCGGCGAGCTCGACGCGCGAGATCCAGAGCGCGAGGGCATGAAAATCGTACAGGTCCACGTCGCCGTCACGATCGCCGTCAGCGCGGGCGAAGAGTTCGGGGTCCACCCCGGGAGGAGGCGCGTGTGACGCCGGCCCGCTCATCAGTTGGGGGAACACGTAGAAGTCCCCGGTGGTGACCGCCCCGTCATCGTCGAGATCCCAGCGCTCGCTGCGCAGCCGCACGTCGTCGATTACGGCGCCGATGCCGGTCTCCTCCTGGTACGAAACCACAGCCACACGCGTGACGGCGCCGCCGACGAGATCGGCGCCGCTCAGCACCGCGTCCGGTTCGCCGCGGTCCAGTTCGTCCGGATTGACCCAGACGGCGAGCGTGTCGCTGGTGCCCGCGGCGTCAATTTCCAGTTGGCCGACGATGAGCGCGGTCTGGCCGAGCGTGAGGACGCCGGGCAGGCGGACGTCATCGGCTGGACCGTCGAGCAGCAGGTCGCGGCCGACCGCGACGATGCGCAGCGGCTGAGCGCCATCGTAGTCCACCGTGTCGAGCGCAATGCCCCCGACGCTGGTCGCGTCCGGTGCCTTGACGAGGAACGAGAGTTCGACGACGCCGGCGATCGGCGCTGCCAGGAGTCGCGTGTTCTGACGCGGCTGGGCGTAGTCGCCCTGGACGCTGCGGGCCGCGCCGCCGGATTGGCCGGCGTGGTGCGTACTGGCTGGTGCGCTGAGATTTCCAGAAATCACGCGGATCGTGGCGGTGCCGCTCCAAGCCCCAGCCAGGCCCGTTCCGCCGGTCTTGTCGCGAAGGACACCCGTGGAGAGGTCGTTGAAATCCGCAACCACGGTCTGGCCGCTGGCGATTGCCGCTGCCAGCAGCAGGCTGGCGGCAATTCCCCAGGCGGTTATCGGACGCCGCCGATGCGCCGGCGGCTCCAATTGGCTATTCGCGATCGTCTGCACGGTACCCTCCAGGGGGCGCGCGGTCTCCACCGTCACGCGCCGACGCCCTTATCATAGCGTACCGCCGGTGATTGCCGCCGGCGAACAGCGCAGGGACGTGCGGACGGTTGGCTCGTGGAGTGAGACGGGAATATGTTCAGCCGGCGCGAAGCGCCGCCCCGGATCTATTGCCCGCCGACGAAGCGATGCACGGCGTCGGCGACGCGGATCACCTGCTCGTCGGTCATCTCGGGGTAGAGCGGCAGCGAGATGATGCGGTTGGCGATGCGTTCGGTGATCTTCAGCGGCGCCGAATCGAAGCCGTGGCGGCGCAGGGCCGGTTGCTGATGCAGCGGGATCGGGTAGTGCACGCCGGCGGATATCCCGCGGTCGGCGAGGTAGTTGCGCAGTCCGTCGCGGTTGTCCACCTGGATCACGTAGAGGTGGTACACGTGCCGCGCATCCTCCGCGACGTGCGGTGTGGTGATCCCGGCCGTGTGCCCGAGCAGGTCCTGGTACAGCGCCGCCCGCGAACGCCGCAGCTTCGTCCAGCGGTCCAGGTGGACGAGCTTGACCTTGAGGATCGCCGCCTGGAGCGCGTCCAGCCGATAGTTGTAACCCATCTGGTCGTGTTCGTACTTGCTCTGGCGGCCGTGGTTGGCCAGCGCCCGCATGCGCCGGGCGAGGTCCGCGTCGTTCGTCGTCACCATGCCGGCGTCGCCGCATGCGCCCAGGTTTTTGCCAGGGAAGAAGCTGAAGCAACCGACGCGCCCGCCCGCGCCCGCCCGCACGCCGTCGCGCTCCGCGCCGTGGGCCTGCGCGGCGTCCTCGATCAGGATCACCTCGTGATCACAGTTGCCTGCAATTTTCCGCAACCCGCTCATGTCCGCCATGTGCCCGTAGATGTGCACGGGCAGGATGGCCCGCGTACGCGGCGTCAGGCAGCGCGCGACGCTCTCGGGGTCGAGCGTGTACGTCTGCGGATCGATATCTGCGAATACGATCCGCGCGCCGCACTGGGCGATCGCCTCGACCGTCGCGATGAACGTATGGGCGGGGGCGATGACTTCGTCGCCCGGCCCGATGCCCAGCGCACAGAGTGCCAGGTGCAGTGCCGTGGTGCCGCTGCTGGCGCCCACCGCGTGCTCGACGTTGCAGAAGTCGGCGAAGTCGCGTTCGAAGCCAGCCACCGGCTCTCCGCCGATGAACGCGCAGCGCCCGATCACATCGCGTATCGCTTCGTCAATCTCGCTCTGGATCGACGCGAACTGCGCGTGGAGATCGACGAGTGGAATCGGTGCGGTGGCAGCGGGGGTCATCGTGGCGGGCATGGTGGCGTCCTTTGCAGCAGCTTCGAAGTAGACAGCTCTGTTCAGCAGTTGGCGTTAAGTGATTCCAGATCGTAAGGCAGGTCGGTAATGCTCTTGATGATGCGGGCCGGGTTGCCCACGACGACGGCGTCCGCCGGCACGTCACGCACCACGACGCTCCCGGCCCCGACGAGGGCGTTCGCGCCGATGGTGACTCCGGGCAGGACGGTCGTGTTCGCGCCGATCTTGGCGCCCGGCATGATCGTCGGTCCGACCAGTTCGTCCTTGACCCGCGGCGAACGCGGGTACTTCGCGTTGGTCAACACGACGTTGGGGCCGAGCCAGCATCCGTCGTGGAGCGTGCTGAACTCGGGAACGAAGACGTTGGAGTGCAACCGCACGCCGTCGCCGATCCGGACGTGGTGCTCGACCACGCTGCCGGTGCCGACGCTGCAGTCAGCGCCGATGCGGGTGCGTTCGCGGATCAACACGTGGTGGCCGCACTGGAAACGGGCCCCGATGCGGGTCGCGGCGTAGATCACCGTGTGCGAGCGGATGACCGAGTGCGCGCCGAGCCCCCCGCGATCATCCTGCGCCATGGCGGCGAACGGCTTGCCGAGGATCACGAAGTCCTCGAGGGTGACGTCCGCACCCAGTTCGAAGCCGGGGTGAACGCGTACGGAATCGGCAGTGGCAGTCATGCGATGGACCACTCAGCAGACCGGCGGCGCGCGGACCTCGATCGAGCCCGCCGCGTTCTCAGCGTCGCGCCGCCGCTACTGTTGCTATCGGACATTGACGCCGCAAAGTTTATCGGCCGCTGCGGACGATCTGGCACCGTTCGGCGGCAAGCCCTCAAGCACGAAAGCGCTGGCTCCGATAACGTGGGTGGTACCGCCCGCACGGCGCGGGTCGAGCCGTTCAATCCTGCTCGACAGAGAGGCCAGCCCATCATGATCCATGTCGGCGTTATCGGAGCCGGGGCCTGGGGAAACAACCTCATCCGCAACCTCGCCAGTTGCGCGCAAACCAACCTTGTCGCGGTGTGCGATCCCGACGAGACCGCGCGCACGCGAATCGAGTCGCGCTACCCGGGCGTGATGACCCTGCGCGGCATCGACGCGCTGCTGGAGATCCCCGCGCTCGATGCCGTCGTCGTGGCGACCCCGCCGCATCTGCACCACGTGCACGCCAAGGCCGCGCTCGAGGCCGGCTACCACGTGTTCGTGGAGAAGCCGCTCTGCACCACCAGCCGCGACGCCCGCGAACTCGTCGAACTGGCCGGGCGGTTCAAGCTGGTCCTGATGGTCGGCCACACCTTCATCTACAACAACCTCGTCCACGAGGTGAAACGCCGCATCGACTCCGGCGAACTCGGCGAGGTCCGCTACCTCTACAGCCAGCGCCTCAACCTCGGCTCCGTCCGCCAGGACGTGGACGCCCTCTGGAACCTGGCGCCGCACGATATCTCCATCGCCAACTACCTGCTGGGCGCATCGCCCGTCAGCGTCAACGCGCGCGGGGCGTGCTACGTGCAGAAACGCCGCGGACTCAGCGACGTCAGCTTCTTCCAGATGGATTACCCCGGCGGGGAACTGGTCAACGGCCACGTTTCGTGGCTCGATCCGCAGAAGGTGCGCCGTACGGTCGTCGTCGGCAGCGAACGCATGCTGGTGTACGACGACATGGACACGTCGCGGCACATTCAGCTCTACGACAAGCGCGTCGAACTGGATTTCCAGGCCCCGCTCGCCGACTACGCGGACTTCGCGGCGCGGCTCCGGGCCGGCGACCTGGTCATTCCCAACATCAAGCTGCGCGAGCCGCTGGCGGCTGAGATCGAGCACTTCGCCGAGTGCGTGCGCACCGGCGCGGAGCCCATCACCAGCGGGCGCAGCGGACTCGAACTGGTCTGCATTCTCGAAGCGCTGTCGCAATCGCTCGCGGAGCGCGGCGCGGCGGTCGATGTGGATTACCATCCGGCGCAGGTGCCGGCGCGCCCGGCGGAGTGCGTGACCGCCACGTAGCGATCGGCTCGACGCTATCTCCGCAGGCGGGTCTTGGCGAACACTTCGGCGAGCTGGGCAGCCAACCGCGGGCGCGATACCGGCGCCAGATGCTCGGTCGCGCAGCCCGGGGGCATATCCCCGGCCCGCCAACGCAACCACAGCGTGCGCACGGCGGCGAAGACCGACTGCGCATCGTGATCGGCACGCGTGCCGGTACCGCAGCGCTGGAGCAACCGCGCCGCTTCGCAATCCTCCGCCGGCGCGACCAGCAGGATCGGCGTTCCCGACGCGAGATACTCGAAGATCTTCCCGGTGATCAGCGTCGCACCGTTCGGGCCCTGCGGAACGAGCAGCAGGAGCAGGTCAGCCGCCGCTTGGTGCGCGATGGCCTCCTCGTGGGGCAGGTACCCTGGCGTCTCCAATGCCACGCCCGCGTCCGCCAGCAGGCGGCGCATGTCGTCCCCGATCTGTCCGACGATCCGCAGCACGAACCGGCCGGGCTGCTGACGCGCCCACGCGCCCATCCGGGCGATGCCCTCGACGAGCGCCGGCGTGACCCGGTCCGACAGAAACCACCCCGTGAACGTGAGCACGAAGTCGTCGGCGGGGCCGTGCAGCCGCCGCCGCGCTTCCGCGCGATCCAAGTCTTCGAAGTCGGCTGGATCGAAGCCGTTGCTGATCGTGAAGAACTTGTCGGGCCGACCTGGGTCGTGTTGACGCAACACCTTGCGCTGCCCGTCGGTCACCGCGATGACGGCGTCCGCCGATCGGATGAAGCGTTGTTCGAGCCAGCGATCGGCGTGGCGGCGCAACCGATTGCCGTAGAGGTAACCGTAATCGTCGGTCCACAGGTCGCGGAAGTCCGCCACCCAGGGAAGGCCGGTCGCGCCATGCAGCAGCCAGGCGAGCAGGTGATTCGATGCCGGGCTGTACGTGGAGTAGATGACGTCGATGCCCTCCGCGTCGATCAGGTCGCGGCACGCACGGTAGCTGCGCAGCGCCCAGTGAACCATCGGATCGGGCAGCATCCGATGCAGCCAGCGATTCCACGCGCGTTCGGCGCGCCAGGCGACGCGACTGGCGATGCCCGCGCGGGCCTGCAGCCGCTGAAGCCACGGTCGCGGATCGCGGAGCGGTCGCCGCTCGACGCGGATCCCGGCGGGAAGGTCCTTTACGAGCGAAGGATCGTGGGGGAGATCCGGCATGCGGTCAGCCGCCCAGACGATCGGCTGCCATCCGTTGGCCGGCAGGTACTTGGCGAACTTGGCGCTGCGCTGCACGCCGGGCCCGCCGGTAGGGGGGAACGCGCAGGAGATCATCAGCACGCGGCGCCGCGGGGCAGCATCGTTCGGAGGTGGCGCGGTGTTGTCGCGGCGCGCCATCGGCGAGGTCGTGCCGGCTGTCGACGGCGGATTGTCGCCATCGGTCACGTCGGGATCAGCCGTGATGGACTCCGTCGTGGACATGCTGAAATCAGGCTGAACGCCTGCACGCATCCGTCTGACGCGTGCTGCCGAGTACTCCATTCGCCGCGTCGCGGAAAAACGATTCCCACGCGTCCATGCACTTTTCCCAGTCGTAGCGGGAGGCGACGAACCGCCGGGCGTTTACGCCGAGATCCCGGCGCCGGGATTCTTCGCGCAGCAGCTCGATTAAGGCGTCCGCCAGCGCGGCGCTGTCCGCGGGCGGCACGAGCACGCCCGTTTCGCCATCGACGACGGTCTCGGTCAGACCGCCGACGCGGCTGGCCACGACCGGCACGCCCATCGCGCCGCATTCGAGCGCCGCGATGCAGAAGCTCTCCGTGATCGAGGGAATAGCCGCGACCGACCAGCGTGCCAAGATCGCCGGCACGTCGGCGGCTGACTGCCGCGGCAGCCAGCGTATGCACGACGTCACGCCCAGCATTTCCGCCAGGTCACGGCATTCGGCGAGTTCCGGGCCGTCGCCCACCAGTTCGAATCGCGCGCTGGGACAGTCGCGGATGATCCGAGGAATCGCCCGCACGAGGTGGGGCGCGCCGTACGCGTGGCCGAAGCCCTTGATGAAGCCGACGATCGGCGCGTCCTCCGGCGCGTAGCTCGGCCGAAAGACGTCGAGATCGACGCCCAGCGGGGTGCGTGCGATCGTCGCCGCGTCGAGGCCGGCGAAGTCAGCCACCGTCCGTGCGAAGCTGTCGCAGGTGACGGAGACGGCGGTCGCATTGCGCAGCATTTCGCGCCGCGCTCGAGCGTCTCTCCGGGCAGGCTGAGCCCGCCGGGGCGGCGTGATGTCCGAGACCCAGGGACGCACCACAAAGCAGCCCAGGTATCATCTCGGGTGAGAAACTCAACTGCGGGAACTGGATGCTGACGACGTCATGTTCCTCCATGATCTGAGCAGTAGCAGCGTCGCCGCGTGTCCCAGCGGTACGGATGACTCAGCGATGCGGGGAATCTCGAACGGCGTGTAGCGTGCTCCGGGGACCGCACCGCGCCGTGGTACACACGACTGCAGGTCGTGCCCGCGTTCGGCGAGGAATTCACCACGCAGCGAAGCTGGGGCGAGTCTGGTTTCCCGAAAAGCAAATCCGCATCATGCGTCAGCTCCGTCAGATGAACGCCGGCTCCGCTGCCCAACCGGCCTCGAGGTTGCGCCTCAGCATGACCGGCGCGGCTCCACGCGTGGAGCAGCGCATGCCGTGCCTGGCCGTCCTCGACCTGCAGCAGGTACCGGAAGGCGTTTCCTTCACGAGTTGCACTCCGCAGCGCCCCACAGCCGCACCTGCATAGTAATGAGCCGCTCGCGACGGGCAGCGTGCGGCAACCGCAGCGTCACCCTGCATGCCCGGGCGAGATCGAAGAACACGTCCCGCTGCTGCGAGTTCATGCTGACGAACAGCTCGCCGCCGATGCCCGCGACCTGGACCGCGAGCCGCGCAGACGCCGCGACGCAGGCGTACTGTACGAGTACCGGCTCGTCCACGACCGCAGGCTGCGGTTTACCATCACCGCGGCATAGCGGACGTCTATCACTTCTGCCGCCAGGTCCCTCCGCGGGCTGATCGGCGTAGCTGACGCGCCCCTCGGCGTTCATCGTGGCCTGCAGGTGGGCGACCGCGTCATGGCTCGTCGTAGCGCACGCCCCTTGTCCAGCACCAGGGGCGGTGGCTGACCCGCATCTGCTCCAGGTTGTGCGTGACGAAGATCAGCGTCGTGCCGCCGCGACCAGCTCGCTCATGCGCACTCGCAGCGGTGGCGGGCTACGGCGTCGCCCACGCCGAGACCTCGTCCACCAGCACGTCGGGATTGGCGAACGCGGCTGTTGAAAAGCCCAATCGCCTGCATGCCCGTGCTAGCGCTTCACCGGGGTGTCCAGAAACTTCTCGGGCCCGCTGAACGCGACGATAGTCGTCCAGCTTGCGGCGGATCTCCGGCGGGTCATGCCCACGACCGCGCCTGAAAGATAAATGTTCTCCTCCGGTCAGATCGCCGTGCATGCCCGCCCCGACCTCGATCAACGCCGCGAGCCGGCCGCGAATGTCGATCGTTCCCGGCGTAGGCCGCAGAATGCCCGCCGCTGGCTTCAACGCCGTGCTCTTGCCGGCCTGTTCGGACCGATGATGCCCAGCGCCTCGCCCTGCCCACCTCAAGCGCATCGAAGCGCCCAGAAGCACTCCGCGCCAGCCGCAGCCCACGCCCGGCAGCAGACGCGCGCCGCGGCGATCGCGCCCGCAGCGACTCGTGCAGCTCTCCCCGCCGAAACTGCTTGCTCACGTGCCCGAAGCGGACAGCCGCCGACATCAGATGTACTCCGCAAACTTGTACGAGGTCCGCCGGAACGCCCCACCAGCCCAGCAGCACGCACGCCGAAACCGCCCCGCAACTCAGAACGTTGCGTGCGGCAACCGGCCGAGATGATGCATCGCGGTACGCCTGGATGATCGGCGTCATCAGGTTGAGCATCGCCAGCGTTCCAATCCACGTGCCGTCGTTCTTGATCGGGTACACGACGCAGGTGAGGAACATCCAGAGCTGGATGATCGCGCCGATCATCTGCCGACGACGTCGCGGTAGAACAGGCTGGCATGGCCAGCAGCATCGCCAGCCCGCAGGTCAGCAGCGGTTGGAAGAGCAGCGACCGGCAGAAACAGTAGCGCGGTCGGGTAGTAGTGCCAATCCGTCGCGATGTGAAAATACCGATCAGCGATGAGCACCGACGCCGCGATCACGAAATCGCCAGGCTGAGCCGATGCTCGCCAGTGGGAAAACCTCACAGGAAGTAGACCTTGGTCACCGGGTTCCGGTTCTTCACCACCGAGTTGACCGCCGGTTCAGACTCGACGCGAAGAACGCCCACGGCACCAGCCGATATGCGAAGATCGGGTAGAGGCGTATCCAGGCGAGGCCCGCGACCACGTTGACCGCCGCGCAAAGACGAGAACGTGAAGATGAACATCAGCGGCCAGAGGCAGCACCGCCCGAGCACCCCAGCACCGATTGTTGTACCGGACGGATGTCGCGCCAGATCAGGCAACCCAGGAGCTGACGAAGCGTGGCTCGCCGAATGCTGTACGGTAATGGTGTCGCTCACGCGGAGACCGCCTTCAGGGCCGAGCCGGCGGATGGACCGACTCAGGTCCGTCGCATGTATTCGGACTTCTACGCCAGTTCTTTGCTGCAGAATCGGCGACTCGCGGGCTGGCAGGGCCGATAACCGCACCGTCCTTGTTTCGTCCGCAACGTAGGGCGGCAAATGTCCGATAAAGCCTCAGAATGCGCAGAAATCGCTTCGGGATCAGGTGGAGTCCCCGTGTCCGGGCTGACGGTCGCAACAGGTGGGTCTGAACGGCGATGCGGGTGCCTGCAATGGTCGCGTGATGCGCAGCAGGCTAGCTGGCGGCGGTCGTTGTGGTGAGCGCTTGCGCTTGTTTGCGGTCCCGCAGCGGGCGGCTCTGGGCGCCGGTGGTCGAGGCCGACAATGCCTACATCTTCCCTGGCGGCTGACCGGATGTACGCCGGCGAGGGGCCGACGACGATTCCGCCACGGGCACCGCTTCAACCGGGGGAGTGGCGCGCCGACAGGGTTTTCCTGACGCAGTGGCCGGTCGGATACCCGGCGCTGATCTGCGCGACCCGCTGGCTGACTGGCCTGGCGACGGTGGCTGCGGCCGGCGCGTTGAGCGTGGTTGGCTGTGCCGTCGCGCTCGTGGCCTGGTTCGCCTGGGTCCGGAGGTGCCTCCCGCGCGGGGTCGCGTCCAAGCTGCTGGCGCTGGTGGCTGCCGCGTCCACCTTCTCCATGGACAATCTCGTCAATCCCGCGTCCGACACGATCCTGCTCGCAGCCACCCCGCTCGTACTGCTGCTCGCCATGTGGGCCCTACGCGTACCGGCTGGGATAGACATTCAGTCGCCGCCACGCACCGCCCGCTCGTCGGCGCTTCCTTTAGTGCTGCTCGGCCTGTTCGCCGGCGCCCTCGTGTGGGTGCGCTACGCAGCCGTGTTTGTGCCAGCGGCCGTTGGGATCTATCTGGTTGTCGAGTGGTGTGTGCTGCGTCGGTTGCGCCTGCGATTCGTGGTTGGGTACGCCGTGGGGGCTGTGCTGCCCGTACTGGCGCTCTTTCTGCTGAATCGGGCGTTCGGACCGGACGTTTCTGCCCAGCAGCAGTTCAACCTGGGCAAGGACGTTTCGTGGCACCTTCCGTCGGGCGTGTTGTCGACCGCCTGGATGAAGTTCACGCAACAGACGCCGTACGCATACCGCCCAGAGGCGTGGTGGCTGTACGCTTGGATTCTCCCCGCCGCAGGACTGACGGTTCCACTGGTGCTGCGCTCAGCGCGGCAGCGGTTGACCGGGCTGCTGGCCTCCCCCCCGATGGTACTGAGTGCGGCTTGTGTGATCGTGCTGCTCGGAATGCTGGTGACCGCCAGCGTGCTGTTCCAGGGCAAGTTCAACTACGTCGGTTTGGCCCGGTACTATCAGCCAGTCCGGCCTTTGTATTTCGTGCTGTTCCTTGGCCCACTGCTGTTGCTGCCCGCACGCTGGTGGCGCGCCGCGCTCTGCGTCCCGCTGATCATGGCAGGCGTTTGGTTCGTGAAGCAGGATGCCTGGCACGCCCACACGCGCATGCTGGCTGCCCAGGGCGGAGCCGAGATCACCGACTACAGCCGCTGGGCCCGACACTTCACGCCGGGCGCCCGGAACCTCTTCGCCTGGCTCAAGACCCAGGCCGGCCCGGACTTGGTGGTCTTCAGCAACTTCCACGAGGAGATCGCCCTGGAGACGGGGATCCCCGCGTGCCCGGTCCCGAGGAACATCTCCCAGTTGGACGCGTGGTTGGCGGACATCCGAGCGCAGCGCCAACAGGCGGCGCTGCGCGTCCTTTTCGTGCTCAATCCCGACAACGACTATCGCGACTACTACCTCGAGTCGCCGGAGTCGGTCGTTTCGCACTTCCGCCTGAGGCATATCACCAGGACGAATAAGCCGCTGCACGACTACATCTACGTGTCGGCCGCAGGTCAAGGGTAGCGCCTGCAATCGAGCAGCGTGTAAATGAAAACGGCCCAGGCGGATATCCACCCGGGCCGCCTCTCATTCTTGGTCTCGACACAACATGTCGAGCGGAACTGCAATTAACGACGGCGACGGCGCAGGACCGCAAGGCCGCCGAGGCCCAGCAGCGCGAGGCTGGCGGGTTCGGGCGCGACGGTGATCGTCGCGGCGTCGTTGCTCACCTCGACATACAGGTCATCGACGAAGTAGTCGGTGTGATTCGGATCGCTCGTCGACGGATCGCTGTAGAGACGCAGTTCGATGACGAGCGCGTCGCGGGTGCCGCCGGAGCTGTCGAACGTCCAGCTATGCGCCACCTGGTTCCAGCCAGTGTCGACGGTGTAGGTCGAGTTGCCGCCGGCCGAGCCGTTGTAGCTGTCCACGTCGCCGGACGTAGCATAGTGCCCCCAGATGCGCATCGACGGGCCACCGGACGTATCATCGTAGCCATAGAAGCTGGCGTTGATGATGTCACCGTCGGTCAGACCTTCGATGAAGGCCACGTACGCCTGGGGCGTACTGTCATGCGGATCCTCGGCCACGTGGAGGTACCGGTTGCCGCTGTTGGGTCCAGGTACGTCCGACACCGCCAAGCCACCTTCGATGCGTGGCTGGACGCCCGAGACATTCGTGGGATCGACCAGATTGCCGAACGAACTGAGGATCGTACCGGTCCCGTCCTCCCAGCCATAGCTGACCGAGATGGTCGCGTTGGCCGCTGGGACGGCGATCAGGCCGGCCAGCGCGAACGCTGCAAAGCACTTTGCCAACTTCATGATTTCTTTTCCTCCTAAAAGAGAGAGCCCTAATGTCTTCGCCTTACGGCTACGCGCAAGCACGCGCAACCTGTCTGCGCTCCGCAGTCACTCTCTCTCGCGAGGAACCCCCCGGTGCGGAAGCACCTGAAGTGTCGCCGTCCCCTCCCAAAGGACACCTCCAAATATACTGGTCGCGGCGATGTGAAACTACCCCAAATGATCGGAAATGGCCGTTTTTCATGGATTCTTAACCACAACGTCCGATCACTGTGTACTTGGCGGCGAGGCGTAAGCTCATGCGCCGCATCGGTTTATGGGTCTAGGTCGACGATTCCGGCCCGGATGTGCCGTGAGTGAACTCTTGCGGCGCTGGCCGTTTGGCCGGAAAGCCGGCAGCCGGAGCCCAAGTGGGAGGCGCATGAAAACAGTGCCCCGCCGGGCCTTGCGCCGCGTGCGGGGCACTGCTGATGACATCAACCTGACTTCGCGGATTCGTCGATACGACGAATTCTCAGCTGAGACCTAACGCCGGCGGCGAACGCAAGCGAGCGCGCCGAAGGCCACCAGCACCAGCGTTGCCGGCTCGGGGACCGTGTGGGCGCTCAGCGCGAAATTGTCGATCGCCAGCCCGTGGTCGCTGCCCGAGTCATTGACCTCAACCCAACGGACCCACAGGGTGTCGCCGTCCGCCCAGCTCAACGAGCCGACGGTGCCGCCGATGCCGGCGACGCGGTTGGCGGGATCATTGCCGTCGAGCGCGGCAGCAGTCGCGGTCGCGATCGGCGACGTGAAGTCGAACCCGGCGCCTGCGGCAGTCCAGGTGGGGACGTCGACGAAGTTGGCGGCGAAGCCGTACTCCATGACCATCGTCTGGGCAGTCGTGTTGCCACCGTTGCGCCACTGCTCGCCGTCGTACGACAGATCGAACGAATCGATCATCAGACCGGTGCCGTTGGTCAGCCCGACCGCGATCCAGCCAGCGATACCTCCGGTAGGCGGGCTGCCGAAATAGGCGCCGCCCGAACCCACGCCACCCAGTGCGCGCTCTGCGACGCTGTCGGCGCCGAAGCTGTAGAACGACCCCGAGTTCGACGTGCCGGTGCCCGCGTTGATTGTGGTGATGGCGGTGCCGGGTGATGGCTGGCGATACAGCTCCCAGCCGCTAAGCGTCGAGTTGTTGGTCCACGGTTGGCTCGTGCCGGTGTTGACGAGCGTGTCGAAGTTCTCGGATACCGACGGTGTCGGGCCGGTGAGCGTGATCGTCGCACGGGCCTGCATTGCAGACACACCGAACGCCGCCACGATTGCTGCACCGAGCAGCAGTCTGCGAACTTTCATGTTTGCTTTCCTCCTGGTGAGTGCCGTGAGTGCTTCCACTCGGCGCAAGAACACTTGCGCCTGCTTCATGTCGTGGACTTCGACTCTCTCTCGGAGGAAACTGGTGGCGCGACTTCGCCGGGCGAGTTTCTTCATCCCGCTGCTCCCCCTGCGGGACGCCTGCAGTATAGCGATTGCTTTTTGGCAATTCCATACCCTTGTGCCACGCCGTGTCAGTCTTCGCCCAAACTTAACAGGGGTGCGTCTCGGCGGGAGCTTCGCGGCGCATAATATATTGTGGCGCATAGAGTTACGTGCAGGCGTGGCGCCGCCGCCGGCGCCGCGACCTCGGCCGCCGGGCGGTGGGCGAACGGCGGGTGCCCCTCGCGCGCCCACGGTGTTATACTGGCTGGTCGTTCGGGTAGTCAGGAGCCGGAGGATCCACCCAAGTTCCGCCGCAGGCAATCAGCAGGAGGACTTGCCGACATGTCGACCAACCAGGGTATCGAATCCGTTCTGCAGGAGAACAGGTCGTTTCCGCCCCCGGCGGAGTTTGCCGCCCAAGCCCACCTTCGGGACCTCGCCGAATACGAGGCGATGTACAAGCGGTCGATCGACGATCCAGCCGGCTTCTGGGGCGAGGTCGCCCAGGACTTCCACTGGTTCAAACCCCATGAGAAGGTAGTCGAATGGTCGGCGCCCGACGCCAAGTGGTTCGTCGGGGCGCAGACCAACGTCTGTTACAATTGCCTGGACCTGCAGATCGAACGCGGCCGCGGCAACCACCCTGCCATCGTTTGGGAGGGGGAGCCCGGGGAGAGCCGGACGCTGACGTTTACCGAGCTGCGCGACGAGGTCTGCCGCTTCGCCAACGTCCTGAAGTCGCTCGGCGTGAAGAAGGGCGACCGCGTCACGCTCTACATGCCGATGGTTCCGGAACTGGCGATCGCCATGCTCGCTTGTGCCCGGATCGGCGCCCCGCACAGCATCATCTTCGGCGGCTTCAGCGCCACGGCGATCTCCGACCGCGTCGAGGACGCTGACTCGAAGATCGTCATCACGGCTGACGGCGGCTGGCGGCGCGGCACGGTCGTCCCGCTGAAGAAGAACGTGGACGAGGCTGCCGACCTGTCCGGCCTCATCGAGAAGATGGTTGTCGTGAAGCGGACCGGCAACGACGTGGCGATGCAGTCCGGCCGCGACGTCTGGTGGCACGAGCTGATGGCCAAGGCTTCGACCGAGTGCCCGGCTGAGCCCTGCGACAGCGAGGACCTGCTCTTCATCCTGTACACGTCGGGCACCACCGGCAAGCCCAAGGGGATCATGCACACGACTGCGGGGTACATGGTCTACACCGCGCTGACCTCGAAGTACGTCTTCGACCTCCACCCGGATGATGTGTACTGGTGCACGGCTGACATTGGCTGGATCACGGGCCACAGCTACGTCGTGTACGGTATCCTCCAGAATGGGGTGACGTCGCTGATGTACGAAGGCGCTCCGAACCACCCGGACTGGGACCGGTTCTGGCGGATGGTCGAGCGGCACAAGGTCACGAAGTTCTACACGGCTCCGACCGCGATTCGGGCCTTCATGAAGCAGGGGCGCAAGTTCCCTGACCAGTGCGACCTGTCGTCGCTGAAGCTGCTCGGCACCGTCGGGGAGCCGATCAACCCGGAGGCGTGGATGTGGTACCACGAGGTCATCGGGCGGACGAAGTGCCCCATCGTGGACACGTACTGGCAGACGGAGACCGGCGGGATCATCATCACACCGTTGCCCGGCTGGCCTCCACCAAACGGGCGGCGCGACGGCGGCCGTTTTTCAGCATCGACGCAGCCGTGCTGGACGAAGGCCAAGTGCAGACCAGGCAGGGCAGGTTCCTCGCCGTCCGCAAGCCGTGGCCGGGGATGCTGCGTATCTACGGCGACCGGGCAGTTCAGAATCAGTACTGGTCGACGTACCGGGCACGTACTTCACCGCGGACGCGTCGCAGCGTGACGCGGACGGGTACTTCTAGCTCATGGGTCAGGTGGACGACGTGATCAACGTGTCGGGCCATCGTCTGGGGACGATGGAGGTCGAGGTCGGCCATCGTGTCGCCCCGCAGGTGGCGGAGGCGGCGGTGGTGGGCATGCCACACGAGATCAAGGGCAGGGCGGGCGGCGTTTATCACGCTGCGCGAGCAACGCCCGACGAGAGCTGAAAGAAGTCGATCTCGTCGATCACGTGGCCCGAGATCAGGGCGATCATAAGCCGACTCAGGTCCGCTTCACGGACGCCTTGCCGAAAACGCGGAGCAGCAAGATCATGCGGCAGTTGCTCCAGGAACTCGACGTCCAGCGACGTGAAGGGGACACGACGACGCTGGAGGACTTCAGCGTGATCGCCAACCTGCGCGCCTCGGACGAAGGATGAAAAGGAAATGATGATGAATGATGAATGATAGATGGGGAGCTTCTCAATTCGTCATTCGTCATTCGTCGTGTCATTTACTTTTCGCTTGCCGTCAAACGGTTCACCATTTATCCGTTGGCGTCGGATTGCGCAAGGTGTCGCACGCCGCTTCGCAGCGGAGCGGTGAGCGAGCCGATTGGTGGCTATCGAGGCTGCTCAACGGTACTGTCGGACTGAGCGGACCCTGCCGCGTCCCTACGTCGCAGAAACCAATGAGAGCGTGATCGCCCTGCTGCGCCGGGAGTTCGTCAGCCAGCTCCTGGCATTTCGTGCCGAAACGCTGGGCGAGGCAGCCGAACATCGATGCAGCAGATTCATCAGCCGGACAGGCACCATCCGCCCAGGCGGCTGTCAGCCTGCAACTTGCTCGATGCGACGCTGCAGGCCGGAAATCATTCGATACCGTTTCCGGGCTGGCTGGGGCTGCCGGGTTTCGGCTCGCCGGGGGCCTGCAGCGGCGCGCTGCTCGTGCTGGCGTCGGAATCAGCTGCAGTCCGTGCGGCGGATGCTGGGCTGCGCCTGGTGGCTCAGGATGCGCTTCAAGCTCAGGTCGGGTTCGCGGACGATGACCGCGGATGGCTGCCGTGCAGGCGGTGCTGGGCCAGCAACTGGCGAAGGGGCGGGCGACGCTGCGGCTCGACGCGAACGCCGCGTGGACGCTCGAGGGGCCGCCGCGGCGCTGACGCGCTGGCGGGATATTCCGATCGCCGGGGTGGAGCAGCCACTCGCTGCCGACGCGGACGGGATCTGAGTGGAGCTGCGCAGGCGGACCGGTGCGATCATTCACGACGAGTCACTGGCGTTGATGGAGGACGCGGAGCGGCTGCACGCGCTGGACATCGCGGACATCTTCAACGTGCGGATCAGCAAGTGCGGCGGTGTGCTCGCGGCGTTGAAGCTCGCGGCGTTCGCGCGCCAGCGGGGGATTCAGACGCAGCTCGGATGCATGGTTGGCGAAACCAGTATTCTCTCGTCCGCCGGCGTACGTTTTCTCGAGCAGACCCCCGGCGTGACGTACTGCGAGGGCGCCTACGGGAAGCTGCTGATGGGCGAGGACGTCAGCCGGCGCAGCGTGCACTTCGGCCTGGGCGGCCGCCCGCCGCGCCTGCGAACAGCCGGGCTGGTGGCGGACGTGAACCCGGCGCTGCTCCGCGCCCATTGCATCGAGGAGCCGATCGTCGTGGAGCTGTAGCGTACAGCAACCACTCGGTTGAACCGCTCAGTTCGCCGAGGGTGGGTCGAGGTCCGTCCGGTTCGCGGCGTCACGCGCGGCATGACGCAGGTGCAGGATGACTACCGTTTGCTCCTGGATGGTGAAGAGTATCCGGTAATTACCGTAAACGAGCTGCCGGATTTCGAACTCGACAGTATCCGCCTCGAGGGCAAGCGGGCACCGTTCCGGGAACAGTTCCAGTGATCGGCCAGCTTCAAGAAAACCCTCTCGCCAGCGAACAGCGTTCGTGGGTGAGTTGCGGTGTATGTAGCGATAGGCCGCCCGAAGGTCGCGGTGGGCGGCGGCGGTCACCCGCACATGGAAGCGTTTCATGAAGTTTGCGGTGGTTCGAACTCGTCGCGAAGGTCGCCAACCACCTCCTCCAGTGGTCGCGTGTCACCACGTTTCATGTCATCGATACCGCGTTGGATGGCGGCAATCGTCTCCAGGCGATCGAGGTCGTCAAGGAGCCGCTGGTAGGACGCGGCGTCCTGGACGACGAGCGCGGCCTTGCCGTTGATGGTGAGCACCTGGGGTTTGTCGGTGCGGTTCATGCGCTCGATGTGGTCCTTCGCGTTGCGCTGGAACTCGGTGAGCGAGTAGACTTCGTTGAGGTCGATCATGACATTATTTTAGCAGCGAATTCGCTGCGAAACAAATATTCCGTTATAAGTCTAGTTTTCGCAAGCATTTATGTTGATGGGATCAGGCGGCGGTGCCTGTATCAAACAGGCCTTCGCCGGGTTGCAACGCGCTGCGTCGGCGTCGTCGCGGCCGCGCGGACCCGTCAGCGGCGAGTCTGAAGACGTCTTCGAGCCAGCGGCCGGCACGGCGGTCGTCAGCTGGTGACGGAGTCTTCCGAGGCCGTCGAGGCCTCGGCAGCTCCTGCCCATCGAGGCAGCTACGGGCGGCGGCTACATACTCTTTGGAAAACTCAAACCCGAGCCAGCGGCGTCCGCTGGCGGTGATGAGCGTACCGCACGCCGAACCAGATCGGCACCAGTTCGCCCGCGTTATGAGACTGTGATGATGCGGCGAAACGGTTGTTCAGACATCTGGCAGCCGTGGAAGCCAGCGCGCTCCTTGAAGGTCCCCGCCACGCGTGGTACCACGATAATACGTCGCAGGGCTGGAAGCCCTCCGGGCGAAGATCCTGCGGACGCAGCACTAGGTATCGTCAGGCAGCCGGCCTGCCGGCTTCTGCGACGCGCCGCCGTAAGGAGCAGGCTGTCGTGCCGAGCACCGATGTCAGAAGCGTTGAACGTGAAGTTCTTCAGATCCTTCACGAAATGGAAGAGGTGCGTGTGCGAGCAGGTGAACTGCGGCTGCAGTTCACGCCGAAGGTGTAATGCCAGATTACCCAACTGCGGCAGTGGAAGCCGACTTCGCGCGTGGCGAGCACCTTGAGTTCGGCGGCGTAGTCGTCGCCGATCGCGAATACTAAGAACGATGCCGTCGTCCTTGATACGCGGTGCACCTGGCCGATCAGGACCGGCTGAAATTATGTAGTCTCATCAGCCTTCTTGTCTTCGTAGACGTCGTCACTTGTAGCCGATGATGTTGAAGGGGCAGGTCGGCGAAGACAGGTCAGCACTTTCAGCGTCGAGTTTTCCATATCCTGCGACGCAGTCGCCTGCTGCTGAATTCCGTTCCGCGGCCTCACAGGTGCGCTCAGGAATGTGTCGGGTGATGGAGCCAAGTCTGGCAAACTACGCTTCCAGTGTTACAGGGGCGGCCGACAAATATACTAGCGGCCAGGGGCGCGATGTCGTACCGATGTTATCGGGCGGCGCAAAACCTGTGAGTTTTGTTGGTAGCGCTCGCGAAGGTTAGACCCGACGCTATTACGCAAGGTATATTGAACCGCTCAGGGCCCGCAGCGTTGTCGTCAGGCGCGCCCAGGTAATGCCGCCGTTCAGGCAGCACTGAAAACAGAGAAGAAGGAGTCCAGCCGCAGGGCGCGTTGACTCTCCGTCTTATACTGCCAAACATCGAGAGGTGATTGTTGGGCATTATCGCCACTTTCTTTCCATGCGCCCCGCGTTCATGCCGGTGTCCCCCACGCATGTCTGAGGCGGTGCTTGGAATCTTCAACGACTCGGGGGGGCAAGAATACAATCGTGAAACTTCTCGGGTTGTTTGCTGCTGGCGGCACTGTGTCGCAGCGCTGCGGACGATCTGAACGACCCGCCGTGGCGAAGGACCGGCAGGCTGGAACGCCAGCAGGGGTTAGAATTCGCTACGGACCTGGACCGACGTACGTGAACAGCTACGGCACTCCGACGCTGACGTCGGATTACGGGTCAGAACATTGGACGTACGAAGGCCGCCAGGGCGTAATGTACTTCGACGGCGAATCCGACGACTGGATCTACCTGGACATTTCCAAGCGCGGAACGGCAACCCGCGGAAGGAAATCTGGATGCAGATTACCTACTTCGCGCACGACGGGTTCCCCGGCCTGGACTACTACATCGACGGTGCCGGTGGCGAATCCACCAGCTTCGGCAGCGGGGGCATCGGCCCGAACGTGCTCGAGTCGACGGCGAATGGCGACTGGGTGTACGAGGCCATTCACTGGGTGATCGAACCGAATCCGACGGGCGAGACCATCACGCTGGCGTCGTCCTTCTATGAGCCGATGTACATCGATCAGGTTCACGTCGACACGATCTGCATCCCGGAGCCGGCTTCGCTGGCGCTGCTCGGGTTGGGTGCGGTCATGATGCTGCGTCGACGCCGGTAGCGTTCTTTGGGGGTGGATCGGCTGACGCCGGGCAGCCGATCCGCGCCATCGATCGGTCATGAGCCCGGCTGAGCAGCAGCACGGCTGAGATCGCGCCCAGCAGGGCCATGAGCATATCCTGGTGGGCGTCCCAGGGGTCGCCCTGCATGCCGAGCCAAGCGGGACCCTCGTGGGGATAGCAGAGAACGACCACCCACCACTCGATCAGCTCGTAGAACGCGCTGAACGCCAGGCAGAAGCACACGACGAAGAACGCCAGCCAGCCGCCACGGCGCACGCCCGCCACCCGGACGAATACCTCGCGCGCAAAAATCGCCGGGACGAAGCCCTGGGCGAAATGCCCCACGCGGTCGAAGTGGTTGCGCGACAGGTGCAGCGCATCGCGCAGCCAGTTGAACAGCGGCATCTCGGCGTAGGTGTACTTCGCGCCCGCAGCGAGGATCGCGAAGTGGATGCCCGCGAGCAGGTAGGCGAGGTTCGAGAACCGGAACCGCGGCGCCGTGGCGATCAGCGCGGCGACGCCCGCCAGGCCGAAGGCCAGTTCGAAGATCCACGTCGCGTAGTCGTGCGGGTGAACGCCCGACCAGATCAGCAGCGCGACGACGGCAACCAGGAGCCAGCGGAGCGCGGGGTTCAATCGGCCTCCACGTCCCAGGCGCCCGCGGACGTACGCACGAAGTGCAGCGTCGGCCAGCGCTTCCTCGTGAGTTGACTGTTGAAGCCGTCCATGCGCAGCACGATGCGCTTGCTCCAATCGAGGCGCACGCAGGTCAAGTCGAGGGTGAAGCGGCGCACGTTGGACGTGTTGATCGTGAATTCGTCGCCGTTCACCACTTCGCCTTCGACCCAGGCGCGTTTCTGGGCATCGTCGTGCTCGGTCAGCGTCGCCCAGCCGGTCTTGAGGGGCGGCGGTGGCGTGCTTTCAACGGCGAGCGGCGGAGGCGCCGGGGGGATGGGTGTTTTCTCCCCGGATGCGTCGGGGCTTGCGGCGGGTGCCTCGGACCCAGTTGACGGGGCCGACGAGGGCGCCGGTGTCGCGGCAGGCGCCGCCGATGCAGGCGTCGCTGCCGCGCGTTCCTCTGCGCCGTCGGCGCAACCCGGCGCGGCGTTGGCCGCCAGTCCGAGGAGCGCGGCGGCGAGGCAAGCGCTGCACGTTACCGCCCGGAATCGAGACGTAGGCGTTGTCATGACAAGAGGATACGCGCGCAGGTGACACAGCGTCAACGCCGGGGCCGTTGCGGCTCAGGCGGCCTTGGAGTACGGTGGCGAGCCCTTTTGAACGAGGGATTGGGAGGTTCTGATGTCAGCACGCCGTGCAGAAATGACCCCGCGAGATCGTCGAGGTGGCTGGACCGCTCTCCATTGTCGGGCAGGATGAAGCCAAGCGAGCAGTGGCTGTCGCGATGCGCAACCGCTGGCGCCGCCAGCAGCTTCCGGAGCGTTTGCGTGAGGAGGTCGGTCCGCGGAACATCATCATGATCGGGCCAACGGGCGTCGGCAAGACGGAGATCGCCCGGCGGCTGGCCAACCTGGTAAATGCGCCGTTCGTGAAGGTCGAGGCAACGAAGTACACGGAGGTCGGTTACCACGGGCGCGACGTGGAGAGCATGATCCGCGACTTGGTGGAGAACGCGATCCACATGGTCCAGGGTGAGCAGACGGAAGTCGTGCGTGAGGAGGGCGAGCGGCTGACCGAGGAGCAGTTGCTCGATGCGCTGCTGCCCACCGGTGGGGCGGAGCCGGCGAGCGGGGAAGCGGCGCTGGACGAGGTGGCGGAGAAGCGGCGGCGGAATCGGGAGAAGCTGCGGACCGCGCTGCGCAACGGTGAGCTCGACGACCGTTCGGTGGATCTGACGATCGAGACGAAGTCGGTGCCGATCGGCATGTTCGCGTCCATGGGCGGCGAGCAGATGGACAACGAGTTGCAGACCTTCATGGACAAGCTCGTTCCGCCGCGGTCGCAGACCCGGCGCGTCCCGGTGGTCGAGGCCCGCAAGATCATCTTCGAGCAGCAGTGCGAGAAGCTGATCGACCGCGAAAAGGTCGTCAGCATGGCGATCCAGCGCGCCGAGAACAGCGGGATCGTGTTCGTCGACGAGATCGACAAGGTGGGCAGCAG
Source organism: Phycisphaerales bacterium (assembly GCA_020639115.1). Classification (GTDB taxonomy): domain Bacteria; phylum Planctomycetota; class Phycisphaerae; order UBA1845; family UBA1845; genus JACKHG01. The sequence goes on from JACKHG010000007.1 coordinate 82,204, forward strand.
CGGCGCGTTCGGGCCGGACGTTTCCCGGCAGGGCGTACAGCGCGATCTCCTGCCGATCGTGGAGGGCTGCACGGTAAACACGCGCTACGGCCCGGTGAAGACGGACCACATTCTCTTCATCGCCGCCGGCGCGTTCCACGTCAGCACGCCGAACGACCTGATGCCCGAGATGCAGGGGCGTTTTCCCATCCGCGTCGAGCTCAAGGATCTCGACCGCGACGACTTCATCCGGATTCTCACCGAGCCGGAGAGCGCCCTGATCAAGCAGCAGGTTGCGTTGATGGGCACGGAAGGCGTCAGCGTCCAGTTCACGGACGATGCGATCAAGGAGATGGCGGACGTCGCGATCCGCATGAACGAGAGCGTGCAGAACATCGGGGCCCGCCGGTTGCACACGGTTGCGGAGCGGCTGATGGAGGACCTGTCGTTCGATGCGCCGCAGCGGAGCGGCACGCAGGTGAAGATTGACGCGGCGTACGTGCGCGAGCGGCTCGAGGACATCGCCCGCAACGCCGAGCTGGGTCGGTTCGGCTTTCACAGCCTGCGCAGCGAGCGGAAGGAATAGCCGCCGCGCTGATCCGGCTATTCCTGCTCGACGTAGGCCTTGCCCGACTCGAAGAGTGCGATGCGATCCTTGAATTCCTGGGTGAGGTCCTGCTGGTCGGCGCCTTCCGCGATGGTTACGGCTTCCTTCTCGGCGCGAATGGCGTCATCAAAGCGCCCGGCGGCGGCGTAGGCGCAGCCGAGCGTATCGAGGTAGTTCGCGGTGCCGCGGTGGCTCCGTTCGACGACGTTCTCGGCAAGGTCCACGGCGCGCTGTGGGTCGCGCAGCGACGCGTCGGGCGATGTCGCCAGCACCCAGGCGAGTGAGTTGTTGAGCAGTACGGAATCGGGCAGGTGCGTCAGCCCGCTTTGGAGCGTCTGCAGCGCCTCGGCTGGTCCGCTCGACTTGCGCTTGTTGTCGAAGAGCAGGACCCACGCCGCCTCGTAGGTGGGCTCGAGCTTGACCACTTCCTCCAGCAATTGCCGCGATTTTTCCGCTTCGTGCTGGTCCCGGTAGATCACCGCGAGCGCATAGCGCGGCATGGGATGATCGGGCATCTTTTCGATCAGTTTCTGGAAGTAGTCGATCGCCTCCTGGGTTTTGCCGAGAAGGGCGAGCAGGTTGCCGTAGGAAAGCGCGTACTCCAGCATCTGTGGATTTGCGTCGCGCAACTGCGCACCGATGCGGAGGGCGTCGTCGCCGCGCCCGAGCTGGATGAGCAGCCTGGCCAACTGGCGAAAAACCGGCTCGAGCGTCGGGTTGCGTTTGAGCGCGAGTGAGTAGCTTTTCACGGCGGTCTGCGCATCGCCCTGTTGTTCAGCGATCATGCCCAGCGTCACGTAGGCCGTGGCGACGGCCGGGTGGTCGTCACCGGCGGCTTCGGCGGCGCGTACGATCTGCGTGCACCACGCGCGGGCTTCATCGGCTTGCCTTGGCTGACCAGCAGATCACCGATCGTGGTGCGCAGAATGAGGGTTGTCCGGCTGGATCTCCAGGGCTTTCTTGAACGTGGCGATGGATTCATCGGTGCGGCCGAAGGTACTGGAGGGGCGCGGCCCTTCGCCACGTAGCCGCCGTTAAGGGACGGGTCGATCGCGATGGCCGCTTCGGCCTCCGCCAGGCCTCTTCCGCGCGCCCCGTCGCGGCGAGGCTGTCCGACAGGCCCACGAAGGCTCGGGAATACTCCGGATCCACGCGATCGCCTGCTGAAAACGCTCGATCGCGTCCTGCGGGCGGCGCAGGAGCAGATCGAGTTCGCCGGTTCCCGTCAGCAGCACGGCGTTGTTCGGGTACGTCGCGAGCAACAGATCGCGCATCAACAGGCCCGGTCAGGTCGCCGCCGTCCGCGAGCACGCGGACGCGGTTGGTGGCTTAAGTGGTCGGCCCCGAAGCAACAATGAGCATCTCGTTGATCGGGTCGGTAAAAGTGCGATATCACCGCGGAGGCAACTGGGCCGCCATGGCACGGTACGCGCGGCACGCGCGGTGTCACCGGTTTTTCATAATACGAGTCCAGAGCGGCCTGCACGCGGCGGTTGTTGGCGTTGATCGCGGTCGCTTGTCCAGCGCGCCTTGGCCGCCTCGAGGTTGCTCAACGCCAGCTCGGCTTCCGCCGGGCCGGCGTAGCTGTGCGCTCATCGCGCGTTCTCGATGGCCTTCGAAGTAGTCGCGCGTCCTTCTGCGCCAGCCTTGAGGTCGAGGTCGGCGAGCCAAGCATAGTTGTCCGGATAGTTCGGATCACACGCGATGGATGTTTGAACTCCTGCAGTGCGCCTTTATCGACTGGCGGCGCAGGAACAGGCGGCAGCCGACAGGTGCGGCCAGACGTACGACTTGGGATCGAGCTCTTGGCCATCTCCTTAAGCACTGCTGGAGCGCGCTCCGACTCCTCGCGGTTGGTCACTGATGTCGTGGTAGAGACATCAAGCCGGCCGATCGTTTCGGCGCTGGGATTCTTCGCGGCATCACGGATCAGCGTGGCCAGCCAGGAGGCCACATGCGGGTGGGAAATCAGCCATGTCCGGCGGCGCCCGTGGCAACTTGCTGCGGCACAGGCGGACGATCTCGTCCTGATCGAGTCGCATCCGCGGAGGTTGCGAGCTTCGCATGGCTTGCAGGCACCGCAGCCGCCGCCGGCTTGGTGGTCGCGGCAGAGCGCGGGTCAGCTGGGCCGTCGCAGCGGGCGTGGCACTGGGGGTCTTGGCGGCGGGCGTCGGCGTGGCCGTTGTCGCCGTACGCGGGTCGCGCCAGCGCGGCGGACGCGGTGGCTTCCGGGGCAGCAGGAACTGCCGGATTTCCGCAGCCCGGCTGGACGAGCAGCAGGCTCAGCGGCAGAGCGTGCTGCAGAGGGTCGGAAGCTGCGCCGGCGGGCCGCGGTCAGCGCGGCGGCAGCTGGCAGGGGAAGCGGAACGGGCGCGAGCAGGTCAGCGGAAGTCTCCCGGAATTCGTGGACCGGCGCGGCAATCCCTGCAGGAAGCGCCGGAATGGACAGTCGGCGCGCAGCATACTCAGGCTGGCAAACACCGTCCAGACGCGCGGCTGGTGCTGGGCGTTTGCGGCGTGTGGTTGGTACGCGGTGCGCGTGTGCGGTTCGCCGTCAGGAGCCTCGATCTCGAGTTGTGGAGACGCAGCCCATTGACCTCGCACGCCCGAGGCGGATCCGTCGGCCCGAGATGTTCTCGGAAGCTTGGCGAAGAGGTACTCGATGGTCAGCGATTGGCCGGGCAGCAACTGGCTGATGGTGCGGTACTGTCGCGAACGGCCCGGTACCATCGCGAACGCCCGGAAGCTGAGCGTCTTGGCCGAACGATTGGTGATACCCTGCGGATGCGCAGGTCAGGGCCTTCATTGACCGCATAGCCCCAGACGTCCGGGTCGGGCAGGCCGAGTTCGAAACGTGGAGCGGGATCGCCAGGCGGTACTTGGGATCGCTGGCGAGTCGGACATCGGCTCCACGGTCTTCGGGCCGGCGGTTCTCGTCCTGCGGCCGGCGGATGAGTACGGAATTTCCCTGCGAACCATGGGCCGGCAGCGCGAAGCCGCTTGCGCTCGGCTCGATCTCCCACGGCGCGGGCATGATGCAGCCGATTTCGCCGGAAGAGCGGTGTCGCTTGCGGGTTGCGCAGCAGGAGCTGGTGGCAGCAGGGCTCGATCGCAAGGGAACCTGTTGCGCGCAAGCTGCATCGCGCGCGAAACGTCACCAGCCACTGCTCGACGCGGGAATGAAGACGGGCGCCCGCGTAGAAGCGTCAGGTGGCTGAGGCCTTCGGCGTCGCGCGCGCCAGCGGTGTCTCGCGTCCCCAGAAGTCCACGACCCGGTCGGCGTGTCCGGTTGCATCGTGACCGGTGTCCCTCCGGCGCGCCTCTCGGGATCCCAGGCAACGGAGGTGGCGGACGGACCCGTCGCCGAGCGCGCGGATCGTTCCGCCGGGCCTCGGTGTCGAACGCGCTGAGATAATCCATATCAGCCAACTGGTCGTTGAGGGTTCTGCAGGACGAGGAAGGCGTCCGCGGGTTCCGTGACAGGCTGCCCCTCGGTGACCTTGCGCTTGCCGCCAGAACGCCGGAACAAATATGCGATCCACGCCGGTCTCCCGCGGCCAGCAGACGCCGCGCAGTCGGCCGCGCCGCGGCGTCGGGACCTGGGTTCCCGCTTCCGGAGCGGGCAGGGTCAACCAGAGATGGTTGTACGCGAGATCGCGGAAGGGCGCGATGTTGGCGGCGAGTTCAGCGGCATGCACGTCGGCGGGCACACTGATGTTGAGATTCTGTGCCGGAAGCCGCGTGTCGCCGGGATAGTCGCCGCTGGTGACCGTGGCCAGCGCGGCGACGGAAGCATCTCACGCATCGCGTCGCAGCGCCCAATAGCGCGCCGGCGCGCGCGGGTCTGACGCGATGGTCGGGTCGCCATCGGCGCCGAGCTGCCAGGAATTGAAGATGCTCGCGTACGGCGCGAAGATGGCGTCAGAGTCGCTGCGCCACGCGCGGGATCCTGGCTAAGCACGTCCAGCAGCGTCGAGGCGTAGGCGCCGCGATTCGCAACCATGTGGCGTCGGCGCGCCGCCGAGCACGCCGATGACGTCGACGCGCGCGGCGATCAGCCAGTCGAGCAATCCGTGCAGGCCGTCGGCATGGACGTCGAACGCAGGCTGGGCTGGGTTTCGACGGCCAGATCGGCAACTTGACAGCACCGACCCCAGTTCCGTGAGCAGCGCGACGGTGTCTTCAGGCGCGTCGACCGGGGCTTGCCCAATCACGACGCCCATCCGCCGGGCATTCTGTCCGGCGGGGCGGTGCTGACGGCCGACGACCGCGATGTCCAGGTCGCGCTTGACGATCAGCGCGCCGAGCGAGTGCACCGCGAGTTCCGCGTGGTAAAGGTCGGGCCGCAGTCCGGTGAACCTGAAGCGACGGGTTTGCGGATCGTCGAAGGTCTGGACCTGGACGGAGCGGGACGCGACCTCGGTGCCCGCCCGGTTGCGGAGGACGAGCGTGGCGGTGAGTCCTTCGATCTCGTCGTCGGCGACGACCGCGTCGATCAGCAGGGGCCCGGAGGACGCGACGACGTTGCCCGGGTACGCGGTGGACAGCAGGGCGCGCGGCCGGCCCTTGATCACGATGTCGTCGAACCACGCGCCGCCGTGCACGTCACGCAGCGGAACGTGCCGGTGCTCGTCGATCGAGGCCGTCCAGACTTCATCCTGCACGACCCAGCAGGTGATGCCAATGAAGTGCGCCGAGGTCGGCGCCGAAGGCAACGGCACTTCGACGTGGTGCCACGTGTCGGCGGCGTCCGCGGAGCCGATCAGCGCGCTGAAACGCTGCGTGCCCGGGATGAAGCGTCCCTCCCAGTCGAGGTAATACGCGCTGATCGAAGCGCGGGCGTGGCGCAATGCGTTGGGCCGGACGTAGCCGGTAATGAGGTATTCCCCAGGGCGAATGCGCGCCTCGTCACCCGTGTAGTGATAGGCGACGCTGCGGCCCGCGGAATCGGGTAGAACGACGGGGGCCTCGTGGCCGACAGCGCGATCGAAGCGTCCGTCGGCGGTAACGCGGAAAGAGCCGGATCGTGCGTCGTGGTCCGGGAAGCGGAGCCAACCACGCGGAACCTCGCCGTAGTAATCGGGTTCGTTGAAGTCGGCGCGGTGCACGATGCGGCTGGATGCGCATCGGAGCGCCCGGCTGGGCGGGCAGCCGGTACGGCGACGAGGCAGATGCCGCACAGCGTGGACCACCGCGTATCCGCGGACGGCTTATCGGACGATGAACAGGCGCTCATTGCCCAGGATCGGCAGCGGCGCAGGAACACTTCGGGAGCGTATCGGCGGGTTATCGGAGCAAGGAATGGCGTCTGTAGAACCACGGCCTCGCGGCAGGGGATCAGTGAACCCCACGGGCGACTCGGTCGGTGTCCTGGACGAGCTGGCGCAGTGTCTGCGTCTTCAGCACAACGAGTCGCCAGTCGGCCTGGTTGCACTTTCAGCACGACGAGTTGATCGACCTCGCTCTGAATTTCCGCGAGCTTCTCGATCACTTCCTTCGCCATGGGCGCATTCGCGGCATCCGTCGAGCCGTCGGCGGACACCACGTTGACGTAGTCCGTGATGTCGATGGTGTGCTTGAACTCGATGCCGATGGGTGCACCGGTGGCGACAATGCAGTCGCAGCGCTTGACGACCCCGGCGACGTCGATGCTTGCCGTCGAGCCACAGCAATTCCACCGCACAGGGCGTTCTGGAAGTGCACGAATCCGGCGATGCAGCAGGGCCACCCCGTGGAACTGAGATCGACGGTGTCCGTGAGGAACTCAATCGGCGCGGATTCGTTGGGCTCGATGGTGAAGCCGCACGCCTCCATCGACGCGGTAGGACAGCGCTGGCTGCGCCCGGCCGGAATCCGGATAGAGCTGCTTGAACCGCCCCACGACAAGTTCGTAGTCCTTCTGGGCGAGCGGCATCTGCCGCAGGACGACGGACTTCTCGTGGAGTTTGAACACGCCAGGCTCCCGCGTGTGCTCGCCAGTCGGCCCCAGGTCACTACGGGCCTGGCAACTCTGGCGCAAGTCAAGAACTCTTCACGGCCTCATCGCAAAGGCCGAGTACGACAGCGCTCGGGATACATCGACCGGTTTGGGTGAGAAGTGAACGTCCAATGCAGGTTGGGCTGGCCTGAAAAGCCATTCACGCCTCAGCAATAAAGTACGGCTGCATTATTCGAGCTGCCGGGGCAATCGGGTGGCATCGACCGCGCGAGCTGCGGGGTAGGCCAGCTTGGAGGCACCGTGCAGCCGTGTGAACCGGTTTCGGGAAGAGAGGGGAGATTGCTGCAATCGGCGGCGCCGGGCTGGGTAGAATGGGTGGCCGCGCAAGCGGAATCACAGGCTGCGGAGCGGCTGTGAGGGAGATAATCTGTTTGACGTAAGTGATTGTTTGGCAGTAAGGTAGCGACGATCGGCGGTTCACGTAAGCGCGGATGACCAGGGAAGGTCGCGGGCCCATGCGACGCCGAGCCAATCCTACCTGCGCGACCTTCCCGAGCGAGTAAGGCAGTGATGCCCCGTGGACCCGGTCCGCCTGCGGATCGGGCGTCGCCGGGCCTGGAGCAGGGCGAGAATGCCCACGTATCGATACAGGGCGATCGCCGAGTCCGGCGAGGCAGTGACGGGAGCGGTCCAGGCGGAGAGCCAGGCGGCTGCTCTGCGCATGCTTGATGAGAAGGCCCTGTTCCCGGTTAACCTCGAGGAGGGTGGCGGGGCGCAGGCGTCGTCGCTTTCCGGGCGCAAGAAACGCGTCCGCCTGCGGCACCAGACCGCGTTCTACAGCCAGTTGGCGGACCTTTTGCGGGCGGGCGTGCCGCTGCTGCGCAGCCTGGACGTGCTCAGCCGGCAGCAGACGAGTCCGGTGCTGAGCGAGGTGCTCCGCGACGTCCGCGAGGACGTGGCGGCTGGTCAGACGCTGGCTGACTCGATGGCCAAGCACCCGAACGCGTTCGCCGACCTGCACGTCACGATGGTGCGGGCGGGTGAGAGCGGCGGGTTTCTGGAGGACGTGCTGAGCCGCATCGCGGTGTTCGCGGAACGGCAGGACGAACTGCGCGGCAAGGTCGTCGGCTCGATGATCTACCCGTGCATCCTGGTGATCGCGGGTTCGCTGGTGGTGAGCATGCTGATGATCTTCGTCGTGCCCGAGCTGCGCAAGCACCTGCGGCCGGAGACGTTCAACGTGCTGAGCCACGTGGTGTTCGCGATCACGGATTTCCTGGGAGTGTTTTATCCCTATCTGCTCGTGCTGCTCGGTGCGGTTCTGGCCGGGTTGTACGCGTACGGCAAGACCGATTCCGGCCGGCACGCGTTTGCGCGGGTGCAATTGAAGGCACCGTTGCTGGGTAAGATCATCACGATGGTGGCGATCTGCCGGTTCTGCCGCATCCTGGGCACGCTGCTGGCCAACGGCGTGCCGATCCTGCAGGCGCTGGATATTTCCAAGGCGTCGGCGGGCAACCTGGTCCTGTCGGAGCGGATCGGCGAGGCGGCGGAGAGCGTGCAGAAGGGCGAGACGTTGTCGAAGCCGCTGGCCAAGAGCGGCATCTTTCCGCCGGACATCGTGGACATGATGGCCGTGGCGGAGGAGAGCAACACGCTCGATGCCGTGCTCGTGCAGATCGCGGAGACGAACGAGGGGCGTACGGCCCGCCAGGTGGATCTCGCGGTTCGGCTACTGGAGCCGATCCTGCTGTTGATCATGGCCGCGATCGTGTTGTGTATTGCGCTGGCGCTGCTGCTGCCGATCCTGACGATGGCCAGTTCGGGCCTGCAGCACTGACGAATTGAAGCAACCATAAACCGCTACGGAGTTGGACGTCGAATCATGAACCGAATGTCGCTGAAAAGGACCAAAACCATGTCACGGGTCAATCGCAGGTCACGTCGAGGCTTCACGCTGCTTGAAATTCTCATTGTGGTCGGAATCCTGGCTGTGCTCGCTGCATTCGTGGTACCCAGCCTCCTCGGCGCCAGCGATCAGGCCAAGATCAAGATCGCCGAGGCGGCCGTCGGGCGCAACGGTGATATCGCCAATGCGTTGAAGCGCTATCGCTTCGATGTGGGCAGCTATCCGACGAGCGAGGAGGGCATGGAGGCGCTCTTCAAGATCCCCAGCGGCATCGATGAGGAAGCCAAGATCTGGAAGGGGCCGTACCTGGATGGCAATCCGGACGAGCTGCGCGATCCGTGGGGCGAGGAGTTCATCTACGTCGCGCCCGGCAAGTTCCACGAGGACAGCTACGACCTTTCCAGCAAGGGTCCGGACCGCAAGGAAGACACGGACGACGACATCAAGAACTGGTCGGAGAAGTAATCCCCGCACCGGGGCGGCGACGCCATGCGACGAACGCGGAAACAACCGGCCTTCACGCTGCTGGAGATCCTGCTGGTTCTCGGTCTGCTGGCCATTCTGTCCGCGTTCGTGATGCCGGCGATGATCTCGGCGGTGGAGCGCGAGCGTCTGCCGGAGTCGGCCCGCCAGTTGCGCGCATTGATTCAGCTCACGCGCGCGAACGCGATGTACGAGGGGCGCCGCTACCGCATCCGCTTTCCCCGCGAGGACGAGATCGACGGCCAGGGCACGCAGATCCAGCCGCTCGTCGAGGTCGAGCGTGACCCGCTGACGGCGCCGGAGGAGTTCACGCCGGTGCTGGCGAGCTGGGCCCAGGACGAGACGCTGCAGCGCGGCATCCGCTGCGCGCGCGTGCGGCTGGGCAAGCCGACGGTCGACCTCATGATGGGGAAAGCCACGGCAGAGGACCTGGCCCGGAACGAGGAGCAGCGGGTCGAACAGTCGGTCAACGTCAAGTTTGACGAGGGCTTTCCGCCGCTGATCATCGACGCCGACGGCACGTGCGCGTGGGCCACGTTCTTGCTGACCGATGCGCCCAAGGACGAGGACGTGCTCGACGTGGATCCGCGGGACACGAAGTACGCGATGCTCGACGTGATCGTGGACGGGCTCACCGGGCTGGCCTGGCTGCAGCGGCCGCTGTACCAGGAGGAGCTCGAGATGATGAAGGAGCACAACTGGCCGCCGGTGCTGCGGCATGATTTTCTCAATCCGCGGGCGTTGACCGAGGACAACGTGCTGGAGGTGCGGATGAACCCGGCGCGCTGACGGCGCGGCGGGTCCGGTTGGCCGCAGGCCGGTCGACGTCAGGAACACGAGCAGGGACGGGCAGTGAAGGTGAGGATGCGACAACGCGGCAGCCTGGAGCGCCTCCGTCAGAATTGGCGGGGCGCTGGCGTGCGCGCGTTCATGCTGCTCGAGATCGTCGTGTCGGTCGCGCTGCTCGTGCTGGGCATGGCGGTGATCGGGGCGCAGTTGCAGTCGGCTGCCGACACCACCTATGCCACGGACCACCTGGCCCGGCTCGTCTTTCTCGCGGAGACGCGCATGGCCGAGCTGGACTCCGGCCTGGTCATTCCCAACGAGCAGATCGGCAAGGACACGACGGACGTCGAGATTGAGCAGGACTTCGGCCGCCTGTACCCGCAGTATGCCGCGCGGGTAACGCTCAGTCCGACGGCGACGGCGGATCTGCTCGCCGTGCGGCTCGACATGTTCTACGACCCCACGCGGATGATCCGCGAGCACGGCGCCTCCCTGCCGGACTTCGAATACGATGACGACAAGATCGAGCAGACCTACTACACGCTGCGGGCCGTCCCCAAGCCGCTCAACCTGAAGACCGACTTCGGGCTCGACGACGACATCGCGCAGCGCATCAACGATCAGGTCGCCAACAGCGCCACGGGCCTGGACGGCGTCGACGTCGAGAACTTCAGTCCGGCGCTGTTCAAGGACCTCACGCCGGAGCAGCTCGTCGAGCTGCTGAGCATTCTGCAGCAGGCGTTCGGTGCGGATCAGTCGGCGCTATTGCAGCTCGTGCCCGAATCGATGCGTGGCCAGTTGCAGGCGCTGATGCGCGGCCTCGACACGGGCGGTACCGGTGACGAGGGTACGGGCGATCAGACGGGTGGCGGCGATACGGGCGGCGGCACAGGCGGCGCCGGCGACGGCGGCAACCGCGGAGGCGGGCGCGACACCGGTCGCCGGGGCTCGCGCGGCGGCAGTCGTGGAGCGGGAACGGGTGATTCCACCGCTCCGTCGGGCGGCGATACCGGTGGCACCGGTGCACGCGGCGGCAGCAGCCGCGGCTCGGGCGGCCAGCGGGGCAGTTCCCGATCGGGCGGCGCCAATCGCGGAGGAGGCAACTGATGCGGCGGTGCCATCGACATGCCGCGCCGGCCTTCACCCTCCTGGAGATGGTGATCTGCATCGGCCTGTTCATCGTGCTCATGGCCACGATGTTCCAGTTCTACGATACGGCGCTGCAGCGCCGCGACGAGGGCCAGGAGCTCAGCCGCAACGCCCAGCTCGCGCGCGTCGTGCTCGACCGCATGACCGACGAGATCCGGCAGGCCACGGTGAACGTGCCCAGCTACGGAACAGGACTCACCGGGATCGATGACCCCGAGTACGGCCCGTCCATCTCGATCAACACCGTGGTGATGCCCGACAAGGCGTTGAGCGAGGAACGCACGATCGACCAGGTGAAGCTGGCGGGGCAGTTCGACCTGCGCAACATCCAGTACTCGATCGCCTGGGACTACGAGAATCTTGACACGAACGGCGATCCCGTCGCGCTGGGGCTCGCCCGGGCCGAGACGCGCACGTTTCTGCGCGATGTGGTCTTCACGGATGAAAACGAGGCGGCGCAGGCGGCGGAGGATGCCGCTGCCGGTTCGAAACGCGAGCTCTACGCGCCCGAGATCAAGTACCTGGAGTTCGCGTACTTCGACGGGGCGAAGTGGTGGAAGGAGTGGAACGTGCCCGCCCTGCCGCAACTCGTGCGGATCACGATCGGCTTCATCCCCGGCGACCCGCCGGACGTGCAGGACCTCAAGATCGTGGATGAAGATTTTCTCAACAAACCGGAGGACTTCGATCCAGTTCCGCCGGATGAGTACAGCGCCGTCGTGCGCATTGCCCAGGCGGACGTGTTCTTCGGCTCGCGCATCACGCGCGAAGCGTCTTCGCTTTCGGAATCGATGGGGGCGACCGGGCAGTAACGCATGACGTTTGGCGATGGAACGATGAATCAGCGGCAGGCCCATCCTGGCAGACTCGCGCAACGCCGACCGCGGCGCGGGGGGGCTGCGCGCCGGCCGGCACTGGTTCTGATCGTCATCCTGGTCATCCTCATGCTGCTGGCGCTGCTCGTGGCGAGCTTCGCCTTCCAGGTGCAAGCGGATTACAGCGCCGGCCGGGGCATGTCGCAACAGCAGTTTCCAGACGCGTCTCTCGCGGCGGAAGCCGGCATTCACGCGGCATCCACATGCCGTACGAATTACAACAACCCGGCGGCGTCGGTATCGCGATCCGCAGCGTTCGACCAGGCGGCAACGGTCTGGAAGCCAACGCCACCGAGGAGGAGCTGGGCAAGGGGAACTGCGGCACCGTCCGCGACGATTCACGGCGCAGACAGACGCCGGTGAAACCGTGCGATTCGCTTCAACATCGTGGCCGACGACCCGGACGACACCGAGGACGATCTGCAAAAGGCAAAGATCCGCTGAGGCATCACGGACGAGGCTTCGAGAAGCTCAACATCGCGCGTGGCCTGCCGGAGCCGCTGCGCAGCTGATCCAGCCAGTGACCAGCCGTCGCAGCACAGAATTTACGACGACGCGCGGGCGCCAGGAGCTGGTCGACGCGGCGCAGTCGACTGGCGACGCGGATGACGATCCGCTTTCAATGAGGAGAAGCCGGCGGAGGCGAGTATTACCCGCACGCGCGTACGCCCTATCGCTGCAAGAACGCGCGTTCAGGAATTCGGTCGAGGAAGCTGCTCGCATGGTGCTCTTCGACGGCCGCGTCCTGTACGGCGAGGACTATGATCACCAACGGCCTGATGTCGCCGCTGAGCGGGGACGGCCAGCAGCGACGTACTCCCGCCGGACAACGCCAGGCAGCGTAGCCGAAACGCGGCATCTATCCATACATCACGGTGTACTGCCCAAGTGCGAAAAAATCGGGTCGGACAACAAGCCACGCGCGTCGAAAGCCTGTTCGCGGACAAGGGATACGTGAAGAGAGCAAGCTCAGCGAGATCTTCGAGCGGCCGGGTCGTGGACTTCATCGTCAACTCATTACATTACGGACGGGCCGCGGGCGATAAAGTCGCTGGCGGACTATCTCCAGCCGCAGATCATCAACGATCGCAGGGCCTTTTCGCCTTCGCTCACCCGGCGGAGGCGATCCTCTTCGACAAGTACACGATCGACGCTGGTGAGGCGGGCGGCAAGGGCGCCAGCGTCAACGCAACGCCCGGCGCTTCCAGTGCTGCGGGCAACAGGACTTACCGGCGGATGCGATTGCGAACATCATTTCTGCGCGGAAGGCGCTGCCGGCGGCGCAGCGGACCACGACGGCCTGGTTGATGAGTTCCGCGGGCCTCACCGCCGAGCAGTACGGGCGCTTGAGCGGGATGCTGACGGCACGGTCACGGCAGTTCACGATCGAGTCGATCAGATTCACGGATGATCGCGGGATTTTCACGCGGTTACCGCGACCCGGGTGGTGATGATGCGCGGCCCGGTGCCACAGCTCGTCTACTACCGGGACATCACGCGGCTGGGGATGGGATTCCCCGTACGCGGCAAGGAAGGAGAGCGTCGCTTTGCCCTTAAGCCCCCAGAGTAAGATGCTGCTGGCGGTGGACTGGGACGCGCAGCGTCTGCGGATCGTGCACGCGGCGGTGCGCCGGGGGAAGGTGCGCATCGACAAGATGCTGTCGGTGGACTTCCCGCCGGACCTGGATCAGTCCGACAGCGCCGCGATGGGCGGCCTCCTGCGCGAGGTGCTCAACCGGCTGAAGATCCGCACGCGGCGGGTGCTGCTGGACGTGCCGCGCGACCAGGCGCTTCTGACCACGCTGAACCTCCCCGCGGCCTCGCCCGACGAGATGCCGGCGGCACGGTGGAATTCCAGATTGCCGCCGGAACTGCCGTTTTCGTATCCGGGCGATCGTGGATTCACCATGCCGGAGACCACGCCCGAGGCAAGATGGGACGTGCTCGTCGGCACCGTACGCCGCGACGTGGTGGCTTTCTACGAAACGCACCTGCGGGCCGCCGGACTGGTTCCGTTGTCTCAGCCTGCGTCCCTACGCGAACAAGGTCGCGGTGAACAGCCCTGATCGGACGCCACCAGCCCGGGTGCACGATGATGGTCGACGTCGGGCCGCTACCTGACCGAGATCGATGTGATCAGCAACAGCCGCTTGGCGTTTTCCCGTGCCGCCTCGAGTGGCGGTGGGGCCGATGACGCCGCTGGCGGGGGCGAACGACGCCGGTGAGGGGGCGAGCGCGAGCACTCGGCTCGTCGATCATCCGCTTCCACGCAGGCCAGGAGGCCTCCACGGATCCCATTGATCAGGTGGTGGACGCGCCGTCGTCGGGTGACGCGTTCGTTCGAGGCGTTTCGGGCGCGAGAGGGCTGCGGCATAGCCTCGGCCACCGCGTGATTGTGGGCGGCGACGTGGGTGTCGAGGCCCGCCTGGCTGGAAACGGCGAGCCGCCGGCTCCCGCAGGCCGATCTGTACAACCCCGCAGTGCTTCCAGTGGCCGGAGGAACGCGGCCGCGAGGCCCGCAGGCAATACCGCCGCCGCCCTGGGCCTGGTGTGCAGCCACGGCGACGCCGGCCGGCTGCCGCCGACTTCCACCATCCAAGAGCCGTGGCGAATGCGGCGCGGCGGTTGCGGAGAAAGCTGCCCGCAGTGGCTGCGGCGGTACGAGCGCTCTTCGCCGTTGCGGGGTTGGTTTCTACGCGACCAGCGTCGCACCCAAGCGGCAGGCGCTGGCGAGACCAAGCAGGAGATCGGGACGTCAACGGATCAAGGATCTCAAGCAATTACGACGAGCACTGCTGGAGCCGGTGAAGCAGTTCGAATCGGAGCAGTGGTCTGGATCGACGAGCTCAATCGGTTGATGACGCTGCTGCCAGCAACGAAGACGCGATGCTGAAGCGCGCATCGACGTATGTACCAGAAGGGCGGCCGGATCAACCTGACGATCCGAGAGTGCCGCCAGACGGGCTGGCGATGGAGACGGTCCTTCAACCGGATCGACGAGTATCTTTGCGGAGCGGTAGTCCGCACTTTGACGCGACGGCCAGGAACGTTTCAACGCGGACGTCGGGCGGACAGTATCAGAGCTCGGGGACGATCGAGGTCCAGAGTGCTCGGCATGCCGGACGCCTGAGGTTCCGCACGCCCGGGCGCACGGCAGGACCAGAGTCAGCGGAGTCAGGATTGATGAATCAACGTGAAAGAAGCTGCTGGTGATCGGCTTCGTCAGGTCGTGGTGGTGCTGGCAGTCGGCATGTCGCTCACAAGAGCACGATCCGCCCGCTCTTTGCAAGAGAGCAACGCGGGCCTGGAGGCCGCCGATCGACGTGCGGACCGGGCGAGGAACTGGAACAGCTCGAGAGACCCGGTTGCACGATCAATACCGGGCAGCCGTGCTGCGCAGCACCACAGGGGCATGGACCCTTCGCGCTGGCAGGATGACTGGTACGAGCGCTCGACACGTTGCTGCGGTCGGTGAAGCTGGGCAGCAGCCGGATCACCCCAAGCCAGTTGCGATCAATCAGAAGACGAAGGTCGCCACGCTGAAAATTTCGGTCAGCGCCCCAGGGGACGTTTGCGCGGTCGTCGACATTCGGGGTTCTACAAGATCCCGATGGGTAGCGCGACTGGCCAGCCTGCGGCTCGTGCCGACAGCGTCGGCACTTTCCAGGCCAAAACCGACCGGGGTCACGCTGGACGCGGAGATCGGGGCGATGCTGCTGCCATGCCCTCGAAGGCGTGGGGCGGCGGTAGACGGCAGCCGAAGTGGATCGCATGGCCGCCGCGGACATCAGCATGCTGCGCAGATTGGCGGCCCGTTCAATCCGGCATTCCGCCGCCGACGCCGACACCCACGCCACGCCAGGGGCCGTGGTATCGCCGACGCCTTCACCGGCCATCGCCTCCGCCGGTGGATATTGGCCGATGGTGGCCGACGCGGATAAGGCTGATCATCAAGATGGTCGCGGCAGCTGCAGCTCGAGCGACTGCCTGGAATTACGCGGTGTTGTCGAGGTGTGATGGACTTCTCGACGCTACGTCGCAGCCAGGGAGGACCTGGACAGCGGCGAACTGGTGCTCGTGAACGCCCTCGGGGCGGTCGTGCACAAACGATCCGACAACCACGATTTCGGCCTAATGGGTTTATCCGCTCGGCGAGCTGCTCAACGCCCGGCTTCGCCTGGAGGACTCCGCGGTTACCCGGTGGCCGGAGTCTACGTGGCCGCCCGCCAGCTCTGCGCGACCGCGGCGAGATCCGCCGGAACCTGAAAGCGCAGGCGCCCGGCGGATCAGCCGACGTAGCCAGGCCAAAAAGAGTGAGACCCTGACGACCGGGCGAACCGTCTGCTGAGAAGACCGCGGAAGCGCTGACCGAGCCCGCCGAAACGACGAGATGACCGCCGCTACTCCGATTTTTTCGCCGCAGGAGAATACCACCGACGAACCCGTCAGCCGCCGCCGAGGATGCGGCGACAAACGAGCCGCATTCGCCGCAGCAGCGCCGAACACCCGACGGTACCAAGGGCCAGTAGCCAGCGCGAAGCCGGACCGAACGCACCCAGGGCAGACGCAGCTGCTGCCCGCTCCCGCAGCCGTCGCACGCGACGCGCCCCGGAGCGCGACCTACCCGCTCAGCCGGGCAGCCGTAGGCCCCAGCAGCCGCGCGCAGAACCTACGCATAACGAGGGAGGCCGACGATGTCGCTCCACCGGAATGATCCGAATTCTGTCGCTACTTGCCGTATCGCGGTCACGCTGCCGGAGCACGCTCCGGCGAGAGTTGGGCCGGATGCTCGCGGCTGCTTTGCGGCGGTGCCGTCGGGTGGCTGACGCCTTCCGGCCCGCGGCGATGAGCCCCTGAACGGCTGCGGAGATCGAACGGCATCAACGGGCGGCCAGTCGCAGTGACCTGACCGACGCGAGATGGACGAACTCGTCGATCTGGGCCAGAAATACACAGAACTCATGGCCAGATCCGCGCCGCCCGCGCGGCGCCACGCCGGATAAAGGCCGCCCCGCCGACGCCGCAGTCCCGCACTGACACCTACGCCCCACCCGCGTCGACCGCGGGTCGCCACCGTGGCGTACGCGGCCTACGCCAACGCCACGCCAGTTCCGCGGAACATCCACCAGCAGCCCGGTCGACCGGTGCGTCCGACGCCGACGCCGGCTGCCGGCGCTAACCGACCGGCACGGCTGGAGGCTCCGCTGAACAAGGCCGCGGATGAATTTCTCAACCGTACGACGAACGCGAGGTACCAGTTCAGTCTCAAGGACGCCACGTATGCCGAGCTGATTGAGGCTCGGAAGAATGGCGAGCCTGCCGGTGATCGGCACTGCGCTCAGGCAGCGTGACCTTCGACCAGCGCGCCGACGTGATGGACTTCAAGACCGCGTTAGGCCGCGTGCGAGGAACCTTGCTGTTCAAGCATCCCGACCAATGGCTGCGGCTTCCACAAGAACCAGAAGTACCTCGAAGTCGTGCGGATGGCGAGACATCGAAACGCTTGTCGCTCGACCGCATTTACGTCGCTGGCCGCCTACCGCGCGGCCATCTGGATGACCAATGAAGTCGCCATGCTGCTCTACACGCCGGAGGCAGATCGATCAGCGGCTCGAGCCCCTGCGAAGTTTCATGCCGGATTACTTCATGACAGCGCCCGTATCCACGACAAGAACACTTGCAAACGATCTTCGGCCTGGTGGGCGACATCAACAGGAAATACCTCGACCTGATCGACAATCGCTCTCCATCGACGAACCGCGTGACCAAGATTATTTCAGGTCGAGCGTGAAGCCGTCCGCCACTTATCGAGACGCTGGAAGGAACTCGACGTCGACTTCAGGCCGAGCGGGCCCAGGGCCCGCCAGCAAGCGACAGGAACGTCAGCCGAAACCAGGGGCAGGTGCTGGAATATGGCGTCACGGCGATCGCCTCGGACGAGCGCGTACGCTGCTCGTGCAGGCGATGCCCAAGAGATCGAGAGAGATCGAGCGGTTCCTGGGATGGACCTGCCCTCGAGGAGGACGAGTACACCGGTCGTCGTGCCGGTCGTGCACGCCGACGCCGGCTTAAGGTCATGAACCTCGTCAAGGCGATTCTCGGCTTTCGGACGGCGGAAACGCGTCTCCGTCCAAGCCGGTGCGCCGTTCGGCCGCCGCCCGGCGCCGCGCGGCGCGGGCCAAGACCGCCGCGGCGGCTGCTCCGCTTTCCACCGACACGCTGACGATGCTGCACTGGGAACCCACCAACAGCATCATCCTCATCGGCGAGGACGAGGAAGTGGAGCACGCGCGCGAACTCATCGGCCGCTTTGACGTGGTCGAAGACGTCGACACGCGCTTCGTCGACATCAAGTTCCGCACGGCGGAGGAGATGTGCACGCTCTCGACGGCGCTGCTCACCGCGACCAAGGGCGGGGAGGAGCCCACGATGACCTGCACGCCGGAATCCAGCGGCACGCGGGTGATTCTCGCCGGACCGACGCGCGACGTGGACGAAGCCCAGGACCTGATCGCCAAGCTTGACATCGAGGACACCGGTGAGGAAGACACGATCCACACCATCGTCCTGGAGTGCATGAAGCCATCGGACGCCGTGAACCTGCTCAAGGCGTGGGACACGGAGGAGCCGACCACGCCCACGACACCCGCCAGCGGCCGTCGGCGGGCCGCGCGGCGCCGGGCCGCCCGGGCGAGCACCGGCGGGAAATTCGTTCCCGACGACGTGAACCGCTCGCTGCGGGTAATCTCCACCGACACCGACTGGACCGACCGCTACAAGCCGATGATCGACCGCATCGATCACGAGGCCTGCGGCGGCGTCGAGCACGTCGTGCTCGACGTGACCAACGTCGATCCGTCCGAGGCGATCGCCACGCTCTCCGGTCTCGTGGGCCCGCAAGGCAAGGGCCAGACCGGTCCGACGATGATCCCGGTCGCCCGCGGCGTGATGGTGGTTGGGGCAACCCCGACCGAGCTGGATCTGATGAAGCAGGTGCTCAGCGAGGTGGACGTCGATCCGATCAAGTCCGGCCTGCTCGTGCGGCGGACATTCGAACTGGAGAACGTCGAGGCGGCTGAGATCGTCCCGGTGCTGGAAGCGCTCACCGACAGCGGCAGTACGCCGGCGCCGGCCAAGCGCCCGCGACGGGGCCGGGCCGCCGCCCAGGCGGCATCCGCCGGCGCCGACATCTCCTTCGTCGAGCACGGCAACCGGCTGTGGGTATCGGCGCCGCCCGCGGACATGGACCGCATCGCCGACCTTATTGAGGAGCTGGACGTTCCCGAGGCGGAACGCGATCTGCGGCCGTACGACTTCGAGCCCGGCATCAACGTGACCGAACTGGCGGAGACGCTGCGGCAGCTCTTCCCGGAGAACAGCCGCGTCGCCGCTTCCGCCAAGCCGACGCCGCGCAATCGCCGCGCCCGCCGCGCGGCGACCGCCGGAGCCGCCAGCGGCGGCGCCGAGGGTGACGCCATCCTGTTTATCCCCCAGGCAGCCGCCCGGCGCATCTTCGTGTCCGCGCCGCTCGACATGTTCCCCGAGATCGAGCAGACCATCGAACTCGTGCGGCCGGAGAGCGGCCCGCAGGGCAAGGTGGTGGTGAAGTTCTATCCGCTGGAATCGGGCGAGCCGGACAACGTCGCAGCCATCGTCGAGCCCCTGGCCCAGATGAAGATCGCCGAGCTGATCGAGGCCGGCGAACTGCCCGAGCAGGGCAAGGACCAGGCGCTGCTGCGCATCACGCCGGACCCGGTGTCGAACCGGCTCGTCGTGGCGGCGCCCAGCGCGGTGATTCCGGACATCGAGAAGCTGATCGAAGAGGTGGAGTCGGGCGAGCACGACGCACCGGTCACCAAGCTCGTGACGCTCCAGTATGCATCCGCGAACGACATCGCCGAGAAGATCGGCATGCTCGTGGGGGCCAGCGGCAGCAGTCCGGCGCGTCCGGCGCCGACGGGTCGTACCAGTCGCCGCGGTGGACGAGGCCGCGCGCCGCGCGCCGCGCCGGCGGCAGCAACGCCGGCGTCCTCAACGACGACGCCCACCGGTGTGACGGTCGTGCCGCTGCAGTCCAACGACACCGTGATGGTTCACGGCCCGCAGTCGGAGGTGGACCAGGTGCTGGACTGGATCGACATGCTCGATACGGAGGTCAACAAGGACCGCATCATGCGGGTCTACCAGCTCGCGTACGCCGACGTCGAGAAGCTGGCCGACGACATCATGACGGTGCTCGACTCGGGCGGCGGTGCGCCGGCGCCCAAGGCGGCGTCGGAAGAGGATGACTTCTTCGGCGACCTGGGCCTGTCAATGGGCGGTCCGCGCCGCGGGCAGGACATCAGCCTGACCACCAACTACTACACCAACACGATGATCGTCTGGGCGTCACCGCGCAAGATGGCGGAGATCGACGATTACATCAAGCTCTTCGAAGAGGAGCAGGTCACGGTGCAGGAGACACTGCCCAGCGAAGTCTACAAGATGAAGTACGCGGACGCGTACGAGGCCAAGTACGACCTCCAGGAGTACATCGACGCGTTGTGGAGTGGCGAAAAGCCCAAGATCGAGTACATCGCCTTCAACAACGCTCTGGCACTCAAGAGCCGCAAGCCGGATGAGGATTTCCCGCGGCTCGAGAAGATCCTCGCCGAGCATATCGACACGCCGGACAAGGCCGGCGCGAAGATCCGCGTCGAGCGCCAGGCGATCAGCGGCGCACCCGCCTCGGACGTCGTGTCGGAGCTGATTGCGCGGATGGGCGGCCAGGTGGAGATCGACGTCGAGGGTCTCGAGGCGAAGAAGGACGATGAACTCATCACCACGCTCAAGCCGAGTCGCAGCGAACCGCGCGATGTGACGCCTTGCGTCCTGCCGGCGGCCCTGTTGGATGCCGCCGACGCCATCACCGCCAGCGCCATCGCGCAGGCGGCAGACTCCGGCGCGACGGATATCAACACGAGCGGCGTAAGCACGCAGTTGAACGACGCAATGCGTTCGCGGCTGCAGCAGGAGGCTCAGAAGGAGCCGCAGCCGTCCGCGCAAGCCGCCCAGCCGTCTACGGCAACGCCTCAGCCGGCGCCCGCGGCCTCGCCGGCGCCCGTGACAACGCCGGCGCCTGCGGCCACGCCCGCACCGAGTGGCGAATCGGCATCAACGCCGCAAGCGTCGTCCAAGAAGCCGAAGGTCAAGATCAGCATCGACCGCCGCAACAACACCATCCGCATCATGGGCGAGCCCGGCGACGTCGAGGCCGTGAAGGACAAGCTCGACGAGATCCTGGAGGACATGGAGGAAGCGCCCTCTGGAGCGCCGGATATTCGCGTGTGGCAGCTCGATTACGTCGATCCCAACGTGGCCAGCCAAGTGCTCGAGTCGATGTTTGGCGCGTCGAGCCCGCGCACGCAGGCCGCCAATGCGGCGGCTGCCATGCGCGCCCAGCAGCTAGCAGCCGCCCGGGCGCTGCAGCAGGCCCAGGCGGCTGCCCGCCGGGGCCAGCAGGGCAACCAGGCCGGCGGCGAGGACGGCAAGGGCGGCAACGATCGCGGCGGCCGCGGCGAACGCGGCAAGGAGGAGGAGCAGCCGCAGGCACAGGGCCCGCAGCAGCAGGGCGGCATCAGCGTTTTCCCCTATCCCGCGCTTCGCGCCATCATCATCAAGGCGCCGACCGAGATGTACCCGGCGATCGAGGAACTCGTCGCCACCATCGACCGCCCGACGCCGACCGGCACCGAGTTCGAGTTCTTCCACATTCACAGCCAGGCGGCATCGGACGTCGAAGCGCAACTCAAGGTCATCTTCAACATCGATCAGACGCAGCAGCAGAAGGGCCGCGCAACGCCCCGGGGCCGTAATCCGCAGGCCGCGGCGGCCATGAACGTCGAACAGCTCATGGCCAACCAGTTCGACCTGGCGGCACTCGGCGACGAAGCCGCGACGCTGGGCTCGACGTCGTCGATCACCATCACCAGCAACGACGAGACCAACACGGTCCTCGTCCGCGGCCCGCGGCCGGTCCTCGACCTGGCCAAGGAGATCATCGCGGAGATCGAGAAGAACGCGCCGCCGGAGATCGAGACGCGCACCTACCCGCTCGAATACGCGGATGCCGCCAAGGTCGTCCCGCAGCTCAAGGAACTCTTCCCGCCCGGCAAGCCGGACACCTGGCACCCGGACCGCGTGCAGGCGACCTTCTTGGCCAACGCGCTCAACAACGAAGTGGTCGTCCAGGCTCGCGTCACCGATTTCGACCGCATTCAGAAGGTCATCGAGCGGCTGGACACCCAGCCGGCCGACGGCGAGAAGGCGATCACCGTCGCGATCTCGTGCGGCGACGCGGAGAAGTTCGCGAAGCTGCTCGGCAACATCTACGGGATGGGCCGCGGGGCCGAGAGCGGTAAGAAGGTCGAGTTCGTCGGCGACGCCGCGAGCAACACGGTCGTGTTCACGGCGCCGAAGGAACTCCGTGAAGAAATTACCAAGCGCATCGACAGCCTCGACGCCACCGCGTGCGACCTGCTCGAACCGCACTTCATCACGCTGGAGAACGGCAGCGCCTCGCAGATCGCCAAGGTCATCGAAGAGGCGTTCAACGGCGGGCGCGGCGGCGTCAAGCGCGTCCGCGTCGCCGGCGACGACAGCACCCGCAAGCTCATCGTGTCCTCCCCGGCCGACATCTACCCGCAGATCGAGGCGTTCGCGAAGACGCTCGACGTGCCCCCGACCGACCTCGACGTGAAGACCTACACGCTCAAGTACGCCAAGGCGAGCGAGACACTCCAGCAGATGGAGCAGATGTTCCGCACGCTCGGCCAGCAGCTCATGAAGCTGGGCCAGCCGGTGGACGCCTTCGCCGGCACCGCGAGCGACCGGGCCAACACCATCACCGTCGCCGGCGGCCCGATGACCTTCACCGCGGTTGAGAAATTCCTGGCGGACGTGGACACCGTCGCCCAGGACACCACGGTCGGAACGATGGTCGTCGCGCTGAACAAGACCGATGCGAACGAGGTGGCCAACATGATTCGCCGCCTGTTTCCCCGGGCGGAAAACGGGGTCGAACCGCCCCGCGCGGAGGCCAACGACCGCACCAATACCCTCGTCGTCATCGGCACGCAGGCGCAGCGCGACCGCATTCAGAACGAGGTCATCAACAAGCTCGAGGAGATCGCCGGCCCGCAGCAGGAACGCGACACCCGCGTCTACCCCATCACCTACGCCGGCCTGAACGACGTGCGCAACGCGATTTCGACCGCGTTCCGCCTGGAACGCGGCGCCAACGAGAGTCAGCGCGTCGACGTGGCCGTAGAGAATTCCACGGGGTCCGTGATCATCACGGCTCTGCCGGACAAGCTCGACAAAGTGGCCGCCCTCATCAAGGACATCGACAAGGACAGCGGCACGAGCACCCTGGTGCGTCATACCTACGACATGAAGCAGGGCAAGGCGTCGCAGGTCGCCGACGTGATCAACCGCACCATCCGCGAAACGCGGCGCGGCAACCAGGGCCCGCCGGTCTCCGTCGTCGCCAACGACGATCTGAACGTCGTCGTCGTGACCTCGACCGACAAGGACTACGCGGAACTCGAACCGCTCATCGAGAAGCTCGATCAGCCGCCGGCAGAGGGCGAACTCGTCATCAAGGTGTACCCCGTCGAGTACGCCGACCCCGGCTCGCTCATCCAGACGATCAACAACTCGTTCCCGCGTCTTCACGGCCAGCGGCCGGAAGACACCGTCCGCGCGTCGTACACCTGGGGCACGAGCAGCCTGGTCGTCGCGGCCTCGGAGAAAAACCACGAACGCGTCGCCCGCATCCTCGCGGACATCGACGTCGCCTCGTCGCAGGCGCGCACGACGCACGTCATCGCGCTGAAGGAAGCCAACGCCGAGGAGCTGGCCCGCCGGCTCACCGACATCCTCAACCGCACCCAGCGCCGGCGCCGCGACGACACCGGCATGGCCGTCGTCGCCGACCCCGGTACGAACTCCCTGCTTGTGTTCGCCAGCGAGTCCGAACTGAAGGAGGTGCAGGAACTCATCAACACGCTGGATCAGCCGACGTCGTTCCAGCCGGAGATTCGCTCCTTCAAGCTCAACTACGCCGAGGCGTGGCCGACCCGCGAGGCGATCGTGCAGCTCTTCGGCACCGCCCGGGGCCGCCGCCTGACGCCGCAGGAGGAAGTCTCCGTCGTCGTCGACTGGGGCTCGAACTCGGTTGTCGTCTCGGCCTCGAAGTCCAAGATGGCCGACATCGAGAAGTTCATCACCCAGATCGACCAGAGCGGCCAGGGCTCCCGCGAGGTGCATGTCGTGCGGTTGGAGCAGGCGGATGCAGCCGGGGTCGTGCGTTCCCTGCAGGAGATGTTCGTGCAGCGCAACACACGCGGCCAGGAGACGATCAGCATCTCCAACCCGCAGGGCAGCGACGCGCTGCTGATCAAGGCGAACGACAAGGAGTTTGCCCAGATTGAACCGGTCATCAAGACGCTCGACACGATGCCGGACGACAAGAACCGCGTCGCCCGCATGTTCACGCTCAAGTACACCGACCCCGAGGAGATGCAGGCGATCGTCGAGGATTACCTGTCGCGCCCGGGCAACAACCGTGGCCGGCGCGGCAGTGCCAGCGACTTGGTCGGCGATGTGCGCATCACGACGATGCCGACGAGCAACTCGATCGTCGCCACGGGCAACGCGGAGGCGGTGGACCGCGTAGCAGCATTGGTAGAGCGGATCGACGTCGAGGTGGAGGGTGCGGGCAACGCGCCGCGAATCATCCATCTCGACAAGGCGATCGCGAGCGATATCGAGCCGGCGCTGACGCAGCTCTTTGTGGAAGGCGGCAATACCCGCGGTCGAAACCGCCGCGGCAGTTCGTCGCAGATGACGCCGGTGATCGTGGCCAATGATTATGCCAACACGCTCATCGTGCGGGCGAGTCCGGCTGACTTCGCCGCGATTGAGAATCTGGTGCAGAGCCTCGACCAGGAAGCGTCGGATCCGTCAAAACGTTTCGAGATCGTGCAGGTCGCGTCTGCATTCCGCGTTGCGGATCTGGCCCCGACGATTCAGGACACGGTGGCCCAAGCGTCGCGTTCGCCCGGGGCCAATACGGGGCGGTCCGGTCGGGGCGGCCAGCGTCAGACAGAGCTTACGGTCCAGCCCATCGAGGCCTCGAATACCCTGATCCTGGCCGGCGATCGAAAGCAGATTGAGGTCGCCAAGGCCATGATCGACCAGATCCAGAAGATGGGTCCGGAAGGCGGCATGACGACGAAGATCATCCCGATTGGGAAACGTGATCCGGAAGAAATAAAGCGTGTCATCGACGAGATGATCAACAATAATAAGTCACAGGGTAGCAGCTCTCGCAGCCGGCGCGGCCGCAGGCGCTAACCCTGGGCACGGAAAGAAGATCGGTGCAGGCAGGCTTTGCCGGACGGGCCGAATCGTGCGGCGCACGGAGCTGTGCCTGGTACCAAATTCACAGAGCGGTTGATGTGGTTCCGGCGGCAGGAAGTCGCCGGTTTCAACCGCCGATGCGTGGTGCGTGGCGACGGAACGCCGCAGACGCGGACTTCGTCAGCGGCGATCACGATGAATCGCGGGGCGAGAGCGAGGGGAGCGCTGCGCACTGGCCGCCGGATGGCGGGCTCAAGCGCGACGCGAGCGGATACATGCCCGCTACGGCAAGGAGGCCGCAGCGTGCATGCGGTACGCAAGAGCAATCAGCAGTGAGGATGCAGTCATGAGGCAGTTCTGGACAGCGATGATCGTGATGGTGTTCGCGGGCGGCGTGTGGGCCCAGGCCGAAGACCAGTCCGGTGCGTCGCCCGATTCTCGGATGGAGCGCGCGGGGACCGCGGCGGTCAATGATGCGGACGCGAACTCCAATGCGTCGGCTGAACAGCCCGCCGCCCAAATGCCGCTGGACGTCAACCTGAGCGGCGCCGACCTGAACGTCACGGTCGTCGGTGACCGCCTGGTCATCACCGGGGTGAAGAGCGACGTCGATCAGGTCGAGAACTTCATCGATCTCATCTCTCGCGACGTGCCCGAGAAGGAAACCCGAGTCGTGCACCTCAAG
This sequence comes from Phycisphaerales bacterium, assembly GCA_020639115.1. Lineage (GTDB taxonomy): Bacteria > Planctomycetota > Phycisphaerae > UBA1845 > UBA1845 > JACKHG01. The sequence continues at coordinate 108,019 of JACKHG010000007.1, forward strand.
AACCGCAACGCCCAGGCGATCGCGCAGGTGATCGAAAAGGCGGCGCGGGAAATGGCGCCATCCGATCAGCCGGAGCAGGCGGTGACCGTCGCGACCGTCGCCAGCAACATCCTGCTGATGACCGGACCCTCCGCCCGGCTCGATGAACTCGGCGGGATCGTCGAGCAGTTGGACCAGGTGGACGATGTGCTGCCCAAGGTCCAGACGATGACCTACCCGCTCAAGCACATCAAGGCCGCGCAGGCAAAAACCAAGCTCGAGGAGCTGATCAACGCGATCCGCCAGAAGCAGGGCGAGGACCCCGCCAACCAGATCACCGTCATGGCCCTGGATGCGAGCAACTCGCTCTACGTGATCGCACCCGAAACGGAGCACGAGAAGATCGCCAAACTCATCGAGGAGATCGACATCGAGCCCGTCGAGGGCTACGGCGACCTCAAGCTCGCCTACTTCCCGCTGATCAACAGCAAGGCCGACAAGATGGCCGACGTGCTCAACGACCTCTTCCAGACCGCCCAGGGCCAGGAGGAGCTGGCGGAGACCATCCGCCGCATCCGCATGGTCAAGAACGTGCCCGGCCCGAACGGCGAGTTCGAGGAGCTGCCGCCCATCAACCTCGAGCGGCAGATCAAGCTCATTCCCGATGAGGATTCCCAGGCGCTGATCTGCGCCACCGCGGAGGAGAACATCGGCCCGCTCAGCGAGCTCATCGCCCTGCTCGACACCGTGCCGATGGCGGTCGAGCAGAGCATGCGCATCTTCGCGCTCAAGCACGCCGACGCCGACGCGGTGAAGGATCTCATCACCGACATGTTCACGCAGGGCAAGGACCTGCCCAAGCCCGCGCCCGGCAACGAATCAACCGCGGCTGTCCCGCAGAATCCCGTCGGCGAGTCGCTGGTCTACAACCTCGGCGTCTCGTCCGACCCGCGGACCAACGTGCTCATCGTCACCGGCCGGCCCGAGCAGCTCGTGCTCGTCGAGGGCGTCATCGAGCGCGTCGACGTGCCCGCGATGGAGCTCAAGCACCCTTTGGCGCTGATCACCCTCACCCAGCTCGACGCGACCCGGGTGAGCGACATCATCCAGAAGCTGTGGGACCAGCGCATCGAGGCGATGGGCTCGACCAAGACCGGTGAGGCCGCGATCGCCCGCGAGAAGATCTTCCTGTCCGTCGATCTGCGTTCCAACTCGCTGATCGTCGCGGGCACCGACGAGAACGTGACCGAGGTCAAGCGCATCGTGGAGACGCTGGACGCCGCGCCCGACCGCTACAACGACCAGATCCGCCTGATCAACTGCACGATGACCTCGGCGGCGGATCTCAAGACCAAGATCGACGAGCTCTGGAAGCGCAAGGCCGATCTGCGCGGCGAGGCGGAGCAGCCGCAGGACCTGCCGGTGGTCGTCGCCGATCAGCGCAGCAACTCGCTGATCATCGCCTCGAGCCCGGAGGACTACGCGGAGATCGAGCGGCTGGTGAAGACGCTCGAGGGTCAGCCGCTCGCCCCCATGGCCGAGATCCGGTTGCTCACCCTGGAAAACAACGACGCCGCCCAGATCGGCGACATGATCAAGCAGCTCTTCGAGGAGCGCCTCCAGCAGCGGCAGGTCGACGGCCAGCAGGAAAATCCCAGCGACCGCGTCGCCGTGGCGGCTGAGCCGGCCACCAACACGCTGCTCATCGCCTCCAGCCCGGACAACTACAAGGAGATCGAGCGGATCGTCGCGCAGCTCGACGTGGAGCCCAACCTCGAGGGCGTCGTGCGGGTGTTCCCCCTGGCCAACGCCCAGGCCCAGAACGTCGCGGACCGCGTGAAGGAACTCTTCGACCAGGGCCTCTACACCGGCAGCGTGATCGGCGACAACCAGATCAACGAGGCCCGGCAGAAGGTGTCGCTGGTCGCCGACGCCCGGTCCAACGCCGTCATCGTCAGCGCGTCCAAGACCAACCTCTCCATCGTCGAGAAGCTTATCGAGCAGATGGACACCGACCGCGCCCCGCTGGTCAACGCCGACACGCGGATGTACCAGCTTACCGCGGGCGATTCGGTCAAGATCGCGGACATGCTCGACCGGCTGTTCCAGGGCATGGCCGGCTCGAGCGAGGAGTTCGACGCGCCGACCATCGTCGCCGACGCGGTGAGCAACACGCTGATCATCACCGGGTCGCGCGACGCCATCAAACGCGCCACCGACCTGATCATGTCGCTCGACGTGCCGCCGACCCAGCAGGCCGCGGTGCAGGTGTACAAGCTGCAGCACGCGTCCGCCGCCAAGCTCGCCGCCAAGATCACCCAGGTGTTCGACAACCGCGAGCAGGGCACCGAGTCCAAGCGCACGCCGGCCTACATCATGCCCGACGAGCCGACCAACTCGCTGATCGCGTCGGCGTCCGCCGAGGACCAGGCCACCATCCGCCACCTGCTCGACCTGCTCGACGTGCCGTCGTCGATCAGCCGCCGCGTTCAGGTTTTCCCGCTTTCGCAGGCCAAGGCCGAGGCGACCGCGGACGTGCTGACGCAACTGTTCGATTCGCAGGCGCAGCTCGGCGGCGGCGAGAGCAAGTCCGAGGGCATCGTCGTTCAACCGGACAAGCGCACCAACGCGCTCGTGGTCTGGGCGGCTGAGTCGGAAATGACCAACATCGCCCAGATCGTGAAAAAGCTCGACACGACCACGCCCGGTCCGGAGATGAAGGTCAAGGTCATCACGCTGCGCCGCGCGCTCGCCCAGAACCTCGCCGACGCGCTCACCCAGACCTTTGCCGGCGGCAAGGGCGGCGGCGGCGGCAGCGAGGATCAGTCGGTGATTCTCAGCTACGAGGAGCAACTGCCCGACGGCTCGACCGTCACGCGCAAGCTGCTCAAGCAGGACATCACCATCGTCCCGGACGAGCGCACCAATTCGCTGTTCGTGATGGCGCCCGCGGGCAGCATGGAAATGCTCCAGGGGCTGATCGTCTCGATCGACCGCATTCCGCCGACGGTGGCGGAGATCCGCATGTTCCCGCTGGCCAACGCCGACGCGGAAGAGGTCGTGACGCGCCTGACCGAACTGCTCGAGAGCAAACAGACGCAAGGCCCCGAGGCGCAACTGGAAATCGGCGGCGCGGGGCCGGGAGCTGCACCCGCCGGTCCCGCGGGGGCTGCGGGCGCTGCAGGGGCTGCGGGCTCCGGCGAGGGAACCGCGCCCGGCCAGGAGCTGCGCTTCACCGCCGACCGCCGCACGAACACGGTGATCGCCGCGGGCGCCGAGGCCGACCTCGACATGGTCGAGCGGGTGATTCGCTGGCTCGATGCCCAGGACCAGGACGAGCGCATGCGCTTCGTCTACGAGGCCCGCTACATCCCCGCGACCGACGCCGCTACGGCGATGAAGGAATTCCTCGACGAGGAGAATCAGCTCCTTGGCGACCTCAACGACCAGTCATCCATCATGCGCCAGGCCGAACGCCACGTGACCGTGGTCGGCGACGAGGAGAGCAACAGCCTGCTCGTCGGCGTCAGTCCGCGCAACTACTCGCGCACGATGGAAATGCTCTACTCGATCGACCGGCCGCCGCCCCAGGTGAGCATCCAGGTGCTCATCGCCGAGGTCATCCTCGATGACAGCCTCGAGTTCGGCATGGAGTGGGCCTTGCAGGACCTCACGTTCAGCAAGTCCGCCACCGTCGGCCCCAACGGCATCGTCACCGGCCATGACTTCGACTTCGTCGGCGGCACCGACGTCGGAGCAGCCGGGGCAGCCGGCTCGTTCGGCGGATTCAGCTTCGCCATCACCGGCGAGGACTTCGGATTCCTCGTCCGCGCCCTGCAGTCGGACGGCAGCCTCGAGGTGCTCAGCCGGCCGCAGATCACGGTGGCCAACAACCAGGAGGCCAACATCACCATCGGTGACAAGGTGCCCTTCCTGCGCGGTTCGACCATCACCGACAGCGGCCAGACGCAGTCGCAGGTGGAGTACGAGGACGTCGGCATCAAGCTGCTCGTGACGCCGCACATCAACCCCGATGGGTACGTGAACCTGGAGGTCAACCCCGAGATCTCGGCGCTCAACTCCGGCAGCAACGTGCAGATTTCCGAGGGGCTGACGGCGCCCACCTTCACCAAGCGCTCGGCGGAAACCGTCGTGACGGTGAAGGACGGCGAGACCATCGTCATCGGCGGTCTGATCCAGACCACCGAGGACGAACGCGAGACGAAGGTCCCCATCGTGGGCGACCTGCCCTACGTCGGCAACCTCTTCCGGGCGCAGACGAGCACGCGGCGCCGCACCGAGCTGCTCATGGTGCTGACCGTCAACGTGCTGCGCGACGAGCACGATGCGTACGTCGAGTCCACCAAGCTCCGCGACCAGAGCGGCTTCATGCCGGACAAGATCCGGCGGAACCCGCTGATGGGCGGGCTGCGCGTGCTGCCCGACGACCAGACCGACCTCGATCAGACGACGCCGCAGCGCTCGCCGCGCAGCGTCCGCCCGGGCGATCGGCCGTTGTACGGACCCGCGCCGCAGATTTACGGCCCGGATCAGCCGGGAAGTGACCGGCCGACCAGCGACGGACCCGCGCGCGAGACGTATGGACCACCTACCCCGCGACCGGCGGAACCGGTCGCCATGAAGGGAAGCTGACGACCCGTGCGCGGCGAGATCATGACTACCTGGGGGAATCTCAATCCGGTGCACTGCAGGTCCCGCTCTCACCGCGGGCGGGGCCTGCGTTGCGCCGCACTGGCGACCGCGGCCGTCATGCTCGCTGCCGCCGGGATGGGCTGCACTCGTTCGGGGCGCAGTATGGCCAAGGACCAGCAGCAGGCGGCGCAGGACACCGACGTCTATCGCGTCGTCTGCTTTTTCCCGCCGAACACGTGGAAGAGCTTTGACGAAGAAGGGGACCTCAACCCCGAGGGCTTCTCCTTTGTCATGTACCTGATCTCGCGCAAGAGCAACAAGGGCGTCTTCGCCGACGGTACCTTCCACGTCGAAATCTACGAACGTGGCGAGGTCAACGCCTCCGGTCGCCGCCCGCGCCACCTCGTGTTCGAGACCAGCGCCCCCATGGAGGACCTGCCGCGCCGCAGCCGCACGATGCTCGGCGTCGGATACCAGCCCGCGGTGTACTGGGGCGACCTGGACATCTATGGCCACGACATCGAAGTCGTCGTGAAGTACGAATCCCCCACGGGACGCATCGTCCCCAGCGAAACCGTCAGCCTGAAGGTGCCCGATCGGAAGGTCTGACTCCGTGAAGCCCGGCTCCCCCCAGCGTGCCCGCACGCGATTCACTCCGCTTGCCAGCCGACTCTGCGCAGCCACCCTCGCGCTCCTGGTGGCGACCGGCCCGGGGTGCACGCGCGAGGAGCCGTCATCCGCGTCAGCCACGACGACCTCCACGGTCTCGGCGAAGGCCCCGACGGTGTCGCGCTCGCCGAGCGCGACGGTCAAGGATCTGCACGACGCCCGCTGGTCCGGCCAGCACAAAGCCATGCTGGCGCTGATCGTTCCGGAACAGCGTGACGCGGTGCTTTCGCTGGTGCTCGCGGTCGATCAACTCATTGCGGCTGAGGATATGCTGCAGCAGGCGCTGCGTAACGGGATCGGCGAGGGGAGCGCCGAGCGGTTCCGGCAGCGTCGCCAGGTCGCGAACATCATCGGGCCGCTTTCGCGTGACGTCGAGGTGGTGGGGGAACACATTGACGGCGACCACGCCGAGGTGACGATCCAGATCGCGGGCCGGGTGCCCCTGGAACGCGTCGAACTGGTCCATCGGGACGCGGGCTGGCTCGTGCAGACCGACGACCCCATCCCGGGGCTGGCGGACGCGCTCAAGGACCTTGCCGCGGTCACGCGGCGTTTTGCGGGCGACGTCAAACGCAGCCACTACGACGCCGCAACCGCCGAGCACGAACTCGAGCTGCGCCAGACACCCGTGCTGCGCCGCATCGCGCAACTCACTGCAGATGCGCGCGGAAAACACACCGACGACCCAACCCCCTGATCGTCATCCGGCGCTGCGCGAATGCGGTCTACTGATCGTCCTGGTGCTCTTCAAGCCAGGCCATCTGAATGGCTTCCAGCTTCTTCTCGTTGGAAGACTTGGGATCGTCGTCGAAATCGGGCAGGGCGCAGACCCAGTCGTGCAGATCCGTGAAGCGCACGCTCAACGGGTCCGTGTCGGGATACTTCTCATGCAGCGCGATCGCGATGTCCTCGATGTCCATCCACTTCATGCCGCCACACCTCCGCAACAACCGGCCACACCCGCCGGCTGCCCCTCATTCATCATTCATCATTCCGAATTCATCATTTTCTAGTGCGGCGGTTCCTTCACGAGGTTGCGGTTCCACTCGGGAATTTCCACCACCACGTCCTTCGACCCGTCGGGCACGGCCTGGCAGGAGAGGCGGCTCGTGGGCTTGAGGCCCGGAGCGTTCTCCAGCATGTCTTCCTCCTCCTCCGTCGCGTCGTTGCACGTGTCGTAGCCCTCGCGGATGACGACGTGGCAGGTGGAGCACGCGCACACGCCGCCGCAGGCGTGGTCGATCTCGATGCCGTTCTCGTCGGCGATGTGCAGGATGCTGCCCTTGTGGCCGTTGTGCGGATCGTCCAGCGTGGCTGGATCCACCTCGACCGTCTTGTTCATGGGCTGAAAGGTCATGCGGTACTTCTGCGTGGGCAGTCGCACCTCGGTCTCTGCGATGTATGGATTCTTGCCACCCATGGGTTTGCTCCCAATCAGCGCCGGCCCTGTGGTTGGGCGGGTTCGCGCAGCCCGGAGGAGATGCCCGCTTCCGCCAGCGGGACGGTCAGTTCGTCGAAGGTCTTGAGCCGCCGGGCGAGTTCGTCGTTGTCCGTGGTCTCGTCGGCGAATGTGCGCAGCGCGGTCAGTTCGCCCGCGATGCGGTCGCGCAACGCGTCGTCGATCTGCTCGCCGAAGCGTTCGAGCATCTGCTCGGCCTTGTTCGTATCGAAGGCCACCTGGTTGCGCAGGTCGATCAGGCGGTGGGCCTGCATGTCATCGGCCGCGTGGGCGATGCTCTCCGCGGTCATGCGCTTGACCTCGTCGGGGGTCAGCCCGTGCGCCGGGACGATCTGGATCGCCGCGACCGCGCCGCTGCGCTGCTCCTTCGCCGAGACGTTGAGAATGCCGTTCTGGTCGATGAGAAACGTCACGTCCACCTTGGGCATGCCCGCCGGCATCGGCGGGATGCCGGTCAGGTTGAACACGCCCAGCGAGCGGCAGTCGCGGGCGAGTTCGCGTTCGCCCTGCAGCACGTTGATCTTCACCGCGGTCTGGCCGTCCTGGAACGTCGTGAACGTCTCCGTCGCCTGGCAGGGCATCTTGGTGTTTTTCATGATGAGCTTGCCCATGGCCCCGCCCATCGTTTCGATCCCCAGCGACAGCGGCGTCACGTCGAGCAGCAGCAGGTCGCGCCGCTCGCCGGCGAGCACGGAGGCCTGGATCGCGGCGCCGAGCGCCACCACCTGGTCCGGGTCCAGCGCCGTGTACGGCGCCCGCCCGAACAGTTCGCCGACCCGCCGCCGCACCGCGGGCACGCGCGTCGATCCGCCGACCATCACGACCTGGTCGATGTCCGCGGGCTGCAGGCGCGCGTCGCGCAGCGCTGTCCGGCAGCTCGCCAGCGTCCGTTCCACGTACGGGGCGATCAACGCCTCGAACTCGGCGACGGTCAGTTCGCGCTGGTACGTCCGCCCCTCGCCCAGGTCGATTTCCAGGGCTGCCGAGTCCTGGTTGGACAGGGCGATCTTCACGTTTTCGGCGAAGGTCCGCAGGGCCTGCTGCGTCGCGGGCGACTCGATGCGCAGCTTGAACTGCTCCGCAATCTCCCGCGCCGCGAGGTCCATGATCGTGCGGTCGAAGTCATCGCCGCCGAGGTGCGTGTCGCCGGCGGTGCTGAGCACTTCGAACACCTCCCCGCTCAGGCGAAGGATGGTGACGTCGAAGGTGCCGCCGCCGAGATCGTAGACTGCGACGGTGGCGTGCTTGTTGCGGTCGAGACCGTACGCGAGGGCGGCAGCCGTCGGCTCGTTGATGATGCGGACGACTTCGAGGCCCGCGATGGCGCCCGCGTCGCGCGTGGCCTGGCGCTGGGCATCGTCGAAGTAGGCCGGCACCGTGATGACGGCCCGGTTGACGGTTTCGCCGAAGTGCCGGGACGCGCGCTCGCGCAGTTCGCCGAGGATGACGGCGCTGACTTCCTGCGGCGTGATGCGCTTGGCGCCGATGCGCACCACGGGCATGTCCCGCCCGTCCTCGCCGCTGCGCCGCTCGACGGGATACGGCAGTCGGCCCAGCTCCTCCGCCAGGTCGTCGAAACTCTGCCCGATCAGCCGCTTGATGGAATAGACCGTGTTCGTGGGATTCTCAATGGCGTGGGCGCGGGCCGGCGCGCCGATCCGCTCCACGCCGCCGGCGTCCGCGTAGGCGACCACCGACGGCAGCATCGGCCCGTCGCCGTCGTCGATCACTTCCGGGCCCGCCGGCCCCGACCAGGCGACGAGCGAATTCGTCGTGCCCAGATCGATGCCGATGATAATGTCGCGCTTGCTTGTCATGACTCCGTTACGCGTGGGCTATGCTTCCCAGAGCAGTTCGAGCATGTTGTCGTAGTACTTCACCGCGTTCAGCGTGTGCCGCAGCGCCGTCTTGTCCTCCGCGGCTGCGTTGGGCAGTCGGCGGGCCAATTCGGCGATCCGCTCCACCAGCACCGCACGTTTTTCCTCCACTGTCTTGCGCAGCCGCTGCAGCGCCGGGTGATCCTCGTCGGCCTGGGCCTCCTCGATCTCCTCGCGAAGCATCATCGTCTCGCCCAGCACTTCAGGCGGCACGGTGCGATCGCTGGCCGGCCCGGGACCGCCGCACAGTTCGAGCAGGTACCCCGCGCGAAGCACCGGTTGCCGCAGCACCTTCACCGCCTGGTTCAGCTCCGCCGAGAGCCGCACCGAAAGCTGCTGCATCTCGCCCGACGCGGATCCGAAATAGTCCGGGTGAATATGCCGCGACACCGAGAGAAAACGCTTTTCCAGCGCGGACTCGTCGAGGTCGTACGCCCGGGGCAGGCCCAGCAGGCCGAAGTAATCGACGCTCTGGGGCAGCGGGTAGAGCGTGTGACAACCGGAGCACACCACCGGCGAGGTGAGCTCCGCGCTGCAGTTGATGCACTTCTCGGGAACGGTGTCCGGCTTGGTGTCGTTCATGGTCGTCTCATCCCGCCAGATCCGCGGGCGCCGCGGCTGGGCCGTGCGCACCGCGCAGCGCCGCACCGGCCCGCGGGTGAGCGCGTCCTAGACGGAGAAGCTGCTGCCGCACCCGCACGAACTGGTCGCGTTGGGATTCTGGAAAACGAAGCCGCGGCCCATCACCTCGTCGCGGAAGTCGATGCTCACGCCGTTGAGGTACAGGTAGCTCTTCGGATCGCAGATCACCTCGACGCCGTGCTGCTCGAACACCTCGTCCTCTTCCGTCTTGCGATCGGTCAGGTCGAGCGTGTAGTTGAAGCCGCTGCATCCGCCACCCTTCACGCCCACGCGCAGGAAGAGCTTCTCGATGGGCTCGGCGCCCGCCTCGCTCTTCGAACGCTCGATCTGCTGGCTGACGATCTGGTTCACCTCGCGGGCCGCGATCTCGGTCAACGTAATGGCCATGTTCCTGCTCTCCTGTTCAAAACGCCCGCAGGCGCTGGTTCGTTCGGTCGCTATTGCCGCAATCGGCGGCTCACTTGGCCGCGACAGCCGTCTTGTCGCCGGGGGCGCCCTGCTTCTGCCGCAGGTCGCGAATGGCGGCGCGGATCGCGTCCTCGGCGAGCACGCTGCAGTGGATCTTCACCGGCGGCAACGCCAGTTCCTTGACGATGTCGGTGTTCTTGATCTGGCCGGCCTCGTCCACCGTCTTGCCCTTCACCCACTCGGTCGCGAGCGAACTGCTGGCGATGGCACTGCCACACCCGAAGGTCTTGAATTTCGCGTCGACGATCCGGTCGTTCTCGTCGACCTGGATCTGCAGCTTCATCACGTCGCCGCACTCCGGAGCGCCGACCACGCCCGTTCCGACGTTCGCCGAGTTCTTGTCGAGCGTCCCCACGTTGCGCGGATGCTCGAAGTGATCGACGACTTTGTCGCTGTATGCCATGGTTTCATCTACTCCTTATCGTGACCCGAATCGTTCTTTGCGATCCACTTGGATTCTAGAGTTCAGCCCCCGGGCCGCCACGCGTCCCCGCTGGCGGCTAGTGATGGGCCCACTGCACCTTGGTGATGTCGATGCCCTCGAGGGCCATCTCGTACAGCGGACTCATCTTCCGCAGGTGGTTCACCGCGTCCGATACGCGTTTCACCGTGTAGTCCACGTCCGCCTCGGTCGTGAAGCGCCCCAGGCTGAAGCGGATCGAACTGTGGGCCAGCTCGTCGCCGACACCCAGCGCCTTCAGCACGTAGCTCGGCTCGAGCGAAGCGCTCGTGCACGCGCTGCCGCTGCTCACGGCGATGTCGTTGAAGCCCATCATCAGGCTCTCGCCCTCGACGTAGAGGAAACTTACGTTCACGGTCGTCGGCAGGCGCTTCTCCGGATGGCCGTTCAGGGCGATCTCGGTCAGGTTCTTCGACAGCCCCTCCCACAACCGGTCGCGCAGCGCCGTCACCCGCTTCGATTCCTCCGGCATCTCGGCCTGGGCCAGCGCACAGGCCGTGCCGAGCCCGACGATCGCCGGCACGTTCAGCGTGCCGCTGCGCATGCCGCGCTCGTGGCCGCCGCCGTGAATGACCGGCTCGCAACGCACCCGCGGCTTCTTGCGCCGCACGTAGAGCGCCCCGATACCCTTCGGACCGTACATCTTGTGCCCCGAAACGCTGAGGAGGTCGATGCCCATCGCCTCCACGTCGATCGGCACCTTGCCCACCGCCTGCGCCGCGTCGGTGTGGAAGAGCACGCCGCGCTCCTTGCACAACTTGCCGATCTCGGCAACCGGTTGAATCGTCCCCGTCTCGTTGTTCGCGAACATGATGGAGACGAGCGTGGTGTTGTCCTTGATGGCGCCGGCGAGCTCGTCCATGCGCACCATGCCGTACTTGTCCACGCCGAGCACGGTCACCTCGAAGCCGTTCTGCTCGAGGTACTTCGCGGGATCGATCACCGCCTTGTGCTCGGTCTCCTGGATGATGATGTGGTTGCCCTTGTCGTGGTACATGTGGGCGACGCCCTTGACCGCGATGTTGTCGCTCTCCGTCGCGCCGCTGGTGAAGATGATCTCCTTCGCGCTGGCGCCGATGAGCGCGGCCACCTGCTCGCGGGCCTGCTCTACCGCGTTCTCGGCCTCCCAGCCGAACGCGTGGCTGCGGCTCGCCGCGTTGCCGAACTTGTCCCGCAGATACGGGAGCATCGCGTCGAGCACCCGCGGGTCCAGCGGTGTCGTCGCATTGTTGTCGAGATAAACGATTGACATTCCGTCAGACTCCTTGTCAGGTCAGTGCCTTGACCTTCCCACAATCAGCATCAACAGTTGATCGCCACCGCGGAACCGCGCGGATCGACTTCCGCCGCGATCTCCGCGAGCGTTACCGCCTTCAAAAACGTCTCGAGCCGGTTGCTCACCGAACGCGCCGACGACGCGATCGGACACCAGTGCGTCTTCTCGCATCCCCGCGCAGCGCCGTGCGCACCCTCGTGGGCGCAGGCGAACAGATTCACCGGCCCCTCCATCGCCTCCACCACCAGGTGCAGCGTGATATCCTCCGGCTCCATCCCCAATCGGTAGCCCCCCCGGGCACCGCGCACGCTCGTGATCACACCCTGCCGCGAGAGCGTCTTGAGAATATTCATCAGGATCGGAAGCGGAATGCGATAGTTGTCCGCGATCTCCCGCGCGCTGCTCAGCCGGTCGCCGCAGCGGGCGAGGTGGGACAGCGCCACCAGGGCGTAATCCGATTTTCGCGTCAACGAAAGCACGTCTTTGCCGTTTCCTCGCGGCCTCGTCCGCCCGCCTCAATCCAATCGCCGCGGGCGGTTGTCCGCACCCCCGTCCCTGCGGGGAACCCGGTGCGCTTGACCGGGGGGATATATAGCACTGAGCTGGTACTAATTCAAGGTGGCAAAGCCCCCGGATAGCACAAAAAACTGGCATGGAGGCACAAAAAATCAGGCCCGGCGGGGTAGGCCGGGCCTTGGGGGGTAACTGGCCCATGGGGGATGGACCAGTGAGTGGCAAATTGTCGCCTGGGGCCAAGCAGCGCCCGGTCCCCGGATCGGACCCGAACACCAAGCGTGGCCCGATAACTGCGTCGATTCTTAAGTTCTGTCCGAGGTATGTCAAGTCTGTTTCCAGGAAAATCCGACGAGATTGTCATCGTGCGATGGGGCCGTCACCTGCAAAGATGATTGACCCGCGTGTGCCGATCATGTACTATGAACCGTAGTAGAAACCGGGCGCGGCTGCGCCCGGTCGGATTGTTTGCGCGGAACTCGTGCGTCCGAACCCGCAACCCGCCGTCTGTTGTTCGCTTCCCGACGCACCGGCCGCCTGTGGCTCGAACCGGAGCATGCCCATGCGAAGCAAGTGGTGCGCAGTAGCCGCGATTGGTTTATTCCTAAGCCCGGCGTGGGGCCAGACCAATGCGCCGGGCCGCCAGCCGGCGGCCAACAAGGCCGATGCCTCCCGGGCAGCGACCGGCCCGCCAGTGCGACAAGTCCGGCACAGCCGGGTCTCGCCCGTCGTCGCCGTCATGTACAAGCTGCGTGGAGTCGGTCGACTGGGAGGATCAGCCGCTTGAATCCGTGGTCGAATGGCTTGAACAGCAGGGGCCCATCAACGTCGTCGTCGTCTGGCGGGCGCTCGAGGCCCTGGGCGTCGATGCGGATACCCCGGTCAGTCTGCGGATGCACAACGTGACCGTCCGCCAGATCCTCAGCGAGGCGCTCAACCAGGTATCCGAGCACGGCGAGATTCGCTTTCGGGGCTCGGGCAACACGGTCAAGATCACCACGCGGGAGGAACTGAACCAGGACCTGATTGTCCGCGCCTACGACGTCTCTGACCTCATCATGCATGTTCCCGACTTCAAGGGCCCCGAAATCAGCATCAGCGATGAAGGCGGCCAGGGTGGTGGAGGCGGCGGTGGCGTCGGAGGTGGTGGCGGAAGCTTCGGCGGAGGCGGGGGCTTCGGTGGCGGTGCCGGTGGTGCCGGCGGCGGTTTCGGGGGAGGCGGCTTTGGCGGCGGAGCCATGGGCGGCCAAGGCAATCAGAACCCCTTCTCGGGAAGCGGAGACTCCGGTGACGAGGAAGACGAAGGGAAGTCGGTCGAGGAGCGGATGGACGACCTGGTCGAGCTGATCCGCGAGACGATCGAGCCGGAGAGCTGGGCGGAGAACGGCGGCCCGAACACCATCCGGGCGTTCCGCCGACAGATCATCGTGCGTGCCCCGATCGAGATTCAGGAGCAGATTGGCGGACCGGTCGTCGACGTGGACTAACCGGCTGCCAGGGGAATAGCAGTACAACCGAGCTGATCGACTGCCGGCGTTGTGGGTCGTCGGTAGTTGCTGGGCCCGCACTTCAAGGGGAAGGGCGGGCCCATACTTTGCGCCTGCACTTCATTTTCGGCGGTGCGGTTCGGACCCCGTTGCACAGGCGGTTCCGTAAAAAGCGAACCTCGCGGGCAGGACCCGCGAGGTTCGTCCTCAGCATCCCTCTGTTGGTTTCTATACTCGGTCTAATCGATCAAAACGCTGCAAGTCAAGTGATTAAAATAGGAGAAGCAATAGTTTCAGAGAATATTGAAAAATATGGGCCTGGCGATGCTGCAAACGCGGCCAGGCCGCGTCCTGCTCGCGCGGAGTGCTCCTGCCTGCGAGGGAGGGGAAGAGGGGCAGGGGAACTGATTACCGGCGGGCGTTCTCGTGCAGGCTGATTCCATGCCCCAGCCGCCGTCAGGTCCGGCGTGCGGCCCGGCTAAGATGTGCGAAGAGGCTCGCCGGATCGTGATGTTCCGGCGAGCCTCTGAGTACCTCGTCATTGCCGCGTGACCGGAGGCTCCACACCACCGGCAAAGCTCGCGGCACTTGGCTGGAGCCTACTTCGTTTCCAGAGTCCAGCAGGATGTTCGCGTAGTACGTCTCGTCGAGACGCTCGCGGCCGGGCTGCGGAATCGGATCGTACTCGTAGGCGGCGCCGATCTTGAACTTCCAGATTTCGCTGGTGCCGAGGGGCATGAGGAACGCCGTGTCCGAGGTCAGCCGGTAGTCCCGCAGTGAATTGAACGTGGGGTACCAGATCGTCGAGTGCGTGAAGCGGAGCCACTCGGTGAGGTCCACGAGGTAGCTGACGCCGACCCGGCCTGTGCGTCGCTGCGCGAATCGCCGTCGCGATACGACTCATGCAACAGGCCGACGCCGGCCCAGGTCTTCCAGTTCGTGGATTTGTCCTTTCTTGATCCAGTAGTAACCGGGACCGGTCGTGAGCGTGTAGCGCAGGTCGAGCGACTCGAACTCGTCGTACTCGGCTTCGTTGCGCGCATACCAGTAGAAGCGGTCGGAGATGTTGTGCTCGTACATGATGCCGCCGATCACCTCGGCGACGTTGCGGATCTTGTTCTGCTCGCCGTACTGGCCGTTGAGGTAGAACTGCAGCAGGTGTTCCGAGCTCTTGTTCTGCAGAAGCAGGCGGCCCATCGCGTCGAACCGCTCGGTATTGCCTTCGCGATCGGTGACGCCGGCCTCCGCCTGGAACGACCATTTGCCGACCTTCGCGTCGATCTCCTTCTGCGCCGCGACGGCCTCCGGGCTGTCCGCACCCTTGGGCCAGATCGCGTCGACCGACGCCATGTCGATGTCCAGCTCGCCGACCGCCGTCTTGACCACGGAGCGCTGATCCTCGCCGGCGGTCATGGGGCCGACCAGCCGGTCGCCGCTGGAAAGGGCCACGTTGACCGGCTCTTCCGTGCCCATCGAGACGACCTTGGCGGTGTCAATCTCGAGCTTGCCGGCGAATTCGGTCGTGAGCATCAGCTTGCCGTCGGTCATCCGCTCGATCGTGCCGACGAGGCGGCTCCCATCGGTCAGCGTCACGACGTCGGCGTGCGTCACGGTGCAGAGCAGCAGCGGGACAACGAGCAGCGGAAGTAGTGTTCGATTGGGTTTCATGGGCACACTCTCTGTAGGGTCATCACCAAAGCGGTCAACGCGGGCCACGCCGTCAACGGAGATTTCGCGCGGATGGTCGCCGACGCTTTGGGCTCGGATTGGTGGGGCACCGGGCTCCCGCCGATCAGTTGTTGCCGTTGTTCGTGAGCGAATCAAAGTACGAGTTGACTGCATCGGCGACCGCCGTCTGCAACGGAGCGATGATCGCGGAGTTGATCAGGCTGGTGATGACCGTGCGCCCATCGAGCGTCGTGGTGGTCGTCTGCACCGCGGTGAACTGGTTGGGAATACATCCACCGAATTGCAGGGCGAGTCCGGATGAGAGCAGAGCTGCCGCCGAATACTTGCGCATGCGTGCGAGGGTCCGTCGAGCTTTCATGGATGAGGATCTCCTGTCGAAGGTCACGTTCTCGTAAAAACGATCGCCGATGGCGCAGGCCCTATCGCCTGCCGGGAATGAGGCCCGTCCGTGGCCACAGGTGTCCGGTTGGAATCACGCCGACGGACGATCGATGTCGCGGGATGCGCCCGTTGCTCGGAACCACCTGCGCACAAGCCGAAAAGACCGATCGTCGGCACCAGAGCATGGCCAGCCGCGCCGGCTGCCATGCCGCACTATCCCCGACAGGACTCGAACCTGAAACCTTCGGCTCCGGAAACCGACGCTCTATCCAATTGAGCTACGGGGACGGCATCTCAGTGCTGGCATGATCGTCGCCGGAGTCGTTTTCGTCAATATTGAAGTTGCGGTTGATGTGGCTTGAAGGCCGAATACAACGCCGGCTGACGGGGCACTTCAACCTTCGGCGACCTGCGGTGTCAGGGCTCCGGCGCTGCGGGTGCAGTTGCGGCCGCTGGACTTGGCGACGTACATGGCCTCATCGGCGGCGTGGAGGAGGTCATCGATCGAGCCCATGGTCGCCGTCCGTTCGGCGACCCCCAGGCTGATCGTCAGACGCAGGGCCGACTTGCGGTGCTTCACCGTGTGCGTCGCAACCGCGCCCCGCAGGCGCTCGGCTGCCGCCACGGTCGCCTCCATGGAAGCGTGGGGACAGATGATGAGGAACTCCTCCCCGCCAATCCGGCAGACCTCGTCCGTCGAGCGGCTGACCTGCCGCATCGTCTGCGTCAACTCACGCAGGACCAGGTCGCCGACGGCGTGGCCGTGGTTGTCGTTGATCTGCTTGAAGTGATCGATGTCGACCATGATCACGGCCAGCGGTTCGCCGTGGCGGTCGCCCATGGCCCAGTACTTGCCAAGACGATTCATGGCCTCCCGGCGGTTGAGCAGCCCGGTCAGTTCGTCGGTGGTTGCGAGGATCCGCAACCGGTTGTTGGCGTCCTCGAGATCGCGCGCGGCGATGGACATGCGCGCGTTGGCCAGCAGCACTTCGCGGTTGCGCTTGTCGAGATCGGACTGGAGGTGAATGATGCGTTCCGCGGCTCGAAGTCGCGCCAGCAGTTCGGAAGGGTTGACCGGTTTGGTCAGAAAATCATCCGCACCCGCCTCGAAGGCCTGCACGAGGCTGCGCGTGTCCGGCCGCGACGTGAGCACGATGACGTACAGGAACCCGACCGTCTCGCTGTGGCGCAGCCGGCGGCAAAGCTGAACGCCGGTCATGCCCGGCATGTGCCAGTCGGTGATGAGGATGGGCGGGCCGTGCTCCATGAGCAGGCGAATCGCGTCGTGCGCGTTGCCTGCGGTCAGCACCTCGTGACCGGCGGCGATGAGATGCTTCGCACCATCCTGCAGGCACTGCGGTTCATCGTCGACGAGCAGGATTCGCATGCGATTTCGGTCCGAAGGCACGTTGTCATCAACCGTTGCGTTCCCGGGCGACGCTGCTCACCCACCGTTTCCCGAGCAGAACCCAGGAGCGGTTTGGCGCACGCAACTAAAGGAAACATCGACCAGCCGCAATGGCCGGATGAAACGTGCCTCGCAGGGTTCATACCGCTACTGGCTAACCCGTGAACCGCGGCAAAAACGCCGTAGCTATGGGACCATGCGGACTCCCTGAGGCGACAGCCCTCGCCACGGAGCCCGTGCGGTGGGCTGCTGGGAAGGCCAGAATCCCCGCTCGACATCCCCCGGACACACGCCGGGATGCCGGCGCGCGTTGACAGCGCGGCGCGCGGTTGGTTATCGTCAACCGGGACAGACGGGCCCCAACACCAGCCAGCCCGTCAATGTGAATGCTCCTTCCCGCGATTTGCCAGCAGTTGATACTGCGATCGCCATCGGCCTGCCGGGCAGCAACAAGGACAAGCACCCATGAAAAGCAACCGCGCGTGGCGTCTAGCGGCGTGGAACGTAGGGCTCGCGTTCGCGATGGCGGCTGTGCCATCGTGGGCGGCACCGCCCGACGTCGGTCATCTGGAAACACCTGATGATGCTCCGGCGAAGCGTGCGGACCGAGCGGTCGGGGTCACGCCGCGCGGCGTCGTGACGCTCGGGCCCTACCGATCCGTGCAGGTCAACGTCAACGCCGCCGGTGACAATGTCGCCGGCGACGCGGCCAACGAGCCGAGCATCGCGGTTGATCCGAACGATGCCAACCGCATCGCCATCGGGTGGCGGCAATTCGACTCCGTTACTTCGAACTTCCGCCAAGCCGGGCGGGCGTACACGACCGACGGCGGGTACACCTGGACGTTTCCCGGGGTGCTCGAGCCGGGAATCTTCCGCAGCGACCCCGTGCTGGACTACGACGCGGATGGCGTCTTTTACTACAACAGCCTGCGCAGCGATTTCACCTGCCAGTACTTCATTTCCGGGGACGGAGGTCAGACCTTCTCGCAGCCCTTCGCAGCGTACGGCGGCGACAAGCAGTGGTCGGCGATCGATCGCACCAACGGCATCGGCCGCGGCAACATCTACGTGGCGTGGAGCCCGGCGGCGGGGTGCTGTGGGAATCGCCTCTTTACCCGCTCGACCAACGGCGGGACGTCCTTCATGTACCCCATCGTGTTGCCCGCCTCGCCGATGTGGGGAACCCTGGCGGTGGCGCCGAACGGCAACCTCTTCGTCTGCAGCCAGGCCGCCAACGGTTTTGCCAACGTGATGCGCTCCACCAACGCGAAGTTCGCGGGGGTGACGCCGAGCTTCCCACTGGTGCGCTCGGTCGATCTCGGCGGGAACACGCGTTTCAGCACGAATCCCAACCCCGGCGGACTGCTGGGGCAGGTCTGGATCGCCTGCGAGCCGCAGGGCGGGCCCCGGCCCGACAACGTCTACCTGCTCGGTTCGGTGGATCCGCCGGGCAGCGATCCGCTCGACGTGATGTTTACCCGCAGCACCGACGGCGGGAACACGTGGGAAGCACCGCGGCGCATCAACGACGACCCGGTCGGCAACGACGCCGTCCAGTGGTTCGGAGCCATGTCGGTCGCCCCCAACGGCCGCATCGACGCGGTCTGGAACGATACGCGGGCCAATCCCGGGATCTACTTCTCGCAGTTGTACTACACCTATTCGCTGGATGGCGGCGTGACCTGGGCGCCCAATGTCGCCGTCAGCCCCTCGTTCAATCCGCTCATTGGCTTCCCCAATCAAAACAAGATCGGCGACTACTCCCAGATCATCTCCCACAACGCCAGCGTCCACGTCGCGTACGCCGCGACGTACACCGGCGGCCAGGACGTCTACTACCTGCGCATTCCCATCGATTGCAACGAGAACGGCGTTGACGACGCGGACGACATCGCAGCCGGCACGAGCCTGGATTGCGACAGCAACGGCGTACCCGACGAGTGCGATCGCGATTGCGACAACTCCGGAGTCGTGGACGCGTGCGAGGTGGCGGCGGGCAGCGCACCCGACTGCGACCACAACGGCGTACCCGACTCCTGCGATCGGGACTGCGACGGCTCCGGCGGCGTCGACGCGTGCGAGGTGGCTGCCGGCAGCACGCCCGATTGCGACCACAATGGCAACCCTGACGCCTGCGACATCGCCTCCGGCCTGCTGGCGGACTGCGATGGCTCGGGCGTACCCGACGTCTGCGAGGTCGCCACGGGGGCACGCCCCGACTGCAACGCCAACGGAATTCCCGATGCGTGCGATATCGCCGCGGGCCGCGAATCCGATTGCGACGCCAACGGCGTACCCGACGTGTGCGACCGGGTCGTGCTGCGCCGGTCCATCACGCCGCCGACGGCGGCGTTGTCCTGCATCGGAGGGCAGGTGCAGTTCTCCGTGTCCGCCGCCGGCGCCACCGGCTACCAGTGGAAATATGCGGGTATGGACATTCCCGGTGCCACCGCGGCGCAGCTCAGCGTCGATCCCGTGCAGGCGGCGGACGAAGGACCCTACAGTTGCGTCGTCTCGTTCGGTTGTCTGCAGGTCGAAAGCCCGTCCGCTGCCCTGCAGATCGCTCCGGATACGCTGCAGGTGGAACTCGTATCCGCGGACTTCCTGCAGACCTGCACGCAGACGGGGATGACCGCGGTTGCGTTGGTCGTCAGCGTCGATGACGCCGACGGCGTGACATACCAGTGGCAACACGATGGGCAGGCCCTGCACGACGGCGGGCGCGTCTCCGGCGCGACGACCGCCACGCTGAACATCATGGACCTCGAACCGGAGGACGGAGGCATCTACACCTGCCGCGTGTGGAATATCTGCATCGACGAGCAGGATGCGGTGGGCGTGAGCACGGAACTCGAGGTGATCGACCCGCAGTTTTCCTCCATTCCGCAGCATGCCTGCGTCGAACCCGGAGGCACCGCGACCTTCACCGGGGCGGCAGCGTCCAGTTCCGCCGCGAGCCTCGTGTACCGCTGGTACGAGGGCGATACGGCGCTGATTGACGGCGGCCGGATCAGCGGAGCCGCCACGCCGACGCTGCACCTATCGGACGCGACATTGGCCGACACCGGCCGGCGATTTCGCCTCCGCGCCGTCGTTCCCGACCCCGTCTGCTCGGTTTTCAGCCCGGAGGCCCTGGTTCTCGTCCAACCGGCGGGCGGATGCACGGAATGTCCCGCACCGGGTGATCTCGACGCCGACGGGGACTACGATCTGATGGACGCCCAGGCGTTTCTATTGTGTTTCGGGGCCGACGTGGCGGTTAGGCCGGAGTGCCGCTGCGCCAACGTCCAGGCCGACAACCCGGTCATCGATATCGCCGATTGGGCCTTGCTCGAGTCGATCCTGGCCGGCCCCCACTGAGTGTGAAAGTGACGTGCTTGTGATGCGAATACCCACGCCCTGCCGTGTTTGGATGCTGGCTGTCGGCATGGTCGTCGGAACTGCTGGCGTCGCCGCGCGCGCCGCTGGTGGCGTCGGGCCGAAGGACGCACCAGCCCGCGCCGCATCAGCAACCGCCGCGCCGGACCACGCGATCATGACGCTCGACCGCACGAGGTTGCTGCGCCAAGTCGATGCCGCGCCGGCGTCTCCCGTAGAACTGGCGCTTCCGCTCGCGAGCGACGTTCACGCAGAGTTGGTGCGCCTGCCCGTGACCACGCCGACCACGCGCTTCGTGGTCGGCACACTTGGCCAGCCCGATCGCGCCCTGACGACGTTCGATCCGAACGAAGTAACGATTCTGCACGGGGTCGTTCGCGAAGGTGCGGTGCCGAGCGGCACCATGTTTCTCGCCTTCGATGCGCAGCGCACGCTCGGTCTGGTGACGGTGGGTTCGCGGCAGTACGAAGTGACCTCGGCAGCCCCCCCGGCGCAGCGCGACACCGTGGTGCTGCGCCGGGCGCGCACGCTGCATTCACCGCTTGCTCCGGGCATCCCGCTCTGCGGAACGGACACCAGCGCGGCGCTGACCGTACCCCTCAGCCGCGCGGTGGCGGAGCCCCGGCGGGCGCTGCAGCGCCTCGAACTCGCCGTGGATACCGACTACGAACTGTATTCCCGTTTCGGCGATCTCGACGATGAGGCGTTCTACGTCACCGCGCTCTACGGCGCAATCAGCGACATCTACGTGCGCGATTTCAACGCCCGCATCGAGCTGACCTACGTGCGGCTCTGGGACTCGCCCGCGGACCTCTTCAACGACGCTGACCCGCTCGTGCCCTTCCAGAACTACTGGGAAAACAACATGGGCGCCGTCGAGCGGAGCGCCGCGCAGTTCCTCACCGGCCGCCGCGACCTGCCCTACGGCGGCGTGGCTTGGGTGAATTCGCTGTGCACGTCGTTCGCCTACTCCGTCGCGGGCCTCGTCAACGGGTCCTTCGATCCCAGTCTCGCCAGCGGCTCCATGCAGTGGGACATCATCGTGGCAGCGCACGAGTTCGGTCACAACTGCGGCTCGGGGCACACCCACGATTACGGCCTGGACGACTGCTATCCGCCGCCGGGCACCGAAACCCGCGGCACCATCATGGGCTACTGCCACACGCAGAATGGTGGGGTCGCCAACACTGATCTGCGCTTTGACACCTACGTTCAGGACATCGTCCGCCCGAACCTCGTCGCGACCGGCTGCGTGGCCGACGACTGCAATGCCAACAACGTCCCCGACGCCGACGACATCGCCGGCGGCACCAGCGCCGACGTCAATGCCAGCGGCGCGCCGGATGAGTGCGAGGACTGCGACGGCGACGCGACGCTCGACGATGCGGAGATCCTCGCCGGGGCCGCCGACCTCGACGGCAACGGCGTTCCCGACGATTGCCAGCCCGACTGCAACCTGAACGGCCTGCCCGACCGTTGGGAAATCGAGCAGGGCGTCAGCGACGACATCAACCACAACGCGGTGCCCGACGGGTGCGAACCCGACTGCGACAGCAACGGCGTCGCCGACCACGTGCAGATCCGCGCCGACATGCACCTCGACGTCGACCGCGACGGCGTGCTCGATGCCTGCGCCGACTGCGATGGCGACGGCGTCTCCGACCTGGAGGAACTCGACGGTGCCTTCGAACTGTGGGTGGTCGGCGCCGGCAACCAGGCCTTCGCCTACCACGCCGACACCGGCGCGCTCCGCGTGGCCACGAGCGGCGGCACCATCAGCTCCGCCGAGGATGTCATCATCAGCCCCGCCGGCACCGTGCTGGTCGCCAGCGGCGCCAACTGGCGCGTCATCGAGTTCGACCGGCGCACCGGCGCGTTCATCCGCAACTTCGTCTCCACCGGGTCCGGCGGCATGCGCTACCCGAGCGGCCTCGCGTTCGGCCCGGACGGCAACCTCTACGTCGCCAGCCGCGACACCGACGCGATCTTCAAGTACGACGGCGCGACGGGCGCCTATCTGGCCGAAGCCATTCTGCCCAACGTCGGGGGCCTCAACGATCCGTACGGCCTCACCTTCGGACCCGACGGCAACCTCTACGTCGCCAGCAGCGCCACGAATCAGGTCCTCGAGTACGACGGCGCCTCCTTTGCGTTCGTCCGTGCATTCGTGACCGCCGGCAGCGGCGGCCTGTCCGCGCCCCGTGCGCTCGTATTCAAGCCCGATGGCAATCTGCTCGTCGCCAGTTCCGGCAACGGCCGCGTGCTGGAGTACGCCCGCGACACGGGAGCGTTCATAGGCGTATTCAACCAGCCGTTCTCTACTGTCGGCACCGATCTGGACGCGTGGGGGCTCGCGATCGGCCCTAACGGCAACGTGTTCGTGTCGCGGCACGCGGCGGAGTATCGCGTCCTCGAATTCGAGCTTGCGACCGGGATCTACCTGCAGTCCTTCGTGCGCGGCGGCCATTCGGGGCTGGATGCGCCGACGGGCATTCGCTTTGCGCCCGGCTTCGCGACCGACTGCAATCGCAACCAGGTTCCCGACGCCTGCGAGTTGCTGGCGGGTGCCGCCGACGCCGATTCCAATGGCGTGCTCGACGAGTGCGAAAGCGATTGCGATGCGAACGGCGTCTACGACTGGTTGGAGATCATCCCACGCGGGACGCGGCTGGACTGCAACTTCAACGGCGTGCTCGACGATTGTGAAATCGCCAGCGGCCACGCGGCCCCCGGCGCCTGCGTCGCCTGCGGCAACCCCGGCGACTTCGACAACGACGGCGACTATGATCTGCTCGACGCCTACTACTTCACCCGGTGCATCGGCGCGGACGTGACGGTCCGATCCGAGTGTGCCTGCGCCAACCTCGCCAGTGGTGACACCCTCATCGATACAGCCGACTGGACGATGCTCGAGGCAGTGCTCAGCGGACCCCAATAGGTCCACGCGCCGCAGCGTCAACAGGAATGTCCGGTCGCCTCATCACTGCTTCCGCGGCTTGCGCGGCGACGACTTCTTGGCGCCGTTGAGCGGCTCCAGGTGGGTGATGTGCATGGGGTCGATCATCACGGAGCTTTCCGGGACCGCTCCCCGCCGGGTCGACTTGGCGACGACGACCTCGCGCATCGTGACGACAATCAATTCGGGATGGGCGACGTCAAAATGCTCGCCATTCGTCAGGAACAGTCGAAACGGCTGAAACGGCTGACGCCGAACATGTTCGAGCAGCTTGTCGGGTCGCATGATGCGCGTCTCCGGATGGACCGGCGTGCGCTGCTGAATCTTCAGTAGTGCCACTACCAAGTGATCGTAGGGCCGTGCTTTCGCCCCTTCAACGCCCGGCGGCCAGCAGCACCATCAGCGCCTTCTGCGCGTGCAGGCGGTTCTCCGCCTCGTCGAAGATCGCGCTGTTCGGACTGCGCGTCACGCCGTAGGCAATTTCCTCATCGTAGTGCGCCGGCAGACAGTGCAGCACCAGCGCCTTGCTGTCCGCATGCGCCATCAGCTTCTCGTCCACGCGATAGGCCTTGAACTTCTTCGCCCGGTCGGCCGCCTCCGCCTCCATGCCCATGCTCGCCCACACGTCGGTGTACACCGCGTCGGCGCCCGCGACACCCGCGGCGATGTCCGTCGTCGCCTCGATCCGGCAGCCGTTCTCCTTGCCAATGGCAGCCGCCTCCGCCGTCACCCGGTCCAGCGGGCCGTAGCCCGGCGGCGTCACCGCGGTCATGTGCATGCCCACGCGCGCACAACCATACATCAGCGAGTGCGTCATGTTGTTGCCGTCGCCGACGTACGCGAGCTTGAGCCCCGCGAGCGTGCCCTTCTTCTCGTAGATCGTCTGCAGGTCAGCCAGCACCTGGCAGGGGTGCTCCTCGTCCGACAGGCCGTTGATCACCGGCACGGTGGCGTACTTCGCGAGGTCGACCACGATGTCGTGCCCGAACACCCGCGCCATGATCACGTCGCAGTACCGGCTGAGCACCTGCGCAATGTCCTCGGTCGTCTCGCGTTTGCCGAGCGAGATGTCGCTGGGCGCGAGGTAGATCGCGTGCCCGCCCAGTTGGGTCATGCCCGCCTCGAACGACACGCGCGTGCGCAGCGACGGCTTCTGGAAGATCATCGCCAGCGTCTTGCCGGCGAGCAGGTGATGCGTCTGCCCGCGCAGGCGCTCGAGCTTGAGCGTGTCGGCGGTACGGATGATCTCGAGGATCTCCTCGGTGGAGAAATCCTTCAGCGAAACGAGGCTGCGACCCTTCAGGCTGACGGCCATGCTCATCTCCGGATCGGCTGTCAGGCGGCGCTGACAGCGTGGGCTTTGAGTTCTTCCAATGAAACGAATTCCAGCGCCGAAATATGCGTGGCCTCGAGGACCACCGGCGGCGCGACGCCCGCGTCGAGCGCCTCCTGCCAGCGGCCCACGCAGATGCACCAGCGCTGCCCCGCTTTGAGACCGGGGAAGTCGAATTCCGGGACCGGCGTGGTGAGGTCATTGCCGTGCGCGGCGCTGAACGCCAGGAACGCGTCGGTCATCTCCGCGCACACGACGTGCAGCCCGACGTCGCCCGGTCCGGTCGCACATTTACCCGTGCGGTAAAACCCGGTGCGGGTGCTCAGGCAGCACGGCTCCAGGTCCGAGCCGAGCACGTTCTTCCCCGTGCGCATCGCAGTCAGGCCTCCGCCATCCGCCCGGTCAGGACAGCACCTTGATGACCCGCTCCGCCGCCCAGTCGAGGTCGGCCTCGGCGATCATCAGCGGCGGGGCGATGCGCATGACGTTGTCCACCGTGTCCTTGCAGAGCACGCCTTCGCCCTTGAGCTGCTTGCAGTAGGGCTTCGCGGCGCCCGCCTCCGGCGTCATCTCGATGCCGATCAAAAGGCCCTTGCCGCGAACCTCCTTGATCTTCGAGCAGTTCGCCGCGCGGATGCGGTCACGGAACGCCTTGCCCACGCGGTCGGCCCGCTCGGCGAGCTTTTCGTCCACCAGCACGCGGATGGCCTCGCGGGCGACGGCACAACCCAGCGGGTTGCCGCCGAAGGTGCTGCCGTGATCGCCCGGATTGAAGACCCCCAGCGCCTCCTTGCTGCCCACCACTGCGGAGACCGGCATCACGCCGCCGCCCAGCGCCTTGCCGAGAATCACCAGGTCCGGCTTGACCTCCTCATGATCCACCGCGAAGCGCCGCCCCGTCCGGCCGAGGCCGGTCTGAATTTCGTCCGCGATCATCAGCACGTTGTGCTCGTCGCACAGCTCGCGGATTCCGCGCAGGTAGCCTTCCGGCGGAACCACCACGCCGCCCTCGCCCTGGATCGGCTCGACCAGCACCGCCACCGTGTGCGGCGTGATCGCGGCGCGCAGGGCGTCCAGCGAACCGTACTTCACGACGACGAATCCCGGCGTGTACGGACCGAAGTGCGCCTTGGTCTGCTCCTCGGTGCTGAAGCTGACGATCGTCGTCGTGCGCCCGTGGAAGTTGCCGGAGAAGCAGATGATCTGCGCCTTGCCGTCGGGCACACCCTTGACGGTGTAGCCCCACTTGCGCGCGGTCTTGATCGCGGTCTCGACGCCCTCGGCGCCGGTGTTCATCGGCAGCACCAGGTCCATGTCGCAGAACGCGGTGAGCTCCTGGCAGAACGGACCGAACTGATCGTTCTGGAAGGCCCGCGAGGTCAGCGTGAGCCGGCGGGCCTGCTCGATGAAAACGTCGAGGATCCGCGGATGGCTGTGGCCGAAATTCAGCGCCGAGTAGGCGCTGAGGCAATCGAGGTATTTGTGGCCCTCGACATCCCACACCCACGCGCCCTCGCCACGCGAGATCACGACCGGCAGCGGCGCGTAGTTGCGGGCGCTGTACTGGTCGACGAGCTGCATGTGGGCATCCGAGTTCAGGTCGCCCGTGTGCGCCATCGGGCCATCATTTACCTGCGTCATGGCGATTACCTCCGTCTCGAGCCGGGCGCCGCGCAAACCGCGGGCGCAAACCGCAACAGCATACGCGAAGAACCGGTGATCTGTCGATACCGCGGCAATGGACGTTCTGCCGCCTTATACCACCCGCCGGATCGCCTCCGGCAGCAGCTTCGGATCGTGCTCCGCCAGCTCGTAGCGGACCCGCAGCGACTTCTGCGGGATCTTGATCAGAGCCGCCAGATCGATCGGCGTGCCCACCAGCACCAGGTCGCACGGAGTCTGCCGGATCGAGGCCTCCAGGTCCGCCATCTGCTTCTTGCCGTAGCCCATCGCCGGCAGGATGTCGGTCAGGTGGTTGTACTTCTTGAAGGTGTCCACCAGCGACCCGGCGGCATGCGGCCGGGGATCGACGATCTCAGCCGCCCCGAGCTTGCGGGCTGCGACGTGGCCGGCGCCGTACTTCATCTCGCCGTGCGTCAGGGTCGGGCCGTCCTCGACCACCAGCACGCGCTTGCCGCGGACCGCGTCCGGCTCATCCACCGTGACCGGCGAGTCGGCCTTGACCACGACCGCGTTGGGGTTGATCCGCCGGATGTTGCCCAGCACCGTCTCGATGTTCTCCGGGCTCGCCGTGCCCATCTTGTTCACGACCACCAGGTCCGCCATCCGCAGGTTGTGCTCGCCCGGGTAGTAGCTGATCTCGTGGCCGGGCCGGTGCGGGTCGGTGACGCAGATGTAGAGGTTGGGCTTGATGAACGGCGTGTCGTTGTTGCCGCCGTCCCAGAGGATGACGTCGGCCTCCTTCTCGGCCTCGCGCAGGATGCGCTCGTAGTCGACGCCCGCGAAGAGCAGGTTGCCCGCTTGGATGTGCGGCTCGTACTCCTCGCGTTCCTCGATCGTGCACTCGTGCCGATCCATGTCCTCCAGCGTCGCGAACCGCTGGCAGATCTGCTTGGTGAGGTCGCCGTAGGGCATCGGATGGCGCAACACGGCGATGCGCTTGCCCATCCCCTTGAGGATTTCCGAGACGCGGCGCGTCGTCTGGGACTTGCCGCAGCCAGTGCGTACGGCGCAGACCGCGATGACCGGCTTGGTGCTCTTGATCATCGTCGCGTGCGGGCTGAGCAGCTCGAAATCGGCCCCCGCGGCGTTGGCCCGGCTGGCCTGCGACATGACGAACGGGTAGGGCAGGTCCGAGTAGGCCAGCGTGACGAGCCGTACGTGGTGGTCGCGGATCAGCGCCTCGAGTTGCTTTTCGTCATGGATCGGGATGCCTTCCGGATACCGCGGGCCCGTCAGGGCGGCTGGGTAGACGCGGCCGTCGATGTCGGGGATCTGCGTCGCGGTGAAGGCGACGACGCGGATGTCCTCGCGCTGCTTCCAGTAGACGTTGAAGTCGTGGAAATCGCGCCCCGCGGCGCCCATGATGATCAGCTTGGTGGGATCGGTCACGGTCAAAACCTCCTCGTGCGGAATCGGCGCCGAAAGCGCCGGCGGATGAAACCTGTGGTGCGAAATATGTGCAGCGGAAACGGATCGCCCGATGTCGCTCAGGACATCTGCGCCCCGCGGTAGGTGTGGTCGGCATGAGTGAGGTGTGGGCTCATCGAGCGCCTTTCAAACTCACGATCCACCCGGATTCTAGCATCCATTCGCGAAAGCGTGCAAGCCTCGCTTGAGGCTTGCCCCGGTATGCGTCGATTGCGGCTGGAGATGGCGATCAGGCCTGAATGGTGAGCACCGCCGCGGAGACGTCGTCGGCGGTCGCGGTATCCCAGCCCGCGTGGTCGATGCGGTCGTGGATATCGGCCATCAGTTCAGCAGGCGTATGCGTCGCACGTGCGGCGAGCCAGGACAGCACGCAGCGATCGTCGAGCGAGGCGGCTTGGTGGGTGGCGAGCAGCGCCGCGAGTCCGTCGGTGTAGAACAGCACGCGATCGCCCGGCTGCAACTGCACTTCCTGCACGCACCACTCGGCATCCGGCAGCGCCCCCAGCAGCAGCCCGTCGCTGACCAGCGGCTGCGGCCGCTCACCCGCCCGCAGCAGGACCGGATGGGGATGGCCCGCACGGGCGAAACGCAGCGTGCGCGTCGCGCCGTCGTAGCGTGCGTGAATCGCAGTGGCGCACAGTCCGTCGCGGCGCTCCTGGGCGAGGACCTCGTGGTTGGCCCGGCGCATGACCTCGGTGATCGTAGACCGCCGCGTGCGGACGCCGTCGTGCCACTCCGCCGCCAACGCGCGTTCGAGCAGCGGCGCCATCATCGCGGCGCCGATACCGTGACCCGCCACGTCCGCGATGCTCAGGGTGACGTGGCCCTCGTCCGAAGCAGCAGCCGCCAACACGTCGCCGCCCACACCCGCGGTCGGCCGGTAGAGCGTCGTGATCTCGGCCCCGCGGGCGGCGAGCGCCCGGGGCACGCAGTCGCACTGCACGCGGGCGGCGTCGCGCAGTTGCCGGCGCAGTTGGCCCGCATCGGCAGCGGCTTGGCGGCGCTCCGCGTCGAGCCGTCCCACCTCGCGCTGCAGGTGCGCGACCAGCGCCGCCAGCGCGGACGCATCGGACGCTTCGCGCAATTGGGAAATTCTATGGGTTGAATACGGGAGGGTCGCGTTGTTCTGCAGCGTGGGGCTATCGAACAGATCGTAGACCATCGCGACCTCGTGACGGCCCGCAGAAGTGATGACCCGGTCGGCGCCGGACATCGTCGGGGCCTGTTAGTTTCTTCGGCGGCGAAGGGAAATCTCTTGAAGGGATGTTGCGGACGATTGAGAATGCACGGCGCCAACGCGCAGCGCATCGCGCCGCGCGGCGAGGTGGTCGCGCGCGGAGTGCTGCCCGTCACGCGGCATGTTACTTGGTGCGGAGTTCGATCGCCTGGTTCCAACCTGTCGGCGGCGCCGCTTCGCTAAACTGTTCGACCGCCGAAAGATAGAGCCCGACCGCGGCGTCCTGGGGCCGAGCCGCTCCGCAGGCCTGAAAGCGGGTTCGGGCCACGTCCCAACGCTGCTGCTGAAATGCTTCGACCGCCTCTGCAAAGCGGGCGGCGTACTCGAGCCGGTCCGACGAGACTTCCGGTGTTCGCCCCAATAACTCGAAAACCGGCACCGCCTGGGCCTTGCCCGCCACCTGCAGGGCACCCAGCGTGCGGAACGCGTACCCGTCACCCGCAGCCTCCCGCGCCGCTCCCGAGACCAGCACCTGCGTGCCGAAGGCCTTGTTCGCCGACTCCAGCCGCGCCGCCAGGTTCACCGTGTCGCCGATGCACGTGTAGTCCGTCTGGTTCTCGCTCCCGAAGTACCCCACGAACACCGGACCGGTGTGCAGGCCGATGCGCATCCACAGGCTGCCCAGCTCAGCCGCGAACCCGTTGCCGGCGGATCGCTTGAGCGCGTCCAGCTTCGCCAGCGTGACCAGCGCCGCCTCGCACCCGATCCGGGCATGATCCTCCACCGGCCAGATCGGAGCGTTGAAGAACGCGAAGATCCCGTCGCCCATGAACTTGTTGAACGCCCGGTACTCGATCAGCACCTCGCCCATCGCGCCCAGGTAGCTGTTGAGGATGGCCGTGGTCCGCTCCACGCCGAGCCGCTCGCTGATGTTGGTAAATCCCTGCAGGTCGCTGAAGTAACAGGTCACGTCCGCCGGGCGCGGCTTGAGCTCGAAGTTCTCGATCTGCTCGGTGATCTGCGCGGCGATCGCGGGCGACGTGTTGCGCGACAGCTCGCGCGTCAGCGACCGCCGGTGCCGCATCTCGGTCAACTGGCGATACAGCGTGATCAGCGCCCAGATCACGAACGTGCTCACGATGGGGATCAGCGCCGCGACGTTGACGATGTAACGCGGCCAGATAATCAGCGACGAGATGGCCCCCGTCGCCGTCGTCAGCACCAGCACGGAGATCAGCGTGACCCACGGCCCGCGCGAGCTGGCCAGCGCCGTGATCAGCAGGCCCGTCACCAGGATCAGCGCGACGTTCGCAGCCCGTGACGCCGTGCGCGGGACACGGTTTTCCAATAGCGTGTTGACCAGGTTGGCGTGCGCCATCACGCCGGGCATGTTGTCGTACACCGGCGTGTTGACCATGTCCGCCTGCGCGCTGGCCGTGTGCCCGACGAAGCAGAGCTTGCCGTCGAGCTTCTCCTTCAGCGCCGCGAGCCGCTCCGCGATACGCGCCTCCAGGTCCCGGTTGTGCTGCTCGATCTGCTTGATCCCGTCGTCGCCGATCAACCGGCTGTACAGCTCGCGGACGTGCGCGAACAGCTTCGCCTCGTCTTCGCTCTCGGGCTCGAGCCCGGCGATCTCCCCGTACGAGCGCTCCAGGTTGGCCAGCGCCTGCTGTTCGACGGGCTGGGTGGCTGCGAGCAGTTGCTCCAGTTCCTTCTGGGCTGCGGGATCCGCATGCCGCCGGGCGACGCGGCGACGGAGCTGGTTTTCGCGATTCACCCGCTCCGCGTAGTCGTTCCACGCCGCGTCCGCGCCGCGCAGCATCAACTGCACCGCCTGGCCGAGCAGCACCCCCAGCCGCTTGTTGTTCTGGTGGATCGTGCGCCGGTTATGCGCCACCTCCCACACGTACGCCACCGGTACGTGCGTGAAGCTCTGGTACCAGTTGGGTGGCCCGCCCGACACCGGGTGCTCCGGAACGTGCCAGTTCAGCATCATCGTCCCGTCCGCCGCCAGCGGAATGTGCCAAGTCGCCGCGCCGGCGTGATCGTGCAGCACCAGCGTCCGCTCGTCCTCGACGCGCACGTCCTGCGTGTCGATGTCGAGCACGTCCGTGGCCAGCGCGAAGGCAATCTGCATCACCACATGGCCGTCGGTGCGGGCCAGCAGCGGAATGTGCCGCACGACGCCGTCCGCCTCCTTGTCGAACGAGACGAAACCGACCTGCTTGGCCTCGCGCGCGATCTCGTAAATCGGGAGGGTCGGCTGGCTTCCGTTGGGAATCACGCCATCGAGCGCGGGCGACGCGGGCAGCTCGTGCGCGAACCCGTACCGGCCGGCGAGCGCCGCGTAGTACGCGATCTCCAGGTCCTTCTGGTCGGGCGACTGGAGCGTCACCGGCACGCCGGGCAGAAGCGCACCGAAGACCTCCTCCTTG
Organism: Phycisphaerales bacterium; assembly: GCA_020639115.1. GTDB lineage: Bacteria > Planctomycetota > Phycisphaerae > UBA1845 > UBA1845 > JACKHG01. The sequence continues at coordinate 139,373 of JACKHG010000007.1, forward strand.
TCCGCGTCGGGGTGGTCCTTGAGGTAGTGCCTGACGAGGTAGCGCGCCGCCACTTCCTTGACGCGGCTGATGTGCACGCGCACCTCGTCGATGTTCATGTTCAACCGCTCGGCGATATCCTCGGCGGTGAGGCCGAAATCCTGCCGCAGCAGGCGGTCCATCCGCGCGTGCGCGTAGTACAGCAGCGTACGCGACGGATCGTGTGGACCGATCGCGTTGCCGAACGTGATTACGTCAACGTCGGGATTCTCGTCGAGCAGCGCCCGCGCGGACCTGCGGATCCGCCCCAGATCGTACGCCGGCGGCTCGAGCCCGAAGAACATCGCGACGTAAACGTTGCCGGCTGAGCGGATCGCGTCGGCGAGTTCGACGTCCCCCTGGACCGCGCTGGTCATGGGGATGCACTGGTCCTCGACCGAGTCGTAGCCGGGATCGGTGAGAATCTCGTCCGACGCGCGCCGCCGCGAGGCCGGCTCCGCCCGGGCGTCGTCGAACGTGGGCCGCGTCGGCTCCGAATAGACCAGGTCCAGCAGGATCGCCGCGGCCCCGCTCTCGCTCAGCACGTCGACGAGGTCCGCCTGGTAATCCCGCGGCCATGGCCACCGCTCGATCCGCTCCAGCGCCAGATCGTTGATGTCGATCATCACGATCCGCGGATCGGCATCCAGCTTGTTGAAGTGCTTGAAGTTGTAGTCGAGGTAGATGCGCTCGAGCGGTGCAAGCCAGCCCGCGAGGTACGCGACCACCGTCAGCACGGTCAACGTCGTGCCGACGGCCAGACCCAGCAGCCGCTTCCGCATCCACCCGAAGTTCGCCATCGGCGGAAATCCTACCGCATCGCGCCGGGTACGTCATGCCCGCGGCGACGGCTCACGCAGACGCGCAGGTCAAGCGAGCCAGCCGCTCCAGCGCTGCCCGCGCCGCACCGCTGTCCACCGCATCCGCCGCCCGCGCGACGCCGTCCCGCAGATCGTTCGTCACGCCGTACACCACCAGCGCTGCAGCCGCGTTGAGCAGGGCATGGTCACGCCGGGGGCCGCCTGTACCGTCGAGGATGTCACCAACCGCCGCTGCACTCTCCTCCGCCGACGCGACGATCAACGCGTCCAGGGTCGCCTCGGCGAGCCCCGCGTCCGCGGGACGAACCGAACGCGTCGTGATTTTCCCATCCGCCAGTTCCGCGACGTGCGTCGGGCCCGTGATCGTGAGGTCGCACAGGCCGTCGCCGCCGTGCACGACCCAGGCGCGCTCGGCGCCAAGTTCGCGGAGCGCTTCCGCCATGAGCTGCACGTGCGCGGGGCGGCTCACGCCCAGCACCTGCCGGCAGGCACCGGCTGGATTGCAGAGCGGGCCCAGCAGGTTGAAGATCGTGCGGCTGCGAATCGCGCGCCGTACCGGCACGGCGTGCTTCATCGCCGGATGCAGCCGCGGGGCGTAGAGAAAAGCCAGGCCGCACTCCGCCAAGCAGCGCTCGAGCACGGGCACGTCCGCCTCGATGTTCACGCCGAGCGACGCCAGCACTTCCGCGCTGCCGCTGACCCGCGTGTTCGTGCGGTTGCCGTGCTTGGCGACGACGGCGCCTGCGGCGGACGCGATGATCGCCGCCGTCGTCGAGACGTTGAACGTGCTGATCCCGTCGCCGCCGGTGCCGCAGGTGCACATGCAGGGCCGGTCGCAGCGCACGCGCGTGGCGGCTGACCGCATCGCCTGCGCCGCCCCGACCAGCTCGTCGACCACTTCGCCCTTGCTGGCCAGCGCGCACAGGAAAGCGCCCAGGGTGGGGCCATCGACCGCGCCGGCCATGATGCGGCCGAAGGCGTCCTTCGCCTCCGCCCGCGTGAGGTGCTCGCCGCGCTGCAGTTTCCCGATCAGTTCCTTCATCACCAGCGATCATACCGCCGCTTGCCGCTTCGGTCGATGCGCCGATGCAGGGGCCCGGGCTTGTGAGTAGAATGCGCGTTGGCCATGTACACGAGCACCGACGACACGATCGTGGCGATTTCCTCAGCGCCGGGCGGCGCTTCGCGCGGGATCGTGCGCATGAGCGGCCCCGCCGCGGTGGCGATTGCTGACGGGCTTTGCCGGCTCGCGCCGGGCTCGACGCTGGCGTGCGCCGCCGGTTTCACCGTGCACGCGGGGGAGATCGTATTCAGCGACGTGCACCACGCGCCGGTGGACGTCTATCTGTTCCGCGCACCGCGCAGCTACACGCGGCAGGATCTCGTCGAGCTGCACACCATCGGCTCGCCGCCGCTGCTGGACCTGATCGTCGAACGCTGCCTCGCGGCGGGGGCGCGGTCGGCCCTGCCCGGCGAGTTCACCGCCCGCGCGTTCCTGGCGGGCGCGTTGTCACTTGGTGAGGCGGAGGCCGTGGCGGCCACGATCCACGCGCGCAGCGACGTGCAGCTTCGCGCCGCCCAGCGCATGCGCACCAGCCACGTGGCCGAGGATATCGCCGCGTGGCAGGATGAACTGGCCCAACTGCGCTCGCTGGTCGAGGCCGACATCGACTTCGCCGAGGAGCCCATCGACTTCATCACGCCCACCGAGCTCGCCGCCCGCGTCGGCACCCTCCGCGCTCGGCTGCTCGCCATCCTGACCGCCACCCGGGCCGGTGAACGGATCGACGTGCTGCCGCGCGTGCTGCTTATGGGATTGCCCAACGCCGGCAAGAGCACGCTGCTCAACCGCCTGTCCGGCATCAACCGCGCCATCGCCTCCGCCGTGGCGGGCACGACCCGCGACCTGCTCACCGCGCCGGCCCGCTTCGGCGACGTGGAGGCCCTGCTCATCGACTCAGCCGGGTGGGACGACGCGCCGGACGAACTCGTCTCCGCAGCCACGGGACAGTCCGAAACAGCGGCCCGGCAGGCGGACGTCGTGTGCCTCGTCGTCGACGCCGCCAGCCCGCCGGAGCCCGCGGCCCTGGCGAAACTGCTGGCACAAGCCGCAGCGCCGCCGCTCGTGATCGCCAACAAATGCGACCTGCTCGCGGCAGGCCAGCGCCGCCCGGAACGATTGCCCGTGCCTGAGCTTGCCACCGCGGAATTCGTGTGGGTCAGCGCATTGACCGGTGAGGGGATGGATGCGTTGTCGCACGCGGTCGAGAGGCGCCTGGCGTCGGAGTCTCATGCAGGCGACGAAGTCACGACGGCGCTGTCGGCCCGGCAGCGCGCCGCGCTGGGCGAAGCCGCGGAGGCGCTGGCCCGCTGCGTCGCAACGGCTGAGCAGGCCGACGATCTGCTCGACATCGCAGAGCTGATCGCCGTCGATCTGTGCGAAGCGCAGGATGCGCTCGCCGAGCTCACCGGTGCGGTGACGACCGAGGATCTCCTTGGCCGCATCTTCGCGTCATTCTGCATCGGCAAGTGATGCGGTTGCCCGGAGCCGCGCGGGCCGTTAGCGTACGCCGCCGTGACACCTATCGACGCCGCCATGAAGGACCGTGCCAAGGCGCAGTTCGAGCGCTGGGCCCGCTCGTACGACCGCTCCCTGCTGCACCACTTCCTGTTTCGCTCGTCGTACGTGGCGCTGATGGAGGAGATCGCCCGCTGGCGGGCCGAGCACGATCAGCCGTTCCGGGTGCTCGACATCGGTTGCGGGACCGGTGAGCTCGCGGCGATGCTGGCCCGCTCGGATTGGGAAGTCACCGCCGTGGGGCTCGACTATTCGCCGGCGATGTGCCGGGCCGCGGACGCCAAGCTCGCGGGGCTGGGCTCGACGGGCCGCGCCGGTTTCGTCGCCGCCGACAGTGAGTTCCTGCCCTTCGCCGACGCCTCGTTCGACGTCGTCACCTGCTCGAATTCGTTTCACCACTACCCGCACCAGCAGAACGTCGTGCACGGCGTGCGCCGCGTGCTGCGCCCCGGCGGACGCTTCGTGCTGATCGACGGTTTTCGCGACAACGTGGTCGGGTGGGTCACGTTCGACGTGATCGTCTCGCGCATCGAGAAGGGCGTCTACCACGCGCCGTGGTCGGTGATCGACGGCTACTTCCGCGCCGCGGGTTTCACCAACATCCGCCGCCGCAAGATCAACTTCTGGATGCCGCTGTGCATCACCGTCGGCGAAGTGTAGGTGTGCCGCTGCGCTCGAACAGATGAAGTGATTTCGGACGCTGCGGTTCACGTGTGCCACTGCTCTTGAGCAGTGCAAGCAACTCGGGCGCCGACGCGCGCTGACCACTGCTCAAGAGCAGTGGTACACTCGTAGTTTGAGGAAACGCAATCAGGCTCAGACCAAAACCGGCTTCTTGCGCAGCTTGCGGGCGGCCTCGCCGCAGATGTAGAACGAGCCGGTGATGCAGATCAGGTCCTCGCGGGTCACGGCGCGCTTGGCAATTTCCAAGGCGTCCTCGAGCGTGTCGGCGACCTGGGCCATCTTGCTGCAGCGCTCCTGGAACATCGCGTGCAGCTCGTACGGGTCGGCGGAGCGGCTCGTCCGCGCCGAGGTGAAGATGATCTTGTCGGCCCCGAGCTGCACGTGGCGCAGCATGCCGGGAATGTCCTTGTCACGCTGGCACGCGAAGATCACCACCATCGAGTCGTAGCGGATCGTCTGGCCGATCGCCCGCATCAGCGCCTCGACGCTCGAGGCGTTGTGGGCGCCGTCAATCAGGATGCGCGGTTCGTCGCTGACGATCTCCATGCGGCCCTCGAGCTTCACGTCCGCGAGGCCGGAGATCGCCTTCTGGTCGTCGATGCTGAAGCCGCGGCTCTTGAGCGCGTCCATCACCGAAAGGGCCACACTGCAGTTGATCGCCTGGTGCTCGCCGGGCAGCGGAACGTGCAGATGCTCGAAGCGGCTGCGGGACGTGGTCAGCGACAATCGCGTGTGCGGGCCGACGGGCCGCGACGACTCGAAGCGGTAGCTGAACTCGTTGTCCACGCCGGGCAGGCAGAGCGGGGCCTTCATCTTCTCAGCCGCCTCGCGGAGCACCTTCATCACTTCCGGCTCCTGCGGGGCGCAGACCACCGGAACGCCTTCCTTGATGATGCCCGCCTTCTCGCTGGCGATCTCCGCGAGCGTGTCGCCCAACTGGGCCATGTGGTCCTTGCTGATGCTGGTAATCGCACAGGCGTCGGGGCGGACGACATTCGTCGAGTCCAGCCGGCCGCCCAGGCCGGTCTCCACGACCGCCACGTCCACGCCGCTCTCCGCGAACCAGACGAACGCCGTCGCGGTGAGGACCTCGAAGTAGGTCACGTCGCGTTCGCGGGCGGGTAGCTTGCTGATGGCGCCGATCACCTGGGAGAGGCACTTGGTGAAGTCGCGCTCGCCGATGCGTTCACCGTCGATTGACATTCGCTCGCGGACCGTGATCAGGTGCGGCGAGGAGTACGAGCCGACCTTGTAGCCGCAGCGGCTGAGCATGCAGGCCAGCATCGCGCAGGTGCTGCCCTTGCCCTTCGTGCCCGCGACGTGGATGCACTTCATCTTGCGTTCGGGCCGGCCGAGCTTGGCCAGGATCTTGTCGACGCGGGAGAGCTTGTAGCCGTTGCGTTCGCCGCGGGGCGGCGGGTTCTTTTCGAAGTTGGTGACGGTTTTCAGGTAGTTGAGGGCCGCCTTGTACGTGCGGATGCTCGCCGCCGAGGATTTCGCGGTGCCGTTGGTGCTGGTACGGCGGGCGGTCGCGGCACGGCGCGTGGCTGTGCCGTTGGTGCCTGATCGGGTTTTGGTACTGCTCTTGGTGGCGGTGGTACGCGGCATGGGTGGTGGCCTAATCCTGAAACACGTATGTTGAGCCGGCACTCGCGGGTCGTGCGGGGCACGACCGTCAACGGTTGGCGATGCGGCGAAACTGCTCCGATCGGCGGACCCTCGCGCCAGCGGTCATGCCAGCCGATCGCAGCGCCGGACTTGGAGGATTACCGCACTCCGTTACGGTATTTCCGGACCATCGCAGCGTCTGGGGCGGGCTGGGCCATCAACTTTGACCCTTAGTAGTTACGCCTGCCTTTCAACAAAGTTCGCGTCGGATCCTTCCATGCAGGGCGGGTGCGAAATCCTCTCAAGCGGTTATAATACATGAAATTACGCTGATTGCAAGGTGACGCGGGCGGCGGACGCGGGCCAGGTTGGGAATTCACAGGCTGAAATCGGCGTGTCGGCATGCCTTAACTTCCTTTAATGCATTAGTTTAGGGTGATCGCGGCGTGGAAGACATTTTTCTTCGAGTTGGCGGTGCGACGACCCGGATTCGGGTGGTCCCCGGGGCCCTGAACCACATTGGAGAGTGGATTGCGGAGCTCGCAACCCCACCAATGGTATTGGTCTGCGCGGACACAACCGTCGCCGGGCTGTATGCCGACCGCGTGCTCGCCAGCCTGGGTGCAGCCGGCCTCAAAGCGGCACTGCACACGTTCCCCCCGGGCGACGCCTCGAAGTCGCTGGCTGAGCTGGACCGGATATATGTGAAACTGGGCGAAATGAAACTGGCCCGCGATGGCATGATGGTGGCACTCGGCGGCGGGGTGGCGAGCGACCTCACCGGCTTCGCAGCCGCCACCTGGATGCGGGGGGTGCGGTTCGTGACCTGCCCGACGACGCTCGAGTCGGATGTCGACGCGTGCGTTGGCGGCAAGACGGGGATCAACCACGCAGCCGGCAAGAACCTCGTGGGGGCGTTCCACCATGCGGATCTCGTGGCGGTGGATCCAGAGTGCCTGCAGACGCTGCCCGAGCGGGACGTGGCGGCTGGCCTGGCTGAGTCGGTCAAGCACGCGCTGATCGCGGACGCGGCGTTTCTGGACTGGCACGAGTCGCGGGTCGAGGCGATCCAGGCGCGGGAGCCCGCGGTGATGGGGGAGCTGATCGAGCGCAACCTGCGGATCAAGGTGGGGGTGGTGGAGACGGACGAACATGAGCAGGGCCGGCGGGCGTTGCTCAACTTCGGGCACACGATCGGGCACGCGATCGAGGCGTTGTGCGGGTACGAGCTGCGGCACGGCGAGGCGGTAGCGCTGGGCATGGTGGCTGCGGCTGACCTGTCGCGGTCGAAGGGGATGCTGGGTGACGCGGACGTCGCGCGGATCCGCGCGGTGCTGGAGCGGTTCCACCTGCCGACGGTGGTGCCGATTGCGCTGGAGGTCGACGCGGTGGCTGCGTTGACGCTGGGGGACAAGAAGGTTCGCGGCGGCCGCCGGCGTTGGGTGCTGCTGGATGGGATTGGCTGCGGCGTCGTGCGTGAGGACGTGGACGAGGAGCAGATCCGCGCGGCGATCACAATGGTGACAGCCGGCGCGTAGGGCGTGCCGTGCACGCCGAAGGCAAATCCAACGGGCGTGCCGTGCACGCCGAAGGTGAATCTAACCACCGAGTGCGCAGAATACACAGAGAACGGCGTCGGCTGGTTTTTTCAACAGGAGATAACGGAGAGAACGGAGAACGGCGGGATTTTGGGTTGGGGAACCGCGAATGGACGCGAGGAACGCGAAGGATAGTGTTTGTTGAATAGCGCTCCTCAGCGAACTCGGAGTCGCTGCGTGAGCTGCCTCCAGACCTCGAACGCCGCAGGCGTTCAATCGCCAAGCCCGGGGTCGGCGCGGCGCACCCAAGGCCCACCCCGGGATAACCCATCCCCAAAAATCCCCCACTCCAACGGAGTTGAGGCGCCGGTCGCCTGCACTACGGAAGAACCCAAGGGGTCGCGAGTCGTTTCTGGGCTTCAGATCGCTTGCCCGGAGGCGACGTAAGGAAGAGCAATACCGGGAAACGACTCCCGACCCGAATAGCATGAAGCCAACGCCAAGCTGACGTAAGTTCTTTTACCAGGCGCACTTACGTGCACTTGCGCAAAGCGCGGCCTCCGTTCATGATGTTGGTGGTTGACATCCCGACAGCATGAAGGAGGCCACGGATGGCGATCTTTGCTCCTCTCGGACCCCGCGTCAATCACGGTGTACTCGATGATCCGATGGTGCGCGGCGTGATCGCGCCGGCGGTGATCGAAGGCTTCGCGCGGGCCGCCGGTCATCGCTGGCGCAGGTCCTACTGGTCGCCCTACGTCACGTTCCTCACGTTTTTGCTGCAGGTCATGGACGGCGCCAAGACGCTCCGCTCGGCGGTAGCCCTGCGCCACATCCACACCCTCGCCAGCGGCGGCACCGAACGCAGTGTCGGCCCGCGGCAGCGCGAGATCGCGCGCCGCCTGCGCCCCGGCGGGCAGGCGCAGGCGCCCGCCGCGCTGCCTTCGCCGGATCCGTCCGCCTACTGCCAGGCGCGCAAACGTCTGCCCTTCGAGGTCATTCGTCAGGCGCTGAGCGCGTTGGCAGAGCGGCTGTGGACCCCGCGTGCTGCCACGGCCCGCTGGTGCGGCCGACGCGTCTGGGTGGTGGATGGCTCCAGTGCGAGCATGCCCGACGCGGGTGCAGGCGAGTTTCCGCAGCCGCAGCGCGCGCGGTTGTAGCTTTCAATCGCAGTTCGTGGCGGTGTTCTGCCATGCGGCGCGATCGTCAGTCGACCGTGGATGCCGCTTTGAATGACCTTGTTTCGCCAGCTGCTGGGCTGTTTTGCACCCGGCGACGTGGTTATGGGCGATCCGCACCTACGGGTGCGTACACCGTGCTCAGCCCAACTGCTCGCGCCGCGATCTTCAGCAATTTTCCGGCTGCATCAGAAGCGCAAAGGTGGTTTCCCGCAAGACCTGCGGCTGGGCCGCAACGATATTCGTCGCATTAATGGTCACGCGACAGCGCGGTAGCGGGCATCGATGCGGCCTCCCGCCGCCGGGGAGTTCGAAGCGTTGCCGACGCGGTTGCCCGTGCGGGCTGGTGCAGATCACCACGCCATCAAAGTTCGCAACCGCACGATCGTGCGATACCTTGCTGGACCAGTGAGACGCCCACGGACGAGATCAGGCGGCAGCCGCCGCTGCCGGTGGACGGCGGGCTGAACCTGCGCAGCCTGAAGACGCACCTGGGGATGGAAGTGCTGCGGGGGCAAGAGCGTGGAGGTGGTCGCCAAGGAGATCGCGATGCACGTGCTGGTGGCTAACCTGGCGCGGGTGGCGATGTGGCGGGTAGCGCGCCCACGCAGTGCGATCCGCGTGCGTTGAGCCTACCGGCACGCTGCACCGCCTGCGGCACGCCTTTGCTTGCTGCTGCATGCGCCTCCGTCCGGCGTGCACGATCTGCTGCGGCACCTGGTCCCACGCGGCACGGCCTGCGACCGCCTGCCCTATCCCGGCGACCGCTACGAACCGCGCCGCGTCAAACGCCGAGCCAAACCGCACATTTGACCTGACTGTTGGGAAACCCAGGTGCAAAATGCATCAGCAGATGAAGTGACGGAATTGCCATTGGCTTTACCGGTCGCTCCCGACGCCTTAGTTCGTTCCTTAGTTCGTCCATAATCTGATGATCATCTTGCATTTTTATGAGTTTTCTGGAAACAGCTCCGTCCCGTTCCCTTCCCCCAAGAACGTGGATATGCCAGCCGTCAGAAGATCATCTGGTACGGTCCCGTTCACTTTCGGTTCCAATCCGATCATTAAGAAAGCCTCGCGCGGTCAGGACGCCATCAGCTCCACCAACTTCCAGACGCTTTACAGACCGCCAGCGTTTGAAACTCCGCGAAATCGAGCAGGTCGTTGTCACCGTCGAGGTCAAAGATCGAAACACACCTCGCTCTCGACTGACCCCTCCGGAACCGATCCAAACACGTCCGCAAGCGATGGCATCCGCGCCCATCGATCACCATCGCCATCAGCGTCGCCGCTACCGGCATACCGGCACGCGTCCTGAGCATCCGTGGTGCCGTCCCCGTCAGAATCCAGCTGACAATCGTCAGGAATACCGTTCGAGGAATCGCAGTCATTTTGCCTGCAGCTCGCATTCATCGGTATGGCGTTGAGTTACAGTCGTTGCCGGAGGGACTGGAAACTTCAGTCAGAGCGGCCCGTTGACCAATGGCCATGCCGTCCGTGCATCGGCGAGTCCGCAAGACCATACCGGCGACGCCCTTCATCAGCGCGCTGATGACGACAAGGCCAGCTCGTCGCCAGCCAGCGTTGTGTTCATGTGTACCCGCGATTTCCTGCAGGGGAGCACTGGCGTTCAAACGCACTTCATCAATTTGTCGGACGAAAGGGATTGGTATTGGGCGAGGTGGTACCGCCCGCCGTCCGATGTGTTGAAGGCTGGCGGTGACAGTACTATAGGCGACGTCGCCGGCGGCCGGCTTGCTGGTTTCCTGCCCATCAACATATACCTTGAGCACCGAATCATCATACACCCCAGCCATATGATGCCATTGATTGGGGTCGATGGTGGAAATATCGTCGCAAACGACATTCTGATTGCCAAAGCTGTTTGCGTTGCTGGCTGAGAATCGTGCCCGACCATCGGCGAGAATGGCGAGGGCGTAACCGTCATCTCCACCGCCATCCTCGTCATGAAACACCAAGCTCTGCACGCCACCGAGTTGCCGGACGTTGACCCAGGCTTCAATGGTGAAGTTGTTGAGGGGACGCAGGTCGGGAGTTGAGGGAATCAGAACGTGATCATTGACTCCGTCGAACTCGAGCGCGAAGCCCGAGGGCACGCCACCGGCTACCAACTCGCATTCATCCGGCGTTCCGTTGGCGTTGCAATCGCCGCTGGTCCCGGCGGCAATATCCGCGCCGTCCGCGATGCCGTTATTGTTGCAATCCCGCACAGGCGCAACCCAGAAGCCGCCGGTGATCTCATAACTTCCCCCGGCAAGCGCTGGCGGTCCTGCATCCGGCTGGCCAATGGTGGCGGACAATCCGTAGTTGCCCCCGGCGGAGGTTCCACCGCCGCCGTCGATGGTGGACCAAGCGATGGTGAAACTGTCGCCTGCTGCGAGCACGCCGCTGGACGCGACGTGGAGGATCATCAGGGCCGGAATCAGCTTCTTCGTCCCGCATGTCATCATGTGTCTCCGTCTTATCGCGGCCCGCAGTCACTCGGATTCTCAGAGCCAAGCCTTGAGAGCGGCGTTCTATGCCTTCAGAACAAAGTGTTCGTTCTTCGCTTTTGAACCCCTGTTTCTTCCCATTCCGCGATTCCCACCGCGTTTTCCTCGTCCCCAGGTGGTCAAGCTCTCCTGCAATCGAAGACGCGCAATCGGTACGTCAGTGCACCCCGATAAGCGCGGTTCCTCCGTAGGCCCGAAGCTCCAGACTCTTGGTCAGGGTCAAACTTTCACTGCTGCTGCCGGCCTTGATGTTTATGCAACTCCCCGGCGGCGCCGCGTCGACTCCAGCCTGCAAAGTGCAAAAGGGCAGAGACAAGGCGCCGCATTGCCAGGTCAAGTCGGGAGTACAGGTCACGAAGTCGACCCAGAGGGACGACGAAGCGATTTCCGGCGGGAGATCGCAGGAGAGTTCCAGTGCTCCAGATTGAACGGGCGGCGGAGTCGGCATCAGGGGGCGCAGTGATGCGGGCAAGCTGTTGTAGATGCGGAGCAAGTAGCGGTCCGGCATGTGATCGGAAATCGAAATGCCGCCCAGCGGACCGTTGGTGAAATCTACCGTGCACCCGCCAGTGCCTGCCTCTCTAATCCAGACTGCCTCACCCACGTGACTATAGAAGATGTCCGGAGGGACGCTCGTGGGAGGCAAGTGCGGCACGAGATCGCGGTTGTCGACCCAGCGTTGCGTCTGCGCGTCGGCGTAGAACGTTTCGTACAGACCCACCGCGTCGTCCAGCGCCGTGGTGGCGAGGGCGCGCGGACTGCCGTAGGTATAGATGCCTTGGACGCGGGGAAGAAGGTGCGGCGCCTTGCTTCCTATCTTCAACGCGGTCACGACCGCCAGTGCTCCTCCCAGGCTGTGACCGGTCAGCCACACGCGCCGGTTGCCTGAGTTCTCGATGTGGGTACGGATCTCGGGAAAGACGGATTCGGTAGCCGCATGGAAACCGAGGTGGATCCCCTGGTACGTGAAGATCTGCACATCCGTCCACCAGAGATCCGCGCTGGTGAATGGATCGGTGCCCCGAAAGGCGAAGATGATGGCGTCATCGGTCTGGACGACGGCAAGCTGAGTGTCGCCCTGCAGGCCAATGTCGAAGGGCTTGCTGATATAATCGACGAATTCCAGTCCCAGTCCGGCGATCCGCGCCTTGAACACGTCTTCGAAATCCGCTTCCGGAACATCGAACTTGTAGATGAACGTGCTCAGATAGGCCAGGAGATAGACGTTGCTCCAGTCGTGCCCGACGGCATCGGCATCGAATTCCAGGAACGCGGGCGGGAGATCGCAGGTTGCGGCGCCCGCCGCGCGAGATTCCTGCGCCCGTGACCGGGCGGGGAAGCCGCCCGAGGCGCCGAGCAGGACGATCATTGCAACGCGTGTTACCCACACCATGTCAATCACTCCGCCATTGCGTTGAATTTGTTCAATTCCCGATCCCCAGCGTGACGCCACCAAGCGGAGCCCGCAGGGTCACCGCGTTCGACCAGGTGCCCGCCGCGAGGTAACTGCCGGGCTGAATCCACAGTGTTCCCCCGGACGGGGTGCTGCTCAGGCCGACTACAGCGGTCTGGAACGGTTCAAGAAACGTACCTTTCTGTGTCCCGGTCCAGACGTGGTCGACGAATCGCCAGTCTGGCTCTGGGTAGAGAAACGACATGATCCGGCTGTCCCAGAAGCTTGGCGACGATCTTTGTCCGATAGTGCACTGCCAGGCCGGACCATTGGGCGCGAGGACCGTAATCGTGCGACAATTCGTATTGTCACAGTTGCACACACCACCGCATGAGCTGAAAGCGCACGCGCCATAATGCATGATCGACCCAAAGTCATAAGGGCCGTACTCGTTCGAGGGCCACGGGATGCCCGGATAAAACGCGAAGTCGCTTTCCTGCCCGGGCAGAATGTTGTCCCATTCAATCTGAACGAAATCATCACGGTCTGAGCGCATCTGCTCGTGCCAGAGACCCAGAGCATGGCCGAGTTCGTGGACCATGGTTCCCGTGGCCCAGTTCAGGATGTTGACAGCTTGTCCGGGAATAGGCCACATTCCGACCAGGGAGTTGTTGCCGGTGCTGTTCTGGATATGCAGATAGTTGAACTCGTCCGAACGAACCACAAAGTCCACATTGGCGATGCCTTCCCACACCGCCATGGCGCCGAGCATGGCCGCTTGGTTAGCCACGGAGACATTCGGATCAAACTCGTAGGGAACAATGCCGTTCGGCCATTGATTGGTCTGGTAGGTTGCCCGCTCTGCGTAGAAGTCGTCGGGAACAACGATGTCACCCTCGACAACCAGGTATCCGGGGGGGACGCCGGGTTCATCACCGGCTGTTCGTGGAGCGACGCGGTCTTGCGCCCACGCAGCCGCGGTGGCCAGCGTCGCGATGAGCCCCGCTGTGATCGCGTGCAGGATGGATCGGGCGGACACATTCATAAGGGTCTCCTTAATTGGGCTGCACGAGCACAAGCACCAGGCCGGTGCCGCTTTCCAACGCCGTCATCGCCTTGCCGAGCACAGCGCCGCGGGCGCGGTCGTGGTCCGACGCCTTCATGGCGTACCCGGGGGTGGTGGACGTGGTAAGTTGATCGCCGGGCGTTACGGCACCGAAGCCTGCGTCCACGTGGCACCACACGCGCCCAGTGAGGGCCACTGCATATTGGCCGTGGGCGATCGTGCCTTCCTGGCCCATCACAACGCCGGTGCGAATGTTGCCAGCCCCGCTGACGATGCCGGCGACCTTGCTGTCGTACGCCTCGGTTGCAATAGTGAGCTTGCCGGGGTTGGCTGGGTCGATGCTGACGACCATGCCAGGCTCGATCGCGTCGCTGCCACCAATGTCGAACTGCTCGGAGAGGTCGGCGCCATTGATCTGGAGCACGTCCGTGCTGATGCGTCCGTTGCCGTTGGCGTCCGACGCGTCGAGAACAACGGTGGCTGTGCCAGCCGCGTTGGACAAGCGAATCACGCCCGCATCGGATTCATCGGGATCGACTTCGATGGTGTCGGTTCCGGCGCCATTCGCCCAGAAGGCCTCCGATCCGCCGCCGTTGGCGTTGCTGTACATATTGAAAACTCGAATCCCGGCCGAGTTGTACAGCCGGAAGGCATGGCTCTCGATCAGGGATCGCTGACTGCTGGACGTGCTCGCAACCTCTACGTCGTTCTCAAAGCGGCCCATGCCGTCGATGGACAGGCTGCCGCTGAAGTGTCCGTCTCCCAGCACGTCCAGTTTGTCCGCAGGTGACGAAGTCCCGATCCCGACGCTCCCCGTTGCCGTCAGGACCATCGTCGCCGGGTTCGAGGCATAGTTTTCGCTCGCGCCATAGGTGAAGTACAAATCGCTGCCGTGTGGGCTCGTCTGCCTCGCGATGCCCCACGCATCGACCAGGAGACCACCGGAGATTTCCTTGAATGCGATCGCCGACGCCCAAGTTCCCTGCGGTTCGCTGTACAAACCGAGAACGGCGTCCTGCCCCTCGACGATGATGTCGTCGTTCTCCAGCGCGCTCGTCTCGATCGACAAGTTCTTCGTGCGCACGTGCAGCCTCGCCTGAGGCTCGGACGTTGCCAGCCCGAGTGATCCGTCGTCCAAGAGGCGCAGCTTGGTCGAGTCGTTCTGTCCCTGAATGGCAAGGCCATTCTGGCTGCCGGTACCCGAACCCCCGTAACGAATCCGTGCCACATCATCGTGCCAGTTCAGGTTAACGGTCGCGCCGGAACTGTTCGGGTTCGGAACGTTGAAGGAGCTTGCCCGCACGGTGCCCGCCACCTCCAGTGGCGTGTTCGGCGTCGTCGTGCCAATGCCGACGTTGCCCGCGATGTAATGGACATCGCCGCCCGAGACCTGCCACGGTGTGTTTCCTGCCCCAGCGCTATCCAGTGCAAAGAGGGCATAGGGCGTGGCATTCACCGGTTGAAGTGGGCTCAACGGTGTGCCTTCGACAGTGATGCGAAGCCACAGAGCGCTGCCGTCAAAGACAGGCGCGCCGAAATCGAGGGGCTGACTGAACAGCCCATCAGTCACGGATACACCCGAGGGTCCCACGGTTGCGAGCAATGTTCCAACCAGCGGGTCAGAATTATCGTAAAGGTCAAAGGTCATCTGATAGACGCCGGTTTGCGCAGGCGCTCCGGCCTGCTTGAGTTGCCCCTGAAACGTAAAGGCTGTGCCGAGTGCCGCGCCCCAGGCGGGTCCGTATGCCCAAAGGCAGGCCAGCGAGCCCAAGATAATGGATAATCTGTGGTGACTCATTGGACGTGTGATCATGGCCTTGTCCCTTCTTAAGAATCCGTGGCGTTGAAAGTGCTTCGACCCGTTCAGTACCCCTAGCGCCGCTTGGCGATGGGGTGGACGCGAAAATCATCAACTCGGGTGTTTTTCTGGGCTCTCCTGCCTCCCGAGAATCAACAGGGCCCTGTTTGACGTGGCAGAAGCTGGTAAAATCGGGTCGTGAAGTTTCGCTTCGGCTGTCTGCCCGGACCCCATCTGGTTTGCAAAGCAGGTAGCACCGGGGAAGCTCATGAAGAATGAGGCCACCCAGCCTTCATTGCTTGTGCGCGTGCGCGATCCGTCTGACGAGCACGCGTGGCGGGAGTTTGCCGAAAAATACCGCGGCCTTGTCGCCGGCTACTGCCGGCGGGGGCCTACAGCCGGCGGATTGCGATGATGTGCAGCAGCTCGTTTGGATGCATCTGGCCAAGGGCATGCGCGGATTGAAGTACGATCCCGCGCTGGGTCGATTCCGCGACTACCTCCGCCGTGTCTTGCGCAACGCCATAGCCCGCCATTTTGCGCGTCCAGACCCTCCAAATGGCGCGCTAGCCCGCATTTTTCAGTGCGCCGCGAAAAGGCGCGTGTCTTCAGTTGGAGTCGACACCCACCCGGCAACTGTCGCTCCAGCCGGTAGCAATCGGAGCGGCCGTGGAGGTAACGAAGCGGCTGAAGCCTTCGATGTAGAGGGTCGCATGGCGACTTGGCGAGCTGACAGGCCGTAACGCGAGTGAACGTCGAGCAGACCTCGAAAAGGGTGATGCGGAAGCCGACCCGGCTGTGACACGGGGATCCGGGTACGCGGCCAAGCGGCGCGGATCTGCCCGACGATACGATCGAGCTCGTCCACCGCACCGGCTGAAGCGTCGATGTTCGAACGCCGCAGCTTCGCGCAGAGCAGGAACTCGCCGCAGAAGATGTAGAGCGGCAGGTAGCAGTAGTTCAGGTAGTAGCCGTGAAAGAACCGGCCTTCCTGCTTGCCGTACAGCGGATCGTCGGTGGCGTCCAGATCGAGCACGATCGACTTCGGCGGCCGCTGGTGTGCCTGCAGGAAGAGATCCACGAACAGCCGCTCCGCCGCGGCGGTGTCGAGCACGATCTTCTTGTAGCGGTGGGAGCGGTCCGCCGTAGACGGCGTCAGCTCCAGGCGGTTGAGCGTGCTCTTGCCCGCGAGAGCCTTGCCGCGGTCGCGGCTGCGGCGCCGGCGCGACGAACCGCCGTGGGCTACAGGACTTCGAACTGGAAGAGCTCTGCGACGCCCTTGGAATCAAGCGTGTCGAACCGCATCACGCGATCGATGAGCTTCTCAGCCGTGGCCTTGGCGATCACGCCGTCCGCGAGTCGCATGAACTTCGCGAACACCTCGTCATCGGTCATCGGGTTCTCGGCGTGGCCGCGCGGAAAATCGACGCGTTTGTTCACTTTCGTACCATCCGCACAGGTGATCGTGACGTCGTTCGGGATGCCCTTCGGGTAGCCCTTGTTCAGCTCGGGGTCTTCGACAATCTCCGTGCGATCGACGAGGTCGAGCAGCTTCGCATCGGTCAAGCGTTCGTCGTCGAACGTCGCCAGCGTCACGTCGCCATCAACGAGAGCGGCTGCACAGCAGTAGAACATCGAGTGGTCTGCCGTTTCCCGTGACGTGGGCCGCAGCTTTTCCGGTTCCGAGCCGATGATGCTCACCGCGGCTTCAAAGCTGCCGATGTGGATTTTCTCAATGGTCTTGCCCGCGACCTGAGGCCGCAATTGCAGGCAGGCATCGATCGCGGACTGCGAGTGGTACTCCGCCGGCCAGAACTTGATGTACGTCTTGTCGATCATGAAGTCGCCGCTGCTGCCGAGCTTGAGATTTTCCAACCCGCCGAGATTGAGCTGCTTGATCAATCCCTTGGGGCCTTCGAATATTTCGAACGGGCCGGTCAATCCGCGACGAGCGAGATCGGCAGCGAACACACCGTTGCGCGCAGCGTTCGCGAACGCGCACGCCTTCCAGTCGGAAATCTGCCCCGTGCGCGTCTGTCGCGTGGTGATGTTGCACACCCCGGCGAGTCCGAGCGCGTGTTCCAGCTTGTCGGCATCGAGGTCCCAAAGCTTGCCCGCGCCCATCGCGGAACTCAGCGCGCCGTAGGTCACGTGATCCCAACCGCCGGCGCGGAGGCTTGCGGCATCGCACATGCGACATTGGATTTCGTACGCGATGACGATCGCGAGCAGGCAGTCCTGTTGCGACTGCCGCCAGCCTGTCCGACGGCGACGGCTGCCGGGATGTTGTCCGGAGGATGCGCGCTCAGTAACAGATACGTGTCTGAAGTCGAGGTAGCGGACCATGCGCGTTCGCGAACGCCGCCAGCTCAGGCAGGGTCCGAATGATGCGTTCCCCAGACGATGCCCGCGCGGGTGTCCACGACCGACTGGGCCACGGCCCGCGCCACCTTCGCCGGCCGCACGTGGTAGGCCCCCAGGCAGGTCCCGATCGAGTCGAGGATGCGCCGCTTCGCCTCGTGCACCGTCTTGTCCGGCAGCGCCGCGTATGAAATCCCGTGCACCCAGTCCGCAATCCGCCGTCCCAGTGTCGCCATCGCCAGTAGCCCCTTCAAGTGGTAATCGATTGGTGTCCGCGTCCGGTCGCCAGATCGTACCGACATTCATGCGGCTGGCAATTCAGCCGCCCGTATGGTGGGGGAGGGCGCGATGAAAGCGGGGAAAATGCGACTCAGCCGGCCTGGGCGTAGCTGCGCTGAATGATCAGGCGTTCGAGCAGATCGGCGGTCGCGTGGATGTCGCCGACCTCGAGCACGCGGCAGACGCTCTGCGCTGCGAGCTGGGCCATCGCGTCCGCGGTGGAACGCGGATGCTCGGGAGCGTTGAGGGCATTGGCCGCCAGCGCGAACGCCGCCTGGCTCAGCGGAATCTCGTGCATGGCTGGGGCGGTGGCGCCGGTGAACCGCGGAAGAATGATGGTGTCGACGGCGTGCGGTTCGGTGGCGGCGTTGAGATCCGCCGGGCGCACGTACCCGACGCGGCCCTTGAACGCCTTGACGTGGCAGCGTCGCCGCCACATCGGCAGGCCGACGGCACGCATGATCGCGAACGAACCCGACTTGACGCACAGCGCCCGCGGGAAGGGATGGATACTCAGTTCGCCCGGGTCGATGACTGCGAATTCGTCGCAGAGGTACTGCCCGCCGCGGGCGGCGAGGGCGGCTGCCAGCGTGGATTTTCCCGATCCGCTTGAACCGACGAGCACGATTCCGTGTCCGCGCCACACGACGGTCGCGGCGTGCAGGAGGAGGTATCGCCGGCAGGTCGCGATGAACCGGTAGTTCACCGCCCACTCGAGGTAGGGTAGCACCTCGCGGCTGCGCAGGTCGGAGAAGATCGTCTCGTCACCGCACTGGATGGCGTAGCGCGACCGTCCCAGCCCCAACGAGCGGCGGGTGATCTCGAGTTCGATGCGCTCGGTCTGCTGCAGCGCGCCGATCCGCTGTGCGCTGTAGAGGTGGGCGAAGTCCGCCAGCGCCTGGGGATGCGCGCCGCGCACGACGACGTCGTACGGTCCCAGCCGGATCGCACATCCGTCGCCGACGCCGCTCTCCCGCGGCGCGGCGGCATCAAGCGTCGTCGCGCACGCGCGGGTCATGCGGAACCTTCCTCCAGCAGCCCCGCGAGCGCCAGCGCCGCCAGGGTCTGCTCCACGTCGGCGCGCGCCGTATCGTGCGGGACGTCGTAGCGCGCCGCGATTTCCGCCGCGACCTCGTCGGTCGTGCGTTTGCCGTCGCACGCGTTCCAGATGTGCAGGGCGGTCTCGTTCATGCGGTGCATGCGTCCGCCCGCGGCGTCGTACAACACGGCGTCTCCTTCCAGCAGACGCGAGGTGACGCCAGGGCGCCGCCGCGGCACCACGACGGTCAGGTGTCGCGCCCAATGTTCGGTGGCCTGCAGGGTCATGGTGGAAACTCCTAGTTGGCTGCGCAGGACAGATCGGCCAACCCGGGGGCGTCGTGTCCGCCGGCGGCAACGGCTTTCCAGAAAAGGGGGTTGTCGGCGCTGAGCGGCCCGACGCGTCGACCGTCGAGAAAAACCGCAGGGACCGCGTCAACTCCCACGGCTTGGGCGGCTGCGACGTCCGCGGAGATCGTCGCGCGCACGGCGTCGCAGGCGATGCGGAACCGCAGACCGTTCAGCAATCTGCTCCGCGAAGCGCCTGGCCACTCGTCGGGCCACAGGCCGCGCGCGGAAAACAACGCGGCGTGCATGCACGTTCAGAAGGCCTCATCGCCGCCGGCAGAGCGGGCGGCCTCAGCCGCGTACGCGCAGCAGCCTTCCGCGTGCAGCCCAGGCTCACCGGCTGCGCCGGCAACGCGACACGTGCCGCACGGTGACGTGCGCGCTGCGTTCGCAGACACGCGGTCGAGGGGATGGCGCGTGCAGGCGGCGGTCGTTGCGTAGCACGCCGGGCGAGTTATGTCGGTGAAAACCGTGGAGGTCGACGGCATCCTCCAGCCGCGGCAGATGTCCACCGGGCCGGCCAGGTGATGCTCCACGCCCAGCAATGCGCGTCGCTGCACGCGCGACGGCAGGTCGCGATACGGCGTCAGGCTGCGGATGTTCCGGGCCAGGGCCAGTTGCTCGTGCCGGTGATACCACATCCCGCCGACCGCGAGCACCGCGGCTGCGATCGCAATGCCTGCCAGGCGTGTTCGCGCTACGCGCCGCCCCGCGAACTCCGGGCTGGTGCATTCGGTACCGGGTGTGCGGAGTGGCTGGGCCAGCAGCAGGCTGCCGGTGAGCACGAAGTTCAATCCGTGTGCGATCATGCACCAGATGCACGCGGGACTGTGGCCCGTGACCATGCGGGTCAGCAGCAACGCGGAAGCGATCGCGCCAGCCACGGCGATCGTTCGCGGCATCGACCGCCACCACGGGTCGCGTTCGCGCCGCCGGCCCACGATGGTGAGCCAGATGGCGAACGTGACGAAGTATGCCAGCCCGATGAAGGCCAGTGGCATGCGCATGCGGCGCACGCCGATGCCGTGGGCTGCGCTGAATGTTGGAATTGGAATACCGATCGCCGCGCCGCCGCTAGACGCTGTGTCGCACATCGAAACGCCTGACGACCAGACTTGGCATACCCGGTTGAAGAGGCTCGTCGACGCCTCCGGCCAGATGCCGGCGTCGTGGCGGACCAGTTCGCCGCACACCCAGACGCCGGCCAGCGCCGCGGCGACGGCCACGGCGTGCAGGGCTTTCGAGCGCAGGGGGTGGTCGGTCATGATCGTCGTTCCGGGTTGCGTGCGGTCAGATGCACACATTCGTATCGCAGTTGTTGCTGCAACAGTCGTGGTTCGTCGTGCACGAGCCGGCCAGCGGCTTGCAGGAGACCGCGTGCGGGCTCGCCACCGCCGGCGTCGCCGAGAGCGTGAGCAGCACGGGCGTGATGTACACCGCCTTGGCGCCGACGCCGACCAGAAACTCGCGGCGCGACGTCGCCGCCGGCGTGGCCTCGGGAGGTGATCCGCCCTCCGGCGCGGGTGTCACGTTGTCGTTTTTCTCAATCATGGCAATCCGTATTCGCGTTGGTTGGATCGGTCGCGGCGCGGCCTGTCCGCCGGCAGTCGCAGGCGGTGAGTCCGTGATCGACGCGTACTTCCTCTCCCGGGGCAATGAACTTCAGCGCCACCACGCCGCGGGCATCCCGCCGGGCGTTTGGCTGACAACTGTGCCGCACGCAGGCGAGCTTGCCGGGCGCCGCGGGCGTAGCGGCAAACACGCGTTCACCCGCCACGAACAGCCGGCGGGCGAACACGCCCGGGCCGCGCGGGGTTTCACGTATTTCCGTCCGTGCGACGCGCCCCCAGATCGCCGGCACGTGCCGCAACAGCGGCGAAAGCAGGCGCAGCGCGCGCGAGGCTGCGAACCAGCCGGGATGCCGCCGGTCGTACCACTCGCCCATGTGCGCGCGGTCCGGCAGCAGCATCGCCCGCAGGTAGGCGGCCTTGAAGCGGAGGCCCGGGGCGCAGAGTGCATCGGTCAGCACGTGGCCGAGCGCGCCCTCCGCGTCCCGCGGCGCCTGCCGCAGGGTGCGCCGCTCGCGCCAGTTGGGTTTATATGCATCCATCTCGGCCCGCACCCACGCCGGCCGAATCGGTCCGAGTTGATCTTCCGCCGCGGAAAGTGCGCTGTGCGCCGCCGGCATCAGGCCCCAGGACCGCGCATGCTCCAGCAGCACGGCCCAGTCGAGCCCGTCGCCGCAGTGCTGCGCCCAGTTCCGCAGATCAGCGAGCCAGCGCGATTGCGCGTTGCCGTGCACCGCCGAGTGGACCGCGAGGTGGAGCAGCATGTCGGCAGCCCCCGGCACGAGCACCTCCGCCCGGCCGATGCGCACCGCCTCCGCGCCCTCCCAGAATGCGCTGGCGGGTACGGTGCGGGCGTAGCGCAGCGGCCGGAACGGTCGCACGTGCAGATCGATCCGCGCGGGTACGACGCCGGGAACCAGCAGGTCGCGCTCGTAGTGAAAACGCGGGAAGAAATCGCTGCGCACCAGCGGTCGGCCCGGACGGCAGCCCATCCGCACGAGCAGCGCGAGCGCCGCGGCGGCGTCCTGGGGACGCACCATGAGGTCGATGTCGGCCATGGGCCGGCTGTCGGGATGGGCATGAACGGTCAGGTTCAGCGCCGCACCCTTGAGCACCATGAGTGGCATGCCAGCCTGGGCGAATTGCAGGCCGACGCGTTCCACCAGCCGCAGCAGGCAGACGTTGCGCAGGCCGACCACGGGGTCACCCAGATCGGCGCAGCGCAGCACCGGCTGGCGAACCGGCGAGGTTCGCCGGGTCCGCTCCACCTGCACGAATTGCTGGCTTGCCAATGTCGTCACGGCGCGCACGGTCCTCGCATGAGGCGGATACGCTCCTGCGCGTACCTTCGCCTATCGTTCTATCGGAACCAGGTGGTGCTCGATTGACTTATTGGACGTGGGCGGGTGGTTATCGGTCGCAGGCGGCAGAATCCGCGCGGAGGCTGGGGTACGGCGGCCCGGTCATGCACAGGTCGGTGTGCCAGTACTCCCCGGTTCGCTGGCGGGCCCGCTGGATCTCGTCGCGCCGATGCCGCAGCCGGCGGACGCGGTGCCGGTCGTGGAAGATCTGCGCGAGTTCGTCGTCGCTGACCCGCTGCTGCCACCATGTCCAGATCGCGGCTGCGTTGGCGCGGGCCAGCTCCGGCGTGGCGAGATCGTCGCGGATCGGGGCTGCGAGGGCGTCCGCGATCAGCTCGAAGTGCAGGTTGACCACCTCGGCTGCCGTCTCGCGCACCGACGGATCGGTGGACGTCAGGCCCGCGAGGATCACGCCGGCGGACGCGGCGTGGCCGTCGAGCAGCGCACTCGCCGCGTCGTGCACGTCGACCGCCATCGCGGGCGGAGGCGGCAGCGGCGCGGGGGCGAGGTTGCTCGCGGCGAAGTCGAGGCGCACGCCCCCGTACTCCCAGGACGACAGGTAGAAGCAGTAGCTGGGATCCGCGAGCGGCTTGTCGAAGTGGAACGCGAGCTTGCGTACGCCGTCGGCGTCCGCGTCGAGGATCTTCACGTCGAACTCGCCGGCGTCGAAGGTCTGTCCGGTCACGAAGGGACACGGTGGCCGGAATCCGGCGATCAGGAAGCGGCCGAGCAGGCCGGTGAAGTACCGGCTTTTCTCAACCGCGACGGTCAGGCTGTGCGCGTCGGTCTGGGTGACCTCCGACGGCACGTCCATGCTCAGGATGAACGGCGCGAAGGTGAGCACGTGAAAGGTCTCGTGCTCGATGCGCGGGCCTTCCTGCTCTGCGAGGCAGCGTTTCGCGTAGATGCCGGAGAACGGCAGGTTGATCAGGAACACGTGCTCGGTTTCGGCGGGGGGCGGAGCCGCTTTCAGCCCCAGCATGGTGTACTGCTCGGCGTAGACCATGCCCATCCACAGCAGGCGGCCGAGCTTCATCGACACCGCGTAGCCGAGCACCACGAAGATCGCCACGACGTGTGCGGTCCGCCGCCACGCGCGCCGCGGGCGCCGGGCGAGGCAATCGCACGCGATCGCGAGCCCCACGGCCACGCCGACGCCGCAGAGATATCCCGAATGGGGCGTCGCCAGCACGTTCGTCACCGGCAGGATCGCCAGGAGAATCCACAACGGCCAGATCCAGTACCCGCGCGCCCGCCGCGTCGCCAGCACGTAGAGCCCGATGCACGCCAGCGCCAGCACGATCGACTCGACCGTGCCCGCCGGAACCTCGCGAAACGGGTGATAGCGTCCCGACGGCCCGACGGTCATCGAGAACGGCAGCAGCGCCGCGCACAGGTAGTGAAAAAGCTTCGCGATCCACCACAGCACGTAGCCATCGCGGCCACCGTGCTGCACGTAGACCTCGGGCATCGGCTCGTAGAAGAACTTCAACCGCCAGATGAGAAACGCCAGCCCGATCACCGCGAACACGACGTACG
Source organism: Phycisphaerales bacterium (assembly GCA_020639115.1). GTDB lineage: Bacteria > Planctomycetota > Phycisphaerae > UBA1845 > UBA1845 > JACKHG01. The sequence continues at coordinate 163,062 of JACKHG010000007.1, forward strand.
CCGGCCACCGCGCCAGCACCCGCCGCCACCCGCCGTACGCGAGATCGAACGCGACGACGATGCCGGGCATCATGATCGCGTTTTCGCGCGAGAAGAGCGCGAGGACCCACAGCACGATCACGATCGCGAAGAGCCCGACGCGCAAATCAGAGCCGCGCCCGTGAGGAAGCGGACCAGAATCAGAGCCGCGCCCGTAAGGAAGCGGAGAAAACCCGCGCCCGTGAGGAAGCGGACCAGTCTCCAGCCCCGACGCGCGCATGTACACCAGCAACGCCGCGAGCATCAGCATCGTCTGCAGCACGATGTTCTGCGCCGCGAGCCAACCGGCGGCGTACACGGTGTGCGGGTAGATCGCGAACGCCAGCCCGCCGAGCAGTGCCCAGCGCCGCTGCGACGTGAGTCGCCGGCACAGCGCGTAGATCAGCAGAGCCGCTGCGTAATGCAGCGCCAGGTTCACCGCGTGCGCCGCGATCGGCTTATCGCCGCTCAGCGCGTAGGTGATCTTCAGCAGGGCGACCGCGACGGGCCGCGCGTAGACAAAACGGACCGGCTTCTCCTGCCACCAGAGCTTGACCTGCTGCGCGGCGTCGAGCGTCGTGGCGTTGAGCAGATCGCGAAAACTCCAGTGCGCCTGCGGAATACTGTGGTAGTGCCAGTGATCGTCCAGCGACAGTCCGTCGGTCAGCGACCAGCCGTGCGCCAGGAGTACCGCAACCAGCAGCACCAGCGCGGCCCAGCCCCAACTGCCGCACATCCGCGTCAGCCAGCCCCGCGCCCGCGGCGCCTCCGTCCCCTCGACTGGCCCGACGGCCCCCGATGCCGTCACCGGCCACCTCGCTTTGTGCGGTGCGGCGCCCGCACCTTGCGTTCAAAAGCCCGTTCGTCCACCAGAGCGACGGAACCGGTGAGATGCTGCTCGAGTTGCATCCGGCCCACGCGCGTGTTCAGCGCGGTCACGAGATCGAGCTGCGACTCGGCGGCCAGCAACCGGCCGTAGGCGTAATCCCATTCGTACTCGCCCTTCACCGTGCCCGACTCGACGGTGAGCGCCGCACCCTGCAACGGATCGAGCCCGTTGACCGCCTGCGGGCCCGCGGACACCGCGCTGATCGTGCCGGTCATGTTCAGGCGCACCGACTGCCGCCGCGGCTTGCGCCGCGCACACGTGAACGACTCGAGCAGTTCGAGGTTGGTCCCGCCGAGTGGGAACGCGATCTCCTCGCGGCGTTGCCAGGCGTCGCGGTAGTTGACCTTCGCGGGCGCCCCCAGGGTCACGAACAGCGGCAATTGCGCGAAGGCCTCCTTCGAAAAGAAACTCTGTGCGAGCTGGCTGACCGCGTCGGGACCCGCGTAGATCTGCGGCGTTTCGAAGCTCAGGATGTCCCCGCTGCGACTGACGCGGATGTGGAAGGGTTTGCCGATGATGCTCGCGAAGGTCGGCGCCAGCGGTGACGTGCTCGGAGCCGGCACGCGCGAGTCGTAATCGAGTGCCGCATCGATGCCGGGGATGGCTCCGTCCGTGGACAGCTTCATGTAGTGCGTGGTCCACTCCAACTCCGCCTCGCCGTTGGACGACACGGACGCGACCACGATGGCCATGCCGCTTTCGGTGCGGACCGTGACCTCCTGCTTCGTTTCGAGCAGTTCAGCCGCGATGCCGTGCCGGACGATGCTGCGGCTGACGTAGTGGTGCCGCGTGCCCGCCTCGAACTTCGGCGCCAGGCTGACGCCGTCGTCGGCCAGCACCGTGCCACCGGGCAGAAGCAGCACTGCCGTCAGAATGCAACCGCGGGTTCGGGACATCGCGAACATGATAACCGGACTCGCGACGGGCGATAAGTGGCGAAACGCGAGTCGATTTCGGCGGAAGCCGCGCTAGGGCGGGGCGCCGCCGGTTGGCTGGCCTTCCCGGGCGTGCCCGGCGGTGACCGCGTGCAGCCATTTGCGGGCGGCTGCTCGGGCGGGGACGTCGCGCAGCACCCATTGGTCCGTGTGATTGCGGAATCCGGTCGTGCAGAAGTCGAATGGTGCGTCCGTGTCCGCCGCGCGCAGGTACGCTTCCGTCGCGGCTGTGGAGTTTTCCTGGATGACCAGCGTCGGACGTTCGCCGAGCCGTCGCAGACGCACCAGGGCCGACGCCCGGTCGCTGTCCGGATACGGCCACTCCCTGACGCCGTCATAATGGCTGTCTGGAAGGAACGCGCACCACAGCCGCGAGATCGAGTCGTCGTGCAGCCCGATGTAATTGCACGCGATTGCTCCTCGGGAAAACCCCATGAGCACGACCGCGGAGGCATCGCCGCCATAGTCCGCGCAGACGAGCTTCACCGCCGCCTCGCAGTACGCGACCGTGGCGTCGACGTCACCCCACCAGGAGAGGGCGTTGCAGCCGCGGGCGCGATCGACGCAAGGCAGGGTGAGCCAGATGAATCCGGCGCCGCCGCTGAGTCCATAGCCGAGCACGGCGTCCTCGATGCGCCCGCTGCAGGTGTCGCCATATTTGTTGTGGTAGGGGCCGTTGCCGGTGTACTCGACGATCACGGGGTACTTGCTGCCGGGCTTCCAGTCGGTCGGCAGGTACAGGCAGTGGTGAACGTCGGTGTCCGCCCACGCGGGCAACTGCTGGCGGACGCGTTTGCCGGCGGCGGGCGCGCCCGCCTCGACGGGCGGAGGCGCAAGATCCGGCGCGACGGTTGCGATATCCGGCGGTTCGTCGGCTGCTTGCGCCCAGTGCGCTGGCGAGACTACGCCCGCCGCGCACACCAGCGCGCTGAGAACACTCAGGGATTGTGCCAATTCCCGCGGTCGAGCCATCCACCCAGTTTGGCGTCACGTCATCGGTTGTCCAGCGCGCCTTCTCATCGCTGCTGGTCGGCGCGGGCATCTGGCGGGCGGTCCGCGTCCCGGGGGGCATGTGCACACCTCGGGCGCGGATCGTTCGCAATGAGCGAACTCACTCGCCTGCCAGTTCCCGCTGAAAGCGCGCGTAGTCGCCCAGATCCACGTCGGCGTCGCGGTCCAGATCGCTCAGGAGAAAGTGCACGCTGCTGCAGGCCGGGGGAGCCGTCGCCGCTCCCGGTCCCAAGACGCATTGGGCCATGAGTCCGAAGTCGACCAGGTCCAGGTCACCATCGCGGTCAATATCCCCGACGACCACCGCCGACGGCACGACGCTGTCGACGATGAAGCCGCTGGGATCATCGCCGGTGATCTGCGCACGGGTTGATGCGCGCGACGCCGCCGGACTGATCGGCTCGAAGACCGCCGCGTCCACGTTGATGAACGATTCGCCCGTGGACGCATCGAACCGCACCGGCACGCCGGCACGCAGAACGTAGCGACCCCCGACCCAGGACCAGATGTCCGGGGCGTTCGGCGTGTCCGGCAGGTACTCGAGCACGGTAGCCGCATCGAGCACGACCGAACCCAGCACACTGCCGCCGTCGTCAAGAAACGTCACGTGGGTCTGGCTCGCGCCTTGCCCGGCTGCGTCGACCTGCAGGCCGGTGTTGCCGCTCAAGGGATCCTCGGTGTGCGTCACGCGGAAGGTCTCTCCGCCCTCATCATCGTAGAGCTTCATGATGATTACGTGGCCGGGCGGGCAGTCCTTGCACTTCTTCTCGCGTGCGACGGTTGCGCCGCTGGCGCCTGTGCCCAAGTCGATGCCGACGCCATCGTCACCAGAGCTGCCCAGGTTGCTCACCGCGAGGCGCCGACCCGCCGCTTCGCACCCCGCCAGGGGATCGCCGCACTGTTCGCTGATGCGGGCCTGCCCGACGCCGAAGCACTCGACTCCGAAGGTGCGCAGGTGGGCGTTGCTCACCACGAGATCGGGCACGCCGTCCCCTGCCAGATCCAGCGCCCGCAGATCGTCCCATGGCGGCCCATTGGGACATCCCGCACAGGGTTCCACCGGCGTCACTTCGATCATCTGCACGCCCGCGACGGGATCCGGCGTCAGCCCGCTCACGGTCACGACCCGATCGAAGAACCCCTCGTTCGCGCTGCGCGCGCCCGTGGCGCTGGTCGACACCGCGAACAGCTTGTCGAGCGTGGCCGGCGCGCCCGCGACGTCGAGTCCCCACGTCATCACGGGGCCCGCAACGGTGCCCTCGGCGAGCACGCCGCCGTGGGCGTTCAGCAAACGCCAATCCAGCGACGTCGCGCCGATCGTGCTGAAGTCGTACTCCTCGCTCAGATTTCCGCCGGGATCGCCGATCACGCGCATGACGCCCTTGACCGTGCCGTCCCAGCCCTTCGGACGGACGCGAATCTCGCGCTGCACGCCCGTGGCGCCCAGCAGCGGTGCGACATCCACGCTGGCCCCGCCCCCGTAAAGACTGTCGAAGAGCACCTCGACGCCGTCCTCGCCGCTGCTGCCCAGGCAGCACGCGGACAGCCGGCGCCCGTCGACCGACAGGTTGGAGACTCCGCCCAGCGCGACGTGCGGCAGGCCGCTGGCGTACGCGGCGCGCGTGATGTGGACGTCGTCCACGGAGATCGTGCCCCCGCTCAAACTCGCGAATTCGATGCGTCCGATGTGTACAACGGGTAGGGACCCGCCCAACGGCTGGAGCTTCAGGGCCACCGCGCCGGACACGCCTGTGCCGGAGGGCAGAACCAGCGCGCCGCTCGGTTCGCAGAAGTGCAGTTCGGTAACCGCTGCATTGCCGCCGAACCGCCAGTTGTCATTGTTGCCGCCCGTGCACGCGCTCGAGGCAGCCGGCACGTCCAGCGCCGTCCCGTTGGCGCAGCGCTCGACCGCCAGGACGGCGCCGTCACTGCCGATGTAGGCGGCGTCGAATTCGACACTGCCCAACGCGGAGAAATCGGGAGTGAGCACGCCCTGCCCCGTGCCCGGGTTGGTGGTATCGGTGAAACGGCCGGCTTCCTGCCCTTCGTCGTCGTAGAGCTTCATGATGATCACGTGTCCGGGCGGACAGTCCTTGCAGCGCCCGCGGGCCACGGAGCTGTCGTGCGCGTCGGGACCAAGGTCGATGGCCACGCCGTCCTCCCCGGAGCTGCCCAGGTTGTCGACCACCAATCCGCGTTCGGTGGCGGCGCAGGGTGGCGGCACGCCGATGCATTCCTCAGCCAGATGTGCCTGGCCCAGGGCCCACGACTCCACGCCGAACGTGCGAAGATGGGCGTCGTCGACGACGAGTTCGGAAATCCCGTCGGCCGTCACCTCGATCGACTGCACGTCGTCCCACGGCGGCCCGCCGGGACAGCCCGCACACGGCTGTACCGGTGTCACTTCGATGCTCTGCACGCCGGCGATGGGATCGGGCGTCAGGCCGGTGACCGAGACCACGCGATCGAAGAAACCCTGCTCCGCGCTGCGTGCAGCCGTTGCGGGCGGCGCGAACGAGTAGAGCTTGTTGCAGGCCACGCCGGTGTCGGGAATGTCGAGTCCCCAGGAGAGCACGGCGCCGGCGACGGTACCGTGATCGAGGACGTTGCCGAAACCGTCGCGCACGCGCCACTCCAGCGCGGTGACGCCGATCGTGCTGAAGTCGTACTCCTCGGTGATATGACCGTCGGGATCGCTGCTGATGCGCAGGTTGCCCTTCACGGTGCCGTCCCAGCCCTTGGGGCGGATGCGAATTTCGCGCTGCAGGCCGGTGGCGCCGAGCAATTGGGTAATATCAATACTGGCGCCGCCGCCCGCGACGCTGGCGAGGCGGACCTCGACCCCGTCCTCGCCGGAGCTGCCGATGCAGCACGCGGTGAGCCTGCGGTCGGTGACCGAGAACGAGGAGATGCCGCCCAGCGGCTGGTGGAGCAGGCCGCTCACGTATTCATCCGGCGGTGACGCGGTCGTCAAGGACGCCAGGCTGCACAGCGCGGCAAGGCTGATGATGTAGGTTGCGGTCTTCATGGCAGAACGCTCACTTGCGAAACAGGTTGTCGGTCCGAGGGTTCAATCCCCCACGTTTGCGGGTGGTCCGGCCCTGCTGCTGATGGACTCCCCATCCTGCTTCCGTGGTTCGGTGGCGGAATCTCCAGGTTTGGTGCCGGGGGCCGATAATGCGAGCAGCCGCGTACGCGGAGGGACATCACTGCAACTCTCTGGCAAATCGTGACTTATGAGTGAAGTCGGGGGCGGAACGAGGTGGGCGTAGGCGCGCAGAGCTGGTGCGGCGGCGCGGGGGGCTCAGCGGGCGCGGGCCCGCAGCGCCTCGACGGCAGCCGCGATGACTTCGATGGCGTGCTCGACCTCCGGGGCGGTGAGCTGGGCCCCGGTCGAGAAACGCACCGTGCCCCGGGCCCAGATGGGCGGAACCCCCATGGCCCGCAGCGTCGCCGAAATCGCCGTACCCCCCGAGTGGCAGGCGGCGCCCGCCGACGCCGCGATCTCCGGTGCCTCGGTGAGCAGCGTGTTCGCATCCAGGCCGCGAAACGACAGGCTGAGCGTGTTGGGCAGGCACTCCGTCGGATGACCGTTGCGCTGCGTGTCCGGGACGCGCTCGCTGAGACCCTCGTAGAGCAGGTCGCGCAGGCGGCGGGTGTGCTCGCCGCGGGTGTCGAGCTGCCGACCAGCCAGTTCGCACGCCGCGCCCAGGCCGACCAGCCCGAGCACGTTTTCCGTACCCGCACGCAGGCCGCTCTCGTGGTCGGCGCCGTGGATCAGCCGCTCGATCTTCGTTCCGCGGCGGATGTACAGCGCGCCGACGCCCTTGGGGCCGTACAGCTTGTGCCCGGCGACGCTGAGGAGATCCACGTCCAGGTCGCGGACCCGCGCCCAGATTTTCCCAACGGACTGCGCGGCGTCGGTGTGCATCAGCGCCCCGCCGCGGTGGGCGATCTCCGCGATCGCCTTGATCGGCTGAATCGTCCCCACCTCGTTGTTGGCGTGCATGACGCTCACCAGTGCGGTGCGGTGCGTGACCGCCTTGGCGACCTCGGCCGGATCGACCCGGCCGGTCTCGTCCACGGGCACGCGCGTCACGCGCCACCCGTTGGCCGCGAGGTAGCGGCACACCTCCAGCACCGCCGGATGTTCGACGGCTGACGTCACGATGTGGTCGCGTTTGCTCCGCCGGGCGCGGGCGATCCCGGTGAGCGCAAGGTTATTGGCCTCCGACCCGCCGCCGGTGAAGACGATCTCGCCCGGCGTCGCGCCGAGCAGGTCCGCGACCTGCCGCCGCGCCGTCGCGACCGCGGAGCGCGTGCGGTGTCCGTAGGCGTGGCGGCTCGAGGGATTTCCAAAGTGGCCCTCGAGGAACGGGCGCATCGCCTCGATCACCTCGCCCGCCAGCGGCGTGGTCGCGTTGTAGTCGAGATAGATCGGCTCCATGTCTTCCTGCCCGATTGAATCGACCGGGCCTGCAACGGGCTGCTCCGGCAGGTCCCAGCATACCCGGCTCATCGGCTGGCCGCACGTACGGGGGCAGTTACGCGTCCCGGGGCCGCCGCAGCCGCTGCCCGCGTACCGCGGGCGTCGCCAGCCGGGTTCGCCCGGAATGAACCGCTCACCCGGCCCGCGCCGCCTGCCGACAACGAGAGGGAGGCGGCTGGACGCGCCGGCCCGCCGGTCCCGAGCGGAGGATTCTCATGAATCAGGCCACCATCGAGCGGCTCGAGCAGAGTTTCAAGCTGATCGCCCCGCGTTCCGAGGAACTCGTCGATCGTTTCTACGCGCACCTCTTCAGCGCCCACCCCGACGTGCGCGCGATGTTCCCGCAGGAAATGACCGACCAGAAGATGCGCTTGCTGTCGTCGATCGTGCGCGTGGTGCAGAACCTGCGGACGCTGGACCGGATTCAGCCGGCGCTGGTGGAGATGGGCCGGCGTCACGTGGATTACGGGGTGAAGCCCGCGCACTACCCGATCGTCCGCGACACGCTGATCGCGGTGATGCAGGAGATCGCCGGCGACAAGTGGGAGCCTGAGTACACCGCCGACTGGACCGCGGCGCTCAACCTCGTCGCGGAGGTCATGCTCCAGGGACAGGCCCAGACAACGACCGGAAAGCAGTAGGCTTAATGGAAGGTACTTACGCGCCCGTAACGCCGCGGCCGCGCGTTGTCCACCAGATGTAGCCCATGAGGATCATGCCCAGGGCGCTGAACGGCAGCATCGAGAAAAACCAGACCCCCCAACCGATCGACCAATGCGCCACGGCGTAGTCGATCAGCGCGCCAAGTCCCCAGCCGGCGAGGCCTGCGCCGAGGTATTGGAATGAGTCGATCACGCCCGAGGCGAATCCAGCCATCTTTCGCCCACCGAGATCCATGGCGGCGGCTGTTCCCAGAATCGAGTGCGTCGAGTTGCATGTGATCGAAATCAGGATCATGCACACTGCTGCCAGCGGAGCACTTGCGATGGCTGAGTTCGTCAGCAGCAGACCCGACGCCAGAATGACCAGCGTCTCCAGTGCGTACAGGCCCATCGCGACCGGAGCCCGCGCTCCGCGGAAGAACAGGTCGGAGATGTAACCCGACCCGATCGAGCCAGCGAACGCCGAAATGGGCAGCAGGGCTCCCGTGATGATCACGAGCGTGGAAACCTTGATATCCAGGCCCCACTCACGTTCGAAGTAGATGACCCACCAGTCGTACTGGGCAGTACGCACGACGCCCGTGCAGAAATAGGCGCACGCGGTCACCCACACCATCTTCTTGCGGAAGATTGTGCTGAATACGACGCGCAAAGGAATCTTCTCGTCGTGCTCCCCGTCGGCTGCGGACTCGACGTCGTCGTGGCGGATCTTGTAGCCCGATTCCTCCGGGTTGTTGCGGACAATCAGGAACATCAGCGCGACGACGATGAAGACGATCGCGGGCGGTATCCAGAACAGCCAGCGGAAGTTCGTCGGGTTGTTCTTGGGAATATTGAACGTCACGAGGATCAGACTGATGGATGTGCCGGCGAGCAGCAGCGGTCCGAGGCTGTTGATGGTGATCTGCCCGAACTGGATCATCAGCCCGAAGATCCCGGCAAATCGGCCCCGCTCGGACTTCACGAACCAAGCCGTGTTCACCTTGATCATGCCCGGGGCACCGAAGGCCTGGGCGTAACCGTCACAGCCGCGAATGAGGATGAACAGCGCCAGCACGCTGCCGGCGCCCGCGTAGGAAGCCAGCCCGAAGCACAGATTGAGGATGACCGTCAGCAGGCCGCCGATCGCCATCGCCTGCTTGCCGCCAACGCGATCCGTGAACAGACCGTTGATCAGCTGCCCGGCGGAATAGCACCAGTGCCGCGCACTGTTGATCTTCCCGTAGTCGGCGTTGGTGAACCCGAAGTAATCGATGATGCGCGGCGCGGCGACGGACAGGTTGTAGCGGCACATGTAGAACGAGGCGTACGACAACCCCAGCATGAACCAGTTCATGCCGCGGCGGGCGCGAAACCCCGGCGGATGCACCGGCGTCGTTTGTGCACTGTTCGCCGTCTCGTTCGCACTCATGCGCACACGTCCCCTGCCATGCTCAGCGCATCCTTCCGTAATTGGCCAGGCCGACCACCCAAATGAGAAACTCGAGTACGACCGCCGTCACCGACACGGGCACCAGCGGTTCCAGGATGCAGACCACCTGCGCAGCAATCAGCACGCCCAGCAGAATGACGCCCCAGCGGCGCATGTTCCAGTAGCCGAGCAGACTCACCGCCGTCGCCAGGAATGGGAATACCCACGGGCGAATATCATCGCCTGCCGTGTAGCTCGAGTCGACAACGGTTGCCGTGAACCCGTACTGATCGCCGCCGTCGTACACGTGGACGCCGTCGCTGCTGATATCCAGAATGAGCCGGCGCTCATCGTCGGCGAGCACGCGCACGTCTGGTGCTCTGTCCGAGACGGGTAGCAGACGCATGTTCTTTCCCATGCGCACCTTTGCGTTCAGCAGGTCAGCGGCCAGGTCGGCGTCGATGGTCCCAGCGCGCAACGTGTCCGCATGTTTCTTGGCAAGCACTCCCAGCTCACGGCGCTGGGGTGTCCCCGCCAGACAACCGTTTGTGGCGATGTTCACGCCCTTGGGCAACGTGCCCGACAATCGGCTCCAGCGCCACTGGTCCCCCGACAAATCGAGCTGAAGGCACGCCTCATACGCCTGCCCGTACGCGGCATCGGGAATGTTGGTCGTCGTAATCGTTGGCCAGCCCGACGGCGGCGGCTCGGTCGGATCAACAACCACTGCGAGTGCTCCCGAAGCCAGTTCGCCGCGAGCATCGCCCACGGTGAATTCCGCCAGATAATCATTGGGATTATGCGCCGTGAACGACACTTCACCCGTCAGTGGGTCAAGTGTCATGCCCTTGGGCCAATGCCTATCCGATGGTGTCCATTCGTAGGGCGGCGTACCTCCGCGCGCCCGCATCTGGCGATCGAGTTTCTCACCCTGTGCGACGGCCGCGGTCTCCTCCGACTCGACCGAGAGCAGCGACGGAAGCTCGGGATCACGCACCGTGAGCACGTACTTGCGGCCGGCATGCGGCTGCTTAAGCGTCTCCAGCATATCCGTGATCGACAGCAACATCACGACAGCCACGAGCATGAGCAGATAGGTGACGCCGGTAACCACGGAGATGATTGGAGGTCGGTAGGAGAGCTGTGGTGGGGCGGTGCCCAACTCCTCCGGCAACTCCTGACCGTTGTAGAGCAGCACTGGGCGCCACTGGTGAGCGCCGCTCTCGACAAGATTCAGTTCCGCGACACCGGCCGATCCATCGACGGCAAATCGGTGACTGACGCCTGCCAGCCAGTAGCGCCGGTAGATCCGCCGACCATCCACGTGAAGTGTCTTGATCCCGAACCAGTCTTTGCGGGTGTGCACACGCAGCGTAACGGTGGACGATTGCGGCGTTGGAAGCTGCCACTGGAATTCATACATGCCGAACTCGGGTTCAAGCGGTGGCTTCGCCAGAGCGCCTCCCGTGAGCGCGCCGCTGCATCGATGGCAACGCCATGGCGAAAGGGCGAAGTATACCGATCGCTCGCCGAGAGCCAACAGTCAAGGTGATCAAACCTCGAGGATTGATTCCCTGAGGCCTGCACCCATCCGACGCCTCGTTGCCCGCCATGCCTTAATCAAATCTTGACAATCGTGCAAGTTCCGCCCATGTAAGAGGTAGCACTCCTGGTTGTGACATTTGACGGCGCTGTCGCCGCCCGGCCATTGCCAGCCTTCTCCGGCAACGGTACAAGGTCGCACCGCGACAGCCCGCGCCCGCCGACGCGGGGCACCACCCGGCGGCCCACGCCGTCCGGCGACAACGCACCGGAGTCGTGCTCGGCCTTCCGCGCCCGCCAGACGCGGAGTCTCCCACGGACGCCGCTTGCGGCACGGAGGTCTCCCATGAGCAGATTCACCGAAATGTTCCGGCAGTCGCCCTTCCAGCCGCTGCGCGATCACATGGCCACGGTGATGAAGTGTGTCGGCCTCGTGCAACCCATGTTCGCCGCACTCAGCGAACACCGCCTCCAGGACCTCGAGGACATCACCAAACGCGTGTTCAAAAGCGAGCACGACGCCGACCTGATCAAGGACGAGATCCGCCAGTCCATCCCCAAGACGTTCTACCTGCCGGTGTTCCGCGGCGACCTCCTCGGCCACCTGAAACTCCAGGACGACATGGCCGACACCGCCGAGGACATCGCGGTCCTGCTCACCATCAAGCCGCTCGCTCTGCCCGAGCAGATCCGCGAGCACGCCATGACCTACGTGGGCACCGTCATCGAAGTCTGCAACCGCGCCGCCGAACTGACCGGCCAGGTGCAGGCCGTCGTCGAACAGGGCTTCGAACCGGAACGCGTCGAGACCCTCCTCGCCGCGGTCCGCGAGGTCGAGACCGCCGAGTGGCGCAGCGATCGGGAGCAGTACAAACTCTCCCGCGAGCTGTTCGCCCTCGAGAACGTGATCTCGGCGGTGGACATCATGCTGTGGTTCAAGGTTTTCGGCGAACTCGGGCGGCTCGCCAATTTCGCCGAGTCGCTCGCGGATCGCATCCGCCGGATGCTGACCTCACGCTGATGCTGCGGAGCATCGCGGCCGACGAGTTGTTTCAGAGTCACCGGACCCTATAGCGCTGACACCATGCTCGTTGATCCGCTCCTGGCTCTGTCCGCCGACCCGAACAAACTCCAGTTTGTCGTGCTGTTCGCGTTCTCCGTGACCATGCTGATCTGGGACACGGTGGAGGTCGGCCGCAACGACGCATCCAACCTGATCAACTCGGTCTACGGCGCGCGGCTGATGACGCGCCGCACCGCCGTGCGCATCGCCGGCGCCGCCACCATCGTCGGCGCCCTGCTCGCCGCCGGCGTGATCGAAACCGCCCGCAAGGGCATCTTCAAGCCGTCGCAGTTGCAACCGGAAGAGGCCGCAGCCATCTACGTGTCGGTCTACGTGGTCGACACCGTGCTGCTTTACGCGTACTCGTCCTTCGGCATGCAGGTGAGCACCACGGCCTGCCTGGTGTTCGAACTGCTCGGCGCCTCCTACGCCATGTCTCTGCTCCGCGGCTACTCCAGCGTCGTGCAGTGGAGCAAGGCCGGCACCGTCGTCACCGCGATCGTCCTGTCGATCTTTCTCGCCGGCTTCGCCGCGTTCGTCGTGCAGCGCCTCGTCCGCGGAATCATCCAGGACAAGGCGGAAGAAGTGCGCACCATGCTCCTGCACGGCACGTGGATCGGCGGCGGCATGGCCACGGGCCTCTCCTTCTTCATGATCCTCAAGGGCGCCCAGAAAGTGCCCGCGGTCGAGTGGCTGCACGGCCAGATCGACGCCTTCAACAACTGGCTGGGCGGCGGCACCTGGCACGACCCGTCGAAGTTCAAGGATGTCGCGGAAGCGGCAGCTTCCGGCGTGCAGATCGTGGCGGGCGGCGTCAACGTCGGAATGATCGCTTCGGTCTTTCTGCTGTGGATCTTCTTCGGTGCCCTGATCGCTGTGCTCGTGCGCCGCTATCGCGAGCGCGCCGCCCAGCGCGTCTTCCCGGTGCTCGCGACCCTCGGCATGATCGCGATGGCCGTCGCCTTCGGGCAGAACGACCTGGCCAACTGCGCCTCGCCCGGCCTCGCCACGATCAACCTGCTGCTGCACTGGGACCAGGGAACAGCCGCCGCGACCAAGGCCGACATCACCTGGTACATGCTCCTGGGCACCGGCCTGCTGCTCTTCATGGGCATGCGCACGAAGAACGCGACGCGCGTGACCAAGACCGCCGTGCGCATGGGCAGCCAGACCGATCACGTCGGCCTCTACGCCCCGAGGTGGTGCATCGCCATCGCCCAGCGGCTCGTGACCCACCGCCCGGGCGACGCCTCGCTGGCGCCGCGGTCACGCTTCACCGAGCGGGGCAAGCGGATTCACTTCGACCCGCTGCGCGCCACGGTGATCATGTGCATCTCCGCGAGCGTGATCGCCATGGCCTCGAGCTACAAGCTGCCGGTTTCCACGACCTACGTCACCTTCGCCGCGATCGTCGGCAGTGGCATGGGCGATCGCGTGTTCGAGCAGGGTGACGCCGCGCTGAAGATGGCCCGCGCCATCTGGATCGTCTTCAGTTGGTTCATGGCCGCGGCGATCGCCGCCGTCTTCACCGGCATCGTCTGCCTGATCATCCACTTCGCGGGCCTCTTCGGCCTGGCGGCCACGATCGGCCTCAACCTGTACCTGCGGCGCATCTTCCGCGACCGCGGCGACGCCCAGACGCGGCGCACCCGCGAGGAACTCATGGAACGCCGCCATCCCGAGCGCTACGCCACCGAGTTCGAGTAGGCCGCTCCCGCCGGATATCCTCCGCGCACCGTCGCGGCGCACTGAACGCGTCGCGGGCCGTCATGTGACATTTCCCAGGCGCGCACCGCCCGCTCAAGGCGGCTGGGGGGCCGGTCGATACGGCCCGGGGGCGCGCGGGCGGGTGTCGTCAACCATGCCGATCCGCGTCCGGTTCGACAGCACGTATTCAGGCCGAGGCGACGATGAAGGCGACACGAAACGTCCGCTTGAGCGCGAAGATCATGGTGGGGATGGCAGCCGCTATGGCGGTGCTGGTCTGCGCCGCCGGCGTCTACCATCTGGCCCTGCAGAAAACCACGCGCGGCTACACCCGCCTGCTGGCCCACCAGGAAGCGCTGAAGAGCCACTCCCTCGAAATCGGCTACGACATGCTCACCGCCCGGCGGCGCGAGAAGGACTTCCTGCTGGCCAAGGACGCCAAGCACGTCCCGGAAGTGGACGCGGCCCTGGCCGACATCCGCACGCACACCGACGCGATCGACGCGCTGGCCCGCGATGACGGCGGCGCCGAGGCCGACGCCGCCCGGACCATCCGCACGAATACGGAGGTGTACCAGCAGGCGTTTCACGCGGTCGCCGACGCGTGGCAGCGCCGCGGACTCGATCACGAGTCGGGATTGCAGGGCCAGTTCCGCGACATCGTGCACGACCTGGAGCACGAACTCGCCGAGTGCGACGTGGCGGGTCTGCAGATCGCGCTGCTGGAGATGCGCCGCTGCGAGAAGGACTTCGCGCTGCGGGGAGAGGAAGCGTACCTCGAGAAGCACGACGCTGCAGTCGCGGCGTTCCGCACAGAACTTGCGAATTCCGCGCTGGCGGAGGAGGCCCGGCAGACGATCTCTGGCGAGCTGACCGCGTATGTCGCGGCCATTCGTGATTTCGCCCAGGCGACGCGCGCCGGGCGCAGCGCGGACGAACGCAACGGCGGCTTCCGCGACGCCGCGCACCGCATCGAAGCGCTCATCGCCGAGCGCTACGTGCCCCACGTGATGGTCGATCTGCTCATGCTGCGGCGGCACGAGAAGGACTACCTGCTGCGCGGGCTGCCCAAGTACGTGGACAAGGTGGACGCGACGCTCGACAAGCTCGCCGCCGGCATCGACGCAGCCAGCCTGCCGCCGCAGCGGCGCACGCTGCTGAAGGGGCGGCTCGACGAATACCGCACGAAATTTCACGCGCTGGTGGACGCGGACGGAGTCATCGCCGAGCGCACCGAGCAGATGCGGCAGGCGATTCACCAGCTCGAGCCGATCGTGGCGGAGAACGTCGAGAAATCCAACGCCTCGATGGCGGCAACGAGCGCACAGCTCACCGCGGAGGCAAAGCGCAGCGTGCATCTGGCGCTGGGCGCACTCGTGGCCGCCATCGTTGTGGCGCTGGTGTGCGGTGCGGCTCTGTTGCGGTCGATCACGCGCCCGCTGCGCGCGATGTTCCGGGGGCTGACCTCGTTCAGCAACGCCGAGCTGGCGGCGACGGGCGACACGTTCAACCGCGTGATCGACGGGCTGACCACGGGGACGCGCGAGGTGGATGGTGCCGCCGGTCAGGTCGCCAGCGCCGGCCAGCAGCTCGCCGAGGCGGCGAGCGCCCAGGCGGCGTCCGTGGAGGAGTCGTCTGCGGCCCTGGAGGAGATGGCGGCGATGACTCAGCGCAACGCCGAGCACGCGCGGCAGGCGCAGCAGGTCGTGCGTGAAACCCACGATGCGGCTGCCGGCGGCGATCAGACGATGAGCGCCATCAATGCTTCCGCGGACCAGATCGGGAAGATCATCAAGGCCATCGAGGAGATCGCGTTCCAGACCAACCTGCTGGCGCTGAACGCCGCGGTGGAGGCGGCGCGGGCGGGCGAGCACGGCAAGGGCTTCGCCATCGTCGCCGACGAGGTGCGCCAGCTTGCCCAGCGTGCGGCAACGGCTTCGCACGAGACCACCGCGCTGATCGGTCAGTCGATCGAACGCTCCCGCGAGGGCGCCGTCGCGCTGCGTTCGATCGTGACCGGCGTGGACCGCCTCGCGCAGCTCGTCGACGAGATCGCCCAGCAGAGCGCCGACCAGGCCCAGGGCATAGACCAGATCAGCCAGGGCGTCACGGAGATCGACCGCCTGACGCAGTCGTCGGCCTCCGGGGCGGAGGAGTCGGCCTCGGCGGCCGAACAACTCAGCGCCCAGGCGGCGAGCGCCCGGGCGCTGGTCGGCGAACTGATGGTGCTGGCGCGGGGACACGCGGAGTCTGCGCCCGCGTGCTGAACCGCGGTCAGCGCACTGCGGTTTTTCTCATCTGCTCCAGCAGCTCGCGGGCGCGGGGGCCGTCGACCCACTCGGTGTGCCCGTCAGCGAAGCCGAAGTTCGCGCCGCCCTCGCGCAGCTCGCGCTCGCACACCACGACCATCTCGGGCGGCAGGCCGGTGCCGTCGCGGTAGAGGTACGACGACGTGTTGTTCACGTTCTCGGCGGTGATCATCTCCACGGACTCGTCGTAGGGCGCGCGGAACATCTGCGGCGTGACCTCTCCGGAGGTGAGCAGCTCACCCATCGTCGCCGGCCACGTCTCCTTGTGATCGTTGGCGTAAATCATGCACGCCGTGATGATCCCCCGGATGTTCGATGCGGAAACCACCCGCTTGGACAGCTCCCGCGAACGCTCGACCGACGCCTCCAGCGATTTCCAGGCGACCCGGCGCACGTCCGGGCCCACGCCGTCGTTCGCGGCGAGCTGCACGGTCAGCGCGTTCTCCTCGCGCGTGATCGCGATCCCCATACCCGCGTCGGAGTCCACGAGCTTCTGCAGCGTCGGCGCCAGGGCCGCGACCTGCGGATCGTGATCCACTTCGCCGAGCGCCACGCGGGCGAGCTGGGCGAGGTTCACGAACATCAGCGCCGCGTTGTCGTCCGGCAACCGGCGGAGCACGCCGGGCAGCCCCGCCCCGGCCAACGCGGTCGGCGCGTCCGGAGCCGCGGTCGCGATCTCGACGACCGGCTCCGACCGGTCGGACACCACCAGGCACCCGTCCACGACGGCCCAGGCCAGTTGCACGGGCACGGTCGGCGGCGTGGAGTAGATCACCGTGTTGCCCGCCGACGCGGTCTGCACCTCGAGCCCGAACCTGCGGATCGCCGCCTGCATGTGCGAGAAGAAAATGGCCGGATCGCCCAGCCGGGCAGCCGCCACCGCAGAGACGTCGCTCTCCGACGCGACGCGGACCGCGAAGATCCACTCGCCGACAAAGTTGCCCGCGAAGTCGCGCAGCGGATCGAAACCGACGTCCTGACGCCACTCGGCGCACTCGTCGCGAAACTCTGCCGCGATGTCAGGATCCACCGCGTCGAGCGCAGCGTTGAACTGCTCGACGACGTCGGCTGCACTCGTCCACGCGCCGCGTACGAAAGTCGTGTAGTCGGCGGGTATCAGCGAAGCGATCGTCACCGGCGAGGAATCCGACGCAATCACGTCCCACACGCCGCCCTGACCTGGAGTGAGACCGACCGTGGCGCTCACGCTGAAGTTGCGCGACCACTCCGCCGTCAGCGCGGCGAACTCGAAGCGGTCGAGACCGAGCGCGGCGTAGAGACCCGGCACGCTGCGCTCCATCTCGGGCATGGCCATGGTCATCAGGCCCCGCGCGTTCAGGTAGCCGAAGAAGTCCGCACCCGCCAGCTTGGCGAGCGCGATCCGCTCGGCGTCGGCGCCCTTGACAAAACGGGCGGGCAGGTCCTCACCCGCGAGCCACTGCGTCACGTCCGCCTGGCGCGAACTGGCGTACACCACGCCCGTCTTCGCCGCAGCGAACAGCGTCAGCGGCATCGGCCCGGGCAACCGGATCGTCCGCAGCGGCCCGGCGGTGTCGACCTTGGCGAGCGGATCGCCGGACAGCTTGCCGAGCAGCGGCATCCACGTTTCCCCAAGTGCGGAGAAGAATGCGTCCGTGCCGCCGGCGGGCTCGATCGCGAAGTCCACGCGGATCGACGCCGGGTTGATCGGCGAGCCGGTGATCGCCAGCATCGTCGGGCCGTTGAACGTCTCGCCGGTCGTCTTGGTGAACGCGCTGAACTCGGCCTTGTTGCGGACCTGCAGCTCGCTCAAGAAGGGGTGGTCCACCAGCTCCGCCGGCTTCTGGGCGTAGAGCACGGTGAGCGCGTCCTCCGGAGCGAGCGCGACGACCTGCGGCACCTTGGGTGCGGCGTCTTCAGCCAGCGCCGCCGGCACGAGCGTGAGCGTAAGCAGCATTACCAGTTTGGTCTTCATGGTTCACGTCCCCTGCAACAAGCTATGTTGATGGCAACTTTGCCTTGGTCTTCTCGGCGGCCTCGCGCCGCGTCCGTTCCCGGTATCCTGATCGCGCCGGCCCCGCCGGCTGGCCCGGTCTCTAGTTCGACACCTGCACGCTTGCGGTTTCCACGGTGCCGGCGGCCTCATCCGATTCCGACTCGAACGGCTCGACGGCCGGCGGCGGGAAGCGCACGACGTAATCGAGGTCAAACGGCTTGTCGCCGACCTTGCCGTTGTCGTCCGTGAGATTCTCGCTGTAGCTGTAGATGCGCCACGCGCCGTCGCGGTGGTCGTAAACGAACGGTCCGCCGCTGAAGGGGTCGATCAGATCGTCGACCGGGACCAGGTCGCCGAGATCGCTGAGCCGCGCCGGAGCCATGCCGTCGTGATCGACGGCGTACAGCCGCAGCGCGACCGCGACGCGGGTCATCAGCGTCTGCATGCGGCAGCGTTCGGCGAGGATGCTGGCCCGCGACAGCGAGGGCAGCAGCATGCGCGACATGATGTCCCATTGGGGAATATCGTCAATCACGGATCCCTCGTCGAACTCCGTCCACCCGGCGTCGTACGCGGGCCTGGCGGCGCGGGCGGCCAACTCGTCGTAGAAATTCGTCATGTGCTGCTTGATGGCGCGATCGGGGAGCACCAACTGGCCGAAGCGCGCCTCGAGCCGGCCCCATCCGCTCTCGCGCTGGCGGGCGAGCGTGCCGTCGCCCCCGGACCCCGTTAGGTCTTGGATGTTGCGCAAGACGTTGAACGGGTTCGCGGAGAACTCGTCCACGATGGTGAGTCCGAAGACCCGCTCGTTCTTGACGCCGTTGAGCGCCGTGGGCTGCAGCGGCGCAATCTCCTCCAGCGCTGCCTGGATAACCTCGAGCTGCTCCTTCGTCAGGTTGTGGCGCAGCACGAGCTGGTCGACCGCCCGGTCGCCGATCGCCCAGATTGAGATGCCCACAAGGTTCTCGATAAGCGTGATGCCGCCGCCGACCTGGTGGGCCATGCGGAACGCCGTGGTGTAATTCTCCATCGCACCGCCGTAGTCGCCCTCCGCCTCGAGCCGCCGACCGTCCACGATGAGCAGCTTGCCCAGCATGCGATACGCCGACAGGCTCGGCAGCAGCACCGAAATGACGCTGCCGTTCGGATCACCGAAGTAGTAGAGCTGAAACTCCTCCCCGTCAGCCGCCTCGCGGGCACGGGCCAGGGCCTTCTGGTTGTCCGGCTCGAGCAGGTAAGCCTTCAGGGCCTTGCCAGCCGCCGACGGCCAGGCCGTCTCCAACGCATAGTCGAAGGCCGGGCTAAGGTCCGTCGGCACCTCCTTGAACGCGTTGAGCGCCTCGACGTACGTCCAGAACGCGTTGTCTTCGGGCGCAACATCGGGAATGTCGAACCCCCGGGCGCGCAGGTCGTCGAATGGCCAGATCATATAGGTCTGGCCGCGGATGGTGAGCGTCTGCGTGTCAGGGTCGGGCGCACGCGGATCGTCGGCGCGGGCGACGCCGCAGGCAGCGAGGGCGAGCAGGGCGAGTGCAGCGGTTATCCAGCCGTCGTGTCTCATGGCGATCGAACTCCTTGTCGTGGCGACAGTGACAACGTTCTTGAGAATTTCCTAGTGTCGGCGCAGCCATTCGCACAGAAATCCGGGGCGCAAACGCCGCGAACGAATCAGAGCGTGCCTTGGCGCGGATTGCCGGTGCGTACGGACGGGGGGCTGACAACCGTCCCCACGGATTAATGGCGCCTCGGGCGACTCTTCTTACTCGTTTTGTCAGTGGCCGGCCCAACCGCCGGCCTTTCCCCGCGACGCCCCTGCGGCAGACACCTCGTAAACCATTGTCCATCAACACGTTACATCCAAACTAGGGACCGTCGTCACGTTACGCGATTCGACTGGGGATTCCGACGCCGATGGCATCGTCGACCCGCACGCAGGTTTGATGGGTCGTCTGGACGGTCGATCGCCGCAATCGTTGACGGCTGGCATCCGGGGGATGCGATGGGCCACGCGGCGTTCGACGCCTAAGTGCAGAGTCCCGGCTGCACGCCCGGGGAGTACGAGCGCCGCGCCCGCGAAGAAGCAACATGGAACGGCAGCCGCCCGGGTTGAGCAAAACCTACAGGCCAGCACAGCAGCCCATCCGGTAAAAGCGCCATCACGGGACAGGATTCGGTCCAAGCAGTGCGGATGGCGGCGCCGTCCGCCAACCCCCACGCCGGCGCCGAAGCAGCGCGAGCGGCACGACGACGACCACGGTGACGACGAAAAGCGTGGTCAGCGCGAGCGGTTCGGGAGCATCCCGATGAGTGCCGGGGCGTTGAGCATCGCGTGGACCGCCATCCCCACGAACAGGTTGCAGGTCGCGAGGTAGACCACCGCGAACAGGATGCCGGCTGCAAACAGATAAACCAGGTCGGCGGGAATCTGCTCCCAACCGAGTCCGTGATGGAGCAGATACGGGAGGTGCCCGAGCGAGAAGAGTGCTTGTGAAATCACAACAGCCAGGCCCAGCGTCAGCCATCGATGCCCGCCCGCCAGCCGATTGAGGTGTATCCGCAACTGCGTCAAAAGGAAGCCTCGGTACACGGTCTCTTCATATACCGCGACAGCGAGCCAGTCGGAGGCAATGCGTCCGATCGCCCTGAGCGGACGTTGCGTCCACTGCGGATGCCAAGCGACTCCGTCCCCCGATGCCGCGGTTGCCGCCAGGGTCACGACCTGCACCACCGCCCAGACGCCCACGGCGAACGCGATGCCGGGCAGCAGTTTGCGCCGATCGAGTCCGACGTCCGCCCAGCGCAGCTTCCCCGTGACGATCATCATGCCGGCGATGAGGACCGCCCCTTCCAGCGCGCACATGATTAACGGAGCGCGCACGAGCCCGTGGGTGGACCGGACCACCCAGCGGAGTGCATCGGCTGATGGTTGGGTCATGAGTGCGACGTCGAGGACCGAGTTGCCGATGACGATGGTCGCGATGACCCACCCGGTTGCCCGGGGTGATCGATCGAGCGGCAGGGGTTGCCCGTTCATCGTCGCTTGCTTGTGGGCCGGCATGGTGCTTTTCACATCCGGCGGCAGCCAGCAGGGTGTTCGGTCAGGTTGTGCTGCAGCGCACTCTAACACGCGTCGTCGGCGCGTTCCATGCGCGATTGTCGATTCTGGTCGTTTGCGAATTGACGACAGAATCAGACCTGGCCGCGGGGCCCGGCACTTGGCAACGGCAGTGTCATTCGTGACTGTCCGTAGTTTGAGACGCGGCTGGTGGCGCCTCGTACCCTTCCCAGTCTATTCGTCACCCGATTCACCTGCCCAAGAGGCGATCGAAGACGGCACCCGCGGCTTGCCCCTGCGCGACCTGCGCCTGCGCCGTCGACAGCCGTGCAGCCAACTGCGCCACCTGCTCCGCCGTATAGCCTTGGAATTGCGCGGCGAGCAGGAGGTACTCCTGCCAGCGGTCCGGTTGATCCCGTACCTCCGCGGTTAGCGCGCTCCAGGTGGCGGGTGTAAGCCGCGGCTCCGGCAGCAATTCATCGAACGCCGCCCGGCGGCGTTCGAAGTCGGCGAGATCGACATGCTCCGCCAGACGGTTGGGTTCGACCCAATCATGTCCATCCCAGCGCAGCGAAACCGACGGTGATGTGACCATCCAGGTTCCCGGTACAACGTCGAAGCGTTGAAGCAGATCCGACGGTTCCTGCAGCGGGAGCCACCAGAGGAAGTCCACCGTGTACTTCGGAGCATCGACGCCGGGGGCCGGCTGCACGACGAACGTCCCGTTCCCCTGGCGGACCAGGCGCTCACGCGCGGAGTCGAAGACAACGCGCGCCAGTCGTCCGCGTTCATCATAGGTCGAGGTGCTACGCGCCGACTTCACGGCTTGGCCAATCGCCACCGTGGGATCGGAGACTTCGAAGCAGCTCTCCATCAGCAGATAGTGCGGCTCGGCTTTCTTGAGCTGCAGCACGATCGAACGTCGACCGGTCTGCATGAGCGTGACTTCGGCGCGGACTTCGACGGCGTCGCCCCGGTCGGTCAACGAGATCCAATGCCAATCGGGCCCGCTGAGCCACGCCTTGACGTCGGTGGCGAAGGCCCACTGGGGAATCGGTAGCAGGCCAAGATACTCCGGTTGATAGCAGAGCATTGTCGGAGCCGCCCACGTGCGCTTCAGGCTGACCGCATGATCGATGCCCGCGTAGTATGTGTGGGTGGCGGGGACGAACATCGTCTTGAACATCTGGTATCCGTCGGCCACCGTGCCATCGTTACTGGGCGCCACCGTTCCGGTGCGATCGCCACGATGTTCGGTGTAGAAGTTGCCGTTGGCGTACGCGGAGTAATAGTAATTCTCCCGATCAGGACTGACGACCCGCCAGAGGACTTCGCCATCCCGCTCACGCTGCGCCACCGCCGACAGAACGGCGTCGCGCGGATTGGCGATGTCGGCCAGCGCGGGGCTCAGCAATCCAAGGGTCAACAACAGAGAGAGTGCTTTGTGTCTCATAACGGTCCTTTCTGCGATGACCATTCAGGCAGGAATCGCCCTCGGGCTACGAGGGTACGCATGATTCGGTCGTCTCCTCGGGAATCTCATCTGGCACGACAGAAAGGGAAGGTCCATGTATGCATGTCGTGTCAGAACTACCCCAAGTGTTGCACGCGACGGGAACGCCGTTCTCATCGAGGCCCCACTCGATGCAGCACAGTGCATGCCCACAGGTGGCGAGGTAGCAGCACTCACCGACGCAATAAAGTTCGCACGCGACGCTATACGCACAACTCCGTTGTCGTCCGGACTTTTCCCAGCAGGTTGCCGTGCCTTCCCCCAGATCATCGCACCCAAAGGGGCCCTCGAGGTATTCATATGCCGGTCCGGTGCACGCGTTCCCCCAACAGACGCATGTGCCGCCTGCCGGGCAAGTCGGATCGAAATTATAAACATCATGATTGCAGCAGCACGATGTCTCGGAGCAAATACTGTTGATAGTGCCACACCAAATTGGTTGGATGCCAAATGAGACCAGCGTAGTTGAGAGTGTCAAAATGACATTGATTATGTCAGTTACTCGACTAGTACAATTGTCGCGGAACCGCTAGACCGGCAAGTATGCAGAATTCACTCGAACAGCCTAATTGGACAAGACTTGGACGTCAACGAGATTCGCGGGAGTTCTCGACTTTCTTGCGCGGCGAGTGGCCTCTGGTCCGCGGCGGCTTCCGTCGTTGTGGGGTAAGCACCCCAGCAAACATGAAGTGGGGGCGTAGACTGCCAGACCAGTTATGTCGCGCCCGAGCTTCGCGGGATCCCGCGATAAATCCATCCGGGTCACCAACTCGCGTGCTCGCGGAAGAGAAAACCACCTGCAGCCGGGTGGTTGCTCGTTCCGCGGTGCGGACCGTCGGGAACCTCCAGGTATTCGACCCGCGACGCAATTCTGCGCCGCCTAGTAAATTTCCATGCCTTTTCCTGGGCGGCGGACGTCGCGTGCATTGTACCGCGGAATAAGTGAGAAAGTGAGAAAGTGAGAAAGTGAAAATGCGGAGGTGCCCGGAGGGAGCCACACGTCGGCGCGTGATGTCTGAGCCATAGGGATTACGACCGGGTCGTGACCTGAATTTGCCAATTGCGGTTGAGGCTCGAGAGCGTGCGGGCGAGGCTGCTGGCCGCGAGCGGCGTGGTGGAGAGCACCGCGGCGGGCTTGTCCGGCTGGAGGATCTCGACGCTCGCCATGGCCCGGTCGGCCTCGATGTCCAGCGTGCCGTTCTGGGTCAGGGCGTACTCGCGCAGGGCGGCGTACTTCTTGTAGATCAACCGGCGGTCGGTGAGGACCAGGCCGGCGGTCCCGCGCTCCGTGCGGTCGAAGTCGCGGTCGGCGAAGAAGCCGAGGAAGCGTTCGCCGCCCTGGGGGTGGTACCACTGGTTGATGCGGATGCGGACGCCCGCGGCGAGCGCCTTCCACTGGTTGTCCTTGCGCTGCCGGCTGGCGACGAGCAGCTTCTGATACCCCGGCGTGCCGCGCCCGCCGTTGTTGCGGTAAAACTCAAGCGCGATCGTGGGGTGCGCGATGATCAGGCGGCAGCGTTCGTCGGGCCCCTCGCCCGTCACCCGGCCGCGGACAGCCCCCGGAACGCTGCACTGCGGACAGATGGCGTAGGGGATCGGCTCCTTGAACGGCGGCGGCAGCGTGTTGAGCGGTTCGAGCGCGTTGAACCAGTCGAGGCCGTGGGTCTCCATGAGCAGCTTGAGGATGCGGTGGGTGCGCGTCTCCGTCTCGCTGATCAGCGCGGCGTCGGACGGCGGCACCTTCTCGAGCCAGAGCACGTAGTGCAGCTCGAGATCCTCGCGGCTGAGACACTGGGCGCAGCGGTGCGGGAACGAGCAGCGCAGGTCGCGGTCGCGCAGGTCAGCCGGGGCGAACGAGAAGTACGCTCCGTCCTCCGCGAGTTCCTCGAAGTCCACCCGGGGCTGGTCGGGCGGCGGCGGATGCACCCAGCCGTTGTGCGCGGGCACCTGCGTGGCGGCGTTGAAGCGGTACCCCACGACCCCGGTGCCCCCGAGCACGCTGCTGGCCGACGGGTCGTCGTCCGTGACCCACCCGAAGATCGTCTCGTCGTCGATCGGCGGCTCTTCGAGCAGCTTGAAGGTCTGGCCGCACTTGCGGCAGCGGGCGTGCGCACCGATGTTGGACCGGTCGACGCGGTACTTCTGCGAACAGGAGGGGCACACTGCTACAACGGCGTCCGCCATGACGCGCTCCGGCTCGAAGATCTGGACAGGCGCCCACCCGGTGGACTTGCGCACGGACCGCGGGCAGTTGAGCTACTGAAGATTCACAAGATCGGCCGTCGTGCACACGCCGGTTTGACGCACCCGCACACCGCCAGCCTGAACAGGCTGACACACCACACCCCTCCGTTTATAGCCCCGGCGCGCGCGGGGGTCAACAGTTGGATCGTTCGGTGGCGCCGGAGGTTAGGTGTCCGCGAATCATCGTTCAATTGCGTCTTGAAGACGCTCGAAAACGGCATACAATCGCCGGCGTATGATCATCACCATCGACGGACCTGCTGGCTCGGGCAAATCCACCGCCGCGCGCAAACTGGCTGCTCATCTTCAGATCCCGTATCTCGATACGGGCGCGATGTACCGCGCGCTGGCTTACCTGGCGGTGAAGGACAACATCGACCTGGACGACGGCCCGGCGCTGCTGGAAATGACGCGATCCGCGAAGCTCGACCTCGACTGCGGACCCACGCACACCCGCGTGCGCGTCAACGGCGAGGACGTGAGCGAGGCGATCCGCACGATGGAGGTCAGCCGCGCGACCTCGCCCATCGCGCGGACGCAGGGCATCCGCGACCTGCTCGTCGGCAAGCAGCGCGAACTCGGCTACGAACTCGGCTCGTTCGTCACTGAAGGCCGCGACCAGGGCAGCGTGGTCTTCGCGAACGCCGACGTGCACTTCGTCGTCGACGCCGACCTGGACTGCCGGGCGGTGCGCCGCTGGCAGGAACTGCGTGCGGACGGCGAAGACGTCGACCTCGAGGAGGTCCGCGCCAACCTCGCGGCCCGCGACGCGAACGACGCCAAACAGTGGGCGCCCCTGCTTGTG
The DNA here is from genome assembly GCA_020639115.1 of Phycisphaerales bacterium. Taxonomy (GTDB): domain Bacteria; phylum Planctomycetota; class Phycisphaerae; order UBA1845; family UBA1845; genus JACKHG01. Next base: position 188,690 of record JACKHG010000007.1, read on the forward strand.
CCCGGCAAGGCGATCCGCATCGACACCAGCCACATGACCATCCGCGAGGTCGTGGCGTGCCTCGTGGAACACGTCCACGAGACGATTGGGAAGTGAGGGAAGCTGTCAGCGTTCAGCTTTCAGCGATCAGCCAGACAATTCGGGCGTGCGGTGTACCGCTGGGTCCTCGTGATCACGCCATAAGGATGCGCGTTCAGCCGCGGGCGCAGATTCTGCGCTTCGGGCTGCGGTGCGTTCCGTTCACGCCACAGGCGCGTTGCGATTTCGCATCATTTCGATGAAACGGGCCCGAGGCGTAGCCGATAGAGCCAGCGGCGGTGCACGGTGCTGGCGACGGGGTCGCCGGTGCGCCGCTGGATTGCCTGCAGGACGCGGCGCCGGGGGCGACGCCTCCGGCGGGATGCACCGTTGCCATCGCTATGACGCTAGCACACGAGTTGTCGGTACTGGAGGGGTGTTCGCTGGCGGACCTCACGGCCGTTGCGGACCTGTTGCCGGTCGGGCTGATCGTGCTCGACGAGCAGCTGGTGGTCCTGCACCGCAACCAGGCGGCGGAGGGGCTGTTCGGAGCGGAGGAGGACTGGGTCGGGTTGTGGTCCAAGCGAGTGCCGGCGCCGGGTGGCCAGTCCTGGTCGCAGGTGCTGGCGAACGCGCTGGCGCAGAACGTCGCGGCGCAGTTCGCCGGCGTGCGCTATGCAGCCGCTGACGACGAGGCGCGCACGCTGAACGTGGGTATTGCGCGGCTCGACTGTGGCAAGCGGCGCGTGCTGGCTGTGCTGGTCGCGGACGCGACGTACGAGGCGGAGTTGGCCCGGCGGCTGGCGGCGACGGAGAACCTGGCTGCCGTGGGTCGGCTGGCGGCACGGGTCGCCCACGAGCTGAATAATCCGCTGGACGGCACGCTGCGCTACGTGGGGCTCGCGCTGCGGGTCCTGGCCTCGGGCGAGGCCGCGGGTGCGGATCGCGACGCGGTCGTGCGTGTCGAGGGTTATCTCGACCAGGTGCGCGAGGGGCTGCTGCGCATGACGCGGATCGTCGCGGACCTGCTGGCCTTTTCGCGCAACGCGCCGGCGATCCACGAGAACGGCAACATCAACCGCGTGGTGGAGGAGGCGCTCAACGGCCTCGCCCACCTGGCGGATGGGAATCGCGTCGCGATCATGGCGGATTTCCACGACGACCCGCAGATGCCGGCGATCGAGGGGACGCGGCTGTACCAGGTGTGCAGCAACCTGATCCGCAACGCGCTCGACGCGATGCCGGAGGGCGGGCGGCTCACCGTGCGGACGGGCATCGTCGAGCGGCAGGTGGTGATCCGCATCGAGGATACCGGCGCGGGGTTGCCGGACACGGTGGAGCGGGTGTTCGAGCCGTTCTACACGACGAAGGAGGCGGGCAAGGGCACGGGGCTGGGCCTGGCGATCTGCCGCGAGTACATCGCGCAGCTCGGCGGACGGATATCGGCGGACAACGTGCCGGCGGGCGGTGCGGTATTTACCGTACGGATTCCGGTTTCGGCGTGCAAGCCGCCGGTCGGGGCACACTGAATCGAACGGAAGAGAGAGAACGCACGTGGGCAGTGAAAAACCGCGTATTCTGATCATCGACGACGACCGGATCATCCTCGATTCGCTCTGCGAACTGCTGCGCCTCGAGGGGTACGAGGTCGAGGGGGCGACGAAACTGGCCACCGGCATGGCCGCGCTGGCGCGGGGCGCGTTCCACGTCGCCATCAGCGACATCAACATGCCCGGCGGCGACGGCTTCGAACTGCTGCGCACGCTCCGGCAGCGCTGGCCGCAGACCGTGGTGATCATGATCACCGGGTACGGCACGATCGAAAGTGCGGTCGAGGCGATCAAGCTCGGCGCGTACGACTACCTGACCAAGCCGATCATCGACGACGAAATCCGGCTCGTCGTCGAGCGGGCGCTGCACCAGCAGGCCCTCATCCAGGAAAACCAGACGCTCAAGAAACGGCTCGAGGAACGCTACGGCCTCGACAGCATCGTCGGCCACGACCACCAGATGCAGAAAGTCTACGACCTGATCGAGGCGGTCGCGCCGTCGAAGGTCACCGTGCTCGTGCAGGGCGAGTCGGGCACCGGCAAGTCGCTGGTGGCGCGGGTGATTCACCATCGCAGCCACCGCGCGGACAAGCCGCTCGTGGAGGTCGCGTGCGGTGCGATCCCCGAGTCGCTGCTGGAGAGCGAGCTGTTCGGCCACGTGAAGGGCGCGTTCACCGGCGCGGTCGCGGACAAGGTCGGCAAGTTCAAGGCCGCCGACGGCGGAACGCTCTTTCTGGACGAGATCGCGACGGCCTCACCGGCGCTGCAGGTGAAGCTGCTCCGCGCCGTGCAGGAGATGCAGTTCGAGCCGGTGGGCAGCTACAAGACCGAGAAGGTGGACGTGCGGCTCGTGCTCGCGACGAACAAGGACCTGGAGAGCGAGGTCCGCGCTGGGAATTTCCGAGAGGACCTCTACTACCGCATCAACGTGGTCAACATCAACCTGCCGCCGCTGTGCGAGAGGCTCGGGGACATTCCCCTGCTGGCCGGGCGCTTCCTGGTCAAGTACGTGACCGAGTCGGGGCGGCCGATCGACGGCTTCACCGAGGACGCGCTCGGGTGCATGCAGCGGTACCACTGGCCGGGCAACGTGCGCGAACTCGAGAACGTGGTCGAGCGGGCGGTGGTGCTCGCGCGCGGCCGGCAGATCGACGTCGACGACCTGCCGCCGAAGCTCATCGAGCAGGCGAGCACCGTGCGCTACGACGTGACGTTCGCGCCGACGTCGCTGAAGAAGGCGCTGGAGGGCCCGGAGAAGGCGGTGATCGAAGCGGCGCTGCGCGCCAACGGCTGGAACCGCCAGGCGACCGCGGAGACGCTCGAGATCAACCGCACGACGCTCTACAAGAAGATGAAGCGCTACGGCCTGGAGGGCGAGACCGCGGGCCGCCGGTGAACGGAAATCGGTGCAAGGATCAACGCAGGGGACCTTTGGTAAGGCACATCGCGGCGAGCGGTGCGCCGGCAAAGCACTGCTCAAGAGCAGTGGCACACCCGAACATTGCCCAAGAGCATTGGCACACCGAAGCGAATTACGGTCCGCTACATCCTGGCTGATAGCTGAAAGCTGATCGCTGACCGCTCAATACTCAATCGCGCGGCCGGACTTGGAGATCTGCACGCGGGCGGCCACCGGGCGCTGAAATTCCCAATCGCGGCGCGCTTCCTCCAGCAGCGTGCCGAGGCGGCGCTCGAGCCGGCCGGCAAAGCGCTGCGTGCCGTCCACGTGGATGGTCACGTCCTCACCAAGGTCGACGAGCCCGTCGCTCAGCAGCACGTCGATCCGGTCGCAGCGGCCGGTGTCGATGCGGACCGCCTGCCCCGCCACGCTGCCGCCGAGGAACGCGAGCTTCTCGGTGAGGACCGCGCGAATGGCCTCTTCCGGCGTCTCCTTCTCCCCCGGGGAAATCACAATGCTCTGGGCCGTCCACGGGTCGCCCGTGAAACGCGTCTGCCGCAGCCAGCCGATCCGGCCCTGCTCCGGATAGCGGAAACGCAGGGCCACCTGGTGCGGGGCAGCCGGCCGCCGTGCGTCGAGAAACCGCGTGAGCACGTCCGCGTCGGGTACGATCCCGTCGGTGTTGGCGTCGGGCAGTTCGAACGCCCGCAGCGGCACGTCGAGGTGCTCGGCGCGGGCCGCCATGTAACGGTTCCAACCCGCCACGCCGCCCAGCACCGTCGCGCCGGGCTCGGGATGAAATTTCTCGAGGTCCTCCGCGCCGAAGACCGCGAAGACCGGCGTGTTCGTCAGGTTGGGCAGAAACAGATCAGCCGACTCCGCCCCAGTCTCGAGCGCGCACGCCCCCGCCAGCGGCATCACGGCTGCGAAGGCGTCCGGGTCGAGCAGCCCCAGGCTGAACGCCGCGTGCGCGCCCGCGCCGTAACCGGTCAACAGGATGCGGTTCGTGTCGAGGTGGTAGCGCCGCTTGAGCACGTCGAGCAGGTTGAGCGGGTCGTTGGCAGCCGCTTGGCCGTCGCTGAACCACACGCCCTCCAGGCCCTCGACCGCCGCGACGATCATTCGGTCGCGACGCTCGCTCGCCAGCATCGCCAGCAGGCCCGTGAACTGCTCGGCGTCGCGGCCGCGATCCGGGATCCCCAACAGCAGCGGGTAGGCGTGCCCCGGGTCGTAATGCGCGGGTACCCGCACCTGCACAACCGCCGTCGGACTGCCGCCGCGGCCAGGGTGGGGCATCCGCACCTCGACCTTCTCGACGCCGGACGGATGCTGATCCCACAACTTCACCTTGGGCAGGGCGTCCGCGACCCGGTCGAAGGTCACCTCGGGATAGCCGGCGATCTTGCCCTGGGCCTCGCGCCGGGTCCGGAGGTCCTTGGCCTTAAAATACGTCTCCAGCAGGCCGACAAGCTCGGCGTCGTCAGCCCCTTCCGGCGACGGCGCGGCCTCGGGGCTCGGGCTCGGGGCCGGCGACGGCGTCTGGGCTGTCGCCAACCCGGCGATCAGCAGGCTGAGCAGGTACGCGAGCCGGAGGATGCGGGTGGATGCCATGACAGTACCTTGGGCAGGGTTCAGTTGAGTGTCACCACCACCTCATACACGTCACCCTCCAGGCGGTATACAAACGTGATCTCAGCCTCGCAATCGAAGACGAGCCCCTGCTGGAGGATGCGCTGGTTGCCGGTACCGAGTTCCTCGCCGGTGTCGGGATCGCGGAAGACCCCGCCGGTGGTCGCGACGACCATGCCGTCCACGCAGGGCACCTCGACCGAATCGGTCGATTGGGGCACGAGAACGCCGGTCGAGGCGAGTCCGACGCCGTCCATCAGCAGGTTGTCGGAGACGAAGAGGGCGTCCGGCGAGAGGTCCGCGCCGTTGGTGGAGACGTAGACATCGGCGAGGACCGCCAAGTCGGTGAGGTTGGCGAAGCGGATCGCGACGGAGGGCCCGGGGGTGGGTTGGGGCGTCCCGTTGGTGTCCATGTCGCCGTTGTCGGGCGTGGAGGGCACGACGGTGCATCCCGTACCGAAAAGGCCCGTGGCGGCGATGAGGCCGGCGAGCACCAGGGTGGCGAGGGCGGTCTGGACGCGGAGGGCAGGGGTCATGAGCGATCTCCCAAAGGGCCCAGGCGACGCGGTTTGGCGCCCGGGCGGAACGGGGTGCAAGTCTAGTCGTCGGGAGGGGCGCGCACAACCGCAAGTTCTTCTGGGAGCGTAACTTCGGGGCGTGTGCCGCCGGCCTGTGTGGTTTGACAGAAGGTGGCTTGGACTTATAATGCTCGGTCCCGAGCGAGTCCCGGACAGGCGGCGGATGGCCCGTAGGTCGTCAGCATGACTGGAACCGGATCGGTGGGAGTTTGCGCACAGGATGGCGACGGTCCGACTTGATGACGTCTCGAAGGTCTACCCGGGTAAGCAGGCTGTCAAGGCGGTAGACAACGTCACGATCCACATCGCCGACCGCGAGTTCCTGGTGCTGGTCGGGCCCTCCGGATGTGGTAAAAGCACCACGCTGCGGATGGTCGCGGGCCTGGAGGACATCTCCAGCGGCACGATCAGCATCGGCGACAACGTGGTGAACGACGTGGCCCCGAAGGACCGGGACGTCGCGATGGTCTTTCAGAACTACGCCCTGTACCCGCACATGACGGTGTACAAGAACATGGCGTTTGGCCTGAAGATGCGCAAGGTGCCGAAGGCGGAGATTCACGAGAAGGTGACCCGCGCGGCGAAGATGCTCGGAATCGAGCACCTGCTGCAGCGCAAGCCGAAGGCCCTCTCGGGCGGCGAGCGGCAGCGCGTGGCGGTGGGACGGGCGATCGTGCGGACGCCGCGGGCGTTTCTGTTCGACGAGCCGCTGAGCAACCTGGATGCGCGGTTGCGGATCCAGATGCGTGCGGAACTGAAGAAGCTGCACCGCGAGTTGCAGACCACGGCGATCTACGTCACGCACGACCAGGAAGAGGCGATGACGCTGGGCGACCGGATCGCGGTGATGAAGGGCGGGATCGTGCAGCAGTGCGCGAGCCCGGTCGACGTGTACGAGCGGCCGGCGAACCGGTTCGTGGCGGGGTTCGTGGGCATTCCGCCGATGAACTTCTTCGAGGGCCGGGTGGTCCAGGCCGACGGCCGGTTGCGGTTCGATACCGGCTACGGCATGCTGGACATCCCGCAGGGCGTTGCGACGGCCCTGGGCAACCGCACGGGCGACGCGCTGGTCTACGGCGCGCGGCCGGAGGTGTTGACGCTGAACGCGGACCCCGCCGGCGGCGGATTGGATATGAAGGTCACGGTGATCGAGATCCTGGGCAGCGACAAGGACGTCTACCTGGAGGCCCCGCGGGGCGGCCAGGTTGTCGCGCGCGTGCCCGTGGCGACCCCCGTGACGGAGGGAAGCCGTGTGCTCGTGGGGTTTGATGCCGCGCGGGTGCACCTGTTCGAGACCGGAGAGACGGGTGTGAACGTCGGTCTGAACGGATATGGAGCCGCTCCCAGTGCGAACTGACCGGTTCGAGCACTGGGCGGTCGTACCACCGGCTGGATCACGGACCGCGGGATCCGGCGCGCGCAGGGGAGATCTACCGATGGCGTAGAAGACCCTGTCAGCGAGGTGGCGTTGTCGGTTGGGAAAGTGGGATCGCGGTTCGCGCCCACTTTTTTGTTTGGGATCGCGGGATCCGGCGCGAGCCGTGATGCCGCTGCACATTGCGGGCGGGTGTGGACGCCGGGGTTCCACACGACAATTTGAAAGGCACTGGGGCCATGAACAGTCAGGAATTGCTGAAGGTCGTCGACCACATCAGCCGCGAAAAGAACATCGACAAGTTCCTCGTCTTCGAGGACCTGGAGATGGCCATGCTGTCCGCGGTACGCAAGGCGTACGGCGCGATGGAGGACGTGACGGTCAAGATCGACCGGCTGACGGGCGAGATCGAGGCGCGACTCAACGGCGAGGCCATCTCCATGCTCGACCTGGGCCGCATCCCCGCCCAGACCGCCAAGCAGGTGATGATCCAGAAGATCCGCGAGGCGGAGCGGGACAGCATCTTCGAGGAATTCGCCGAACGCGTCGGGCAGATCGTGACGGGCACCGTGTCGCGCATCGAGCGCGGAGCGATCTCCGTGAACCTCGGCCGCGCCGAGGGCTTCCTGCCGCGCAGCGAGCAGATCCCCGGCGAGACGCACCACCCCGGCGAGCGCATCCGGGCGATGATCCTCGACGTCCGGGAAATGCCCCACGAGGTGCGTATCGTGCTGACCCGCACCCACCCCGACTACATCCGCCGCCTGTTCGACCTGGAAGTGCCCGAAGTGGGCGAACGCATCATCGAGATCAAGGCGCTGGCCCGCGAGGCCGGCTACCGCACCAAGATTGCGGTAACCAGCATCGACGCGAAGGTGGACGCGGTCGGCGCGTGCGTGGGCGTGCGCGGCAGCCGCATCCGCAACATCGTCGACGAGCTGGGCGGCGAGAAAATCGACATCGTCCGCTGGAACGAGTCGTCGCAGGTGCTCATCACCAACGCGCTCAAGCCGGCGGAAGTGCAGGAAACGGCGCTGTGCTTCGAGCTGGGCCGCGCCACCGTCGTGGTCGCCGAGGACCAGCTCTCGCTGGCGATCGGCAAACGCGGCCAGAACGTGCGCCTCGCGGCGCGCCTGACCGGTTGGGATATCGAAATCGTCACGCCGGTCGACTACAACAAGTCGCTCGACGACATGGAGAAGGTGCTCCGCGAGATCGAGGGCATCACCGACATGATGCTCGACCGCCTCGTGGCCATGGGCATCATCGCGCTCGCCGACATCGAGGAGGTCGGCACCGAACCGCTCGTCGCGGAACTGGAAATCGACGAGGAGTTCGCCGGCCGCATCGTGGCCATCGCCGCCGAGCAGGCCAAGCGGCTCGAGGCGGAGGCCGCAGCCGAGAAGGAACTGGCGGCTGCCCGGCAGGCCGAGCGTGAAGCCGAGGAGGCTGCCGAGATGGCGGCGGCGGCCGCCGCCCTGGGCATCGGCGGCGATGAACCTTCGAGCGAGGGCGAGCCGGCAGCCGACAGTGATGTGACTGACAGCGATACGGTTGACAGCGCAGCAGTTGCGGGCGCGGCGGCGGAAGGCGAAGCCTCCGACGTGGCAGCCGAGAGCATGGCCCACGACGCCGCGGTGGCGCATGATGCCGCCGAGTCCGCCGCGAACGTGTCGGTGGGTGGTGAAACCGAGTCGGAGCAGGCGACAGAAACCCCGCCGGCCGCCGCGGCTGAGCCCGCGGACGACCTTTCGGAAGTACGTGAGTCTTAGAGGGGAAAATCGCGCCAGCGGTGGTGCGGCTCTGCCGGGACAGATTGGAGAAGACCTTTGGCTGAAAAAATGCGCGTTCACATTCTGGCGAAGGCGCTCAACGTCACCAGCAAGGACATCCTGGACAAGTGCCAGGCTGAGGGGATCGACGTCAAGAACCACATGTCCACGCTAGGTCCGGGGCTGGAAGCCACCGTGCGCGAATGGTTCAGCGAAGGAGCGCATGTCACCGCGGTCGAGACGGCCCGCCCGGTCGACCTGGCCACGGCGCGCAAGAAGCGCAAGGCCCGCCGCAAGACCACCGAGACGAAGGCCCCCACGAAGGACCAGGAGGCCGTCGCGCCGGAGGAGGAAGGTGCCGGCGTCGCGGTCGCCGAAATGGACGAGTCGCTCTCGACCACCGCGGAGGCTGCGCAGGTCGAGACGGAGACCGAGGCTGAAGCGGAAGCACCCGCCACCCGCGCGGAAGCGCCCGCGGTGGAGGAGGCGGAAGCGAAACCAGCCCCCGCGCCGAGCGTCGAAAAGGCAGAGCCCGTGGTGACGGCGGAAACGCCGGTGGCTGCCGAGCCGCCGGTTGTCGCCGAGCCGCCCGTGGTGCCGGAGCAGCCCGTGGCGGAAGCGCCGCAGGAGGAGGCTGTCGCCGAAGTGGTCAAGCCCGCCGGCCCGCAGAACGTGCCGGCGCCGGCGAAGCTGAGCGGGCCGCGCGTGGTGCGCTACGAGGCGCCCGAGGAATACACGATTCCCCGCCGCGGGCCGCGGCGGCGTCCTGGGGATTCCCCCATAGAGGCGCCGGCGCCCGAGGGGGGCGAAGCGCCCTCGGACCGGGGTGGCAAGGGCCGCCGCCGGGGCGGCGGTGGCGCCGAGAAGTCCGGCGGGAAACGCAGCGGCCGGCAGTCGGCGCGCTCGTACCTCGATTCGGGCGAGCGGCTCCGCGAATGGAACGACCAGGACCTGGCCGAGCGGCGGGCGCGGTTGCGCGACGCGACGGGCCGGCGGACGGTTTCGCGGCGGGCCGCGACGCGCAAGGGCGGCGGCGGTCCGATGCAGTCGGCGCCGATCACCCAGGCGACGGTCGAGGAGCCGATCATGGTGAAGCAGCTCTGCGCCGCCATCGGCATCCCCTTCCAGCGCATGTTCCCGGTGCTGCACAAGGAGCATGGGCTGATGCTCACGCCCACCAGCGCCATTTCCAAGGACGTCGCCGAGCTGATTGCCGCGCACTTCGGCGTGGAGCTGACCGTGGTCGAAGCCAAACTCGCGCTGGACCGCTTGCGGGAGGAGCACGCCGCGCTGGAACGCACCAACCTCAAGCAGCGTCCCCCGATCGTGACCGTGCTGGGGCACGTGGACCACGGCAAGACGAGCCTGCTCGACTTCATCCGCCGGGCACGCGTGGCCAAGCACGAGGATGGGGGTATTACCCAGCACATCAGCTCGTACCACTTCAAGAAGGGCAAGGTCGCGGTGACCTTCCTGGACACGCCGGGCCACGAGGCCTTCACCGCGCTGCGCGCCCGCGGGGCGCAGCTCACCGACGTGGTCGTGCTCGTCGTGGCGGCCGACGACGGCGTGATGCCCCAGACGATCGAAGCCATCAACCACGCGAAGGCGGCGGGCGTGCCGGTCGTGGTGGCGCTCAACAAGATCGACCTGGGCACGCAGAACGTGCAGAAAATCTACGGCCAGCTCACCGAGCACGGCTTGACCCCGAGCGGTGACTGGGGCGGCGACACGGACGTGGTGCACACGTCGGCGGCGACCGGCGAGGGCATCGACACGCTGCTCGAACTGCTCTCCACGCTGGCCGAGCTGCACGAGTACAAGGCCGATCCGACGGTCCCGGCGACGGGCACCGTGGTCGAGGCGGAGAGCCGCCAGGGCGTCGGCGCCGTGCTGCAGGTCATCGTGCGCGAGGGCATGCTCAAGGTCGGCGACGTGGTGGTGTGCGGCAACTCCTTCGGGAAGGTGCGGGCGCTCCACGACGACACCGGCAAGAGCGTGCGCAAGGTCGGGCCGGCGATGCCGGCGGAGATCTGGGGCATGAACGAGGTCCCGTCTGCGGGCGACCACTTCTACAAGGTGGACAACATGCAGCGGGCCAAGGAGATCGCCGAGGAGGTCCGCAACCTGCGGCGCACGGACGCGCAGTCGTCGATCAAGAAGGCACGCAGCCTCGACGACCTGGTCAAGCAGCGCAACGAGGCCGACGTCGCCGACCTGAACGTGATCATCAAGGGCGACGTGGACGGCTCGGTGAGCGTGCTGAGTTCCACCCTGGCGAAATTCCCCAGCGACGAGGTGAAGCTGAACGTGCTCCACGCCGGCATCGGCGCGGTGACCGACAGCGACGTCCACCTCGCGGACGCGTCCAACGCGATCATCATCGCCTACCGGGTCACGGCGCCGGGCAAGACCCGGCGGCTCGCCGAGGAAAAGGGCGTGGACATCCGCCCCTACAAGGTGATCTACGACGTCACCGACGACATCAAGAAGGCGCTGGAAGGGCTGCTGGCGCCGGACGAGATTTCCGAGCAGCGCGGCACCGCGGAGGTGCGCGAGGTGTTCCGCATCACCAAGGTGGGCCTGGTCGCGGGCTGCTACGTCCGCGAGGGCACGCTGGTGAACAACCACGTCGTGCGCGTCGTGCGGCAGGGCGCGGTCGTGCGGGACAACGCCAAGTTCGATTCGCTCAAGCGGTTCAAGGACGATGTACGCGAGGTCCGCGCCGGCATGGAGTGCGGCATCCGCCTGGCGGGATTCGACGATATCAAGGTGGGCGACATGATCGAGACGTTCGAGATCATCAAGGTCGCCCGGACCCTGGATTAGCCCAGCGCCGACAGCCGCAGCGCGACACGATCGAGAGGGCGCATGATCGAGTTCAAGGGTGAGTGCGGGCACCTGATCCGGGCGCGCGACGAGGACGCCGGCAAGGTGGTGCGCTGCAGCTACTGCGGACGCGAGGCGGTCGTGGCCCGTCCGCCCACCGACGACGAGGGCGAGAATCTGCTGGACGCCGTGGAGCAGACCGGCGTGTTCGACGCCGACGCGACGCGGGCCGTGCGCAAGTCGCACAAGCGGCGCAAGCGCGCGGAAAAACGTCTGGCGCAGGGAAAATCCGCCACGGTCGATCCCTTCGCGGTCATCCTGAAGATGACCTACGTCGCGGTGATCATCGTGATCGGGGCGGTCGTCTGGAAGTACGTGCCGGGGCTGTACCAGCAACTCGCCGGCGCCTCGCCGACGCCGACGCCGACAGCGGTCGCGGAGGCGACGCCGCCGCCCGCGGCGACGCCGGGGCCGGTGCACCCCACCGAGCTGACCGAGCGGCGCGGCCTGCTCACAGCCTCGCTGGAGATTCACCCGGACGGAGCGTACGTCGCCAGCGTGCCCGCCGGCGGGCTCGTGCTGCACCTGGCCGAGGGCGGCGCCGTCGACGCGGTCTTCAACCGCGACGACGCGCAGACCGACCTGCGGACCAACGCGCTGCTCAAGCTGAATCCCGGCCGGCACACGATCGCGGTCGCCGTGCGGATCAACGACCCGCTCCTGATGCGCATGCCGGGATACCCCGATCTGCGCCGGGCGCTGGAGAGCAGCGACAGCACGAGCGAGTCCGAAAAACGGCTCGCGTCGTGGCTGCTGCCCGACGACGACGTGACCGCGCGAACCGTGCGGATTGGCAAGTACCGCTACGTCGCGCGGGTCTACGACGTGGATGTCCGCGGCGGCTGGGTGGGCGTCACCGCCCTGTTCCTGCCGCGCGAACCGCTCGGCGACCTGATGACGTTCCTGCCCACCGGGCGGGTGTACGGCTTCGATACGGCGAACGTCGAGCGCGAGCTGACGTTCTACCGCGTGCCCGCGGAGGATCGGCCCCTGCTGCTCGACGCGCTCGCCCGCGTCGGCCGCATGGCCTACCGGCCCGCCGAGGACAAGCCGTACCGGATGTTCCAGATCGACCCGGTGGACGGGGCGGTGACGACGGATTCGCTGGGCTTCTGAAGCGACGCGCGATGGCGGCGCATGTGGGTGTGTTGACGATCGAGCTGGCCCTGTACGAGGCGGCGTCGCTCAAGGACAAGCGGCGCGTGCTCAAGAGCCTCAAGGACCGGATGCGGGCGCAGTTCAACGCCGCGGTCGCCGAGGTGGATAACCAGGACGCCCGGCAGCGGGCGACCCTCGCGGTCGCGATGGTCTCCGCGGATCCGCGGCATCTGCACAGCCACCTCGACCAGGCGGTCGATTTTGTGCGGACCTGCGGCGGCGCGTCGCTCGTGGGGTATGAAAAAGAGGTTCTGTAGGCAACAGGCATGAAGTCGTTTCGACCGGACAAGGTGGCCAGCGTCATTCGCGAAATCGTCGGCGGCATGATCGCCGACAAGCTGCAGGACCCGCGCATCAGCCGCTTCGCCAGCGTCACCCGCGTCGAGGTGTCCGGCGACCTGCAGAACGCCAAGGTCTACGTCAGCGTGATGGGCACCGAGGCCGAACAACGCAACACGTTCCGCGGACTCGACCACGCCCGCGGACGCATCCAGCGCGCCGTGGCCAAGGGCATCTCCGCCCGCGTCTGCCCCCAGGTGCGCTTCGTGCCCGACGGCTCGATCAAGAAGGCCCAGGAGATTATCCGCATCATCGACGAGAGCCTGCCGCCCGCACCCGAGGCGGTGGACTCCTTCGAACCGGACGACGACGTGGACCAGTGGCCCAGCGACGGAGTGGGTGGATGAAGAACGGGACGCTCTACGCGAAGAAACTGAAGAAAGCGATGTCGCGTATCCGCGGTTCGGCCACGTCCAGCGCGCCGGCAACCACCGATCCCATCGAACACCTCATCATCGCGGTCCTCAGCCAGGAGACCAGCGTGCAACGCGCCGAGCGGGCCATGCGCCAGCTCCGCGACGACATGGTGGATTTCAACGAACTGCGCGTCTCCTCGCCCGCGGAAGTCTCCGCGTCCATCCAGCAGCACGTGCCCCATCCCGTGCAACGCGCCAAGGTGCTGATCAGCGTGCTCAACGCGATCTACCGCAAGCAGTACGCCGTGTCGCTCGACGGACTCGCGAACCGCGGCGTGCGCGAGGTGAAGGGCTACCTCGACGGGCTCGAGGGCATGACGCCCTACGTGAGCGCCTACCTGCTGCTCTGGAGCCTGGGCGGCCACGCGATCCCGGTGAACAACGTCGCGCTCGACGTGCTCCGCCGCGAGGAGCTCGTCGACCCCGGCGCCGACACCGGCGAGGTGCAGGCGTTCCTCGAACGCCACGTCAGCGCCGCCGACGCCCAGGAGTTCGCCCGCGACCTGGAGGCCTTCGCCGGCAGCGCCCCCCGCGCGTCCACGCGAACGGCGGCGGGTGGCCCGCGCAAGTCCGCGAAAGCGACGAAAACCACGAAAGCCGCCGCGGGCCGCAAGCCCAAGGCCGCTACCCGCCGAAAAACCACGAAGAAGACCGCTGCAAAGTCGGGCAGCCGGTCGGCGACGACGGGCGGTGCGCGCAAGACGCGCACGAAGACCACCACCCGCCGCAAGAATTGAAACAGATTTTGCCAAGCGCCCGACGGTCCGGTCGTGCGCGCGGAGCCACCAGCATGATGCCAACACGATCAACGCGACGTCCCGCGGCCTGGGTCGCAGGCCTGATTCGCATTCGCCGCCACCCCCCGGTCTTGCAGGACGCACCGCCGGCCGACGCGGCGTTGAACCCGCAGCGCGCCCGCGTCCCGCTGAACGACGTGCCGCCGGCGCTCACCGCGCCCGCCGCGCCGCATGAGCAGCCAGCGCCGCTGCCGGAACGCGCCGCCCGCGGTCTCGCCCGCCACGGGCTCCGCGGCGAACAGCGCTCTACCGAGGCGACGCTCGAACTCGAGAAGGCGCAGCGCCACGCGCCCGACGACCCGCGCATCGCCGCAGCGCTGGCCCTCACGCTGTGGGAGGCGGGCGACGTGCAGCGCGTCCAGAAATACGTCGACGCGCTGGCGGCGGACAGCCTCGTGGCCCACTACCTCCGCGGGCGCCTGGCGGCGCGGCGGTTCGACAACGCCGAAGCGCTGCGGCAGTACCGCCTGGCACTGCTCTGCCCGGTCACCAACCCGACGCAGGAGATCGTTCCCTGGCCCCAGTACCACCTGGCCGAGACGCTCGTCGCCGAAGGCTACCTCACCGCCGCCATCACCGCGTACGAACGGTTCGACGCCAGCAGCCAGGCGCTGCCGGACGACGGCGTCGTCAGCGCGGAGCTGCGACCTGCACAGCCGTGCCGCGGACGGCGCCCCGCGGATCGCGGACGTGGCGGCGAGTGGGGAATTCAAGATCGCGGCGGAGCGGTTCGAGGCCGCCTACGGCGACAGCCCGATGCCGACGCCGGGCAGCGCCCGCTACGCGGAAATGCTCCTCGGCGCGGGGCGACCGATCAGGCGCTCACCGGGCCCGCACGGTCGTGCTGGCGGATCCAGACCATCGACGTGCTGTCCGCCGTGTACGCCCAACGCGGTACGCCGGACGGTGCCATCACCGATCTGCAGAAGCTCTCGACGGAACATCCGGACAACGCCGGCCTCGCCCAGGCGCTGGCGACGGCGCTGCAGCGCGCGGGCCGCGCCCAGGAGGCCGTAAGCGTCCTGCGCAACCGGGCGGCTGACGCGAGCGCCGATCCCGCCGTGCACTGGGCGCTCTTCGACACGCTCACCGCTCAGCAGGACTGGCAGGCGGCGCTGCAGGCCGCCGCCGACGCCGTGGTGGCGGAGCCGGCAACGGCGGACGAGGCGGCGCGCCGCGTCGCAGCCCTGCCTCCGGAGGCTTGCCCGTCCGCCGCGAATACCCCTTCGGCGTCGGACACCTTCGCCGTCGCTTTCGTGCGCGGCGCCCTCGCCCAGGCCTGCGGAGCTGACGATGCGGCGATCGCGCAATTCGAGCAGTCGATCGCGGCACAGGCCGAGTTCGTCCCCGCGCGCGTGCGACTCGGTCGCCTGCAGTTGGCGCGCTTCGCCTGGGATGCCGCGCTCGCAGCCGCCGCGCCGGACGGCGTGAAGCTACCCGAAGACGCCCAACTGGAGACGATCATCGGCCAGGCTCAGATCGGCCTCGCACAAAACGACGAGGCCGGCGAACACCTGCGCAAGGCAATCCGCCTCGACCGGACGAACACGACCGCGATGATTGCGCTGGCGGAACTCTACGGCGAGCAACGCGAGATGCACCGCGCCATGCGCCTGCTGCAGACGCTGGTGGACACCGACCCGAACAACGCACGCGGACGCGAAATGCTCTTCAGCGCCTACCTCACGGACCGCGACCGGCGGGCGGCGGCGCGGCAGATCGAGGAGTTGCGGCGCATGTCGGCGCCCCCGACGACGATCGCACGCTGCGTCGCGTGGCTCGAATTCGACCGCGATCATCCCGACCCGGCGCGCTTCGAACGCACGCTCCAGGAGGCCGTGGACGCGTCCGCACCCGACGCGCCCACGCTGCACCTGATCGCGCTGGCCCAGATGCAGCAGCGCCGCTACGCCGACGCCGTGAAGACGCTCGAACAGGCCGCCGCGCTCGATCCGGCGCACCAGGAAACGGCGGAGGCGCTGGTGGGGGCCTACCGCGCGAACCTGCAGTTCGATGACGCCCTGCGCGAGCGGCGCATGCTCATCGAGCGCTACCCGAACCGGGACTGGGCCCGCGACGACGAGATCGAACTGCTGCGGACCCTGCAGCGCTTCGACGAAGCGCTCACCGCCGTCCACGCGTGGCTCGCGGAGGACGACCTCGACGCGGACCGCGCCGACACCCTGCGCGAAACCGAGATCGGCATCGATCTCCAGCGCGAGGACTACCCCGCCGCAATCGCGGCGATGGAGGCCCAGCGCGCCCGGCATCCCCACGATCCCCAGCACCTGCGCCGCCTGATCGTCACGCTGCAGCACTCCGGCCGCCAGGACGAGGCGCTCGAGCTGATTCGCCACTGGCCGCAGGACATCCCCGAGGGTTTCGCGGTGAGCGGGCTCCCGGCGATCTGGCGGCGCATGCCGGAAAACCAGTATGACGAGGTCGCCCAGCTCATGCTCGCGGCCGTCGCGAAGAACCCCGGCAGCGACGCGCTGCAGGTCTCGCTGATCGACCTGCTCAGCGCGATCGGCGATTACGCCGGGGCGCTCGAGGTGGCTGCGGCGAACGCGCAGGTCAGTCCCTACGCCGACGCCTACACCGAACGCCGCGCCGACGTGCTCAACGCCGCCGGCCGCATCGACGACGCCATCGACCTCGTCCGCGAGATCCTCCTCGCCCAGCCCGACGACAACGACCGCCTGCGCTACGTCCCCTACGAGATGCGGCAGATGCTCGTGCGCCTGCTGGTCAAGGCCGGACGACACGACCAGGCCACCAAGGAGGTCAACCGCTGGCTCGCCCAGGCCAACGAAAATCTCGCCAAGCGCGCGGCCGGCCAGAGCGGCTGGCCGCAACCGGGCGAACTGATCGGCGGCGACCTCGACCTCGAACGCCAGTTCTACCTCGGCCTGCTCGCCTTCATCCACCAGGAAACGGGCGACACCGCCGAGTCGCTGCAGACGCTCCAACTGATCCTCGACCAGGACGTCGACGACGCCGGGGCGAGCAATGACCTGGGGTACTCCCTCGCCGACGCCGGCCAGGATGTCGACCGGGCGGAGGCGCTCATCCGCTTCGCGGTCGCCAAGCAGCCACGCAACAGCGCGTTCCTCGACAGCCTCGGGTGGGTGCTCTACAAGCAGGGCAACTTCGAAGCGGCACGCCTGTGGCTGACGCGGGCACGCTACGCCGGCGAGGGCGAGGACCCCGTGGTCTGCGACCACCTCGCCGACGCGTGCTGGCGGGCCGGCCTGACCCAGGAAGCCCAGAAGTGGTGGAACGAGTCGGTCAAGCTGGCGGAAGAATCGCTGAAGGACGAGTGGCCATCGCCGCTGCACGCCCGGACGCTCAAGTCCGTGCGGGCGAAACTGCAGGCCGTGTCCGAAGGCACGGAGCCGCAGGTGGCGCCCCTGGCGCAGGCCCCTGACGCAGGCGACTGACGCAGGCGACTGACGCACCGCTGTCAGCCACCCGGCTCGCCGCCGTGCGTTCGCGTTTCCAGACGAAAATCGGTACATTTCCGACGGTCGCGGGCGTGCCGCAGGCGAGGTGGCGCTGGGGCTGCGCGACGCAAACTGAACGGGATAGAGGAAGCCATGTCCGGTCATTCCAAGTGGTCGACGATCAAGCACAAGAAGGCGGCGCTCGACGCCAAGCGCGGCAAGGTCTGGAGCAAGATCTCCCGCGATATCACCGTGGCGGCGAAGATGGGCGGCGGTGATCCGGAGGCCAACCCGCGGTTGCGGCTGGCGGTGGACAAGGCGCGCTCCGCGAACATGCCCAAGGACAACATCGAACGGGCGATCAAGAAGGGCACCGGCGACCTCGACGGGGCGAGCTACGAGGAATGCCTCTACGAGGGGTACGCCCCCGGTGGTGTCGCGGTAATGTGCTCGGCGCTGACCGACAACCGGGCGCGCACCGCCCCGGAAATCAAGAAGATCTTCGAGCGCGCCGGGGGCAACCTCGGCGCGCCCAACAGCGTGTCGTGGATGTTCGCGCAGAAGGGTGTCATCATCGTGGCCGCGGACGCCATCGGCGAGGACAAGCTGATGGAAATCGCGATCGAGGCCGGCGCCGAGGACGTGAGTTCGTCGGAAATGTGCCACGAGGTCACGACCGATCCCGAGTCGTTCCTCACGGTCAAGGAGGCGCTGGAGTCAGCCGGGGTCGAGATCCAGTCCTCGGAAGTCACCATGATCGCGGCGAACACCGTGACGGTGGACCTCGAAACCGCCCGCAAGATCATGCGGCTGCTCGACGCGCTGGAAGACCACGACGACGCCCAGAACGTCTCGTCCAATGTTGACATTCCCGATGAGGTTGCGGCGCAGCTCGACAAGGAGTGAGCGCTGCACCGTCGGGTTGCGGGTGATCATGCAGGCAGATGACGGTGACAGGGGAGAGGGTGCGGGCTTCGGGCCGGAAGACCACGACCGCGGATGGGCGGAGCCCATCCCCCTCGCTCGCCCCTGGACGCTCCCGCCGGTCATGGCCCAGCCAGCCAACCCGCTGCTGCTGCGGGAAATCTCCGCCGGCCGGGCGGGGCTGCACCTGCTGGTCATGCTCGGCGCGTTCGCCGCTCTGACGCTCATCTTCTCCGTGGTCTTCATGCTCACCGGCGGCGCCGAGCCGGATGCCGAGGGCCACGTCGATCTGAACCTGCTCTTCCTCGTGACGATCTGCGGAGGCGGTGCGCTGGCGGCTGGCGCGCTCGGTCTCGTACGCCTCTCGGGCGTGCGCGTGCGGGCCCTCGGGGTCGCGTCGCGTTCGCTCGCGGTGGATGTGCTGCTCGGGGTTCCCGTCGCCGTGGCCAGCTACGTCGCGTACCTGGTCTGCTTCGGCGTCATGTTCCTGATCTGGCCGGAGGGCGCCCACGAACTGCAGGGCAACGTCGATCGCGTGAAGGCGATGTCGCCCGATCTCGGGATCGGGTGGTTGCTCCTGATGATGCTGGCGGTCGCGAGCTACGAGGAACTGCTCTTCCGCGGCTTCCTGGTGACCCACCTGCGACGGATCACGGGGAGCTGGGTGGCAGCCGTGGTGGTCGGCGGGGCGCTGTTCGCCTCGCTGCACGTCGGCTCGGGCGTCGGCACTCAGGCACCAGCCGTGTTCTTCCCCCTGCTGGCCGTCGCCGCCATCTGGGCCTCGGTCTTCATCTGGCGGCGGTCGCTCGTGCCCGGGATCGTCGGCCACGCCCTGTTCAACTGGGCCCAACTGGTGGTCCTGAAGTACGTGGCAGCCCACGGGCAAACCTAGGCGGGTCTGGCCAGGGCCGCTCCCGGCAGGATCCGGGCAGTCGGAACCCCAGCGGGCAGGAGGGTGGCTGGCTCGGACGCCTTGTGCTAAACTAAGGACTGACAAGAGATTGACGAGACTGGACTGAACGCGGACCCCAGGTCCGCGGCGCCGGCCCGCACATCCCTCCCGGGCAGCCATGCCGCCCTGCAGAGTTCGATTCAGCGGTCGGTAGCGCTAGCGAGAATCCATGCAGAAACATCCCGAATTGCCCCAGGCATTCGCCGACCTGGGCGTGAGCGTTCCCATCCTCAAGGCGCTGCGCAAGATCGGCTATGAAACCCCGAGCGACATCCAGCGGGAGATGATTCCCGTCGCGCTGAGCGGTCGCGACATTCTTGGCCAGGCCCGCACGGGCACGGGCAAGACCGCGTCCTTCGGTATCCCCGCGCTGCAGCGGATCGATCCGAACAAGCGCTTGCAGGCGCTGTGCCTGGCGCCGACGCGCGAGCTCGCCGTGCAGGTGACGGGTGAGATCCGGCGGATCGCCGAGTTCACCGGCGTGCACTGCGTCGCGGTGTACGGCGGGCAGAAGATCCAGACGCAGGTGCACCAGCTCGGCAAGAAGCCGCACTTCGTGATCGGCACGCCGGGCCGCGTGATGGACATGATCGGCCGGCGGCACCTGGACATCCACGAGCTCGACTACGTCATTCTCGACGAGGTGGACCGCATGCTGGATATCGGTTTTCGCGACGATATCCGCAAGATCCTGGGTTATATCCGCAGCGAACATCAAACCATCTTCGTGTCGGCGACGTTCGACGACGAGATCCGCCGGCTGGCCAAGCAGTTCACACGCGAGCCAGTGGAGATCAACGTCTCGCGCGACCAGATCACCGTCGATCAGGTGCAGCAGTTCTTCGTGACCGCGGAGCAGCGCGACAAGTTCCGCCTGCTCAAGCTACTGCTGGAGCAGGACGAGCCGGAGGCCGCGATCGTGTTCACCAACACGAAGCACGCGGCGCGCAAGCTCGCCGGCCAGTTGCACAAGGTGGGCATCGAGGCGATGGAGATCCACGGCGATCTCATGCAGCGCAAGCGCGACAAGGCCATGGAGCGTTTCCGCAAGCACCGCGTGCGCGTGCTCGTGGCGACCGACCTGGCGGCCCGCGGCATCGACGTGCAGAACGTCACCCACATCATCAACTACGACCTGCCCGTGGATATCCAGGTGTACGTGCACCGCATCGGGCGCACGGCGCGGATGGGCGCGAAGGGCAAGGCGGTGAGCTTCGTCACCCGTGAGGAGGGCGTGCTGCTCACCGACATCGAGAAGATGATCAACCGCGAGATCGTGGAGTGCTCGTACGAGGGGTACACGCCCTCGCCTCCGCCGGAGCGGCCGAAGCTCGTGGCGCTGACCCCGGGCGAGGCGCTGGCCTCGCGGCTGGTGACGAGCAGCGGGGCGGAGGAGGACGACGCGCCGCGGCGCACGCTGCTGCGGCGGTACAAGCCGGCGCGCCGGCGGCGGTAGGACCGATCTGCTTCGCGGCCCGAGCGATGGGTTCCATCACGAAGGCACCAAGTCACCAAGACACGAAGTAGGCGATTTTCCTGGGAAGGCATGCGGCGGTCGGGGGCGCGTCACTCCGGTTTGGTGGAGCGCTTGCACCAATCCTTGTGACGACGACCCCAGTCGGTATCATGACCGGCGGCGCGGGTCGGCGCACGGGCCGACGCGTTCTCTTCGATTCCGAACCAGGTGCGCGGATTCATGATCAATTTCCAGGTGGGTGCGAGCAGGCGCTGCGGCGTCGTGGCGATCGGGGCACTGCTGCTGGCGGGCTGCAGCGGCGGCGGAGGCTTCGGCGAGTCGGTGCGGTTCACCGCCCGCGACCAGACGCGGGTGGACGAGCTCATCAGCCACGGCGAGCGGCTCGACGTGCCGCAGGCCATGCCCTTCTCCGTGGCGGAGGCGCAGCGCGCCTCGACCGGCGACGGGGAGTCTGACTCGGTCGCGTCGCCCGGCGGCACGGCGCGCTGCCACGCGGCGCTGACCAAGACCGGCACGGGCTCGGCGGACTTCCAGCTCGGCCACATCCTCTACAGCGCCGAATCCGCACCGCTCGAGGTGACGGTCACCTGCGATTGCGAATTCTCGTACGAGCTGCAGCGCGGCGAGGGGGTCGCGCCCGACTTCGTCAGCCTCAAGTTCTACGTGAAGGACTCGAACCGCAGCGTGCTGCGCCGCGAGGTGTTCGTCGCGCCCGAGGGCGACCTCGGCGCCGCCCGCCACGCCAGCCACGAGTCTCTTTCGTTCAACATCACGCTGGAGCCGGACCGCGCCTACCAGCTCGTCCTCGCCGGCCGCGTCGCGGTCAGCGGCGAGGACTCACCCGCCCCGGTCGCAGCCACGGTCGAGGTGACCCAGTTCACCATAACCGTCGCGGCCCGCTGAGCCGTCGCCGGCCCGCTGACGCCGTCGCCGGCCCGCTGAGCGCTCCATCCGGTCGGTCGTGCGCTGATTAAGCCCCAAGCACCCCAGCCAATCCCCCGCGTGCGGATCGCCCATCAGAACCCCCCACGCCAGTGGGGGGCCAAGCCGCACAGCGCGTAGGGCGTGCCATGCACGCCGCAAATATTCGGACTGCCGCCGCCAGGCCATCCATTCCATACCGACCGGCCAATACCTTGCGCGGATACGCCCATCCGTTACACGCCGGTGAGACAGCTCACCGCGCGTAAAGCGTGCCATACACGCCACGGGCCAGCAGGTTGCCGCCCCCCTAACAGGATTTCTCCGCCGAGCCGCCGAGCCGCCAGGGCAACCGCCGGATCGCCCGTCAGAACCCCCCACGCCAGTGGGGGCCAGGCTCCTGCCTGCGTAGGGCGCATGCCATGCACGCCGCAGATACTCGGTTGTCCGCCGCCCTAACCCGGGATTTTCTCACGCCACGAGCCGCTTCAGGCTACAAGACGACAACGCCGGATCGCCTATCAGAACCCCCCACGCCGGTAGAGGCCAATCCCACACGCCTCAATAGGAAACGTGTACACGCCGCAGATCCCAGCAGGTTGCCCCCGCCGCCTAACTTAGGATTTCTCGCCGAGCCGCCGAGCCCACCAAGACGACAACGCCGGATCACCCATCAGAACCCCCCACGCCAGTGGGGGGCCAGGCCGCGCAGCGCGTAGGGCGTGCCATGCACGCCGCGAATGCTCGAACCGGAGAAAACAGAGAGAACAGAACTCCCGGACCTGATCAGCCACCTTCTCGCCGAGCGCCGGATCGAGCCACATGTGCTCGTTATCGCTGCCCAACCGCAGCCCGCCGAATTCCCGCAGCACAGCCCGGGCGGCTGCAAAAGGCGCGAGCCCCGCCGGCAACGTCAAACGCTCCCAGACGTCCCGGTTCGGCCGCCACCCAGCCAGCACCAGCCGCAGCCGGGTGCTCCATGACCACCGTTTACGGCGTCCACTCTTGATCACGGTCAGGCTCCTCATTCGGCCTGGTCGAGGCGCTCAGGAAAATCTCTCGATGCCGTTCGCGACCCCTTTCTCGCCTCGACAGGAACCGCCGCGTCACTTCACGGGCGTGCTACCTGGTATTCTCTGCCAAGTAGCACCACAGCGATGGCACATCACCGTGTTCAGCCATCGCTGGTACTCCCGCTCGTACGGTTCGTTCAGGTATGCGAGTCTACGAACCTCCAGCATGTAACAGAACGCACCCGCAACAAAGGCTGCCAGCAAACCAAACGCGAACGAGTGCTTGAATTCCGCACCCGCAAGCGCAGCTGTGATCGATGGAAGAACAAGGATCATCGCGACTAGAAAAAACCACGGTTGTTTTCTCGTGGGTGGAGCAGCGCGATCGGCTAGTTTCGTGCGCACGTGCCCAGTTGTTTCAGTTGTTCCGGTCCCCACGCCTATTCCCCCACCCAAAATGCCGATGCCCGAATGCACTGACCTGCTGTCGATAGTCGAACACCCGCCCTCGTAGATCATCTGCAGTGTCTGAAACTGATCGCTCCCACACTGAGGGCAATAGTGGGCCACTTCCGAACGCACGGAGTCCGCAGCGATTTCTGTGCGTACTACATCTGGGACTTTGGGGACCTCGTGAGCCTGGTTGCTAAGAACGCGCGTCGATTTCTGTACCTCGACCGTTGCGCCACAGCCCTTGCATCGAGCTGGCCTTCCGACATACTCGTTCGGGGCGGAGAACCGATAGCCACATTCGGGACACTTGACTTTTATGGACATTGGCAACCTCCGAGCGAAACGATAGGGGCTTCCATGATAGGCCCTTTGCCACCCCTGAACCAGTGGCTTCCGACCTCCCCAGAGGTGGGACACCAACGCCGATTCACGTCTACGCCTCCGGTTCACCGCCCTGCGGTTCGTTCGAGCCTCAGTTTCTCGCTTGCCCTGCGCAGATCCGTCCCCTTTCGTTGCAGCCATCTGGCGCCCGGCGTTTGCAAAGCACCTCGATCGAGCGACAATCACCGTCCGTACCGAAGCAAGGAATTGGATAAATGCGGACGCTGTGGTGGACACTTCTGTTGGTATTCCTCCTGTCCTGCACGACGATGGTGACCGTGCGCTCGACAGGGTACACGTCCGTCGCGGCTGAAGACGGCAAGTACTACCTGCAATTCCGCTCCAGTCGCTTCGAAACCACGCGCGAGGAGTATGAGGACGCACGCTGGCACGGCGTCGTTTCGGGCGTGGCGGCTGCAACGATGTTCTGCTCGCTTTTTGCGTTCATCGGCTTGGAGAGCGTTCGCTACCGTGCCCGCCGCAGGCCTTGATGGGGGTTCAGACGAATGTCAGCGGAGCACAGAGAAGGACAACCACCGAGATCTCGATGGGGGGCTATGGAAGACACCCTGCTTTCTCAAACGGAACTCCCAGCCACCTCAATGGCCCGCTCGGCACGCCCCACGCCGCAGGTCCGAGTCCCTTGTGCCTCCAGACTCCAGACTACGGACTCCGGTCAGCCTCCCCCCGCACCCGCTGGGGGCAAGTACCCGACGGGCGCCGTCACCCGCTAACCCGCCCCAAGCCACTTCCCGACCCAGCCAAGCCCCCTTCGACCCGCGGGCAGACAAATCGCCAGAATTGCAACAGCGAAACGCCCGCTCCAGGCAGCACCCGCGCAGATGTATAGGGTGCTCGGCGCTGAAGGCCCGAAGGCACGCGCGGACGCAGCCGCACCAGCAGAGCACGGGGGGCGCAGCCCCGTGACCACGCGCACGACGCGGAAGGGAGCAAGACCGATGACGCTTCGCAAGGAGCATTGGATCAGGAGAAAGGCGAGCAGGCGACCCGCGAACCACCGCGGCCCAAATCAGCCGTCCAAGCCCCAGACCATGACCGTCCTTCGTGTCTCCGCGTCTTCGTGGTTCAATTCACCCGCGCGGCCCCCAGGCCTCCGTCGCTGCGTCGCTCCGTCGCTTAGTCGCTCCGTCACAACCCCTCTCCATCGCTCCCCCCGAATTCGTCACTCGTCATTCGTCATTCTGCATTCCACCCAGCGACTCCGCGGTGAGACCCAATCCAGGCCTCGCCAAACGCCCCCGAACCGCGCACGAAA
>JACKHG010000070.1 GCA_020639115.1 Phycisphaerales bacterium
CCAGATCGCCGCGTCGGCTCAGGTAGTAGCCCGCGAAACCGTGGTTGGCCACGCCGGCGGCGAACTGCCAGACGGTGGCGAGTATGCGTTCGGATTCCAGAAGGCGGTCGAAGCCCGCCTTCGCCAGGTGGTCCATGGCCCGTTGGGCCGCGAGATCTACGATCATGGTCGGTGTGGGTTCGGCCGTAAGATACCACCACGCGCGCCGCCCTCAATCTCCGCAGCCACTCCTTCAGTTACGGCGAGGTGACATTTCACGCGGCGCCGTTGCTTGACGCTGCATCGCGCACGCGGTGCCATGCGCCTCCGCCGTGAAGACCGACCTCTTCGACTACGAACTCCCGCCCGAGCTGATCGCCCAGACGCCCGCCACGCGTCGGGACCAGTCGCGCCTGCTCGTGGTCGACCGGGCGAAACACACTTTCGCCCACCACGTGTTCTCCGACCTGCCCGAGCTGATCGGCGGCCGCTACACGTTATTCCGCAACAACGCCAACGTCATCCCGGCCCGGCTCTTCGCCACGCGTCCCACCGGCGGCAAAGTCGAGTGTTTCCTCCACCAGCCTGCACACGGGGCCAACGAGTGGTGGTGCCTGCTGCGCCCGGGCCGCAAGCTCCCGCCCGGATCCTCCTTCGGCCGCGAGGGGTGGTTTACCGCCACCGTCGCCGAGAAACACGAGGAGCGCGGTTACCGTGTCGTCTTCGAAACTCCCGGCCACGCGTCGATCGTCGAGGTCGCCCACGCGATCGGCGAAATCCCGCTGCCGCCGTACATCGAACGCGATTCCTCGACCGGCGGCGCGCTCGCCCCGCTCGACCGCGACCGCTACCGCACCCACTACGCCGACCGCGCCAAATCCGTCGCCGTCGCGGCGCCCACCGCCGGGCTGCATTTCACCCCGCAGATCGACGAACGACTGACCGCGGCCGGCGCGGAGTTCTTCGACGTCACGCTGCACGTCGGGCTCGGCACGTTCCGGCCGATCCAGGCCGACGAGATCGAGCAGCACCAGATCCACCACGAACTCTACGAGGTGCCGCCGGCCACCCAGGAGGCGCTCTTCGCCCGGGCCGGCCGCCGCCTCGCCGTCGGCACCACCAGCGTGCGCACGATCGAGGATTTCCTCCGCAAGCACGACGGCCCCACCTCCGCGCCGGTCCTCGACGAGGCCGCGCTCTTCCTGTATCCGCCGTCCACTTTCGCCGGCGTCGACGCCCTCATCACGAACTTCCATCAGCCGCGCTCGACGCTGCTCTGTCTCGTCGCCGCATTCCTCGCGCCCGGATCGACCGACGGCATCGCGTGGCTGCACGAACTCTACGCCGAGGCCATCGCGCAACGCTACCGCTTCTTCAGCTACGGCGACGCGATGCTTATTCTCTGAGCGGCGGCTCGGTTCCGCCTCCCTTTCCGCCATCTCCCTTCATCCATCACCCAACTACTTGGGCCGCACGAGGAACTCGCAGCGTCGGTCGGGGGAGAACAGCAGGCGGGCCAGCTCGTTGAGTTCGGCCAGTCCGACCTCGCGATAAAGCCGGGCCTGCTCCCCCTGCTCTTCGAGGTACTGCTGCTTGGTCTGCGCCTCGTCCAACGCCGACAGCCACCAGTTGTTGCTGCTGCGGTTTTCCGTCGCGTG
>JACKHG010000071.1 GCA_020639115.1 Phycisphaerales bacterium
CCATGCTATGGTGCCGGGCATCGCGATGAAGGCGCCGCGGGCGGGAGCCAGCGGTGAAGCGGATCTGTTAGATGATCGCCCGAGCGGCCACTCAAGCCTTGGAAGCTTCGTTTCACTCTCGACCGCTCCGAAGTGTTGCCTGGATACTGATCACTGGCCTCGTCGCGGGCGTGTACTCCTGCGGCGGGTCCCCAGAGGTGAAGCGCCCCACCGACCTCGGTGAGCCCCCAACCGGTACCCTCGGAGCCGACGCGCCGCGCTATGTCATCACCATCGCGAGCGATGCCTACGCCTTCGAAGGCTTCCCCCCGCTCGATAGCGCCGAGCAGGATGCCGACACGGTCGAACATGCCTTCGTCGAGCGGCTCGGCTTCGAGACCCGCGCCGATCTTCGGCTGCGAGGCGATACGGCGACGACCGATGGCATCCTGCACCTGTTCGGCGACGAAGGAGCGCTCAAGGGGCTACCGCGCAACGCGATGGCGGTGGTCTACATCGCGCTACACGGCCGCACCCGTGACTGCGCCGCTCCCGCCATGGAGGGGGAGACGCCGAGGCCCCGCCGCTGCGGTCAGCTCGTAACGCGGGATGCCCAGCGCGGGAGCCAGACCATCGAGCTGATAGCGTTGCTTGGCCTCATCGCCCGCTATGGGCCCCACCATACGATCGTGCTGGTCGATACCTGCTATAGCGGCCTCGCCCTCGGTGTGCCCGTCAAGGAACTCGACTATGCTACGGTGGTGCGGACGCTGCCAGATGGCGCCTCGCCCACGACAGCTACCGGCCCAGGTGAGCGGCGCAGCCGTAAAGTGCTGACCTCGGCTGGTCCGACCCAGGGGGCCGACGATGGCGATGCGACAAGGCCGACTGTCTTCGCAGAGGCGCTGCTGCAAGGGCTTGATGGGGCGGCCGATCTCTATGCCGACGGGTGGCTGTTGTTCCCCGAGCTGGCGGTCTATCTGCACGCGGAAGTGGTGCGCCTCAGCGGTGGCAAGCAGGAGCCGGAGTATGATGGCTTCTACGACGACGGGCGGGGGGCGCCGGTGCTGGGGGCTTTGAGGCTGGGTCATGGCGACGCGGCGGCCGATCCCGACGTGCTGTTCGCGAGGGCGCGCGCGCAGGTCGAGCGGCGGGAGATTCATGGCGCGATCTGGTCGCTCAAGCTCGCTCTCGCCGCCCGCACCGGTCGGGCACGCGCCGAGCGGCGGGCGCTGCGCGAGGCCGAGGCGCTGGCGGCGGCGGGTAAAGGGGCGCAGGCCATCGCTCGGTTGGACGCACTCCCGCGCCCAAACCGCGGCGCGGGCGACGCGGCGTTGGCAGTCCGTCGCCAGATACAAGCGCGCATCGCGCGGCAGACGCGGCAGCCGGAGGCGGAGGTGGCGCGGTTGGAGGCGCGGGCGGCTGAGGCGGGAGTCGAGTTGGCGCAGCACACAGCAAGCGCGTCAGGACGAGCGCGGTTGTTGAGCGGGTTGGGCGGGGTGGCGATGCTGGTAGGCGCGTCGCCGGTTGCCGGTGGACTCGCGGCGGAGGCGCGGGCGGCGGTGGAGGCGGGCGGGGAGCCGGGGTTGGTGGCGACGCTGGCGGGAAATGAGGCAGTGGCGTTCGACGCGGCTGGCATTTCCGAGCGAATGGCGGCAGCGCGAGCGGTGGAGAAGGCGGCGGCGGCGGAGGCAGAGGCTGCGCAGTGGCCGGCGAGGGACAAGCTGTTCATCGACGACTATCCCCCTCTCGATGCCACCCAGCGCCTCGTACTCGTACACGCTTGGGTCAAGTGGGTCGGAGAAGGTGCACCAGCGACCATCGACCTCGTCGAACGCTTCGGCCGACTGTTCGCCGCCGTTGAGCGGGCGCGACGGCAGGGCGCTGCGCCCGAAGCGGTCACCGAAGCGTGGGGAGTGGTGCTCGACGCGATGCGCTCGATGTTCCAACGCCCCTCGGACCTCGGCGACGCCAAGCTGACCGGGCGGTGGGTGTCGCTGCCCGGCGGAGACTTCGAAATGGGGAGCCCCGAGGACGAAGCCGGGCGCGCTGATGACGAGACGCAGCACTTGGTTCACCTCGCGCCGTTCTGGTTGGCTGAGGCTGAGGTGACCGCCAAGCAGTTCCGGCGGCTGGTACCCGAACATCGGCCGGACGATGCCGCTGATCTGCCGGCGATTGCGGTGAGCCGATATGCTGCGACGGCGTACGCGGCATGGGTGGGGGCGCGGCTGCCAACCGAGGCCGAGTGGGAGTACGGATCGCGGTGGCAGGGCGAGGGCAAGCCACTGGCGACAACGGCCTATTGCGCGGGCGATACCGAGGCCGACCTCGACCGGGTGGGGTGGTACCGCGGCAACTCGGGCAATAGGCCGCACCCGGTCAAGCAGAAGGCGGATTGTGGTGGTCTCTACGACATGCACGGCACCGCCTGGGAGTGGGTCGCCGGCTGGTCTGGCGAGTACTCGACCGACGACGGCGCCGCGGTGGGCGGTCCGGCCGGCCCGCCCACCGGCGAGAACGGGGTGGTGCGCGGCGGCGCGTACGGCGTCGACGCCGTCGCCGTACGCTCGGCCAGGCGCGACTGGGGATGGCCCAGGATTCGGAATGACTGGATCGGGTTCCGCCTCGCCCGGTCCTCCACCCCCAGCCAGGGCTTGGACCCTTGATCCTTGTTAGCTGTGCCCCGGCCGGCAACTCGGCCGCGCTGGCGGCACGTGGTTGCCGCCGCGCCGGCAGCACCGACCCTGGCAGAAGCGGCCCTCGCAACAGCATCACCCCGACGAGGCGACCGACCGCTTCCACTACACCTTCTTCTGCTGCCGAATCGGCGGGCGCAGCAGCAGCAGTCACCGCAGGTCCCGCCGATCCCGCGCCCGCTCGTCGCGTGTGATGCGGTAGCCCAGGCTTCATCCAGATTGCAACGCCACTACCAAAATACGACGCCCCACGCCCCCAAGCCAATGCCACTGAGCACACACAACCACACAAGGCACCCCATCGGCGTCGCCGGGTGCCATCTCGCCAAGCGTCCGTAATGCCGGTCACACCAACACCCCGTCGCCGGGACGGCGCCCGGGTGATGGCGTGTGTGGCCGGGTTCACCGCAGACCTGACACCAGCCGCAGAACTGCTCCGGCAGCCCCAGGGCGACGAACTTCTCCGGGGCCGTCTCCCAGACGCCGCAGTAACAATGACGACGCTCGGCCGCGAGCGCGGCAGCGCGCCGCAGCGCGATCGTCTCGGCTTCATCCACGACCGGCCTCCTCACTGGCCTCCGCTCGTCGTGCGAGCGCCGGTCGCATCAGACCGCTGCAGAGGCATGTATTGCAACGGAGTCACGAAGATGATCGCAGGTCCGAGTGCTCCGCTGGCTGGCGCCAGCGAGCGTGATGGAGCCGACGCGGGGCCCTGCTGGCCCGCGGCCCCCGATGTCGGATCGGTGTGGTCGCCGTCGAACATCTGCGATGGGTCCATGAGAATGAATGGTCCGTCATTGCGCACCGTGACCGGCTGGCTGAAATGCGGCTGGATCAAATCGTAGATGGGACCGAATGCGCCCCTCTCGAGCCCGCCCTCTTCTGAATCACCCAGGTGGAGCATGGCGGCGGAGGTCGCGCCCGCGGCGCTCCAGAAGAGCATGTCGGCCCCATAGGGAAAGAACTGGCCTTGGATGTTGGCGAGGCGACCCGCAGGCGCAAAGGTGCCTCTCGCCAGATCGATGGCACCGGCGGGCGCACGGTGAACACCCATCAATCGCTGGTAGAGAGACACCGGCCCCATGGCCTGGGGCGGTGAGAAGAGAGCGTTTGCCGAGCCCGGGATCGGGATCGGTCTCTGCATCGAAGACGGCCTGACGAGGCTGCGCAGGACCCGGATGATGACCGGGTTGCTTTCGGCACCCGATGGGAGCGCCCAGATGCCTTGCCCGCCTCGGAGGACGCCTGAGCTTTGGATCGCCGACTGGCCCGCCGTGGAGGTGAAATGGGTCAGAGGCGGGTTGCTCAGGTTCCCGGGCTGCAATCGTCCCCCGAGCAGCCGGAAGGACCCTCCCATCACGACACCAAGGAACATGCCGGTGACCGCATCGAAGACATAGGCCTCGACGGACGATGGCTCGCCAGCGCCGAGGTCCTGCAAGCCGCGGTAAGCGATGGAGGTCGTGGCCCCGGTGAGGCCGAAGCTGGCGATGGCACCGTAACCGGCGCGGCCGAGGGTTCTGACCATACCTCCGGGCAGCGCGAAGAGGGTGAGGGCTTCGCCGGCGACCTGAAACGGGCTGACGCTCGGTTGCACCGGATCGCCCGGTCCCGGCGCGTTGGCGACATTGGGACGCAGCAGCGTGTACAGTCCGACCGCGATCGGGACGACCCACCAGAAACCATAAGGCGTCTCCGGATCGGCGGCCAGCTCGACCGTGTCGGAAGTCGTCTCATGTGCCTCCGCTTCGAGTCGTGACTCCGATGCCACCGAGCCCTTGTTGCGCATCTGTCGGACATGGGTCCGCTCGTGCCGGATGACTTCGTCCCGTGAAGGGGCACCATCGAGACCGAGGCGTTCGCCGAGGAATATCCGACCGCGCCACGAGAAGCCGTGCGCCCCCATCATCGCCGCGGCCTTGCGTGCGGCCGGGCCGTCGAAGACCTCGATGCCGGGTCCTTCGGCGTCGTCGATGCGCTGGGTGGCGCCCTCGGCCATCGCCTGGGAGGCCAGGGCCCGGCGCTCCGAGACCGGCGGAGGTTGGCGCGTCGAAGCGATATCGCGTGCTTGTCCGCGGCGGGAGGCGACGCCGCTGTATAATGCCTGGTCGCCACCGGGATGGGATGCGTGCGTCTCTTGTGTGGCTGCCATCCGGTCGAAGCAATGGGTGCGCGCGCGATCAACTGTAGCTGTCATTGGGGCCTCCGGTATCTCGACCGGCCGAGTGGTCGAAATGGTCGCAGCAGCGAACTTCGATGGAAGGGCATCTGACGGTCAAGCAGAAAGGAGCGGTCGTCGAGGTTTCGCTCGGGGCTCAGTCCTTTCAGGGTGTTGGTCAGGGTGGCGCTGCGGTTCTCCGGGGCACCCCAGCGGAGCCTGCTGGTGCGAGGCAGTCTCCAGCGACGTCGTGCAGGCTGGGTGCAAGGATCAATGATCCGAGCCCAGGTTGGGAGCGGGGCGGGCGAGGCGAAACCCGAATCTGACGTGCCGATACCAGGGCCACCTCCTGAGCCGCTCGGCCGCGCGGGCGATGCCGGCGACGTTGGCGAACGAACCACCGAGCACCATCCGAACGTCGCCAGTGGGCGGCCCGGGCGGGTCGGCCATGACCGCGCCGCCCGGCACCTCGTAGCCACCGTACCAGTCTGCCACCCACTCCCAGACGTTTCCATGCAGGTCGTACAGCCCTCCGCAAGCCGCTTTCTGCTTCACCGGGTGAGGCTTGCCGTCTGAGTTCTTGTCGTA
>JACKHG010000072.1 GCA_020639115.1 Phycisphaerales bacterium
GCGCACGGGAGGGGGCAGCGTTGTTTTCGAGCAGCGCGAGAACGAGCCAGAAGAGCAGGCCGCTGCACGGCAGGCGCAGAGGGAAGCCCCAGAAGGCATCGACAGCGGTGCAGGCAGCGGCGCCCAGGAAGAGGGCGATGGCGGCGCGCTCGGTGCGCTCCGTCGCGCCATCGCGCAGGCGGGCAAAGGCGCCGGAGGTGGCGTTCGCCAGCACGGCCATGAACGCGGCAAGTCCCACGAGCCCGGTCTCCACCAGCACCTGGAAGTACTCGTTGTGCAGGTGGTCGGGGCGTTCGCCGGGAGCGAGCTTGAGAACGTACTCATACAGGCGGTGCCGTGTGGAAGCCTGGAAGAAGTCGATCACGTAGGGGTCGTAGGCCGCAAAGAACCTGCCGTAGCCAATGCCGAGCAACGGATGATCGAGGAACATGCCGCGCCCAATCATCCAGGGAAACAGGCGCAGGTGAAGTTCGCGGTAGGACGTCAGGCGGTCGGCTAGATCGAAGTTCGGCGCGGCGATCCTGAGCGCCAGAAGCAGCAGCAGCGCCGCGGCGATTGGCGCTGCGCCCACCGCCAGCCAATGCCACGGCTTCAGGCGTCCGCCCGTGCGCACCATCAGCAGCAGCACGGCGACGACGAACACGCCGGCCAGCATGCCCAGCCACGCCGCCCGCCCGCCCGCCAGCGCCAGGCACCAGCCCAGCGGCAACAGCGCCATCGCGAAGACGACGCGCCACACCCAATGGCGGGCTGCGATGGCGAACCCCGCGAGCAAAAACAGCGCCGGCGCCAGAAACGATGCGACGTAGTTGGGATTGCCGAGCAGGGAAACAATCTGCCCCTTTCCGCGCCGCTCCTTCAGGGCATAGTCCAATGTTTCAATGCCGCGGTTTTGAAGAATCCCCGCGACGGAAACCAGCAGCACGGCAACGGCGGTTCCGCAACCCAGCACAATGAGTTGACCGCGCGACGGACGCATCCAGCGCACGAGGAAGTAGACGACCAGAAAGGCAGCGGCGTACAGGCTCTCGCGGAAGAAGGCGGCGGGCGCGGGGCCGAAGAGCGTGGACAGCAGCGTCGCCGCGCCGAAGACCAGCACCGCAAGGTCAGTCCGCGACAGTTCATGATGTCCACGTCTTGCGAGCAACAGCGCGGGAAGCAGCAACGCGCCGAGGCAAAGAAGGCCGATCTGCGCGGCGAGCGCTTGGCTGACGCGGGCCGTGTACAGTGCCTCGAAATTCGCGAGGGGAAGCAGGGCAATGCCGAGCGCCAGCAGCGCGGCGCATGTCCACGCGGTTGCGCGTGCTGCGCGGGGAGAAGAGGAAGCCTCGCTCATGGCTCCTCCCCCTCGCGCTGGATCCACAGGTTGGCGAACTGCACGTTGCGGTCGATCAGGCGTCGGTCGGCAGAGGCCCTTTCGGGTTCGGTCAGGAAGGCGGTTTCGCTCGCGTCGTTGAGAAAGGTGAAGGTGATGTCCGTTGTGCCGACGGGAAGAGCGAGCGCGAGAGGATGGGGGCGGAAGTCGAGGGTGTCGATGTAGAGCAGGTCGTTCTGATCGTGGCTTGTGGAGACGGCGACGATGGGGCCGATGCCGGCGGCGCGGGTTCCGGCGGCGAGAACGACGAGTTCGCCCGCGTTGACGGGGGCTTCGCAGTGCACCCGAAGCGTGATGCTCTCGTTGCGGCCGTAGAGGAAGAAGTTGTCCGGGTCGTTCGAGCGCGCCTCCTGGCCGGGAGCGACTTCGACTCCAGGCAGCCGCTGCCAGCCCTGTGATTCAGCGAGCGCCAGGGCCGCCGTGCAGTCGCCGTTCGCTTGCAGGGAGAAGGCCTGATCCAGACGTTCCAGGGCGTCCGTTTCGACTCCGTCCCTCTTTCGTTGACTGATGTTGCGGGCACGGAATGCGGCAACGGGGTTGCTTTCCAGGTCGGGGTGCGTCGCTTCGCGAGGAACTCCCGGGGCGATGGCGCGAGCGTAGAGGAGCGAAGTTATTCCGCGCGCCGACTCGTTTCCTGCAAGCAGGGACTGCCCAAGACGCCAGTTGGCGTCGGCGATCCGAGCGCGGTGCCGGTTGGAGAACAGGGTCGGGTACGACGTGTGGGGCCAGTAGTAGCCGGAGACGGCGAGCTGCAAGTGTTCGGCGGCGACGCCGGGCTGGCCTGCTGCCTGAAGGGCAATGGCGGCTTCGTAGTGTTTGTCGGGATCGCGGACTGCCTTGTCGGATGCCTCGACGAACAACGCGATGATTTCGTCGGTTGGACCCGAGGGGTTGAGTTCGGCCAAGGCGACGGCGTTTTCGGGAGCGGTGCCCGCGGCCCATCGGGCTGGAATGCCGACAAGCAGGAGTGCCAGCGTGATCGCCAGCGTGCCGGCTCCCGCCACGGCGGCCCACTTCCCCCAGCGTTCTGGCGGCGGCGCGACGGTTTCCGTGGCGGTGTTGGTCGAATCGCTCATGGGTGGGGGAGTGATGAAGTCTCCACGACGATCAGGTGGCGCGGCGGGCCGCGAGCAGCGCATCGATTTCCTCCACCATGCGGCGGGTGATGATGCGCCATTCGTAGGTGGATGACACGAGGCCGTGCGCAGCGTCGATGAGCTTTTGGCGCTTCTCCGGATGCTCGATCAGGTCAAGGACGGCTTCGGCGAACGCCTTGGGGTCGTCGCGGACGAGTAGATGGCGGCCGTCCTCGCCCGCGATGCCCTCGCAGCCAACGGACGTGGAGACCACGGGAATGCCGGCGGCCATCGCCTCGAGAATCTTGAGCCGCGTGCCGGCTCCGATGCGCAGCGGTACGATGAAGACCGTCGCCGAATGCAGGTAGGTGCGCACGTCGGGAACGAAGCCGGTGACTTCAACACCGGGACCCGCGAGCGCCATCACGTTCGGGCGTGGCTCGTGCCCGGCCAGCACCAGATGAACGTTGGGGCGCCTCTTCTGAATTTCCGGCATGATGTCGCGCAGCAGGAACTCGCAGCCATCGGCGTTGGGCAGCCACCCCATGTTGCCGAGGAAGAGCAGGGTTTCAGGTTCGCGCTCGCCCGTGCCGAAGGAGAAGTAGTCGGTGTCCACGCCGTTGGGCACGGCGAGGGCATTAATCCCGTTGGCGAGCGCGCCAAACTCATCGGCTTCCTTCTGGGAGACCGCGAAGGTCGCGTCGAGCTTTGGCAGGGTGCGCTGGAGGAAGCGCCTGCAGAGCGATGCCTGGAGGTTGCCGAACAGGCGCGAGAAGGGCTCTGGGCGATTCTCGGCCCAGCGCTTGTACATCGTGATGTCGTTGTTCTGTGTGTCGACGACACGGACGGCGTTGGGGAATAGTTCCATCGCGTGGGTCGTGTGAACGTGATCGAACATGATGAAGTCGTAGGTGTTCTCCGCGGCCAGCCTGGCCTGCAGGTCGCGGAACTTGGGCTGATCGTAGCGCGAATAGGTCACGGGCGTGCCGCTGAAGAATCCCTTTGCC
>JACKHG010000073.1 GCA_020639115.1 Phycisphaerales bacterium
GGTTGACGAGAAACCCGTAGCCGCGCAGAAAACCCTCAATCAGGGCAGCGACGTCGTCGACGAAATCGACGGACTTCTGGTAGACGTCGAGTTTTTCGAACATGAAGGCCATGGACGGCCCTCGACTCACGAATTGAGCAGGTGACCAGGAGAACAGGTGACCGCAGGTGAGCAATTGACCTAGACCCGCCACCAGTCGGGCGGACATACGACGGTCCCCCTCAACTGCTCACCTGATCCCAAGCTCACCTGCTCTATTTTTGCCCGCCTTGCGGGCAAAAATCGGGGCGACTGGATTCGAACCAGCGACCTCGTGGTCCCAAACCACGCGCTCTAACCAGACTGAGCTACGCCCCGGTGGAAGTCCAATGTACCCGGTCGCATGGGGCTGTACAAGACGACCTGCGGGCTGCGCAGGAACCTCTCAAAGGCCTATTCCCGTGTATTCTGCCTGCGCCCGTCGCCTCAATCGTCGCGGCCCGGCGGCCGGCGCAGGTCCTTCACCCGACCCCGGTGCGCCTTGTCCGCACGCCGCTTGCGCTTCACCGCCCGCGGTACCCGCGTGGGCACCCGCGGCGTCCGCGGACGCAACGTCTCCGCCAGCAACTCGCAAAAACGCTCGACAGCGGCTGTTCGATTGGCGGCCTGCGTCCGATGCCGCGCCGACACGATCCGCAGAATTCCCTCGCGGTTGATCCGCGTGCCCAGCATCCGCCCGATGCGTTCCTTCTGGGCTTCGCTCAGCGACGGACTGTTGACGACGTCGAACAGCAGCGTGACCCGCGTGTTCACCTTGTTGACGTTCTGCCCGCCCGGCCCACCGCTGCGCGCAAATGTGAACACCAGTTCGTCCGCGTTCACCGTCACGCGCTCGTTGATCTCGAGGGGTTCGCTGAATGGCGGGTCGGGGCTCACGAGGCGACACAGTCCGTGAAAAGGCGGGGGATCAGTAGGGGAGCTGGGCGTCCAGCCGCGGGGCGAATGAGCCCGACGCGTCCTGCGGCTTCCGCGTGCCATTGAGAAAACTCTGCCACCATTGGTACACGCCACCGGCATCCGCTGCCGGCGGCGGGGCGGGCACCACGTCCTGCTTGCGCAGATCATCCGGCGCATCCACCGGCGGCGACTCGGGCTCCTGACTCTCGGACGCGGCCCGATCCTCCTGGTCCGCGTTCCAGGCGGCGGTCGTCAGCTTGAGCGCCCAACTGAGCTGCCCGGAAATCTCCAACGCCCGCTTGTAGTTCGTCACCGCCTCGCGGTACCGCTTCAGCCGGTCCAGGCACTCGCCCCGCAGGCCGTAGGCCTCCGCGTTGCGCGGCTCAGCCGCCACCACCCTGTCCAGGTCGGCCAGCGCCAACTCGGCATAGCCCTGCGCGAGGTTCAACTGCGCACTGTGCTGCAGCGCCAGCACGCTCTGCGGATTGAGCTGCAGGGCCCGCCCGAAAGCCACCAGGGCGCGGTCCGCCTGCTTTTCCCTGTCGGCGATCAGCCCGGTGAACAGAAACACGCGATAATCGTTCTTGAGTTCCTCCGCCACAGTATCCAACGCGGCCTGCGCCTCCGAGGTCTTGCCGAGCTCCAGCAGCGCCGCCGAGCGGGCCAGCTGCGCATCCGCATTCTGCGGCTCACTCGCCAGCACCGCGTCCGCGTCGGCAAGCATGTCCTGCGGCTCACCGAGCTGGCAGTGAATCCACGCGCGCAAGAGCAGCGCGTCGGCATGGCCCGGTTCCTCGC
>JACKHG010000074.1 GCA_020639115.1 Phycisphaerales bacterium
GCGGTCGGCAGGTATTCACCTGGTCAGCTGCCGTCGGCTGGCAGGACGCCGAGGGCAACCCGCCCGAGAGCCTGGCGAACGAGCCGCCCGACCCGCAGAAGGTGGGCCAGCAGATCGTGGATCTGCCCGAGAACGCCGTGGTCGTGCTCAAGGACTTCGGCATTTACCTGGAGCAGCGGACCTACAGCTATGCCGACATCGTGATCGCCTGGCTGACGGAGATCCGCGACGTGCTGGCCAGCACCGGCCGCACCGTGCTCTTCGTGGGCACGGATTTCGAGATCCCGCCCGCCCTGGAGCACGAGATCACCACGCTGGAGTTCAGGCTGCCCGATGACGCGGCGATCGAGAAGACGATCCACTACGTCGGCGAAGGTCACCCAATCGATGAGCAGGCCCTGCCCGCGCTCGTCACCGCCTGCCGGGGCCTCACCGAGCAGCAGACCGAGGACCGCGTCGCGCTCGCCCTGCGCAAGTTCAAGCAGCTGGGGCTGGATGCCGCGGGCCTTATACTCAACGAGAAGGCCCAGGTGATCCGGCGGACGGGCCTGCTGGATTACCGCGATCCCCCCGCGGGCGGGCTCGACCTGCTCGGCGGCTGGGAGAACGTCAAACGCCACGTGCAGCTCGACAAGCCGTGCTTCAGCCCGGAGGCCCGCTCGTTCGGCATAGAGTTCCCGCGGGGACTGCTGCTGGTGGGCATCTCCGGCGGAGGCAAGACCCAGATGTCGCTGGCGATCGCCAGCTACCTCAGCCTGCCCCTCATCCAGCTTGACGTGGGCAGCCTCATGAGCAAGTGGGTCGGCGAGTCCGAAAGGAACATGCGGTCCGCCATCCGCCTGCTCGAGGGCCTTGGTTCCTGCGTGCTGCAGCTCGACGAGGTGGAGAAGGGCTTCGGCGGGGTCGGGGGCGAGCACGACGGCGGCTCAGCCCAGCGCAGCTTCGGCATCTTCCTGAAGTGGCTCTCCGACCGCACGAGTCCGGTCTACGTCGTCGCGACCGCGAACAACATCCGGGCCTTGCCGGTGGAGTTCACCCGCAAAGGCCGGTTCGACGAGCTGTACGGCGTGCATCTGCCCACCCTCGCCGAGCGCATCGAGATCCTGGGCATCCACCTCAAGCTCCGCAGC
>JACKHG010000075.1 GCA_020639115.1 Phycisphaerales bacterium
TTCGAGCACGCAGAAGGAAGCCTCTCGGCGGCCGCAGAGCTTCGATGAGGTGATTGAGCACCTGCGCCGGATTAAGAACGTCGCGAGCGGCGAGATGCCGGTTTCGGGCCTGAGCGCGACGAAGATGCTGCTGACGCCGGACGAACTCGAAACGCGGCTGAACCCCAGCCAGGCGGGAGGGGACGCCGATACGATTTCCGGCGTGACGATGCCCTCTCCGTCGGTGCCTCCGGTGCCTGCGCCGGCGGCCGGGACGGTTGCGCCGCCCGCGGCACCGCCGGCGCCATCGCCCTTTCATCCGCCCACCAGTGCCGCGCCGCCAGCCAGCACGCCGGCGTCTTCACCGGTTGCGCCGCAGCCGGCAGGCGGCGGTTCGAAGACGTGGATCTATGCCGTCGCGGCGGTGCTGGTTGTGGTGATTGTCGGTTTGGTTGGGTGGCAGTTGATGTCACCGGGACCTAAGTCTGGTGGGGGCGACAAGCCACCGGAACCGCCGCCGCTAGCGGCAAGTATCGACACGCCAACTGGACGCATGGTGCTGGTGCAGGCAGGCCCCTTCTCGTTTGGCAAGGACAACCGGCCTGTTACGCTGCCGGCCTTCTATCTTGACCAGACGGAAGTGACCAACCGGGCTTATATGCAGTTTTGCACCGCTCGGAGCAAGCCCTTGCCGCCGGGATTCCGAAGCGACAAGCCGGACTTCCCGGTGACGAACATCACCTACCTCGATGCCCAGCAGTTCGCCGAGTGGGCGGGCAAACGGCTTCCGACTGCCCAGGAGTGGGAGAAGGCGGCCCGGGGCACCGGCGCCAACCTCTATCCGTGGGGTAACGAGCGCGACCCGTCGAAGGCGGTGGTCGCGGACAATCCGGAAGACAAACCTGCCGGCCCGGCACGTGTGGACTCCTACGAACGGGGGGCAAGCCCCGTGGGTGCGCTGCACCTGGCCGGGAACGTCTGGGAGTTTGTCAACGACCCGCTGACGCCCAGCGTCGAGGCGGTGGAGCACTTCAAAGCACTCCTCAATCCGCCCGCGACGATCACCGAGCCGTGGTATTCGATA
>JACKHG010000076.1 GCA_020639115.1 Phycisphaerales bacterium
AACACTGGCGTGCGGCTGCATGTGCCGGTCGATTCGCCGGCGGCGAACTTCCCGATCTGTCGGATCGCCCGGCGGGCGGGGCTGGGCGTGCTGCACCTGGTGGCGCCGCAGATCTGGGCGTGGGGGGGCTGGCGGATCCGCAAGCTGCGGAAGCTGACCGACGGCCTGCTGTGTCTGCTGCCGTTCGAGGAGGCGTGGTTCCGGGAGCGGGGGATCACGGCGTCCTTCGTGGGTCACCCTCTGTTTGATCGGGCGGTGCCGCAGGAGGCGGTGGTGGCGGCGGCGTCGGGGTACCCGGAGGGTTCGCCGCGCATCGCGCTCCTGCCGGGCTCGCGGCCGGGCGAGATCGCGAAGAACTGGCCGCTGCTGCTGGACGCGTACCGGGCCCTGGCGCGGACCCGGCCAGGGCTGGTGGGCATGGTTGCGGCGACGACGCCGTCGGTGGCGGAGCGGATCCGGGCGCACGCGGAGAAGACGGGCGGGTGGCCGGAGTCGCTGACGGTCGCGGTGGGGGCGACCGACTCAGTGGTCTACTGGTCGGAGCTGGCGCTGGTGGTGAGCGGGACGGTGACGCTGCAGATCGCGCGTCAGCGTCGGCCGATGATCATCGTGTACAAGTCGAGCCCGCTTCTGTACATGCTGCTGGCGCGGTGGGTGCTCTCGACGGAGTTTCTGACGCTGCCGAATCTCGTGGCGGGGCGCGAGGTGGTGCCGGAGTTCGTGCCGCACTTTGCGGGGCATGAGCCGATCGTGCAGGAGGCGCTGAAGCTGATTGATTCGCCCGAGATCGCGTCGCGGCAGCGGGGGGAGTTGGGGCGGATCGTGGAGCAGTTCACGGGGCACCACGCGGGCGTGGAGGCCGCCGAGGCGATCCTTGCGAAGCTGGGGCTGAGCGGGGGGGGCGCCTAGTCGTCGTGGTCGGTCCGGACACGGACCAGGCCGACGGTGCAGGCGGTGTTGCCGATGCGGTCGGTGATGGCGAAGGACTCCCGCCAGAGATCGGCGACGGGCATGGCGCGGTCGAGGCACTTGTGCATGAA
>JACKHG010000077.1 GCA_020639115.1 Phycisphaerales bacterium
TTGGACGGCCGGATGCGCTTCGCCGCGCAGCTGGCGGACGGCTTCGATGATCTTCGTCATGCCGCCGCGATTGGCCGGATGGTTGTTGCACATGCCGCCGCCGTCGGTGTTCCAGGGGAACTTGCCGCTGCCCGAGATCAGGTTGCCGTCGGCGACGAATGCGCCACCCTTGCCTTTCTCACAGAACCCGAGGTCTTCGATCTGCAGCACGACGGTGATCGTGAAGCTGTCGTAGATCGAGGCGTACTTGATGTCCTGCTGCTTCACGCCGGCTTCGTCGAAGCAGCGCGGACCGGTCCAGGCGGCGCCGGTGTAGGTGAGGTCGAACTTGCCGCCGTTGGTGTGCTTGGGCGCTTCGGCCGCACCGAGCACCGGCACCAGCGGACGCTTGAGGCTCTTCGCGATTTCGGGACGCGCCATGATGATGGCGCCGCCGCCGTCGGTGACCACGCAGCAATCCATGCGGCGCAGAGGATCGGAGACCATCGGCGAATCGAGCACGTCCTTGACGGTGTAGACGTCGCGCAGCATGGCATGCGGGTTGTGCTGGGCGTGATGCGAAGCGGCGACCTTGACCCAGGCGAGTTGCTCGGCCGTCGTGCCGTACTGATGCATGTGGCGCATCGCGGCCATCGCGTACATGTTCACCGTCACCGGGCCATAGGGCAGTTCGAACGGTTCCTCCGGCACGCCCGTGCCGCGGCTGCGAACGACGGTGCCAGACGAGCCCTCCGAGCGCGGCCGACCGGCCAGCGTGATGAGGGCGATGTTGCAGCGTCCGGTCGCAATCGCTTCGGCGGCGTGACCGACATGCACCAGATAGGAGGAGCCGCCCGTATCGGTGGAATCGATGTGCTTGAGGTTCAGGCCCATGTAGTTGGCCATGGCGATGCCGCCAAGGCCCGGGGCGTCGCCCGCGCAGAAGTAGCCGTCGATGTCGTTCTTGGTGAGGCCGGCGTCTTCGATGGCTCCCTTCGCGCATTCAGCGTGCAGCTGGGCGACGGAGATGTCCGTCGCCTTGCGCGTGGGATGCTCGAAAGCGCCCACGATGTAGGACTTGCCTTTGATGCTCATTGAGAGTGCTCCTCCATGGGTGCGGTTGCGAATCCCATTGTACTCGTGTGGCCGTGGCGCCGGGGATCAGATTGCGGCTGCCGCGGCACGAGCCAGTCCGTAACGTGGACAAGCGTCGTCAGTGATTCACTTCCAGCAGGATCTTGCCGATGTGCTGACTCGACTCCATCCGCGCGTGGCCCTGCGCGGCCTGCTCGAGCGGGTAGACACGCGATCGATCACCGCATGTACGCGCGTGCCGAGATGCGGCCACACGCGCGTCACCA
The DNA here is from genome assembly GCA_020639115.1 of Phycisphaerales bacterium. Lineage (GTDB taxonomy): Bacteria > Planctomycetota > Phycisphaerae > UBA1845 > UBA1845 > JACKHG01. The sequence continues at coordinate 1,341 of JACKHG010000077.1, forward strand.
GATCGTCGACGACGCGCTGCTTCTTCGCGATGGGCAACGGACGCATCTGCGAGGCGGTGACGATGACCGCTTGCTCGCGATGGTAGCCAGCGGCGTGGAGAATTCGCTGCTGGAGGCGATGTGCACCAGCCGGCCGTCGGCGGCGATCGCGGCAAGATTGCGTTGCGCGTACTGGTAGCTGACCATGTCGAGAATGACGTCGACGCCGTGACCCTGGTCGTTTCCTGAACAGCGGCGACGAATCCTCCGTGTAGTTCACTGCCCAGGTGGCACCGAGCTTCATGCAGGCATCGCACTTGTCAGCCGAGCCGGCGGTCGTGATCACCTTCGCGCCCTCGAGCACGCCGAGTTGGATCGCGATGGTGCCCACGCCGCTCGAACCGCCGTGCACGAGCAGCCACTCGCCGCTCGTGAGCCGGCCGAGATGGAAGATGTTGAACCAGGCGGTGAGCATCGCTCGGGCAGACTCGCCGCCTGCTTCATGTCGCAATCGTTCGGAATCGGCATGAGCAGCGCTGCAGGGGCGACGCAGTATTGCGCGTAGCCGCCGCCGTTCACGAGCACGCAGGTGCGGTCGCCGGTCTGCCATCGATCGACGCCGTCGCCGACGGAGACGATCTCGCCGGCGACTTCGAGGCCGGGAATGTCGGTCGCGTTCTTTGGTCCATACCCGCTTGCGTTGACTGCAGTCGTGCCGGTTGATGCCGGCGTAGGCCACCTTGATCAGCACCTCGCCGGCGCCGGGCGCGGTACGGGCGCTGCTCAGGCACGAGCATCTCGGGACCGCCGGCGGCGGTGATGGTGATGGCGGTCATCGTGGCGGGCAGCATCAGGAGTCCTCTTAGAGGATTCGAGGCCGGGAACACGCGGCCTCGCGCGGAACGATTCTAAAGGCGATGCGGCGCTTGCAAACCGCCGCGAACGTATCATCAGCGACTCGCCGTGCCGCGTCGGGCGGCGGACGTACTGACGAGGAAGCGCATACGTGGATCAATGGGCCGCGCAGATCGTGGACTTCATCGCCCGCAGCCAAGGCTGGGCCGGGCCGCTCGTCGCGCTGATGGCGTTCGCCGAGTCCATGGCGGTAGTCGGCGTGATCGTGCCCTTCACGGCGATGATCGTCGCCTCCGGTGCGCTGCTCGCGAGCGGCGCCCTCGATCCGTGGATCATCCTGCCCTGGGGCATTTTCGGCGCGATCGTGGGCGATGCGGTGTCCTACTGGCTGGGGCGCTGGCTCGGTCATCGCGTGCACGGCATCTGGCCGTTCAGCAAGGATCCGGGACTGCTTGCCCGCGGCCACCGCTTCTTCGTGCGCTGGGGCGTGCTCAGCGTATGCTTCGGCCGCTTCTTCGGTCCGTTGCGCGCCGTGGTCCCGATAGTCGCCGGCATGATGCAGATGCCACAGGCGCGCTTTCAGTTCGCGAATGTCGCATCCGCGATCGTGTGGCTGCCCGCGCTGATGCTGCCCGGTGCCGTCGCAGGCACGCTGCTCGAAAACATCATCGGATCGGGCGCGCAGGCGTTCGTCTACGTGTTCGCCGCTTTCGTGGTGTTCCCGTTGCTCGTCGGGCTCGTGTGCTGGCTGCGCAGCCGGCGCCGAGGCTAACGGCCGATCTCTCCGCCGTCGGCGCGCGTCACGGCGATCACCGCCGAGCGCGGCGGCCGTTCCGCATCGAAATCCGGCCAGCGCGTCGACGGGGTCTCGAAGGTGGAGCCGCGTTCGGCGGCCGGGTGCTGAACGGCGATGAACAACGTCCGGCCATCGGGTGAGAAGCACGGACCGCACACTTCGGCGCCGCGCGGCGCATTGAAGAACAGGCGGGTGATGCCTCGCCCCGGTCCGTTCGTGTCCGCGGCATACAGGCTGTCGGCGAAGCCGGCGGCCTCGGTCTGGCCGTCGGTGGCGATCCAAATCCGTCCCTCGCGATCGAACGCGATGTTGTCGGGACACGCAAGCCAGCCGTTGCGGCTGACCGGGCCGGCGTAGCGGGCGCTCTGGCGCGCATCCTCCGGATCGCCCGCCAGGAGAAAAAACTCCCACCCGCATTCGAAAGCGGTGTGATCGACGGCGCCGTTCACGCGTGGCGGGACGATCTCGAGAATCTGTCCCCAGCGGTTGTCGGGGCGTGGGTTCGCAGAATTGAGGCGGTGCGCGTCACGGCGATGATTGTTCGTGAGCACGACGTAGACGTTTCCCGTGTGCGGATGCGGCTCAACGTCTTCGGGCCGATCCATGCTGGTCGCGCCGACGAGATCCGCCGCGCGGCGCGCTTCGATGACGACATCGGCCTGACTGCGAAAGCCGTTGGCCGCCGTCAGCGGACCTTCGCCGTGCACGAGCGGCAGCCAGTGCATGCGCTCGGCTTCGAAGCGCGCGACGTAGAGGGTGCCGCGTTCGAGCAGATCGCGATTGGCGACGCGATTCATCGCGTCGTAGCGGCCTTCGCTGACGAACTTGTAAAGATATTCGAAGCGCTCGTCGTCGCCGAGATAAACGACGACGCGGCCGTCGTGGCTGATCGCGGTCGTCGCGCCCTCGTGCTTGAAGCGTCCGAGCGCCGTGCGCTTGACGGGCACGGACTTCGGATCGTACGGATCGACCTCCACCACCCAGCCGAAGCGGTTGGGCTCGTTCGCTTCCTTTTGCAGATGAAAGCGATCGACGTGACGCCCCCACGCGTAGAACAACCGGCCGCCGAAGCCGTAGCGTCGGAGCGCGGCAGCCTCGGGATGCTGGGCCGGATCGCCGAGGAAGTAGAAGTGGATGTTCTCCTCGCACGTGAGGATGGTGCCCCAGGGCGTGACGCCGCCGGCGCAGTTGTTGAGCGTACCGATGACCTGGCGCCCGGAGGGATCGTCGCGGGTGCGCATGCGAGGATGACCGGCGGCCGGACCGCCGACCGTCATCCGCGTGGTGCGTGCCGTGATGCGCCGGTTGTAGGCGCTGTTGCGGACAAGCTCCCAGCGGCCGTGGCGCTGGCGCACTTCGACGATGCTCATGCCTTGCGCGGACATCTCGTGCGCACACTGCGCGGCGCTGCGATCGGCCTGCGCGCGCTGCGAAGCCATGTTTCGCCACATGAGTGCGGCGGTGCTGCGTTCGTGATTCGCGCAGAGCAGGCCGCGCTGGTCCACGTCGCCCGCGGACGGCAACGGCATGAAGGCGAGAAAGTCGTTGTCGGCTCCGAACTGGCGCTCCTGCGCCTGTGCGTCGGCCTTGCCCGGGGCGAACGCCGGCGTGGCGCCGAACAGCGGATCGCCGAAGCGCACGAGCACCTGCGCGGTATAGCCTGCGGGCAGATGGTGTGTGCCGTCGAGTCCGTGCTGGATCTCCGCGAAGGTGAGGCTCGATGGTTGAGCGGCGTTCGAATTCGACGATGCTGGCACGGAGACGTTGGGCATTGCGCTCGCCACGGCAGCGAGCGCGGCTTTCATTGCGTCGCGCCGGGAGACGCGCAGGCGGATCAACTGCTCGAGTGCCGTTTCGGACGAAGACTCGTCGTGTGCCATGGAGATATCCTGCAGACGAGCGCGATCCTATCACCGGGAAAGTGGCGCGCGCATGCTCTGGTATGCTCGCCGCAGCTTCGACGAGGAACGGTTCATGCACCTCCACATCCTGGGCATCTGCGGCACGTTCATGGGCGGTATTGCGGCGATCGCGCGCGAGGCCGGGCACCGCGTGACGGGCTGCGATGCGAACGTCTATCCGCCGATGAGCACCCAACTGGAGGCACAGGGCATCGATCTGATCGAAGGCTACGGTCCGGAGCAGCTTGGGCTCGGCGCGGACGTGTATGTGATCGGCAACGTGGTCACGCGCGGCAATCCGCTGATGGAGGAGATCCTCGATCGCGGTCTACCCTACATTTCGGGACCGCAGTGGCTGGCGGAGAACATCCTGCGCAGCCGGCGCGTCGCAGCCATCGCGGGCACGCACGGCAAGACGACGACGACGGCGATGCTGGCGTGGATCCTCGAATCGGCAGGGATGTCGCCGGGTTTTCTCATCGGCGGTGCGCCGCTCAACTTCGATGTCTCGGCCCGACTCGGCGCTCCTTCGGCGCCGTTCGTGATCGAAGCGGACGAATACGACACGGCCTTCTTCGACAAGCGCTCGAAGTTCGTCCACTACCGGCCGCGCGTCGCCGTGTTGAACAACCTCGAATTCGACCACGCGGACATCTTCGCGGATCTCGGTGCCATTCAGACACAGTTCCATCATCTCGTGCGCACCGTGCCCCGAAGCGGGCTGCTGGTGGTGAACGGCCGGGACGCGAATCTCGAGACGGTGCTTGCGCGCGGCTGCTATACGCCGGTCGAGCGCTTCGGTGCGGAGGATGATTGGCACGCGGTAGAGGCCACGGCGACAGGTGCGTTTCGCGTGGCGCGCATGCATGAGGATTTCGGCGTGCTCGACTGGGACGTCCTCGGTGAGCACAACCGGATGAACGCACTGGCCGCCATCGCTGCCGCCCGATACTTCGGCGTCACGCCGACGCAGGCCATCGCGGGACTGGCCGGCTTTCGCAGCGTGAAGCGGCGCCTCGAAGTCGTGGGTGAGGTCGGCGGCGTCACGGTGTACGACGACTTCGCCCACCACCCGACGGCGATCGAGACCACACTCGCCGGTTTGCGCGGCAAGGTCGGCGCAGCGCGCATCCTCGCCGTGCTGGAGCCGCGCTCGAATACCATGAAGCTCGGCATCTGGAAGGATGCGCTGGCAGAGAGCTGCCGGGGCCGATGCGGTCTTTTGTTATGGCGACTAGCATGGGTTGGGATGTCGCAGGTTCGATGGCTGCGCTCGGCGACAAGGCGCAGGTGATCAAGAAGATTTCGATGCGCTCGTCGAGCGCGTTGCGCGACCGCGTGCTCCGGCGACCACGTTGCTCGTGATGAGCAACGGCGGCTTCAACGGTCTGCATCGCAAGCTCGTCGAGACTCTGCGAAAAAAATCTCCTGAGCGCGGAACTGAGAATTTTACACAGGGGTCTCTCTAATCAGTCCGTATGAAGCTCGGGGTCTGCCTATCAGGTGGGCCCTTCTTCTTCAGGTGGTCGGTGCCGAGATCCGTACCGGACGTGACCCGTCAGCTACCCGCCGACGAAGTGCATGGAGACGAATCAATGACCCAGTTCCCTTCGGACGGCGTCCGCCGTCGATCCATTCGCATCTTCGGTGTACGCAGCGGCGTCGGCGGACGCGATCCGGGCGCCGTGGCCGCAGCCGATACGTTGAAGGCGGCCGGCTTGGCCGAGCATCTCGGTGGCGACGAGCCTTCCGTCGCATGGGGCGAGATCTTCCGTCCGGCGCGCAGGCATGCCGACGATCCCAAGGCGGCGATGACGCGCCTCAATCCTCGCATCGCCGAGGCCGTGCGCGATGCAAGCCTGGCGGGCGATCGTCCGCTGGTGATCGGCGGCGACCACTCGTGCGCCGTCGGCACCTGGAGCGGCGTGCATGCAGCGACGCGCAGTGCAGGGCCGCTCGGCCTGCTGTGGATCGATGCGCACCTCGACAGCCACACCCCCGAGACGTCGCACACGGGCCTCATCTACGGCATGCCGCTGGCGGCGTTGCTCGGTCACGGCGATGCGCCGTTCACCGGATGTCTGCACGACGAGGCCAAAGTGCTGCCCCAGCATGTGTGCGTGTTCGGCGCCCGCAGCTACGAGCCCGAAGAGCGCGCACTGCTGGACCGGATCGGCGTACGCGTGATCGGCATGGACGAGATCGCCCGGCGTGGTGTGCACGATGCCATGCAGGAAGCGCTGTGCGTCGTGCGCAGGGCGTCAGGCGGCTTCGGCATCACGATCGACATGGATGCGCTCGATCCGCGCGATGCACCCGGGGTCGGTACGCCGGCACCCGGCGGGTTGCGGGCCGCCGACTTGGTTCGATCGCTCTCGCCGGTGGGAGAGGCCGAAGAACTGCGGGCCCTGGAAATCTGCGAATACAACCCGGGACGAGATCGCAAGGGCGTCACGCAGCGCAACCTCATCGCTCTGGCGCGTGCGGCGCTTGGCAGCTCGGGTGTTGTGGAGACGGGGCGCTCGGCACGGATCGCGGTCGCCTGATTTCGTCGCTGTGGCTCCACCGATTGAGGCGGTTGCGACGCGCCAGGGGAAGCAGGGTCACTCGGACGACGGCCTTGCCCGGACCGAGCACGTCGTCGGCCTGGATGGGCCAGCTGGAAGCCAGAGTGCCAGGCACAGGCCTGGCACGATTTTCGATCAGACGTCAGAGCGTGATCAGATCGGCGTCGACGGATGAACCTGACACGCGCAGGCGACCGAGCGACACCGGCAGCGGAACCGGCGCGGTCCGCGCTGCCCGGATTGACGTAGAGTACCCTTGGCGGTGCTCGATGCGCGGCAGTGCGAATGACCGCTCACGACGACGCGCACACCTGCCTCGACCGGATTGACGCTCAGCGTCGCGAGATCGTGCACCATCAGGATTGCGATCCCGCCAATTTTCAGGACGTGCGTTTCCGGTAGTGCTGCGGCCCACGGGCCGAAGTCGTTGTTGCCGCGGACAGCGCTTACCGGGGCGATGCGGCCAAGATCGTGGAGGACGTGCGGCGCGCAGATATCACCCACGTGCACGATGTGATCGCTCCCGTGCAGCGCGCTCGCCGCCTCCGGTCGGAGCAGGTTGTGCGTGTCGGAGATGAGTCCAATGTTCATCATGTGAACAACTGTGCCAGGCTCGAGCCTGGCACAGTTTTCGGAACTAGCGGTGTCGGTCAAGGAAGGTCTGCAACGCCGCGTTGAAGGCTTCCGGCTGTTCCGCATTCGAGAGGTGCGCCGCGTTGGGCAGCACTGCGAGTTGCGAGCCGGGCGTTGCATCGTGAATCGCCTGCGCCATCGCCGGCGGCGTGCCGGGATCGAGTTCGCCGACGATGACCAGCGTCGGACAGGGGATCTCTTTCAGACGCGCCGTCAGATTGATCTTCGGCAGCGCATGGCAGCAGCCGATGAAACCTTGCGGCGGGGTGGCGCGGATCGCCTCGGCGATCTCGCCGATCACGGGCGCACCGTGTTTGCGGAACGGTTCGGTGAACCACCGATCGAGCATCGCTGGGACGATCGGTTCCATGCCGGAATCCGCCGCGATCTTGATGCGTTGCTGCCAAAGCGGTTGCGCCTCGGGCGGGTAATAGCTCGTGGTATCCGCAAGGGTGAGGGTCTTGTAGATGCCTGGATGTCGAAGGGCGAAGGTCTGCCCGATCATGCCGCCCATCGACAAACCGACCCAGTGGCAACTCTTGATGCCGAGTCCGTCGAAGAGGGCTTTGGCATCGTCCGCCAACTGTTCGAGCGTATATTCGCCGGCCGGCGCGCTGCTTTGTCCGTGACCGCGCGTGTCGTAACAAAGCACCTTGTAGCTCTTCGAAAACGCTTCGACTTGCGGCTTCCACATCCGCGTATCGCAGGCGAGCGAATGACTGAAAACGAGCCACGGACCTTCGCCGCTTACCGTGTAGTGGGTCTCGATGCCGTTCGTTGCGATCTTCATTTCGCCTCCGCCGTCGTTCGTTGAATACCTGCCGCCGGGCTTCTCAGTCCGAAGGCACGCCCGCTCTATTCGCTCAGTCCCAGGACGATCTTCTCCTCGACAGTCTCCCCGCCGCGCGCGACCTTGATCGATACCGTATCGCCGGGTTGATGCTGCTCGAGCGCGCTCAACAGATCATCGATCGTCTTGACGCTCTTGCCGTCCAGTTCGACGATGATGTCGCCGAGCACGATGTTACCGTCGCGGGCGCGCATGAACGGGCGCAGGCCGATCTTCTCCGCGGGGCTATTCGGCAGCACGCCTGCCACGGCGACGCCCTCAGGCAGTTTCAGCGCCTGCTGCAGGGTGGGTGGTGCGGCCTGGATGCCGATCGCCGGGCGGATGAACTTGCCGTCGCGGATGAGCCGCGGGACGATGCGATTGACTTCGTCCACCGGAATGGCAAACCCGATCCCGGCCGATGCGCCCGACGGGCTGTAGATCGCCGTATTCACACCGATCAGCCGACCGGCCGAATCGATGAGCGGTCCGCCGGAGTTGCCCGGATTGATGGCGGCATCCGTCTGGATGACGCCACGAATCGTTCGCTGCGTCACCGATTCGATTTCCCGGTTGAGGGCGCTGACGATGCCCGTGGTGAGCGACTGGTCGAGCCCGAACGGGTTGCCGATCGCGTAGACCTTCTGCCCCACCTGCAGGTCCTTGCTGACGCCGATGACGATGGGCTTGATCCTGTCCTTGGGCGGCGCGATCCGCAGCACGGCGAGATCACGGTCGGGAAAGGCGCCGACGAGACTCGCGTTCCACGTCGACTGATCCTGCAGCGTCACTTGCGCACCGCTGGCTCCCTGGATGACGTGGAAATTTGTGACGATGTGGCCTGCTTCGTCCCACATGAAGCCGCTGCCCGTCCCGCGCGGTACCTGTGTAATGTCGGTGGAAAAGAAGCTGCGCTGTGCGGCCAGTGTGGTGATGTGCACAACCGACGGCGACACCGCCTTGAACACGGCAATGTTGTTCTGCTCGTCCTCGGCGAGGGCGCCGCGGGCGGCGACGACGCGCGGCACGGCGTCCGGCTTCGGCGCTTCCGGCGCGAAATGTTCCCAGGGCCGAAACCACCAGAGCAGAAAACCCACCACTACCACGAGAAGCAGGGTGCCGGCGGCCGCGCCGCGCTGTGTTCTTTTTTGTCTGTGGTGTTTCGCCTGCATCCTGCGGTTCCTTTGAATTCGATGATTTGGTCGGACATCCGTCGTCCCCCGGTTTGACCGGTATCGCGCACAATGCGTCGGTGAACGTGCCGACCGTCGCGGCAAGGATACACTGCCCGCCGCCCGCATCATGACTGCGGTCATCCTGGACGAAGTGCGCACATCGCACCGCCGTTTGGGGAGAGACGCTCGGGAAACGCCTCGTTAGAATGGCCGCATCCCTTGCCATGGTGTTGGAGTCCTTTCCGATGTTCCTACGTGTTGGTCGTGCTGCGGGCGCCGTCTGCAACGCCTTCCTGTTGGCGGCAACTGCTTGCGCCATTTGTCTCCTGCCCCGCGTCGGGTGGTCCGCTGCGCTCGGGCCCGACGCCAGCGCCCGCGTGCTTGCCGGCATGGCCGCAAAGGTGCCGGCTGGCGTGCCCATGCCGGAGGCGAAGTTCGCGGAGTACGCCCGTCGCGCCACGGCCAATTGGGAACAGTATGAACGCCATATCGGCGCACCGATGCAGAAGTGGGCCACCGCCGAACTCGTCCCCGCGCCCGGGGGCACGATCTTCTATCCGTTTTCGGGGCCGGACTTCGCCACCGTCTATCGGATGTATCCGAACGCTAGCCGGTACGTGCTGGTGGCGATGCAGCGTGCCGAACCGCCGCCTGCGCTGGAGGCCGCCAAGGCCGCGGACCTCGCCGGCTTCATGGGGCGCTTTGCCGATGCGTGGCGGCAGTTCGCGCAGATCGGTTTCTTCCGCACGCTCGATCTCGACGAAGAAGCGAAGCAGCCGGGCCTGCGCGCGGGCACCACGGCGCCGATGCTCGCATTCGCCGTGCGTTCGGGATTCACGGTGGTCTCGGTGGAACCCATCGGCATCAACGCCAGCGGGAGCGACGTCGAGACGCACCCCGGGCCGCGCAGCGACCGGTCGACCTGGAATTCGGTTCGGATCACCCTTCAGGCTGGCGGCCGCCAGGTGCTGCTCGATTACATTCGCATGAATCTTTCCGACGCCTCGCTCAACGAGCATCCTGCCCAGCGTGCCTGGGTGCAGCGTATGGCTGCGCATCCGACGGTGCTCAAGGCTGCCTCGCACCTCCCGCAGAGTCCCCGCTTCGCCATCGTGCGCGACGCGCTGCTCGAACATGCGCCCAGCATCCTGCAGGACGAGACCGGAATCGAGTACACCGCGCTTTCAAAAGTGTTCGATGTGAAGCTCTACGGCCGTTTCACCAAGCCGCATCCGCTGTTCAACCAGGATTCGCAGAAAGCGCTCGCGCAGGCGTACAAGGCGCAGCCTGCCGTGAAGCCACTGACCTTCCGCGTGAGCTATCAGCGCCAGCCGGAGGCAAATCTGCAGGTGGCCAACCGGAAGCGGCCGGCGGGCAAACCGGCTGCGAAATAGCGCAAGGAAAGCGCAGCGAGTCGCCCGTCAGGCGTCGGGCAGTTCGTCCAGCGCCGCTGCCAGGTGAGCGACGTCCGCCCAGCAGTGGACGTCCCAGCCTGCCGCGGTGATCTCGATCCAGTTCACGCCGCAGTTGGGAATGCCGTAATCGCGCGCTGCCGCCAGTCCGAGCGACTTCGCTCGCCGGTACACCATGTCGAGCACGCCCCCGTGGGTGAAGACCAGCACCTGCTCGCCCGGATGCTTCTCGGCGATGCGGGTCACGGCGCTCAGGGAGCGATCGTAGAACGTCCGCAGACTCTCGCCTGTTTCGAAATCGAAGTCGGGATCCTTTTCGTGAAAGCGCACATACAGCTCGGGGTAGCGCTCCTTCACTTCCGTATAGAGCAGCCGCTCGAAGATGCCGTAGTGACGTTCGCGCAGATCGGGATCGAGCTGCAGCGGCAGGGCGAGCTTGTGCGCGGCGGGCTCTGCAGTTTGCCGCACGCGCATCAGATCGCTCGAATAGACCGCGCTGAAGTCGTGGCGTGCCAGCAGGGCGGCGGATGCGTGAGCCTGCCGTACGCCGACGGCGCTCAAGGGGATGTCCGTCTGGCCCTGCACCCGACCTTCGGCATTCCATTCCGTTTCGCCGTGGCGGACCAGACACAAGCGGGTGATCGGCATATCGCTGAGACTCCGACAGAGGTAACGTGCGTATTGGATCGTGTTCGCGGCTGGCGCACAATAGCGCAGCACGAGATGGAGGAACGTGGGGCGGGGATGCGCCGACGCGCAGGCCCGAACCATCGAATGAGGCGAACCCGGAAAGGAGGCGACATGCCGACGATGATGGCAGGGCAGGCGGTGATCGAAGCGCTACTCGCGGAGGGGGTGGATCACACCTTCGGCATCGTGGGAACGACGACCAACAGCATCGTCACGGAGATGTTTGGTCGCGACGACATCAAGTTCATCGATTCCCGTCACGAAGAAGGCGCGGCCTTCATGGCTTATGGGTATGCGCGGGCGTCCGGCAAGCCGACGGCGTGCATCACGACGTCGGGTCCGGGCACCATCAACCTGGCGACCGGCGTCGCCCTCGCATGGAAGGGACGTGCACCCGTGATGGTGATCGCGGGTGATGTCGCGCGTGACTACATCTACCGCGACGGCGCCCAGGCTTTCGACCTGGTCGACATCTTCCGTCCCTTCACCAAGCTCGCGCGGCAGGTGAACAAGAGCGAGCGTATCGTCGAATTCATGCACGACGCGTTTCGCGCGGCGCTCTCCGGTAAACCGGGGCCGGTAATGCTCGACATTCCGCGCGATCTGCTCGATGACCAGCAGGTGGACGCCCATATCACCGAGCCTGCGGCTTACCGGGCCGTGGAGCAGCGGTTGCCGGGCGATGCCGACGCCATCGAACGTGCCGTCGAATTGCTGGCGAACGCGAAGCGTCCGCTGCTGCTCGCGGGCGGCGGGGTGGTGGATGCGGGCGCGACCGACGATGCGGTGGCGCTCGCCGAACTGATCGACATGGCGCTGGTGCCTTCCTATGGCCATAACGATGCGGTGCCCAACAGCCATCGCCTGTTCGTCGGCGGCGCGGGCGGTCGCGGCGCAGGGGAGACCGGGCAGGCGATCAACCGGGCCGACGTCATCCTCGCGCTCGGCACGCGCATCAACCAGTCGACGTCGCACTGGAACTGGAGCGTGATCAATCCTCAGACGAAAATTGTCCAGGTCGATGTCGATGCGCAGGAAGTCGGCCGCAACTACCCCGTGGCCGTCGGCATCGTCGGCGATGCCAAGGCGGTCGCACAACAGTTGCTCACCAAGATGAAGGGCAAGTTTCCGTCGGGGCGCCCCAACGTCGAATGGCGCAATCAGGTCGAGACCCTGGCGGCGCAGCGGCGGGAGCGCATCGACGCCGAGCAGAAGCTGCCGGCCGAACCCTACATGATGCCGCAGCGGGTGTATCCGGAACTCAACAAGGTCCTGCCGAAGGACTGCATGGTCACCCTTGACGCCGGCGTGGCGGGCGGGCTCGCGTACGATCGGCTGAAGTTCGATCTGCCGCGCACGTTCTTCAACTACGCCGGCCACGGCGGTCTGGGCATGGGCTACTGCGTCGGCCTCGGCACGCAGCTCGGACGCCCCGACCGTCCGGCGATCAGCATCCAGGGCGACGGTGGCTTCATGTATACGGCCAGCGAGATCAATACGGCGGTGCGCTGGAACATCCCGCTCGTCGGCATCGTGCTCAACAATCGTTGCCACGGCGCCGAGAAAGCCCAGCAGAAGCGCAACTTCGGCGAGAAATTCATCGGCGTCGATCTGCTCAACCCGCGCTTCGACAAGCTCGCTGAGGTGTACGGGGCCAAAGGCTACTATGTGACGCGTCCTGACGAGATCGCGGATGCGGTTTCCGCTGCTCTTGCCGCGCGCAAGCCTGCGATCGTCGAAATTGCCGTGGAGGAGTATTTCCCGACGGCGGCACCGACGCCTTCGGGCGGCAGCGGCGGGCACTGAGGATTCATCGAAGACCATCGAGCATCATGAGCCATTCGCTTCGCATCGGATTGTCGGCCCGCTTCCTTGCCCCCCGGCCCGGGGCGACCGGCACGCTGCGACGTACCGTTCAGTATCTCGATCCGCTGATGGCGAACTGGGTCATGTCGCGCGATGTCGTCGTGTACATGGTGCCGTCCGTCGACAGCCAGGGGCTGCTCCATCGCCACAACATCCGCCTGCGGGACTACGTCCATGAACTCGACGGGCTCGTCCTGCAGGGCGGCGCGGACATCAGTCCCACGTGCTACGGCGAGGAGCCGCTCAAGCCGGAGTGGGCCGGCGACCGGGTCCGCGACGACTACGAGATGGAACTGTTCGAAGAATTCATGGAAGCGGGCAAGCCGGTCCTCGGCGTGTGCCGCGGCTTGCAGCTCATCAACGTGGCGTTGGGCGGAACGCTCTATCAGGACATCCCGAGCCAGATCGGCGAGCGCGCGAAACACCGCGATCGCGCCGTGTACGAAGGCAACGTCCATGCCGTGCGCTTCGAGCCCGGAAGCGGTCTGGGCCGTCTGTATCCCGGCGCCGACACGGCGCTCGTCAACAGTCTGCACCACCAGTGCGTACGCAAGCTTGGCCGCGATCTGGTCGTCGAGGCGCGATCGGTCGAGGATGACGTGATCGAGGCGATTCGCATGCGCGGCCGCAGCTACGTGTTCGGAGTGCAATGGCACCCCGAGTTTCATCGTCCCGGCGACGAGCAACTCATGGATCAGGCGCCGATCCTCGAGGAATTCCTCGCCGAAGCCCGCCGCCGCGCCTGATCGCTCCCCGTCGCGTGAGCCGGCGTAGAATGCCGGCCGGCCCATCCATTTCATTCCAACGACGAGGAGAACCGTTCGTGGCCAAGCACAGGATCGCCGTGATTCCCGGGGACGGAATCGGCAAGGAGGTCATGCCGGAAGGCATGCGCGCGCTCGATGCTGCAGCACGCAAGTTCGGCATCGATCTCGCCTTCGATCACTTCGATTGGAGCTGCGACTACTACGACAAGATCGGCACCTGGATGCCGAAGGACTGGAAGGATCGCGTCGGTGGCCACGATTGTCTCTACTTCGGCGCCTGCGGCTGGCCGGACAAGGTGGCCGACCACGTTTCGCTGTGGGATTCGCTCATCAAGTTCCGGCGCGAGTTCGATCAATATGTCAATCTGCGCCCCGCGCGGCTCATGCCGGGCATCAAGTCGCCGCTGGCCGACCGCAAGCCGGGCGAGATCGACATGTTCATCGTGCGCGAGAACACCGAGGGGGAATACTCCTCGATCGGCGGACGCGCCTTCGAAGGCACCGAGCGCGAGGTGGTCATGCAGCAGGCGACGTTCACGCGCCGCGGTACGGACCGCATCCTGAAGTTTGCGTTCGAGCTTGCGCGCAAGCGGCCGAACAAGCATCTGACCTCC
>JACKHG010000078.1 GCA_020639115.1 Phycisphaerales bacterium
CGCGGACATCTGCACGGAGGTGGCGATACGTTGCGCGTCGAGCCGTTTGCTTCGCATCTCGCGCACGCGGGCGCGGAGCATGGTCAAACCGACGACGGCCGTGAGCAGCGCCATCGCCAGGCAGGCTGCGATCAGATGGAGGTGATTGGCCGGCATCGAGTGGGTCCGCGCAAGGTCTACTGCTGCGGCACCTTGGCGATCTTGACGACCTGTCCCCACTTCGCGATCTCGCTGCGGATCTGATCGCGGAAGACTTGCGGTGACGTGCCTTCGGGCTCGATGCCGAGTGCGGCCATCCGCTCGGCGAGTTCCGGGCGATTCACGATCGCGGCGATTTCCTTGTGCAGACGTGCGATGATCGCGGCCGGCGTGCGGCGGGGCGCTGCGATACCGTACCAGGAGGTGACCTCGTAGCCCTTGACGGTTTCGCCGATGGTCGGCAGATCCGGATTCGAGCGCAGCCGTTTCGCTCCGGTGACGCCGAGAGCGCGCAGTTTCCCGGCCTTCACATGGCCGATCGCCGAGGAGTAGCCGCTGATGAGCATCTGGACCTGGCCGCCCATGAGATCCGTCAGCGCCGGGCCCGCACCCTTGTAGGGCACGTGGACGATGTCGATCTTCGCCAGATGCTTCATGTATTCGGCGGCGAGATGGGCCGTTGTGCCGAGACCGGAGGAAGCGAAGTTGAGGCTGCCGGGCTTGGCGCGCGCCAGTTCGACCAGATCGGCCACGCTCTTTGCAGGCACGCTCGGATGAACGACCAGCACCAGTTGACTGGCCCCGACGCGGGAGATCGGCGCGATGTCCTTGCGTGGATCGTACGGCAGTCGACGGTAAAGATTCGGCGCGATGCCGATCTCGCCGTTGGCCACCAGCATGAGCGTGTGTCCGTCAGGCTCGCCGTTGACCAGCAGATTGACCGCAAGCGTGCCGCCCGCACCGGGCCGGTTGTCGATGACGATCGGCTGACCGAGCGCCTGGTTCAGGCCTGGGGCGAGCAGCCGCGCGGTGACGTCGGTTGGGCCTCCGGGGGAGTAGCCGAGCAGCAGGCGAATGGGTTTGGTGGGATAGGTTTGTGCGAACCCCGGCTGGGCTGCTCCGGCGCAGACGAGCGCTGCTGCAAGGGCGAGAAATTTGGGTGCCTGTCGTTTTGCGGTCATGTCGCGTTCCTGTCGGTCGTGTGTACGAACGTGACCGAGTTTACGACAGGTTTGCGCCTTGGATCGTGAGGGCGTGTGCCGATGTGTCCCTGGATCCGTCAGCGGGGCCATCCGTTCCGTGCGGAACCACCTCATCCGCACGGACGACGCCAACGCTTTCGGCGTGGCGCCGCCGATCATCAATCGAACATGAGCACCGAGCGGGCCACTTCGCCCGCCTTCATGGCGCGAAACGCTTCGTTGATGTCGCTCAGTCGCCCGCGCTTGCTGATCATTGAATCGAGATCGAGCTTGCCCTGGCGATAGAACTCGAGATAGTTCGGGATGTCGGTCCGGAATTGGTTGGACCCCATGCGCGACGTCTGCACCTTGCATTCGGGGCGGATGGCGAGCCAGTTGAATTCGATGTTCGCTTCGGGCGGCAGTACGCCGACGAGGGTGGCCGTGCCGCGAACGGCGAGGCTCTCGATCGCCATCCGGCACAGCTTGGAGAGGCCCACGGCTTCGAAGGCATGGTCCACGCCGAGACCCTTCGTGAGACTGCGCACAGCCTTCACGGGATCGTCCTGCGTTGCATTGACGGTATGCGTGGCGCCGACCGACTTCGCCATCTCGAGCTTGGAATCGAACTGATCCACGGCGATGATCTGCCGCGCGCCGCCGATCTTCGCGCCCTGGATGATGGAAAGGCCGACGCCGCCGGCGCCGAAGACGGCGACGGTTTGCCCCGCGCGCAGGCCAGAGGAGCGCAACGCCGCACCGACGCCCGTCAGGACGCCGCAGCCCACCAGCGCCGCGCGATCGAAGGGGATGTCCTTGTCGATCTTCACCACCATGTTCTCGTGCATCAGCATCTTTTCGGCATAGCTGCCGATGCCGCCGAACTGACGCACGAGTCCGCCTTCCTGCGTGAGGCGCGGCACGTCGGCAGTGGGACGAGCAATGATCTCGCCGTTGTTGGTGCACACGTTGGGATGGCCGTCGAGACACTGGGGACAGGTGCCGCAGAAGCCGGACAGGCATGCGACGACATGATCACCCACCTGGACATAGGTGACATCCGGGCCGACGGCTTCGACGATGCCGGCGCCTTCGTGACCGAGGACGAAGGGGCGATCGGTCGGATAACGGCTGATGCCTTCGATGACGTGCAGATCGCTGTGGCAAACACCGGTCGCGACGGTGCGCACGACGATCTCCCGTCCGCGCGGCTTGTCCATGTCGACGTGCTCGAGCACCAGGGGCTCGTTGATCTTGCGCAATACCGCGGCTTCGATGTGCATGCTGGCGACTCCTCCGATGAACGATGGCTGCGGCGTCGGTGCACGGCGCGCAGACGAGAAGAACGAGTATAGCGCCGGGCTGCGTGATTTGCGCCCGGCGGGACCGGGCAGCCGTGACGTTGCCGGGTGACCTGTGCGCGTGGGTCATCGCGCCCCGGGGAGCGCGGTTGGTTCTTTCCTCTTGGCGCCGGCGTGCATTTCGCCGGGGCCGACGACCCGCTACACCGTATTCCCTGACCTACGCGAGATCACTTCTTGCCGGCATACGTCGGCGCCTGAAACTTGGGTGCGAATGGACCGATCGACGTCATTTCGACTTCGACCAGGGTGGGCCCGCGGTGCTCGAGCGCGGCGGCGACGTCTTTTCCGACATCGTCGAGGCTCGTCGCACGCCAGTAGGGCATCCCGGCCGAGCGCGCGAGCAACTCGAAGTCCGGCGCCAGCAGCGCATCGTAATAATTCGGACCCGGGCTGGTGCTGTTCTGGATGTGGCGGATCACGCCGTAGCCGCCGTCGTTCATGATCAACAGACACAGATCGGGTTGCTCCTGTGCGACTGTCATGATCTCGCCGAGATTGAGTGCGAATCCGCCGTCGCCGCACATCGCGACGGTCTTCCGGCCACGGGCTGCGAGGGCGGCACCGATCGCGAGGGGCATGCCGGTGCCGATTGCTGCGCCGACCGAATAGATGCTGTCGCGCGGACCGTAGACGGGAAAGATCCGATTGGCCCAGGTGGTGTGGTGGAACGAGATGTCGCGAACCCAGACGGCATCGCGCGGCATCGCATCGCGCAGGATGCTTGGCAGCGGCGCGTAGTCGCCGAGCGTTGCGCGGTAGGCGTCGGTAGCTTCGGTCTTCAAGCGACTGATCTCGTCGGCATAGTCGGGTGCAGGGTTCCAGCGCCCTTCGAGTCGGTCGGCCAGCGCGACGAGGGTGGCCGTCGCATCGGCGTGCACGAACTGCTCGCATGCGTACGTGCGCCCGTTCGCCCGGGCATCCGCATCGATCTGTATCCGCCGCGTGGGAAGACGCAGATTGCCGTCGCGCGTTTCGTGTCCGCGCAAGCGGGATCCCGCGACGAGCATGAGATCCACTTCCTCGTAGAAGCGCTCGACCTCGGGCGTGGTGGCGAGCGGGCCGAGGCAGAGCGGGTGGTCCTCGGGGATGACCCCGCGTCCGTTCCAACTCGTGACGACGGGAATGCCGAGCGCGGCCAGACGGGTGACCGCCGTACCGGCTTCGCGTGCGCCGCCGCCGGTCCACAGAAGCGGACGCCGGGCTGCCTGCACCGCTGCCGCGAGGCGTTCGATCGCCTCCGGCAAGGGCGCGATGATCGGCGGGCGCGGCAAGATGGGCCCGTCGAGCGCGGCCGGCCGATCCGTCTCCGCGAGTTGAATGTCGATGGGGATTTCGACGCTGACCGGGCCGAGGGGGGGCGTGAGTGCCTCGGCGGCGGCATGCATCAGGATGCCTAGCGCCGAATCGGCCGTGCGGACCGTGTAGGCGGCTTTCGAGACCGACTTCAGCATGCCGATCTGATCGGGCACGTCGTGGACGCTGGCGAGGTCCCGATTGGCAAGCGGCGTCGCGCTCTGCCCGGTGATATGGAGAACGGGACTGCCGGCGAAGCGCGCCTCGACCAGGCCGCTGACGGCGCTGGCGGCGCCCGGTCCGGTGCTCGTGTAGACGACCCCCAACCGCCCGGAAACGCGCGCATAGCCGTCGGCCATGTGCGTGCCGCCCATCTCGCCGCGGCACATGACGAAGCGCACCGTGCCGCGGCGATGAAGCGCATCGAGCAGCGGGACGTTGTGGACGGAGATGATGCCGAATGCCATTTCGACGCCGCAGCGCTCCAGAAACTCGGCGACGAGCGCGCCCACGGTGATCCTGGCGGTCATAGTTTGAGCTTTGCGGCTTTGATGACCTCGGCGGACTTCTTGTAGTCGGAGTCCATCAGTGCGGCGAACTGCGCCGGTGTCGTGATGAGCGGCGTCATCGCGCGCGTGGCGAGTGTCTGAACGATGTCCGGCATCCTGAGAATGCGGGCGGCTTCGGCGTTGAGCCGATCGATGATCGCGCGCGGCGTGCCGGCCGGCGCCAGGATGCCCTGCCAGGGCCGCAGCGTGATCGCGCCGATCCCCGACTCGGCGAAGGTCGGTACCTGCGGCAACTGCGCGAAACGAGTCTCGCCGCCGAATGCCAGCGGCTTGAGACGCCCGGCCTTGATCAGCGGCAGTGCGGAGATCGCCACGGAGAAGTGCAGCTGGATCTGGCCGCTGATGAGGTCGGTCAATACGACGGCGGCGCCCTTGTAGGGGATGTGATGCGTGTTGATGCCGAGCGTGATGTTCATCAGTTCAGCGGCGAGGTGGTTCATGTTGCCGTTGCCCGAGGAGCCGTAGGCGATCTGCCCCGGACGCGATCTCGCCAGTGCCACGAGCTCCTTCACGTTGTTGACCGGCAGCGACGGATGCACGACCAGGATGTAGTCGCTGCGCTGAACGGTGGCGACCGGCGCGAAGTCCTTCATGCTGTCGTAGGGCAGGTTCTTGCGCAGCAGCGCGTTGATGACGTGCGTCCCCGGACCCAGGTGGATCAGCGTATGGCCGTCGGGC
>JACKHG010000079.1 GCA_020639115.1 Phycisphaerales bacterium
GAGAAGGGCCTCGCCACCGGTGTCGTCGCCTCCGCCGGCACGATCGCTGCATTGATCCCGCCGTCGATCCTCATGGTGCTGTACGGTATCTTCGCCGAAACCTCGATCGTCGACCTGCTGATCGCCGGCATCATTCCCGGCCTGCTGACGGCGGGCGTTTACACGGCGATGATCGTCATCCGCTGCAGCGTCAATCCCGAGCTTGCCCCAGCGGTGCACGAAGAAATCGATGCAGAGACGCTCCGCCGCGAACGCTGGCGTTCTCTGGCCGAGATCTGGCCGCTGATCGTCCTCGTCTTCGGCATCATCGGCGGGCTCTATGGTGGCGTCGTGACGCCGACGGAAGCAGGTGCGGCCGGGTCGGCCCTCGCGCTCGTCGTCGCTCTCGTGCAGCGCCGCATGACCTGGTCGAAGCTGTGGGAAGCGGTGCGTGACGCCGTGCTGACCACCGCGCAGATATTCTTCGTCGGCATGGGCGCGCTCATGTTTACCCGCCTGCTGAGCTTCACCGGCGCCTCGGCCATGCTCGCGCAACTGATCGCGCCGCTCGGCCTCAATCCCGTAACGGTGATCATCGCGATCTCGTTCATCTACCTGATCCTTGGCATGTTCCTTGACCCGATCGGGATCATGCTGATCACCATGCCGGTCTTCATCCCGCTGCTGAACGCGATGAACATGGACCTGGTCTGGTTCGGCGTTCTGGTCGTGAAGTTCATCGAGATCGGCATGCTGACCCCGCCGCTCGGCTTCAATGTCTTCGTCGTCAAGGGCGTGGTCGGCAGCGAGATCCCGTTGACGACGATTTTCCGTGGCGTTGGCTGGTTCCTGCTCTGCGACCTCGTGGTCGTGATCTGCATGGTTTCCTTCCCGCAGCTCTCCCTGTTCCTGCCCGGATTGATGAAATGAACGACGCGCAATTCGACTATATCATCGTGGGCGGGGGCACCGCCGGATGCGTGCTCGCCAACCGGCTGAGCGCGAACCCTGACATTCGCGTGCTCATGGTCGAGGCAGGCGGCTCATCGCGGCATCCCTATGTCGAGATTCCGCTGATGTTGCCGAAGCTGCTGGGCAATCCGCGCTTCGATTGGCTCTACAAGACCGCTCCCGAACCGCATCTCGGCGGCCGCACGATGGCGGTCCCGCGCGGCAAGGTGCTGGGCGGCTCGTCTGCGATCAACGGCATGGTCTATGTCCGCGGCCATCGCTGGGACTATGACAACTGGGCCGCGCAGGGGAATGCCGGCTGGGGCTGGTCGGACGTGCTGCCATATTTCATGAAGTCCGAAGGCTGGGTCGGCGAAGACCTGCAGGCGCACGGAACGTCCGGAGAGTGGAAGATTTCCGACCCCGGCATGCGCTGGCCGGTCCTCGACGGCTATATCGACGCGGCCGACGAGATCGGCGTGCGCAAGACCCGCGACTACAACGCAGGCGACAACGAAGGGGCGCAGTATTTTCAGGCGCTCGTCCTCAAAGGGCGCCGGCAATCCGCCGCCAAGGCGTTCCTCTATCCCGTCACCGACCGCCCGAACCTGTCGGTCGTCACTGGAGTGATGGCCGATCGGCTTGTGACCGAGGGACGCCGCGCGACGGGGCTCGTTTACCGTCGCGGCGGCGAGACCGTAACGGCTACGGCACGCCGCGAGGTGATCCTCTGCGCCGGCGCCTACGGCACGCCCGCGCTGATGGAGCGGTCCGGCATCGGCCAGGCTGCCCGTATCAAGGACCTCGGCCTCGATGTCGTGCACGATCTGCCTGGAGTCGGTGAAAACCTGCAGGACCACTGGCACATCCGCGTGACGCACCGGGTCCACAACACGAAGACGCTGAACAGCCGCGCCGGCACCTTCTGGGGCAGGGCGATGATGGCGGCCGAATACGCGATCAGGCGGTCCGGGCCCATGTCTGCGCAACCACCGCTCGTCACCGCCTTCGCCAAGGTGATGGAGGATGCGCCGGCACACGACGTACAGATCCACGCTTCCGCGGCCAGTTACGATCGCGTTGG
>JACKHG010000008.1 GCA_020639115.1 Phycisphaerales bacterium
ATCCCCGCGAGCACCCGCTGGGACACGCGCCGCGCTGTTCCGCCTGACGCTTCGCCCGTCCCCATCATGCGCCGCCCTCGCCGTCAACCGCCCAACCCGATCGCCGGCCCGCAGGCTACGTCCCAAGCAATCCCCGAGCAAGCAAATCGTCAGAGCGCCGTACTAAGGCGGCGGGCACACAGCCCGCCGACCAAACCGTCGCGCGCAGGCAACCTCCTGCACCCGCATGAATCGCGCTTCGGGCACACGCCCCATCCCCCCTCAGCGCGCCACCCGATACTCGATCTTCTCGGACCGCTCCACCCTCACGCAACGCCCCCGCCGCGCGTGCCGATAGACCCCTCGACGGTTCAATCGAGCCATACGGGAGACGCCAATGGACGCCGCGACGCTGACACTCGACACCGCCTCATCCACCGCCCGCGACGCCATGCACGCCCTGCTGGCGGAGGCGATAGCAACCGAGGCCTCCGACCTGCACCTGCTCGCCGGCCAATCCCCGCGCCGCCGCATCCACGGCGTCCTCACCAGTTGGGCATCCCCGATCGACGGAGCCGCCCTCGAGGCCATGCTCCGCTCCGTCTGTCCGCCCGCGGTCGCCGACTCCGTCGATCGCAGCGTGCACGCCGCCGCCCAGCGCCTCGGCGACGCCCTGCGCTACGACCTGGATTTCTCCCACGAGGCCACCATCAACGGCGCCCTCCACCGCTTCCGCTTCAACGTGTTCTACGCCCACGGCCGCCTCGGCGCGTGCATCCGCATGATTCCCGCCCGGGTGCCCAGCGTCGACTGGGCCGGCCTGCCCCCCCACGTGATCGAACGCTGCCTCTCGTTCCAGAATGGACTCGTCCTCGTCACCGGCGTCGCCGGATCCGGGAAAAGCACCACCCTCGCCATCGTCCTCGAACGCATGGTCCGCGCCCAGGGTTCCCGCGTCATCACCATCGAGGAACCCATCGAGTACATCCACGCGTTCGGCGACAACGCCCTCATCACCCAGCGTGAGGTGGGCGTGGATGTGCCCAGCTTCGCAGCCGGCCTCAAGTACGGGCTGCGCCAGGACCCCGACGTCATCATGGTCGGCGAAATCCGCGATCAGGAAACCGCCCAGATGGCCCTCACCGCCGCCGAAACCGGCCACCTCGTCCTGTCCACCATGCACACCCGCGACGCCAAGGGCGCCGTCAGCCGCTTCACCGACCTCTTCGCCCGCGACCGCGCCGAGGAAATGTGCGCCCAACTCGCCCTCAACCTCCGCGCCGTCCTCAGCCAGCACCTGCTGCCCAGCGCCCTCCCTGGGGAAAAACGCATCCTCGCCCTTGAAGTCATGTTCAACAACCTCCCCGTCTCCAGCGCCATCCGCTCCAACAACCTCGTCGCCATCGGCGACGCCGTCCTCACCGGCAAGGCCGACGGCATGATCACCCTCGACGAATCCCTCGCCGAACACGTCGCCGCCGGCCGCCTCGACCAGCACGTCGCCCTCGAGTACGCCAACAACCCGGCCCGCTTCCAGGCGGCACTGCACCGCCCCACGGCCGCGTCCAAACGCCGCTGACGCCTCCACCTCAGCCCCAGGCGGGATTTCTCTTTTCATGCGCGCTGCACGCGCGACAATACGTCGCGCCAAGGCGCAGGGGCCGTGCGCGTGGATCTGATCGTCATCATCGTGGTGGTCGCGCTCGCGGGCTCCGTGCCCGCAACGCTGCTGCGCTCGCGTCGGCTCGCCACCTGGATTTTTCCCGAATTGAGCCGCGCAGCCGATTACCGCGACCGCAAGAGCCTCATAAGCCAATCCATGCGCGCGATACATGCCGACGCCTGGATCATCCTACTGATATGTTTGATCCTCACGCTCCTCTGGCTGCTTTTGGGTGGCCGCTCGTGGATTGCCAGCTCCAGCTTGCTGCTCTGCGTGACGGTCTTCGCGCTGGTCCCCTACCTGCTGGCGTCCGCCGCGTTCTGGTGGATCTTCCGCGAGCGGCTGCGCCGCGCGCTCCGCGCCGAACTCGCCCAGCGCGGACACGCCCTCTGCGCCCGCTGCGGCTACGACCTCCGCGGCCTCTCCGCAGACCGCTGCCCGGAGTGCGGGTGGACGACCTCTGGCGCCCAACGGGAGGAGCCTTCCCTGCGCTCACCTGATTTGCCAGAATAAGCTCATGGCAGAGATGGAACAGATTATCGCACGCGCACTGAGCCTGTCCCCGGAAGAACGGCTTCGCGTCATTGAACGCCTTTGGGATAGTCTCTGGGCGGATGTGCAGGGGCTGGCTATTACCGAACCTCAACGCAGCGAGCTCGATCGGCGCATTGCGGCGATGGATGCTGATCCCGGCGGTGGTCGTCCGTGGAGTCAGGTCCGGGCCGACTTGAAGCGACGAACCTGAGCAGGATCGCCCTACCCCTCGCGGTGTCAACGGTTGGCTCGATGCCCCTTGCGCGCACGTCTCAAAGCCGCCGCCTCCCCCATCACCAGCAACAGCCCCGCACCCGGCTCCGGCACGAAGAACACGTTCGACTGCAGATTCGTGATCGTGCTGTTCCGCAGGATGATGTCCGCCAGCGTCGTGCCCGCGATCAGGTCGCGGATATCCGCCAGTTCCGGATCGTTCTCGTACCAGAAGCGATCGCCGTCGCGGGCCCGCAGAAACTGATCGAGAATCCCCGCCGTCAGCAGTTCCCCGAGGCTCGAACCCGGCAGGTGATCCTCCGCCAGCGCGCCGATCCACGGGTCGATGTTGTCCACGTCGCCGAACAGCGCCTCCAGCTCGAGCGCCAGCCCGTCGTCAGAAGTGATATCCCCAAACGTGAGCACCCGGCTGAGCCCGTACGCCGCGCGCACCGAGTTGTAGTCGCCCAGGCCGTGGTCGCGCCCGCGCTGGATGTTCAGCGACGCGAGATCCATCCCGCCGGTCGGAATCGTGAACAGAAAGCTGCGGATGTCCTCGACGACGTGGGCGTCAACCTCCTGCATGCGCTGCACAGCCAGCCCCTTGAGCAGCGGATCGATCCCACCCTCGTCGAGAATGCGCTGCGGCTGAAAGAACGCGTCGCGCAGCGCCACGTCGCCGGCTGCGATCGTATGGCCCGCGTTGTCCACCCGGCGCAGGTCCGACGACAGCATCGTGTGCCCGACGCGAAAGAGCGCCGACGCGAACTCGTTCGCCACCGTGCCGTCCACGTCATCGTGATACCGGTCGTACGCCGGCACCACGCCGTCACCCACCAGCGCCGGCAGCCACTCGTTGAACGTGATCGCTTGCACCTCCGCCCCGACGATCTTCCGCGCCCGCTGGTAGACCTGGTCGTTGCTCCAACCCGGGTTCGCATCCGCGACCTGCTGCGCCCAGCGGTTGTGCTCGCGCACAAACAGCGTCTGCACCGACGTCAGGCCGAGCTGCTCGTTGACCCGCTCATCGCCCGCCACGAACATCCCGCCGCTCATCGGCAGCAGGTCGCCCGTCGCATGCTCCGTCACGAGCATCCGCCCGCCCGACGCGTCGCGCAGCGCGCCGGCTGTCGCCCCCGTCGATCCGTAGATCGCCGAGCCGTCCAGCCACGACGAGTTCATGTTCATCTGGCAACGCACGTTGCCTGGCCCCGTGCCCGTCCCGCTGACATACGCCGACCGGTTGAACGGAATCGCCGGGAACGAAAACATCGGATCGCCGGCTGGCACGGGAATATTCACCGGCTCAGCCGGGTCCGCCGCCGGCGCGATGGTCAGGTCGTGATCGAGAAATTGCCCCCACTGCCACACCCAGTCGCTCAGCCCGCGCCCGTTCGGCATTGACGCCGTCTGCTGCACGATCGTGTTGCTGATCACCCGCGGGTTGGGCCGCGTATCGCCCCCCATCGACGCGAACCCGTCGGGATAACCGTTGGTCGACTTGCGCAGGAAGATCGCGCCGACCGCACCCCAATCGGGATGATCGACGTTGTTGCCGCTGCCGTCGTAGCTGCGGTCCTCCGCCCGCACGACACCCGCGGTGAGCGATGCGGCGCACAGCATCGACGCGACGAACGCGCGCCCCCGCCGCGTCTGGTGCATCGATTGATTTGTGGAATTCAAAAACAGACGGAGAACGACGGCGCACACCTGCCCGGCGAAACGCATGGCTATCTCCTCTCCCCATCGCACGCAGCCGCGCGCGATCTTCTCTCCTGCCGCGGCGCGATGCCCCGGCGCTGACCGGCCCGATCCGCCAATCAGCCACGATTGTACCTCGCCGCCACTCCGCGATTCAAGCCCGCACGGGCCGGCTGCTCGCCCCCCGCACCTACTGCACCGGCGGATCCAGGGTGTCTGCGCCCGCGATCGCCACGCCCGTCGCCACAATCTCGTACGTCGGCTGGGGGCCCACGATCTTAGCGATCTGCTCCTCCGACTGGCCCGCGTCATGCGCGTAGTGCCGCGCCTCCTCCTGCGGCATCTCCCGCTTCACGATCTTGCCCTGCACGTAGGCCTCGTGACCCGCTGCGTTTCGGGGCACGAAGAAGCCTGGCTGCAGTCCGCGCTCGGCGTGAACCGCACGCACTCTGCTCGCCGCCGTCCTCCAGGACCATCCAGCAGCCCCGCTTCGCGCACACCTCGTGGATCTCCGCCTTGGTGCACACCGACTTGTCGCCCTGCCCATCCGCACGGGCCACAGCCTTGCTCAGCCGGACCGCTTGGGAGGTCTGCACCGGCCCCCCGAACGTCGCCAGATCCTTCGGCGCCTGCTGGCTGCAACCCGCCGCAAATCCCAGCCCGATCACCACCGCCAACCCTGTCCACCTGCGCATCGCTGCTTCTCCTCGTCGCTCGCTCAAAATCGCCCGAAAGTCGCCCGCCAAGCCAGCCCCCAAAAAGGCCGCCGCCGGGCTCGCGTGCCCAGCATAGCCGCCCCCCACGCCCCACGCCAATCGCCCCCCTCAATTCAGAACGCCTCACGCGATGGGGGCCGTGTGCTCGCGAAGCAACCCGGAACTCTCAAGCTCTACAGACAATCCCAACAATCCGAACCGGCTCAGGCGATCGAATGACACACAGGACACGTCCCGAAGGGACTTCCCAAAATGCCCCGGCCCGACAGGGCCAGGCAAACGCGCGCCGTCTCCGTCCAAGTCCCGAAGAAACGGCCGTCGGCAAACCGTACCCTGCACATTGACGCCAAACATCGACCCGTGTTGCGACCCTGCGATACCCGCCCAGCCGCCCTTTGACCTGCGAGCCAAGCCGCTCATACTATGCCGTGAATACCTTGGCAAGCGCATGACCCCAGCCAGTCCTCGGCAGGCGCACACGCATGAAATTCCGATGTGAGCGATGTGGTCAGTACCACGGCGTGAGCGAGATCTCGTTGGGTGCAGACGCACCGGGCCAATGGAGCATACTGACGGACGCCGAACGCGCGGCATCGATCCTGACTCCAGACCAATGCATGATCGAGGCCGACGGCAAGTCAGCCTGGTTCATTCGCGGATGCCTGAGTGTGCCCATCCAACACACCGACGAAGAGTTCACCTGGGGCGTTTGGTGCTCGCTGAGCGCAAAGAGTCACGATGAAATTTCCCAGCACTGGGACGACCCGGAGCGCATACACCTCGGCCCCCATTTCGGGTGGCTGAGCACCGCGATCCCGCACTACCCCGATACCATGTTCATGAAAACGATGGTCCACCACCAGGCCCCGGGTCTGCGGCCGCTGATCATCCTGGAGCCTACGGATCACCCGCTCTCCGTCGACCAGCGCGAAGGCATTTCCTCGAAGCGTATGAAGGCTATCGTGGAGTCCGCCTTTCACGATTTCGATGAGTGAAGCTCGGCGGTATTTGCAGCGACCGAACGAAACAAAGGGGCGGTAAAATGGGTCGGCGGAAAAGAGGGGTCGGGTGTCGTTTTCGCGGCAAAGCGCCTTCATGCGCCGACTCCGGGCCACTGACTTGAGCTCGTCAACCCCCGAATGCTCTGCTCAACCTCCTCTTTTCCACGACCGCGGTATAGGCTTTGCGCCCATCCGCTGTTTCGCCCCCGTCCGCAGATCTCGTCCCTGGAACACGTCGTTCCTGCTCGCGCTTCCGCGTCTCGGTAATTTGGCACCCTTGACAAAGATACCTGGTAGTGCCATCGAGATCACCGGAATTCGTCACTGCCTTCTGGACCCGCACCTTGACACGAGGATAACGCTCCGCGTCGGGTGCTCCGCACCGGCCTCGGCGTGCCGCGGCATCCAGCGAAGAAATCGACTTGGCGGACGCGGACAGCCGCGCGTCTGGGTCTGGAGTCCACGCTCACCCCCAAGGCTGCCCCCGCAGCTGCCCGACACACACCCCCCGCCGTTACACCGAACGCGCTCCACCGCTCCCTCAGGTCCGGCTCCATTGGCACTGTGGCATACGTAAGGAAGGGTGGTGCCCACGTCAATGCCCCCCCAACGCATCAGGTTATTCCGCAATGGACCAGCATCCCCCCGTTGTGCAAATAGTCGCTGTACTTCGTGGCTTGGTGTCTTCCTGGTTCAATTCCCGCGTACCAACCGCGTGCGCCGCCAAACGCCCTCCGCAGTCCCCGCACCGCACCCGCCGAACCAGCCGTGGCCTCAGGGTTTGCCCGCCTCCACGGGCCGCAGAACGCGCAGAACCGGTCCGGACTTCAGAGGAAAATAGACTCTGTGCGTGCGCGCATCGACCGCAACACTGTGTGCGTTTTCGCCCACGTCCACTCGGCCGTCGAGCATAAGTTTCTTCATCGCATCATCCCAATGGAAGACCGTCGTCGGCCCCATCTCCGCCGCGACGTACAGGCGATTCAACCCGCCGTCAAACGCCAGCACGTCCGGTACCCGGCCGACAGCGAAGGAGTCGACGACCGTGTGGCTTTCGAGATCGAAGACCAGCAGCCGGCTGTTGCCCTCGCAGGCGATGTAGGCGCGGCGGTGCGCATCGTCGATGACGAAGCCGTGCGGATGCCGAGCGCCCTGCAGGTCGAAGCGGGCAGTGATGGCATTCCGGGTCGGGTCGATCGCGACAAACTCGTTCGTCGTCTGGATGCAGGCGTACATCAAATGCGACGTTGGATCGTATTGCGTGTTGCCCACTTCGCCCCCCATCGCGATGGTCGCGACGGGCTCATCCGCGTCCGTGTCGATCACAAACTCCGCCTCGCCCCCCTCATCCGACACGAACAACCGGTGCTTCTCCGGCGACCACGCCAAGCCATCCGGGGACTTCACGCCGGCCACGCGCTTGATGATCTTCAGCGTCACGGCGTCGACGACGACTACTTCGTGCGTTCCGGCGGCGCTGGCGTATACCTTCTTGATCGAGGGTACCACCAGCACGCCGCGCACACGCGGGAAACCGTCGAGGTGAGCGATCACCTTCTCACTGCGCGTGTCGAATACCAGCAGCGCATCGTCACCCATGTGGGCGACGTACAGCCGGCCGGTTTGGGGATCGAGACTCTGGTAATCGAAACGGGTCGAGCCTCCCGGCAACGGAATATCATCAACGGGCCTGAGCAGATCGGTCTTCTGCGCCGGGCACGCGGCGTTGCCGAGCAGGAGTGCGCACACCGCGGCAGCATTCCGCACCCTTCTGCCCCTCCAAGTTGGATAACCTTTCACCATGCCGGTCATCATTGTCGTATTGCTCGCACTGTTCGCACGAGGCCCCGTTCCGGCGCTGCCGAGCGCGTTCAACGCCTTTCAGTCGCATTGGCCCGTCTGCGCACTTCTCGATTATACCGCGCATGTGCTCGTTGGCGTCGTCAACGCGCCGGCGTGCTCAGCAGCATGTCTGGAGGATGGGTGTGCGGACGCCGTCAGGCGTCTGGAGGAGTCGGCGCTGGCTGGCAGCGCGGGACACTGGATCAGAGCGCGAGTCCGCACCGATAGACGGAACTTCCGGGCACTGGGCTATAGCGCCTCCACGCCAACGTCCTTGCCGGTGAAGATGCGATACAGCGCCGGCAGCACGATCAGCGTCAGCAGCGTGCTTGTGATCAACCCGCCGATCACCACCGTCGCCAGCGGACGCTGCACCTCCGCACCCGTACCCCGCGCCAGCGCCATCGGCACGAACCCCAGCGACGCCACCAGCGCCGTCATCAGCACCGGCCGCAACCGCGTCAGCGACCCGCGCACGATCGCCTCGTCGCGCCCCAGGCCCTCCCCCCGCAACTGGTTGATGAACGTCACCATCACCAGCCCGTTCAGCACCGCGACCCCCGACAACGCGATGAACCCGACCGCCGCCGAAATCGAAAAAGGCAAATCCCGCAACCACAGCGCCGCGATCCCCCCGGTCAGGCCCAGCGGCACCGCGCTGAACACCAGCAACGCGTACCGCACGCTCTTGAACGTGCTGAACAGCAGGATGAAGATCAGCAGAAAGCACACCGGCACCACCACCGCCAGCCGCCGCTTCGCCGCCACCAGGTTCTCGAACTGCCCGCCCCAGTCGAGCCACTGCCCCGACGGCAGGGCGAGCGCGTCCACCTTCGCCTGCGCCTCCGCGACGAACGAACCCAGGTCCCGCCCGCGCACGTTGCACTGCACGGACACCCGGCGCTTGCCGTTCTCCCGGCTGATCTGGTTCGTCCCCTCGGCCACCTCGATCCGGGCCACGTCGCCCAGCGGAATAAACCCCATCTCCGCCGGCGGCGGCGTGATCCCGCTGAGCTGCGCCGCCGACGCCAGCCGCGCCGCCCGCCCGTCCTCCTCGTGCGGCGGCAGGGGAATCCACAACTTCGCCAGCGTCGCCGGATCCGCCCGCAACCCCTCCGGCAACCGCACCACCACGTCGAACCGCCGGTCACCCTCGAACACCAGTCCCGCCGCACGCCCGCCGATCGCGACCGCGACCACGTCCTGCACATCCGCCACGTTCAGTCCGTACCGTGCAATCGCCCCGCGATCGATCTCCACCGTCAGCACCGGCATCCCGCTGGTCTGCTCGACCCGCGCATCCGCCGCCCCGGGAATCGTCTGCAGCACCGCCAGGATGCGCCCCGCGGACGCCCGCATCGCCGCGAAGTCGTCCCCGTACACCTTGATCGCCACGTCGCCGCGCACGCCCGCGATCAGCTCGTTGAAGCGCATCTCGATTGGCTGGGTGAACTCGTAGTTGTTGCCGGGCAACGCCCGCACCGTCAGTTCGATCAGCTCGAGCAGCTTGCCCTTGTGCCCCGACGCCGCGGGCGCGCCGTGCTCGTGCCCGCCTTCTGCATGTTCGTCCCCCGCGTCTTCCTCCGCGTGACTTGCGATGGCCTCCAGCTCCGCCGACTTCTCCGCGATCAGCGCATCGAGCTCCTCCGCGCTGCGCCACTCCGCCGGCGGCTTGAGGATGATGAACGTGTCCGCGACGTTCTGCGGCATCGGGTCCGTCGCCATCTCCGCCGTGCCGATCTTCGAATAGACGAACGCCACCTCGGGAAAATCTGCAACCGCCCGCTCCACGTCGAACTGCATCGCCTGCGATTGCGCCAGCGACGTGCTCGGGATGCGCAGCGCGTGCATGGCCAGATCGCGCTCGTCCAGCCGCGGCACGAACTCCTGCCCCAGCGTGCCGAACACCATCAGCGCGGCGGCGAAAACCAGCACGGCGACCGCCGCCACCGCCCACCGGCCCGCCAGCGCCCAGCGCACCACCGGCTGATACGCGCTCTTCGCCCAGCGGATGAGGAACACCTCCTTCTCCTTCACCCGCCCGCGCACCACCAGCGCGACCATCGCCGGCACGAACGTCAGCGAGAGGATGAACGCCCCAGCCAGGGCGAAGATCACCGTCAGCGCCATCGGGTGGAACATCTTCCCCGCCACCCCCGTCAGCGTCAGGATCGGCACGTACACCACCGTGATGATCGCCTGCCCGAAAACGGAAGGCTGGACCATCTCCTTCGACGCGACCATCACCTCGTGCAACCGTTCGGGCAGGGTCAGCAATCGGCCCTCCGCGTGCTGCTTCGCCGCGAGCCGCCGGATGCAGTTCTCCACGATGATCACCGCGCCGTCCACGATCAGCCCGAAGTCGATCGCCCCCAGCGACATCAGGTTGCCGCTGACGTTGTTTTCCACCATGCCGATCGCCGCGATCAGCATCGACAGCGGAATCGCCAGCGCGCAGATCAGCGCCGCCCGCATCTGCCCCAGCAGCAGAAACAGCACCGCGATGACCAGCACCGCCCCCTCCAGCAGGTTCTTCTCCACCGTGTGGATGGTCGCGTCCACCAGCTTCGTGCGGTTCAGCACCGTCTTGGCCCGCACGTCCGGCGGCAGGGTTTTCTGAATGGCGTCCAGCTTCGCGTCCACCGCCGCCGCCACCGTCCGGCTGTTCTCGCCGATGCGCATGATCGCCGTGCCCACCACGACCTCCGCGCCGTTCTCGCTCGCCGATCCCGTGCGCAGCTCGCGCCCGATCCGCACCCCGCCCGGCACGACCACGTCGCGCACGTAGATCGGCACGCCCGCCCGGGCGCCCACCACGATCTCCTCGATCTCGTCGATCGAGCCGATCCGGCCCGCCGCCCGCACGATGTACATCTCCCCCTTGTGCTCGATGTACCCCGCGCCGGTGCTGATGTTGTTTTTCTCCAGCGCGGCGATCACGTCGCCGAACGTCAGCCCGTAGCTCACCAGCTTCATCGGGTCCGGCTGCACGTGGTACTGCTTCACGTACCCGCCGATCGCGTCCACCCCCGCGATCCCCGGCACCGTCCGCAACTGCATGCGGATCAGCCAGTCCTGGATCTCCCGCAGGTACGCCACCTGCTCCGTCGGGTCAGTCAACCGGCGTCCCTCCGGCGTCAGGTACGCCCCGTCGCTCTGCCAACCCGGCGACCCGTCGCGCACCTCCGCCCCCGCGCCCTCCGGATGCTCGAACTCCACCGTGTACATGTAGATCTCGCCGAGCCCCGTCGCGATCGGCCCCATCACCGGCTCAGCCCCCGGCGGCAGACTCTCCCGCGCCTCGGAAAGCCGCTCGAAAATCTGCTGCCGCGCGAAGTAGATGTCCACGTCGTCCGCGAAGATCGCCGTCACCTGCGCAAACCCGTTCCGCGACATCGACCGCGTCGACTCGAGCCCGGGAATCCCCGCCAGCGACACCTCCACCGGAAACGTCACCTGCTGCTCGATCTCCACCGGCGACAGCGCGGGATATTCCACGTTGATCTGCACCTGGTTGTTGGTGATGTCCGGAACCGCGTCGATCGGCAGCGCAATCAGGGCGCGCACCCCGACGGCCGCGACGATCACCGTGAACAGCACGATCAACCAGCGGTTGCGAATCGAAAACTGCAGTATGCCTTCCAGCACGTTGAACTCCCCGGCATCCCAGTGCCGCTAGAGCAAGCTCTATTCATGTGTTGCGGGCGTGCTCTGATTTCCTGCGCGCACGGACCCGCACCTTGCCGCTACAGGTGGATTGGAGACGCGCTAGTGATGATGCTCCGCTGAGCCTTTCCCCAACTCCGCCTTCAGCAGGAAACTGCCCGCGGCGACGTACGCCTCGCCCGCCGCGAGCCCCTCCAGCACCGGCACCAGGCCCGCCACCGCGTCACCCACCCGCACGCTCCGCTTCGCGAACGTGTTCGCCTCGCCCGCCACCGGCACGAACACCGCCGGCCCGCCCTCCACCGTCTGCACCGCCCCCTGCGGAACCGCCAGCACCGCCGCACCGCCGTGCGTCCGGTCCGCCGACGCAATCTCCAGCTCTACGAACATCCCCGGCCGCAGCGCCCGATCCTCACACTCCACCGCGACCCGCACCGAAACCGTCCGCGTCCGCGGATCCACCATCGGCGCCACGTACGAAACCTGCCCCTCGTGCGCGTGCGGATCCAGCCGGCCCGCTCGCACCCAGGCCTTCGCCCCGCGCTCGATCTCCGCCAGGTGCGCCTCCGGCACGTCCGCGAGCACCCACAGCGTGTTCACGTTCGCCACCACCAGCAGCTTCTCCCGCTCCGGGCTCACCAGCTCGCCGAGCGTCACCTCCCGCTCGACGATCTCACCCGCGATCGGCGCCACGATGGGAAAACGCGGGTTCACCTCGCTCGACGTCCGCAACGCCTCCACCGCGGCCTGCGTCATCCCCAGCACGTGCAGCGTGTTCTCCGCCGCCACGGCTGCCGCCTGCGCCGTCCGCGCCTCCGCCTGCGCCGCCTGGTACTCGAGCTCCCGCTTCTGCACCGCGTCCAGCGCAATGCCGCGATTCTCGTCGTAGAGTCGCTTCGCCCGGTCCAGCGCACTCTTCGCCAGGTCCACCGCCGCGCCGGCGGTCTCCGCCGCGATCAGCTTCTGCAGGTAGGTGCTCTGCGCTTCCCCGAGCTGCGGACTCTCCACCACCAGCAGCAGATCGCCCGGCTGAACCGTGTCCCCCAGCCGGATGGGCAATTCCACCACCCGCCCGAAGAGCGTGCTCCCGATGTGCGCAATCGCCTCCGCGTTGAACGCGACCCGCGCCGGCGCCACGAACCGCGGCGTCAGCTTGCGCCGCACAGCCTCCTCGACGCGGATCCCATACCGCTCTGCCGCCTCCGCCGTAATCCGCACCTCATCGACGTGCTCGGTCTCACCCTGACCCTGGTGATCGTGCTTGGCATCACCATGCTCGGCGTGACCGTGGTCCGCGTCCGCGTGATCCGCATCTCCATGGGCCGCATGCTCGCCGCCCGCAGCGGCCTGCGCGTGCGCATCCCCGCCGTGCTCATGATCGTGCCCCTCGTGCGCCGCCTCCTGGCGACACCCGCAAAAGTACACGCATCCGCCGGCAAGAATCGCGATAACCACCAGCCAGGCGCACCGCGCGAATGCACGCCGTCGCCGAGTACTTCGATCCATATCAGTTCTCCGCACCATCCGCCGCTCCCTCCTTGTCCACCGCTCCGTCCGTATCCGCCGTTCCCTCCGTCGCTGCGTCGCTCCGTCGCTGCGTCGCTGGCCTCTCACCCAACAACGTCCCGAGCGGACGCGCCGTCACCCGCTCCAGCTCCGCGATCGCGTTCGCCGCGTTCTGCAGCGCCGCGAGCTGCGCCCGCCGCAACTCCAGCAGCGAGCGCTGCGCATCGATCACGTTCAGAATCGTCGTCTGCCCCCCTTCGTACGTGGATTCCGAAAGGTCCAGCGTGTCCCGCGCCTGCGGCAGAATCTCCCGCTCGTACAAACCCGCGACCTCCCAAGCCGTCGCGAGCCGGTCGGCAGCCTCCCGCGTCTCCTGCACGATCGACCGCTCCAACCCGTCCAGCGCCGCCGCGCTCTGCCGCCAAGCCATCCGCGCCTTCGCGATCTGCGCCTGATTCTGATCGAACAGCGGAAGCGTCACGCTCAGCGACGGCCCGAAGATCGCGTCGATCCGCTGGCTGTCCTCGAAACGCCGCTGCCCGCGCGACTGCACGTCCGGAGCGGTCAGGCCGCCGTTCGCGACCGACGCCCGCGCCGTGTCGGCCAGCACCTTGCGCCCCGGCTGACCGCGCCGATCCCCGCGCTCCAGCTCCACCCCGAGTTCCACGTTCTGGAAAACCCGGGCGTGCTCGAGCTTCACGCGCTCCGCCGCCGCCCGCACCGCGTGCCGCGCCGCCCGCGCATCCAGCCGCGCCGCCAGCGCCACCGCCTCGAAATGCTCGACCGGCAACGCGGCCTCACGCGGCGCCGGCAGCGGATCGACCAGTTCCAAGGCGTCCGCCGGTCCCGTCATCCCCAGCAGCGTCGCCAGCGTCCGCCGCGCGCTCGCCGCCGCCAACCGGGCTGTCCGCACATCCGCATCGGCCCGCAACGCCTGCCCCTTCGCGAGATTGACGTCGAGGGCGCCGATCGTGCCCGCCTCGAGCCGCGCATTCGTGACCCGCTCGAGTTGCCGCGTCAGCGTCGCGTTGTCCCGCGCAATCGCCAGCGCATCGTCCGCCGCCACCGCGTTGAAGTACGCGACCTTCGTATCCACGGCGAGGCCCACCAGCGTCTGCGCCGTCTCCAGCACCGTGCGTCTGAGGTCGCGCTGCGCCGCCCGCCGCCGCGGCGGAATCATCCACAGGTCCGCGATGTTCTGCGCGAGCCCCGCCTCGATGTTGCTCAGCCCGCCGCCCTCCGGCAGCCGAAACGACAACCCCAGCGTCGGGTTCGACCACAACCCGGCCTGCACCACGTCCGCCCGCGCCATGCCCACCTGCAGCAGCGCCGCCCGCGCCGTTGGGTTATTCAGCAGAGCGAGCGTCACCGCCTCGTCCGCCGTCAGGCCGTCGGCGTGCAGCGCGCGAACCGCTTCTTCCACGCCCGCCTCCGCGTCGCGCGGCAGGGGTGTATGACCGGTCGCCCGCTCGACCTCCTGCGCGGTGTGCGCATAGTCCCGCCGGGCGTCGACGGTTGCGCAACCGCCCGCCAGCAGCATCGCCCCGGTCGCCAGGGCGCACTTGTATAACAGCACTCGCATCGAGCGTTTTCCCGGAGAATTCGTGTACCTCACCCGCGGTGCGCACGAGCGCCCCCCGCGCATACCCGGACCGGCGCACAACCGGTCCAACACGTTCATCTCTCGGGAAAAATCAGATCAGCAGGGGCAGGTCGCTGGGATGCAGCGGCAGCGGCGGTCGCGTCGGCCCCCCGCGCTCGTACCCAGGAAGGTAGTGAGCCGCGGCAAGGTCAGCCGCAACGGGCGCCTCGCTCACCGCCGACGGGCACGCCATCGGTACCAGCACGGGGTGCGCAGCCTCTTTCACCATCACAAGTTGATGGCACGGGTCAGCCGGGCAATCCTGCTCATGCGAGCACGATCCCGGCGCATCGTCGGGGGCGGAAACCGCGTCCGTGCACGGCGCGTGGTCGTCGTGCGCCAGCTCCGTGCGCACATCGCAAGGGTGCGCCAGCACCCCGGCTGTGCACAGCGCCTGCGACGCCTGCAACGCCCACACCGTCATGACCACGCGGAACCACCGGCCGAACATGCGAATGTCTTAGAAGCCGCCGGCCCAAGTGTCAAGGTTGACACCTCCGCGCCCGTCGGGCCCCGTCGCCCGCAGCCCCGAGGGCGATTACCGGACGGTGTAGCGGCTGCCGCGCTCGCCGGGGACCTTGGTCCGCCGGATCGCCTTCGCCTGGGTGAGGATGGTGAGCGTGTTGTACGCGTCACCGGGGCGGCCGGCTGCCCGCCACGCCCCATTGATCTGCGCGCCGCTGGCGCCCTTCGCCCCCGCCTTGCGGATCGTCGCGACGACCAGCGCGTTGGCGGTCGTGGCGAACCGGCGGCGTTTCCTGCGGCTTTTCGCAACCGGCTTGACCGCCCTCCACTGCCCCGCGGGCCGCCCACGGCGCGGGGCGGATGGAGCAACTCCCAGCCGGGCGAACGCCTCATCTATTTCGATGATGGCCGCCTCGTGCCGCTGCCGTTCCTCGTGCAAATTCGCGATCAGCGTGCTCAGTTCATCGATGCTCGACCGGGCCATACTTGCTCCTCCGCGCCATCTGGGGTATTTACCCCGGGCAGCGTACCGGCGCCGCGCGGACCTGTCACGCAACTTTCCGCGCCGCCCGGCATGCGCTGGGGCGGAGGGGCGCACCACCGCGCGGCGCCTCCAAGGACCATGGCCCCCGCAGCACCGCAACGCGGTGCCGCGGGTCGATCAACCCGGCACCCCGGAGTTCCATGCCTGCGCGCGTCACCTGGTGCTCTCTTGGCATATCCCAACTCGCCTCCACGCACACCCCGCCTCGTTCGGCGCTCCGCACCGGCGGCCGCGCGCGACCTGGCCCCGCCCCGCCAGACCGGCCACCGCCGCGCGCGTGGCCCGAAGGCGCCCCCGCCCGACGCTGCGTCCATAAAGTCCCGCTTGGACCGGCCCCCCGCGTCACGCGCGCGAACGCCACAATGGCGAAGTAGGGTAAACACTAATCGCTTTCGATGAGTTCATTGCGACTAGCCACTTTGGAGGTATGGAAAACTCAACGCGTTTCGGCCGGATTCTCGTTGACTCGGGCTCCGCATACGCTAGACTCGTCCCCAGCAGTTCCAGTTGCGTTGCCGGTTGTGAATGCAACAAGGCGGCGTCGTGCAGCTCGGTCGGACTGCACGTCTTTCGCGAACATCGATAACACAGGCTACGGGCCGACCGTACGCCGGGTATATGGACTTCCCAAGAGCGGCAACCGCCCTGGACGCGGATGTCGCCTCCCGCCGCCAGCGCTTGGGTGCGCGGGCACTCTGGTGCGCGGAACGGCGGTTCTCGACATTCTGGAGGCGTGAAGCCATGAAGCACAGCAGAACAACGGCGCGGCATGCAGTGGTTGTATGCGTGATCGGCGCGGCAGCCTGGACCGTCGCCGCGGCGCACGCCGACCCCGTGAACTTCATCGCGGCCAACGTGCAGCAGTCACCCATCTTCGACGCCACCGCCGGCGCCAACGGCCAGTGGACCATTCCGGGGGCCACCTTCTTCGACGGCACCGTCAGCGCGGGCGCCAACCTCTTCTATATCGAGCCCTCCTCGGTCTCCGCCGGCGGCACCATGGTCTGGTCCGGCAGCGATCTCGCCGCCGACCTCAGCGTCGCCAATCAGGCCGACGGCCAGTTCGCACCCGGAGGCACGTTCTCCATCTCCGGAACGCTCTACGATTTCAGCTACACGCCCCTCTTCAACGGCGTGCTGCTCGCCGGCACCTTGTCCGGCTTCCAGGTGCGCGAACCCGACAACTTCCCCGACGCCCTCGACATGGTCATCGACCCGCTGCTCACCCCGACGTCCGGAGCGCTCGTCGACGGAACCTACGCCACCATGAATCAGCCCTACGCCCTCAGCCTGACCATCGTCGGCGCGTCACAGGGCGGCGCCGACCTGCAGGACTTCCAGTCCGATATCGAATCCACCGTGGCGATGCAGTTTGAGATCAACGGACCCTACGTGCCCGAACCCGGCAGCGTCATGCTGACCCTGCTGGGCGCGGGATTGCTTATCCAGCGCCGCCGCTGACGTGGGCACACGCCGCCCGGCCTGGAATGCTCCAGCCCGGGCGCGCAGGACGCCCCGGCGCAGGCGCAACCCGACCGTGGGACAGAGGCGAGAAAAGACACTTTCCGCAAAGTGAGGAAATCCGATGAAGGCAAAAATTATCAGCTTGGGGCTGGCCGGCGTCCTGTTGCTCGTCGCGTCACCGGCGCACGCCGCGTACAGCTCCATCCAGCACAATCTCTTCGATACCCAGCCCGACACGACCTTCAACCCCGTCAACGGCGCGTTCACCATCTCCGCCACGAACGCCGGTCTGCTCACCCTCACCGACACGTCGGCGCTCACCGGGGCCATCTCCAACATCCAGATCGACCTGGTGACCTACTTCAACACCGTCCTTCCCTCCGGTGAGGCCAAGTTCCTCGGCGGGTCACTCTCGCTCTCGTTCGACTACGATCCGCCCGGAGCCCCCCCAGTCGACTCCTTCAACATCTCCGGACCGATCAACGGGATGTTCTTCTCCATCAAGCAGCTCGGCCCCAACAGCAAGATCGACGGCCTCGGCCGCTGGATCGCCACCAACGTCGACCTGCCCTCGCAGAATGGTGTGGATGCTGGCATCTGGCCCGTCGCCGCGCCGCCGAACAACTTCAGCAGCATCGACAGCCTCACCATCGCCTTCGCCCAGGACCTCACCGCCTTCGACTGGACCACGCCCCTCACCGGTCGCGTCGAGTCGCTCTACTCGCTCTACCCCGACGGACGCGCCGTTCCCGAGCCGACGACCCTCGCCCTGCTCGTTTGCGCATCCGTCGGCCTGCTCCGCCGCCGGGCACCGCACCTTGCCGTCGGATAGGTCACGCAGCCGCCGCGTAGGTCACGCTAGTGCGTGACGGCCAAACAGGCAGGCACTGGCCGCAAGAACGAGCGCGCGATGTGGGCGCGGCTCACCATGAAGTGCATCCACAACCTGTGCTTTCCCGGACCGCCCGAGGGAACTTCAGCCTGCGGCCGTCCCCTGCTACCGGTAACGCTTCGCCGCTGCCCACCACACGGCCACCGGCTCCCGCAAGCCCCGGCACACGAACAACGGGATTCGCGCCTCCCGGGCGTGCGGCGTCTCCGCGGCACCCGCGGGCGTCACCTCCGCGAACAGCCCCTCCAGCTCCTTCTGGGAAAAACCTACCGCAATCAACGTCCTCCACGGCGCAGGACCCGGCCCCCACGTGTGGTACCCGTTGTGCGGGCTCCGCGCCGGCGGCAGGCCGCGGCCGAAGAAATCGAGAGCAGCCGCCTCCCCGTAGTTCGACGCCAGCACCACCGCGTCGCCACGCTCGTCCGCGGGCAGGCCGGCCCACACCCGCTCCACCGCGTCCGCCAGCGCCGGCCACCCCAGCATGTCCGAGTACACGATGGGCAACCGCCGGTCGCGCCCGCGCTCGAACCGCAGGTGCCTTTGGATATCCAACACGGCGTTGTAGCGCAGGAACGCATCGAACGGCAGCACCGGCACCGCCAGCGGCATCATCGGCACCGTCGTCGCCACCACCACCGCGACGGTCACCGCCCGCCACCGCCGCCGCACGCCCGCCGCCCAGCGCTCCACCGCCACGCCCCCGGCTGCGAACAGGATCGGGTAGACCGGAAACAGGTAGTAAAACTTCGCCTGCAGGATGCAGAAGCCCACGAACAGCGCGATGTACGCCCACCCGAACAACCGGTACGCAACCGCCGCCCGGCTGCGCAGGAGCCACACCAGCCCCGCCACCCAGATCGGGAATACCATCGGATGCACCACCGCAAACTGCATCGCGGCGAATTCGATCGGGTTCACCGGGTAGTTCTTCGCCGTGCGGATCGTCCGCAGAAACTCGATCGTCGGCCACCCGTGCATCTGCTCCCACACGAGCAGCGGTGATGCGACCGCCACCGCCACCCCGACCGCCACCCAGGCCCACCCGCGCGCGAACCACCGCCGCTGCGGCGTCAGCAACACCCCGATCACCAACGCCCCCGCAAGAAACCCGATGTTCAGCTTGGTCAGCCCGCCCAGACCGAAGACGAGTCCCAGCGTGAGCCACCGCGCGGGCGTCTCACGCTGGATCAGCCGCACCAGCCCCACCACCGCCAGCGTCCACCACAGGATGTCCAGTGGATTCATCGTGAGGATGCTGCCGATCGCCAGGAACGCCGGCGTCACCGCGGCAACCAGCCCGCCAGCGCCTTTCGCGCGAACCGCCCCCCGCCCAGCGCCCGCGCCAGCCATCCGCACAGCACGACCACCACCGCCATCGTCACCGCCGGCATCAACCGCAGCGCCAGCAGCGACTCCCCCAGCGCGTGCACCACGAGCCACGTGAACCACACCACCAGCGGCGGATGATCCACATAACCAGCCGCGAGGTGCCGGCTGCACGCCAGGTAATACAACTCGTCCCGGAAATACCCGTACCGTCCTGCCGCCAGCAGGTGCACCGCGAGGTTCGCGGCGGCCAGCCCCCAGACCCACCGGCTCAATCGGCCCGGCGCAGCGTCCGCCGACGCGGCGCCCCTCGGTCCCGCCAGATCTCCGGATTGTGCCGATGCGTCAACTGGATTCGTCACCCGGACGGCCTCGTTTCACACAGGGATGCGGCGGCCGCGCGCCCGCGCAACCCCGCGGGGCCAGTGTATGCACCTGCCACCAACCGCGAAAGCGCTTCGCGCCGGCAGCGACTTCCAAAGCCGCACGGCCCGCGACAATCACCGCGATCCCGCCCCCTGACTTTCCCGACAGCTTCCCGCCAGTTAACATCCGTCGCCAGTCACAGTGCCTCGAGCCTTTCGCCACGTGTGAACACAACCATGATCTACCTGGATAACGCCAGCACCACGTACCCCAAGCCGGGCAGGGTTGCCGCGGCAATGCAGGCCTACCTCACACAATCCGGCGTGAGTCCCGGCCGCGGCGGCTATGCAGCGGCTGTCTCGGCCGAGCGGATGCTCGCGGACGTGCGCCGGCGGCTCACGCAACTCGTGCGCGGCGACGAGCCCACCCGCATGATCTTCGCCGCCAACGGCACCGACGCGCTCAACCTCGCGATCCACGGCGTACTCCGCGCCGGCGACCACGTCGTCACCACCGCCCTGGAGCACAACAGCGTCTCCCGCCCGCTCGAGACCCTGCGCCGCCGCGGCATGATCACACTTACCCGCGTCGGCTTCGGCGCCGATGGTGTGATCGACCCCGGCGAGATCGCCCGGGCCATAACCCCCCAGACACGCCTCGTCGCGCTCAACCACGCCAGCAACGTGACCGGCGCGATTCAACCGGCCCGCGAGGTCGGCGCGATTACCGCCCGACACGACGTGCTCTTCTTGCTCGACGCGGCCCAGACCATCGGCGTTATCGACATCGACATCTCCGCGTGGCGCGTGGACCTCCTGGCATTTCCAGCACACAAGGAACTGCTCGGCCCGCCCGGCGTCGGCGCCCTCTTTGTCGGCCCCGAGGTGGACATCGTGCCGGTCCGCCAGGGCGGTACCGGCGGCGACTCCGCCGACCCCCTGCAGCCGCCCGACTGGCCGTCGCGGCTCGAGTCGGGTACGCCCAATACCGTCGGCATCGCTGGACTGGCTGCCGCGCTCCACGGCCTCGAGCCACTCAAGACCCTCGCGACCGTCCGCGCGTGCATGGCCCATTTTCTCGACGGGGTCGCCGAAGTGCCGGGCATCCACCGCGTCGGCACGGCGCCGGTCGACCGCTGCGTGGGCACTGCCTCAGTGATCATCGACGGCATCGGCGTCGAGGAGGCGGGCGCCATCCTCGACGAGTCGTTCGACATCGCCGTGCGCGCCGGCCTGCACTGCGCGCCCTACGCCCACCGCCAGTACGGCACGTTCCCCGACGGAACCATCCGCGTCTCGCCCGGCCCCTTCACCACGCCGAGGGAGATCGATGCAGCCGTCGCCGCGTTTCGTGCGATCGCCGAGGAGGTGCGCAACTGACGGGCTGGAGCGTTCGCAATCCACGTGTAGCGTCAAGCCCCCCAGAGTCCGCGCAATAGACAGGGGCCGGTCCGCTAAAGATGGATAGAGCTTGCTCTACCCCGCGCAGCCGACCAGCGCGAGCGGCGCCAGGAACACCCGGTTGAGAAACCCGGTCGCGAAGCTGAACGTGAACGGGCCGCCGAAGGCCAGCGCGCTGTC
Source organism: Phycisphaerales bacterium (assembly GCA_020639115.1). Taxonomy (GTDB): domain Bacteria; phylum Planctomycetota; class Phycisphaerae; order UBA1845; family UBA1845; genus JACKHG01. Next base: position 21,101 of record JACKHG010000008.1, read on the forward strand.
CGCGACCAGCAGGCAGGCCAGGATCATCACGTAGTACCGCAGGTAGCGTACGCCACGTTTCATAAAGACACTCCTTTGTCACAAGTCGCACCGGCTGCGGACCGCTCCGCCGCGCCGCCACAGTCTACCCGGCGGACCGGGCGCATGCATCAGGCGGATTTGCGGTGGGGCGGGTGCGTTCCCGCGGCACCGCGGCGATTTGACATGATTTCCGCGAGTTCCTACGATCAACCGCTGGTGAAGGTAAGCCGGGCCGGCGATGCCCACCGGGAGTTGTAACCATGGTCAACCGATACGAAAGCAGCGTGGCCAGCATTGGCCGCACGCCCCTCGTCCGCATCAACCGCATCATCGACGCACCCGCCAAGGTCTACGCCAAGCTGGAGTTTCGCAATCCGCTGGCGAGCGTGAAGGACCGCATCGGCGCGGCGATGATCGAGGCCGGCGAGAAGAACGGCGACATCAACAAGGACACCGTGGTCATCGAGCCCACCAGCGGCAACACCGGCATCGCCCTGGCGTTCGTCTGCGCCGCGAAGGGTTACAAGCTGCGGTTGACCATGCCGGAGAGCATGTCGGTCGAGCGGCGCTCGGTCCTGCGCCAGCTCGGTGCGGATCTCGTGCTCACGCCGGCTGCGGAGGGCATGCCCGGCGCGGTGCGCGTCGCCGAGCGCCTCGTTGAGGAAACCCCGCACGCGTTCATGCCCCAGCAGTTCCGCAACCCGGCCAACCCGGAGATTCACCGCAAAACCACGGCTGAGGAGATCTGGAACGACACCGAAGGCGCCGCGGACATCCTCGTCGCCGGCGTCGGCACCGGCGGCACCATCACCGGCGTCGGCGAGGTGCTCAAGAGCAAGAAGAGCAGCTTCTTCTGCTATGCGGTCGAGCCGGAAACGTCGCCGGTCATCACCCAGGTCAAGGCGGGCGAGAAGATCCAGCCCGGCAAGCACCGCATCCAGGGCATCGGCGCCGGATTCATTCCCGAGACCCTCAACCTCGACATCGTCGACGACGTGGCCCGCGTTTCCGATGACGACGCGTTCGCCTGGGCCCGCCGCGCCGCCCGCGAGGAGGGCATCCTTTGCGGCATCTCCTCGGGCGCCGCGCTCTGCGCCGCCAACGCCGTCGCGCACCTGCCCCAGAACAAGGGCAAGACCATCATTGCGATCCTGGCCAGCGCCGGCGAGCGTTATCTCTCGACCCCGCTGTTCGAGGCCGCGACCTAGCGCAGGCGCTATTCAAGTGCGGCGGGCGTGCTGCCGGATGTCCGGCGCTACCTGCGGGAGTCTCGCCCCGTTCTTCGGAATTCATCCCCCGAGGACCACGTCCGCGGTCCAGCGCAGGCCACTGATGTCGGCCAGTTCCACCGCGTAGCGGCCGGGCGCGAGCGTGCGCAGTTGAGGTGCGTGCAGCGTCACTTCCGCCAGCGCCCCCAACGGAATGACCAGACTGTGCGCCCCTGGCTTCACCTGGGCGACGTGACGATTGGCAATGTCCGCAGGCGTCAGCCGTGCCAACTCGTCCGCCGACCACGCAGCGATCACGGCGCCGCCGGCGTCGCTGAGCGTCACGCCGATCGCAAAGGAGCCGTACACGTCCGCGCCCTCCACGCGCGTCAGCTCCATCGCCAACGCGTCCCCGGTGATGCGCGCCTTGGATATTTCCACCACGGGCCGGACCGACTTGTTGTGCAGCCGGCCCCACACCCCCCCGTGGAAGACCTGATTCGTGAAAAGCGTCAGGGCCAGCACCGCGACGGCACACACCACCACCCCGCGGTGCGTCAGTCGGGTCCACGCCGCCTCGACGCGGCCCATCCACGCCACCCGGCGCGCTCCGCCCGTCCCCCACCGTCGCGCAAGCAAGTGATCGAGCGAATAGCGGCCCCCTCCGGCGAACGCAAACGCCAACCCCGCCCCCACGCCCAGGATGCCGATCTGCCACTCGTCGAGGCAGGTCGTCCCGAGCCAACCGGCTCCGAGCAGTATGCCGAACGCAAGCGCACTGGTGGCGAGCCCGGTCAGCCGCGTGAACAGACCCGCCATCAACGCGAGACCCACGACGCCCTCGACCACCGTGAACGCCAGCAGCTTCCACCACAACAACTCGGGATGTGTAACGAAGAACGCGATCACCGGCTTGATACCCAGCGCGTTGGGCAGAAAGTGGTTGAACTTCTCGCCGATGTACCCCGGCGCATCCGGCGAAAGCTTGTTCTCGAGCACCACGCGCCGCCAGAACGCCGAGAAGTACGTCCACCCCACGATCAGCCGCAAAGGCAGCAACAGCGTCCCGGCCCAGAGACGCTGCGCCTGAGCCGTCGGCATCCGTACATCTGTTTCCTCGATTGTCCCGGTCGCCGCGACCCCATCCGGATTCTCAGTTGTATGCATCTGGTTGTCTCCGATGCCGGCACATCCGCGTGCACGGCAACGCATGGTAGACGTGCGCGCTCGAAACGCCCATTCGCCGGCGGCGTGCGGCGGGACCCGCACGGCGACGGCAGCACGTCAGAAGTCGCTCAGGGTCAGCTTGCCGATGGTCTTGCCGCTCTCGAGCAGGGCGTGAACCGCTTTAAGATTTGCCGCATTGATCGGACTGAACGTCCGGGTCTGCGTGGAACGCAATTCACCGCGATCGACCAGATCCGCGACGCGATTCAGCAACCGCCCCTGCTCGGCCATGTCCGGCGTCTGCCACATCGAACGCGCGAACATGAACTCCCAGTGCAGCGACGCCGCCTTCCGCTTGAGCGGGACCACGTCGAGCGTCGCCGGATCGTCGATCACGCCGATGCGGCCCTGGGGTGCCAGCACCTCGACGAGCTGGGCGAAGTTCCGCGCGGTCGCCGTGAGGCTGGTGATGTACTTCACCGGCGGCACTGCAAGTGCCTGTAGTTGGCCGGCGAGCGGCTGCGTGTGATTGATCACATGATGCGCGCCGAGTTCCACCGCCCACCGCGTGGTCTCCGGCCGCGATGCCGTACCGACGATGGTCAGTCCGGTCAGCCGGCGCGCAAGCTGGATCAGTATCGAACCCACCCCGCCGGCGGCGCCGCTGACGAGCAGGGTGCCGTCCTTCTCCCCTTCGCGAATTCCCAGCCGGTCGAACAGCAACTCCCACGCCGTGATGCTGGTCAGCGGAAGCGCCGCCGACTCCGCGAAACCGATCGAGCGCGGCTTGCGCCCGACGATCCGCCAGTCCACCGTCTGGTACTCCGCGTTCGATCCCGGGCGCTCCAACTCCCCGGCATAGTAAACCTCGTCACCGACGGAGAAATCGCGCACCGCCACGCCGACCTCGACGACCACACCGGCTGCGTCCCAGCCGATGACGCGTGGTTCCCCCGACGCTTGCGCAGCGGAACCCTGGTGGCGGGCGCCGCGCACCTTCGTGTCCACTGGATTCACCGAGACGGCGCGCACGTTGACGAGCAGGTCGCACGCTCCCGGCTGGGGGCGCGGCAACTCCAGATCGACGAGCGCATCCGGAGCGTCGATCGGCCCTGGCTGCTTGAACGCGACTGCTTTCATGGCATAGGTACTCCCTGGCCCGTTCCGCAAATGCTGCGCACGGCTCGGCCCGGACGCCGACGCTCGACACATTCGCTTGCTGCTTACACGAATTCCTGCATGTAGGAATAGCGCGGCGTGAACTTGCCGCGGTGCAGGATCACCGCGCGTTTCAGCGGCTCGGGCAGTTGCCAGTCGTTGAACGCCACCGACGGATCAGCCTGGGCCAGCCCGGGAATCAGCCCGACCAGCGCGTCGCTGAACGCCTGCGACGCCTCGCGCGGCAGCTCCGTCGGCAACGCATCCACCGCCATCACCACCGGCCCGTTGCCCGCGAACCCGTCCAGCGCCTCGTGCCGCCCCACGTCGTACACGTACACCGGGTTGCCCGGGTCGGTCGCCTTCACCGTGCACTCGATCGAGCCCTGCACGTCGCAGGAGATATCCCCAATCACCCGCAGCCGCGGATGTGGCGCCCCGCCGTACGTCCCGAACAGGCCGTTGAGCGCGTCCAGCGTCACCAGCCGCGGATACTTCGGCTCCCAGTAGATGCAGTTCACCAGCACCGTCAGCCGCGACAGGAACCGGTCGAACACCCCCACGTACTTCTCCGGATGATCGTAGTAGTCCTGCAACGTGAAACGCGTCCCCGCGGAGGCCGGCTGGACCATGTCCTCTTCCCGGAAAACCACCTGCACGAACTTCCCGTCCAGCGCCCGCGTGTCCAGCGTGGCCAGCTCCGCCGGCTCGACCACCTGCGGATTGAACAACCGCGCAATGCTCTGCGCCCCCTGCGAGACCTTGCCGTAGCCGGTGATGCCGATCACGATCGGCCCCATGCCGTTCAGCCCGTCACCCGTCCGGCACGCCTCCGCGATCTGCCGGATCTCCGACTCCGCCTCCGCGAGGCTCGCATACCGGTGCGCCGGCTTGATCTGCTTCAGTGCCGTGTCACGCCCCTCGATCGCCAGCCGCTGCCCCAGTGCCCAGAGCGTGTCGATCATCCCCGCCAGTCCGGCGTGATGCCCGAAAAACACGAGCCGCCGCCCCGCGTCATCGGTGATCCGCTCGTAGTCGATCAGGTTGCAGCCCAGCTCCACGAGTCGCTTGAGCATGCCCATGTTGTACGCCTGGCCCTTGATCGTGTGCGAGAACATGACGTAGGTCTTGCCCGCCGCCAGCGCCGCCACCGGGATTTCCTTAACGCCCATGATCACGTCGCAATCCGCGACGTCCGCGACCACCGGCACCCCCTGCGCCGCGTAGTCCGCGTCCGCGAACACGCGCCGCTCCGCGGTCTGCACGACCACCGGCACCTGCGCCTGCACGAGGCGCCCGGCGTGCTCGGGCACCAGCGGAGCCCGCACTTCCCACACCGACTTGTCTTCCCGGCGAATTCCGATGCGCTGCATGACCACCTCCCGCGACTCGCCCCGCGCCGCGCCGACGGGCCCGCGAAGTGCCCGATGCGTCGGGTCGGCACAGTCCATCCGTCCATCCGTGCGGGTGCGTAGGGCCGATGTTAGGTAGCGGAATCAAGGTGGTCAACACGTCCGCGTCAGGTCACTACAATGGCTGGACTTTCTGCCCAGACGCGACACAGGCATGGCCAGCACCGAGAGCTCCAGGCTCGAAACCATCACCGTCAACCGCATCGTCACCGGCCCCGTGCGCCGCGTAATGCTTGCGCTCGTCTGGCCGGTCCTCGCCGAGCAGTTTCTCAACACGCTCGTCGGCCTCGTCGACACCTACCTCGCCGGCAACCTGCCCGAGGCCTCGCGCGTGGCCGCCACCGGCGCCGTCGGGCTCGCGGCTTACGTCGGATGGCTCGTCACCATGCTCTTCGCGCTGGTCGGCACCGGCGCCACGGCGCTGATCGCGCGCAGCTACGGCGCCGGCGAACGCCCGACCGGCAACCACATCGCCAACCAGGCTGTTATGCTCGTGCTGCTCATGGGCGCGGGGGCATCCGTAGCGCTCTACGCAGCCGCCCCAGTCTTCGCCTCGTGGCTGCACATGGAGGGCATCACCCTCCAGATGACCGTGCGCTATCTGCGCATCGACGCCTGGGGATATCTGATCTGGTCGATCAGCCAGGTCGGTGCGGCTTCGCTGCGCGGCGCCGGCGATATGCGCACCTCGCTCAAGGTGCTCTCGATCGTCAACATCCTCAACGTCATCGCCTCCCCTGCGCTCGTTCACGGGTGGGGGCCGGCGCCGCTGCTCGGCGTGGACGGCATCGTGGTGGGCACGCTGATCGCGCGCATCTGCGGCGGGTTGCTCATGCTGCTGATCCTGCTGCGCGGGCGCTTCGGCATCCGCCTGCGTCCCGGCCTGCTGCGTCCGCACTGGGGGCCGATCCGGCGGATCACGCGCATCGGCATCCCGGCGGCTGCCGATGGCACGATCCTCTGGGGCGGGCACTTTCTGTTCCTGATGATCGTCGGGTTCATCGGCACGGGCGGGGCGGCGGACGTCAATCCGGCGCTCGCCGCCCACATCGTCGTGGTGCGCATCCTGGCGTTCACCTACCTGCCGGCCTCGGCGTTCGCAACCGCGTGCGCAACGATGATCGGCCAGGCGCTGGGGGCGGGCGATCCGGCGCGGGCCAGGCGCTGTGGGCACGAGGGCGTGGTGCAGTGCGGCCTGCTCACCGCGGGGGTGGGATTGGGGTTTCTGCTTTTCGCAACGCCGCTCTGCGGGCTGCTCAACAAGGATCCGCAGGTGATTGCGCTGGCGGCGCCGGTGCTGATGCTCGCGGGTGCGTTTCAGCCGCTGTTGTCCACGAATATCGTCTACATCGGCTCCCTGCGCGGGGCCGGCGATACGATTTTCCCCATGATCTTCAGCATCGTCGGGCTGGTCTGCATCCGCGTGCCGGGCGGCTACCTGCTCGGCGTCGCCCTGCACCACGGACTCTTCGGCGCGTGGTGTGCGGTCTGTGCGGATATCGTCGTGCGCACGACGCTGTCGTTCACCCGCTTCACTCGGGGGCGCTGGACGGCGTTGAGGATCTGATCGCCTCGTCAACCGCCGCCCGCTCGGCCCCCTGCTGCGCCACGCTCGCCCGCAGCGCCGCGTCCCGCATGATAAAGTAGGTCGAGTCGTCCGGCGCCGCCGTCATGCACTCCGCGAAGATCGCCCCGGCGCCGTTGGGATCGCCCGAAGCGTAGCGGGCAAAACCGGAGACATACTTCGCGTCCAGGTCGGTCGGGTTCGCCGCCACGTACGCGTCGAGCTTCGCCAGGTGCTGCTGGTAGTCCGCGGGATTGCCGTACAGGCCCGCCAGGTCGATCGGACTCTCGATCAGCGTCGGATCCGCCTCCGTCGCCCGCCGGATCGCCATCGACGCGATCAGGTAATCCCCGGTCGCGAAGTGCGCGTAGCCGTAGAGCATGATGAGTTCGGGCGACTCGGGCGTCGCCAGGATGGCGCGGACAAACTCGCGCCGGGCGAGATCGTAGTCGCCCTGGGCGAACGCCTGCAGACCAAGGCGATCGTGGTCCTGCGCCTGCGGTGCCTGCGGCGTGGCCGCCGGGACGGACGTCGTGCTCTGCGGATACGCCGTGATCCCCGACTGGGACGTCGTGCCGTCGTAGTAGTCGGTGTCGTAGTAGTTGTTGGTCACGTACGTGCTGTCGTAGTTGATATCGGCGTCATCCCAGAGGCCGTAGCCGGTGCTGTACGGGTATCCCCAGGAGTACGTGTTGTACCACGGGTAACCCCAACCGGTGACGTAGGTCGTCGTCTGCGGGTAGCACCAGCTCTTGAAGTGGTGGCGGTGCCCGTACGCACCCAGGCCGTACGGCCAGCAGTTGCTGCGGCCGCCGTAGTACGAGAAGCCCAAGCTCCACGAGGAACCCCGGTCGTGATCGTGATGACGGCCGCGGCCATAGCTGCGCCCGATGCCCCAGACGCCCAGCGTGCTGCGCGAGCCCACCCCGAGATCGTTGAACCCGTAGCCGACGCCGAAGGCCGGCGACGGGTAGTTGTTGCGGCGATACCAGTCGATGCGGCCGCTGTCATACTCGGGCCGGTTGTAGGCGGAGAAGTAGCTGCCCGGCAGCGACGACGAGAACGACAGGGCGCTGCCGCCGCGGCGCACGGGCGGCGCGCTGCGTCGCGTGCCGCTACGGCCATACGTCGAGGGGCCGCGACGTCCGCTATCCGGTTCACGGGTCGCCACCGCATCGATGCCGCCGATCGAACCGCGACCGTAGTTGGACGCGTTGTCGCGCGTCACGAAGAAGCTGCGCCGCGAGACGCGCGGCGTCGCGGACCGCGTGCTGACGCTCGAGCGGTTGTTGAAGCTCGAACGGCTCGACACGCTCGGCGTGCTGCGCCCGTAAGTCGGACGCGTGATGGTCGTGCTGCGCGAATCGATGGAGCGCGGCGCGGTATACGTCGAACTCGGCGTGCGGTTCGTGAAGGTCCGCTGCTGGTTGCTCGACCGCGGCGAAACGTAGCTGCGCGTCGGCGCGCTGCGGCGCGGCGCCACGAACGTCGAGCTGGAGCGGGTCCCCGTGCTGCGCCGCACCGGTGACACGCTGCGCTGCGACATCGTCGCGCGGCCCGTGCTGGAGCGCCGTGAGTACACGCTCGCGCCCCGCGAGGACGACCGCGGCGTCGATGAGCGGAAGCCGAAACTGCTGCGCGACGACGGGTGCCCGACGCTGCTCCGCGAGGACGGCGCGCTGCGGCGGCCAATGTGGATGCTCGAAGAACCATGCGACGGCCGCGAAGAAACCCGGCTGCGCGATGAAATCGCACTGCGCGACGACACGCGGCTGCGCGACGACGTGCTCCGCCGCGACGTGCTGGGGGTCGAGCGGCGCGACGTGTGCGTCGAGCGGCGAACCGCCGGCGCCGAACGCCGGCTCGTCGAGCGCGGGCTGCGCCGCGCTGTTGCGTGGTTCGAACGCGACGCGTGCGACACCGAACGGCTCCGCGTTGCGTTGCGTCCGGAGCGCTTGCTCTTGACCTGTGCGTTGACTTCAACCGTGGCCGCCAGAACGATGGCCAACCCGAGCATCAGCCTGACCGGCAGTCGCATTCCATGAGCGAACATGATCCACCTCGCTTTTTTGGACGTATCCCCGTACGCCCGGCCAATATCAGGGACACGAATAATACCGCTACGTTAAATATAACGGGCAAGAAAATGAATGGCAAGAATATTCGGGTTTTCAGGCCGACAAGATAGCCGCTAAGTCCCTTATGGAGCTGATCTTATGGGTCGGAATGGCGTTACCCAGATCCATGATCCGGTCCGCGTAGCACACCCAGCAGGTCGCCAGCCCCAGGGGACCCGCCCCGCCCACGTCGCTGTGCAGCGAGTCACCGGCGTGCAAAACGCGGTCCGGCGTGACCTGCATCCGTTCGAGGGCCATCCGGAAGATCCCGTCGTGCGGCTTGTAGGAGCGGGCGTCCTCGGAGGTCACGATGGCATCAACGCGGAAGCCGCGTTTCTCGACCGCGGAGAGGACGTCCTCGGTGTCGGCGTTCGAGACGATGCAGACCGGCACGTCGAGCGTTTCGAGCGTCTCGCGGACGTGCGGGGCCGCCGGAGGATCAGCCCAGTAGGCCTTCAGCATGCGGGCGTAGGGCTCGGGGTCGATGTCGCGGCGCCACGGCACCAGCGTTTCAGCCAGCGTGACGCACTCACAGTCGAACAGGGTGAGAAAATCGTCGCCGTTGCGGGTCTCGATCGCGGCGAAGAAGCGATGTCCCCAGGCCACCGCGAGATCGGCAGCCGTCACCGGCAGTTCCAGATCGTCGACGATCCGCGCGCAGGTGGCCTCGACGGCCTCGCGATCACCGGTCACCAGTGTGCCGTAGAAGTCGAGAAAGAGCGCATCGAATCGCCGCCGCGGCATGTTTTCCCCGAATCGTGATTCGCCGCGTGCGCCAAGCCGCCGGCGCGGCTCCGCCGTCACTTCGCATCCGGCATGGCCAGGCCCGCGATCGTGGCGTGAAACACGAGCCGACCGTCCACGACCCCCTGCACGTCCCCGACCACCCGACGCGAACGGTTCTCGGTGATCTTCGAGATCAGGATCAGCCGGCACGGCGGGATGACCGCCTCGCGGAAGCGGCAGTTTTCCACGCCTCCAAAGCCTACAAAAACGTCCAGCTCGTTCACGTAGCGCGAGCTGAACGCCACGAGCTGAGCGCCGGCTTCCAACTGCAGCACGCCGGGCATGATCGGCCGGCCCGGCACGTGCCCGCGCGCCCACCAGGCGTCCGCCCGGCATTCGCAAAACGCCACGGACAGGCCCGCTTCGCGATCGAACCGACACACCCCATCGAGCAGTTCGAACTCGAAGCGATGCGGCAGGCGGGAATAAATGAACTCATGGTCGTACTGTACCTCGTCCGTGTTGATCTGGTCGAGGTCGATGAGCAACGGTGGCGGCATGGAATCCCCCGCGGAACGGTGCGGCACAGCGAGCACTGCGCTGAGCCGCCGTACGCCCGATCTCAAGCGACGCGCACGAAGCCGCTGCTACGCGGGCATGCGTCACGACGTTCGTTCAATCCAGCAGCGCGGGGGCCTAGCCCTCGGTGGACGCGCGGGACTCGAGGATGCTCTTGCGCACTTCCTGGGCCGCAGCCTTGACGTCCTGCATGGTTTTGCGGACGCGGGTGCCGGCGGCCTTGTTGCCCCCAACAGCCTTGTTGACGTCATCAGCAGCGGACTCGACCAACTGACGGAGGCGCTCGTAGGCTTCCATGTGTAGCTCCCTCGCGGACGCCCGCAGTTGAGTGGCCTCAGTGCAGAGCGTCGTCGGATATTCGTTTTGCCGGGCCGTTCCAGAGGCCCCGATTCGGGCGGAAGTGTATCAGAGGGCCGTGAGGCAGGCAAAGCAAAAGCTCTCTCCGAAACGCCCCTACGACACAAAAAAACGCGGTTTTGCGGCGTAAACGGGTCCCTGAAGGGGGTACAGACGGCCTCGAGGACACAGGAGGCGAACCTCCCCATAATTACAGATAACTTCATTCAATACAAGTAGTTATGATTAATCAAGCGTGCCGTTTGCGGGGAATTCGACTGGCGCTTCAGGGAGGCCCGATAAAACAGTGAAGCGGGCCCAAAATTCCCGCCGATGAGAAGAATGTTAGGCACGGCAACGCGCGGATTGGGCGTGTGCGCCTGGGATGGTTGCTCGCGCCCCCGCCTGTCAGGATGACGACACCATGCGGCATGGATGCCTGATCGCGCTTGGCCTCTGCCTCTGCGCCACGTGCGCGCACGCAGATGCGACACCCGCCGATAACGAACTCGCCACCGTTCCCAACCGCGATATCGCGCTCGATTATGCCGTGGCGGAAAGTCCGCTGCCGCTGCTTGGCGTGGAATTGTGGTACACGTTCGATCGCGGCGACACGTGGCGACTCTACGGGCGCGACGCGGACCTGAAGCCGCCGATGACGTTTCACGCGCCGCAGGGCGGTTTGTGCGGCTTTTATTTCGTTCTGACCAATGCAGCCGGTCCCTCGGGGCCGCCCCCGGCGCTCCATACAACGCCGCAGTTGTGGGTGCTGATCGACGAGGACGCCCCCATCGTGCAGTTGCATCGCCCCACCATCGCCCCGGAAGGCGGCGCGCACACGACGCTGTGGCTGCGCTGGACGGTGCTGGACGACGGCCTCGGCGAACGCCCTATCGAGCTGAGCTACCGGGCGCTGCCCGACGGAGCGTGGCAGGAACTCGCTCGGGAACTTCCCAATACGGGCGCATATGACTGGCAGGTGCCGGACGCGCTCGCGGGCGAAGTGGCGGTGCGCCTGACGGCGACCGACCGCGCGGGGCATCGCACCGAGGCGATGAGCCCGGGCGTGGTGCTGCCGGCGCGCAAGCCCCTGGCTGAAGCGAAGAATCCCGCGGACGAGCTGGCCAGTGCGCGGTCCACCCGCGCCCTGACCGCGGAGGACATGAAGCGGGCGCGGGATCTGCTGCGTATGGGCCGGCGGCACGCGCTGCACGGTGCGCACGACCTGGCGGTGGGCCGCTATCGCGATGCCCTGCAGATCGATCCGGAGATGCCGGAAGCGCTTGTCGGGCTCGGCGCGTCGCTGTACGCTCTGGGCGAGTACGACGCCTCGGCGCACGCCTACGAACTGGCCTTGCGCTACACGCCGGACGAGCGCCAAGCGCTGGAGGGCATCGCCCGCACGCTGGTCGCACTGCAGAAGTACGACGCGGCTGAGGCGCGGTTGATGACGATCGTCGAGCACGAGCCCCAGGACGTGGAGACGTGGCTGCACCTCGGCGACGTCGCGATCTACAAGGGGAATGAAGTGTCCGCCCGCGATTACTACATGAAGGCTGCGACGAAGTCGCCGGATGCGGTGTCGGTGGTCGCCCGCGCCCGGGCCCGCCTGGACGACCTGCCCTCGCTGCATCGCCGCTGGGAAGCGACCGAGACGCCATGAGTGCAGCCACCCCCATCGCCGGTGTGTACGCCTTTCACGGCCCGGATGCCTTTCGCAAGAACGAGGCGATTGCAGCGCTGTGTGCGCGGATCGCGGAGGCCGACGGTGACGGCCAGGGTCCGACGCAGTTCGACGGTGACAACGCGGAGCTGGCATCGGTGTTGGACGAGGTGCGCACATTCTCGCTGCTGGGCGGGCGGCGCATCGTGATCGTGAACCGGGCCGACCCGTTCATCACGAAGCACCGCGGGGCGCTCGAGCGGTACTGCGAGTCCCCGGCGGACTCCGGCACACTGATCCTCGAGTGCAACAGCCTGCCTGGCAACCAGAAGCTGCACAAGATCATCGCGAAACAAGGCGAGGTGATCCGCTTCGACGAGCTCAAGGGACGCGCGGTCGCGGAGTGGATGGTGCAGCGGGCGGAGAGCGTCTACGGCAAGCGGCTCGCCTCGAGCTGCGCGTGGTCGCTGCGCGAACTGTGCGGCAGCGAGCTGGGGCTGCTCGACGCTGAATTGGGAAAACTATCGACGTTCGTCGGCGACCGGCCGGCGATCACCGAGGCGGACATCGACGCCCTGGTGGGACGCCACCGCGAGGAGGACGTCTTCGGGGTGATCGACGGCATCGCCGAGGGGAACGCGGCGAAGGCGCTGGCCCAGTGGGAGCGCGTGCTCGCCACCGACCGGGCGGCGCCGGCGCGGGCGATCGGCGGCCTGGCCTGGGGCGTGCGGCGGCTTCTCGACCTGAAGCTGCAGGCTGACCGGGGCGTCGCGATGCCGGCGCTCGCGCGGCAGGCCTTCTGTCCCGCGGACGTGCTCGAACGTCGCCTGCGGACGGCGAGCATCCCCGCGCTGCAGGAACAACTCTGCGATCTGCTCGACGCCGACCTGGCGTCGAAGACCGGCCTGAGCACGGTGCCGGTGGCCATCGAGCGGTTCATCGTGAAGCACAGCGTGCGGCGCCAGGCGCCGGCGCGGCGCCCGGTCCGGGCCTGACGATCTACCCGCAACCTGCACAAGGAAGTGCAACGAACATGACAAGGAAGGCACTCACGATCCTGCTGTATCCCCTGGTGACGTGCGGTCTGGGCTGTGCGGATTGGGACATCGTTCCCCTGCAGCAGACGAAGACGGCGGAGGCGCCGGCGAAGGCCCAGCCCGCGCCGGCTGCTGCGGATCCGGATCTCACCCGTGCGCCGCGCGGCGACTCGATCGACCCGCAGAGCGACAACATGGCCGCGGATGCGGTGCGGAAGTACCTGGCGGACCTCGACGCGGTGCAGCGGAACGATTCGGCGCCGGCGGCGCGGTACACGGAGGCGCGCGGGGAATCGCGGCGCAGCCCGGCTGCCCCACCGGCGCAGTACGACGAGCACTTCGGCAAGCCCCGGCTGACGCATGCGGCGGCTGAGCCGGCAAAGCAGCCGGAACCGGCCCGCAAGCCGGAGTTGACGCGGCCCGCGCCGGTCGTGGCTGAGGTCACACCGGCAGTGACGCCCGACGCGGCGGAGGCCGAGTCGGTGCAGGCGAACGCGCCGGTGAACATCGACGCAGCCGCCGAGGAGCCAGCCGTTGCCGACGCTCGGCGGCCGCAGGTCACGGCTGTCTCGCTGGTGGGAAATGCCGAACCGACAGCCACGTCCACGGATGGCCAGGTCGCGGCAAACACGGCGATGAGCGCGACGGGCGAGACGGTCCACAGCGCCACACTCGACGAACTGATCGAGCAGGCCCGGACGGAGCTGGCGAAGGACCCTGCGAACGCCAAGGCACAGTATCGGTTGAGCTTGCTGCTGCTGGCAGCCGGCCGTCCAGCGGAGGCGGGCGAGCTATCTCCGGAGCTGACCGAGTCGCAGCGGGGGCTGATCGCGCGGCAGGTGGCGGTGAACGCGGCGGTCGAGGACGTGCTGGGCGGCTCAGGGGAGCATGCGAACCAGGCGTACGCGGCGACGGAGGCGTTGCGGGACGCGTTGCGGCAGGACGCGGAGCTGGTGTTGCCGGTGCTGACGCTGTGCACGAAGGTGACGACGTTCGGCGTGTACACGGAGATGCCGGACAGTGCGCTGGTGGCCTACCGGGCGAACCGGGCGATCATCTACTGCGAGGTGCGTAACCTGGCGACGGAAGGGGACGAAGCAAAGGGTTTCACGTCGCTGCTGTCGACGCGGATGGAGCTGTTCGGGGCGAACGGGCAGTCGCTGTGGCAGCACGAGGAGCAGCGGATCGAGGATCGGGCGCGGCACCGGCGTGAGGATTTCTTCGTGGCGCAACTGGTGACGTTTCCGCCGACGCTGGCTCCAGGCAAGTACACGCTGAAGGCGACGGTGACGGACCTGATCGGGAACAAGACGAACGAGACGGTCCGGGAGTTGCACATCGGGGGCACGCCGGCGGCGGCCGCGGGGTCGTAGCGCAGCGTTGCGGGGAGGCCGCTTGGGTTTTACCGCAGACAACGCCGAGTACGGCGTTGGTCGAGTTGGGGTGGCCGAGGCGGGCCGTGCCGGGGATTCAACCACGAAGCCATAACGAACGGCCACTGTTTCTGATATGAACGGCCTGGCTGGGCCTCGGTTGCGTGTTGGCATTCTGATCGCTTGCGGGCACCGTCCATCGAGAGTGAACGGTTGGCGCACGACGCGCACTCCGCTTGGGTTGAATACCCCATGTCCGGGTGCCGTGCGGTGCGGCGGGTAAAGGGTGGCTGGACGTGCGCCGCTGAAAGTCCTTGCGTCCGGCGACTCGTTCGTCTTGCCGCCGGTTTTTGAGTGGAACGGCTTTGCCTGCGAAGTACGATGCGCGTTCACGTCGGGCAAGCGGGACGCGTCGGAGGTCGGCGCGCGGGACCCTAGCGCAAGGAGCCAGCCATGTTGAACGCGAAGTCGGGAGTGGTGGTTGTACTGGCGGCAGTTCTTGGTTTTTCCATGTTAGCCGGACAGGCGTACGCCCAGTGCGGCGGTCCGGATCCGAACCAGGTCGTGCTCAATGACGCCGACATCTGGCACGTCAGCGGCGGCGACATCTTCACGGTGATTCCCGATCCGTTCCCCGACAACAGCCTGATCGGTGACTGGATCGCCGTGCGGCGGTATGTCGATCTGCCCATTGAGTATTACCAGATCATCGGCAACATGTACTACGAGCAGGGCGACCTGAGCGTGTTCACGGTGGCTGAGAACATCGAGGGCGACGGCGTGTGGTGGAAGTATTACGAGCGGAGGTTCTTCGACATCCTCGCCCCCGTCCCGTGCATCAGTTGCGAGTTCGACACGGACTGCGACGACGGCGACGGGTGCACGGTGGACACGTGCAACGTGGACGACGAGATCTGCGAGTTCGCACCGCTCGATTGCGATGACGACAACGCGTGCACGCTGGACAGCTGCGCGGACGGCGCCTGCGTGAACGCACCCATCAGTTGCGACGACGGCAACGCCTGCACCATCGATTCGTGCGACGCCGAGACCGGGTGCGTCCACGAGCCGGTCGACTGCGACGACGGCGACCCCTGCACGGCGGACAGTTGCGCAGCCGGGGTCTGCTCCAACGATCCGATCTGCGGGCCCGCGGACGGATGCTGCGATCCGAGTTGCGATCCGGGTAGCGACCCCGACTGCTTTGTCTGCGGGGAGCGCTGGGACTACTGCACGCAGAACTCGGACTGCTGCTCGAACAAGTGCCGTGGGCACCGCTGCCGGTAGGCGATGAAGGGACCTCCAGAACGGGGCGCAGTTCCTTGCTACGGGGAGCTGCGTCCCGTTTGTTTAGTTCGGATGGGCTACGCGCCACCGGTCGTCGTGAAGCCATTTGAGAACGCGCTGGCCGCGCCGGATCTGGCTGGCGGTCGTTGTGACGCGATCGTTGCCAGGATGGGGCGCCGCGGGGGCGTGTGCGTGGTTGCGCGTCTCTCGGGGCGAGGGTGGGCGACTTGCCGTTGGGGTCAGCCCGGCGGTAGGATTGCGCGCAAGTTGTGGATCTCGCGGCCGGCCACGGAGTGCAGGCGGGTGTGGACCGCCCTGCTGCTCCTCACTTTTTCCCGTTGAACAGAAAGCTGCGCAGGCCACGTCAGGCTGAGAACGACGATCCGTGTTGCGGTCGCGGTACGGATGGCGATCGGCCAAGGAACGTCCGCCGGCTGGCGGCCCGCCACAGGCAAAGAGGCGGCGGCCAGCGGCTGGTCAGTGGACCGTGCGGAGTGCGAACGATGACCCCGGGTACTGACGCTCTGGAGCAGCGGGACGACGGCTTGCGGGTGTTTGACGCCGTTCGCCCCCGGCTTTTTGGAATTGCCTACCGGATGCTGGGCAGCGTGGCGGAGGCCGAGGACATCGTGCAGAGTGCCTGGTTGCGCTGGCAGGTGACGGACCGGGGTGCGGTGGTGGATGCGGATGCGTTTCTGGTCACGGTGACGACGCGGCTGGCGATCAACCAAGCCAAATCGGCGCGCGTCCAGCGCGAGCACTACGCGGGTGTCTGGCTGCCGGAGCCGATTGACACGAGCACCGATCCCTGTGTGGGGGCGGAGCGGGCGGAAGGCCTGGAACTCGCAGTATTGATGCTGCTCGAAAAGCTCGCGCCGACGGAGCGTGCCGCCTACGTGCTTCGCGAGGCCTTTGATTACCCGTATGACCGGATCGCCGAAGTTCTGCGGCTGACGACGGTGAATGCGCGGCAACTGGTCAGTCGGGCCCGGCAGCACATCACGAACGGACGGCAGATGACCGCGGGCGCGGACGAGCATCACCGCCTGCTGCTGGCCTTCGTGGCCGCGGCCCGCAAGGGCGACGCGAGCGCGCTGGAGGATCTGTTCGCGGCGGACGTCGCCTCGTACGCGGACGGCGGCGGGGTGGTGCGGGCCGCGAAGGTGCCGGTGGTCGGGCGGGTGCGGGTGGCGAAGTTCATAGCGGCGATCGCGGAGCACTTCTGGACCGGGATGGCGGTCCGGTGGATTGAAGCGAACGGCTTGCCGGCGGTCGCGCTGCTGCGGGGCGACGCGGTGGTCGCGGTGGCGACGGTCATGGTCTCCGCCGGGCGCATCGATCGCCTGCTCTGGGTGATGCGGCCAAGCAAGCTCGAGGGAGTGGCCCGGACGCTGGCGGGGTGAGGGTCCACACGGCGCGCGGATCCCCGCGCGATGCGCCGGAACGCGAAGCGTTTTTTCTGATTTGTTGTCACAAAGCGATTCGCCGGCCGGTCCATACTGGCGGATGGGCGTCGGTTGCCCGCCTGCGTCGCCGGGACGCTGAAAGGAGAGGTACGGTCATGTCGGCAGTTACAACTCCGGATGGTGTGAACGTCTACTACAAGGACTGGGGGCCGCGCGACGCCCAGCCAGTCGTGTTCCACCACGGCTGGCCGCTGTCCGCGGACGACTGGGACGCGCAGATGCTGTATTTCCGCGTTCGGGGATATCGCGTTGTCGCGCACGATCGGCGCGGCCACGGCCGTTCGAGCCAGGTAAGCGACGGGCACGACATGGATCACTACGCCGCGGACGCGGCTGCCGTGATGGCGCATCTCGAACTGCGTGACGCGATTCACGTGGGCCATTCGACCGGCGGCGGAGAGGCAGCCCGCTACGTCGCGCGGCATGGCCGGGGCCGGGTCGCGAAGCTCGTGCTCATCGGCGCGGTCCCGCCGATCATGGTGAAAACACCGGCGAACCCGGGCGGTCTGCCGCTGGAAGTGTTCGACGGCTTCCGCGCCCAGCTCGCAGCCAACCGCGCCCAGTTCTACCGCGACGTCGCGAGCGGTCCGTTCTACGGCTTCACTCGCCCGGGCGCGCAGGCGTCCGAGGGCGTGATCGCGAACTGGTGGCGCCAGGGCATGATGGGCGGCGCCAACGCGCACTACGACGGCATCAAGGCCTTCTCCGAGACCGACTTCACGGAGGATCTGAAGATCATCGACGTGCCGACGCTCGTATTGCACGGCGACGACGATCAGATCGTGCCGATCGAAGCGTCGGCGAAGCGCTCGGTGGAGCTGCTGAAGAAGGGCACGCTGAAGGTTTTCCATGGCTATCCGCACGGCATGTGCACGACGCATGCCGACGCGATCAACGCCGAGATTCTCGCGTTCATCCAGGGCTGACGGCACGGCACGTGGGCTGAAGGAAGTGAACTCCAACCCGGGTGATCGGGATGGCCGGAGACGGTGCGCGCCGGGAGAAACCGTATGGAATCCATGAAAGACAAGGTGGTCATCATCACGGGCGGCGGAGCCGGGATTGGCCTCGCAGCCGCACGCAGCTTTCTGGCGGGCGGCGCGCGCGTGCTGATCACGGGGCGGCGCCAGGCGGCACTGGACGCCGTGACCACCGCTGCGCCGAACCTGGCGGGGCTGGTCGCCGACGCGGGTGTGCCCGCGGACGCGAAGCGCACGGTGTCGTACGCGGTGGAGCTTTGGAACCGCCTCGACGTTCTGGTCAACAATGCAGGCGCCGGCGCCCCCCTGCCACTGGTGGAGTCGGAGATCGATCGCCTTCGCTCGATTTACGCGGTGAACGTCGTCGGTCCGACGCTGCTCGCGGCTGAAGCAATACCGCACCTGAGCACGAGCGGCGGTGCGATCGTCAACGTTTCGAGCACGCTGGCGCAGAAGCCGGTGTCGGGGTTTTCCGCATACGCCGCGAGCAAGGCGGCGCTCGAGCAACTGACCCGTTGCTGGGCGCTGGAGCTGGCGCCGCGGGGAATTCGCGTCAACGCGGTGGCTGCGGGTCCCGTCGAGACCGCCTTTCTGGAGGAGCGCATGGGGTACGCGCATGAGGCGGCAGAGGCCGTCAGGAGCGCGGAGCGCAAGCAGATTCCGCTTGGGCGCCGCGGAGAGCCCGCGGATGTCGCCGCCTGGATCGTAGCCCTCGCCTCGTCCACCGCGGGCTGGATTACCGGCCAGGTCGTGGGAGTCGACGGCGGGTATGTGCTGGTTTGAGCGTATCGATTGCAGAAAGGAAAACCGATGTTGCTGAGAGCATGTGCAGTACTGGCGCTGATCGTCGCCGCCACCCAGCCGGCTGCTCCCGGTCCCAAGGTCACAGAACTCGTTGCGAAAGACCTCACGGAGTTCCAGGGCAAGGAAGGCGTGTTGATCACCGTGGAATACCCACCCGGCGGCGCGGACCCGGTCCATCGGCACAACGCGTACGCGTTTGTCTACGTACTGGAAGGCGCGATCGTCATGCAGGTGCAGGGGCAGAAGGAAGTGACGTTGACGGCGGGGCAGACGTTCTACGAAGGGCCTGATGACCTGCACGTTGTCGGCCGGAACGCCAGCGCGACGCAGCCCGCGAAGTTTGTCGTGTTTCTGGTCAAGGACAAGGGTGCTCCCATACTTCTGCCAGAAGGGTAACGTCGCGCTCGGTTGTGGATTGGTGGGACTGTGCGGCGGTTTTCGGCTGGATGGTTCGCCGCCGAATCGTTTTTGAAAGGAGAACAGAATGGAACCGAGGATCAACAAAAGCCAGCAGTCCGAGCCTTTTCGGGCCATGCTCAAGGTGGAGCAGTACTTGGCGCACTGCGCTGTCGAGAAGAGTCTGCTCGAACTCGTCAGGATGCGCGTGTCGCAGATCAATCACTGCGCCTACTGCATCGACATGCACTGGAAGGACGCCCGGGCCGCCGGGGAATCCGAGCAGCGGCTCTACGGGCTGCCGGCCTGGCGTGAGAGTCCGTACTACACCGCCCGGGAGCGGGCGGCGCTGGCCTGGGCCGAGTCGGTGACGCTCGTGGCCGAGACCGGCGTTCCGGACGACGTCTTCGCGCAGGTCAGCGCGGAGTTCAGCGAGGATGAGATCGTGGATCTGACGTGGGCGGTGATGGCGATCAACGCGTGGAATCGTCTGAACGTGGCGATGCGCACGGTGCCCGGGACCTACCAGGCCCCCGCGCACAAGGTGCTCGCTTGAGTCGAGTTCACGGGGACCGGGCAGGAGGCAGGTGGAACAGCCCCGTCACGAACCGGTGAAACCATGTCCGCCCGCGCTGCGGGCCGAAGCGAAAGGGAAGGCAAGCGATGAAAATTGTGGTGATTGGCGGCAGCGGCAACATCGGGTCAAAGCTCGTGCGGAGGCTCGGCGAGCGCGGACACGACGTGATCGCCGCATCGCCCAAGTCGGGCGTCGACGCCGTGACCGGTGAAGGGCTGGACGACGTCATGCCGGGCACGCAGGTGGTTGTGGACGTAGCGAACTCGCCGTCGTTCGATGCAGCGCCGGCGCTGGCGTTCTTCGAAAACGCCGGTCGGAACCTGCTGGCGGCGGAAGCGCGCGCCGGAGTGCAGCATCATGTGGCGCTGTCGGTGGTGGGAACGGACCGGCTGACCGCCAGCGGGTACTTCCGCGCGAAGACGCGGCGCAGGAGGAGCTGATCGATAGGCGCCGCCACGGTTCCGTTCACGATTCTGCGGGGCCACGCAGTTCTTTTCGAGTTTGTCCGGCGCGATCGCCGAGTCGCTGCGGTGGACGGCGGCGTCCGCGCGCGTCGGCGAGCATTCAGCCCGGCGGCCGCCGAGGGATGTCGCTGCGGCGCTGGCGGATGTCGCGCTGGCTGAGCCGGCGAATCGAACTCTCGAGGTGGCGGGGCCGGAGGCCTTTGCGATCGATGGGCTCATCCGGCGATTCCTCGTCGAGCGGGCGGATCCGCGGAAAGTGATTACGGACGATGGGGCCGAGTACTTCGGCGTCAAGTTGAAGGCGCGATCGCTGATGCCGGGAGCGGATGCGCGGCTCGCGCCGACGCATTTCGACGACTGGCTGCGGGCGATTGCTCCGCGGGCGCACGCCCACGCCGGGTGACGACTTGGCGTTCCTTGGAGATGACGACCATGGCACGCGTCGTTGAAGCGCGCACGTTGACCGACCGGCCCGAGCCGTCTGCGCATGAAGCAAGGTCTGCGCGGCGTCTCAGGCTGGTGGGCGATCAGATGGCGAGCGCGCGGGCCGGGCTGAATCGCGAGCTGAAGCGGGTCGCCGAGATCCAGCGGTCGTTTCTGCCGGAGGCCTTGCCGCGAATCCCGGGTTTTGACGTGGCGGCGTACTACCAACCGAGCGCCTTGGCGGGCGGCGATTATTTTGACATTGTGCCGCTCGCCAAGGATCGCTGGGGGCTGGTCATGGCCGACGTCGCGGGTCATGGCGTTTCCGCGACGGTGATCATGGCGGTGATGCGGGCGCTGGTGCACGCGCACCTGCCGCACACCCGGTATCTGCCGGCATGTGCATTCCTCGAGTTCATCAACGAGCAGATGATGGGGGCTTACACCGCGAACGGCCGGTTCGTCACCGTCTGGGCCGCAGTGCTGGACCCGGTGACGCGTCGGCTGACGTACGCCTCTGCGGGGCACAATCCCCCGCGGCTGATGCGCGCGGGGCGTGTGATGGCGCTGGACGCCGTGGGCGGACTGCCGATCGGGATCGACGGGGCGGCGGCGTACGAGGAGTGCACGGTCACGCTGGAGGCGGGGGATCTGCTGGTGGTTTACACGGACGGCATCACGGAAGCCATGAGCGCGGTCGACGGCTGCCGGGCGTTTTTCGCGACCGAGGGGCTGGACCGCGCGCTGCTGGCTGCGGGGGAGGCGGGCGCGGAGGAATGCATGCGGCGGGTGACAACCGCCGTCGACGAATTCACCGGCATGCGGGTGCCCGCGGACGATCAGACGATACTGGTCGTCCGCGTGGAGCAAGGCGCCGCAGAGGCGTGCAGCGGTTGAAGTTTTCCCGGGCGTGTCGGCGGGAGCACGTCCCGGGTTGGGCCATGCAAGGGGGCGCGGAGCCGAACCGGCGTTGATGGACGGCGCCCCCGCTGCCCGACGTCACGCCATTGCGTAACGCGCGGGCTGGTTCTCCATGAGCGCGCGGTGGTTCGTGGCCGCACGAGGCCTGCACCGTCACGTGCGGGTGGGCAGCCCCCCCTACGGGAGCGGCGGGTCGCCGTTGACGTAGTACAGGTGCACGTGGACGCCGGCGGGGAAGTCGTTGGCGATGTCGATGAAGGTGTCCTGCAGCACGTTGCCCTCGGAATCCCAGCGCACCTCAACCACCGGGAAAATTAGCAGGGAGCCCTTCTCGCTGATGCTGAGGCGATCGACGCCAGGGCCGCGAGCCACGGGCTGATCAGCCGCCGAGTCCGCGGTTGCGTCGGCCGGTGTCGCCAAAGTCATCTCACCGGCGGCTGTGGACGCAGTTGGCTCAGTTGAAACCACGGCGGTCATGTCGCTGGACGACGCAACGCCATCCGTTGGGCGTTCGGGCGGGATGCCGGGGCCCGGATCGACCTGGATGAGGGCTGGCTGATTGCCCATGACGGTGAGCGGGCTGGCGACGGCGTCGGCGTGGGTTGAGCCGAAGTCCAGGTAGCGGGTGGTTACGCCAACCAGCGGCGACGCGGTGCTGACGACGTCGCGGGGGTCGCCGCCGAGCGGCAGGCCGTCGCCGGGGTCGAAGTTCGTGTTGCACACCTGGCTCGCGAGTCCGTCGATCTGGGCCTTGCCCTTGTCCGTCTGCAGGTTGCCGAGCAGGAAGTGGTTGGGCACGCCGTAGTTGGCGAGGAGCAACTGGTCCCAGCACGTCACGCAGCGATCCATGCCGGTGAACTTGGTTTCGTTCATGTTCCAGACCGTGAAGCTGGCCTTGGTCGTGACGGGACCGGCGGTCTCCTGGCGCAGGTCGATGTCGAGCGGCATCAGGGTCAGTTCGCTGACCTGGGTCGGGCCGAAGACGGTCGAGCCGTCGGCGTAGAAGTCGAGCAGCAGCAGGTCGGGCCCGGTTGCGTACTGCACACCGTCGAGGTGGAGTTGGCCGAGCCCCCCGGTGGGCTGGCCGTTGGCGAGGCCGCTGGCGTCGGTGACGCGGAAAGCGTAGGCCTGGTATTCCCAAGCGAAGGCGTCGGCGTAGTTGACGACGGTGATGTCGCCCTTGAGGTGATTCCAGCGGATCTCCGCGCCGAGGGCGTCGGTCGCATAGGCGACGATGAAGCCGCGCATGGTGCGGAAGCCGCCGCACTCGGGATCGACGCGGCCGCGGAGGCAGCCGGGATCGAGGATGTCGAACGCGCTGACGCCGCCGGTCGCGGGCTCGCCGTCGTTCGCCGACCAGTAGGTGGGCTGATTGGCGGTGAGGCTGAGCGCGATGTCGGAGGCGTTCCACCCGGGATGGTTGGGATCACTGGTGATCGTGCTGGTGCACGAATTGGTGTTCATGCAGTCGTCCTCCGCGGTGAAAGTGACCTCGGTTTCACCGTCGCAGGGGAAGATGCAGCACGCGGCGGACTGCTCGAGCGCGTTGTTGGTCAGGGTCGGGTTGGGATCGCAGTTGTCCGTCGCGGTGAAACTGTCGAGCCATTGCTGCGGAGTCAGCGGGCAGACTGCAGCGGGGCCGCGGCCGAGGAAGAGTGGATCGGGGCAGATCACCTCGGGCGGGATGTTGTCGTTCACGTCGGCGGTCGCGACGCACGGCGTGGGGTCGGCGTTGCCGCTGCAGTCGGTCGCGTTCACGGTGACCTGGACGGTCGCGGGGCAACTGGTCAGGGCGGAGACGACGACGCTGCCGGTGACGTCCACGCGCGCGGCGTTGGTCTGGACCTTGTTGATGACCGGCACGCCGAGCGTGGCATTGGCGGTGGGCAGCGTGACCGCGACGGACACGCCGTCGGTGGTCACGCAGCAGTCATCGGTGACGGTCGCGCTGAAGGTCACGGTGAATTCGCAGTTGTCGTCGACGAAGCCGCCGACGGCGTTGCAAGCCACGACGTCCGGCGGGGTCACGTCGACGACCTGCGTCGTCTGAATCGCCGCGTTGTTGGTGTTATCCGGATCGGGATCGAGACTGACGACGGACACGGAGTTTGTGATGATGTCCTCGCAACTTGATACTTCGACCGTGATGGTGAACTCCTCGGTGTCGCCGTCGGCGATGTCGCCGAGGTTGCAGGTGAGCAGCGGGCCCGGGCCGGGCACGCAACCGCCGGTGTCGCCGATGTGCAGCGTGTCCGGCGGAATCGTGTCCATCACGACGACCTCGTGGGCGGTATCCGGCCCGTCGTTGGTCACCGTGACGGTGTAGGTCAGAGTGCCGTTGGCGGCGCCGCCGGCGACGGGGTCGGGGCTGTCGGTCTTGGTGACGCTGAGGTCGGCGGAGGCCAGTTGAATGCGCCACAGCCCGCGACCGCGGGTGGCGGCGTAAATCGAACCGTCGCTTTCGTCGAAGAAGTAGTCGCGCAGCAGCGGCATCTGCAGCGAGCCGGGCACGAAGACCCAGTTCGCCCCGGCGTCGACGGAAACGACGACGCCGGCGGTGCGCGTGCCGACCATGATCGTGTCGCTGTTGGCGTCGAACTCCACGGACGAGACGAGGTTGCGGAAGGTGTTGGAGTCGAAGTCGTACGTGCCGTTCTGCGTCACCAGGTTGGTGAGCGGCATGTCGGGGTTCCACTGTCCGCCGCCGTCGACGGTGAACATCATCTGGTCGGTGCCGATGTCGGCGACGTAGAGGAAGTTGGGGTCGTTCGGATCGACGTTCCACGCGCCCGAAGGCACGCTAAGGCCGGTGCTGATCGAGGTGAGCGTGGCGGTGTTGTCGAACGCGCCGCTGAGGCGATAGATGCGCAGGGTGCCGCCGACGTTGAGGCGGATGTAAAAGGTGGGGCTGGCTGCGGGCCCCGACGCGCGGATTTCACCGGGCCGGCCGGGTAGCGTGGCGGGTCCCATCTGGTTCCAGGTGGCGCCCTCGTCGGTGGTGACGTAGACGGTCCACTGCGCCGGCGTTCCGCCGTCGTTGGTGAGCATCGCGTAGCTCAGGGGCCCGAACTGCGTGACGACGGCAAAGGTGGGCACGTTGCCCGGCGGATCGGGAAAAGCCGCAGCGCCGACGATGCCGGGATTCGCGATGCGATCGTTGCACCCGAAGCACTGGCGGTAGAACACGCGCGCGGGCGGAAGGTGGTCGGCTTCGACGTTGTAGCCGTCGGCGCCAACGGGCCGCGACCAGGTGGTGGCGTTGTCGGGCGAGTAGTAGATGCCGTTGTCCTGCGTGGCGATGTAGAGTTCGGTGGAGCCGCCGTTCACGGTGCCGGCCATGCCGCCGGTGATGTCGAGGGCGTGCAGGCCGACGTTGGCGTCGCTCCAGTTCGCCCCGCAATCACCCGACATGGCCATGCCGCCGTCGTTGGAGGCGAGCACGGGACAGCCGTTGGGCGCGGAGGGGTCGAAGGCGATGTCGCTGGGGTCGGCGTGGGCGCCGGTATCGCGCGTCGGCCAGTTGGCGGCGCCGGTCTGGCAGCGCGGCGTCATGGTGCTGTCGCAGGTCTGGCCGCGCATGCGCTGGGCGTCCCCGACGTAGACCTCGAAGAGATCGGTGTCGCCGTTGAGCGCCGGGTGCGTGACGACCCAGGCGTCGCGGCAGTTCTGGGCGCCGATGCCCATGTCGACCCACGATCCGGGCGCCCCACCGCTGGTCGATTCGAGCAACTGCATCTGGCAGAAGCCGGAGGGCGTGGTGCCGCTCCAGTTGGCCAGGTAGACGGTGTTGGGGTCCTGCGGAGCGGTCGCGATGTGGCAGGGATTGAACGCCGGCGGCAGCAGCGGCGAGGCGGGGTCGGGCGCCGACCAGGTCGTACCGCCGTCGGTCGAACGGAAGAATCCCTCATCGCCGCACACGTCCACCTGGATGTTGCCGCCGACCACGCGGGTCTCGACGTCATAGATCGTGCCGCCCGCGCTGCAGAAGGGCGCGTCGGACGCCGTGCACGGATCCACGTGCGTCCAGGTCGCGCCCGAGTCGTTGCTGATGGCCACGCCGCAGTCGGTGCCGACGAAGATGTTGTCGTGGAACGTGGCGTTGTCCGGTATGGAAATTCCCCACGCCGACGCCTCGGCGTTGCAGGCCGGGTTCGACGTTGCGGGCTTGGCCCAGGTGGAACCGCCGTTCGCGCTGCGCCAGATGCCGCCGTTGTTGGCGAAGGTGGCGTCGTAGCGGCCGGTGGCGATGACGATGTTCGCGTCGCGCGGGTCGTACATGGTGTCGCGCGAGATGGTCAGGGGGATGTCGTCCACGTGGCTCCACGATCCGCCGCCGTTGGTGCTGCGCCAGATGCCGCCGAGTTCGGAGGCGACGAAGGCGTTGTTGACATTCGTCGGATCGATGGTGATACCGAGGCAGCGTCCGCCGTAGCGGGGCTCGGCGGGGTTGGGTTGAGGACTCACGTCGGTGACGGCGGACGGCGGCAGGGAGCGCTGGAGCTGGAGGGTGGCGTGGGAGCTGACGCGGTCCGGGGTGCGTGACTCCTCGTGCACGTGCTGCAGCGCCGCGCCGGCTGGTGCCCGTGCGGGACCGCCCTCATCTTCATCCTCATCTTCATCGCCGCGCACCGAGACGTAGACTTCGCCGTAGGCCTTGTTGACGCTCCCGTCGGCGAGTTTCTGGATGGCGGTGATGGGCACGAGGCCGACGGGCATACCGCCGGGAATGCGCGGTTCGGCAACGAAGACACCGTTGCTGCTGACGGGGACACCGAGCGCGCCGGGCCGTCCGTAGAAGAGGATGTCGACGGGCGGACACTCCGGCGTGGGACAGAACCCGCTGCCGGTGACAAAGAAGGGCTGACCGGCGCCGCCGTCACGCATGAGCGTCTGGATCAACGGCTCGGGTGACGGGATTTCGTAGACGCGGAAGGCCGCCTGGCCGAACTCGCCAGTGGACTGGTCGCAGCGGTTGCCCCCGCCGAACTCGAATCCTTCGGCGAGAATCGTGTGGGGACCGACGGGCGTGTTCGCGGGGATGACGCCGTCGGTGGAGAAGTAGCCATTGCTGTTGACGTCGGCGCTGGCGATGAGCGGCCCGTTGCCGTCATCGAGATAGACGCGCACGGCGCACGTGCCGGGTTGATAGCCGCGCCCAAACAGCTCCACGGCGATGCCCGCCGGGCCAGCCGGTGGTTCGACAGCGAGCGTGGGACCGGACGGCTGGGCCCAGGCGCCGGCCGCGGTCAGGCCGATCAGCGCCGCGCTGAGCGCGGTGATTCGGTTCGCTTGGGAATTGTGCAACATGATGATCCGCCCTCCGTGCAGATGCGTGGTATGGCTCTGGTGCGGACTCACGAAGTGAGGCTGCAACCCGCCGGCGCGCCGTAAAGTTGCGCGCGTGTTGTTGACGTTGTCTGAACGACCCGGTGGAAAGCGACGTTACCGCGCTGAGCAGGGCTGTTCAACCGCAATTTTCATCCTAGAGTGCCACTTCAAGCATCTCAGGCAACAAGATAGCACCGATCGATATGAACGATTCACCACACTGGGCTATCTGGAGGGAGCAGTTGCCGCGCCAGGGGCTCAGCGCGGAGGATGAACGCGCAGCTTGAGCACGCAGTTCAGCCAACGGTCGCGGAATTGATCGTCGATGGGCCCGAAGGTCTTTTCGAAGAGCATGACCTCCTGTTGCGGCGTGTAGCCGCGGTCGCTCGGGCGGCGGGCGAGGACGGTGAGGTAGACGCCGAGGTCCTCGCGGCGGTATTTCTGGAGATAGAAGAGGAAGCTCCAGGCCTGGGCGTAGCGTTGTTCGACGTGGGGGCCGGAAGTCTTGAAGAGCGACTTGTCGCCGATCAGTTGGCGCAGCGGCACGAGGCTGCCGTTGGCGCAGGCGGCGGGGAACTGCTCGGCGGTCGCATCCTTCCAGCGGCCCGCGCCCGCGAGCGCGTTGCGCAAGCTGAGCAGGCGGTACTGGTTGACGGCCCCGAAGCCGGCGCCGCGATTGCTCGGCGGCGTTTCCATGAGCATGGCGAGGCCCTCCGCCACCCAGGGCGGGGTGTCGGCGCCGCGCACGTGCAGGCCGGTATTGAAAAAAACCTGGTGGGCGACCTCGTGCTGCACGACGAACAGGTTGATGGTTTCGATGAGGCGGTCGCGCTGGATCTCGAGGCGGCGAACCTGTTTGTAGGTCTGGGCGCGGCTGCCGCCCGAGGACTGCTGTTCCGCGTGCCGGCGGAGGTTCTCGATCTGCGCGGTCGCAGCGGCGACGCGCGGTGCGTTGCGGGCGTTGTAAAAGAAGGCCCGGTTGCTCGCCGGATGATAGAAACCTGCAGCCCCGGTCACGTCGAGATGCAGCCGCTCGGCGAATTGGCGGAACTGCTCGGGGGTCTCGAAGAAAACGATCTCGAGCCGGTGACGCGGTTCGTGCGTGTCGATTTCGTCCGCCTTGAGCAGGCGCAGGGCGCCCCGGTACGTCGCTTCGACGCGGGTGATGAAGTCGTGGAGCGTGTCCGCGTCCGTGTTGTAGGCGATGACGAAGTGATCGGTGCGGTTGAGCTCGAAGCCCGATCCGGCGATCTCGAGGAGGCGTGCCTCGGCCCGCGCGTCGATGGGAAGTTCCCGCTCAGCCGCGCGGACGGTTGATCCGGCGAGTCCGACGAAGATCAGCAGTGCGACGCAGCCGCGTCGCCCGAGGATGGTGCGCTGGCTGCGAACAATCATGGCGCCGGGGACTCAGCCGGGGAATCCTCGTCCTCCGCGAGGACGCGGTCGATCAGTGCCGGCGGCGTGCCGATGTCGGTGACGACCACCTCGCCCGCGCAGCGCGGGCCCGCCCCGCGGACGAAACCGGGTTTGGGGGCGACAAAGGTGATGGTGGCATCCGCCCGCACAGCCACGTTGCCCACCTCCCCCGTGTCGCAGTCGAGGCCGGAGGGCACGTCGATGGCGATCACCCGGGCGGCTTGCTGGGCATTGAGCGCCGCGATCAGCGCGGCCATCGGCTCGCGGACCGCTCCAGAAAAACCGGTACCGAGCAGCGCGTCGATCACGACGGTATTGGCGTCGATGCGGCGGGCGGCGCGGACTGCGCTCTCCACGTCGCCGACGACTTCGCGGGGAATGCCGATGGCGCGGGCGATGATGTGATTGGTCTCCGCGTCGGGCGACATCTTGCGGACGTCGCCGACGATGTGCAGGTCGACGCGCCAGCCCGCGTTGTGCAGGTGGCGGGCGATGACGAATCCGTCGCCGCCGTTGTTGCCGGTGCCGCAGCAGATGCGGGCCCGCCGGCCGGTGCCGGCGCAGTGCGCGTCGATCCACTGCGCCGCGTTGCGCCCCGCGTTTTCCATCAGGATGATCGAGGGGTAGTGCAGCTCGTGCACGGCGCACTCATCGACGCGCCGCACCTGCTGCCGGGTCAGTACGAGCGATTGAGCCGTTTCCATAACCCATGATTGTATGCCCGGCCCCGGTGCGTTGACACCGTTTTCCGCGCCCCCCTACAATGCCGACCGCTGACGCGCGCCAGCGGTCAGGCCCCCACCGCAAGGTCTCCGGCCCGACAGACCCGCAGACGATCCTCCGGCGACCGCCCCCACCGCACACACTGCTCATGCGCATATTGCTCACCAACGATGACGGCATCCTGGCCCCGGGACTGGCGGCGCTCTACGCCGCACTGACGAAGATCGGCGAGGTCTCGGTCGTCGCACCCGACAGCGTCCAGTCTGCCGCCGGGCACGGGATCACCGTGCGGCACCCGGTGGCGGCCCGGTGGATCCACGTGCACGACTCGTTTCACGGGTGGGCGGTCGCGGGCCGGCCGGCGGACTGCGTCAAGCTGGCGGTGGCCCGGTTGCTCGATCACCGGCCGGACCTCGTGGTGTCGGGGATCAACGACGGGGCGAACGTCGCGGTGAACGTGCTGTACAGCGGGACGGTGGCAGCCGCGGCTGAGGGCGCGATCCTCGGCATCCCGTCGGTTGCGGTCTCGCTGGAATGGGGCGAGGAACTCGACTTCCACGGGGCGGCGGAGATCGCCCGCGGCATCATCGCCCGGTTCGCCGACCGGGTCCAAGCGGGCGACCCGCCCTGCCCGCTGCTGAACATCAACATTCCGGACCTGACGCACAAGCGGCTGCTGGGCATCCGCGTGGTGCCGCAGGCGGCGGCGCGCACGAACGACCGCTACGAACTGCACGAGAACGAGTCGGGCTCGGTGGCGTACTCGCTGAGCGGATGGTTCGAGGAGTTCGGGACGGGCGAGTTCGATCTCGGCGCGCTGCGCGAAGGGAACATCGTGCTTACGCCGCTGCACTTCGACATGACCGATCACGCGCGCCTCGAGCGGGTGCGCCAGACCCTCGCGGACGGCGCATAAGGCGATGGCGATGCACGATGAAACCATCCGGTCGCTGCGCGAGGCGCTGCGGGTCTCCCCCGAGAACGTGCCGCTGCGAAAGCACCTGGCCGAGGTGCTGATGGCCAGCGGGCAGTTCGCCGAGGCGCAGCGCGAATATCAGCAGGCGCTGACGCTGCAAAGTGACTCGATCGAATTGAAGCTCGGGCTCGCGACGGCGTACTACCGGCAGGAGAAGGACTCGCACGCGCTCGTTGTTGTCGAGGACCTGATCCGCACGCCGCACGCCCCACCGAGCGCCGGCCTGCTGTACGCCCGTCTGCTGCTCCGCGCCGGCGACGTGCAGAAAGCGCTGGCCCACTACCGATCAGCCGTGGACGCCCAGCCGGACCTCGCGGACCCAGCGCTGGAGGAACGCTTCGGCATCGGCGTCGAGGAGGAGGCGGACGCCGAGGTGGTCGAGGGCCGCGTGCGCGCCCGCCACGAGGAGCCCGGTGGAGCGCTTGAAAATGAGTTCGAACGCCCCACCGCGACCTTCGCGGACGTCGGGGGCATGGACGCGCTCAAGGAGGAGATCCGGCTCAAGATCATCCACCCGCTGGCCCAGCCCGAGATTTACGCCGCGTACGGCAAGAAGATCGGCGGCGGAATCCTGCTCTACGGGCCGCCGGGGTGCGGCAAAACGCACATCGCCCGGGCGACTGCCGGCGAGGTCAAGGCGTCGTTCCTGGCCATCGGCATCCACGACGTGCTGGACATGTGGATCGGCCAGAGCGAACGCAACCTGCACGCGTTGTTCGACCAGGCGCGGCGGCGGCGGCCGTGCGTGCTCTTCTTCGACGAGGTGGATGCACTCGGGGCGAGCCGCTCGGACATGCGGCAAAGCGCCGGCCGACAACTCATCAACCAGTTCCTCGCGGAACTCGACGGGATCGAGTCGGCCAACGACGGGCTGCTCATGCTCGCCGCGACGAACGCGCCGTGGCACCTCGACTCCGCGTTCCGCCGCCCGGGCCGGTTCGACCGCTTGATCTTCGTGCCGCCGCCGGACGCCCCCGCCCGCGCGGCCATTCTGGGCATCCTGCTGCGCAACAAGCCGGTCGCGGACGTGGACACGGAGTTTCTCGCGAAGAAGACGGAGGGCTTCTCGGGCGCGGACCTCAAGGCGGTGGTGGAGACCGCGATCGAGGCGAAGCTGGGCGAAGCGCTCAAGACCGGCGTGCCCGCGCCACTCACCACGAAGGACCTGCGCGCGGCAGCCAAGGGGCTCAAACCGACGACGTCGGAGTGGTTCTCCGCGGCGCGCAACTATGCCCTCTACGCGAACCAGGGCGGCTTCTACGACGAAATCCTCAAGTACCTCAAGATCTGATGAACAGCCACGTCCTGCGCGCCCACGTTCTGCTGGAACAGTCTCGGTACGACCTCGCCGAGCAGGAGTTGCGGCTCGCGCTCAGCCAGGATCCGAACGACGCGCTCGCGTTCGCGCTGCTCGCGATGTGCCTGGCGGAGCGCGAACGGTTCAAGGAGGCGACGGAGGCCGCCCATCGCGCGATCGAACTCGCGCCCGACGACGCGTTTGCACACTTCGCTTTGGCGTGCGTGCTGAACGATCGTCAGCGGCCGAAGGAGGCGGAGGTCGCGGCACGGGAGGCGATCCGGCTCAACGCCGAAGAACCGCGGTACCACGGCATGCTCGCCATCACGCTCGCCCAGCAGGAACGCTGGCAGGACGCGCTGCAGGTCGCGGAGTTCGGTCTGCAGCTCGACCCGGAGCACGTGATGTGCACGAACGCCCGGGCCATCGCACTGGCGCACCTCGGCCGCCGCACGGAAGCGATCGAGACGACGCGGAGTGCGCTCGCCGAGGATCCCGAAAACGCGATGACGCACGCGAACCACGGCTGGATGCTGCTGCGTCACGGGAAGCCCGACGAGGCGATGACGCACTTTCGGGAGGCGTTGCGGCTCGACCCGACCTACGACTGGGCGCGGGCCGGGATTGTCGAAGCGCTCAAAGCGCGGCATCGCGTCTACCGGTGGCTGCTGCGCTACCTGTTCTGGATGTCGACACTGTCGTCTCGGGCGCGCTGGGGCGTGGTCATCGGGCTCTACGTCGGGTATCGCCTCAGCGAAGGCGTCCTGAGTCGTTATCCCGAGAGCGGCGTAATCCTCTGGCCGCTGATCGGCCTGTACATCGCCTTTGTGATGCTGACCTGGGTGGGCCAGCCGATGTTCAGCCTGCTCTTACGATTGAACCGGTTCGGGCGATTGGCGTTATCCGACGAGCAGCGCCGCGAATCGACTTGGGTCGGCCTGTGCATGCTGGGCGTGCCCGTGTTCATCGTCGCCGGACTGGTTACCGGCAAATTCGAGTTCTACATCGCGGCGCTGGCGAGCTGGCTGCTGGTGATACCCGTCGCGGGCGTGTTCAAGTGCCACGAGGGCTGGCCGCGCACGGTGATGATCACGTACGCCGCCATAGCGGCAACGATCGCGGTCGGCAGCGTGGTGGGGATCATGCTGGTGGGGCCGACGACACCCGGGCAGGAGAGCGCGGCGGACCGGTTGTTGAGCATGTCCCTCTTCGGCTGCATACTCTTGTCGGCGGCAGCCACGTGGCTGATCAATATCCTGGGCGGGATCCGGCCGAAACGGTAGTCCCGCCCCACCGGGGACGGACCGGCGGGCGTGGCCGGGGACGTTCGCGGACCGCAGCGTCGAGTGGAACGACAGGACCTTGTTCTACCAGTTTTCACGCAGGCTGTGCAAAGCAGTATTCGGCGGGCTGTGGCGCATGCGCGGCGTCGGCGTCGAGAACGTGCCGGTGCGCGGCCCGGCGATCCTCGCGTGCAACCATCAGAGCTACCTGGACCCGGTGCTGGTCGGTGCGTTCGCGAAGCGCACGCTGCACTACATGGCCCGCGACACGCTCTTTCACAACCGCGCGTTCGGCCGGTTGATCCGCAACTTCAACGCGTTTCCGGTCAAACGCGGGACGGCCGACGTCGGTGCGATCAAGGAGTCGCTGCGTCGGCTCCGCGCCGGGCACGCCCTGCTGATGTTTCCCGAGGGCACGCGGACAACGGACGGCCGGGTGCGGCCGATGCAACCCGGGGTCATCGCGATCGCCCGGCGGAGCGGGGCTGCGATCGTGCCCGTGGCGCTGGAGGGCGTATTCGAGGCGTGGCCGCGTGACCGCAAGCTGCCGCGCTGGGCACCGATGGCGGTGAAGTTCGGTGCGGCGATCGCGCCGGAGGAACTGGAGAAGCTGGAAGACGCAGCCGCGGCTGACCTGCTCACCGCGCGGATTCGCGCTTTGCAGAACGAGCTGCGTGCGCGTGCGGGACGCCCCCCCTTCGAGTATGCTGCCGCGGCAGACAACGCGGAAGCTACCCTTCCGACCCATTGCGAGGAGTCCAGACATGGCGGAACCGATTCACGGCCAGCGGCCGATGGTGGTTGAGGAGACCGCCGGCAAGAAGGCGTACTGCATGTGCGGCCATTCAGCCAACCTGCCCTACTGCGACGGATCCCATTCGCGCGAGCAGACCGGCGTCGGCCCCTGCGTGGTGGAGATCACCGAGAACAAACGGGTCTCGATATGTCAGTGCCACAAGAGCGCGAACCTGCCGTTTTGCGACGGGACGCACAAGAAGATTGGATGACGAGGGATTGAGGGATTAGGGGATTAAGGGATTAAGGTGAGGTCGAGGCCTGCGGCTGTGTGTGTGCCGGACCTCAATCCCTTAATCCCTCAATCCCTGCCGCTACCATGCAGGGTATCGAGGCGGGATGGTGGTTGTTGTTCTTCGGGGCGTTCGGGCTCTGCCTGGGCAGCTTCCTGAACGTGGTGATCTACCGCATTCCACGGGACATCTCGCTGCGCGAGCCGCGTTGGTCGTTCTGCCCCGGCTGCCTGCACCGCATCGCCTGGTACGACAATCTGCCGCTGTTCAGCTATATCCAGCTCGGCGGCAATTGCCGCTCCTGCGGGATGCGAATATCGCCGCGTTACCCGCTCATCGAGATCCTCGGCGCGCTGACCACGCTCATCCTGTTCGATGCCTTCTTCATTGCCCACAGCCACAGCGGCATCGGCGGCTATTTCGTTCGGACCCCGGTGGGCGCGACCCTCACCTGGCAGGTCAGCGACGACTGGCCGATCTACCTGGCGCACGTCGTGCTCTTCGGCGGCCTGCTGGCCATGTCGGCAATCGACATCGAGTACTACTGGGTCGACGTCCGGTTCACGTGGTGCGCAGCCTTCGCGGGCTTCGTCCTGCACGCAATCTGGAGCCCCCCTGCTCCGGACACCTGGGTGCGCCCCGGTGACGCCATGGGGGCAGCGGCCTTGGCGGCCACAGCCACTCTGGCGCTCACCGCGCTGATTTTCCGGGCGCGGTACCACGATCCTGGCTGCGATCACTGCGCGCACGACGAGCACGTTCCCCTGCTGGCGCCAATCTTCGCCGGGGCGCCCGGGGCGATCGCGGACCACGAGGAGGAGAGTCCGGAGCCGCCGCCGACCGCCCCGAGGTCGCTGGTGGCGGTTCGGATCGCCTTGTGGGCCGCGGGTCTGATGCTGCTCTTGCTGGTGGGCGGGGCGTGGCTCGATGCGATCGACGTGGATCTGCACCTGCCGCCAATCATCCGCTGGGCGCCCGTTTTCGTACTGTTTTTCTGCCTGATCGTCGCCGGGGGGATGCCGCGGCGGCACTCGGACAGCGCGATTCTGGCGGCAATCGAGGCGGAGCGGCATTCCGCGCGGCGGGTGGCGCTCGGCGAGGCGGCGATGCTGCTGCCGGCGATCGCGATCGGCGTGGCGGTGTGGTATGCCGTGACCCAGACGGCGAGCGCGGACACGATTCACGCGTGGCTGCACTGGTCGCCGAACCGGGAGTGGCATCCGGTGCAGGGACTGGCGACGGCTGCAGTCGGGTTCATCATCGGCGGCGGGATCGGTTGGCTCGTGCGGATCGTGGCGACGCTGATCATGGGTCGCGAGGCGTTCGGGACGGGCGACATCCACATGATGGCGGCGGCGGGCTGCGTGGCGGGCTGGCCGGTCGTGCTGATCGGGTTCGTGCTCTGCTCGTTTCTGGCACTGCTGGGATGGTTGCTGCTGGTTCCGTTCAAACGTGCGCGGGCGATCCCGCTCGGTCCTTGGCTGTCGATTGCGTTTTTGATTGTGGTGGTACTGTATGGGCCGATCGTCAAATCGCATTGGGTGCAGAATGTTGTGACGGTGTTCAGCCGTCCTGCAGAAACAATTCACAACGTCAGCAACCTGCCGTTTACGCCGCTCGCGCCGGAGGACTAGATAAGCCTTGCAATTCAGGCAAGTTCGGCATACCTTCGCGGCGTCACGCTGGCGTTGTGCGCGCGATTGATCGGTGCGTCGCCGACGCGCGCGGTCTTGCCGGTGTGAAGGCTTCGACATCCCGCTTTCGCGCTTGCGGGAAAGGATTCCCGAACGAGCCGGTGGCGCCGCGCGTCAACCACCGGCTGGTCCAGACACGGAGGTACACTCATGACCCGCGCCATCAAGTCCGGCATTGTGCTGGCCCTTATCGCCCTGCCGCTGGCCAGCGGCTGCAACGACACCAAGGGTCGCATCGCGTTGCTCGAGGAGAGCAACCAGAAGCTGCTCAACGATCTGCAGCGCGCCCAGGCGGAGCTTTCCCGCTGCCGCGACGCCAACGCGTCGTGCGGGGATCAACTCGCGTCGATGCGTGGCGAGATCGACAACCTGCGCAACCAGCCGGCGCAGGTGCCCGAAGGCTGGACGGCGGTACCCGGCGGCGCGATGATCGCGATCGAGGGCTCGGTGCTGTTCGATTCGGGTAAAGTCAAGCTGCGGTCGAACGCGCAGAACACGCTGGAGAAGATCTACGACGTGCTGCGCACCGACTACGCCGACAAGGACGTGCTGGTCTATGGCCACACTGACGACGAGCCGATCAAGAAGAGCGGGTGGGAGGACAACTACGAGCTCAGCGCCGAGCGCGCCCTCGCGGTGGTCCGCTGGCTGAAGGAGCGCGGCGTATCGCCGAGCCGCCTGGTGGCCTGCGGCGTGGGCGAGTACCGTCCGCGCGTGCCGAACACCTCCCGTGACAACCGGGCCAAGAACCGCCGGGTGGAGATCTTCGCCCTCGACGCCGAAGTGAAGACCGCGGCGCGTTAGGGCAAGCTCTATTGTTTTGGGGCGCTGGCGACGCGGCTTTCCGTGCGGAACGCCGCCGCACCAACGCTGCGAGATTGCTGGAAACGCCGTAGTCTCCGCCCGCACACGATATTTCTGCCGAGAGTCCGCCGCGGGGCCTGGCCCCGGGGCGGATTTTTTTGTCTGGCGTGCGCGGGCCGAACCGCAGTGTGCGGTCCGGAGCGCGACCCACCATTCGCCGCGTCATCTGCCATCGCCATCAGGAAAACACGCCAAGGCCGGCCTGCCGGAACCGTCACACCGGTTCGATGATCTGGCCGTCGTGGGCCAGGGCCATGTCCGCGGGGAGCGCGGCGTTGGTTTCCGCGTGGGGCAGTTCGTGGGCGATGTGCGTGAAGTACGTCCGGCGGGCGCCGATCCGTTGCGCCATGGCCACCGCCTGCTCGAGGTTGAAGTGCGTCGGGTGCGGCCGCTTGCGCAGGCCGTCGAGGATGAGCACGTCGAGGTCCTTGAGTTTTTCCAGGGACGCCGCCGGAATCGCGTTGCAGTCGGTGCAGTAGGCGATGTTGCCGAAGCGGAAACCGA
Organism: Phycisphaerales bacterium; assembly: GCA_020639115.1. GTDB lineage: Bacteria > Planctomycetota > Phycisphaerae > UBA1845 > UBA1845 > JACKHG01. The sequence continues at coordinate 57,893 of JACKHG010000008.1, forward strand.
AGACGGGCATGGGCCCGTGCAGCAGGTCGAGCACCTCCACGCGGGCGCCGGCGAGTTCCAGCGGGCCCGCGGTGATCTCGTGCAGCTCGAGCGACGGTTTGTGCGACGGGTAGTCCGGATCGTCGTCGAAGACGTAGGCGAACATGCGGCGGATGGTCGCGAGGCTGGCGGCGGACCCGTAGCAGTGGATCGCCCCACCGCAAAGCCAGTTGAAGCGCCGCAAATCGTCGAGACCGGTCACGTGGTCGGCGTGCGTGTGGGTGTAGAGCACGGCGTCGATGTGGCGGATGCCGGCGGCCACGCACTGCAACCGCAGTTCGGGCGGCGTATCGACCAGAATCCGGCGGCCGGCGATATCGACCGCGATCGCCGGACGCATGCGCCGGTCGTGCGGATCGGACGAGGTGCAGACTGGGCAATCACAGCCGATCATGGGCACGCCGTGCGACGTTCCCGTGCCCAACATGACCACTTTGACATCCATGCCTGCTGCCAGGTCCGCGTCACCTTCCCGAACGTCCCGCCCGCACCCGCGCCGGGCAGGAACGCGCGGTCTGCCGCGGCGGATTGTACCGGCAACGGGAGATTCTGGCGATTGCGCCGCGGGGTGTGGAGGGCGGGTCGCGGGGGCTGGCGTGAATTGACATTGGCACCGCTCCTGCTACGTTTCAGGCGATTATGGACACTCCGCATGTGCCGAAACGCAAGCTGCACTGCGATCCCCGCGGGCTCGCGTGCGCCCTGGCTGTGCTGATCCTCGTGCTGTACGGCGCGTGCGCTGCACCGGAGCCCGCCAAGCCGGCGGACACGGTGCTCGACGCCTGGCAGAAGGCGCCGCCGCGCAAGACCGAATCGGAGACCCAGGCAAAGGCCACTCCGCCGCCCACCCCCATCCCCGACCTCATCGGCGACGCCAACTCCAACGGTGGCCCGGCGATTGCGTACGTCGACGGCCGCCCGATCGCCCGCAAGCAGGTCGTGGACCTGCTGCTGGCCGGTCACGGCGTGGGCATCCTGGAGCAGGCCGTCGTTCTGGAAAAAGCCAAGGTGATGGCCGCGGACCAGGGCATCGCGGTGACGCAGGCGGATATCGACAAGGAGTTCGAGCGGTCGCTGCGCAACCTGACGTCGCCGCTGCGTGCAGCCGGCGACCAGCCGTTCGACCGCGAGGAGGCGGAGGATATCCTCGACGAGGTGCTCTCACGCCGAAACGTGTCGCGGGCCGAGTGCATGGCGATGATCGAGCGCAACGCGTACCTGCGGGCGATCTGCAACGCCAACATGACCTTTACCGACGAGCAGTACGTCGAGGAATACCAGCGTGCGTTCGGGCCGCGGGTCCAGGTGCGGCACATCCAGGTAGCCAGCCTGGGCGACGCGGAGGACGTGCTGGAGAAGCTGGCCGCGGGCAACGATTTCGCGGAAATCGCGAAGGTCTTCAGCGCCAACCTGACGACGGCGCCGGGCGGCGGGCTGCTTGAGCCGTTTTCGCGTGAGGATCCGGACGTACCCGCGGCGCTGGCCGAGGCGGCTTTTGCGCTGGACGAGGGGGAGGTTTCGGACCCGGTGCGGGTGGACCAGTGGTACCACGTGCTGAAGCTGGTGAAGAAAATCCCGCCGGATGACCGCCCCATCGCCGAGGTGAAGGGCGAGCTGGAGAAGCGGCTCAGGGAGCGGGTGACCGAGCCGGCGATGCAGACGCTGTACAGGTCGCTCTTTGCCCAGGCCGATATACGGGTGGTGGATCCAGTCCTGGCGGCGGAGTTCGCGCGGAAGCATCCCGAGCGGACGAAAGCGAGCCCGTAGCGCGCGGGCGACGAACCGGCGTCGACAACGGAGGCGAATCTCGTGGCGAGCAAGAAGTATCCGGCCCTGCTGTTGTTTGGATATCCCGGTTGCGGCAAGGGCACGCAGGGCGTGACGCTCGCGGGTATGCCCAACCTGGTGCACCTCGCGATGGGCGACATCTTCCGCGGGCTGGACAAGTCGAGCCCCATCGGCCAGGAGTTCCTGTCGTACTCGACCAAGGGGCAGCTCGTTCCGGACGAGCTCACCGTGCGCGTCTGGCGCAACCACGTCGAGGCGCAGGTGGCGTCGGGGAGGATCGACCCGGCGTACCACGTGCTGATTCTCGACGGCATTCCGCGGACGCCGGCGCAGGTCGAGCACCTGACGCCGCTGCTGGACGTGCTGAAGATCGTGCACCTGAAGATGCAGGACACCGACCGCCTCGTGGCACGGCTCAAGGGCCGCGCGGCCAAATCGAACCGCCCGGACGACGCCAAGGAAGAAGTCATCCGCAACCGCATCAAGGTCTACGAGGACGAGACGCTCCCGGTGCTGGCCTGCTACGACAAGGCGCTGGTCGCAGACATCGACGCCGATCAGCCGCCCCTCGCGGTGCTCCGCGACATCTGCGGCGCACTCGTGCCGGTCGTGCCGGCCAAAATCTAGTCGCAGACATCACTTCAATCACGACCCTGCCTGTATCTCTGCCATCAACGCGCAGCCTTGCGCGTTGTCGTTCCTGATTCAACCGTCCCTTCGGGACTCCACTATTTGATCGCCACGTTCACCCAGCACTGAAGTGCTGGGCTAAACTCAATTCGTCCATCCCGGACGCGGCGTGCGGCCCTGCGCGTAGCTTGGGTCAATAGAAGTGCGTGAGCGTCCGGTGATGCGGGACCTGGACCTCGGGGAGCTTCGCGCGGCGCCAGAGTTCGTAGTCGAGCTCGTACGCGGCAACCGGGCGGCCGGCGGACGCCAGCGCGGCGACGAGCATTTCGCCGATGACGACCGTGGCGGCGCGAAGTTCGACCTCCTGCGGGCTGGCGGCCAGGATCGCCTCCTCGCGGTCGATCGTCGCGGCGAGTTCGCCGTCCAGGGTGAGCATGCCCTCGTGGCGAAAGAGCTGCGGGAGCCGGTAGTCGGCGAAGACGGTGAGCGCCGCCAGGTTGTGCAGACCCGCGTGCCCCTGGGCGATCCACGTGCGGTGCAGGTCGGCTGCACAGATCTGCGCGCGCTTGAGAAACGCCACATGCCCGACCGGGTGGTACGCGACGTCGCGGAACGAGGGGAACTCGAGGGCGAGCCGCCGGGCGAGCAGCAGCGCGTCACCCTCCACCGCGTCCACGAGGTTGACGAACTGTCCGCCGTAGCTGATGCGGAGGATCTCCCCGGTCTCGTTGAGAATTTCCCGGCGGCGCTGCGGCAGCGGGATCGCGCGCGCCGGCGAAGATCTCCGCGACGTCGGCCTCGGAGGCTTCCGCCCAGCGCTGCGCGGTGAGCCAGGCAGGATCGCGCTCGATCGCGCGGTGCAGCCCCGCGACCATGGCGATGGTGCGCGTCCAAGAGTGCGCGCGGTAGGTGACTTCCCAAGGGGCGTCGGACCAGAAGCAGAAATTGAGCGCGTCGCTCACGAGGACGAAGTTGGCGCCGGCCGCGCGCGTGCCGCGCAAGAGCAGCTCATCATCGGCGACCTCGATCCCGTCAGCCGCCAGACGCCGGGCGAAGGCGTCGACCGCAGCGGCGTCGATGGCGACGTGGCGGGCTGCCGCCATCACCGCCTGGCAACTCGTGAGCACCTCGGGAATGCCGACGTCCGATTCGGGTGCGATGGCCATGGGTCGATCATCCGCAAGCGCGTCAGCCGCCCCACTGCGGCCTGCGGGCAGCATAACGGGCCACGCGCCGCCCCACAAAGCAGCACGCACCGGCTGATGGGGCCGATGCGTGCGGAGTGTACTGCCAGTTGATTGATCCGGAACGCGCCGGCGATCAGCCCGCGAACGGGTTCGGATCGAGCATCTCGCGCTTCTCGGCGACTTCCTTCATGTCCTCGGCCTCGGGCAGCGGCGCCTTCTGGGCGTCGATGACCGGCCAGTCGCCGGCGAGCTTGGCGTTAAGTTCCTTGTACTCCGACCACTTCTCGGGCAGGTCATCCTCGGCGAAGATCGCCTCCGTCGGACATTCCGGCACGCACAGCCCGCAGTCGATGCAGGTATCCGGGTCGATGGCCAGGAAGTTGATCCCCTCGTGGAAGCAGTCGACAGGACAAACCGCGACGCAGTCGGTGAATTTGCACGCCACGCACGGTTCGGCAACAACGTGAGTCATGATCTCATCTCCATGTCAGCCGGTAGGGCCGAAACAGCAGGTCCGGTTACTGGCGCTCTGTCCACGGAGCGCGATGCCCGCAAGACCCCCTGCCAGGAAACTAACGACTCGGCGCAAGTTGTCCAGCCCTTTTGCGGCTGGAAATCGCGCCTGCAGCGGGCGTTGCGCCCGGAATTGCCGCTTGTAAGGGTGCAGCCGCGCGTCTATATACGTGGCCCGCAGCGCGATGGCGGGTGAGAGCGGCTCGTCCGCCAGTCGATCGGTACTTTAGTGAGCGTTGGTCGCGACCAACTTCCCACCTTCGTGTCCCGTCCGCACCGATTTGTTGGATCGGCCAAACTTATCGCCGCCCTGACGCTCGCCTCGCGCGTCCTGGGGGTGGTGCGTGAGAACGCCTACGCCCAGTTCTTCGGGGCGAGCCCGCTGCTCAGCGCGTTCCGTATCGCGTTTCAGATCCCCAACCTGGCCCGGCGACTCTTCGGCGAGGGGGCGCTGACCGCGTCGTTCATCCCGGTGTTCGCCCAGGCGCGGGCGGACGATGGTGACGTCGCGGCGCGGCGGCTCGCCGGCGGCGTGTTCACCCTGCTGACCGCCGCGCTGCTGGCACTGCTGGCGTTCGGCGAGGGCGTGCTGCTGGTGATCTGGGCGTGGCAACCGGAGCCGCACCCGGCGGTCAGCCTGACGATCCTGCTGCTGCCGTACATGCTGCTGATCTGCCTGACGGCGTTCTTCGGGGGGATTCTCAACGCGGAGCACCGGTTCGCGGCGCCGGCGATCGCGCCGACGATTCTGAACGTGGTGCTGATTTCGGCGGTATGGGGCGGCGGGAAGCTACTTGACCTGGACACGCACGCGCACATGCGGCTGGTGGCGTGGGCGGCGCTGTTCGCGGGTGTGCTACAACTCGGGCTGCAATGGGTGTGGCTGCGATCGTGCGGGTTCCGGCTCGCGGTGAACTTCGACTGGCGGTCGCCGGGTGTGCGGCGGATCATGCTGCTGATGGCGCCGATGCTGATCGGGATGTCGGCGCTGCAGATCAACACCTTCTTCGATTCGATGATCGCATTCTTCTGCGTGCCCGACGGGCGCGGTCCGGCAATCCTGGGCTATTCCCAGTACGCGAGCAACCTGCCGCTGGGGTTTTCGGCACGGCGGTCGCGACGGCCATTTTCCCGCTGCTGGCCCGGCACAACGCGGCGAAGGATCACGTCGGATTTGCGCAGCGTCGAGGCGGGCCTGCGCACGAGCTTGTTCGTGTCGGTGCCCGCCGGTGTGGGGTTGATCCTGGTGGCCCAGCCGCTGGTGCGGTTGCTGTTTGAAAGCGAGCTGTTCACGGCGTCGGACACGGACCGCGTGGTGCTGGCGCTGCGGCTGTACTGCCTCGGCATCTGGTCCTACGCCGTGCAGCAGATGCTGGTGCGGGCGTTCCACTCGATGCAGAACAGCCGGACGCCGGTTCGGATCGCCGGCACGATGGTGGCGGTGAACTTCGTGTTGAATCTCGTGCTGGTGCACACCCGGCTCTGGGAGGCCGGCGTGGCGCTGGCGACGGCGACGACCGCGACGGCGCAGGCGCTCATCCTGGCGTACAAGCTGCACGGGCAACTGATCGGGATGCGCTGGCGTCGCGTGGCGCAGAGCATGATCAAGTGCGCGATCGCGACCGGGTTGATGGGCGTTGCGGTGTGGATCGTCGGCGGGCATTCGCCGGTGGGAGCGGTACTGCCGCAGGGGGATCTGAAGGAACTGCTCGGATGTGTCGTCGTGGGAGCGGGAGTTTACCTGGCTGCAACCTGGGCACTGCGGATGGAGGAGGGCGCGATCATCCTGGGCCGGCGGAAGTCGCTGGAGGAGGCCGTAGCGGATTGACGCCGGTGGGCCGTGCCTGCCCTACCCATTGAGCTGCTCGAAGTTGAATTCCGCGACGCGGCCGCATTCGGGGCAACAGCCTGAACGGTTGCCGCGGAGGTCGTAGCCGCAGTTCCAACAGCGGAGTCCGGCGGCGCGCCGTCGCCGACTGCGCGCAAGCGCGACAGCCATGGTCACGAGGATCACACAGGCACCATTGAGGAGTATGAGCCCGTAGTAGCGGTATGCGATCGCAACAAGGAACTGCATGACTCGCGAGGGGCTGGCACGTAGCGCTGGCGCGCCGGCGGCGAGATTGGGGTGGACCTCCGGCGCAGCGGCGACAGCCAGATCGTGCGCCAGAGATTCGGCGATCCGTTGGGCAACTGGATCATCGGTGCGAAGCACGCGTACGGTCGGCACCATGCTCAGTTGGACGACCAGAGCGACTCGGCTGACGGAATGCTGGATACCAGGTTCGGAGGAGAACGTCCTGAGTTCCACGATGCAGTACCCGCCCTGGTAGCGCGAGTACGCGCTGCCCGACCCGCTGATGTACCAACCGTCGGCAACGACGTCATGTCTTGGGCCAACATCGTCATATACGTACATCAATTTATCAGCGCGGCGGTGAATTCTGGCTGCTTCGTTGACAGCGGATGCAACGAGCAGCCGGCATGCAACCAGGGCGAGCATGAGCAAGACCATCAGAGCAATAAGGATGATCTCGGGCTTGTAGGTCCGCGCGCGCATCATCAACCTTGCGATTTCTCCGTGGTCGGCACGACACCCACGATGGGCAGTTCTGACCGGGCCACGACCCGCTTGCGCGGAGCCAGAGTTTCAGTATGCGCGGACACGGGGTGGATTGGAAAGTCCGAAGTGCCAACGCGGTGAATCGGGGCTTCACGGCAGCGCGGTGATGCGCGTGGTGCCCGCGGGCATTCGGGAAAAGTCCGGCGGCGGCTGGCGATTCGTGCCGGCCCAGGCCTGGTCGGCCCAGGCGTCGTCGAGGGCGGCGTGGACCTGCGGCAGCCGGGCACGCAGGTCGTCGCGACTGACGAGGTGGGCCACGACGTTGTCGTCGGCGTCCATGACCGTGTAGCACTGGTCGGTGAAGATCTGGACGGTGTATTCGCGGGTGCGGACGGTGACGATGGGCACCAGCGGTGCAGCCGCCCGCGTGCGGGTGTCATCCGTCGGCGTCTGGGTGGCGGGGAGTTGTTGCGAGGTGGCCAGGAGCGAGCAGCCGACGATCACGAGGGCGGCTGACGCGGTGACGGTCAGGAGCGTGCGCAGGTCCTGTCTGCTCGGGTTCGGATTTAGAAGGTGCTCGTTGCGCGCGCTTGGGCTTGTCGTGCGGGCCATGGCCGAACCTCCCGGCGGCTGAGTGCGCCCACGCCTCGATTGGTGGGCTCCCCAGGGGAATTCTACCACATCCGGTCGCCAGGGGCGTTCGGTTATCCGCCGGAGTCTGGAATCGGGCGTGACGATGAGCAGATGAGCGCAGAGAAACGCCCCAAGTGCCTGTCAGGCAAGCACTTGGGGCTGCCGATGCACGCCCGTCGATGCGACTGACCTACCGCCAAGGTGCTGCTGCGCTCGATCGCCAGCCCGGCAACAACAGGTACTTGTGTGGTCCGTGATAGTTGACGCCGGTGTTGGCCTGCAGCATTGTTGGCTGCGGCATGCATGCGCTGAATGAGGACATATTCTGCCGAGTCTGCGACTACAATCTACGTGGTTTGCGTTCTGGCGGGCGGTGTCCGGAGTGCGGGGCTGACATACACCCATCACTTGAAGAGTCACGCCATGACGCTCGCATATCCAACCTTGTGCTACCCGCTGCATTCGTTGGCTACGTTATTCTCAATGTGGCGGCTTATGTTGTCAGCGACCCAATACACTACATCGCCGGCGTACCACTCGGCATATTGCTCAGTATCCACATACCGATCTCGGTTTCAGCTTGTGCGTTACTGGTGCGCCTCGTCGGCCTTCGCGCCCGATGGGTGGTCGTGATTGGCTTCATCGTGGCGATTGCACTGCTTGGCGCACTGAACCTCTGGATCTTCAGTGCGGCATCGGCGTCCGTGTAGCAGATGCGGCTACCCAACCCATGTTGGTTCGATGGGGGCCAAACAAGGTGACCAGTACCGACTCGGTTGCGACGTCGACCGGGTAGCACGCCGGGGACGGGCCCATAAACAGAAACTGCCGTAATCCCTTGGGATTACGGCAGTTATCTCATTTGGGCAGGGGCGGACTTGAACCGCCGACACATGGATTTTCAGTCCATTGCTCTACCAACTGAGCTACCTGCCCTCGGCGAGGGAGGCGTGCAGGGCACGCCCTACATGTCGCCCTCAGTGGTGCGGGTATCTTGCCCGTTAGCGGGGATTCCGTCAATGGGAGGCGGGGTGAGCTGTCAGCCCTCAGCTATCAGCTCTCAGCTTTCAGCCAGATGAGAGGAACAGGGCACGCCCTACGATTTGGGGAGGCGGGGCCAGAAGATGATGAAGGCGGCGGCTACCAGGGTGAGGGACATGCCCAGGAGGGTTCCGCGGGTGGGCGCGGAGCAGAAGAGGGCGTCGTAGTTCAGGCGGGGAAGGTAGTGGGTGAGGCGGGCGATGCCGACCGGCGGTTGGACGGGTTGGAACTCCGCGCTGGGGATGACCGGGGTGCGTTCGCGGAAAAGTTCGGCGTAGCTGGTGTCAGCCGGTCCGTCGGCGCCGTCGGCGCCGGCGGCTGAGTAGGTTGCGGGCGTGAAGGTATCGGCGGCCCAGTCGGCGGCGTTTGGGTTGCTGACGGCGAGGCGGACCTCTCCGGGGAGGGTGCAGCGGAGTTCGCGGCGGGCGAGGCGTTCGATCACGACGGGGTCGTTGTGGATGGCGTCGAGGCGTTGTTCGAGTCGATCGGCGTGGCGGGTGTAGGCGGCGGCCTCGGCGGCCCGGGTGCGTTCGCGGAGTTCGGCGGCCTGGTACTCGCGCCAGGCGGGGAGGATCATGCAGGGGGCCATGACGGTGAGGGCGAGGGCGATGAGCATCCAGAAGACGAGGCTGGCGCCGCCGTCGCCGGACACGGCGTCGCCGGACGCACCGCCGGATGATAGGGAAGTCCCAACGGCGTCCCCGGGGGAAGGCGCCTTGGATCCGTTGGATTCACGGATGGACAACGTCGGCAACTCCCTTTGCCAGCAATCCATCAGGATTGGGAAATATGCTTGCACCCCGCGCGGCGGCGTCCTGTCCGCCGCGCCGGGGGCATCTTACGCGCTGAGCGCGCTTCGGGAAACAGTAAAAATCAGTACGACTGACGTTCGTTGCTTCCTTGGGCGCTCGTGCATACCGGCCCCCCTCTTGCGTGGGGGGTTCTGATTCGGCGCGCTTTGCGATTCCAGATTTTTCCGCCGTAGACCGCGCTGTCGCCGAGGTAGTGCTCGATGCCCAGCAAGCGGTTGTACTTCGCGATGCGGTCGCTGCGGCACAGGCTGCCGGTCTTGATCTGGCCGGCGTTGGTGGCCACGGCGATATCCGCGATGGTCGTGTCCTCGGTTTCGCCGCTGCGGTGGCTGATAACAGCGGTCCAGCCGTTGCGCATGGCGAGGTTGACGGCCTGGAGCGTCTCGGTGAGCGTGCCGATCTGGTTCACCTTGATGAGGATCGAGTTCGCGCTCTTCTCGGCGATGCCGCGGGCGAGGCGCTCGGTGTTGGTGACGAAGAGATCGTCGCCGACGAGCTGGACGCGGCTGCCGAGTTCGGTGTTGAGCTTGGCCCAACTGGCCCAGTCGTCCTCGGCGAGGCCGTCCTCAATGCTGCGAATGGGGTACTTCTCGCACCAGCGCTTCCAGGTCGCGATCATCTCGTCGCCGGAGACCTTCTTGTCGGGAGCGGACTTGAAGAATGCGTAGCTCTTGGACTTCTCGTCGTACATCTCGGTGGTGGCTGGGTCGAGCGCGATGAAGATGTCCTGGCCGAGCTTATAGCCGGCGGCGGAGACGCACTCGGCGACGACCTCGAGGGCCTCGTCGTTGCTCTTGAGCGAGGGGGCGAAACCGCCCTCGTCCCCCACCGAGGTGTTGTAGCCCTTCTTCTTGAGGATCTTCTTGAGGGCGGTGAAGCACTCGGCGCCCATCTGGAGGGCCTGGGCGAAGCTCTCCGCGCCCCAGGGCTGAATCATGAACTCCTGGAAGTCCACATTGTTGTCGGCGTGCTTGCCGCCGTTGAGGATGTTCATCATGGGCACGGGCAGGACGTTCGCGCCCGCCCCGCCGAGGTAGCGGAAGAGCGGCAGGCCGACGGACTCGGCGGCTGCCTTGGCGGTCGCGAGGGAGACCGCCAGGATGGCGTTGGCGCCGAGGCGGGCCTTGTTGGGCGTGCCGTCGAGCTCGATCATGATCTGGTCGATCTGCTCCTGGTCGGTGGCCTCGAGGCCGACGACGGCGTCGGAGATCTCGTCGTTGACGTTCTCGACGGCCTTGAGGACGCCCTTACCGGCGTAGCGCTTGGCGTCACCGTCGCGCAACTCGACCGCCTCGTACTGCCCGGTGGAGGCCCCGCTGGGCACCCCGGCCTCGCCGATGGTGCCGTCCTCGAGCACCACGGTCCCAAGCACGGTGGGGGTTCCCCGCGAATCCAGAATTTCCCGCGCTTCCACATGGACGATCGACCGCGACATGACACTTGCTCCTGCCCCACAGGGGCATCAGGAAGACCTACCACCATCGGCGCCGCCGGTGGATTTCCGGCGGCACAGCCACGCCGCACCGCGGCGTCGCGACGGCAAACGAATTCTCGGCGTCGGAGTGATTTCTGGATGCACCAGCCGCGGGCGGAGTCCGCCCGGCGACCACAAACCGCCTTCTGCGCTATCGGTCGGTCAGTGCCGAACTCAACAGCACCCGCGCCAGCGCAATCTTAGATGGGGTCGGACCCCCGTCAAGCCAGGCAAGCGGGGGGGACGCGCGGTGGTGAGATCCGCGCGTGACGTGCGTACGGCACGCTTGAGCGGGCGCCATGCGATGGGCGACGACGGCTATGGCGTCGCTGGCGATGGCTCCGATTCGCGGGTGTCGGACGTGCGGTAGGCGCCGGCTGCCTCGTCCCAGACCAGAGTGTCCCGGTGCGCGTCGTACCATTGCATCATGCGGGTGGCCGATGCTTCGGCGGCGAGCGGCGGGTTGAGAGACGCGGCTGCGTCGTGATCGGGCTGGTTGTCGGCGGCGAGATCGACGACCTGGCCGGTCAGCTTCTTGATCTGGTCGGCGGCGGCTGACCGGACATCGGCGTTCTCGTGACGGAGCAATCCAATCCAATAAGGCAAATTGCGGTAGAGGGCGAGTCGCTCCGACATGTTTTGAGCGACTTTACCGGCGTGGCTGGGGGCGCCCAGCACGAGCCGCAGAAATTCCAGGTCATCGGTCGCATGGACGAACTGGCCGGTGCGCTGCGTGCTGGAGAGCGTGGCCTGGTTGTCGCGCAGCAGCACAAACCCGGTTGGATAAGGCATGATTCCGTGGGAACGCCGGTCCTCGGTCGTCCGGGAGGTGCAGGCGTCGAAGACGCATGGGAATGTAGCGCGGATGATCTCCTGGTTGTCGACGAACTGTGACTGACGCACGTAGAGGAAGCAGAAGCCGCGCAGGTCGAGGGCGTCGCCGTTGTGCCGATCGGCGACGCGCCCCGAGCGTCCTTCGAAGGTGCAGCGTTCGACGAGCATGATGCAGTCGCTGCCGTTGATCGCGTTGGAACCCCCGGCGCCGGAGTTGTAGCCAGAGATGAAACAGTCGCGGAGGTGCAGGCTGCCGCCGCCGCGCAGGTCCACGAACTCGTCGTCGTCGCACTGCAGCCGCAGGTTCTGCAGGCGCAGGCGCAGGGCTGACTCGACCTGTCCGGTGAGCGTGGTCAGTTCCGGGCCGGCCCCGATGATGGCGATGTCGGCCCAGCGGGTGGCGTCGCGCCCGCGGTTGGGGCCGAGTGCGAAGGTGCCGGCGGTGAGACGGATGGTGTCGCCGGGCTTGATCGCGTTGCGGGCCAGCGCGAGGCTGGTGTATTCCTTGTTCGGTCCGACTTCGATGACGCGTCCGGTCAGCCGCGGTGCGGTGGCGTTGAGGTACTGCACGTAATCAGCACTGAAGAGCTGCGGATCGACGAAATGGTGAATCACCGCCTCCTGGTATTCCTGCAGGGCGGCGACGATGGCCGCGCGCTTGACCATGATATCGGTCAGCGAGTCCGACCCGAAATCCACGCGGTTGTTCACCAGTATCTGCTGGAGGCTGTCGGTAGAAGTCTGTATCAACTCGGTGTCCGCCGGCGACAGCGCTGACTTCCCAGTGGCGGCCACAGACTCGGTCCCTGCGGTCGTCTCGGGGGCGAGGGCTGCGGCGTACGTCGTGCACGCGCTGAGCCCGAGAGCGCAGGCGATCCACTTTCTTGTCGGAAATGCGCACAGGGTCATGCTCGTGTCTCCTCAAGAGCCTGAACGGGTTGCCCGCGGAGCCGCAAAAAGCCAGTGCCCCGGCCACATCGAAAGGGTTCTGCTCGAATATACCCGAAGCCGCGCCCGGCGCTGCACCATGGCATGCAGATAGCGCCCAGAAGTCAACCAGGCCCCGTGCGGATGGTCAGCACGGGGCCCGGAGCGGGATCAATCGGTCTGGAAATTCTCAACGGCATGCCGCAATCGCGCGGCGGTCGCAGTGGTGCTATTGCCGGCGCCGGCGGCGGAGCAGCAACGGGGCTGCAGCGAGGAGGAGCATGCCCGCAGCCGGCTCGGGCACGCGCAGGGCGTAGAGTTCGAAATCGGCGCTGAAGCCGAAGTCGTCGACGCCGGTCGGCGCGAGGAAATAGAGGATGTCGCCGACGAGCGTGAGGTCGCTGATGCCGTAGCCGAACCACTCGCCGGGGGCGTCCCAGATTTTGACGGTGCCCGCCTCGGTTCCGTCGGTTTTCCAGAGCGCGGTCAGGACGGTTCCAAAGTCCGGGTTGGCTGGTTCAATCGCGACGAAAAACATCTCGTCGTCCTTCACGGTGAGTTCGAGCGGGCTGGAGATGCCCGGGCCGGGGTTGATGTCCTTGACCATGTGCGTGCCGGCGTCGGTTCCGTCCGACATCCACAGTTCGATGCCGTGGACGCCGTCGTCCGCGGTGAAGGCGACCTGGCCGTTGAACTCGGTAAAGTCGAGCGGCGTCGAACTGCCGGTCGGGTTGATGTCCTTGACCTGCTGGGTGCCGGCGACGGTGCCGTCGGTCATCCAGAGCTCGTCGCCATCGGTTCCGTTGTTACCGATGAAGTAGATCGAACTGGCGATCCGCGTGAGGTTCTGGGGTACGCCCGAACCCGCCGGGTTGAGGTCCTTGAACAGCGTGGTGCCCGCGGCTGTCCCGTCGGTCGCCCAGAGTTCGATGCCGTTGACCCCGTCGTTGGCCTGGAAGAAGACTTTGTTGCCGAGCGGCGTGAAGGTGCTGGGGATCGAGGCAGCCGGCCCCGGGTTGATGTCCTTGATGCGGTAGGTGCCGGCCTCGGTGCCGTCGCTGATGAAGAGCTCGCGGTCGTAGCCGTAGTTGGGGTCGTAGCTATCGTCGGCGCTGAAGATCACCTTGCCGTTGAGCTCGGTGAGGCCGCTGGGCAGGGACCAGTCGCCGATGTGGATATCCTTGACCATGGCCGTGTTGGCGGCTGTTCCGTCGCTGGTCCAGAGCTCGATGCCGAAGTCGTTCATGGCGCGCATGAACATCCTGTCGCCGACGGGGGTGAAGTACTCGGGGTTTCCGCTGGAGGGACCAGCCCAGGTGTCGGCGACGAAGGTGGTGCCGACAGCCGTGCCGTCGGTCGACCAGAGTTCGTTGCCGTGGACGCCGTCGTTGCCGGAGAAGTAGAGGCGGCCGTTGAACTCTCTGAAGTTGGCTGGGAAACCGCCATCCAAGCCGGGGCGGAGTTCGGTGACCATTTGGGTGCCAGCCGTCGTGCCGTCGCTGCGCCAGAGCTCGGATCCGTGCGTGCCGTCATCGGCGTTGAAGTAGAGTGCGCCGTTGTACGGGGTGAGGTTGAAGGCGAAGGAGTCTCCGGTGGGGTTGATGTTCTTGACCAGGTAGGGGCTTTGGGCGAGGGCTCCAGCCGGCAGCGCGGCGAGAACCAGCGGGGTAACGAAACGGGCGCGGTGCATCGGTTCACCTCCAAAACAGAACACAAGCGACCAGCGGTATCCGGGGCGTGATGATTGAGAGAGTGCCCCGGTTGGTCGGTCCGAGGTTGATGCTAGCGATTCGGCGGGCAATATTGCAAGATATTTTTCATGCAAAATCTCCCGCGCATTGTGCCGACAGACCTGTTACCATGGCACCCATGCCCCGAAAAAGCTCCATCAGCAAGTCGGACGCGGTCCCCACAACACCCGCGACCGCCCCACCGAGCGCACGCGGGACGACGCCGGGACAGGCGTTCCGCGCGGAACTTGAGCAGGTCGTCGCCCCGCTGCAGCGGGCGGTAGAGACGCTGCTCAACCTCGCGGCGGGCCCGTGCAGCTCTGCGACGGAGTTGGCGCGGGCACTCGATATCGAAACCACCCTCGCGTGGCGGATGTGGCGGCTGATGCAGGCGCGATCCGCAGACGAGGCGAGCGGATTCGTCGTGGGGACGACCGCCCTGCAGAAGGTTCTGACCGCCTGTCGGCGCAGCGGCGCGGACGAAACGCTCACAACGGCGGTACGCGAGGCACACCAGGGTTATCGCGATTTCGTGCGGCGCGCTGCCGGGGACGAAGCGACGCTGCGCGACATGCTCGCCTCCGCGGACGACGAAGGCGGCAGCGCGGACGGCGTGAACCGCCGCGTGTTCAACGCCAACTGCCTGCGGCTCGGCGTGCAGGCGGCGTCACAACTGCGCTGCTGCATCATGCACCCGGGGAGTCTCGACGGAATCGGCAGTGCAGCCGTCATCGACATGTTCAGCGACGTGTGGTGGCTGCGGGGTACAGGCGAGGCGGTATTCCGCGTGGTACGTCTGTTTCACACGCATGCGCCGGAGGATCCGGGGGCCCCGGTGCTGCACCTGGCGACGCCGCTCGATCCGACGCAGGCGAACGCTGGGGCTGACCGGTCCCGCC
Organism: Phycisphaerales bacterium; assembly: GCA_020639115.1. Classification (GTDB taxonomy): domain Bacteria; phylum Planctomycetota; class Phycisphaerae; order UBA1845; family UBA1845; genus JACKHG01. Next base: position 72,963 of record JACKHG010000008.1, read on the forward strand.
CCGCCCTGCCGCTCATTTCGAGCTTCTGCACGGGCGACGCCACGGTCGTGGACCGCAACGCGATCGGCGGTTCGATGATCTACACGATGAAACCGGCGGCGGTCGGACGCGATCGGACGACGACGCTGTGTTTTGGGGAAATTCAGCACGACTGCGTTCTGCCGCTCGCGGAGGATCCGCAGATGATCTTCAGCACGGCCTCGATGATTCCCGCGGAGATGCTGGTGCTGGAGGTGTACGTGCACGCCGACCAGGTGGCGGCGGGCTTCGTTTTCCGTCCGCTGATCACGGACGTGATGTTCCGCGCGCTGGAGACGGGACTGTGGGCTCCGCGGGTGGAGCCCGCGGCAATCGGAGGCACGTTCGCCGCGATCGAGCCGACGCCGCTGGTGGACAGCCCGATCAAGTCGGCGCGGTATCGCGAGCTGATCAAGTACGCGTTCGAGCGGATCGGCATGAAACGTGAGCATTTCCACTGCTACCGCCTGCGTCTGCCGGCTCCGCAACTCGGCCTGATGGTGAGCCTGATGGCGGGCAGCGACCTCGAGGATCCGCCGGCGGCCTAGGGCCGGAGCGAAGCACTCCAATCCCGCGGGCCAGGTGGCCCGAATCCCATACGGCAGTGAAGCAACGTGGCACTCGACTGCGCAGTTTTTGGCGCGGACGCGGCTGTGGGTTATGTTCGTGCCGGGGGATGAGTGAGAAAGCGGGAAAGTGAGCAGGTGAGAAAGTGAGGTAGCCGCTCGGTCCGAGTGCAGGGATAGGCTACTGTAGGTTCACGTTTCGACTGATGCACTGGGTACACGCAGGTCGCCGGCGGGCGGCCTGGCGCCGCCCTCGGGCGGAGGAGGCAGACATGGCACGAATGGTGCGGGGCGGGCTGATCCAGGCGACGTTGTGCGAGCCGGTGACGTCGGGACTTCCTAAGGTCAAGCAGCGGATGATCGACAAGCACGTGGACCTGATCGGCCAGGCGGCTGACCAGGGCGCGCAGATCGTCTGTCTCCAGGAGCTGTTCTACGGGCCGTACTTCTGCGCCGAGCAGGATGCGAAGTGGTACGACCTGACCGAGCGGGTTCCGGACGGGCCGACGGTGAAGCTGATGTGCGAGCTGGCCAAGAAGCACGACATCGTGCTGGTGGTGCCGATGTACGAGGAGGACCAGACGGGCGTCTACTACAACACGGCTGCGGTGATCGACGCGGGCGGCGAGTATCTCGGTAAGTTCCGCAAGATCCACATTCCGCACTGCGCGCCCGGTTTCTGGGAGAAGTTCTACTTCCGTCCGGGCAACCTGGGATATCCCGTATTCGAGACGCGGGTCGGCAAGGTGGGCGTGTACATCTGCTACGACCGGCATTTTCCCGACGGGGCCCGCTGCCTGGGACTCGCCGGCGCGGAGATCATCTTCAACCCGTCGGCGACGGTCGCGGGTCTTTCCGAATACCTCTGGAAGCTGGAGCAGCCGGCGCACGCCGTGGCGAACCAGTACTTCGTCGGGGCGATCAACCGGCCGGGCTTCGAGGAGCCGTGGCGGATCGGGGAATTCTACGGGCAGAGCTACTTCTGCGATCCGCGCGGGCAGATCGTCGCGCAGGGCAGCCGCAGCGAGGACGACATCGTCATCGCGGACATGGACTTCGACCTGATCCGCGAGGTGCGCAACGTCTGGCAGTTCTTCCGCGACCGCCGGCCGGAAACGTACGGGGCGATCGTGGAGCCTTAGGCCCGGCGTTGCTTCGCTACGCCGGCGTGAGAAAGTGGTAAAGTGCGAAGGTGATAAAGTGCAAAAAGGCCGGGCCGGAGCCGGTGGGTACGATGGGTGGCATGGACACAATCTCTTTTCGAGCACATCATGGCTGTGGAACGCGTCGAGAAGCGGTTGCGAACGGTGGCAGCAGCGCTGGACGATGCTGGCATCCCCTACGCCGTTGTCGGGGGCAATGCGGTTGCGGCCTGGATCGGACGCGTTGACCGCGCTGCGACGCGGGCCACGAAGGACGTTGATCTGCTGGTGCGCCGCAGCGACTTGGAGCGCCGCACGCAGGCGCTGGCAGCACGCGGATTCCGGCGCGAGGATATCCGCAGTCGTACGCTCTTCGTCGACCCGGCAGAGCCCAGCCGCCGCAGCGGTGTGCACCTTGTCTGGGCGGGCGAACGTGTGCGTCCCTCGTATGGATGGCCCGCGCCACTCGTCGAGGAGGCGGTGCGCGATCCCGAGGGGTTCCTCGTGCTCGATCTGCCGGCGCTGGTGCGCATGAAGCTCACGTCGCTGCGGCTGATCGACCAGGTGCACATTGTGGACATGCTGGCCGTCGGGCTGATCGACGATGCGGTGCGGGCGGCGCTGCCGGAGGCCCTGCGGGAGCGGTTGGTACAGGTCGAGCAGTCGGCTGACGAAGACGCGTGAGCCGCGGGGCCGCAGAGCTGCGGAGGGCAGTGGATTCGGGCATGAGGGTCAGCGAGGAAATTGCGCGCTCGCCGCTGTACAACGCCGACATTGCGCCGGTACCGGAGGCGGAGCGCACCTGGGGCGTGTGGACGATCGCGGCACTGTGGGTGGGAATGTCGGTGTGCATCACCACGTACACGCTGGCCGCGGGCATGATCACGCAGGGGATGAGCTGGAAGCAGGCGCTGTTCACCATCGCGCTGGGCAACCTCATTGTGGTTATCCCGATGGTGCTCAACGCCCACGCGGGCACGAAGTACGGCGTGCCCTTTCCGGTGTTGATCCGCTCGAGCTTCGGGACGCTGGGAGCGAACATCGCGGCGATCATGCGCGGGCTGGTGGCCTGCGGGTGGTTCGGAATCCAGACCTGGATCGGCGGTTCGGCGATCTACACACTGCACCGGGTGATCTTCGGCTTCGCGGCGGCGGGTCCCGCCGACATGATCCCGGGTCTGCAGATTTCCCCGGGGCAGCTCGCTTGCTTTCTGCTCTTCTGGGCGGTGAACGTCGCGGTGATCTGCTTCGGGATGAAGTCGATCAAGTGGCTGGAGGATCTGGCGGCGCCGTTTCTGATCCTGATGGGCGCGCTGCTGCTGTGGTGGGGAGTCTCGAAGGCGGGCGGGTTCGGCGTGGTGCTTTCCGCCGACACGGTGGCGAAGGTGCGCGGGGAAACCAGCAAACCGTTCGTCTTCTGGGACGCTTTCTGGCCGAACCTCACGGCGATGGTGGGCTACTGGGCGACGCTGTCGCTGAACATTCCGGACTTCAGCCGCTACGCGAAGACGCAGAAGCAGCAGGTGCTCGGGCAGATGCTGGGGCTGCCCACCACGATGACGTTCTACTCGTTCATCGGAATCGCGGTAACGTGCGCGACGGTGGTGATCTTCGGCGAGGCGATCTGGGACCCGGTGAAGCTGCTCGGGCGGTTCGACAGCGCGTTGCTGGTGGGTTTCGCCCTGTTCGCGCTGACGATCGCGACGCTTTCGACGAACATCGCGGCGAACGTCGTGTCACCGGCGAACGACTTTTCCAACCTGTGGCCGCGGCGGATCACGTTCAAGATCGGCGGGATCATCACGGCGGTCTTCGGCGTGCTGATCCTGCCGTGGCGCCTGTACTCCGACCTGAGCGAGTACATTTTCACCTGGTTGATCGGGTACAGCGCGCTGCTGGGGTCGATTGCGGGGATCATGCTGGCGGACTACTACATCATCCGGCGGACGCGGCTGGTGGTGGAGGATCTGTATCGCACGAACGGGCAGTATGCGTACGGCGGGAGCGGGTTCAACTGGCGGGCGATCGTGGCACTGGTGGTGGGCATTGCGCCGAACGTGCCGGGGTTCCTGGCCCAAGCGAGCAACGGAGCGATCCACGTGCCGCAGATCTTCGCGACGCTGTACACGTACGCCTGGTTCGTGAGCCTCGCGGTGGCGGGCGTCACGCACGTGGCACTGACGCGGATGTGGCCGCCGGTCGGGGCGGGACGGGAGGCGTTGCGTCGCGCGGAGACGGGGAGTTGAGATGAGGAATGATGAATGCGGAACGAGCACTAGTGTCCGGTTTAGCGTCCGACATTTTGCGTTAAGTCGCCTTCTTGCGCAAGTAGTTACGAGCGAATTTGATCGTGATCGATTTGAAACGCCATTCGCTGTACAGGAGCCTCAGGCCGTCGATTCGTCGCTCGGGAGCTTTGCCCATGAACAGCGGACGGACCGTCTTTTCGCAACTCATCGATCACCTTCCGATTCACGAGTTTCGCAAGTGCGTGGCGCGCTATCGCGGCAATCACCGGGCGCGCACGTTCTCGTGCTGGGATCAGTTCCTTTGCAGCTTTCGCACAACTGACCTATCGCGAGCCTGCGCGACATCGTAGCCTGCTTGAACGCGCTTGGAAGAGCAGCTACGACCACCATGGGCATCCGCGGACAGATCGCCGGACCACGTTCAGCGACGCCAACGATCGCCGCGATTGGCGCATCTACGCGCCGACTGCAGGTGCTGATTCGCGAAGCCGCAGACCTCTACGCCAGCGACGCGTTCGGCGTGGCGTCGCCACGACAGGACATCTATCGATGCGACGATCATCGACCTGTGCATGACGCTTTTTCCCTGGAGGCGCGTTCAAGAGCATGCAGAACGCGGTGAAGCTGCACACGCTGCTCGACCTGCGTGGCAATATTCCACGTTTCTCTGCATAACTCCGGCCAAAATTCGACGTCAACTTCCTCGATCAACTGGTGCCGAGGCGGGCGCGTTCTATGTCATGGACCGCGGATACCTCGACTCCGCGGCTGTATCGCTGGACGCAGGCAGGCGCGTTCTGGCCATCACGCGCTGCTGCAAGAACCAGTGCCTGCCGCCGGCTCTCTTCAACCCGTCGACAAGTCGACCGGTGCGCTGCGACCAGACGGTGGAATTCAAGTCGTTTCTACCCCGGCAGGTACCCAGCACACCTTCCATATGAGTCGCGTACGCCGATGCGGACCAAGCCAAGCGGCTGGTGTTCTTGACCAACAACTTCGGCTGGACGCGAAGGCCATCGCCGACCGTCTATCGCGCGCTGGCAGATCGAGTTGTTCTTCAGAAGTGGATCAAGCGCATCTGCGGATCAAGGCCTTCTACGGCACCTCGGAGAACGCGGTGAAGACGCAGATCTGGAGCGCCTTCGTCCGGTTTACCTGCTGAGTCGCGATCGCCCGGAAGCGGCTGGCCGTCAGGCGAAATTCTCTGTTACAATTCTGCAGGTCCTGAGCGTGACGCTTTTGAGAAAAAACGCGCTTTTTCAGAGGCCTTTTCGACGGCAGAATCCCAATTGTCGGAGACTCAAAATCATAAACAACTGTGGTTATTCGACTTATAACCGGACACTAGTGCGGAACGAGGAATGATGAATGGGCCCTGCCGGAGTGGGTGCCGTTTGCTTCGTGAGGTTGGTTTGGGGGGTGCGCCGGGATGATGATGGGTGCGGGTTGCACCCAGGGGATTTCGTGCGGGCGCAGGACGTGTGATATACTGGGCGGCGCTGCATGAGGTGCACGGTATCGGCGCGGGACGGCGCCGCTGACGAGGAAAGGACGAATCATGTCACCGCAATCGACCGGAACTGCCGGGGTCAAGGTTTCGCTGCCAGTTTCGACGCACAAGCCGGCGCCGTACAACGGGCCCGCACGTGATGAGGTGCTGGCGCTGCGCCGCGAGTACCTGACGCCGGGGCTGCTGACGTTCTACAAGGAGCCGCTGCTGGTGGTGGAAGGCCACATGCAGTACCTGTGGGACGAGAAGGGCAAGCAGTACCTCGACGGGTTCGCGGGGATCGTGACGGTGAGCGTCGGCCACTGCCACCCGCAGGTGGTGAAGAAGGTGACCGAGCAGCTCGGGCGGTTGCAGCATACGACGACGATCTATCTCCACCCCACCATCGGCCAGTACGGCAGGAAGATGGCCGAGCACATGCCGGCGGGCAGCAAGCTCTCCAGCAACTACTTCACGAACTCGGGCAGCGAGGCGAACGAGATCGCGATCCTGATGAGCCGCGAGTTCACGGGCAACGCCGACGTGATCAGCCTGCGCAACGGCTACCACGGCGGGACGCAGGCGGCGATGGCGTTGACCGCGCACGGCACGTGGAAGTTCAAGACGTCGCCGTCGGTCGGGGTGAAGAACGCGATGCCGGGCTACTGCTACCGCTGCCCGTACGACCTGGAATATCCCAATTGCGAGATGAAGTGCGCCCACGACATCGAGAACGTCATCCGCTACCAGACGCCGGGCGAGGTGGCGTGCTTCATCGGCGAGCCGATCCAGGGCGTGGGCGGCGCGGTCACCCCCCCGCCGGAGTACTTCGGCATCGTCTACGACATCGTCCGCAAGTACGGGGGGCTGTGCATCGCCGACGAGGTGCAGACCGGCTTCGGCCGGACGGGCACAAAGTTCTGGGGCTTCGAGAACTGGGGCGTGACGCCGGACATCGTGACGATGGCCAAGGGCATCGGCAACGGGATTCCGCTGGGCAACTGCATCACGCGGCCGGAGATCGCGGCGACGATGAAGAACCGCATCCACTTCAACACCTATGGGGGCAATCCGATTTCGGTCACGCAGGGCCTGGCGACGCTGGAGGTGATCGACGCGGAGAACATCCAGCAGAACGCGCACAAGGTGGGGACGCATCTGAAGGACCGGCTGAGCGCGCTGCAGGACAAGCACGCGCTGATCGGCGAGGTGCGCGGGATGGGGCTGATGCTCGGCGTGGAGCTGGTGCGCGATCGCAAATCGAAGGAGCCGGCGAACACCGAGACTGCGGACGTGCTGGAGAAGTGCAAGGAGCGCGGGCTGCTGATCGGCAAGGGCGGGCTCTACGGCAACGTGCTGCGGATCAAGCCGCCGATGTGCCTGACCACCGCGGACGCCGACTTCATGGCGGACTGCTTGGACGAGGTGTTCGGACTGGTTGGTTGATCGGCGAAGAAGGGTTGACTGTAAAGTAAGAGGCGAGACCAGTACAATCCGAATGGGTGTGTTCGCCCCACGTCCGCGTCGGCAAGGGGAACCATCAATGCTGCACTACACCGATACCGGCGGCTACAAAGCCATCAGCTCACAGGTTACTTGGCTGTTTCGGGCTTCCACGCCCCCAGGCGGCCGACGCCGCGGCGCCTATTTCACGACATTGAAGCCTACGACGCGCAATCTGGCGGCACGGTTGCGCATTCCCAGAGAAAAAACAACGCATGTCTTCGCGTTCTGCGGGAACGAGGGCCTGCGGCCCATCGAAGGCGGGCGCGGGCAGTACATCTTCTGGTCGAGCAATGACTACGCAGTCGAGGCGCACCGTCAGGAGTTCCACGGACTTTCGGAAGAACATCATGATTGACGGAAAGGACATTGTGATACGCACGGGGGCGGGGGCGCAGAGCTTCGATCTGCTGTTGCGCGTGGTGCGTCGCAGGTGGCCGGCGATGGTCGTGGAGGATGCCGTGAGCGGTAAGGTTTTCCGCGACTACACGGAACTTCCGTTTTCAGCGATCGAGGAGATTCTCATTTATCGTGACCAGCCGGCGGTCGTGAAGTGGCAGCGACTCGGCGCGTGTGACGAGCTGCGCGGCACGATGATTCACGCCCTGGTTTCGGGAAACGAGTTGACGGTCGTGGTAGACGGTGACCCGCCCGCGGAAGTCGTGGACCTGGTGGATTCGATCCGCCACGCAGTCCGGGGGGATATCTTCAACATCGTGATTAGTTTGAGAGACGCAGCATGAGTTCCCAACAGCCGGATCGATTTGAGGAAATCATTCGGAATGCCGGCGAGTCCTGGCTGATTGACAGCTTTGCGTCGCGAGACCAGGCCCTGAGCCATTTACGCAAGCGGCTCACGGAAGTTCAAGCCTGCGCCGCCTCGCGCGGGGGAAGTGCCCCCGCGAGCAGGATTGATGAACACGTCCTGATAGCAACGTACACAACGAATCGTGAGCGCGTGCGCGCCTTTCTCCAGGCGCTCGGTACGGTCAGCACGCCCGAGATGCTCCTGATGGTCTGGCGCATCCAGGAGGGCTGGGCGATCGCCAGCGCCTCGATGGAATACGTGCAGGAACAGAATTTCCAACTGTGCGTGCAGTTGGCCTGGCCGGACCGAAACCTCGGGCCGGAGGACTACAAATCCAATGACATTGACGACGCGGCGCTGCTCAGGCATCTGGGCATCTTGAAAATCGACGACAAGCCTGTTCTTGATGGATTCTACGCGTTGAGTCTCCAGAAACACTGACGCCCCGCCGGTGTAATACCGGCGACCCTGGCGCAGTTACCCAGCGAGCTTGAATCGCTACGGAATGGCCAACGATCCCCGCTGGAAGTTCGCGTAGTCCTGCAGGTCCATGTCGGCGTCGCCGTCGAGATCGCTCACGTCGAAGAGGGCCTGCGGGCAGCCGGCAGGCGGCGTGCTCACGTTCGGACCGGCCAGGCAGCCGCCGAGCAGCGCGAAATCGGCGAGATCGACGTCCCCATCCTGGTCCAGGTCGTGCGGGTCGAGCGCGGTGAAGGTGAAGCTGTTGACGTTGTACTGCGCGGTCGACGAGCTGGTGTTGAGGAAGGTCATGATCTGGGTGCCAGCGTCGAGGTCGAGGACGGCGGAGGCCGTCGTCCAGCTCTGCCAGCCGCCGGTGATGGGCACGTTGACCACGTCCGCCTTGTCGGCGCCGTCGAAGAGGACGCGGAGGGTGCCGCCGGTGGATTCGGACGCCACGCGCACGTCGAGGCGGTAGAGGCCGGCTGACGCGACGTCGACGGTGTATTCGGTCCACTCGCCCGCGCACATCCACCCGAGGTTGTACCCCCCTTCCGAGCAGGCCTCGATGTCGACGCCGCTGGCTGGGCGGTAAGCGCCGCCCTGGTTGGCGGAATCGCAGTCGTGATAAGCCTCGCCGTCGGGGCCGGAGTCGAAATCCTCGGCCTCGATGACGCCGGGGATGACCTGCGGCGTGCCGAAGAACGGCGCCTGCGTCGTTTCGTAGGGGTAGACCCGCACCCAGTCAACGAGCATCTCCTGCGGGAACACGCTGCCGCCGTTGGGACCGCCGGGGAAATTGCCGCCGACGGCGACGTTGAAGAGGATGTGGAACGGCGTGTCGAACGGGGCGCGCGGGTTCTCGGGCGCGGCGGTGCTGTACCAGTCCGCGCTCGATTCGACGTGGTAGAGCGCGCCGTCGACAAACCAGCGGAGCGAGTCGGGCTCCCACTCGATGGCGTAGACGTGGAATGCATCACCGAAGTTGGTGCCGTTGTTGAGCGTGCCGCCGGAGTGGGCGTTGGCCGGCCAGTTGCCGCCGTAGTGGATCGTTCCGTAGATGGTGTCGGCGACGTTGACCGACTCCATGATGTCGATCTCGCCGCTGGCGGCCCACCCACCGTAGGGCGAGTTGGTCGGCAGCATCCAGAACGCCGGCCAGATGCCCGTGGTCGAGGGGATCTTCATGCGGGCCTCGATGCGGCCGTAGAGGAATTCCTGGCGGTTGAGGGTACGGATGCGGGCCGAGGTGTAGTCGCTGCCGGCGTACGCCTCCTGGCGGGCGACGATGTGCAGATAGCCCCCGGAGACGAAGAGGTTCTCGGTGCGGCCGGTGTAATATTCGAGTTCGTTGTTCCCCCAACCGGCGGGGAGGCCGTAGTCCGTCCCGTTGCCGACCATCACGTCCCAGTTGGCGGGATCGAGCGTGGTGCCGTCGAACTCGTCGGCCCACGCGGGTCCGCCCTGGGCGCAGACGAGGGCGGGCGCCGCAGCGACGGCGAGAAACATGACGACGGACGTCAGCGGCCTGAACAACATCACTTCAGCCATCCTTTCGTGCGGGGCGCCTGCGGCGCCGAGCCGTGCCCGGGCAGGTGAGCGGGGCAGCCGGCAGGCTGGTCCTCATCCGCCCCCATTATATCCGCAGGAGCGGCTGGATGCCCGTGTTTTCTCGCGACGCGCGGGCACCGTCCGGCGGTCGCGCGCGGCGCGCCACGAGGGTCGGCCGGCTTGAAACAGTTTCATCCAGCGCCCGATATTTCTACGACAAACTTCGGCGGCGCTGCGCGCTTTCGCAACTGTTTCGCAAGCGCGCCGCGGCATCACGTCGAAAACTTTTGAAGCGTCAGGCGAACGGATTTCGGGCGCGCCGGCGATAGGCCCTTTCCGCTATAATGCGGGCGACGGCGCGGATTTGACCGCGTGCAGGACAAGCTGGAAAGGACGGCTAGAGATGATCGTTCGTCGTGCGCGGGTGCTGGTTGCGGGCCTGGCTGCATTGGGATTTCTTACAACGGCGGCCTCGGGGCAGACGCTGGTCTGGTCGGAGGAGTTCGATGGGCCGACCATCGACTATTCGACGTGGACGTTCAACGTCGGCGGAGACGGGTTTGGCAACGGGGAGTTGCAGTATCACACCGCGCGGCCGGAGAACGCGTACATCGAGAACGGCAACCTGGTGATCGAGGCGCGGCGGGAGAACTACCAGGGCAAGCAGTTCACGTCGGCGCGGCTGAACACGCACGGCCGGGTCGCATTCAAGTACGGCACGCTGCTGGCGCGGATCAAGGTGCCGGACCTCCAGGACGGGTTGTGGCCGGCGTTCTGGCTCCTGGGCAACAACTTCGCGCAGACGAGCTGGCCGGGCTGCGGCGAGATCGACATCCTGGAGATGGGCACGCACGACGCGATCGTGGCGGGCACGGTGAACCGGCGGGTGAACGCCGCCGCCCACTGGGACTACAACGGCAGCTACGCCCAATACGGGAATTTCACCGAGCGGCCGGCGGACCTGCATGACGACTACCACCTGTTCTGGGTGGAGTGGACGCCGGAGCACATCCGGGCGTTCATCGACGGGATCAACTACTGGGGCATCGACATCACCGCCGCGGAGAGCTCGCTGGAGGAATTCCACAAGCCGTTCTTCATCGTGACGAACCTGTCCGTGGGCGGCTCGAACTTCGTGCAGATCACCGACCCGGCGCAGATCACCGCCCCCTTCCCGGCGAAGATGTACGTTGACTACATCCGCCTCTACGACAACGGCAACACCGAGCTCTACCTCGCGGACGACACCGCCGAGACCGGCAACTTCGGCATCATGACGGAGACGACGCCGGTGAACAACGCCGTGAACTACGCGTCGGACGCGTCGTTGTACATCTGGAACAACCTCACCGCCGGCGTCGCGTCGCCGTACGAAGGCACCGACGCGTGGACCATGACCGCGGCGGCGGGCAACTGGTTCGGCATGGGCGTGTACTCCCACGTCGACCGCAACATGCAGAACTACTCCGACGGATCCCTGAAATTCCACATGAAGACGACGTCGACCGCGCCGTTCCGCGTGGGCATCGCCAGCGCCGCAGCCGGGGAGGGGTGGGTGTCGTTTATCAACGGCGGCGAGTCGTTCGGGTTGGTGCGCGACGGCGCCTGGCACGAGGTCTCGATCCCGATGAGCCGGTTCGGCAACGTCGATTTCAACACGCTCGTGCAGCTCTTCATGCTCGCGGGCGACGCCCCGCCGACGGCCTTCAACTTCTCGATCGACAACATGTACTGGTCGCCGAGCGTGCCGCGGCCGACGCCGGAGAACGGCAGCTTCGGCATTTTCACGGAGACGGCGGCGCACAAGACCGCCGGCGAGTACCAGCTCGGCGTGAACGGGGAGTTCTACATCTGGGAGAACACGCTCCTGGCGGGTACGGAGCATCCCTACGAGGGTGGCGGATGCATGTCGCTCGGCTCGGCGCCGGGCGGGACGTGGTTCGGCGCGGCGTTCACGCCGGAAATCAAGTACGACCTGACCGGCTTCCGCTATCCGCAGAGCAAGCTGCACGTGGCGCTGAAAACGAGTTCGACGACGACGTTCTCCATCGGCATGAAGAGCGGCACGGTCAACGACATCGGCCAGCAGTGGATCCGGTTCGAAAACGGCAACGACCCGTACGGCTTCGTCCGCGACGGACAGTGGCACGTGGTCGAGATTCCCATGAGCGATTTTGCGAACGGGGTGGACCTGTCGCAGGTGAGCCAGTTGTTCGAACTGCTCGGCGTGGACGGGCCGATCAGCAACATCGAGATCGATGACATCTGCCTGCTGGGCGGCGGTGCGGCGATCGGCGGCACTTCGAGCGTTCCCGGTGACATCGACGCCGACGGCGACGTCGATCTCAACGACGCCGCGCTGTTCGTGCAGTGCCTGTCGGGGCCGGGCAACGCGACGGCGCCGGTGGCGTGCGCGGCGCAGGAGTTCGCGGACAGCGACCTCGACGCGGATGGCGACGTCGACCTCAACGACTACAGCGTGCTGGCGGAGATCCTGGGGCAGTAGAGCCCCCGTCAAGGTAAACTGCCTCAGGCTCCGCCGGTACACGCCGGTCCGGTTGACCCCAACCGGGCCGGCGTGTATGCATGGGGGCGGATTCATCGGTGCCCGAGGTCAGACCATGCGAACGAAACGAGTTGTAGCGGCGCTGCTGCTGTGCGCGGTGATCGTACCGGGTTGCAGCCAGTCCAAGCGGCCACCGCTGTTCCGCGGGATGGGGCCGCATCACCGGACGGTGGCGACGTCGTCGCGGATGGCGCAGCGGTACTTCGACCAGGGGCTCACCTGGGCGTACGCGTTCAACCACGACGAGGCGATCCGGTCGTTCAAGGAGGCTGCGCGGCGCGACCCCGGCCTGGCGATTGCCTGGTGGGGTGTCGCGCTGTGCAACGGGCCGCACATCAACAACCCGGTCGTGACCCCCGAGCGCGCCCGGGCGGCGTGGAAGGCGGTGGAGAAGGCCAGACGCCTCTCCATAAACGCCGCGCCGGTCGAGCAGGCGCTGATCGAGGCGCTGTCGGCCCGATATGCCCTTCCCCAACCGGAGGATCGCCACGCGCTCGACCAGGCCTACGCCGACGCGATGGCGAAGGTTCACGAGCAGTATCCGCTCGATCCGGACGTCGGCACGCTGTACGCCGAGGCGCTGATGGACCTGCGGCCGTGGGACCTGTGGACGCAGGCGGGCGAGCCCCAGCCGGGCACGGAGACGATCCTCGCGGTGCTGGAGGATGCGCTGCGGCTCGATCCGGAAAACCCGGGGGCGAACCACCTGTACATCCACGCGGTGGAGGCTTCGCCGCATCCCGAGCGAGCCAATGAGGAGGCGGATCGCCTGCGGGATCTCGTCCCGGCGTCGGGCCACCTGGTGCACATGCCCTCGCACATCGACGTGCTGACGGGGCGCTGGCGACAGGCGGAGGAGCAGAATCTGAAGGCGATCGAGGCGGACGCACGGTATCGCCAGCGGTCGCCGGAGCAGGGATTTTACCGGGTGTACATGCTGCACAATCACCACATGCTGTGCTTCGCGGCGATGATGGAGGGCCGGGAGGAGCAGGCGCTCGCGGCGGCGCGCGACGTCGTGCGCGGCGTGCCGGCGGACTACCTGCGGGATAACGCCGCGTTCGTGGATCCGTACATGGGCGCGGTGTACGACGTGGAGAAGCGTTTCGGCGACTGGGACGCGATTCTCGCGGAGCCCGCCCCACCGGCGAAGCTGCCGATCACGATGGCGATGTGGCGTTTCAGCCGGGGCCTGGCGTACGCCGCGCGGGGCGAGGTGGCGGCGGCTGAGCAGGAGCAGGCGGCGTTCCTGCGGGCCGCGGACGACGTGCCGGCGGACGCGTTGATGGCGATCAACCCGGCGCACGAGATTCTGCGGCTCGCCGGGCGGATGCTGACGGCGGAGATCGCCCTGGGGCGCGGGGAGATCGACGCGTGCGTCGCGGAGTTGCGCGCGGCAGTCGCGATTGAGGATTCCCTGCGGTACATGGAGCCGCCGGAGTGGATGCAGCCGGTGCGGCACACGCTGGGTGCGGTGCTGCTGGATGCACACCGTTTTGCCGAGGCGGAGCAGGTGTACCGGGAGGATCTGGACGCGTGGCCCAACAACGGCTGGTCGCTGTACGGGCTGAGCCGCAGTCTCGAGGGTCAGGGCAAGAATGCGGAGGCGAAGGAGTACGCGGCGCAGTTCCGCAAGGCGTGGTCGCGGGCGGATGCACCGATCCGGTCGAGTTGCGCCTGCGTGCCGCAGACGTAGCGGGACGAGTGAGATCAGTTGTTCGGCCGGTTGCCGTTACCGCCGGTCTCAACGGAGGCTACGTGCGTGTACGGAACGAACGCGCAACTGTCGCCATCCTCGAATGCCAGAAATGCCTCGCGGTTCATCGGCACAACGAGTTCCGGGTTGCGGATGTCGTAGGACGTACCGCTACTGAGGACGAGCCGAAACGGTTCGAACGGTTCACGGTGAAGTAATTCGCGTAATCGATTCGCATCCATGCCTTTATTCTGGATCGCGGCTGCGACAGATTGAAACACACATCGGATATACACCTGCCCCTCCGCTCCCGACTAGGGCAGTCCTCCGGAGTAAAGGCCCTGCAGGGTGGCTGCGTCGTCCAGGTCCACGTCGTTGTCGTTGTCGGCGTCGTGGTTCTGGCACGCCGGCGTCGCCAGTCCCCCGCCGGGGCCGGTAAGGCACGTCAGGAAATCCGCAACGTCGAGGAGGTCCACGTCGCCGTCGCCGTCGTCATCGAAGGGGAAAATCGGCGCGGTAATCGTGCCGGTGAGCGTAAGCGTAAGCGCGGCACTGGCTGTTCCGCCAGGAAGGTTCTCGTCCGCCAGGGTAAAGACGTACGTGGCAACGTAGGCGCCGGGGCCGGCGGACGCGGGGTCGAACTCGGCGTTGAACGTCGTGTGCAACCCGGCGGGCAGCATATTGAACGGCGCGGCGTCGGTGGTGAGCACGCCACTGTCACCGGCGGGCGATACAGCCAGCAGATCCAGGGCCGCGGTGTAGCCGGCGGCGGCTTCGAGATTGTGAATATCAAAAGGAACGGACTGGACGCCGGCGGCGGCAGGCACCGTGCCGAAATCGAGCGTGAGGGTGTTGGCATCGCTCGCCGCGGTGAACGACGCGTTGGCGTGGGCGAGCACATCCAGCGAGAGCGTGACGGCGTCATCGCCGTCGGCAGCGCCCTGCCCCTGGCCTTCGCTGCTGATGTCGAGGTTGTCGATCACGACCGTGCCGGAGAGGGCGCCGGGCGTGCTGGTGAGGCCAGTGAGGCCGACCGCAAGCGTACGCTGCTGGGCGGCGAAGTCGAACGCGTTGAAGCGGCCGGTGATGCTGGAGGTCGCGGCGCCCGCGGCGGTGACGGAGAAGTACGTCGGATCCTGGCCGGCCTTGTGCAGGGTGACGCTGCTGGGTGCGGGCAGTGGTCCGCCGACGATGATTGGTGAAAAATCAATCGGCACGGCGGAGGCGCCGTCGGGCGGCTCCACCGCCGAGACGTACAGCGTGCTGTCGTTGGCGCCATCACCGAAGATCGACCAGACGTATTCGGGGTGATCGATGTAGGCGTTGCGGTTGTGCTGATCCGCGTAGATGAGCTGGGCGCGGCGGCGTTCGAAGGTGTCGGGCACGTCGGTGTAGTGCCAGCGGACGAGCGCCTGCAGGTCGCCCATCTGGTTGCTGCCTGGGTCCCCGTTGACGAGGGTCAGTGTGCTCATGTAGCGCGTAGCGGAGTAGAAGAGGCTGCGGGCGAAGTCGCCCTTGTCCGCGTCGCCGGGGAAATAGTAGATGGAGCCGGTGGCGCCAAAGATGCCGGTGTCGTTGTACGTGCCGAAGGGCTTGTTGCCGCGCGAGCTGTTGATGCTGGGGTTCGAGGGACGCAGGGCGAAGGGGTCGCCGAGATTGCCCGTGGCGCCGTCGCTGGCGCTGCCCGGCTGCTGCGACTGTGGCCAGACATGCTCGCGGTTCCAGGTGCTCCCGCCGTCCCATGCGCCGGACACGCTGGCCCGGTTGTAGGCGAGCAGGATGTGGCCGGGAACGTTGGGATCGGCGTCGTAGCGGGCGGCGCTGGTTTTGAGGTCGCCGTAGGACTGCTGCACATGACCCGCGGCCATGATCTGGGCGAGCTGGGCCTTGAGCGCGGGGCCGACGCCGGTGGCGGACGCGTAGTAGCCGGCGGGTGGATCGTATTCGTCGGACGGAGCGGGATCGGTGACGAAGATGGTCACGTTGTCGGCGGCGGTCAGGTTGTCGCCGTCGGTCACCGCAAGGGTGAGCACATAGGTACCGGCTGCGTTGAAGGTGACGATCGCCTGGGCGGGATCATCGGTTGCGTTGAGTGCGCCGGTGCGGTTTTGCCAACCGGCGATGCCGAAGGCCGACGCGGGCGTCCAGGCGTAGGACGCGCCGGCGAGCCCGTCGGCGTCATCACCCGCGGCGTCGGTAAGTGCGACCGCAACGGTACCAGCCGCGAGTTGCACGCTGCGGTCGGCGCCGGCGTACGCGGTCGGCGGGTTCTGGACCGATCCGACGGAGAACGCCGCCGAGTCGGCTGATCCGGTCGCGCCGGCGACGGCGCTTGCGGTCAGGGTCCACACGCCCGCGTTGGCGAGCGTCACGTTGAGCTGGCCAGAGTTCGCGGGGTTGGCGATGACGAGAGATTCGGCGACGGTGAGAGCGCCGCTGGTAAGTTCGACGGTGACCGGGCTGCCGGCATCCGGCGCGGCGGAAAGCGTCACGGTGACGGTGGTGGCTGCGCCAACGCTGAAGCTCGTGCCGGGGAGTGCCACGGACTGGACGAATACGCCGCCGCCCCCCACCGAGAAACTCCAATTCGGCGCTGACAACGGACTCTCGCTGGCGACCCAGTTGTCGGCGTCGCCGATTGCGGCGAAGAGGGCCTCGGGTGTTCCGGAGGTCGGACCGTTGTAGTAGCCGTTGTCGAACTCGCCGATGTCGACGGCGGACACGCCGACGTTGAGGCCGGACGGGACCGCGGTGGTGTTCGAACTCGTGGCGTTGCTGTAGCCGCCGCCGTCGAAGTGCACGGCGTGGAGGAAGTTCGGTGCGGACGCGTCGCCGGTGAAGACGAGAATCTGATCACCGGAGGTGGAGAGCGCGAACCCCCCACCGCCGAGGCCGCTGTTGTTGACGGACCAGCCGCCGCTGTCGAAGGGGTTGGCGTGACTGACGACGGTTCCCGGAGTCAACGTGCCGCTCGCGGTGTATTCGATGCCGCCTTCGTTGGCGCGGAAGCTGCCGCTGGACTGCCAGCCGGAATCGGTGAAGCGGATCGTCGTGCCGGCCGGTATCGTGCGCAGGGCGACGAAGGTGACGGCGTCGGGCGTGTCGGCGGAGTACGCGATGACGGCGAGATCACCGACGGATGCGGCGCCGGCGTGCGCGGCGAATGCGAGCAGCGTCAGCAGGCCGGCGGACTGCACGGCCCGCGCACGATGGAAAAACATCATCTTCCTTCCTCTCTGGACCCCGGGGGTCGCGCGGTGACTATCCGGTTGCCGGCCCGCGAGGCAACGCATGTGGCGGGCAGCCGGAACCGCGGTTGTCGCGGCGTGCATCATACCACGTCGGTCGGCATTCGCCGTGGCCCCGGCGTGATGTTTTTGCAGAAGTGTGTGTCGGATTTGTTGCGACGCGTACCGATGGCCCACGCCCCATAACCGCCCTGGGTACTGTCGCAACGACGTGCCCGGACTCCGGGTCCATCAGGGCGCCTGCGCGTCGATCTCCGTAGCGAGGTCGTCGGACGTCCAATACTGCGCCATGACGTCCCAACCGACCTCGATATCCGCAAGCGACGATGCGTCACCACTGAAGAGGGTGTCCGCGTACACGTAGAGCGTGAGTGAACCGCCGCCGACGTCGAGCGTGAGATTGTACCCGGCGGGGTCGATGGCGAGGACCGTGCCGCTGTCCTCGCCGTCCACGTCACCGGTGGGCAGCGTATGGATAGTGAAGTCGACGCCGGAAACGGTCGCGCCGGCTACCGTCACGGACTGGAAATACGGGTAGAAGTAACGCGCCGCCGAAACGGGAGTGACCGTATAGTCGCCGTCGCCGAGTTGGGTGAAGGCGTAGTTTCCGTCCCCGTCGGTGGTCGTCTCGGCCTGCGCCGTTCCGGACAACTGCATGGGGATATTCCAAGCGCCGCTGCCCGGGTCGCTCCCCCAGGTCACGCGCCCAGTGATCGAATAGGCGCCGCCGAGCGAGAAATCGGCGCCGGCGAGCGTCTGACCGCTCGTGGTGATGCCGACGGGGTTTGCGGTATAGTCCGCGCGCGGTTCGCCCGCATCGGGCAGACCGTCGGTGTCCACATCGATGAACGCGAAGAGCCGGTAGTTGCCGCTGTGGTCGATGGACAACTGGTAGGCCCCGGGTGTCGAGCGCGTCGTTTCGAAGACCCACGAAGTGCCGGCCACGCCCATAGCGCGAACCACGATCGGGCCGCCTGCGGCGCCGGAATACGCCACGGATCCGCTGATCAACGCCGGCGGCAACAAGGGCAGGACAGCCGGGTCGAGCGCGGTATGGAAGCGCGCCACGTCCAGCAGATCCACATCGTCGTCCGCGTCCAGATCCAGCGGCGCACAACCGGTGGCAACCGGCCCCTGCGCTGGTCCGGTCAGACAGACGGGCAGGAAGAGGAAATCGTCGAGATCCACGTCGCCGTCACCGTCGTAGTCGCCGTCGTGAATCGAGCCGAATTCGAGCGCGCCCATGTCCACCACGGGCGCAATTCCCGGCCCGGTGTCCGGCGTCGCGGGATCGTCACGGAAGCGGAAGCGGCCATCCAGGTCGCGCAAAGCCGCGAAGGGCAACGCCGCGCTGTCGCCCGCATCGATGCAGGGCGATCCGGCCTGCAGGTGGAAGTCAGTCGCGGCGGGCGCCTCGAAGAGCGGCTCGGCATCGATACAACCGGGAAAATGCGCAGGATCGGGCGGATCGTCACCCGGCGCTGCGACCAGCATGTTCATGATGCAGCAGTAGCGAGTCTGAGCGCTGCTCACCTGCGACTTGCCGACGTTGCCCCGGTTGTCGGTGTTGTTCCAGAGGATGCTGTTGGCGACGGAAAGCTGTGCGGCGTTGTATGCGCCGATGCCGCCCGCATCCTCGCTGGAATTACCGAAAAACACGCAGTTGGCGACGGTAACCGTCGTGCCGGCAAAGGAGTTGCACGCGACGGCGCCGCCCTGCCCGCCCCACCCGACGGAACTGTTGAACTGAGGCGCGTGATTGCGGGCGAACACCGAATTGGTGATGGTCAGATCGCGCCACGAGAAGATGGCGCCGCCGGCATTGGAGGCGTTGTCCGTGAACACGCAGCGATCGACGAAGAGCGGTCCGGGGCCGAAGTGATCGATGGCGCCGGCGTACGCCCCGTTGGTTCCGGACGTGTAAAAGCCCCGGGAGACGTTGTTGTCGAAGACGGAATCCACGATGGTCAGCGGCCCGTCGGCCCAGTGCGCGATGGCGGCACCGGCGCCTTCGGGTGTCCCACTCGTACTGCCCACGCTCGTGTTGCCGGTGAACGTGCAGTCCGCGATGTCGGCGGTGGCTGTGCCGTACAGGTAGATCCCGCCGCCCTTGCCCAGGTGCACGTAATTTTCGTTGAAAACGCAGCCGGTGAACAGGGCATAGCCGTCCTGCGCGTAGACGGCACCGCCGTGGTAGAAGCTGGTGACGTTCTGCTCGAAACGACAGTTGGCGATGCGCGCCTGGCAGTTGGTCAGGCGCAGGCCGGCGCCGGGTGAGGTCGTGGCGTAGCCATCGTGGACGATGAACCCGTCGAGGTTGGCTGCACCGAGACCGTCGCCGGTGATGATGGTGCGGCTGTTGTCGACGCGATTGGCAAATTCGGGGCCGTCGTCGCCGTTCAGGTCACCACTCAGCACGGTGGGATGCGCCATCCAGTCCCGTTGTTCGCGACGGGTTTCGGTGCCGGCGAATCCGCCGTAGAGCGCCACGCCGTCCGGCAGGGCGAAGGTTGCGTAGATGTTGCCGCCGGGCGCGGCGGGCGTGTAGGCGCCCTCCGCCACCCAGATCTCGTCGATCTGGGGACTGCTGCGGGCGAAGGCGAGCGCGTCCTGGAGATCGATGTAGGCGTCGGTCCAATTCGTGCCGTCATTGTCGCCCGCCGCGTCGGCGCGGACGAACAGCAGCCGGCATTCGTCCGGATAGCCATTCTGGTCCTGGTCGAGGCTGCTCCCGGCGGCGATGTCGCAATCATCCGGAATGCCGTTCTGGTTGCAATCGCGCTGGCACTCGTCCGGCACGCCGTTGAGATCACAGTCGGCGCTGGCGCCGGAGGCGAGGTCGCAGGCGTCGGCGATCGCGTTGGCGTTGCAATCGGGCTGGCATTCGTCGGGTAGCGCATTGGCGTCGCAGTCGACGCTGCTTCCGCCGGCGAGATCGCATTCGTCGGGTATCGAGTTGCCGTTGCAGTCGGTGCTCGCGCCCGTCGCGATATCGTAATCGTCGGGCCGCGTGTTGGCGTTACAGTCTGGCTCGCACTCGTCGGCGATACTGTTGCTGTTGATGTCGGCGCTGGTGCCGGCGCCGATGTCGCAGAGGTCGGTGACGCCGTTGGCGTTGCAGTCCGCCGCGGGCTCGCACTCGTCCGGCACGCTGTTGAAGTTGCAGTCGGCGCTGGTCCCGCCGGCTACGTCGAGCATGTCGGCGACGCCATTGGTATTGCAATCCCCCAGGATGGGCGCCGACACGCAGAGCGAAAATGTTTGAGGGCCCTGCGGCACGCTGTAGCCGAACACTTCGACGCGCCAAAGCCCGGATGCGGGCGCGTCCACGAGTACCTGCTCGAGGTTGTTGACGCGGTCCGGACCGGAGCGGACCGCCGGCGCGGCGGGGTCAGCCAGCCCGCCGAGCGTCCAGGGGAAGTGCTGCGCACCGGTCGGATCGAAGACACGGATGTCCAGGTCGTTGACGAGCGCAGGCAGCACGTTGGGGGTGCCGGGTGGATCGTCCCAGGCGAGCGTGAGCTTCAGCGCCGCGTCGCCCGGGGCGACGATGGCAACGAGCGCATAAGTGCCCTGCGGGCCAACCGCCGCTTCCAGAAAGCGCCCGGTGCGCATGAAGTCGATCGTACGGCGGATGCGCACGGACCCGTAGCCGGTCTGGTAGTCGGGGCCGGGAGCGGCGATGTCCTCGGCGTTGTGGGCGAGGAGGGCCTTGAGCGTGGCATTGCGAAAATCCACTGCACCCGGGTACTGGGCGCGGTAGTCCTGGAGTAGAAGGGCCGAGAGCCCGGTGACCGTTGGCGCCGCCATGGAAGTGCCACAGAAGGTGGTGTATCCCGTGTCGCTGGACGCCGAGGTGGACGTCACACCCCCGTCCGCACCAACCTGGCACCCCGGCGCGGAAATGTCGGGCTTGAGTCGACCGTCGTCGGCGGGTCCCCAGCTGGTGAACGCTGTTACCGAGTCGTCGTTCGAGTTGAGCGCACCGACGGTGATGTGGTTCTTGGCGCACGCGGGTGGCGCGGTCGTGTGGTACCCAGCGCCGCAGGACTGGCTCCCCTGCCGCTCGTTGCCGTTGGCCCAGACGATGCGAAACGGTTTTCCGAGGCCTCCGGCAACGATGCTGTCAATGACCGCGTCGGTAACGCCGTAGTCGCCCTCCCACGTGCAGGGAAAACCGTTGGGGGCTGTGTTGGTGCCGATGGAGTTGTTGGCGATGTCAGCGCCGTAGACGTTGATGGCCTCGTCGTAGTCCGCCTCGATATCGCCGGGATCGGTATAGAGAAACCCGGCCTGCAGCGGGCCGCCGGTCTCGAAGCCATAAGATTCGATGGTTACTGCCGGGGCCATGCCGCGCCAGGTGCCACCGCTGGCGGTGCCGTCGCCGCCGATGGTTCCGGAGACGTGGGTGGAGTGATCCGCCATACCCGACGCGTCGCGTACCGCCAAACGGCCGCCGAAATCAACGTGCGTATCCCGAGCGGTGCCGGCGTCATAGACGAGCACATCGACGCCAGCGCCGTCGAGACCATAGGGGGCGGCCTGTACGCTGTCGGCCTCAGTGAGCGCGCGGTTGCTGTCATTGAGCGCACGCAGTGGCGGCAGAGCGGGCTCGACATATTGCACGGCATCCTCGGAGGCGATGGCCGAGAGCGCCGCAAAAGGCAGTTCGGCCACGATGCCCGGCACGGACAGCAACCGGCGGTGTACGATGATGCCGTGGGCTTGGGCGAGTTTCGTGATTTCCGCATCCGTCACATCTGGAAAGAACAGCAGGTACGCGCCCATCAGCTCCCCGGACGGTGCCGCAGGACGGTCGGGTGCGGGGGCCGGACGCAGGGCCCAAGTGGGCCGCGCGCCGCGCGCGAGGTACGGATGGAGCTTGTGCGCGGTTGCCACGGGTGCGGCGGAGACGAGCTGCGGCACCGCCCCAACCGGCGCGGACCCGAGCGGCGCCGGATCGACGGCTGCGAAGTAGGCGTTGCCGCCGAGATAGCCCTCCAGAATGATACCCGCATGCGCGAGTTCGGCGCGATCCGGCGCGGTGATTGGTGCGTCGAATCGGATGACGAGATGGCGCCGGTCCGACGACGACAATTGGTCGCGGACAACGCCAAGGCCACGCTGTCCCGTCGTGGCGGCACGCGGACTGCCGCCTTCACCGCTGCGCCAGCGGATCTGCGCCTGCGCCGCCGGCGCTAGCGCAAGAGCGAGCAACGCGGCGCAGCATGCATTACGCCGACGTCGGTTGCTCGGTTCTTCCAATGCCCGGTGCGCTAACGAACGAAGCTGTGTGACCATGGAGTATCCCCCCGCTCGGACGCACTCCCGCCCGGCGTTGAGGGGGTGTGCCGTCGAGTCCGCTGGTATTTCTTGAGGAGCTCAGCCCGTCTCCACCGCAACGGTAGGGACTTGACCACAGCATCGCCCGCAAGATTAGTCGGCCCTAAGCAAAAACGCCGGCGTTGCGCCGGCGTCGGTCAACAGGGATCCAGCCCCGTGTGCGAACGGATTGTGCCCGGACTCCGCGGCCCCACTGCCGCGGAGTCCAGGAAACAGAGGAGTCGCCCTTACTTGATCAGCTCAGGGCGTCCGGTGCGCAACTGGTCCCGGAGGTGAATCTGATCGTGGATCCGGTCGCGATCACCATGCAGTTGCGGCCCGTTCTGGTTCAGACCGCAGGGGACGCGTGGCGATGCGGCGATGGCGTCAAATTCCTCCTGCGTCAGGTACTGCGCCGTGTAGGTAGCGTCGAGCATGGCGAGTTGCGTCGCGAAGGAACGCAGATGATTCTCGGATCCGCAGAGCAGGTTCTCGAAGACGCGGTCCACATCGGCGTTGTCCGACTGGGCGAGTGCCGCCTGCAGGTCGGAGATGTCGAGCTCCTCGATGAGCGCCCCGACCATGAGCGCCTCGAGGCGCGAATTCAGGCCGGACGTGACGAGGGTGGTGTAGAGTGCCGCGAGCGTCGGGTCGGTGAAAACGCCGGGCGTGTCATCGACCACGGGATCGGTGAGCCCGTAGCAGGTGATCAGGGTGAGGACGGAATCCATGTGGCGCTGTTCGGACTGGGCGATATTGGTGAAAATCTGCATCTCCCAGGCTTCTTCCATGGCGATGTACACGTCGCGGGCGAGTTTCTCCTCCTCGCGCATGTAGATGACGTCGGCTGCGACCTCCGGCGTGAGCGGGTCGGCGCCCGGGCACACGCAGGTGCCGTTGCTGCACAGGTTGGGTGCGTCCGGATTGCCGGCGAAGGCCGGAAAGACCACGAGCAGCAGTGCGGCGGCGCCGACGATGAGTCCACGGCGAACGTTCATGGTAATTCTCCTTTCAAGCAGTTGCTTCACAGTAGAAACCTATGGTTTAACGCTTCGTTTTCCGATCGGATGGTGACTGATGAATTCGCAGCGGCGGGTCCGACAGCAAGGCGAAGGCAAAGACCGGTGACGGAGGACGGAGAGAGTGAGGTCGGCACGGTCGCTTCCCCTGACGTCGAGGCCTGACACTCCGCCGGCTTGCGGCGGTCCCACTCACGACCGAATCCGAGTGAAGTGTACGGCGCGGCGCAGGCGCACACGGCCTCAATTAGGCGTATTTAAGCGGGTTTTTCACTCAGGACGGGAGGCTGCGGATGCCGGCGCAGTTGGATTATTCCAGTCCGTGGCGATGGGGAGGTGGACCTGGAAGGCGCTGCCCCGTCCGGGCTCGCTCTCGACGAGGATGAATCCGCCCGCCTGGTTGACGAGCGCGTAGACGACGGCGAGCCCGAGTCCGCGGGGACCGTGGCTGCCGCGCTGCTTGGAGGAAAAGAACGGCTGGAAGACGCGATCGAGCACCTCGGGGGCGATGCCGCAACCGCTGTCGCGAACGGTGAGGACTGCGTACGGACGTGGCGAAGCGGGCGCGCGGGGATCGGCGGTCTGCACGGTCGCGGCGTGCACGCTCAGCGTTCCCCCGGTGGCCATGGCCTCGCGGGCGTTGACGAGCAGGTTGAGCACGATCTGCGTGAGGTGATCGCGGTCGATCTCGACAGCGACGCGCTCGTCGCCACGGAAATCGACCGTGACGTTATTGAGAAAACCTTCGTCGAGCGAATCGAGGATCACGCGGACCGTGCCCATGAGGGGCAGCACTTCGGGATTGCCGCGATCGGTCCCGGCGAAGCGCGAAAGCCGGCGGGAAAGACGCGCGGCCTGCTCGCACGCGCCGAGCGCGGTCGTGGCTCGTTCGCGAACGAGCGGGTCGGCGGCGTCGACCTGCAGCAGCGTGAGGGTGTTCACGGCGCTGTGCAGCAGATTCTTGAAGTCGTGGGCGATGCCGCGGGCGACGGTCACGGCGGCGGTCATCGTCTCGGAGCGGCGCAGCTCGTTCTGCAGACGCACGCGTTCCGCTGCATCGCGCAGGACCAGGGCCGCGTAGGGCTGATCGGCGTAGTCGACGGGATAGGCGACGACATCCAGCACGCGCCGGCCGCCGTGGGCGGTGGGCACGGTGACTTCGTTGACGCGGATCGTCTCGCCGCGGGCGAAGACGCGTTCGACCAGATCGATCCAGAACCCGTCGCTGCCAGTGTCGGGCGTCCAGAGCGTCGCGAGGCTGCTGCCGACGATCGGGCGGTTGGCGGCGCCGAGGACGGCTGGGTCACCGTCATGGATCTCGCAGACGGTTCCCGCACGGGTGCAGACGACGACGGGGTCGCGCTGGTTTTCGAACAGCGACTTGAACTTGCGCTGGGAGGTGCGCAGCGAGGACGCCATGTTGTTCAGGGAAGCGCCGAGCACGCCGAGTTCGTCGGTGGAATCGACCTGCACACGGTAGGTGAGGTCGCCCTCGGCGAACGCCGCGGTGGCCGCCTTGAGCCGCGCGATGGGCAGGACGAGCCGGCGGCGCACGACGATGGCTCCGGCGACGACCAGGCCCACGCCGCCCAGTGCGACCAGCAGCGACAGCACGAGGAGCTGGGCGTTGCGGGCGAAGAGCTGGCCGCTGGCGGCGCCGCGGCGTTCGTCGAGCACACCGCGCAGCCGGCGGAGGCGCACATCCATGGCGCTGAGGATGCCGGCCTCGATGCGCTCCTTGAAGTCGCGATGGGCGGTTTCCAGATCATTCGCGCGGACGAGCGCGACACAGTCGGCGATGGCCTCGGCCAGTTCGCCGCGGAGGGTGTGCAGCGCCGCGCAGACGTCTGCGGAATCCGGTTGGTGCTGGCCGGCGAAACGCACGACGTCGTCGAGCCGGGACAGGAGCGTATCGCACTGGGTCTCGAAGACGGCATCGGCATTGCGCCGGCCCGTGACCAGCTCGTGGAGATGCACGTCGAGCGTCTTGAAATCGACGCGGAGGTTCTCGACGAGCTGGGCCTCGTTGATCATGGCTTCGAGCCGGTCGGACACGCGTTCGGTATAGAACTGGATGGCGTAGATGGTGGCGAGCGCCGCGATGACGGCGAAGGCAGCGAAAGCGGAGTGCAGCAGGATGAGTCGCCTTCGCAAGGTCATGGGTCGTGCCGGCTGAGGGCGTTGCGCGGCGGGTACGGCTCCGCCGGGCGAGGCCGCGGGGAAATGCGCATACTCTAGCGACCGATGCCGGCGGTGTAATCCCAGTTCCAGACTTCGCGTTCGGGATGGCGACTGGTGAGCACGTGTCCGCCGACGAACGCGACGTTGATCTCCTTGCCGTGCCGGCCCGAGGGCATCCAGTAGCGTCCGTCCGCCAGGGGATCGGAGACGTCAGCCAGAGGCGGGGCTGTGTAGAACGGCTCGATGCCGCGCTCAGCCGCTGCGCGTCCGTCCACGTCCATCAGCAGCGGTACGTACGGGTGGTTGAGAATGTCGGCGCGCACCATCGTGATGCTGGTGGGCGCCAGCAGCGACTGCCCCCCCACCTTGACGAGGCCCCGGTAGAGCCGCAGGTTGAACGCCAGCGACACATCCTCGACGGGCGTGAGCGCCTGGTGTCCGCATGGAAAGCCCTGCCGTTTGACGAGCTGCCGGGCACCGGCTGGACACATGGCGACCTGCTTGCCGGCCGAGAGGGTCGCGACTTGCTCGTCCGGTTTGTCCCAGAACTCGTCCAGGCGGTAGACGGCGTCCTGGAAATCATTGATGTGGAAGCGGCCGCTGCCCAGTTGTTCACTGTCGCCGCGGCCGAGCGCGGACGTGCCGTCGGCGAACAACTGAAACTCCATGGCGATCGATCGGAGGTTCGATGCGCAGTGAACCCGGCGAGCCTGGTTGCGCACGGAACGGAGTGCGGGCAGGAGGATCGCGGCGAGGATGGCGACGACGGAGATGACCACGAGGAGTTCGAGGAGGGTGAACCCCGCCTGCCGAGCCGGGCGCGTAGTTTTGGCCAGACTCTGGGCCCGACGGGCACGCAACCGGATGTATGGCTCAGCAGCCGACATGAGCGTTCATCATACCCAGGCAGGGGAACGACCTGCAAATATTGCAGATCAAAATCCGCCCCGCAGGGTCAGTGTTCCTCGGGGCCTTCCATGACGTTGCGCCACCAGGTGAAGTCCCTGGGCCCGACGGCACCGTCCGCATCGAGGTCCAGCAGGCCGCACGGCAACGCCTCCCCGCCCGCGGTCCATCCGAGACAGGCCTGGAGGAGCGCGAAGTCGGCGAGATCCACGTCGCCATCCTGATCCACGTCGCCGACGGTGGAGACCAGCGCGCGGTCGAACGCATCCACGACGCCGTCCTGGTTGACGTCGCGGCTGCAGAAATTCGCGGGAAATAGGGGGATGGTCACGCGTTCGTCCTTGACGCCGTCCTCCTCGTCGTGGTCCTCGATGTAATCCTCGATTTCGTGTCCGTCCGCCGCATTGACGCCATCGTCGCCGTCGACATCACCGCGCAGGACGTTGGGCCAGACGTCGGTCCAAACGAAGCCGTGGCCGGGCTCGCTGTAGGGCACGCCCAACAGCACGGTGGGTCGCCAGTTGGCCGGTTGGAGAGAGTCGCCCGGGCTGTGGTCCTTCCAATCCAGGATGAGCAGGGCCTGCGGGTCCTGGATGTTCAATTCGAATACCAGGGTGGCGCTCGTATTCAGGTCCTGCAGCGCTTCCAGCACTGACGCCTGGTCGGAAGCATCGTGGTTGTTGGGCTGGGGATTCTCGCCGGTGAGGTCGGCGGCAGCCGCGTTGTTCAAAGGAAAGACGAGCGTGATTGTGGTCGTATCGGTCGCGATATCGTGGGCGAAGCGCAGGACGCACTCCGGATCGTACTCGCCGGGCACACACCCGCCCGAGGCGAGGCTATAGGGCTCGAAGCCGTGGGCGCGATGGAACCATGTCCCGGTGATGTTCCAGATTTCTCCGGCCTCGAACTTCAGGTCCGCGTCCCCGGCCACGACGTCGACACCGCTGGCGTCGAACTGCCCGCCGAGGAGCGCGAGGTGGAACTCCTCGCCCTGCCGCTCGACGTAGGGCATGGTCTGGAAGTCACCGTCAAAAGCATCGGCAGACTTGGCGATGCGGTGTTCGAAGGCGTCGCCCTCGGGCAGACCGCCGAAGCGTGCGATGTTGGCCGGATAGCGGTACTGGGGCGCCTCCACTTCGCCGCCCGTATCGTTGTCGTTGTCCACGTCCAGTTCGACGAACCCGTAGACGGGGTTGTCGCCGTACGCGAGAGGCATGAAATGGCCGGGGTCGGTATCGCCCGGCGGGTTGTGCAGCCCCCCCAGGACGATTTCGACAGACGCGTATCTGCCGTTCGGGAAGTAGTCGCCGACGAAGCGATCGACCTGGGGGTCCTCGGGCCTCCAGCGCCCCAGCGTAAGCGAATGGAAATCCACCAGGTGACGCGGGTTCGTGTTGTAGGGCGCCATACCGCCGGCGTCGGTACGCCGGGCGACGGCATCGTAGTCGGGGTCGGTGTAGGTGGCAGGAGGCGGTGGATCGTAGGCGGCGGCCCGTTGCGGTCGCGCGGAAGCCGCCGCCAGGATGACGACCAGCACACACAGCCAGCCCGGGCCGCGGCGGGTCGCGTTGCGGTGCGCGCGCCGCGGATGGTTGATGGGCCACCGTTCAACTGGTCGTGCTCGATCCATCAGCAATGGCCCGACGCCACGGCGAGCAGGTCGGGCTCCTCCCGGGAAAAGACGTAGCCCACGCCGCGCACGGTGTGGAGCAGGCGTGGGTAGCGGCCCTGCTCCAGCTTGTTGCGCAGGTAGTTCGCGTAGACGTGCAGGACGTTCGCGTCCTGGTCGGCCTCATCACCCCACACGTCGCGGAGAATGCGGTTTTTCTCCAGGACCTGCTCCGGATGGCACATCAGGTAAGCCAGCAGGTCGAGTTCGCGCGCCGAGAGACTCAGTTCGATCTCGCCGCGACGCACCTGGCGACGCACGAGATCGACCTGGACGTCGGCGTAGCTCAGCAGGTGGCTGCCCTGCGGGCGCACGCGGCGCAGGACGGCCTGCAGGCGGGCGATCAGTTCGTCCACGGCGAACGGCTTGCACACGTAGTCGTCGGCGCCGCGGCTGAGGCCGGCGACGCGTTCGGCAATCGTGTCACGCGCGGTCACCATGATGATCGGCACCTCGCATCCGCTACGGCGGCACTCGTTGGCCAGATCAGCGCCGTTGCCGTCGGGCAGATTCAGATCCAGAACGAGCACGTCGAACCGCTCCGGCTGGGCGAGCAGGCGCCGGCCCGCGGCCAGGGTCTGCGCGGCCAGCAAGCGGATGCCGCGCCGGGCAAAGCCCTCGCGGACAGCCATGATCACGCGTTCGTCATCCTCGACCATGAGGACGCAGAGCGTCTCCGCCCCTGTCTCTGCCTCGCGCCCTGCGCACATGGAAGCCCCTGTCATGAGTGTACCTCGCCTCGGGTCGCCGGGTCCATGAGGAACCCATGGCGTCATTCCCGCGCAGCATACCACAGGACTGAGGGGCCGGGGCGGGCTGCTTAGGATGGGCTAAGGGAGCCAAACCGGGGGCCCGAAGCGATGGTGAGCGGGTGAACGCGGAATTATCGGGCAGTCGGAGGCGTACGGGCCGTCCGCCGCCCACCGGGCCCGCCCTACTGACGCACGCTGCCCGGGCTTCCCGTGAAGTACAGGACGTGGATTTCACCGGTGACACCATCCTGCTGGTAAGTGCCGTTGCCGACGACGCGGACGACCGGGTTGCCCACCGTGCCCTGCTCGACGTACGCGCCGCAGGCCTGGGCTTGTCCGGTGAAGCTGACCGCGCAGGACGACGCGCTCTCCGTGAAGGTCAGGTTGACGACGAGTTGGGTTCCGTCAAACGTCACCGTGCCCTGGGCTGGGACCCCGCTGCACCCCGTGCAGTCCGTGCCGGAGATCGCCGTGCACAGCGAGGCGTTCTGGACGGTCGAGGAGTTGCCGGCGACCGCGATGAACGTGCCGCCGAACTGGTTGGCGGGCACGGCGAAGGGCAGCGCGAGCGGATGGAGCGACACGATCGACCAGTCGCCGTAGGTGAAAAGCGTCGGCGGCAGCGTCGCGCAGGGTTGCGGCAGCGCCCAGCCGCCGGAGACGAGCGGCACGTCGGTGCCCTCGTCGACGAGCGTGTATTGACCGCTGGGGAAATCGCAAGTGGCGTCGGGGATGCCGTTGGTGACGCAGTTCGCCGCCGGCGCCTCGAGCGTGAAGCGGCACTGGGACCCGGGCTCCTTGGTGGAATAGTCGGTCTGCAGGGTGAGCGTTCCGCCCGTGTAGTCAATCTGCGCTTCGGGATGGACGGCGAAGCAGGAATCGGTGGGCAGCACGCCGGCGAACTCGACGACGTCGCCAACGCCAAAGACGAGGGCGCCGGCGGTCCCGGCTGCGTTTGTCGCCGCGACCGTCCAGAGCTGATCGGCGGCGAAGAGGCCGGGCACCTCAGCCGGCATGGTGGCGTCGACCGGTGTGCCGCCGCCGAAGGTCCCATTGGAATTCATGTCACCGGTGTTGTCGCCGGTGGGCGGGGTGCCCGAGCACCCGGTGAGCAGCGCACCGCATGCGACTGCCTGGGCAAGAACGATAACGCCGCGCCGCAGGCCAGCGCGGAACCGTGCCGGAATGCTCATATCATCCACCTCGCTGATGGTCGCGATACGAATCCTGGTTGGAGGGTAGCCTGCCGGTTGAAATCTGCGGCGTCGCGCGCACCGGCTGATGCCGAATCCGGCGCGAGCCTATCGCCAAGGTGCGCGGCGTTCAAGATGAAACCCGAAGTTGCGCGGGAGTGTCCGTTGCGCCGTCGTGACCTTCGCGCTTACGCGCTTTGCTGAAACGTGATCGCGCCTGCGCCCTGCCGGGGCGCGCCGTGCGCAACAACTTCGATGGTGATGGGCAAAAGCGGATCCTTCCCCGGGCTGTAGAGCAGCCAGTAGACGGCGTAGGCCTCGCCGGCGGTGAGCGTGCCCAGCCGCTCGGCGCTGGCGGATTCCGCGGCGTCGCGGAACAGGTCGATGACCATGTCCCCGTCGCGCATGCGGATGCGGACGACCGTGCCGTCGAGCGGCGTGGCGCCAAGGTGACCGACGAGCAGGCGGTAGAGTGCAGCCGACGTGCTGCGGGCCAGCCTGCGGCCCTCGTAGCGCGCGGTGACCTGCTCGCCCACGCGTCGGAAATGGAGTCTCGATACGTGCGACACTGGTATTCTCCTTGCGCCCGTGGGCAGCGCTGACTGTCTGTGATGCTGTGCCCATCGCCGGCCGGCGCAGGATGCTAGCATCCGCGCCGTGGCTGACCAGCCGGGCTTGGCGGATCCGCGATCCTAGGACGGTGGCGTTGCCAGTCGCATCCGCGGCCCGCGTGCGTTAGATTTCACCAAGCGGGCGTTGACGTCGTTGCCGCGCGGCACTGCGTCGGACATTTCACTTCGGCGAGTCAACCAGGCGCGTCATCCACGAGGCGACGCGTGTCGAAGCGCAAAATTGATTGCGGAGGTGTCCCGTGACATCGCGGTTGGTTCTGTTGGTGGCTGCATTGGCGATCGGCGCGGCGGCGGCGCGGCACGCGCAGGCGCAGACTGCGGGCGATGCGATCGTGCGCGGCCGGGTCGAGCGGTTGACGCACGACTACGGTGACTACGCGCGGTACGTGCCGCAGGGATCGCCGCGCGGACTGCTGGTGCTCGTGCACGGAAGCATCGCGGAAAACGACGCCGCAATCGACGCGGCTGACCTGTATATCCGGCGCTGGACGGAGCTGGCGGACGAGCGCGGCGTGGTGGTGCTCGCGCCGGCGTTCGATCAGGCGAACTACGGCGGGCACGCCGGGCCGGGCGGCGGGTACCGGGGGCTCTTCGGGCGGCACGTCGGTGCGGACATCTTCGTCAACGCGCTGGTGGAGGCGACGCGGCTGGCTTTTCCCGAGCTTCCGGAGCGGTTTCATCTCTACGGGCATTCCGCGGGCGGGCAGTTCGTGAGCCGCTACGTGGTGATGCACCCCGAGCGCGTGGCACGTGCGGTCATCTGTGCAGCCGGGACGTTCGCGTTTCCGGATCCGGACGTGACGTGGACGAACGGCATGCGGCGATTGCGGCGGCGGATGCGCTGGAGCGACGATGCGCCATGGGGGCGGATCGACGTCAAGCCGGATCCAGCCGGGTGGCTCGCGGCTGCTCAGTTGCCGATCACGGTCGTGGTCGGGTCGCGGGACACCGCCCCGGTCAAGGAGACGCCGGGCAATCCGGGCGGCACGCACGTGGAGCGGGCCCGGCACTGGGTCGAAGCAATGACGGCGCTGGCCCGCAAACACGACAAGACGTCGCGCGTGCGCCTCGTCACCGTCCCAGACGTAGGCCACAACTCGGCAATGCTGACCCCCGCGTGCCAGGAGGCACTGTTCGACGCAGACCGGTCGGAGCGGGATTAGCGTGGTTGCAACCGATTGGCCTTACGCAACATGAGGCGGCGCGGCTTCGCGCAGACCACGGTTGCCGGACCTCGAACGGCCCTGCCCCTGAGTGCTCAGCTCCGGGTGCCAGATTCCGACCCGCAGCAACTTTCGAGTGCGTCCGCCAGCGCCCGCAGCGTCCGGCACAGCGCGTCGTACCGTACACGGTAGAAGGTCTGCCGGCCCTGCTTCTCAACCTCCAGCACCCCAGCGTCGCGCAGGATCGCCAGGTGCCGCGACACGACCGACAGGTCCACTGAGCAGCACGCAGCCACCTCCGTCACCGTCCGCGAGCCGCACGATCGGGTCAGGCAGTGCAGAACCGCGAGCCGCGATGGATCGGCCAGAGCCTTGAACAGCCGGGCATCCAGTGCCTCCTCCAGCGGCGGGCACGCGCCGGGCGCCGCACACGCTCCCCCACCTGCCGGGGCTGTGCAGCCGCCCCGCTTGCGTTGTTTTCCTGTTACTTGCATATCTGTGCAACAATGCTAGGATTCTTCCGGTCGCCTGTCAACCGCGGCCACGACGTGCCCGAGCCACCGGCAACCCGCGGCCCCGCGCCGCCTGGAGACGATTCATGAATCCCACCGAAACCCAAAAACCGACCTCCTCAGCCGATCCCGCCGACGCCCAACGCGTCCGCGACATCGTCCGTGACGGCTACGCCGAGATCGCCCAGCGCGGTCACACCGCCGGCGGCGGGTCCTGCTGCGGGCCCTCGTGCTGCAGTACCAGCCGCGTCGCCGAGCAGGTCGGCTACTCGGCGGAGGACCTCGCCGCCCTGCCCGACGGCGCCGACATGGGTCTCTCTTGTGGAAACCCAACGGCCCTCGCGTCGCTGCAAAGGGGCGAAATCGTCCTCGACCTCGGCAGCGGCGGCGGACTCGACTGCTTCGTCGCCGGGCCGCGGCTCGGAGCCGCCGGCCGCGCCATCGGCGTCGACATGACCCCCGAGATGCTCGCCAAGGCCCGCCGCAACGTCGCCGCCTACCGCGACCGCACCGGACTCGACAACGTCGAGTTCCGCCTCGGCGAAATCGAACACCTGCCCGTCGCCGACGCCAGCGTCGACGTCGTCCTCTCCAACTGCGTGCTCAACCTCTCGCCCGACAAGCCCCAGGTCTGGCGCGAGATCGCCCGCGTCCTGCGCCCCGGCGGACGCGTCGCCGTATCCGACATGGCCCTGCTCAAGCCGTTGCCGGCTGAGGTCCGCGCGATGGTCGAGGCGCTGGTTGGCTGCGTGGCCGGCGCCGTCCTCGTCGACGAGACCGAGAGAATGATGCGGGCGGCGGGCCTCACCGACATTCAGCTCACGCCGAAGCCGCAGTACGTGCAGGCCCTCGGCGAAATGCAGGACCCGCTCTACGCGCGGATCGTCCAGGCGCTGCCGGCGGGCACCACGCCCGCGGACTACATCACCAGCCTGGACATCGCCGGCCGGAAGGGGCGGGGATAGACGCGCAGAATGGACGCAGAACGTAAAATCACGGCGTGGGATGATCAGTTCGGGTGAGGGGCGACACGGGACCGCGCCGGCATCCGCTTCCTTACGGGCGCGGCTCTGATGGGACTACGCCACGCTGGATTCGAACCAGCAACCTTCGGTTCCGTAGACCGATGCTCTATCCAATTGAGCTAGTGGCGCTTCGACTCATAACTCCGGAACTGGCATAGGCTTACGTGTCGCGGCCCCTGCATCTGCCGCACCGTCGCCTTCCACCTGGTCGCCGGATCGGGACGGAGTATACCGCGCCCGCCCCGCCTGTAAACGGCCCGCAGGTCGGCCGGCGAGCCCTGCACCCGCGAACCGTAAAAGGTGTGTCGACCGCCCGGGCAAGTGGGACCCGGGCGGTTTGAACCAGCCGTGAGGCACTTTGCGGTCTGGCTGGCAGGTGACCGTGACAGAAACGAGCCGTGCGCATCGACCACGCGCGCCAAGGGCGCAGCGCTAACGGTCGCGCAGGGCGCGGATCAGTTCCTTCTTGTTCATCTGACTGCGGCCGGAGATGTCGCGCTTCTTCGCCTGGTTGTAGAGTTCGGCCTTGGTCCGATCCTCCAGCGGCGTATTGGGATTGCCAGAGCCCTGGGTCTTGCGGTTCGGCGTGCGGCCCTCCTCGCGGCGCTGCTTGTTCACGGTGCGCGCCGCGATCTCTTCCGCGCGGGCCTCACTGCGCCCGCGTTTCTTCGAGCTCTCCTTGATGCGCTGGTACTGCCGCTCATCCTTCTTGCTCCATGCGGATGGCATTTCTGAATCTCCCTTAGAGGGCCGCCGCCGGGTCGCCCTGCTGCGGGGCGCCGGCGCCCAAGAACCCCATGATGAACGCCGGCGCCGCCTGAAGCAGCGTACTGGTCACCAACGACGACGCCGCGTCCTTGGTCGCTTCCTTGGCCATGTGCTTGAGCCGGCCGTTTTTCGTTTTCTCTTCCTCGTCGCGCGGATCGTGCCGCGCAGCCGATCCGTCCGCCTCCTGCCGCGGCGCGCGCTCCTGCTTTTTTCGCTTGGGATGCCGGGCGGTGTGGGTCGGTCGGGCCTCGCACTCGACGCGGTCGCGCGTACACCACGCGGCCCCCGCACCCACCAGCACGCCGGTGGAAGCCGATGCGAGCAGCGTTCCCCACGGATGGCCGTCCGCCGCCTCCTGCGGGTAGCGCTTCACCTCGGCGACGAGTTGCTGCCACGCGACGGCGACCGCCTCCTTGGCGGCCTGCTTCTCGCGGGCGAGCAGTTCGCGCTCAGACCGCGGGGGTAGCGAAGCTGTGTACGCTGCGCTCGTAGCGGGCTTGCTGTTCGCGGTTGCGCTCATCGTAGTCCTCGCGTTTGCGTTGCATGCGGCGGTGTTCCCGCACGAAGTAGGCGCAGGCGGCGGCGCCGAGCAGGCCCAGCAGGCTCACACCGCCCACCAGCAGTTCGCCGGCCCAAAGGGGCCAGTCCACCCAGGAGGCGAAGCCGCGCGCCAGTGCGTGAATGCAGTAAAACAGCAACACGAAAGTGAGGGCGGTGAATCCCAGTGCACCGAAAAACCCCAGCGCCAGCATCATTCCTGTCCGGCGGGCCCGCGCCGCAAGGGTGTCCATCTGCACGCGCCCCAGGTACTGGGTATACGCACACAGCTCAC
The DNA here is from genome assembly GCA_020639115.1 of Phycisphaerales bacterium. Lineage (GTDB taxonomy): Bacteria > Planctomycetota > Phycisphaerae > UBA1845 > UBA1845 > JACKHG01. Next base: position 108,232 of record JACKHG010000008.1, read on the forward strand.
TGACGCGCTCGGTGAGTTGCTCCAGCGCCTGTTTCAATCCGCGTTGCTCGGCTCCCGCCGCTGGATTTTCTGCATTCGGTTCGGTCATGGTTGTGCCTCGCGCGGTCTTCGCTTCCCAGGCTCGGCTCTCTCTACTCCCTTCGCTCTGCGCTCTCGTCGGCGCCCGCGGCTAGCGGCGGATGAACAGCGCGCCGACCAGCACGCCGATCCCCGCGGCGATGAGCGCGGTGCGCATGGGGTTGTCCCGAATGTAGCCCTCGACCGGCTCGATGGATCTCCGCGCCGCGCGACCCGCATCCGTCGCGATATCCTTCGCGTCGCCGGCGAGATTGCCCAGCTCGTCCTTCATGGTCTGGCCCGTCGACTTGAGATCGTCGCGAAACCGCTGCGCGCTGGTGGCGACGTCATTCTTGCTCGAACGTGTTGCGGTGGAACCCATGGTTGCTACCTCCTTTGCTCTAGGATTGCTGCATCAGGCGCTGCCGCTGATCGCGCAGCGGCGGCAAACCCGCTTTCGACAATCCAATCATGACCGCCGGCGGTAAAGGGCGCCTGAGAAATGGTTAAAGAACACTTCACGCGGCTGTTACGCGGGAAAAACGTGAGAAGTAACGCCCGAAATCACGCCGTCGCCGCGTCCCCGAGCAGCGGCACGAGGTGCGTGCGTACGTACGGCACGCTTGCCGCGCCGACGTGGTGCCCGGCGTGGTCCCAGGCGCACAGCTCCGGCGTCCAGGGCATTGCGACGAATTCCCCCACCGGCTCCCCCGCCCCGCCGGACCCCGGAACATTGCGGAATCCCACCAGGCCGGCTGACGCGCCGAAACGCCGATCGACCGTTCCGAACAGCGTCGTTCCGAGTCCCAGGATGATCACGTCACGCCGCGAGGTCAGCCCGTAGCACACCCGCACGCGGCGCAGCACCGGCGCGAGGTCGTAGCCCGGCGCGAGCGCGGACGCCCCCAGCACGAGCACCCCGAGCCGGACGTGCCGGCCCAGCTTTTCGACGGCGAACGCCGCGACCCCCGTCCCTCCGCTGTAGCTGATCAGGTGAATCGGGGCATCGGGGAATTCCCGGGCCCGCCGCCGGATGATTCGGGCCAGCTTCAGCGCCGCCCGCCGGTTCGCGCGCAGGCACATCAGGTCGGAGAGCATGTCCCCCGGCAGTCCACGATGCCAGTCGTAGAAATAGGTCGCAAATGACGACCCGCACACGCGCAGCGCCTTGCGCACCAGCAGCGGCGTGAGCTTGAAGCCGCCGACCCCGTCCAGCAGGAACACCGTCCCGCGCCGCGGATCCCCCGTTTCCCGCGGCGCGCCGTACCGGCGCAGCTCCCCCACCCAGTCGCGCAGCATGCGCGCCCGCGAGCGAAGTGAAGCGATGAAAGGCGGTAACGTCATGCCGTCGGCGCCCTGCGCTTCGCCGACGAATCCTGGCGGCGCACCGGGCGCGGTCCGAAGCTACTTCTTGTTGTTGCCTTCGCCTTCCTCGCTGCCCGGCTGGAACCCGATGAGGTTGGCCTCCTTGAGCTTCTTCTCGAACATGGCGTAATCGTGGGCCAGCGACAGCGCGTCCTCCGGCTCGACCAGCCCGTCGTTCACGAGCATGAACAGGTGGTTGTCCATGAGCACGTTGCCCTTGGCTTTACCAGTCTGCATGGAGCTGGGGATCTTGTAGGTCTGGCCTTCGCGAATGTTGTGCTTGATACCGGCGTCGGGAACCATGATCTCGAAGGTGGCGACTCGGCCTCCACCCTTCTTCCGCAGCAAACGCTGCGCGATGATCGCCTCCAACGAACCGGTGAGCATCGCACGGATCTGCGCCTGCTCGTTCACCGGGAACGAGTCCACGATACGCTCGATGGTACTCGGCGCGCTGGACGTGTGCAGCGTACCGAACACCAAGTGGCCCGTTTCGGCTGCGGTCGTCGCCGCTTTGATCGTGGTGTAGTCGCGCATTTCGCCGACCAGAATGATGTCCGGGTCCATACGCAATGCGCGGCGGATGCCTTCGTTAAAGTCGGGCAGGTGAATGCCGATTTCGCGCTGCGTCACGCGACAGCGCTTGTGCGGGTGGACGAACTCGATCGGTTCCTCAAGCGTGATCAGGTGGTCGTAACGCGTCTGGTTGATGTGATCGATCAGCGTCGCGAGCGTCGTCGTCTTTCCAGAACCCGTCGGCCCGGTCACCAACACCAGACCGCGCGGCAGCATGCACAACCGTTTGATGATGTCCGGGTCGGGGAAGTTGAGCTGTTCCCAGGTGAGCAGCGTCTTGGGAATGAGACGCATGACGATACCGATGACGTTGGCTTGGTCTTCGTATTGCTGGCGGTGGATCGAAACACGAAAACGCGACTCGTGCATGCCCACCGCGAAGTCGGTCGTGCCCGACTCCTGAAGCTCCTGTTGGTTCTTTTCCGGGGTCACCGACTTCATCAGGCTGACCATGTCGTCAGCCGTGAGAATCTTCGTCTCAAGGCGGTGCATGCGCCCGTGCAGGCGGATCATCGGCTTGTCGCCGACGACGAGGTGCAGGTCGCTACCGCCCTTGTGCACCAGTGCCCCCATCAACTTGTCAATCTGAAGGTAGTTGCCTGCCATGGTTCCTCGCTACTCCCCCGGGAAAAACTCGGCCGGAAATCGACAAAACGCCGGAAATCGATAAAACGCCGAAGATCGATAAATCGGTTGTCAGCCTGCCGGGCTCCTCGCCACGGCGGCCCGGGCCCCACAGTATACCCGCCCGCCTGCTCCTGCCAAAAACCGGGATTCCCGCCGTGCCGACTCCGCCGATCGAGCGCATCGCCGGGCGCGCCCGCTAAGTCCCATTTTAGCCTCATTTCAGGTCGCATTCAGCACGCGCGACCATCTTGGACAACAGACGCTGTTTTGCGCGAGCCGCGTCGGACAGGCTCGCCTTGTCCCACGACCCCCTGCGAGACCCACCCATGTTCCGCCCGACACCGTTCGATCGCTCGAGAGCTTGCCTACGTTCACGCACCGCCCCCCCGCGCATCGCCACGTCGCGCAACGCTCGCGCTTCGATGTCCGTACGCGCCGTCGTGGCGCTTGCCGCCGGCTTCACCACGCTGCTGCTCGGCGCCTGCATCCAGGCCGGCCCCCAGCCCGGCGATGCCTGCACGACCAGCGCCGACTGCGACGACACCGCCTTCTGCAACGGCGAGGAATCCTGCGTCAATGGTGTTTGCGTCGCCGGTACGCCCCAATGCAACTCCACCGGCTTCGTCTGCAACGAGGTGACGAACGCCTGCATCCCGGTCGGACAGACTGGCTGCCTCATCGACAGCGACTGCACGGCGTTCCAGCAGTGCGATCAGCAGCGGCAGATCTGTACTGATCGCACGACCGCCTGCCAGACCGACCTCGACTGCAACCTCAACGAATTCTGCGACACCGACGTGAACATCTGTGTGCAGGCCAACGCGACGTGCGCGACGGATTCAGACTGCGCTTTCAGCGAACGGTGCGACACGTCGACCCGGCGCTGTGTCGACGCCGGGCAGGCCTGCGGCACCGACAGCCAGTGCCCCACCGGTCAGTTCTGCGACGATCTGACCCAGACCTGCCGCGACAGCGGCGTCGAATGCCAGATGGACAGCGACTGCGGCATCCGCGAGCGCTGCGACACCAGCCGCGGCTTCTGCATCCCCACATCCACCTGCACCACCGACATCGATTGCCCCGGCACCCTCCGCTGCGACTCCCTCACCCGCCTCTGCGTGGCCGCCAGCGCCGAGTGCACCGTCGACGGCGATTGCCCGCTCAACGAAGTCTGCGACCAGACCAGCAACGTGTGCGTGCAGATCGGCGATACCTGCCTGAGCGACGCCCAGTGCCCCTCGGGACAGCAGTGTGACCCGGTCACCAGCCGCTGCGTCGAGGTGACTGGCTGCACGATCGACCTCGACTGTCCGCCGAACGAGACCTGCGACATCGCATCCGGCCAGTGCATCAGCGGCACCACCTGCAACAACGACGCCCAGTGCGCGACGGATGAACGCTGCGACCTCACCACGGGCGAGTGCGTGCCCGCGGGATCCTGCAACTTCGACACCGACTGCCCCACCGGCCAGACGTGCGACACCGTGACGGGCATGTGCATCGTCGGCAATCCGCCGGCATGAGTCGGTGTCGCGTGCCGCCGCGGCTACTCTCGGCGCCGCACGAAGCGATTGCCGGGCAGCGCGACCACCGCGCCCTTGAGTTGCAGCGTCGTCAGGCAGGAGATGGTCTGGGCCGTGGCGAACCCGCAGCGGGCCACGATCTCGTCCACGTAGACCTCCTCGTCGGCCAGCGTGTCGAGGATCGTGCGTTCGGACGGACTCAGGGCGGCTGCCACGCCGCCGCCGAACAGTCCGCCCGGCGCATCCGGCGCTCCGGCCGGCCGCCCCATGGTTTTCCCTACAGCGCCGAGTTCGTCGAGAATGTCGTCAAGGCAGGCCACCAGCTTCGCGGCCCCCTTGCGGATCAGGTCGTTCGGCCCGAAGGCCGTCGCCGTGTCGACCCGCCCGGGAATCGCGAAGACCTCGCGGTTGTACTCGCTCGCGAGCCGCGCGGTGATCAGCGCTCCGCTCCGCTTGTTCGCCTCGACCACCAGCACGCCGAGGCACATGCCCGCGATGATCCGGTTGCGCCGCGGGAACGACTCCGTGCTCGGCGGGCTGCCCAGTGGATCCTCGCTGAGGATAGCGCCGCGGGCGGTCACCTTCTCCGCAAGATCCTTGTGCTCCGGCGGATAGATCACGTCCACGCCGCTGCCCAGCACCGCAACGGTTCGTCCGCCGGCGCTGAGGGCGCCCTCGTGCGCGTAGCCGTCCACGCCGCGGGCGAGGCCGGAAACCACGGTGAATCCCGCACCCGCGAGCAGTGCTCCGAACCGCTGGGCCTGCTCGTAGCCGTAGCGGCTGCACTTGCGCGAACCGACCACCGCGATGGCCACCGCGTCCTCCGGCGTGAGCGTGCCCCGGACGTACAGGCATACCGGCGGATCGCTGCAGTGCCGCAGTTGCGGGGGATAGTCCGGGTCTTCCCAGCAGATGATGCGGACGCCCGCAGCCGCCGCCTTCGCCAGTTCGCGTTCGACCGCGGCGTCGGTCCGGGCCTCGAACACGCTTCGCGCCCGGCGTTCGCCGATCCCCTCGACCTCCATCAGTGCGCCCATCGACGCGCCGAGGATCGCGTCCACCGTCCCGAAGTGCTTGATCAACCGCCCGAGCATCACCGGGCCAATGGCGTCAGCCAGATGGAGGCGGAGGTACTGCGGAGCCTTGCTGCTGAGCAGAGAAGTGGACATCGCAGAGCTCTCCCTGGGTCAAGTGTGATCAGGGCGCACACGCCGATGCGACTGCCATCCGGCCCGGAGGGGCCGGAGATGTACGCCAGGGGCGCCAGCCCCTGGGACTCGGTTCCGCGAGATTTCGCGAGCCCTGCAAGGGCGCGACTGCGGCTGGGTGTCGCCCTTTCAGGGCTCCATTCTTGTATTGCGCGTTGACCAGGGGCTGGCGCCCCTGACAAACATCTATCGCCCTTCGGGCGAACACGCCGACGAAGCACCGCGGGCGTCGCAACCGGCGCGCAGCCGCGTATGCATCAGGCGAAGGCGGGCATGGCCCGCCCTACACGCCACGCGTCCGGTGATGGTCGGTGTCGTCCACCCCGCCCGGACGTTGCCTCCCGGCGCGGGACGCTTACGATGCAATTCCCCGCGCCATCGGCGGGGCGTCCGCCAGCCGCTTGGTAATGCGTTTGCCGAAATCTTCGCACGGGTAGCGCGCGCTGTGGCCCAGCCGCACCAGCAGCGCACGGGCCCTGCGCCGCATCCGCCAGCAGCGCAGCGTCTTGATGGGCCACATTTGCCCTACGATCATGAATGGAATGCCCCGCAGGCGCACCTTATACCTTGCGCCATGGGCATCCAGGCACAAGTAGCCACGTTGCTCCAGGTCGACATACGTGCGGATCATTGACGCGCGCATATCCTCCACGATATCCGCTGGTAAGCCGGCACGTGCGCGCGGCAGATCCTCCAACTGCAGAAGCGACCGATGCACCTCGTACATCATGCGCAGATCCGACATCCCGGGGAAGCGCCAGGTCGTTCTCCACGCCGCTGCCGGCAAGCCTTCTGCATTCCGCGCGTTGACCGTGTTCCAGCTGCACCGGTCCGCCGTCTCCGTGGCAAACTCCACGACATAGTGGGTGAGGTCGATGCCCTGCGACACGTGACCAACCGAGACCATTGCCGCGGCCTGATCACCGGTGGCGGCATTGTGCAGCACCGCGAAGTGCATGCCGGTGTTGGCAGCGCTCTGGCGAAGTTCGAACCAGGCAACGGGTCGAAACCCGGCCGCGACCAGTTCCTCCTCCACGAGCCGAAAGAAACACTCGACGCGTGGGGGCGGCATCGGCAGCGTCGGAGGAATCCCAGGCTCGGGGCGCCCAAGCGGGACGATGATGGGCTCCGCAGCCAGCCAGAACTTGGAAGCAACGATCAGCGGAATCACCACGAAGTAGGCGACAAGCAGGACAACGACAGTGCCGACAACACCCCACGCCCCCGCATCGAAACCCACTGTCATCATTCCCATGGTAATTCGTGGAGCGTGTGTGCTCCACCCCAAGGCAGCGGACGAACGGTGATTGGGTCCACCCAAACGGCAAGAAAACCGGCCGCGCCTACGACTTGCGTCCCAACGCGGTGTCCAGTTCTTCCTCGACTTCCACGAAGAGTTCAACCAGATCCAGGCTGTCCATCTCCTTGCATGAGCTCCAAATAGGGTTGTTCAGCAGATCGCCGACGCCAATCGACTCGAAAAGCTCTCGGCATTGCAGGAATGCCTCGAACAGGTCTGCATGGCGGTACTCCAGAAAAACCGCCTCCCCACGAACCGAGAGCACCCACAAACGCTCGCCGCATGCCGTGCAATCCAGCGCACCGATCGGTAGCGGAGGAAGGTCCATCGGTACCTTCCGACAGAACGGACAGGTTGTGGAGCCAAACGGCGGCATCACGAGGCTCCTGGGTTGATCGAAATGAAGGCGGCCGACCACCGTCGCCGCACCCGGGCATTATGCCCAATCGTGCCGGGCGTTGTCCAACGCGTGGGCGCACGCTTGCCCAGCGCCGCGTCGTGCCGCAGGTGGCTGTAGGGTAAATGCCTTAGGTGCGCCCCACGTGGCGATCAATCGGCAGCCCCCTGTACATCCCGCGACGGCGGGCACGGCCCGCCCTACAGGCGCACGACCTGGAGCTTCACCTGGGCGCCGTCGAGGTCGATGTCGCTGCCGTGGACGCAGTCGCCGTCGAGGTCGGCCTGGCTGAACTCCGCCGCGAGGGTCTCGTCGCTGATGTAGTCGCGGAACGCCCCCACCGCGGCCTGCACCTCCGGCGAGGCGGTCTGCACGCTCAGCCGGATGCGATCCTCGATGTTGAAGTCCGCGTCCTTGCGCAGGTTCTGCACGTTGCGCACGATGTCCCGGGCGATGCCCTCCTGCCGCAGCGCCTCGGTCATCCGCTTGTCCACCAGCACGACCGTCTCGCCGTCGGCGGCCACCGCCCAGTCGTCGCCGGCACCCAGCGCGATCTCGACGTCCTCCGGCATCAGCGTGTGCGTCTGACCGCCGGCGGTGACGTGCGCGTTGTCGCCCCGGGTGAACGCGGCAGCCAGCTCCGCACCGTTCACGTCCACCAGGGCCTTTTCGACCGCGGGCAGCGCCTTGCCGAGCTTCTTGCCCGCGACCTTCTTGTTGAGCCGCACCGTGGTCTTCACCAGCCCGTCCACGCTGTCGACCAGTTCGGCGGCCTTGATGTTGAGCTCTTCGAGCATGTGCGCCTGGAACTGGGTGTGCTCGATCGCCGCGCGTTCGACGTCGTTGGCCGGCTTGACGACGACCTTGGCGAGCGGCTGGCGAACCTTGAGCTTCGACGCCGCCCGCGCCGAGCGCGCCAGCGTCACAATGCGCAGCAGCGCCGCCATCCGCGCCGAGAGCCCGGCGTCGATCTTGGCCTCGTCGGCCTGCGGGTAATCCACGAGATGCACGCTGCGCGGCGCCTCGGCCAACTGCGTCGCGACGAGATTCTGGTACATCTCTTCGGTCACGAAGGGCAGGATCGGGGCCATCACCTCGATCAGCTTGCTCAGCACCTCGTAGAGCGTCTGGTACGCCGCGAGCTTGTCGGTGTCGCCCTCGCTCGCCCCGCGCCAGAACCGCCGGCGGTTGCGGCGCACGTACCAGGTGCTCAGATCCTCGATGAACCGCTGCACGCGCTGGCACACCGGCGGCAGATCGAACCGCTCGAACGCCGCCCGCGCGTCGCGGATCACGAGCTGCAGGTCGGAGAGAATCCACCGGTCGATGTCCTGCCGTTGGCGCAGCGGCACCGCCGGCGCGAGGGGATCGAACCCGTCCAGCCGCGCGTAGTTGCAGAAGAACGCGTAGGTGTTCCACAGCGGGATGATCACCTGCCGCCGGGTCTCGTCCGCGGGCCCGCTGGTGACCTTGCACAACCGCACGCCATCCACGGTGTGGGTGATGCGCGTGCCGTCCTCGCCCTCGATGGTGACTTCCTCGTCCGGATGCCGCGTCCCGAACGCGAGGTCCATGATCGGCGGCTGCTGACAGTACATCCAGCGCATGGTGTCCACGCCGATCTGCTCCGCGGCCTCCTCGAACCAGATGGCGGTGCCGTCGGACTTGTGCATCGCCTGGCGCTGCTCGTTGAGCACGAGCGCGTGGCCCAGCAGCGTCTTGAACGGCGGGCGCGGATCGTCCTTGCCCAGCTCCATCATGGTGCTCATCGCCAGGATGGCGTAGAACCAGTTGCGGAACTGGCCGGGAAAACACTCGGTGATCAGGTCCGCGGGGATCCACTTCTCCCAGTAGTCCCGGTCGCGGTTGTAGTGCGTGGTCGAGTACGCCACGATGCCCGCGTCGAGCCAGGGGTTGCCCACGTCGGGAATCCGCGAGACCTCCGGGTTGCCGCACTGGGCGCACTTGATTTTCACCCAATCGACGTAGGGCCGGTGGGGTGTATGCCCGTCGAATTTCTCCCACCCGGCGACGGCGCGCTCCTGCAGCTCCTCGCGGCTTCCGATCACCTCGAAATGCCCGCATTTCGTGCATTCCCAGATGGGCAGGGCCAGCCCCCAGTAGCGCTTCTTCGAGATCATCCAGTCGCGCATGGTGGTGAGCCAGTCCAGCTCGCGCTCCTGGCCGCGCATCCCCGCCGGCAGCCAGTTCACCTGCTGCGCCGTCTTCTTGATCTCCTCGCGCCAGTCCATCGAGATGTACCACTCGTCCACCAGCCGGAAGACGAGCTCGTCGCCCGTCCGCCAGCAGTGCGGGTAGATGTGCGGGTACTTCTCGGTCGCGACCAGCAGCCCCTTGGCCTTCAGGTTGTCCAGGATGAACTGCACGGTGTCCGCGTCGATGGCGCGCTTGCCGGTCAATTCCCCGAAGCCGTCGATGAACCGCGCCGCGTCGTCCAGCGGCGCGATCGCGACCAGCTTGTGCTCCTCGCCCCAGGCGTGGTCGACGTCGCCGCACCCGGGCGCGGAGTGCACGATGCCCGTGCCCTCGCCCGCCACCACGTACGCCTCGCCCTTACTGGTTTTCCCAGGATCGAAGACGCGGTGCCCCTCGGCCCCGCTCGGCCAGCCGCGCTGCTCCTCGGGGATCAGCTCGAGCGGCTCGGTGTACCCGCCTTGGTGCTGCTGGGCCGGCAGCTCGTCGAACGGCCCGTCGTAGGTCCACCCGACCATCTCCGCGCCGGGGATCACCTTCTCGATCTCGTAACCGCCCTGCTCGTTGAGGATCTGGTGGATGCTCTTGAGCTTCGGCGTGTCGCTCGGCCACGGCTTGCTGCCGAACCCCTCCTTGAACTCCTTCTCGAGCCGCTTGTAGTGCAGGTTCTCCTCGGCGAAGTAGTACACCGCGCCGTCCCGCTTCATCCGCAGCTTCACGTACTTCAACTCGCCGTTCACCGCGCACCCGGTGTTCGACGTCAGCGTCCACGGCGTCGTCGTCCACACCAGCAGGTACTCGTTCTCCCGCCCGCGCAGCGGAAAACGCACGAACACCGCCGTGTGCGTCACCAGCCGCCGCCCCTCCGCGATTTCCATGTGCGAGTACGCGCACCCCGCCCGGCCCGACCACGGCATCACGTCCGTGCCCTTGTACAGGTAGCCCAGCTCCTTGCACTTCTTCAGGAACGTCCAGATCGTGTAGTTGTTCTCGTCCGCCATCGTGAAGTACGAGTTGTTCCAGTCCATCCAGTAGCCCAGTCGCTGGGACTGCTCCGTCTGGATGCCGGCGTACTTGCGGACGCGCGCCTTGCAGGCCTCGGTGAATTTCTCGAGCCCGACCTTCTCGATGTCGGTCTTGGTGTGCAGGTTCAACTCGCGCTCGACCTCGACCTCGACCCACAGGCCCTGGCAATCGAAGCCGTTCTGGTAGCGCTGATCGTGGCCCGTCGCGGCGAAGTAGCGGCAGAACACGTCCTTGTAGGTGCGGCCCCACGCGTGGTGCACGCCCATCGGATTGTTCGCGGTGATCGGACCGTCCAGGAAGGACCAGCGCGGTTTGCCCCGGTTCTTGGCCCGCAGCTTCTCGAAGATCTGCGCCTCCTCCCAGAAACGCAGGGTCTGCCGCTCGCGCGACGGAAAATCCACCCGGGTCTCGACCTTCTCGAACGCCATGACTGCTCCTCCGGCCTCGCTCGCCGGTAGTTTTCCCTGGTCCCGCTCCAGCCCCGCCGCGCGCCTCCGCGCCAAAAAACACAAGCCCCGCACTATAGCCCGTTGCGCAACCGTTGTGAACGCAGCCAGGGGTGGCTGCGTAGCCTGAGTATCGGTGTCGCGCCGGCGTTCGCCAGCGTGGCAAACCGCGTACTTCCAAGCCGGAGCATGATATATAACATGTTGACAGGAAACAACTTAGACGTTCGCCCCACCCATTCCCGCCAGCCGCTGAACCGTCGCCGCCGGCTGGCCTGGCGCCAGAATCACCACACACCGCGGACCTCCGCGTTATACTCCCCCGATGATTCGCCGACCCAGCTACAGCGGAGTACCCCGATGAACGGCAATCCCTATCCGCCGACCGGCTATCCCCCGAACCGGCGCCGCTCGGTCGCCCCCTTCGTTCTGCTCGTCGTGAGCATCGGCCTGCTGCTCGTCTCGGCGATGCGCTTCGGCCAGAACGCGTTCAGCGCCGCGACGCCCGAGGCCTCGCCCCGCCCCGTCGCCGCACGCGGCGACCTGGCCGAGGATGAGAAAAGCACCATCGCCCTCTTTGAGCACTGCTCGCCGTCGGTGGTCTACGTGAGCCCGATCGCGCACGCGGTCCGCCGCACGATCTTCGGCTACACCGACGCCGGCATGGTCGAACTCGGCACGGGTTCCGGATTCATCTGGGACAAGCAGGGGCACGTGGTCACCAACTACCACGTGATCCAGGAGGCAGAGGGCGCCTACGTCACCCTGCCCGACAACACCCGCTACCAGGCGGAAATCATCGGCATCTGGCCGGACAACGACATCGCCGTGCTGCAGATCGACGCCCCGCAGGACAAGCTCCAACCGATTTCCATCGGCACTTCCGGTGACCTGAAAGTCGGCCAGAAGGTCTTCGCCATCGGCAATCCCTACGGCCTCGACTTCACCTTCACCAGCGGGATCGTCAGCGCCCTCAACCGCGAGATCAAGGCGGTCACCGGCGACGTGATCAGCGGCGTGATCCAGACCGACGCCGCCATCAACCCCGGCAACAGCGGCGGCCCGCTCATCGACAGCGCCGGCCGCCTGATCGGCATCAACACCGCGATCTTCAGCCAGTCCGGCAGCAGTGCCGGCATCGGCTTCGCCGTCCCGGTGGACACGGTCAACACGGTTGTGCCCCAGTTGATCTCGCACGGCCGGGTCGTCCGCCCCGGCCTGGGCGTGAACATCGCGTCCGACGCGATCAGTCAGCGGCTGCGCCTTTCGGGCGTGCTCATCATGAGCGTCTCAGCCGGCAGCGGCGCGGAGATGGCTGGTTTGCGACCGACCGAGCAGACGCGCGAGGGCATCTCCCTCGGCGACGTGATTCTGGCGGTGGATGGGGAAGATACGCCGACGAACAAGTCGCTGCTCAAGACCCTGCAGAACCACGAGGTCGGCGACACGGTGAAGCTCACCATCAATCGCAACGGCGAGCGGCTGGAAGTTCCCGTGACGCTCCAGGCCGTTGACGAACACCCCAGCGTCATGCACCGCAAGCGCTGACGCGTCGCACAGCTCAGCGGCCGCGTCCTGCGCGCAGGCCGATCTGCGCCCAGACATACCCCAAGGCCGCCCCGACCGCGCAGTCGCTCGGCCAGTGGGCCAGTTGCAGCACGCGCGTGACGCCACAGCCGACAGCGAGCACCCAGAACATCACCGCCGCCCGCGGATAGTACCACACCAGCACGCCAGCCATGACGAAGGCCGCCGCAGTGTGCCCGGACGGGAACGACTGGTAGTCGCGGCTGGAATTCCCCATGCGCACCCCGCGCCAGGTGTCCACCGGCGCACCGCCCGCCTCGTCGTCTACGCGCGCGGTCACAACGTACGGCCGGTCCCGGGCGATGGTGTGCTTGGCCACTTCGTAGGTCACCTTCGCGCCGGCCTGCGCCACCAGCAGCGCGATGATGATCCGCTTGCGCCGCGTGTCGAACAAGGCGACGAGCACGATCACGACGACCAGCGTCAGCACCTGCGCGAAATTCCGAAATCCCCCCACGATCTGCTCGAAAGCGCTGCCGTCCTCGATGTGCACGGCACGCGCGCACCACCGCCCGATCGGCACGTCCACCATCTCCAGCGCGAAGAACGCGATCGCCCCGATGGCCAGCGCCATCACCAGCCGCCACCAGCGCCACGTGTACCGCCGCCGCTCCACCGCCGCGTCCCGCGCCAACCGCCCGCTCATCGGTTCAACCCCCGGCCCTCTGACCTGCGCCTTTCGACCCGCGACCTCTGACCTGCGACCTGCGACTTTCGACCTGCGACCTTTGACCTGTGACCTTCGACCGTTGGCCGCCCACGCGCAAAAAGCCGCGGCGACGCCCGTCTCCGAACGTCGCCGCGGATCATCGTGAATCATCGCCGCAGCACCTAGCGGCCGTAGTACTCGACCACCAGACCGTACTCCACCTCGAACGGCAGACGCACGTCCTCGGGCGTCGGCAGGCGCGTCATGCGCCCCTCGAGCTTGTTCTCCTCGACCTGCAGCCACTCCGGCGGCAGCGGCCCCTCGCACGTCTCCGCGCACGCCTTGATGTACTTCTGGCTGCGCTCGCGGATCGTCACGGTATCCCCAACCCGCAGGTTGTACGACGGACGGTCCACCTTGCGGCCGTTGACGAGCACGTGCCCGTGCGCCACCGACTGCCGCGCCTGCCAGATCGTGCGGGCCCAGCCAAGCCGGCGGACGACGTTGTCCAGCCGCGACTCGAGGTACTCAGTCAGCGCGGTGACGTTGTCCTTCTTCGCCGCACTGGCCTTTTCCATGTAGTGGCGGAACTGCTTCTCGCGCACGTTGTAGTAGAACGCGAGCTTCTGCTTTTCGGCGAGCTGCTTGCCGTAGAGGCTCGGCCGCCCACGGCGAAAACCGTGCATGCCCGGCCGGTTCGGCTTGCGGGGATTGAGGTGCTTGTTGGTCTCTGCGATGGGAACGCCCAACCGGCGGGTCAGGCGCACTTTGGGTCCCGTGTAACTGCCCATGCGAACTGTAACCTCTTGAAACTACCGTGCTTACGCCGCGATCACTCACGCGGCCCACTTAGCCCGTCTACTGCTTCGGCGACCCGGGGCCTTGCGACCGCCCCGGCGTCCCGTCCGCCCCGGCTAGAGAGCGGAATCCGGTATGATACCGCCGTGCTCCCCCCGGTCAAACCGCACGCCCCCGCAGGACCGGGCCGTACCCAGCCCGGACGCGGGCTTGCCCCATGACGCGGAGCCGCTACTTTCGTTTTGCCGGCCTCATTGAACCCGAAACAACTGAAAGGAACCACCATGGCCAATGCCCGATGCCGGGATGCCGTTTGGGCCACCCTCAGCCGCTGTGGGCTTCTGGTGCTGGCGTGTGCACTGCCTGTTGCGGGCGGGTGTTCGCAGCGCACGGCCTCCGACAATCAGCACCTCGGACCGTTGCACCAGGAACTGGCGTTGTATGTTCTCGTGGAGCGGGGCCAGGCCGCGAATCAGCCGCTCGACACGTACGTGGCGAATTTCGAAGCCGGCGGCCAGACCCCGGACGGCTGCAAGTGGCTCGCGATCCCCGAGCACATCGACGGCCTGCGTGCCGATCGGCAGGTGCTCGCCCATCGCGGGGGCTCGACCTATGCGCTGGCCTCCACCGCACCCGACGCATCGCTCGATGCCCGAACGCAATGGCGCGTCGTGGAGATGAACTTCGAGCGCGGCGATCGACCGTACGGCGGTGCGCTCACTTTCCGGCTGGATGAGCAGGGCGCCAACCAGTTGCGCGAGGTCACGCGCACGCACCAAGGCCAGTGGCTCGCGGTATGCCTGGGCGGCGAGGTCGAAACAGTCGCGAACATCCGGAGCGTGGTCGGGGCGCAGGTCCAGGTCACCGGCGATTCCGATGACCTGCAGGCGTTTTACCGCAAGTGGAAGAGCTGACGGACGGTGCGCCGTCGTGCGCGGGGGCACTTTCCCTGGCTTGCCGCCCGAGCCCCTGAGTGGACAGGATTCTTCGCGGGGTGGGTTGTTCTGACGGTTTTGCCCCGCACAAATGGTCGATGAACGATTGGCCTTCGCTCGCCCGGAGGGCGCACGATAGTAGCCAGGGGCTTCAGCCCCTGGTTTTTGGGCCCCTCTTCCTCTTGCCGCCCGGAGGGCGGGCGAAAGCCATCCAAGGACTGAAGCCCCTGGCTACCATCACGTGCCTTCCGGGCGGAACGCGCCCGGTACCCCGTACGGTAGGACATGTAGGCATGCGCACCGCGCGGCGATTTTTCGCCGCGCATTCACTTGAACACTTCGGTTGGATCAAACTCGATACCGTGTCGGCGAAGCAGTTCAAGGAATTCGGACTGAAAGTCCGTGCGCTGATGGTGCTCCTTCTGGCGGCGGATGTACGCTTCGACTTCGGGAACTACCGAGCGGCTGACGGTGAAGCCGCCGTAGCCTTCCTGCCAACTGAAATGACCGCGGACGAGATGTTCTTCGTTGATCCACTTCGACGAACGCCCCTTGAGCTGCTGCATCATCTCGGAGTGAGACAGGTCAGCGCGATAGCGCATCAGCACGTGGACGTGGTCCGGCGCACCGTTCACCGCGAGCAGCGTGCAGCGCAGGTCGCGTGCGGTTCCGGCCAGGAAGGGGTACAGGCGCTCCTCAAGGTCTGGTGCGATCAGGCCCGCGCGCTCCTTGGTGCTGAAGACGGCGTGGTAGTAATTCTGCGTGTAGGTGCTGGGCATGGATGTTCCTCCGGTTGTCGCTGCTTGGTGCGCACCCGGTATAGCGAACTTCACCGACGTCCACAATCGGGCATTCGCCCGCCCGGAGGGCGGACGTTCGTAGCCGCGGGCCTCAGCCCCTGGTTTCGGGGCCCGCCCCTTCGTGCCGCCCGGAGGGCGGGCGTACACCGAGGTGCTGCATGAGCCCGCATAAGGTCGAAACCTTCACCCGCCCTCCGGGCGGCAGGGATTCTACAGGCATAGCCATCCAGGGGCTGAAGCCCCTGGCAACCATCACGCGCCCTCCGGGCGGTGGCGAATATGCGGTGATGGGCGCGGGGACGTCCGCGGGCGTGTGAGATCGCCACCGATGGGCCGAGTCCCTGGGGATACCGACGCTCCTCGGTGAGCGCCTTCCGGGCGGAATGCTGCATCCACCTGGCGGAGCGCAACGATTGTCGAGAAACTGCGACACACGGCGCGGAGGTGACGACGGCGGACTGCTGACTTCGAAGCAAGCGGCTTACAGCGCTGACATCAGTTGCCGGGCGCGGGGCTGCGCCTAACAATGTTTCGGCCCTCACGGCCTCCGCGAAGGTGCTGCCGTCATGAGCACCGTCTCCAACGGAATCCACGGGGGGATCTGACGCCATCGACACGCGACCTCGAGGATACCCGCCATGCTCAACGACACCTATCCGCTCTACCTGGCCAACGAGCCGCAAAAACCCAACACCGACCTGGAGGTCACCAACAAGTACACCGGCGACATCGCCACGCGCGTGGCGCTGGCGGACGGAAAGCTCATCGAACGCGCCATCGAGGCAGCCGTGGCAGCCGCGAGCGCGTTCCGGAAAATGCCGAGCTATCAGCGCAGCGACGTGCTCAACCACGTGGCTGACAGCATCCGCGACCGGCACGAGGAGCTGGCGAAGGCGCTCGCCATCGAGGCGGGCAAGCCGATCAAGGATGCCCGCGGCGAGGTGACGCGCGGAATCGACACCTTCCGCATCGCCGCGGAGGAGGCCAAGCGAATCTACGGCGAGTACGCCCCGTTGGATATTTCCCCACGGGCCGACGGGTACGAGTCGATCTGGAAGCGCGTGCCCATCGGGCCGTGCTCGTTCATCTCGCCGTTCAACTTCCCGATCAACCTGGCGGCGCACAAGATCGCTCCGGCGATCGCCGCCGGGTGTCCGTTCGTGCTCAAGCCGGCGTCGCAGACGCCGGTGGGCGCGCTGATCCTCGGCGAAATCCTCGCTGAGACCGACCTGCCCAAGGGCGCGTTCAGCATCCTGCCCTGCCGGCGCGAGGCCGCCGACCTCTTCACGACCGACGAGCGGTTCAAGCTGCTGTCGTTCACGGGATCGCCGGAGGTGGGCTGGGCGCTCAAGGCGAAGGCGGGCAAGAAGCCGGTGGTTCTGGAGCTGGGCGGCAACGCGGCGTGCATCGTGGATGAGGACGTGGACGAGGATTTCGCGGTGAAGCGGCTGATGGTCGGCGCATTCTACCAGTCCGGCCAGTCGTGCATCGGCGTGCAGCGGATCATCATCCACGAGTCGATCTACGAGCGGTTCAAAAAGAAACTCGTTGCAGCCGCCAGCGAACTGAAGGCCGGCGACCCGCTCGACGACGACACGTTCCTCGGGCCGATGATCACGGAGAAGGACGCGATCCGCATGGAGACGTGGGTCGGCGACGCCGTGAAGCGCGGGGCCCGCGTGGTCTGCGGCGGGAAGCGCCAAGGCGTGCTGTATGACGCCACCTTCGTCGAGAACGTCCCCGACGACGCCGAGCTGTCGTGCAAGGAGGCGTTCGGGCCCGTGGCGACGCTCGAGCCGTTCACCGACTTCGCCAAGGCGTGCGACCGGGTGAACCGCAGCGTGTTCGGCCTGCAGGCTGGGGTATTCACGCGGAATCTGAACTCGGCGTTCTATGCGTTCAACGAGCTGGAGGTGGGCGGCGTCGTGATCAACGACGTGCCCAGCATCCGCGTGGACAGCATGCCCTACGGCGGGGTGAAGGAAAGCGGTCTGGGCCGCGAAGGAATCCGCTTCGCGATCGAAGACATGA
Organism: Phycisphaerales bacterium; assembly: GCA_020639115.1. Classification (GTDB taxonomy): domain Bacteria; phylum Planctomycetota; class Phycisphaerae; order UBA1845; family UBA1845; genus JACKHG01. Next base: position 125,771 of record JACKHG010000008.1, read on the forward strand.
CGGAGATTCGCCTGATGGTGCTCAATCGCGTGGGCCGCACGCCGCGGTAGCAGGTATTGTGGCGCGTCGGGCCGTAACAGGGCTGAAACGACGCAACCTGCGGGCGGGAATCGGCGTACCAGCCTTTGGCGGACGCTTCGCGCGGCGGTTCGCCGATAGGACTGCTGGCGCCCGCACTGACAGTCAAAAACTGGATCCGATCGGAAACAAGGAGAACGCTCATGGACCCGTGCTTGAAGATCCGCCGCCGGCGCGGAACGACGACCTTGCTCGCTGGCCTCCTGCTGACCGCCGTGCCCGCGTGGGCCCAGGCACAGGGCAACGCAGCCGACCAGAGCGTCGAGCGCGAGATCAAGCTCCCCTCGGCGAAGGCCAGCGCGCTGTTCAACCTGCTCGCGCCGCAGCGCGTCCGCGTGCTCGTGGACAAGACGTCCGACGGCGTGAGCGTCCGCGGCACGGAGGCGGAGGTCGACGCGATCGCGGCGTTCGGCAAGCTGCTGACGCGCGACGCAGGCACCAACTACGCGACGGACGAGGCGGCCCTGGAAAAGCTGAAGAAGACCTGGGATTCCGAGGAGACGTACCAGGTTCCGCAGGATTCGCTCGCGGCGCTCTACGCCACGCTGGCGTTCGATGACGTGCCCGTCTACGTCGACGTCGCCGAGGGCGGCGTCAGCGTACAGGCCACGAAGGACGACCAGGCGGTGGTGCGGCGCATGGTCAAGATCGTGAAGGGCGAGGCGCTGCAGGCCAAGCAGAAGGCCGCAGCGAAGCCGGCTGAAAAGGTAGAGAAACCCAAGGCGAAACGCCGCACCCCGCGCGGCGCGCAGGAGATGCGCCGGCGCACGCCCGGTGCGAACGACAACCGCATCGCCCGGCTGGAGAAGCGCATCGATGAACTGGAGAAACGGCTCGCGGCCCTGGAGGGGCGCAGTGAGCACAGCGGGGATCACGCCGAACGGCCCGAGCGGCCCGAGCGTCCGCACCGCGGCAGCGCCCAGATGGTGGATCGCCGCTACCGCCTGCCGGAGCCGCACCTGGCCAACCTGTTTCAGCTCTTCGCGCCGTCGAACATCACCAGCGTGATCGTGGGCGTCGACGGCAACGAGCTGCGCGTCCGCGCGACGGAGAAGGACCAGCGGACGATCGAGCGGCTGATCGAGCTGATCACGCGGGGCAATCCACGCACCACCGACGCGCGTGACGCGGACGGGGACAGTGACTCCGACGGCGCCTGACCGGCATGGGGTAAACCAGCAGTAAATCGGCAAGACCTGCTTCCAACTCGCCTGTCCGGCACATGCGGCACTGCCGCGTGCGCCGGACAGCGCGCCTCATTCGCATCCCGCGGCCACTCCGGTTACAATCTGGGCACGGTTCTATACTGGCCCGCTTCGGCGCAGCGGGCTAATCTGCCATACGCAAGCGGCCCGGCGGCCCTCTCGCCGTACGCGCCGCGCTGACGAGGAAACGTATGAACGTGACCACTTCCATCGACGCCCTGCCCGAGGGCATGCGCACGCCCGTCCGCGAGTTCGCGGAAGTGCTGCGCAGCCTCGCGGAGGACAACGCGCTGGCCCTGACGTTCTACGGGGCCATCGCCGCGGGCGCCTTCGACCCGGAGCGGCACAGCGCGCGCAGCGTGCTCGTCGTGAAGAAGATCGAGCTGAGCCTGCTGCGGCGGATCGCGGAACACGGGCCGCGCTTCGGCAAGAATCGCATCGCCGCCCCGCTGATCATGACGCCCGCGTACATCCATGACTCGCTCGACACGTTCCCACTGGAATTCCTGGAAATCCAACAGAACCACGTGGTGCTCTTCGGCGACGACCACTTCGCCGAGCTCACCCTCGCCGAGTCGGATGTGCGCTACCAGTGCGAACGCGAACTCAAGGTGCTGGCCATCAGCCTGCGGCAGGGCCTGCTGGCCGCCGCCGGACGCGACAAGGTGCTCGCCGACATCGGCACCGGGATCGGCGAGGGACTGCTCCGCACGGTGCGCGGCATGCTCTGGCTCAAGGGCCGGCGCGACGCGCAAAGCGGCACGCTCGTCGTCGCCGAACTGGAGAACCTGACCTCGCGCCGCTTCGCCGGGCTGCGGCAGGCGCTGTCCGGATCAGCCGCCACCGGTTGGGAGGCGTTCGAACAGCTCTACGGCGACATCGTCGCGCTCGCGGAGATCGTCGATGCGTGGTAATCGCCGCCGCAAGATGCGTGTGCTTTCGGCCGCCGGCGTGACCACCGCCCTGCTGGTGGCGAGCGTGGTCGCGGCGCCGGCGCTGGCGGACGTCACGATCGAGGACCCTGGCACGTTCGTGGTCGACCGCGCGAACATTATTGCGCCGGCTGACGAAGCGCAGATGAATGGTTTTCTCAAGGAGCTGGAGGACAAGACCGGCGCCCAGGTCAAGGTGCTGACGGTGCCGACGACCGAGGGCGAGGACATCGACAGCTTTGCCTTCCGCCACGCCGAGAAGTGGAAGCTCGGGCGGGCGGGCAAGGACAATGGCGCACTGATTGCGCTGGCCGTAAAGGAACGTCACGTCAAGATCGAGACCGGTTACGGACTTGAGGGCGTGCTGCCCGACTCGTGGTGCGGGTCGGCTTCACGGCAGGTGGCCCAGCAGTATTTCGAGCACGGCGAATATTCCGCGGGCCTGCGCGACCTGGCGCTGACGGTGGCGAACAAGGTCGCGAGTGCGGCGAACGTGTCGCTGTCGACGTCGGGCCAGACGCCGATGGTCGTACGCGTGCGGCGGGGACCACCGCCAGGAGCGTTCTGCGGGGCGGGGCTGATGCCGCTGATCCTGCTGGTGATCATCTTCAGCGCGATGTCGCGGCGGCGGCGATACTACAACTCGTGGGGCGGCGGCGGCCTGCTGCAGGGCCTCTTCTGGGGCAGCATCTTCAGCAATATGATGCGCGGCGGAGGAGGTGGCTGGAGCGGTGGCGGCGGCTGGGGTGGAGGTGGCTTCGGCGGCGGCGGCTTTGGCGGTGGCTCGTTCGGAGGCGGCGGCGGCTTCGGTGGAGGTGGCGGCGGTGCAAGCTGGTAACACGTGTTCACAATGCGGAGCGGCCAACGCACCCCGCGCGCAGTTCTGCGCGGCGTGCGGCGCCACACTGACTCCGAGTGGAGGAAGTTCCATGCGACTGGGCAAGATCCTGGGGATTTTTGCGATCGTTGTGCTGCTCGGCCTGTTCATCGTGGGTGGGTGCGCCTACTCCGGGTACTCCCGGGTGATCTCGATGGACGAGAACGTCAATGGCCAGTGGGCCGAGGTGGAGAACCAGCTCCAGCGGCGCTACGAGCTGATTCCCAATCTCGTCGGCACGGTGAAGGGCCTGACCGACCAGGAATCGAAGATCTTCCTGGGCGTGGCCGAAGCGCGCAAGGCGTACTTCAGCGCGGGCAACCGCGCCGAGAAAATCGAGGCAGCCGGGGGCGTCGAACGGGCGCTGTCGCGGCTGCTCGTGCTGCGCGAGACTTACCCCGAGCTGCGCTCCAACGAGGCGTTCCTGAAGCTGCAGGATTCGGTCGAGGGCACGGAGAATCGGCTCGCCGTGGCACGCAAGCGCTACAACGACGCGGTCCGCGCACTCAACACATACATCCGCGGGCCGCTGGGCCGGCTCTGGGCCGGGTTCGCCGGCGTGGACCAGGCCAAGTACTTCGAGATCAGCGAGGCGGCGAAGGAAGCGCCCAAGGTGGACTTCACCGACAAGGGCGGTGAAGGCAGCGGCGGGTGACCGTCGGCGAAAGTACCGGTTTGTGCAGTCCCCGGCACTTCGAACCGTAAGCTCCGGTCACGCCGGAAGCTGTGGTTCGAAGTGCCTTTTTCTCAGCGAACCTCCTCACCTCGGTGCCCCGCCGCATCGCCCCCACCTTGCATCCCGCCCCGCGCAACTTACCATGTCCGCCCAACGAGCAGTCTTCCTGGCCATCTACGCGGAGCACGAACCATGGGCACCATCACCCTCACCCTCGCCGAATGGGCAGCCAGCCTCAAGTACAGCGACCTCACGCCGGACGCGATCGACGCCGCCAAGCGGTTCCTCTACGACTCAATCGGGTGCGCCCTGGGCGGCTACCAGCAGGAGGACTGCCGGATGCTCGAGGCGCATCTCGCGGATATGGGCGGCAAGGGCGACTGCACGTTCTTCGGGTGCGGCCAGCGGAACAACGCGGTCAACGCCGCCCTGTACAATGCGCTGGCCATCCGGGCGATGGACTTCAACGACATCTACTGGAAGGCGGACCCGTGCCACCCGTCGGACATCATCCCAGCCGCCACGACGATCGCGGAGTGGAAGAAGCTGTCCGGCGAGGAGCTGATCGTCGGCATCATCATCGCCTACGAGATGGAGATGCGGTTGTGTGAGGCGGGCGATCCGGGCATCCGCGAGAAGGGCTGGCACCACGCGACGGTGACGGCGTTCGCGTCACCGATGGTGGCGGGCCGGCTGCTCAAGCTGAACCCCGCGCAGATCCAGCATGCGATCGGGATCGCGGCGTCGCACTCGTGCACGCTGGGTGCGGTGACGGCGGGCAAGCTGACGAAGATGAAGAACACGGTGGATCCGCTCGCGACGCAAGCCGGCGTGCAGGCGGCACTGCTCGCGGAGAAGGGGTACAGCGGGCCGGAGCACGTGATCGACGGCAAGGAGGGGCTGGTGAAGTGCATGGGGCCGAACTGGCACCTGAACCTGCTCACCGACGGCCTGGGCGGCAAGAAGTACAAGATCGTCGACTGCGGCATGAAGGCGTACCCGATCGAGGCGCTGACGCACTCGCCGCTGACCGCGCTGATGCAGGTGCTCAAGGAGCACAAGGTCAAGCCGGACGACATCGAGCAGGTGATCGTCGAGACCATCGCGCGGGCAGCGGACATCCTCTCCGATCCCGCCAAGTACCGGCCGAACTCGAAGGAGACCGCGGACCACTCGATGCCCTACTGCCTCGCGGTCGCGATCGCGGACGGCGAGGTCACGCCGCGGCAGTTCAAGGAGCAGCGCATCCGGGATCCGAAGCTGCATCCGATCATGGACTCGATCAAGGCGGTGGGCAACGACGAGTTCGAGAAGCTCTTCCCCGAGAAGCAGCCGTCGCGCGTTACGGTGAAAACCAAGAGTGGGCAGGAGTATTCGGCCCGCGTCGACGTGCCCAAGGGCGACTACCGCGACCCGATGTCCGTGGACGAGATCAAGGTCAAGTTCGACGCGCTGGCGGAGCCGAAGTTCAGCAAGGCGCAGTGCGACGCGATCCGCGACGCGGTCATGCGCGTGGACCAGATGGCCGACGTCGGCGAACTGATGAAGCTGACGGTCGCAGGGAAGTAGCGCGCAGCTCGCAGGAACACCTGTTTCACCCCGACATCTGTGACGATTCCGGCCTCACGCCCCCCAGGGGCGTACAGTGGCGCTTTGCGCCGCACGGACTTGCATCGAGCGCGTTGGCTGGCCTAGAATAGTGCCTTGGGAATGGGAGAGTGAGCGCCCGCGTGCGCTCCATATCGATAAGGGAGAGGGAGGTCCATGGGATACTGTACCTGTGTCTTTACAGAGAAGGTTCGCGCTGCGCGCGTTGGGTCCGTTGTGGTCCTGATGGGATTGATGGCGTCCGCCGTTCATGCGGACTGGATACCAACGAACCGCGGCGTCGGTGCGGATGCGGAGATTCGCGAGTCGAACCCGACGCAGAACCGGGGGACCAGCACGGAACTCGCCTCGCGCGTGCGCAACGACTTTCCCCTGGGCGATCCCAACGACGGCAGCGATCGCAACAGCGCGATGTACACCAAGTTCGACCTGAGCGGACTGGATATCCCCACGCCGCTCACGACCGCATTCCGCATGACGTACCGGAACAACAACCTGAACGGGACGCGCATTCAGGACACGGTCACGCCCAATCCCGCGATCCGCACGGGCCTCGCGATTTACGGATTGACGAATGCCTCCCTGGAAAATTGGAGCGAGGACACGATCACGTACCTCAACGCCCCGGGCATTACTTTTGACGGCGACGTCGGCACCAAGGACTTCAACAGCGACCTCACCTTCCTGGGCACGGTGAACTTCCCCGAGATCGGGAGCCAGAACTGGCTTCCGGTGGGCGAGCAGATCGTCTTTTCGAGCGCGAATCTTGATCAGTTCGTGTCCGACGCGCTCACCGGTGGTGCCACGACGGTGACGCTGGTCTCGACGGTGATTCACGGCGGAGACACACCGTTCTCGAATTGGCGCAACTTCAACTATCTGTTCAATCCCAAGGAGCAGACGACGCTGAACAGCGACCCGAACTACGACGCGGACATCAACGATCCCAACAATCCGCTCGGCAGTCCCTACTCCGGCGCGGACAACAGCACCGGACTGTACTCGCCGTCGCTGCTCATCGCGCCCGAGCCCACGACCGCGGTGTTCGGTCTGCTCGCCATGCTGGGCCTCGTTGGCAAACCCCAGCGCCGTCGTCGCTGACCGCCGCGCGAGGCGGGCGCCCTACGCGCCGCCGACCTGCGACCTGTGACCTGCGACTTTCGACCGGTCCCCCATGCTGCGCCAGAGGCACCAGACGAAGATGAACAGGCCGACCGCCATGGCGACGTGGCACAGGCCGTAGACGCCGTGGCGCAGGCCCTTGCTGCCCGCGAAGAGCGCGGCGTCGATCGCTCCCGGATCGGTCTTTCCGAAGCGGGCCGAGAGCAGCACGTGGTAGCCCTTGTAGAGCATGAGCAGGACGGTGAGCGCGGAGAACGGGACGTAAAGTCCCACCGTCCAGGCGAGTCCCTTGCGGCTGACCTCGCGGGCGCCGTGTGCCCGGGCGAGATGGAGCATGCCTGCGAGGGCCACGGGCACGAGCACGCCGATCATCATCGTGTGGCCGTGGACGAGGGCGAGGTGCATCGTCGCGTCCCACCGGGAAAAGCCGTCCGCGACCGGGCCGGGCGGGAGCTTCTTGGATGACTCCTGAAACGCGACACCAGCCAACAGGCTGACGACCAGCATAATCAACGCGTACTTTAAGAGCGCTCGGACGTAGCGGGTGTAGTGAACTGGTTGCGGTGCGTGCGGGGTGGTCATGTGTGGTCTCTCGTAACCGGCGTGTATCAGCGGCGACGGCGGGACAATCACGCCATTGCGCGACCGAGAAACGCCGGCTCAGGTTCGGTCGAACCGCGATTTGTACGCTCAAGCGGCTGTTCACGCCACCCGTCGACTGTGGCCGCCACGTCCGTGGAAAAACAGGGGTCGGAACTCCGAGATCCCAGCCGGCGCATCCCGCGCGGAGTACCGGCAGGCGTCGGTGACAATGAGTTGCACTCCCCCCTGTCATGCCGTTAAGCTGAGGTGGATTCGGGGGCATCTCCTGTTCGACACGCACTGCCGGGCGTCCGCGCGAGCGTTGAACAGCGGTAGCGGGCCAGCCGCAAAAGGAATAAGTTCAATGACATCTTACCGGAAAATCGTCCATCTTGGCGCGCCTGCCCGCACCGCGTTGCTTGCGTTCACGGCGTGCAACACGCAGTTGCCGCCCGGAGTGGTCGACGACGGCCGGATGGATGACGGCCCGGTCGCGGAAGGCGTGAGCGCGAAGCTAGGCGATCCGATCCCGACAGCCACGGCTGAGCAAATGGCCACCTTCGAGCGCGGCAAGGAAGTGGCCCGCATGCGCTTCGACCTAGCCGACGGGCTGGGACCGGCCTTCAACGTGGTGTCGTGCACGGGTTGCCACGAGCGGCCGGAGACCGGCGGCAGCGCGGGGCTCTACCGCAACTTCTTCCTCTCGGGGCGCATCACCGGCGCCGGCACGTTCGTCGCCGGCGAGTCGGCGGGCATGGCCGGCGGCGTGATCCGCATCTACCACTACGGCACGGGCGAGTACCCGCGTCCGACCATCCCCGCGGATACGACGATCTTCGCGCAGCGCAACCCGATCCCCATGTTCGGAGTGGGCCTGATCGCAGCAATCAACGAAGAGGAAATTCTCAAGCATGCCGATCCCGACGACACGGACGGCGACGGCATCAGCGGCCGGCCCAACTACGACCGCGGCTTTGTCGGCCGCTTCGGGCGTAAGGCGCAGACGGTGTCGATCGAGGGGTTCATCCGCGGCCCGCTGTTCAACCACCTGGGGATTACCACGATACCGCTCAGCGACGAGCAGCGTGCCGCCCTGCCGGTGGACAGTTCGTTGACCGCGAAGACCTCGGCGGCCCGCATCATCCAGGCCGCTGCCCCGGACGCCCCGAACTTCGACTCCGACGGCGTGGCGGATCCGGAGATGTCGCAGGACGAACTCTTCGACGTGGTGAGCTTCTCGATGCTGCTGGCGGCGCCGAAGCTCGATGAGCCCACCGAAGAGACCAACCGCGGCCGCCTGATCTTCAAGGCTGCCGGTTGTGCCGACTGTCACACGCCGCGGCTCGAGGGCCCGCAGGGACCGCTGCCGATCTACTCCGACCTGCTGCTGCACGACATGGGCGACGACCTCGCCGACGGCATCCAGCAGGGCGTGGCATCCGGGTCGGAATTCCGCACCCAGCCCCTGTGGGGCATCGCGGCTGAGGGCCCCTACCTGCACGACGGCCGCGCGGAGACGCTGAAGGATGCGATTCTCGCGCACGGCGGCGAAGCCCAGGCGGCCCGGGACAACTTCGCCAGCTACGACGAAACCGCGCAGGACGAGGTGGTTGCGTTCCTCAAGTCGCTCGGCGGGCTCGATCAGTATTCCGACGGCCTGGTGGAGCCCAACACGCCGATCCCAGCCGTGGGTGACTTCGGCGGACCGCTCCGCGACCTGACCACCGAGGAGGCCGACCGGTTCATCCGCGGCCGCGAGGCGTTCGACCGCGACCACGGTCACGACCAGGGCATCGGCGGCTTGGCGTCGACGGTGGACAACGCACCGCGATTCAACGGCGACAGTTGCCGGGCGTGCCACTTCGACCCGGTGATCGGCGGCTCGGGCCCGCGCGACGTGAACGTGATGCGACACTGCATCATCAAGTCCGACGGCAACTTCGAGGCGCCGCCGGACACGCCGAACACGATCATCCACCGCCAGATCCGCGTCGGCAGCCTGCCGGCGGAGCCGTACCCCGGCGTGAACTTCTTCGAGATGCGGCAGACGCCGCACGTGTTCGGGTTTGGCCTCATCGACGCGATCGCGGACGACACGATCATGGCGCTCGCCGATCCGGACGATGCCAACAGCGACGGGATCAGCGGCCGGCCGAACATCCTGGCCGACGGCCGCATCGGCCGCCTGGGTTGGAAGGCCGACGTGCCGAGCCTCGCGGAATTTGTGCGGGATGCGATGGGCGCCGAGATGGGCATCACGATGCCGGTGCAGACCGGCCTGACGTTCGGCATCACGGAGGATGGCGACGGCGTGGCTGACCCGGAGATCGAGCTGCCCGAGGTGGAGGACATGACGTTCTTCATGAGCATGCTGGCCGGACCGCCGCGCAAGGAGATCACGGACCCGGCAGAACAGGCCCAGGTGGATGCGGGCGAGGCTCTGTTCGGGCAGATCGGATGCACGAAGTGCCACGTTCCGGCGTTGCCGAGCAGCATGGGCAACGTACCGCTGTTCAGCGACCTGCTGCTGCACGAAATCCTGCCGGCGGACCACGCGGGCATCGTCAGCGCGGACGCCCAGATGCGTGAGTTCCGTACGGCGCCGCTTTGGGGCCTGCGGGCGACCGCCCCCTACTTCCACAGCGGCGAGGCGGACACCATCGAGGAGGCGATCCTGCTGCACGACGGCGAGGCAGCCGGGGTGCGTGCGGCGTACTCGAGCCTGAGCGCCGAGGACAAGGCCGCAGTGCTGGCATTCCTGAATACTTTGTAGCAGGGTCCGAGAAACAGAAGTATTCCGCACAGACTGCCGAAAAACCGGTGTGCCGCGCGCGTTCGCCGCCGGCACGCCGGGAGGCAGTCCGTGCATCCGCGTATCGTCCGTCACCTGCTGGCGCCGCTGCACGAGCGGCTCATGGGCCGCCGCACGTTCGCGTGCCTGCGGGAACTCGAGGACAGCCAGTGGTGGTCGCCGCGGCACCTGCGCGAGCTGCAGGAACGCAAGCTTCGCAAGCTGCTCCGCGCGTCCTACGCCAACTGCCTCTACTACCGCAATCTGCTGGACGACCGCGGCGTCAATCCGGCGGTGGACGACCCGTTTGCAGCCCTGGCAACGCTGCCCCTGCTCGACAAGTGCACCATCCGGGCCAACCTCGGCACGATGACAAACCACCGCGTCCCTGGCGGACCGATCCGGTTCAACACCGGCGGATCGACGGGCGAACCGCTGGTTTTTTACGTCGATCGACGCCGGGTGGCCTACGACAAGGCCGCTCGGATGCTGACCCACGCGTGGTTCGACGCCGCCCCGGGCGAGCGCGAGGTATACCTGTGGGGCGCCCCGCTCGAACTCCGCACGCAGGACCAACTTAAGGCCTTCCGCGATCGCGTCACCAATGAGATGCTGCTGGACGCGTTCAACCTCACGCCCAGCACGATGCGGGATTATCTCGACCGCATCGCCGCGTACGACCCGGTGAGCGTTTTCGGCTACCCCTCCAGCCTGGCGACGCTGGCAGCATATGCCGAGTCGACCGGGCGCCGCTACCGCGGGCGGAATCTGCGCGTGGTGTTCACGACCGGGGAGTGGCTCTCGCCGCACGACCGACGGGCCCTGCGCCGCTTCTTCCGCGTGCCGGTCGCGAACGGCTATGGCAGCCGCGACGGCGGCTTCATCGCCCACGAGTGCCCCGACGGCGGCATGCACCTCCTCGAGCAGAACGTGATCGTCGAGATCGTCGATGACGCGGGTCAGCCCGTCGAACCCGGCCAGCCGGGCGAGATCGTCCTGACCCACCTGGACGCCTGGGCCACGCCGCTGCTGCGCTACCGCACGGGCGACATCGGGCGGCGTACCGCCAGCCCGTGTACCTGCGGCCGCACGCTGGCCCAGATGGGGATGGTGGACGGCCGGCGGACCGACCACCTGGTGGCTGCGAATGGCGCGCTGCAGCACGCCTTGTCGGCGATCTACGTGATCCGCGAGCTGGCCACCGTCCGGCAGTTCCAGATCCGGCAGGACCCGCAGCGCAATATCTGCGTGTCGGTGGTTCCGGCGCAGGGCTTCGGGGACGACGACGTGCGGCGCATCCGCACGGGGCTGCATCACCGGCTCGGCGCCGATCTGGACGTACAAGTGCAGGTCGTGCCACAGATTACGACGGAGAAATCGGGCAAGTTCCGCTGCGTGATTTCCGATGCGGCATGTGGAGACCTTATAGGACAACCTGAACGCGTTCTCGCGGAACCTGTCGCATGATCGGAACCGAACCCATCTCCGAAACCTCAATGACGGCTGTAGTGAGCCGGTTCGTGGCGCACGCGCAGGGCTACCACGTGCGCTGCAGCAAGTGCCAGGCCGTGTCGGTCGCATACGCCGCACGCGATTCGCTGCGCACGATCTGTCCGTCGTGCGAGCGGCGCCTGACGGTGCCCGCAACCGTCGTCACGCAGTGTCCGCAGTGCCGCAAGGACAACGAATACCCGCACCACCTCGCGGGCCACTCCGCGAGTTGTGCGCACTGCGGCGGTGTGGTCACCATCGACCCGCTGATCGGCGAGGCGGAATCGCGCTATCGCCGCGAACGGCGGCATCACACGCGTCATCAGCCGCCGCGGACGCTCGCATTCGCCGACGGCGCTGAGCGGTCGCTGTTCATCCTGGCGGCAGCCGTGGCGACGCTGATCTTCCTGATTATCACTTCGCTCTGATTTCCTTCGCCGGCGGAGACGACAACGGCGGGTAGTCCTGCGCGCAGCATGCGTCAGGCATGCACACGCCGTATTGCTGCGCAGACGATCATAGCCGGCGCAGCGCAGAATCGCTGTAAATGCAGGGATTTTGAAGTATATCGAGGGCGCTGCCCGCCGGTGGCTGCAATGCCTGCGGCTCGATCACCAGTTGTCGCGGTTGCTGCGACGGCGCAGGTCGTCGAGCGGCGGCCAGATGATCGGTTCGATGGGCCGATCGGGGATCCATCCTTCGGGCTTGACCGTGTCGGCGGGCTCGTCCTTGGCCATGAGAGCGAGCAGGCACGCGCGAGTGTCCTGCTCGAACGTGTGGCGGGCGTCCTCGCGCGGATCAACGCGTTCGAGGTTGTCGGCGGGGTCGCTGCCGCTGTAACGCTCGTCGGGGTCGACGGGCTTCTGCACGTAGCTGACGGCGTGAATGGACGCGAGGGCCCGCTTCGTGCTCACCTGGTAGAGCACCCCGCGGATCTCGTAGCGTTCCAGCGTGGGCTGCTCCTCGGAATACGCCAGGACCATGCCGGCGCGAAGGGCGTGGGCGTTGTCGAGCAGCGTCCCCACGGCGACGGGGTCGCCGTTCATGCCCATGATGTTGATGGGAAATGCCTCACTGACCGGCCGCAGGTCGTCAAAGCACGAGTTCCAGTCGAGAAAGTCGACCTCCGGGCGGGTGTTGAGGGTCAGCGTCTCCACGCCGCCGATTTCGCCGGTGGCGGCGATGCGGGCCACGCCCACCGACGTCGGGAAGACGCCCTTGGTCGGCTCGTGGACGAGCAGACGATACCCCTCCGCGACCGCGACGTCCTGACCGCCGGAGAGTTCGGCCCAGCCGACCACGGGGTGCGTCGGGCAGAACATGTCGCGCGTGCTCTTCGCACAGCCAGTCGCCAAGAGCAGGCCGGCTGCCATCACCACCATCATGCTTGCAGGCAAAGTTCGCACGATTTGAACCTCGAATCGGCGCGGGTTGCGAACGTCTGCGGCGACGTTCGTCCGCAAATAAGTTCGCCGGCGATCAGCGCCGGCCAGCCGCACCGGAGATATCGGAAGTTCGGGGGCGCGACTCACCCATAAAATGGCCGATGGCGCGCCGATGGCGACTTATCGGGCGTTGCGTCGCGTGCCGCCTGACGATGGCCGATTCTGACGAATTACCCAGCGCATGATCGGGCCGACCCATAAACTCACCCCCGGGTATTTCCGATGGAATCGAGGTGAAAGAGGTCGCCGCCCACTGGTCGGGCGGCAGGGGCGCACGGAGCGACCGAAATCATGGCTTCCCAGGGTGTTTTCGATGCGCCAACTGGCGGACTGGGTTCGCTCGCGTTGACCCAGGCCAAGGCCGCGCTCTCCCCCGCACTCGAGAGTACAGCCCCCCCGCCGCGTTCCGGGCGGCTGCACGTGATCGGCCGGTTGCTGCACGACTTGCCGCGTCCCGCCTGGCTCATCGTCGACACGGTCATCATCTGGATCGCAACGGTTCAGAGCTTCCGCTGGTTCGACGTCGCCGATTTCGCCCACCACGCCGAATCGTGGCTCACCTTCAGCGTTTACGCCCTCTGCCTCACCGTGGGCAGCCTGATCTTCGGGCTCAACGAGCGGACCACGCTCACCAGCCGCGGACGCATCCTCACCCGCATGCTGCTCACCGTCACGCTGAGCTGCATCCTGGCCTACGCGATCATTTACGTGCTGATGTATCTCCGGCTCAGCCGGCGCGTCGTGGCGGCCACGCTGATCACCTACTACGTGTGCGGGTCATCGTTGCGCCTGCTGGCATCGTCCGCGATCCACGCGGTGCGGCGGCGATTGCTCGTGGTCGGCCGGCCCGCGGCCTGTGCGGCGTTTACGCGGCGGCTCAAGGAGAACTTCGGGCCCGGGCACGAGATCATCGGATTCGTGCACAGCGCCGATGACGCCGGCGAGCTTCCGCTGGGGATGGCGCCGCCGCTGGGCACCACACACGACATCGTGGCGCTGTGCCGGGCGCACCACATCCGCGACATCGTGGTGTGCAACGGGATCGCCCGCGACCCGAGCGCGATGGACTGGATGCTGCCGTGCCTGCGGCTGGGCTGCCGCGTGACCAACGAGGCCACGTTCTACGAGACGTCGGTCGGGCGCATCCTGGTCGACGAGATCACGCCGGAGTGGTTTCTGTTCACGGATCTCAAGGCCCACTGCGAGCAGTACGCGATGCTCAAGCGCGCGTTCGACGTGGTGGTATCGATCGTCGGCGTGGCGGTGTCGCTGCCGTTCTATCCGCTGATTGCGCTGGCGATCAAGCTGGAGGACGGCGGCCCGGTGTTCTACTCGCAGGACCGCGTCGGCCGCAACGGCGCCGTGTTCAAACTGTGGAAATTCCGCACGATGCAGCCGGACGCCGAGCGTGGCGAGAGCCGTTGGGCCTCGCGGAACGATCCGCGCATCACGTACGTCGGGCGGTTCCTGCGGCACACCCGGCTCGACGAGTTCCCGCAGTTCTTCAACATTCTCTGGGGCGCCATGTCGGTGGTCGGCCCGCGGCCCGAGCGGCCGGACATCGACGCGAGCCTGTGCACGCTGGCCCCCTACTGGTCGGAGCGGCACCTGGTCAAGCCGGGGCTGACCGGCTGGGCCCAGATCAGCTTCCGCTACGGCAACACGGTCGAGGACGCGAAGCGCAAGCTGCAATACGACTTCTACTACCTCAAGCACATGAGCCTGGAGCTGGACATCATCGTGGTGTTCCGGACGCTGGGCACATTCCTCCGCGGCGCCTGCTGAACCTGCTGTGCGAGTGTGAAGGTGCGCGGGCGTGAAGGTGTGCCACCGCTCTTGAGCGGTGGTGCAGACGCGGACGGCGAAGTACCTACCCCCTTCCAGGAATTCTCCCTCGCAGAAAACGCTCGACGAACAGATGTGCATCGGCCAAGTTGCTGTGACGGTCGGACGCTCCTGTGGCTGGTGACGTCGCCGGCACTGCACACAAGCAGGCAAAACGGAACGGTTGTCCCAAGTCACTATTGCCCTTTCCACCATGGAAGCCGGTATAGAATTCGCGGAGATGCTACTACTCCGACGAGCAACACAATCGCAAGAACCACTGGCAGAGAGTCCCACCATGACCCTACCCTGCTCGAGGGAAGCAAGCTGTCTGCAAAGTTGATGACAAGAACACCGGCTGGTACTGCAAGGAAATCCAGCACCGCCGCGGCAATACCAGTCGCGACGACCTTGCCGGAACCTCCGCTCGACAATGGTCTACGGCTAGACGCCAACTTCTTGTCGATCGCCCAGCCGAAGGCCTGCAATCGCAGGAGGGCGACAAAAAGCGCACCGATACAGAGGGCCCAAGTGGGCGACCGCAGCAGGTAAAACAGCGTGGCCCACGACAATGCGAACGATGCGCAGAAGTACGTAAACTCCAGCGCTATCGCGTGCGACTCATCTTCTGGCAATTGCCGCTCAATCACGTGGCAGCTTTCGAACGCCCACAGCGTATTTCTCAAAGCCGGACGGTCGACCGCGATTGGGGAGCCTTCAGGGTCGACGGTACAATCGCCGTCCGCGAAGAAAACGTCCTGGCGGCTGTTGCCGCGCCGGGTGACATAATGGGGTAGACCCGGTACGACAGCGCGCACGGTCCCTGGCACGGCGAGCATCGTACCACCGGTTGTGCCCGGGCCGGCAAGCCAACGGCGCGTCGCCCCGGTAACTCCGGATCACATTCCTCTGACGGTTTTCGCGAACACAACGAAGACGCGGGAGGACGTGGTGACCGTCCCGAGTCAGTTCCAGTTCGTTTACTGATCACTTGCAGCCTGGAATTCATCGGCGGCCCCAAACCAGTACTTCTGCAGCCTGCAATGCAACGTTCCATCGGGATTTCGAGCAATCAGAAGTGCGTACCGGTACGCACGGCCGTACCATGTGCCCGCAGTTGGCTCCAGCAAATACAAGTTCTCAGACTCACCAATCGGAACATCCACGACTACCGGCCGAGACACTTCCCCGTCAACAGGAATGTAGGGAACGTGCCTGAGCGGATGGTGGCTGTAGAAGTTTTCAAGCTCCTGAATGCCCTCAGGCATTCGATGCTCTTCATCCAGGAACAACTCGAGAGCATTCGCATACGGCGCGAATCTCATGAACCGACGCGTGTTCTCTCGTGTGAAGATGAACAGGAACACCATGGCCAAGGTGGCCGCCAAACAAAGACATGCGACCAGAGCCCGCCTTTTTGGGGTGCGAGTCAAGACAGCATCACTCACAAGATTCTAACGCCGAGAGACGTCCAACAAGCTTGAAAAACCAGTGCCTTCGGAACAGTCGCCAAGTTTCATGATGGACAGAGGCGAAACACAAGTCCCAAGAATAAGACAACTCAAGACAATCACCAAGTCGCCGTCTCCTCGACCGCGCGACGTGGCCAGCTGCCGGGGAGCATGCAAACATGCCGCCAGAGATGCGACTCCTGCTTGGCAATGAGACTGTCGCTCCCAGCGAACGGCCCGTACGCGGGCACCGCTCGCTGCAGCCGTCCTCGTCCTGCCGCGCACAGCGCGATGCGCTGCCGCTTGACATCCCACATCCTGCGCGAACGTGCGAGGTCGAGCAAGCCCGTAACGTCGACACCACCAACGTGGGCGGAGGAACTCGACCACGGATGGGTCCGCGGAAAGGTCCTCGCTTGACTTGACCGCCACACACGTGAGCGGCCCGGGCGAATGGAGAGCCAAGGCTCCGGACTTGCGTCCGGGGTTCTGATTGCGCCGGGTGAACCTGTCGTGCGTCCCTGCTGGCATGGACGCGCAGAAAGCGCTGGACGAACCGGGCTGCGTCGGCCAAGATGCCGCGGAGGCTAGGTGCTTCCGGCGGGCGATTTTGCCGGCACTGCTCGAGAGCAGTAGCACACAAGAAGCGGTGGCACACTGGATGCGGAGCTATCCATGCGCGGGACATCACGGTCGAGGCGATTCGGAATCCAGTGGGCAGCTCGTGGGCACGTGCTGGTCGGCGGCGCGGCGGCGGTCGCCCTGCTGCTGGCGGCGAGCGGGTGCGTGCGCCGGACGGTGACGATCAACACGGTGCCGCAGGGCGCCACGGTCTGGCTGAACGACGAAGAAGTCGGCAAGACGCCGGTGGACGTGGACTTCCTGTGGTACGGCGACTACGACGTGACGGCTCGGCTGGCGGGCTACGAGACGCTGCACACCCATCAGAACCTCACCGCGCCGTGGTACCAGGTGCCCGGCATCGACTTCTTCTCCGAGGTGCTCTGGCCGGGCTGGATCCACGACGAGCGGTCAATGAACTTCGCGATGATCCCCGCGCCCGAGCCGGACCGCGAGCAGCTCCTGCGCGCGGCGGAGGCGTTCCGGACGCGCACGCTCGAATCCGACGAGTAATCTCCGTTCCACACATGGCGGGTGACAGGCTGACGGACGCTCCGCGCGCCGGCCGAGCGCGTCAGATTCAGTTCTCATCCTCGGCGCGTTTGAACCGTTCGAGCAGATGGCGGCTGTCGTAGTCGGCGAGGCGGTTGCGCACCTCGTCGACGAGTCCGCCGATGGGAAACACGCGATCCGGCGCGTCGAGCACGCCGATCTCGCGGCCGAACAGCTTGAGGGTGAGGACGGTTTCGCCCTTGTCGCCGTGGGTGCCCTTCACGCGCAGCTCGTCGCCGTCGGCCACGAGCCGGCAGCCCATCCGCGTGTACTCGACGCTCTCCGGCAGGTAATCCCCAATCCGCCCGAGGTCCACGCCGAGCGCCTCCTTCGCGAGCGCCAGCACGACGGCCCGCTCGATGATCCCGGGCGCGTCCTTCGGCGGCACCACGTCGATCTCGACGTCCGCGTGGCGCAGGTCGTCGTCCTCGATCAGCAGCGCGTTGACCTTCACGTGCACGACGCCGGTGATCCGGCCGCGACCGATCAGCCGCGTCACCGCCTCCGCAGGGACGTGGGCGACGTCCGCCTTGGCGCTGAGCAGTTGCAGCGACCGGTCGGCGTAGACGCACCGCGCCACCGAGACGTCCGCCTGGCCGCGCAGGTCGGTTATGCCGAGGATGTGCGCGAGGTCCGCCACCTGGATGTCCTGGAGCCGCCCGCCGAAGGCGAGCGCCAGGATCTGCCCGGGCGCGACGCGCGCTTCGGTCAGCTCGACGTCCAGCCGGCCATGGACGACGCCGGTTGGAAGCGTCCGCGTGAAATCCTCGAGCCGCGCGTCCTCGACGGCCCCGCGGAGCGTGTAGACCTGCCGGGCGGACGTCGGCCGGAACGACACGGTCCCCTCGTACCACCCGCTGTTGACCGGGGCGCCGGTCATCTCCTCGAGGGCGAGCGAGCCCAGCGGCATGCGCGGCACGTTGAGGAGGATATTGCGAAATTCCAATTCGTTGCCGCTGCGGAAGGCCGCGCGGATGGTGATCGGCTCGTCCACGGTCGTGCCGTTGAGCGTGTAAGTTTCGAGCTGGGCCTGGCCGCTGCCGTCGGGCTCGAAGGTGACGAGCCCGTCGGCGTCCTGGGCCTCGAGGTGGAGTTCCGGTTGGCGCCAGCGCAGGTCGATGTCATGGAAGCGGACGTTGGCGAGGTTGAGCTCGGTGAAGTCGTGGGCGAGTCCGCCGCGCAGCACGTCGCGGTAATCGCCCTCGCCGAGTGTCTTGGAGCCGAGCTGCAGCCAGCCGTCGTAGACGTCGAGTTCGTTGACGCGGGCCGCTTCGCCGGCAGCCTCTTGCCAGACCGCGTGCTCGGCGGCGAAGATCTGGGTTTTTCCACCGGGCAGGTAGAGGCGGACGCCGAAGAAGCCGCGGCTGGTGCGGGTGCGCGGCTCGACGTCGTCGATGCGCGTCGGCAGGGTGAGGAACTCGCCGACGGACCGGGCCACCTCCGCCCGGTAGGCGTCGCTGTGGATGTAGAGGGCGTACCCGGAGGTCACCGAGAGCGAACCGATGACCAGCAGGAGCGTGAGGGCGAAGAGAATTCGGCGGTGCCAGAGCATGGTCGTTCCCGCGCGCGGCGCAGGCGTTTGAACTACAGCTTGCGCAGCTCGCTGAGGTAGTGGGCGTGCGCGGCGCGCACCTCGTTCAGCGTATCGCCGCCGAACTTCTCGAGGAAGGCGCGGGCCACTTCGAACGCCACGACGTTCTCCGCGACGACGCTCGCCGCGGGCACGGCGCAGACGTCGCTGCGTTCGTAGTCGCTGCGCTCGGGCTGCTTCGTGATCAGATTCACGCTGTCCATGCCCTTGAGCAGCGTGGCGATCGGTTTCATGACGCCGCGGACGATGACGGGCATGCCGTCGGTCATGCCGCCCTCGAGGCCGCCGAGGCGGTTGGTCTGGCGGACGAAACCGACGCTGGCGGTGTCGCGCTGCGCCGGATCGAAGTAGATGGCGTCGTGCACTTCACTCCCGGGCTTTTCCCCTACGGCGAAGCCGTCGCCGATCGCCACCGCCTTGAACGCCTGGATGCTCATGACAGCGTAGGCGATGCGCGCGTCCAGCTTGTCCTGCCAGCGGAAGCAACTGCCCACGCCCGGCACGACGCCGTGCACCTGCACCTCGACCACGCCGCCCAGCGTGTCCTTGTCCTCTTTGGCCTTGCGGATCGCGGCGATCATCGCCTCAGCCGCGAGCGGGTCGGGCGTGTAGGCCTCGTTGCGATCGCGGTCCGCCCGCAGCTTCGCCGGGTCCACCGGCGTGCGCACCTGCGCCTCGACCTCGCCGATGCGCCGCACGAAACCGACGGTCTCAATCGCGAATTCGCGCAGGAGGCAGCGGGCGATCGCGCCAGCCGCCACGCGGCCCGTCGTCTCGCGGGCACTGGCGCGTTCGAGCGTTTCGCGGCAGTCCTGGGTGAGCCACTTGAGGCTGCCCGCCAGGTCCGCGTGCCCCGGCCGCGGCCGATTGACCGCGCCGGCTGAGTCGATCCGCCAGTCCTTGTTGACGATCTGCACCGCGAGCGGCGAGCCGATGGTAACGCCGTTGCGGATGCCGGAGAGGATGTTGACGGCGTCGCGTTCGATCTTCATGCGGCCGCCGCGGCCGTAGCCCCCCTGCCGCCGGGCCAGCTCGCCGTTGATGAAATCCAAATCGAGCGTCAGCCCCGCCGGCAGCCCCTCGATCAGCACGATCAAGGCCTGCCCGTGCGATTCACCCGCGGTACGATAGTCCAGTATTCCCATATGCCGCTTCACCTGGTTTTGAGCTGACGCCCGAAGACTGCGGACGACCACTAGGCACGCACCGGGCGTGCCTTCTCCGCGACCGCCGCGATGGCATCCAGCGCGCCGCGAATTTCAGGGTCAACTTCGTCTGCCGAAACGAGCTTGGCCAGTTCATGATACTCCGATTTACGCATGGACAGTGGCAGACCGAGCTTACTGAAGAAATTACGAAACAGAGGATCAAGGAAGTCATCAGTTGCCTTGATATCCGTCGACCATGGTCCCGGCTTGCCCAGCCTGTCGAGCGCCTCGCTCAGCTCCCGAATGCAATCCCTCATCACCGCGATGCGTTGATCGGCTTCCGCCATTGCGAAGAGGTCTTCACGCCCGCCCTCTGCCCAGCGCAGCAGTACCTCTTCCCTGCAGAAGTAGTTCTCGATCTCGCGTTTGGTCCATTGGCGCTCATCAAGTTCCAGCGTGGGTCGCAACTCACGATCCAGGCGGTCGAAAATGGCGATGCCCACCAGATCGTCCTTCGCCTCACGCAGACCGTGGAAATGGTCGCGCGCACGTTGGGGAAGGCTCGTGGAAACGTAATGTACAAAGGGCTTTTCAAGCAGTCTTGCAGCCGGATGGCTCAGCACGTGGGCGAAGGCCAACAACACCGCGAGGTCCGTCGAACCCTCCAGGTATAATACCCAACCTTGCTCTTCGGCCTGAAAATAATGGTCCCAGCCGATGTCCGACAGAGCCTTGGTAACCTGGCTGCCTTTGTCGTTGACGCGTCGCGGCGAACCCACGAACGAAATGACCGTCCCTCGGCCCGCGGCTTCATTCATGAGCACTTCCGAATGACTCGCCGCGATGATTTGCGATCCAGAATTCGCCGCGATTGACGTGATCGTCTGATAGATCTGTCGCTGGCGGAGGATCTCCAGATGAGCGTCGGGTTCATCGATGAGCAGCACACTGCCGGGATTCGAGTAGAGATATGCAAGCAGAAGCAGTGTCTGCTGCAGCCCCCTTCCAGCCGACGACAGGTCGAGCTCGGGTCGGCGTTCTCCGCGCTCACGATAGCTCAGTGTGATCTCGCTCCTTTCGGCGATGTAGTTCGGCGCTGACAACTCGACTCCGAAAAGATCGGCAACACAGGCCACAAGTTCACGCCACTCGGCACTCACCTCGTGAGCCTCCGCCGACGTGACGTTTTTATATGCAATGGAATGACAGAGATTGCGGAGCACCTGTGCGGTTTGACCTTGTCCGATCAGATAGGCAACCTCGCCGGGCTGCTTGGTGAATTCGCGATCCGCAAGTCCGGACATCGGCGGGAGGTATGCGACAGACACATCTGGCGCCTGCGCAGGTATTGGCGTGCGCTTGGCCTTGTGGACCGGTACGTCCTCGAACCCCTCTTCACGGATCGGCCTGCAATAAAACGACTCCTCATTGCTGTAGTCGAACTCCAGCCCGCAGGACCATGGTTGGTCCGCCGCCACCCCGTCGACGATCACTTCGATGCGAATGTTGTTCGTCCGGGTCTTGCCGTTCTGCTGCTCGACGTTGCGCACATGGAGGTCACGCCACAGCAGATTCGCGGCTGGAACGGGGATGGACACCAAGTCCCGACGGTTGATCGTCACGCCCGGCCGCTTTTCCGGCGAAGCCGCCCCCTTCCGCTTCGCCATCCACTGGCGCACACCCACGCCCCAGAGCGCGAGGCCCTGTAGTGCCGTGGTCTTGCCTCGATTGTTGGGTCCAATGAAGACGACAGACTTCCCAAGCTCGATATCAGCGTCCGGAAAGCGCTTGAAATTGCGTAGCCTGAGACGAGTCAGCATGCGGACGATCCCGAGTCGAATTCCACTTCGCCGAACACTCGGCCTCTACTTCATCAACCGCTCGCACGCTTCGCGGTACTTGGCGGCTGTGTTCTTCACGATTTCCGCGGGCAGTTCCGGACCCGGCGGGGTCTTGTCCCACTGGCCCGCCTCGACCAGCCCGGTGAGGTAGTTGCGCACGTACTGCTTGTCGAAGCTGTCCTGGTCGCGGCCGGGCGCGTAGTCGTCCGCCGGCCAGAAGCGCGACGAGTCCGGCGTGAGCACTTCGTCGATGAGCACGTACTCGCCGCCCACCTTGCCGAACTCGAACTTCGTGTCGGCGATGATGATGCCGCGCTGGGCTGCGTACTCAGCCGCCCGCTGGTATATCTGCAGGCTGCGATCGCGGAGCATGGCCATCACGTCGACGCCGACGAGTTCGCCCGCACGCGCGAACGAGATGTTCTCGTCGTGGCCCTCCTCCTCTTTCGTGGCCGGCGTAAAGAGCGGCTCGGGCAGCTTGTCACACTGTTTGAGGCCTGCCGGCAGCTCGATTCCGCACACCTCGCCGGCGGTCTGGTAGCTCGTCCACCCGCTGCCCGCGAGGTATCCGCGGACGACGCACTCGATGGGGACGACCTCGGCCTTCCGGCAGAGCGTGGCCCGCCCGCGAAGCTGGTCCAGGTACGGCTCCATCCCAGCCGGCGCCGTGTCCTCGACCACCTCGATGAAGTGGTTCGGCACCGCGTCGCCCAGGAAATCGAACCAGAAACGCGAGATCTCCGTGAGCATCCGCCCCTTGCCGGGAATCGGCGTCGGCATGACCACGTCGTAGGCGCTGATCCGGTCGGTCGCGACGAGCATCAACCGGTCGCCCAGATCGTACACGTCGCGGACCTTGCCACGCCGTACCGGCACCTTGGGAATCTCGGTCTGCGTGATCACCGCGTCAGCCGCCATCGTCCACTCCTCTCGTGATTCGTAGGCCCACATTTCACCCGCGACGCCAGCCCTATATACTCGACGGACCGCAGCTTGCGAAGCCCCGGCGGACATTATCGAGGCTCACTGTGCCCAAGACGATTTATGTCACCCAACCGATCCCCGAAAGCGGCCTCGAAATGCTCCGCACAGCCGGTGAAGTGCGCGTCGGCCCGGCGGGCAGGACCGCGACGCCGGAAGAACTCGCGGCGCAGGTTCGCGGGGTAGACGCCGTGCTCTGCTTCGTCGGCGAGCCGATCGACGCGACGGTGCTGGAGGCGGCTGCTCCGACCTGCCGCGTGGTCGCCAACTATGGCGTGGGAACTGACAACATCGACATCCCGACGGCGACGCGTCTCGGGATCCAGGTGACGAACACGCCCGACGTACTCACCGACGCCACGGCTGACCTGGCCTTCACGCTGCTGCTGGCGGTGGCGCGGGACCTCGCCGGCGCCGCGCGGCTGGCAGCCAGCGGTACCTGGACGGGCGTTGCCCCCATGCAGCTCTTCGGGCACGACGTGGCTGGGAGAACGCTGGGCATCGTCGGTGCGGGGCGCATCGGCGCCGCCGTGGCCCGCCGTGGCATGGGCTTCGACATGCCCGTCGTGTATACAAGCCGAAAGGGGCAGGCCGCCCTCGACAAAGCCGGCGCGACGCGGCTTTCGCTTGGGGAACTGCTGGAGCGGGCCGACTTCGTGTCGCTGCACGTCGCGCTCACGCCGGAGACGCGCGGGCTCATCGGCGCGGATGAACTGGCCCGGATGAAGCGCTCCGCCTACCTCATCAATACCAGCCGCGGGCAGGTCGTGGACGAAGCCGCCCTGATCCGCGCACTGCGCGACGGGTCCATCGCCGGTGCCGGCCTCGACGTGTTCGCCCGCGAACCCCACATCCCCCCCGAACTGCTGGCCATGCCCAACGTCGTCTGCCTGCCACACGTCGGCAGTGCCACGCACGAGACCCGCAGCCGCATGGCGGTCGTCGCGGCCCGCAACGTCATCGCCTGCCTGCGCGGGGAGGCGCCACCGAACCCGGTGAACGGCCTTTCGACGTAAGTCCCCGGCCCATACCAGTACTGGTTACGACGGCCTGCGCGGACGGTGCAGCCGGTGGGGCTTTACTACTAAATCCGTGCTTAGTTTGTCGGGCCTTGTCGGACATTGCCCTGGCACAAAAACTTACAGGGCTGTGCTCGACGATAGAACGGCTAGGCGGCATAATGGCGGGCGTTGGACCGCACGGCGTGCGAGCTTGGCGAGGTCCAGCGATGGCGCTCGGGGCAGATTCCATTACGCCATAATTGTCTTTATACGTCATCATAACATTCGTCCCGAAAGCCACGCATGCTTCGCTTTGCCGTATACCACGACGGAAAACCCGCCCGTTCAGTCAATCTTGCCGGCGCCTACGTGGTCGGCAGTGACGGCGTGCCGGTACGCGCCGACCTGGACTTCAAGGGCGGCGAGATCATCTGCACCAAGAAGACGGCGGGGCCGGCTGGACTGGCGTTGCCGTGGTCGGTGGGCAGCGGTGGCCGCATGGTCGCGGAGACGACGCGGTTGCCGGAGCGTGACCGGCCGTACAACCTTCACGTCGAGCTGCTGCGCGGCCGGCTGATGCGCATTTCACAGAAGCGTGAGGACTGGGGTCTGCACGACTTCGAGGGCACCGAGACATCACGCGTGATCGACAAGGCCTGCAACCACCGGCTGCTGCCTTGATCACAGAGCGCCGCCCGCCCAGCATCGGCTGCGGCGGAGCAGGGTCTCACGGTCGGCCTGCAATGCCGCGGAGTTGCCACGCGTTTCACGCCCAGACCCCCGGAAACCGCCGCCGCCAGGTGGGCGGCTTCAGCGGCTGTTCGTCGGTGTCGTGGACTCGACCGGACGGACGCGCGGCGTACCAGAAGCACCGTTCGATATGTCGGATCACATCACGATCCCGTTCAACTGGCGGAGATCGAGCTGCGGAGAAGGAAAGTTCAACTCGGGGACAAAGATCGCCGGGCAGTTGCTGATCGCGTCCGTCTCTCGGCGCACGTCCCGGACTGGCGACATCTGTGGGGAGCACGACTTCGAGGTTGCGCGACTGATCTACGGCACATCTGGATCATCGGCGGCGACAGGCATCCAGGTGGGGAGGTGACCGCGGATCCACGCGAGAGAACTGCGTCGAAGCTTCAACTTCGAGCAGTCGAGCCACGGATGACGACTGCGGTGACGAAGAAGCCGCGTCATGCCCAGACGACGATCGCGACCTGGTGACGCTGTGGGGCGAGTACTTCGTCCCGCAACCAGCGGGACCATTCCGCCGCTGTTTCTACGCCGAGATGATCGCAGATGGCGTCAATCAGATGCTGCCATTCAGCATTGGGTTTCGGGTGAGAGTCTATCGTTCGCGACATCTTTCCAGATCAGATGTCAGACTGCTTTTCGCCTGGAAACCAGCATCACTGATCCAGTGCCTCTGACGACGAGAATGAGCGGAAATCGGACGGAGATCTGGGCAAGACACGGTGTTACCGCGGGCCTGGCATCGCGACTGAGCGAGGAGACGGCGCGGTGCCTCGGCCTGCTGGTGTTCCCGTCATCGCCTTGAGCAAGCCGTTCATTGAGGGCGTGACCTGGCGCAGCCTCGCGGACGGCGGCCACGGCTACCTGCCGCACGGGTGGCGGGCTGTTGCAAGCCGACCTGACGCCGAAGCCGAGGCCCAGTGAGCTCGCGATCCGCAAGGACCTTCGGCAGAGTGTACAGCGCGGCAACTCCCCGCCAGCGTCTGACCCCCGGCCAGCCCCCCAAACGCATCAGAATTCGGCGACCCGCGCATGCCCCGTCGCATAGTCGAGCGCATCTGCATCGGCGGGAACCACCGCCGCGAACAAACGCCCGGATGTTGCAATCTTGGGAAATGCGTTCCGCACGCGCCCGACGAGACGGTCCACCGCGGGGGCCTCGCTGCCGACGATGATCACGCGCGCGTACCTTCGCCGCTCCTCGGTGGTGGAGACCAGGCGCAACACCGCGGATAGTGCAT
The DNA here is from genome assembly GCA_020639115.1 of Phycisphaerales bacterium. Classification (GTDB taxonomy): domain Bacteria; phylum Planctomycetota; class Phycisphaerae; order UBA1845; family UBA1845; genus JACKHG01. The sequence continues at coordinate 151,582 of JACKHG010000008.1, forward strand.
CAATGGCCTCTGGCGAATCGATGTCCGCCAGAGGCAACAAGGCTTGGTGCGCCCACACACGACGGTGCATCCCCTCCAAACCCGCCACAGCCGTTGCCACAACGAGCTCCGCGTACCGGCCCATGTGGGCCTGCCGGCTCTCAAAAAAACACTGTCGGAGTAGGAATCTGGTTTTCCATAACCCCCTCCACAGATCCCAGCGTGGACTACCGCACTGCCTCGCCTTTGGTCATGACGAGCAGGCGTTGCTCCGCAAGGATTACGGCGATGCGCGGTTGAGGAATCCATTGGCCAGCCTGTTGCAACATCCGCGTTTCAGGTGATACGCGACTGGCTCCGGGCGCCGCAAGCGCCTGACACCACAAAGCGCACCACCGTAGCGGAACAGACTAGGGTTGGGTAGCATGGCGCACCGCGAAGTACCCGGTAGTACCTTCGGCCACGACCTGCCCCACAGCCTGACGTCATCCCCGCGGATGCGCAAGCCATCGCGGACGGCAACTTCTGCACGCATGCGATCTGCCGCGTCTGCCGCAGCACGGCGTACCGGGTCTTTTTCCTAATCCCATGATGCGGAAGCCCAGGAAGTTGAAGGTCGCGTTTGCCCTGGTCTTCAAGCGCTTCGGCGTTCGGCTGCCCGAACCCAGAATGCGGAATCTCTCTCGGCATGCAGTTTCCAGGTTGAATCAACTTGAGGAAGCGTTCCCTGCAGTCTATCCAGGAACCGCTCGCATCTGCTGCTGGAAGCCCACGACGAAGCTCACGCATAGCGCACGATGATCACTTCGCCTGTGGCATGGCGGCGCCGCCAATGGTCGGCCCAGCCATCAGGCTGCATGGTGCAACAGAGATTCGCCAGGAGCGGCGAAATGCTTCCGCCCCGTGGCGTACCTGCTTCCACCTGCCTGCCTGCCGTCCTCTTCCAGCACGCCGGCGTTCAGCCCTTCTTGACGTGACGCACGACTTTGCTGGTTCCGGCGATGCGGTGCTTCGACGAACTTCACCAGCCACCGTGGTCGATGGTATCGAAGGAAATCCACGACGTCGGCGTCGAGCACCCAGTTCACCTCCGTTCGATCCTGACCGCCAAGCGCGTCTGTGCTGCCTGCGCGCCCTTTGGCTGGAACCCATAGGAGAACCTTTAGTCGGTCTGTAGACGGCATTCACCACCTTCGACCGTGGCCCGCTGGACGATCTTGTCCTCCAGCACGGGGACGCCGAGGGGCGTCGCTGCCGCCCGTCGGGTTTGGGAATACACACCCGCTGACCGTACCGGTTTCGCCTGGTAGCGCCGCGCTGCAGCCGCGACGACAGATCTGCGAGGTTCGCTCCAGATCATCGCCGTATTGTTGCCAGGTCTGGCCTGTCGATGCGCCCGCGGCTGCGTCCTTCTTCAACTCGAAGTACGCCTTCCGCAGTCGATCCACGGCGTAGACGTGGGTGCTACAACGCGTGAACCGCAGCCGCTTATCCCGTGCAGTTGCTCGTATCCGATCCAGCCCGTTTTGCGGTTGTTCCGGCACTGACGTCCGGTCCCTGGTGGCCTGGATCGAATTGCCCCTTGGCCAAACCCCTTCCCCTCCACCGGCTCCTGCGGGTGCTGCAGGTAGGCTCTGCGGGCGCTGTTGTTCGCCGGCATCTGCGGTACGGGTTTAGTCCGACTTCCCACGTTCGTTCATCGACGCCGTATCACTCGCGGAAGCCTGCGCCGCGGATCAAATTCCATTCGTTCTGGTCGAACGGATCTCCCGGATTCTGCAAGAGGCTTCCCGGCGTGCCTGGGGCCCCCAGACCGCGGAGTCCGGAGCGCATCTCGCGCTGGCGATGCGCCCGGTGTGGCCTTCCGCCTGTCAGGACGGCGTCGGCACTCCGAAGTTGAAAGGATTTCGCGGCTCAATACCCGGCCCGCAGCTTCCCCTGTCAACGCTTCGCTCTGTCCCTCGCGGAACACAACGCATGACTCGGGGCCAGCGTGGCTCGCTAGGCCTTCACTGTATGGCTCTTTCATCCACTACCTCGCACCGGCTTGCCGGCGCACCCCGACCGTCCTTCCCCATTCCCCACCGCCCAGCCATGGCGCGTACTTCGCCGCCGACAACACAAACTATGTTACGGTTCCTCGCTGGTCTTCCAGCTCATTCGCACGCCGCTTCCTATGCAGGAGGATCGAACACCAGGTCATCGTCAGCAATCTCGGTGTCAATTCGCGGATGATACGACGTCGTCTGTCGGCTCGTATACGCAGCCTCTTGCGTCACTACCTCGATTCCGCGAATGAGCCTTTGCGTCTTGTCAATCCAGATCACGTACGCGCAACCGGCACTCGGGTGCCTGCCCGTCACCTTCCAACAGGTCACGCGTCCGACCTCTTCTTCGCCCGTCAACTTGGCTTCCACGACATCATCTATGCCGAAACCCCCGACGTCATCCGGAAGTAGAAGTCGGGGGATCGTATGCGCAGCCCCGCTCGACACACCCGTGGCGCCAGCGATCGCAGCGGAAAGATGCCCTGACGAGGTTGGCACCGAACGTCCCAGTCGATCCCATTCAAGCACCTCTTCGCCATCTCGCCAGATGACGCCCTGACACCAGTACGCCCCATTCACTTGATTGCCGAATTCGAATCGATACCGCCCTGGCCTTACAAAACGCGTGGAGAATCGCATGGCGTCCAGTCTGCGCTCCTCACCGTGCTCGTCGATGATCAGCGTCGTCACCAGCCCATCGTCCGCGTAAGACGCGCACGTCGCGTATCTGCGCGCAACGTCCTCGAGGAGTCTCCTTCCTTCCTCTTTCGCGCGAAGCTCCTGCGGCGATAGCTGCGGCGCATGCTCCGGCTCGGCCACGCAGAACGCCACGGAGGCAACATCACCGACCTTGATGCCGTGCGGCGTACCCGCCAGAACGTCGCCGCCGACGATGACCCTGCACTCCGCACTATTCTCATTCACCTGACTTATCACCAACAGTCTTGGATTGCGTGCGCCCTCACCTTCTCCTGATGATGGCTGTAGCGTCAACCACATGTGCTGCCGCAAACCGTCCTTCGCACCCCGGTCCAATACAGCGTAGTGATTCACAAGCTCCTTGTATGGCTCGCTACGCAGTGCGGTGACCCTTGCCTGAACTTTCGCCGGCTTCAAAAGCTGAAAATGTGCGTTCCACGGCGCCGGCGCGATGGGCACACTGGTAATCGCAACATCCCAATCAGACGCGCGCAGGTAGAATGGACTTCGACCGCCCCCGATGCCAATCCGAGGTTCCTCACCGCGTGCGATGCGCTCGCGGAAGCGCCCGATGATCGCCGCCGGAATGAGATAGAGGCGGTCGCCCCACTTCACCGGCACAAACCGCGTCCCACCCAGCAAGACGACATTCCTCTCCGCCGGTTCAAGCTGCAGTACGCTGTCGACGACGTTGAATGTCCCGTGGTTCCGTCCCTCCACACCCAGGCAACCGTGCAACGCCCAATCAAAGGAACCGTCCGCATCGAGCCTCAAGCACTGCGACATACCGCTGTCGCCGCACCAGTATTCTCCTACCAGATCCGCCGAAGACACCGTGAATGGAGCCAGGATGCCCACGTCGTGCTCACCCTCTTGTGCCGCTGCTGCGCTGCCTGCGACCATAACAAGGGCAAACCGAAAGACCCAACTGACGCGTGTACCCTGAAGCATGTGGTGCCCTCCGGTGACTTGCTAGTACCAGCGTCCGATCGTACCGCGCCGAGTTCCCGCCACTCAAGCGCAATAAGGTGACGCCGCCCGCCAGCGTCAATCTTGGGAAATGTTTTCCGCACGTGCCCGACGAGACGGTCCACCGCGGGGGCCTCGCTGCCGACGATGATCACGCGCGTAGCTACGATGAGTTCCGCGTACCGGCCCGCGTGGGCCTGCCGGCTCTCGTGGAAACTCTCGCGACCGTCTTGCGTCATCGCCGCCTCCCCGCTCCGCGGACACGGCATCGCCTGCGCCCAGCCGCGCCGGAAAAACGCTACGAACGTGCGAAGTGGATGAACCAGCCCTCACCCAAGGGTGCGTACCCGTTCGATTCGTCCGGCATCGCGTCCGTACACTCCACCATCGTCGCGTGGATGCCGGGGCCGTCCGGAAAGTGCTCCGGATCGAAAAACTCAACGTCCTTGCTCAGGCTGCTCGCCACGTTGCCGTAGCGATAGACATTGATGGACACCGGTTCGAGATCCGCCCGCACGGTCGGCCGCTGTACGCGATACGCCCCGATCTCCGCCAGGACCGCAAGATAGGCATCGAAGCGTTCCTGCGTCAGGCCTGCCGCGCTCAGCAGTTCTTCCTGCCTCACCACGTGACCGTTTACGCTTGTGTACTTGCCGGCAACGAGCCAGAACGAAACCGAGCCTCCGGTTCCCGGTAACGCATAGCACAGGAAATCAGTTCCTATTCCCACGAGGATCGGTTCGGAGGAGATCATCGCGAGCAGCCGGTCGAAGGCTGCCCGGTGGCGCTCGAACCGGGTATGCAACTCCGCGTCCGTCGGCGGCCCAGCCCGCCGGGCGCGACGACCAGCCGCAAACTCCTGAACCTCCCGCAGACACGCCGCGCACGCCCGCGCATCCGGATGATGCTGGCACACTCCTGCCGCCACAAACGCGACGCCCCAGTCCTCCGGCTCGTCATCCTGCACGCGAAACTGCGCGATCATCATGTCCACAAGACCGTCGTCGAAAACACCCGCACATACGTCGTCCACAACCTTGCGCGTGGGTGCTTCACTGCCACCAGGCTCATCGGCGCGACCACGCTCCTCGGCGTGCCTTTCCTGATGCGGTGCATCCAAGTGCTGCACTACCTCTGATGGTTGCGTCGATTGACCCTCGTTGCGCATGCTGTCACGCCGGCAGGCCAACGTCGCAAGGCCGAGACAAACGATAACCAGGAAGCTTCGCATCTCGCTATCCACGATACCCCATCGACCGGCGTTCCGCATAGCCAAAACCAATATCAGCGCGGCAGGTCGACGCGCACGCCTCAGCGCCTTGGTGCCTCAAACTCTGTGCTGTCGCGCGCACACCTGCGCCGTTCGGGACTCGATCTCAAACGGCGCTGACGCGCAACGGCTGGAGCATTTGCCCCAGGCAAGCACCGATTTCGCTCTGCGCAGCCCGGTGACGCCGCGTGCTGCGGGCGGACCGCCCATCCGACGACTGACCGGCGTACGTCGCATCATCCGCCGCTCTTCGGGGATCTTTACCCTGCAGGCCGCCGTGGATAGGATCACCGGCGCTCAATCGGGTGCGACTTCAATGACCTCACTTGCCCCTGTCAGCGCGCCACCACCGGAACACGGGGCGGAGGCGCGGCAGCCGCCCGCGACCGATCGCCCCGATCCCGCCGGCGACCTCAATTCCAATCGGCAAAACCCCACGTCGATCGACGCGCGTCTTGAACACAACCAAGCCGCCGGCCGTCATGCCGACAGCGTCTGTGCGCCGGTCATCGTCTTTCTGGTCCTGGGCGTCTGGTGCCTCGCCTCGGGTGCGCAGCGCATCGCCGCGCCACAATCAGCCGCACGCGGCGTACTCGCGGCTGACCTCCAGGACCGCCTCGATCCCAACAGCGCTCCGTGGTGGGAACTCACTGCCCTGCCGCGGATCGGCGAGAACACCGCCCGGCGCATCGTCGATCATCGCACGGATCGTGCGGACCGTGCGGCCGCGCGCCGCGATCCGGACGATTCTGCGCGCCGTGGTCAAAGCGACTCTGACCGCCGTGCTCGGAGCGATTCGGCTCGTCGCGATCAGAGCGATTCGGACGTCGCACGCGCCCGCGGTGTGGGTCGCGCTCCGCGCGTCGGCGCCGCGTCGCATCGGGACGCCCGCGCGAACCCGCCCGCCGATCCTCCGAACACCCGGGTCTTCCGCCGCGCCGAGGACCTCGACGCGGTCCGCGGCATCGGTCCGAAGACCGTCGAGCGCTTGCGGCCGTATCTTCGCTTTGATCCACCGGAGCCGCGTCCATAGCCGGGTGCAGACAAGCCGCATCGGACGTCTCGACCCGCGTGGACTCCATCGGTAGTTCGATTGACGGCGGCATCGGTTCGCGCGAACCGCGGGCAGGCGAAATCGCCGGAGCGTCGTCGTATCCCGCCGCGGATGTACGCTGCGACGACGACAGCCCCTGGTCGGCCCCGCCTGCGCCCTTTTTCTTGGAACGGTCGCGCCGCCGGCACCGTGCGTGCTCGTCCATCAGGCTCGCCAGCAGCTCATCGAGTTCATCCCAGCGCAGCCGCGAAAGAACCTGCCCAACCCGGAAATAGTCCGGCGCCTCACCGCCCAGCAGCCGCCGAAACCAGCGCAACCGCATCGCCCTCGGCACACGCCGTAACTGCACGCAGATCGTCTCAGCCGCCAGGAGCCGCAACTTCCGGCGCGCATACCGCGACATCGTTTCCCGGCCCCCGTCCGGGCTGCGCCGCAGCAGGACCACCAGATACACGAACTCCAGGTCCTGCGTAAGCACGCGCCGCACTTCCCGCAGCAGTATCTGCTCGCAGGTCATCACTCGTCGGCACGACGAAGCGGTCTGGCGCGCTACCCGCCGCATCGCCCACCGCTCGGTCTCCTCAGGAATTGCCAAACGCTCCGCGAGCAGCAGTTCGATCAGCGCCCGCCGATCGCGACGCACCGCCGGCCGCATTTGCACCCGCACGGCGGCCCGCGCAAACGCCCAGGCGAGTTTCTCCCCCAGCCGACCCGCGACCGTCGGCCCGTGCGCCTCCGCCACCTCCGGCGCCGCCGCCAGGTCGCCCACGAACAACCGCCTTATGCGCGTCCCGCGACGGTCGCGCAACCAGCGTGATCTCCCGTCGCAAGAAACACGTGCGGGCACGTTCCGTCCGACTTCGTCGAAGTGACGGGCCTCACCGAGTTGCGCCGATTCGACGCTTGCGGCGGTTGCGCCGATTGCGTCCGTTGGGGCCGTTGGGTCCGTTGGGTCCGTTGCGCCAGCATTCCGCCGTGCGCTGAGCCGCCGCCGCGGGACCGGCCGGCTGAGCAACGAGCCGTTGCGATACAGAAACAAGCTCACCGCGTGATGGATCCGCGCGAGGGCATACGCCGCGAAGCGAACCCCGCCACGCGGGTCGAAGCTCAACGCTGCCCGCATCAGCCCCCAGCATCCCTCCTGGAAAAGATCCTCGTAGTCCCGCCTGACCCCGTCCTGTTTGACGTTCCTGACCCGCTCCCGGATATGCCAGTGCACCAGCCCCAGGTTGCGCGTCACCAGTTCCTGCTGGCCGGCCGACAGCCCCTGCGCCGGCCCGCCCCGCTGCTCCCGCGCCATTCCTTTTCCCCCCGCTACATCACCCATCCCCGATACCTAACATACACCAAACATAGCCATCGGTCAAATTCGTCCGCGCGGGAAATTCGATGGTTCTTCGCCACTGCACTCGAGTCCAGACCTGCGGAAAACGTGGCGACCCGCAGCCAAGACGCGAACGCCTTGACTGCGGGTCCAGCAGGGAACGTTGTCGATTGTCTTCACCGCGTGGGCAGTTGTATTTACCGCCGCCCCGCCACCACCGCCCGAATTGCGCCGGCCGCCCGCACGAACCCCCGGCCGCGTTCCGCCCGCACCGACCGCGACTCTTCTGCCCGCGTCTCAGCCTGCACCCGGCCGCGACCGCCCGTCGCGCCGCTCGCCTGGGCCACGGTCACGCTGCGCCCTCGGCTTTCCCCAATTGCGCCACCGACCGCCACGCTCCGCTCCGCGTCGCCGCTCGCGTTCACGCGGCCGCCGCTGAACGACGTCTTGCCGTCCGTGCCGATGTGCAGGTTGAACGTGCCGCCCACCGCCGGCCCGAACCGCCCCGCCAACGCGTAGCTGTTCGAGATGCTCAGCCCGTCGGCGTCCAGCCCGACGCTCAGCCCCCGGGCAACGTTCAACCGCCCGCTGTGCGCGTCGGTGCGGGTCAGCGCGATCCCGTCGCCGTCGTAGTTCGCGGTGGCGGCTGCGGTGCCCGACCCGCGTCCGTTCGATCCGGCGGTCGCGGAAGTCTCCGCCACACCCGCCAGCGCCGCCAGCGGCATTCCCAGCATTGCGGCCAGCATCGTCATGGTTCGTCGCGTTCTCATCGTTTCAGCTCCCCGTTGGATCAGCCAAGCCCAGCGGCTGGCTGATGGTTCGTTCTCCAGTTCCCTGTTCCTCGGCAGGGGCGACGCGGGCCGCGTTCCGTCCGTTGCGACCTCGCGTCAGGTGCTCACCCCACGACGTTTCACTCCTTTTTGGTCTCCGTCGCTTCCGGCGGGCACGTCCCGCGTCACCCCGTGCATTTGCTCAGTCGCGGATCTCCACAGCCGCCGCGTTCACTCGGGAATTCCCGAACCGGTGCGCCCGGCTTTCCGCCCGGACGTCGGCCCGGGCCGAGCGGTAGCGCCCGCTCACCGCCACGCCCACGCCGTCCGACCGACTGGTCGCGTACCGCGTCGCGCCGCTCACCGCCCGCACGCTCGACTCCGCCAGGCCGCCCCAGGTGTCCGCCAGCGCGTCACTCACGCTGGTGGCCCGTCCGCCGAACAGTCCGTCGCTCATCGCCGCGCTGTCACTCACCGCAATCCCACCCAGGCTCGTGGCCGTCGAGACGCTGTCGCTCTCCGCCAGGCCGCCGAACCGGCCATGGGCCCGCGCTTCGCTGTCGCTGATCGCGATCCCGCCCACGGTGGCTGCCAGGCTGTCGCTGCGGGAGATGCCCACACCGCCGTACCGGCCGCTGCCGTAGGCCCGCGCGTTGCTCACCGCCAGGCCGCGATCAGCCGCCGCGGTCGCGTTCGCGAGCGCGGCTCCCCGCCCGCGGCCGATCGCGTCGGCGTTCGCTTCAGCGCGTCCGCCGCGGGTGGCGCCCGCAACGGCGTTGGCGGCTGCATTGCCCCGGGCCGTCGCGGTCGCTGACGCCGAACCGCCGTGTGACGCGGTCGACACCGCGGTGGCACTGGCTGCCCAGCCCGTCGAGGCGGACAGCAGACTCGCCAAGGCCGCCATACCCAATCCGTTCATCCAACGTGCTGCCTTCATCGCTGATCTCCTTCGTTCTCTGCCGGGCCCGGCGTGATCGCCTCTCCCTCGGAGGCGAGTCGGTACGGGCTTGCGTCCACGGGGATAGACGCCGGTCCGGCCGATTGGTTAGCACACGTGAATTATTTTTTTATGATCACTATTCTGCCATGTCGTTAAATGTCGGCGGGCTCACGCTTACCCTGGTTGACAGCCAATCCGGCTCGATCTACCATCACGGCCGTTCGGCGAGGGAATCGATCCTAACCATCGTTGTGGCACGGGTTTGGATAGCGCGTTCCAGCGCAGGAATCGATGGGGCTGGGGGACGGTCCGGAGACAATTCCGGGGGCGCCCGATCGCTCCGGTCATACTTTAAATCACGGCACAACACGGGCCTGGCAACCGACGTATCAGCCGGTGCGTCGAACCGGCCCGGCGAGATTGCCCACTAGTACTGCAACCGCCCCGTCAGTCAGGATTAGAATACTCGCAGGCACCCACGACGTCGAGGCATTTCAGCCCCTACAGGAAAATGGCGGCCGACCGGCTGCCCTCCGCCTCCCCGGCCCCGTTCGTCCCGCTGGAATAGCCGTCTGCTGCAGTCGAATAAGGCCCGGACCAGAAGAACTGCACCGGCGCCGACCGCGAACTGACCGCGGACAGAAGCGGCGCCCGCAACATCGTCTGGCGATCACCCTTCCAGTGCAGCTCGCCGCGGGCGCATAACTCGCGACGGTGCATTTCTTCTTCCGCGTGCTCTTCGGGCGAAGACGCGTTTTTCGCGTCAGCTGCCACCGACTACGCCATCGGCGTGGACACCCAAGTAGCAGCAGTCCAAGCCATCTGGAGTCATGCGCGACGCAGGGCATCTACGTGATCTTCGCCAGAAATTGCACCCACCTGGGCTGCACGCCCGACTGGAAACCGACAAACAGCAAGTTCAAGTGTCCATGCCGGCAGCGGCTACGGCTGTCGAGGGCGTCGCTTCAGGGGCCCTGCGCGCGTGATGGACGCTGTGGGGTCGCCAGCAGATCCGACCGGCGAACTCATCGTCGACAAGGCCGTGCTGTTTCTATAGCAGGTGGGGACGATCCGCGGGCACTTTGCTGGTATCTGCTGATCCTCGAGAGTGAAACAACGCGCCGCAATTTCGGCGCTGAACCGCTACGTTCGCTGCAGGCGCCGTTTAATACCGGAGTCAGGCCCATGGCCCTGGGCGATCGACCGATCCGAGTCTCAAACCGGCGCCCAAGAGCAGCAGCGGCGATCCCGCGATTCACGCTCGTCCGAGAAGTCCGCCTGCCAATTCGACGCCAGAAGGAACGTCAAGGACAAGCAACTCTGGACATCGGTCTTCGCCACAAGCTGGACGACTCGCCGCGCCGTTCGCTCGCCCGGTGCTCTCCAACGTCTTCACCACCTGCACCCCGCGAAGATCAGCCGTGACGCCGTGGCGCACTCGTTCACGTGGGGCATGGGCGGCATCACCTTCTATCGCTGGGTGCTCGCTCTCACCGGCGTGTTCCTGATGTTCTACTACTACCACCCGACGAAGGGGCGGGCGTTCCGCGACATCCTCTACCTGCTGCGTCGCGGCGTGCCCACCGGCAACCTGCTGCGGCGCAATACCCGCTGGGCCGCACCTGTTGATCATCACGGTGTGGCTGCATGCTCAGGTGTTCTTAACCACGCGCTTCTGAAGCTTCCACGGGAATTCGCTGGGGTGTCGGCGTGCTCCTGCTCGTGGTGACCATGCTCCTCGGTTTTACCCGGGTACCTGCTTGATGACCATCAGCTTCTGGGCCGTGACCGTAGAGCACAATTGTGGCCCGCACGCCGCTTCCTGCTCGTACAGGGGCCCCTTCGGCCCCGAGCCAGGCATGACCATTCAGCGACATCCGTTTCGCCCTGCTCAGCGGATCGATCGTCGACTCAATGCGCTGCTGCGGCCATCTGGCACTGCATCGGCCTGCGCAGTCCTCTCCCGTCTTCGCGATCGTCCGCTTCTGGCGTATCCGCAAGGGGCAGGAGCATATCAGGCCGGCACCAGTGCGCTTACGCGCACGAGTTCAGAACTGGAGGTCAAACCGGCGACTTAAGGCCGGTAATGAAAGTGGTAAAGTGCGAAAGTGATGCAGCGGTAAGGTGAGAAAGTGAACGGGCGCGGTCGCGGCGTGCATTACAACGTCCGCCGACGACCGATCATGGACTGGACTCAGCTTTGGAAATCGCGTCACACCGGACAGCAACGTGCCGTCATCATCATGCTGGTGCTGCTGGTGACGTTCTACGGTCTACGCCTTCCGCAACGCTTCGCCAACGTCACTTTGGCTGCAGGCTCGAGGCCGACCCAGTCGCCTGAAGACCTTGCCCTGCACCGGCGTTTTCCGTTTCAGCCAGCTGGCCGGGCGCGTGCGTCTGGCCCTACCTGCTCAGATCGAGTTTCTCACCGCGCCAGTCGTGACCGCGATTCTCATCGTCTGAAGTCGATCTCGCTGAACCGCGCCGCTGGGAGGGAGCCCGCGAACCCCGTCGCTGACGATGAACCCGTCAGAAGACGCCCGTGGTACTTCCTGGGCCTCCAGGGGAGATGCTCGTCTACTTCGATCCGTGGATCGCGGCGTGGTGCCGACCATCATCATCGTCGGCCTGATGATTATCCCCTGGGCGGACGTGAACCCACTGGGCAACAGCTACTACACCTTCGTGGCAAGTTCTTGATCTCCCGTTTCTCTTCGGGTTTCTCGGCACTCTGGGTGCTGGTGACGATCGGCACCTTCATACGCAGGCCCAGGTGGCGGTGGTTCTGGCGGGCAATTCTGGGACCACCACCGCGTGGTCTGCGAGGTGGTCGCGATCTGCGAGATCTTCGACATCACCACCCAACCCGCCAGGGAATCTTCGGCGCGGCTGGGCGTTGAGCAGCTGCTTCGCGCAATCGCCAGCAGGCGTGTTCCACGTGCTTTTCAAAGAAGTTCGCCGCGAACGCGTACCGCGCGATGAACATCTATCAGTACCTGACCGTTAACCGCTCTTCGTGACGATGATGGCGCGCCGGTCAAGATCATCAGCGCTCCTGTTCCGCATCAAGTAATGTGTGGGTGACGCCACGGTTAACATCTAGACGCATCCGGTGGCGCCACTGCGCTCGAGCAGTGCCCGAGCCGCAAAGGCCAAAAATTATTGCCCTGCTCTTGCGACGGTCACCAGGCCTGGGGCCAAAGTGGCACTGCTCTTGCAGGCAGTGCCGAGCCCCGTATCAGCCTGCCGGGACCGTCCGACTTGGATCATCTCGCGGCGCATTGAAACGCGGGGCTGGATTCACTGGGTGCCTGCGGGACCATGGTCCTTTCTTTTGGAACCGCCGGCACCGTGCGTGGCTGGGCGCGCCGCCAGGAAAACCTACAATCGCCCGCGGTCTCGCCCGCCAACAACGCCGGCTCTCGCCAGACGGCACGCCCGCTCCCCGCGCAGCGTATTTCCCGCTGCTCATCGGCATTCCTCATCATCGCCCTCGATCCTCGCGCTCGTCTTCTGGCAGGCGCGTGGTTCGACTCAATACTCCGATGACCAGCTCGCCAGTACCTCGCCGACCGCGACCCGCGGCACGTACGGCGGCTCGTTCAGCTCGCGGAGCGAATCGACAAGCACGACCCAACGTCACGCCAGCTTCTGCCCGGCGGCTGCTCGCATCGTCGATCATCGCGGAGGAGGTCCGTTCGACGCTCGCGCACGGACGATGGGCTGGTCGCCCAGGGCGGACAGTTTTTCGACGCCCTGCGGACGTTTAACGACGGACTACGCGCCCGCTGGTGCGCCTGGCACCGCCCTTTCGCTCTCGAGGTGCCGGACCCCGCGATGCCGGCCCGTGCCGCACGCCATGCTCGAGCCGTATGCCGTAGCCGCCACGGTCGCCGGTGAAATTCAGCCGACCTGCGCCCAGGATCGCGGTGATCCCACTCGCACCTCGCCGATCCGCCGCCGGACGCCGCCTCGGTGAAGGTGTACGCCCCGCTCGACGGCCGCATCCTCAAGGTCGAGGCCGCCAACGGTTCACCCGTCGCGATCGGCGACGTGCTCTGCACCCTCGCCCCGGGCGAAAAGGACCTGCGCGAGGCCCTGCGCGCGTTCGCCCTGGTCGGGACAGCCGAGGACCTCGACGCCATCCGCGCCGCGCTCAACCGCACCTACGCCACCAAGGGCGCCGCCGAACAGGGCGAAATCACCATCAAGCTCATCCAGAAACAAGCCTTGACATCGGCAACGGCATGCGAGCAGCTGGAGCTCCGACGTGAACGCGCGGACAAGATACGCAGCCCTGCGCGCACGCCCCAACGGGCCGACCTAAAGCCAGCCGGCGAAGCCCCGGATTATTCCCGCATTGGGTGAAATCGGCCCTGAAAGGGCCCGGTGAATAAGTGCCTGGCGCGTCAATCAGTCCAGGAACGAACACCAGCACTTCCGCACCGCTCGGACCCATTCATCATTCCGCATTCATCATTCATCCCATTCATATTACGGCAATTCCCCAAACCGCTCCTCGAACTGCTCGACAGGACCATGTCGATCGCGTGTCCGGGCACCGTCGAGGGTGCATGTCCCATCGGCCCCTTGCTCGTGCAGCCTTTGCACCCGATGCAGGCCAGCGGATCGACGATCACCGCCCGAAGTCGGGCATGCACATCGTCCTTCACAGGATCATGCACTGGTCACGCAGGCACAGCTCGTGCACACCGGCGACCCTGCGCTTATTGCACGCGTCGTTGATGACCGCGATGTCGCTTGGGCTTCTTCTTCTTGCGCGACGGCTTTGGGCCGCCGTCTTCTGCGGGTCAACAATGAGCATCATCGCAAATCCTCGTCCACAACCTCGAAAACGCAGGTTCCAGCCTGAACCTCTACGGGCATTATATCGGCTTTCGCCCTCCAGTGCGACCACGACGTCAAGCCCGCCTGCCTTGATCACCCCACCGGACGCAGGCGGGCCGCCTTGCGGCTGATGGCGGCGTCGGCGCTTACGCTGGCGACCTCGCCGACGTCCTTATGAAACGTTGAGCTGCTCCTCGTCGAGACCGGTTCGGCCGCGGGCGCGGGCGTAGACGCCGCGGGCCAGGAGTTCCTTGCGGATGGACCGGCCCCGGGCGGCCTGGATGGCAGCCCGGCGGGACATCATCCGGCCGGCGCCGTGGCAGCAACTGCCGAAGGTGTGCTCCATCGACCCCGGCTGACCGACCAGCACCCAACTGCTGCGGCCCATGTCGCCGGGCACGAGCACGGGCTGGCCGATCGCTCGGTAGACCTGCGGCAGCTCGTGATGGCCCGGTGGAAAGGCCCGCGTCGCGCCCTTGCGATGCACGCACAGGTCGAGCGTCTTGCCGCCTACGGCGTACGGCTCGACCTTCGCGATGTTGTGGGCGACGTCGTAGACCAGGTGCATGCCCAACCGGTCAGCCGGCACGCCGAAGATCTCGCTGAAGGTCGTGCGGGCCAGGTGCGTCATGATCTGCCGGTTGCACCAGGCATAGTTGGCTGCAGCCCGCATCGCCCCGAGGTACTTCGTTCCCTCCGGGGAGTTCACCGGAGCGCAGACGAGCTGCCGGTCGGGCAGGTCGATGCCGTACTTGCGCGGCGCGTCGCGCAGCTCGCGCAGGCTGTCCTCGCACACCTGGTAGCCGAAGCCGCGCGACCCGGAGTGGATCAGCACGGTGAGATTGCCTTTAACCAACCCGAGGGCGGCGGCGGCCGGCTCGTCCACGACCTCGTCGACGACCTGCACCTCGAGGAAGTGGTTGCCACTGCCCAGGGTACCGCACTGGTCAGCCCCCCGCTCGTACGCCCGGTTTGAGACGTAGTCCGGCTCCGCGCCCGCCAGCCGGCCACCGCTCTCGGTCACCTCCAGGTCGGATTGCCAGCCCAGGCCCTTGCCCACGACGAAACGCGCACCCTCGACGATGAGCCGCTTCAACTCGCCTCGGCTGAACTTCACCCGGCCGGTCCCGCCGACGCCGCAGGGCACGTTGGCGAACAACCGGTCCACGAGCGCCTCCATTCGTGGTTGGGCCTCCTTCAGCGTGATGTCGGTGCGGATCAGGCGGACGCCGCAGTTGATGTCGTACCCGACGCCGCCCGGCGAGATCACGCCGCCCTGGGCTGGGTCGGTGGCGGCCACGCCGCCGATGCAGAAGCCGTAGCCCCAGTGGATGTCCGGCATGGCCAGGGAGTACTTCACGATCCCCGGCAGGCAGGCGACGTTGGCCACCTGCTCGGGCGACTTGTCGCGGGTGATGTTCGCGATCAGTCGCTCGTTGGCGTAGATCATCCCGTCGACGCGCATCTGCGGCTTGTACGCGCGGGGGATCCGCCAGCGGTTGGCGTCGACCCGTTCCAGTGGTCCGGTAAAAGCTTCGCCCATGGTGCACCGCCGGAAGTGTTCACTGCGGCGCGCTCAGCGTCAAGCCGACGGGCGACGGCCCGCAAACCGTGGCCAGATTGCTGAGGTTAAGGAAATTATCGGCGCGCGGCGGAACCACGGCTGGCTCAGGTCCGGCGCCGCTGAGGAAGGTTACACAGGCAGGATGAAATAATCCTCACCCGCCGCACGGGGATCTTCCCCGATCGCCCCGGCGGCGAGTGAGGCAGAGGAGGCTAGCGCAGGTTGTATCCAGGTGTAGCGGAGCGGCCCCTGTCTGCTACGCGGACTCAGGCGGCCTGAACGCTACACGTGCATTGCGAACGCTTTAGACCTGCGGATGGAGCTGCTTGCCCTCGACCTTATCGGTCACCACGATCGCCTCGATCGGGCAGGCCTCAGCCGCGGCCATCACGAACTCCAGCTCGTCGTGGGGCGGTTCCTTCACGAACGCCTTGTTGTCGTCGTTCATGTCGAACGTCTCGGGTGCTTCCGACACGCACGCGGAACAACCGATGCACTCGTCCTGATCGATGACGATTTCCAGATTCTGATCTGCCATTTGAGGATCTCTCCGTATCAAACTGTACCGAACCGCTTCGGCTACTTGACGCCCTTGTCGGCAAACGGCATGCCAGCCAAGCGCAACTTCGGCATGCCCGCGTCCCCCCCCGACTACGTACCTCGTCGGCGGCCTCGCAGGTTCACACCGAGCCGTTACACTTCATCCATGAAGTTTCGCCACGCCACCACCGGCACCGCCTGCCGCGTCGAGCTCCTCGGCGACCTCGACGCCGGCGAGTGCAACTGCCTCGAGGCCTTCTGGGACTGCCACGTCGGCGATGACCTGACCAGCCTCGACATCGACATGTCCCTGGTCGATGACATCGACGCCGAGAGCGTCGCCGTGCTCACCACGCGGATCCGGCAGCACCTGGCGGACGGGACCGAGGTGACCCTCCACCGCCCGCCGCAGATGCTGGCCCACACCCTCTACAAGGTCGGCCTGCTCGACCACGCCGGCCTCACCCTCATCGACCCCCGCAGCGACGAGCAGCACGCCACCTGACGCCGCCCGGGCCCCGGCGGCCCTGCCCGATCTCCCAATTTCGCGCCCGGTGACTCCCCGGCAAAAAAAAGTGGCGGCCGTGTAAGAATCTCTGCCCACCGGCAGACTTGAGTATGGAAGAGCCTCGTCTGAAGCCTCCCGCCGGGCGGACTGCCCGCACTTCCAGGTTCGACCGGCGGGTGCGGTCCGGCCTTCAGCGGGGCGCTGGCAATTCGCTGTCCGGTCGCTGAGTGAGCCGATCATGAGAACCAATGCCTGGCCGTACGCGTGCACGACCGTCGTAACGCTGCTGGTGGCAGTCCTGGCGGGCTGTGCAGCCGGTCCGGAGGCCGCCGAGCAACCCGTCCCGTCGCCGACGCCCGCCGCTGACACCAGTTGTCTCACCGCCGGCTGCGACGACGGTGACGGCTGCACCGACGATCGCTGCGAGTTGGCCGCCGGGACGTACCGGTGTTTTCACTATCCGATCGTCTGCGCCGGTGGATTGGCCTGCGATCCGGAGCGCGGCGCCTGCGTCGAGTGCCTTGTTGACGCGGAGTGCTCGGACGGCCAGTTCTGCACGGGCGTGGAGGTCTGCAGCGACGGCTTCTGCCGCGCCGGCGTGGCGCCCTGCGCGGGCATTTGCGACGAGGTGGCCAACACCTGCGTGACCTGCCAGACCGACGCCGACTGCGACGACGGGATTTACTGCAATGGAGCCGAAGCGTGCAGCAACGGCTTGTGTTTTCCCGCGGAGCCCCCCTGCAGCGCCGAGGAGTGCGACGAGGTTCTGGACGCTTGCGCCGGGGCGTTTTCGGCCCGCATCATCGGGTGCGCGGACGCCGACCTCTACTTCGATATTCCCCTTCCGCTGTCCGCCGACGTCAGCGGCGGCCTGGGGGAACGCACGCGCCTGGAGTGGTCGTTGGAGGCGGAGCTGGCCAGCATCAACTCCACGCGGGCATCAACGATTCAACTGCTCGTCCCGGAGGCGGAGGATGTCCGCGTGGTGCTCACCGCGACCGACCTCGAGCCGGATGGCGATGGCTGGGTGGTGCGGAGCCAGGCAACCACCGAGTGCGTGTTGCCGGTTACGAGCGCGAAGCGGTACCTCACGTCGGCGCCGGTGAGCGGCGTACTGCCGGAGACATTCGACGCGCGTGGCGGAACGATCGACTTGAGCGTTTCGCCCCTCGACGTGAAGGGAGATCTCATCGTTGACGAGATCGATGCAATGAGCTTCACGTTCCGCGATGTCGCGGTGAGTCGTCTCGGCACGCCCGGCGTCGTCGTGTCGACGGCTCGGATCGCTCCGGCCGCACTGGAAGTGATCGCACCCCACGACCCGGAAGTGGGCGTCACCGTCGCGATCACGCTGGACGCAACCGGCAGCATGATGACCAACGATCCAAGTCGCCTGCGCGTCAAGGCAGCCCAGGCGCTCGTCGAACTGCTGCGTGAGAAGGACTACGCGGCGGTGCTCGAGTTCAGCCGCTCCCTCACGCCCTCGCCCGGCTTCCTCGGAGCGCTGCTCCTGCAGGGACTGACCAAGGACCACGAACAGCTCAACGCCGCCATCGCGACGATCGGTGCGAACGGCTCGACGCCCCTCTTTGACGCGCTGCTCGACTCCATCCGCCTGCTGCGCAACGATGCGGAGTACAACCCCGCGGTCGTCGTGCTCACGGACGGGCTCGAGAATGCCAGTGTCGCCGGGACCTTCGACTACGTGGTTGCCGAGGCCGTCATGGCGGAGATTCCGATCTTCCCGATCGGCCTGGGCGCGGATATCGACTTCACGCAGTTGCAGGAGCTGGCCAAGGCCACTGGGGGCACGTTCGCCTCGGCGCTCAACCCCATCGAGCTGCAGGCGCTCTTCGAAGCGCTGGGCACCGCAGTAACCCGGGGGCGCACGGTGGTGACGGCTGCGGTCATGTTCGATCAGCCCCTGGTCGGCCCGGGCATGTATACGGTGTCCGGCACGCTGGACACGTCCATCGGGCTGGTGACCCGCTCGGCGCCGTTTTCCTTCCAGATCGAGCTGGGCGGCGCGAAGCGGGTCCTCCGGCAAACCGCTGCAGCCGAAGCGGCATTGACCCACTGATCCGGCCCTCGACGCACCCACCTCACCTCGTGTAGACTCCCCCCTCTTCGGCGGGCGTGATCTGGCGTCCGCCCGCCGGTTTTGCGTGCTCACCGTCCGTTCATGAACGCCAGCAGGAGCGCCCCGATGGCCAAGTACCGCATTGCCTGGATGCCCGGCGACGGCATCGGCAACGACGTGATGGACGCCGCGAAGATCGTCCTCGACCGCCTCAAGTTCGACGCCGAATACGTTCCGGCGGACATCGGCTGGGAATTCTGGTGCAGCGAGGGCAACGCCCTTCCGGAGCGGACGGTCGAGGTGCTCAAGGACACGACCTGCGCGCTCTTCGGGGCGATCACCTCGAAGCCCAAGGAGGAGGCCGACAAGGAACTCGCTCCCGAACTTCGCGGCAAGGGGCACGTCTACTTCTCGCCGATCGTGAAGCTGCGCCAGTTGCTCAACCTGCACACCAACCTGCGGCCGTGCAAGGCCTATCCGGGCAACCCGCTGAACTACAAGGACGGCATCGACCTCGTTGTCTTCCGCGAGAACACCGAGGGGATGTACGGCGGCGTGGAATTCCACCCGCTGCCGCAGGGGGTCTTCGACGCGCTCTGCGTGCACCCGAAGATGAAGCCGTTCGGCAGGGCCGGCCTGGACAACGTCGCGATCTCGACGCGGATCATGACGCGGCAGGCGTGCGCGAACATCGTGACGCAGGCCTTCGAATATGCGCAGAAGCACGGTTACAAGACGGTCACGGTTTGCGACAAGCCCAATGTGCTGCGCGAGACGGGCGGGCTGATGGTGCGGACGGCGCGCGAGGTGGCCAAGAAGTACGCCGGTATCGAGCTTTGGGAAACCAATATCGACGCCCAGTGCATGTGGCTGGTGCGCAAGCCGGAGAACTACGGCGTGATGGTGGCGGAGAACATGTTCGGCGACATCCTCAGCGACCTGGCCGCCGGGCTGGTGGGCGGATTGGGGTTTGCCAGCGCGGCCAACATCGGCGACGACTACGCCGTCTTCGAGCCGACCCACGGCAGCGCCCCCAAGTACGCCGGGCAGAACAAGGTCAACCCGATGGCCATGATGCTCACCGTCAAGCTGATGTTCGACTGGCTCGGCGAGGCCGATTTCGCCACGCGACTCGAACGCGCCGTCGCCCAGGTCATCCAGGAGGGCAAGGCCCGCACCTACGACATGGGCGGCAGCGCCACGACGACCGAGGTCGCCGAGGAAATCGCCCGCAAGCTGTAGCTTTTTGCGACGACCCTGGTTCAATAGGTGGACATGCACGTTTCTCGTATCCATCTCAAGAATTGGCGTAACTTCCGTTCGGTTGAGGCCGCGCTCGAGCAGAGGGTGTTTATTGTAGGACCGAATGCGTCAGGCAAGTCGAACCTCCTTGACGCGTTGCGATTCCTTCGTGACATAGCGAAGCCCGGAGGCGGCCTCCAACGCGCCGTACTGGACCGAGGTGGTCTGACGAAAATCCGCTGCCTTGCGGCGCGCCAGCATTCCGACGTCGAGGTTCACGTCGAACTCGAGGAACCCGCCGAACGAACGATTACGTGGCGATACGAAATTGCCATTACCCAAGAGAGCCGTGGAGCGCGGAAGCCGCAACTCGTGTTTGAGCGAGTCTGGCGAGGAGGCAAGACGGTTCTCAACCGACCGACCCCCGAAGACGAGGCCGACAAGCTACGTTTAACGCAAACCCATCTTGAGCAGATCAATTCGAACGAGGCCTTCCGCTCCATCGCGAAGTCGCTGGAGTCGCTGGCCTATCTCCACGTTGTGCCGCAACTGGTGCGACACCCGAAAGCATTTGCTGGTCGCGGCATTCCTGGAGACCCGTTCGGGCAGAGCTTTCTGGAACGTATAGGCAAGACTCCAGAAAAAACTCGAAATGCGCGACTGCGGAAAATAGAGCAGGCGCTCAGGTTCGCAGTTCCTCAACTCAAACAGTTGGGCTACGTTGTTGATTCACCCGAGGGGGGAGTCCCACATCTGGAAGCACTCTACGACCACTGGCGACCGCACGGCGCCAAACAACGTGAATCGGAATTCTCGGACGGAACCCTCAGGCTGATTGGCATGTTCTGGGCACTTCTGGATGGCAATTCGCCGCTGCTCCTGGAAGAACCGGAGTTGTCGCTAAATTCCGCCATCGTTCGAAAACTGCCCGCCCTGATTCACCGACTGACCAGGAAAAGCCGACGACAGGTCTTTATCAGCACGCACAGTCATGACTTGCTCTCCGACAGGGGAATCGGGGCCGAGGAGATCCTGCTATTGACGCCAGGTGCGGAAGGCACGGTCGTCCAGGTGGGCTCGGACAACAACGAAGTTCGCGCGCTGCTGGAATCTGGCCTGAGTCCCGCAGAAGTCGCGTTGCCACGTGTGGAGCCGAGTGGCGTTGAACAGTTGCTGCTATTCGAATGACCGTTAGCCCGATACCGATCAACATCATTGCTGAGGATGAACTCAGCCAGGCTGTAGCCATCCGGGTGCTTGCCGGCTTTCGGAACAGATTTGTGATCGGCCATACACATGTCTCACGAGGCGCGGGGTACATCCGGACTCGGATCGCCGCGTTCAATCAGGCGGCAAGAGGGATGCCCTGGCTCGTTCTGACTGACCTCGACTTGTCGGAATGCCCCGCGGCCCTCATCCGGACCTGGTTCGAAGGTACTGTCAAGAACCCGAATCTACTGCTGCGCGTGGCCGTTCGCGAAGTCGAGGCCTGGCTCCTTGCGGATCGCGACAACTTCTCCAAGTTTGCCGGTATTCGCGCGGGCAATCTGTCGAAGAACGTCGAGGCGATCGAGGATCCAAAGCGGCACCTGATTCAGCTCGCACGCAAGAGCAGATCTCGCGCGATCCGCGAAGACCTTGTCCCCCGACCCAAGAGCACTGCCCGTCAGGGTCCCAACCACAACGGGCGGCTGATCGAGTTCGTCGTGCGCCACTGGTCCCCTCGTACCGCGGCAGCGCATGCGCCCAGCCTGGCAGCAACACTACGCTGCCTGGAGAACTACACGCCGCAATGACGCGAGCCAGACTGACGCTACTGTAACTTACCTCCTTGCGGGCACACGCATCCACCGTCTGACAGGCCTCCCCCCGGCACAAACTCGACGGGCTGCGCAGAGTTGGTAGATTGGCGGGCGGATTCGGAGCTGAATCGAACGCTGCCGACGCACAACTCGAGGGTACACCTGCGCCATGAACGCACTGTCGTCGCTTCGCGATCCGCTGCCTGCCGCGCCGCGCTGGCTCCTGGCTGCCATCGGCGGCGCGGGCCTGGCGGCGCTGGTCGTCGTGCTCGCGCCGACGGCCGTGGCCCGGCGGCTCACCGTGAGCACACTGCCCGCGGGCGCCGACCTCACCTACGCACGCGACCTGCTGCGTTACCTGGCGATTGCCGCCGCAGTCATGCTGGTGGTGCTCGCCGCGTGGTGGCGACTCGCGCCGCGGTTTCGCATGCTCGATCTCGGCCGCTGGGTCCTCGCCGCCACGCTCGCCGTGTACGTGGCGGCTGCCCTCTCAATGTGGTGGTACGTCGATGACGACGCGGGCATCAGCTTCACCTTCGCCCGCAACCTCGCCGACGGTCACGGCCTGATCTTCAACCCCGGCGAGCCGCCGGTCGAGGGCTATTCCAATCCGCTGTGGGTCGCCCTGCTCGCCGGAGCGCGCCTCGCCCACCTGGACATCATCCTCACCGCCAAGGTGCTCGGGCTCGCCTGCGGCGTGCTCGGACTGCTGGTGCTCTGGCGGGCGGTACGCGCGCTGCACCCGGTCGCTTGGCTCGCGTTGCCGCTGGCTGGGCTCAACGCAGCCGCCGTCGTCTGGACGAACTCGGGGCTGGAGAACGCGCTTCACGCCCTGCTGCTCATCGCCACGGTCGTTCTGCTCCCGGCGGCTGAACAACGCAGCCGCGCCCGCGTGGCGCTGATCATCGTGCTGTGCATGCTCACCGTCTCGCGACCGGAGGGGCTGATGTTTGCCCTGGCAGCCGCCACGTATCTGGCGGTGCGCGCCTGGCGGCGGCATCAGCGCTGGTGGCCCGCGCTCGGCGTGGCGGTCCTGCCGCTGCTCGTTTTCGCCGGGATGGTGATCTTCCGTCTCACCTACTTCGGCGACCCGCTGCCGAATACGTTCTACGCCAAGGCCTCAAGCTCGAACCCGCTGCGGCTGCTGAACCCGAACTCCGGCGGATGGGCGTACGTCGCGGAGGCGGTGAGCGGTTGTGGCTGGACCCTCGGCCTGCTGCCGATCCTCATCGCCCTGGCGGCTGCGGGGCGCGGGACGGTCGTTTCGTCAGCCGGAGTGGTCGTCGCGGCCCAGCTCTTCTTCGTCGTGACCGTCGGCGGCGACTGGATGAAGGAGTTCCGCTTCATCGCCCCGATCGTGCCCGCGGTGAGCCTGCTGATCGGCGCCGGCCTGGCACGGATCGTCGAACTGCTGCAGAGGGCGGGACTGGCTGCCTGGCGGCCGGGCGTCGCGTGCGGCGTGCTGACGTCGCTGATCGTCTACCCCCAGGTGCAGCGGCTGATCGCATTCGCCCACGACCCGACGACGCCACTGACGACGGTGGCCGCCATCGGCGACTACTTCAAGGACCTCGGGGCGAAGGCTGGCCTGGAGGATCCGCTGCTGCTGCACCACGACGCGGGCGGCACATCGTTCCTCTCCCGGATCCACCTGCTCGACCTGGCCGGCCTGTGCGACCGCACGATCGCCCACGGCTGGCGTGACCACGAGGCGATGCGCCGGTATATCTTCGAGGAGCGTCGCCCGGACTTCATCTACAGCGGGCCGCACTTCGCGCAGCGTATCGGGCTCGAGGAGTTTCCGGATTTCCAGCGCGATTACGTGCCCCTGCCGCCGGCGCCGACGCCGGAACTCGACGGCTACATCCGGCGGGTCCGGCGCGACCTGTATCCGCGGATCTTCGGCCGCCCGGCGCCACCGGCTGAACTCGGGGCGCCGTCCGATGCGACCAACGAATAAGTTCACCTGCAACCGGTAAGGAGAAGGTCATGAAACGCGCGATCATCGGTACCCTGCTGCTCGCCGCCGTGGCGGTTGCTGCAAGGAGCTTCGCTCAGAGCGACGAACCTGCTGCCTCGCCTACTCCCGCCGAGACCAGGTCGCCATGGGACGCCAAGGTCGCTTTTGGTGAGCTGCGGACTGTGCCTGCCAAGTACCGCGTGGTCGCGCTGCCGGTCCGGCCGACACCGCGACCGCCCGTGCCAGCGTCCAAGGACGGCGCCTCCAACGAGGAATGGCTGCGCGCTCAGCGCCAGGTCCAGGCCAGCGATCAGAACTACGCCCAGGTGCTGGACGCCTTCTTCGAGGACATGGCTGATCACAGTTGGCACTTCGTGAGCTTCGTCGACGGCGAGTCAATTGCCTTGTTCGAGCAGCGGATTGAAGCGGACTGACGACTCGGGTCCCGTCACCGGCCCCCTTGTCGTCCCGGCAGCGCCAATACTGGCATTGGCAGGCGGGTGTGCCCGTTTGCCCCGAGTTCTCGTCACCTGAGTTTGCGGCTCCCAGTCGTCCACGCGGCCTCCCACCTGCGCCGCACAGCGCACAGCGTTTGCATTGTACGAAATCGTCGCGCGGACCCCCCACCGGGCGGCGTCCGCGCGCTGTGTACATCCGGCGCTTACCACTCCGTGGAGAAGTCGTTGGTGAGACTACAGCATGTTGTGGTGCGCGCATTGGGAAAATATTTATCGCTCCGCGCTTGGCTTTCACCAACGGTTTCCGTATGATCAACGTAGCAATTCTGCCTTCCACGGATGGATCAATCGTTCAAGGAGTCGAACGATGGCGCGCCTGCCTCTGCGCTTCGCGGTCTTTGCCGCGCTGCTGCTGGTACTCAATTCAGTCGGACTTTTCCTGATCTACTCCGCGCTCGCCGATGACGCCGTCCCGCGCGTTCGCATCCTCTCCGTCGCGCCCGCGAAGGACGCGGACATGGCGGATCGCTTCACGCTCATCTTCGACGGGCCGCTCGCCACCCCGGGCGCCGTCGGAACAGCCGCCACCGACGCACTGTACGAAATCACGCCGGCGCCGGACGGTCACTGGACCTGGGCAGCCCCCGACCGGCTCGAGTACCTGCTCGACAGGCCTCTGCCGCCCGGACGCGAGTTCACCCTGCGACCCGTCAGCGATTTCTTTGCACGTACCCGCCGCACGCTCGTCGGCGAGAGCCTCTTTCGCGTCCAGACCCGCGCCCTGATGCTGGTATCGTGCGTGCTCGACTCCGCCGACCGCTATCACGCGAACGTGCTGCTCACGTTCAATCAGCCCGTGCTGCCGGCTGACCTGATGCGGCACCTGGAGATGACGCCCATAGATGCGGACGGCGAATCCGTCGTCCCCACGATGGGATTGTCGCCGACCTGCCTCACGCAGGAGCCAGCCGACCGACTGACCATCCGCGTGGACCGCTGGGACACCGATCACGCCAAACTCAAACTCGATGCCGCGCTCTGTGGTGCCGGCGGCGAGCGGCCGCTCGGCGAAGACGTCACGCGTCAACTCACGCTCGCCCCGGCGTTCTCCCTCGAGCGCGCCGACGCGTACGACCCGGAACTCGATCGCGACACGACGGTCACGCTCGACTTCACCGAGAGCCTCGACCTCGACCAAGCCCCGCCGACAGTCACGCTGGAACCCGACGTGCCCGGGGTCCGCATGCGCCTCCGCTGGGATGAAATCCGGCTCACCGGCCCGTTCAAGCCGCGCCAGCGCTACCGCGCCACGGTGGCCGCCAACCTGCTGAGCGACTCCGGCCGCCCCCTCGGCGAAGCGCAGACGATCTCGTTCGAGATCCCCGACTACAACCCGCAGATCAGTCTCGCGGACGACCGCGGCATCCTCAGTCCGCGCGGCAACCTGCTTCTCGATGCGCGGGTCGTCAACGTCGCGGGTATCGAGGTCTCCGCCGCCCGCGTCCACGCCAACAACCTCGTCGCGCATCTCCGCGGCGACAGTTGGAAGGGCACGGCGCGCGACCTCCCCACACGGACGTTCGCCGTGACCGGGCCGCGCAACGAGCCGCAAACGGTCGCGCTCGACCTCCACAGCCTCCTCAACGAGCCGCAGGGCGTCTATTACCTCGCGATCGCCGCCACCGACCGCACCTGGACTTCCGATCGCGCCGTGATCACGGTCACGGACCTGGCGATCACGTCGAAACGCGAACGCGACAGCCTGTGGGTCTGGGTGACGTCGCTGCGTTCCGCCCAGCCAGTCGCTGACGTGCAGGTGCGGGCTTGGTCGTACAACAATCAGGTCCTCGCGACCGCGACGACCGACGCGGACGGGGCTGCCCGGCTGACTCCCACCGCAGCCGACCCGGACGGAGGCGTCTGGGTCGTCACGGCTGAGCGCGACGGCGACCTCGCCTACCTCCAGCCGGACGAACGCGTCTGGGTGCTCGATGACGTCGACCAGAGCGGCCGCCGGCTGCCCGAGCACTACGACGTCATGCTCTACCCGGAACGCGGCGTCTACCGCCCCGGTGATGTGATTCATGTCGCCGGCATCATCCGCGACCGCTTGGGCGGCGTGCCGAACGCGTTCCCCCTGGCGATCGCCGTGCGACAACCCGACGGCCAGAAGACGCGTACGCTCACGGTCACGCCGCAGGCAGACGCGGGCGGCACGTTCCAGTTCGACTTTCCGACGACGGCAGACGGACAACTTGGCAGCTACGCGTTCACCGCGACGCTGCCGGGCGATGACGACGTGCTCGGTGCGACCGATGCGCTGGTCGAGTCGTTTCTGCCCGCCCGCATCGAGTTCACCGCGGACGCGTCCCAGCCGCTGTACGTGGGGAAAGCTGAGCCGGAGGTGGCGGTCAGTGGGCAGTACCTGATCGGCAAGCCGGCGGCTGACCTGCCCGTCGAGGTGACCGGCGCGTACCAGGCTGCCGCGTTCACATCCGAGCGGTTTCGCGACTTCACGTTCGGCCTGACGCCGGACAGGGAGCGGCACGCGGTCGATGACGTCGAGGCGGAGTTGGCCGCCAACGGGACAGCCACGCTGACGCTCGCGGGGCCGCCTGCGGACTTAGCGAATCCCGGCGTCTGGCTTGGTCGATTCGCCGCGACCGTCAGCGAAGCCGGCGGCCGCTCCGTGTCGCACAACGTGACCGTCCGCGTCGATCCGGTGGATCGGCACATCGGTCTGCGCGCCGCGGGCAGCTTCGTGCCGGTTGGTGACCCGGTCGAAGTCACGTGGGTCCAGGTAGACGCGAAGGATGACTTGGCCGCACCGGCGGACATGACCTGCACGCTCGAACGGATCGACCACAGTTGGGCGATCCGCACGGTAAACGGCCGCCGGACCTGGCAGTCCGAGGAACGACGGACCCAGGTCTGGCGGCAGCAGGTCGAGGCGGACGCGGAACCAGGGCCGGCGTCTCTGTCGATCACGTGCCCGGACGCCGGCACGTACGTGCTCACGGCGAAGGTCGAGGGAACCGCGGTCGCGTCGGCGCTCACGCTGCACGCCATCGATGACCCGGACGGTGCCGACCGCGTCGCGGTCGAGCAACCCGAGCGCGTCGAGATTGAATTCGAGCGCGAACGCTCCGCCCCGGGATCGGACGCCGTCGCTCATCTGCGCCTCCCGTTCGCCGGCACCGTGCTGCTCACGCTCGAGACCGACGCGGTCGCGTGGCACGAGGTGCTCGCGGCGGCGGACACGTCGCTGACCGTGCACGTTCCGGTGCCGGCGGACCTCCGCGGCGGAGCGTTTCTGTCCGCCGAACTGGTGCGTGCGGTTGATCCGCTGGCGGATGACTGGCTGCCTCATCGGGCGATGGGCCTCGCCCGGCTGACCGTCGATCACGCGGCGCAGCAGCTCGAGGTCGCGATCGACGCCCCCGCCGACGCCGAGCCGGGCACGACGGTGCCGGTGACGGTTCGCTGCACCCAGCCAGTGTCCACGAACGCCCTGCGTTTCGTGCATGTGTGGGCCGTCGATGATGGGATTCTCCTCACCACGAACTACGCCGTGCCCGACGCCTGGCAGCACTTCCTCGCGCCGCCGGCTGCGGCGGTCGAGACCGCGGACGTATTCGCCGACCTGCTGCCCGACCAGCAGCGTCCGGTGGGAATGACCCGCATCGGGGCGGACGACGACTACCTCGCGGACACCGCCAGCCTGCTCGCCGGGCCGGTGGAGTCGCGCCGGCGCCAGGCAGCCGTCGTGTGGAACGCATTCGTACCGGCGGGCCCGGATGGCGGTGCGACCGTCGCCATGACCATGCCCGAGATCACCGGCCGCATGCGCATCATGGCCGTCGTGGTCGAGGACGAGCGCTACGGCTCCGCCCGTCACCCACTCACGCTGACCGCCCCGCTCATGCTGGAAACACCGGCGCCGCGCTTCGCCGGTCCCGACGATTCGTTCCGCATCCCCGTGCGGATCACCAACAACACCGCAGCCGATGCGGACATCACGCTGGCCGCGTCCGCAGGCGGGGCGCTCGCTTTCGCGTCACCGGTAGAAAGCGCCGGCATACACGTCTTCGCTGGCGCATCGACGGTGCACTGGCTCACCGCCAGCGCCCGCGGTATCGGCGACGGCGCCGTGCAGATCCGCGCCGACGGGCGCGCGGCTGACGGTGCGGTCCTCGCGGCGGCCCAGAACCTGACTCTCCCCGTGCGCCGCTTCCTGCCGGTCGAGACCGATCAGCAGATTTTCGAGTTCCCCGCGGGCGAGCCGCTGGTCATTCCCTCCCACTCGCGCTTCGCCCCCGAAACCACCACGACCGTCGTGACCATCGCCGCCCGGCCGGAGGTCGAACTCCTGCCCGCGGCGGAAGCCCTTATGGATTACCCCTACGGGTGCGTCGAGCAGACCACGAGCCGCCTCCTCGCCCTGCTCTACGCCGGCGAAGTGATCGCCCGTGACCTGCCCCACGACGTGCGCGGGCCGCGCGTCGCCGGCATGATCGACGCCGGCGTCGCCCACCTCGCCGCGATGCAAACGCGCTGCGGCGGGCTCGCCTACTGGGCCGGCGGCGCGACGCCCGACCTGTGGGGTTCAGCCTATGCAGGCAGTTTCTTGGCGGATGCTCGGACAGCCGGTCGCGAGAGCCGTGGCGACTTGTCGCGCCGGCTGGCTGAGTATCTCCTCCGCGCCCTCAACCGCAACGACGCCGACGACGACCCTTCGCTTCGCGCCCTGATCTGCCGCGTCGTCGCCGAACTCGACAAGCCGCCCCACGGCTGGATGGCTCAGCTCAGCGAGCACCCCGACGCACTCGACATCGCGGGCCGGGCCAACCTTGCGCTCGCGTGGCTCGCGGCCGGGCGCCGCGACCGCGCGCTCGAACTGCTGCTGGCCGACACCGTGCAGCAGCGGGTGGTCCCGAGCACGCACGGACGGATCACGTCGCAGGTGCGCCAGGAGGCGGTGCTGCTCGACGCACTGTGCCGCATCGCTCCCGAGCACCCCTGGGTGCCGCTGCTCGCCGGGCGGTTGAAGGACGCCCAGCGCAACGGCGTGTGGGGCAACACCCTGGAAAATGCCAGCGCCCTCGCCGCGCTCACCCGCTACCGGCGGATCGACGCCGCGCCGGCTGACTTTCGCGGCCGGGTCACGCTCGATGGCAGTGACGTCCTCACGTTCACAGACGCAGCCGTCGCTTCGTACACCTGCCGCCAGCGCCACGACGCGCTGAGCATCCTCACCGAGGGGACCGGCTCGGTCTTCGTTACGGTGACGACGCGCGGGCTCTCCACGGACGCGTCCACCGAGTTGTACGATCGCGGCATCCGGGTGCGGAGGTCGTGGCAGCGTGCTGATGGAACCGCCCTCGATCCTGAGCAGCTTCGCGTCGGCGACCTCATCAAGGCGACGGTGACGTGCACGGCCCTTGGCGACCGGAATGCGCTGCTTCACAACATCGCGATCGTCGATGCCCTGCCCGCAGGCGTCGAAGCGGAGAACCCCCGGCTGGCGACCTCGGCGCGGCCCTGCTCCGACACGAAATCCTTCGCCGACCGCGTCGAGTATCGCGACGACCGCGTGCTCATCTTTGCGACCGTCGGCGTCAAGCCGCTGGAGTTTGAGCACTACCTGCGGGTGGTGTCGGCTGGCACGTTCACGGTCCCGCCGATCGAAGCGACGAGCATGTACGACACCGCGATCGCGTCGCTCGCCGGCGGCGGCAGCATGACGAGCCGGCCGTGAACGCTGCGAATTCCCAACCCGTGAAGCGCTGGCGGCGGACGCGGTTCGCCGGCAGGGTCGCATTGGGATTGCTCATCCTGCTCGTGCTTTCGCTGCTGTCGCTCGACGCCCTGTTTCCCTTTCCGCTCGACCGCCTCCAGCGCCGCCCCGTCAGCCCGTACGTCACCGATCGCACCGGGCGGGTACTGCTCGCCCGCGTGGCAGCCGACGACCAGTGGCGCCGCCCGATCCCGCTCGCGGAGATGTCGCCCTGGCTGATCGACGCGACCATCGCCGTCGAGGACGAGCGGTTCCGTTCCCACGCCGGCGTCGATCCCATTTCGGTTGCGCGCGCCGTCGGCCAGAACCTCCGCGCCCGCCGCGTCGTCTCCGGCGCCAGCACGCTGACCATGCAGATCTGCCGGATGCTCGACGATCGCCCACGGTCACTCTGGGCGAAGCTCGTCGAGTCGTTCCGGGCACTGCAGCTCGAACGCTGCTACGACAAGGATCGGATTCTCGAGACCTACCTGAACATGGCGCCGTACGGCGGCAACCGGACCGGCGTCGAGGCCGCAGCCCGCGTGTACTTCGACAAGTCCGCGGGCCAGCTCTCCCTCGCCGAGGCTGCGCTGCTCGCCGGCCTGCCGCAATCTCCCAACCGCTATCGGCCGGACTTCCACCTCGAACTCGCCCGGGCGCGGCAGCGCACCGTGCTGTGGCGCATGCGCACGCTCGGCATGATCACGGACCGGCAGATGCGCGACGCAGCCGGCGAACCAATCACCATCGCGCGGCGGCGCAACCCGCTGATCGCGCCCCACGCTGCGACACTCGCGCTCGCCCGGCGGCCTGCCGGCGGGCAGTCGACGATCGACGCCGAAATGCAGGCGATCGTCGCGGCGGCGATGTCCGAACGCGCCCGCACGCTGCCCGCGGGCACGCAGATCGCCGTCGCGGTCATCGACATCGCCAGCGCGGAGATCCGCGTGCTCGTCGGTTCCCGCGACTTCGCCGCCCTGCCCGATGGCCAGGTCAACGGTGCGATCGCCCGCCGCAGCCCGGGCAGCGCGCTCAAGCCGTTCGTCTATGCAGCCGCGTTCGATGCCGGGCGGCTTGGGCCGGATTCGCTCGTGCCGGACGTGCCGATCGAGCGGAGCGGCTGGTCGCCGCACAACTTCGACGGCGGCTTCGCGGGGGACGTGACGGCGGCGGACGCGCTGCGCCGCTCGCTGAATATCCCGGCGATTCTGGTGGCGGAGGCGCTCGGACTGGAGCGGTGTGCGGGTGTGATGCAGGCAGCCGGCGTTGACCTGCCGCGCGACGCCGTCGAGACCGCGGGCCTCGCGCTCGTCGTCGGCGGCGTGGAGGTATCGCTGCTCGACCTGACCAACGCGTACGCGACGCTCGGCCGCGAAGGGGTAGCCCAGCCGCCGCGGCTGTTCGCCGACGATCCGACCGGGGCGGTGCGTGTGCTGCAGCCCGCGACGTGTGCAGCGCTCGACGCGATCCTCTCGTCGCGGGCGCGGCGGCCCAATGGTTGGGATCAGCCGGGCGCGCCGCCCGAGTTCATGTGGAAAACCGGTACGAGCGCGGGGCGCCGCGACGCGTGGGCCGTCGGGCACAACACCCGCTTCGCAATCGGCGTCTGGGTCGGCCGCTTCGCCGGCGCCGGCTCGCCGCAGTTCGTCGGTGCAGCCGCTGCCGAGCCGCTGCTCACGAAGCTCTTCACCCACCCGGCGTTCCAGCCGGCCGCACCGCGCTCCGGCGCAGCAGCGCACGCCGACGCTGCTACGAATGCCGGCGAAACTGCCGAGATGCGCTTGCGGGTCGAGAATCCGCTCGAGTTCTCAGTAAACCGCACCGCCCCCTTGCGAATTCTCTATCCCGCCGCCGACAGCCTCCTCCTCGCCCCCGACGCTACCCTCGACCTCATCCCCCGCGCCAACCGCCCGCACGTCACTTGGTTCCTGGACGGCCAGCTCGCCCCCGCATCACCCGACCACACCATCACGGAAGATGCGATTCCCGGCGACGGTCTGGCTGACGACGCAATACGCGGCTGGCCGATCCCCGTCGCCCCCGGCCGCCACAACCTCCGCTGCGTAACCCCCGAAGGCACAGCCACCCGCGTGACCTTCACCGTTCAAACCCTCCACCCCACCGAATAAAACACCCCACCGCTCCGAGCCGCGAGCGCCAGCGAGCGGGCTGAAACTCAAGCGCGCCACCGCCTTTACGCCAGCGCGCCTTGTCGAGCGCATACCTACCTACACCGCAATCGCAAATCATCACCCTTACATGCGACGCATCACGGCAAACCAGCACCCAACGCCGAAGGCGTTGCGGCGCCGTTCAAGCTCACAACCAGCAGCCGCACTTGTTGCCCCGTACGCGCTTGGCCGGTACTGTGCCGAATAGCTCGGCGGGTTTGAGCTCGTGGCATTCTGCCGGCTGTGTTTCGATACGGCTTCGACCCGGGGCTTTGCGCCCCGGGCTCTGATGGCTTGCCTTTGCCTGCTTTTTTGATGGGGGATGGCTGATGACTCGGCGGATGGCGGTATTATTGATGGTGCTGGCGGTCGTGATGCCGCTGGCGGCTGGGTGCGCGGACTCGAAACCGGTCACCATTCGCGTGCTGACCTACAACATCCACCACGGCGCCGGGATGGACAAGCAGATCGACCTGCCGCGCATCGCCAAAATCATCCGCGACAGCGGCGCGGACCTCGTGGCGCTCGAGGAGGTCGATCGCAACGTGCCACGCACGAGCCACGTCGATCAGCCGGCGGTCCTCGGCGAACTCACCGGCATGCACGCGGTCTTCGAGAAGAACGCCGACATGCAGGGCGGCGACTACGGCAACGCCGTGCTCTCACGCTACCCCATCACGCGCTACGAGAACCACCTTCTGCCGAATTTCCCCGGCAACGAGCAACGCGGCTGCCTCGAGGTCCACGTCCGCATCGCCGGTAAGCCCGCAGTCTTCTTCGCCGCCCACCTCGACCACCAGCAACCCGACGGCGAACGCCGCGCGTCCATCGCCGCCATCCGCAAATACGTGGCTGCCAACCCGGACGCCACCGTCATCCTCGCCGGCGACCTCAACGCCGAGCCGGACTCCGCGGTGCTCGCCGACGCCGAGGCGTTCCTGGCCAACGCCGACCAGGCGGCTGAGAGCAATTTACTCACCTACCCGGCCGATCAGCCCGACCGCAAGATCGACTACGTCCTCTACCGTGATCAGCCAGGCCTGCGTTGCGTGTCCTGCCGGGTCATTCCCGAGGCGGTAGCCTCCGACCACCGCCCGCTGCTGGCCGAGCTGCGGCTCGATTCCGTCCCGTGAATATCGAACGGGGCTGCAGCCTCTCGAAGCGCTGTCGTGCCCGAAAACTCACGAACTCGCGTGTAAGAATCCCCGCCGTCGTCCCGACTACCTTGCGCGGGTGAGGGTCTGTCCACAGCCACCGGCGTGAGGAGGCGTCGTATGTACAGGCAGGGTCAGAACGGCGGATCCGTTGCATCAGGTAAGGGGCTGGTCCTGCGGACGGGGACGCAGCGCACACGGGCCATGACCCTCATCGAAACGGCTGTTGCGGTCGGCCTGGTGGGAATGCTGGGCGTGCTGGCAGCCGGGGTCTCGGCCGACATGGCGGAGGAGGCCCGGACCGCGAAGTGCCAGAGCAACCTCCGGCAGATGATCACGGCGATCCACGCGTACACGGTGGACTACGGCGGCACGCTGCCGGGGCCCGTCCACCCGACTATTCGACGCGGCATGTACTCCCTGGGGCCGTCGCAGGCCTCGTCCAACGATCGGGTGAAGACCCTGGCGTGGCTGCTGCGCCCCTACCTTCCGCCGGTCGGGCCGGCGGACAGCGATCCGGCGCTGCCGGACGCAACGGTGGACGAGCTTATGCGCTGCCCGACCGCGAGCCTGGTCATCCCTGACGAGCAGTTCGACGCGGTGGCGGGGCTGCAGACCGGGTGCTGGCGGGAGCGACCGTACAGCTACGTCATCAACTCGACGGGGCCGACGAGCTACTTTGCAGGGTCGTCCATGCAGGTGTCGACGGTGGATTGGGCCTGGACCGACCCACCTCACTACTTCGGCGCCTGGGCCTACTGCCATTCAAGTCCCACCTCTTTGAGCGGCAGAGTGTCCTGGTGCCCCGTACGCATTGACGAGGTGCCCAACGCGGGTGCCGAGTGGGCGACCGCCGATGCGTGGTACCGCTGGATCGGGCGGGACGGTGGCCTGGGGAGTCGCCCAGGCCAGGGATTCGTCCGACCGTGGATGGGGACGTTTGACCTCCGTACTTTCGGAAGCTACGCGCCACTGATTCCGTCCGCGCCCTACCATCGCACGGCACTGAGCGCCGCACGGTCCCACTACGAATCTGGAAACCCGGTACTGCCCAAGATTGACTTCGATGGGGAAACCAACATGGCCTACTTCGACGGCCATGTCGCCCCGTTCCGAGGTTCGTGGCTGACCACCGGCACCGGTGGAACCGTGAACGCATACTGGAAGTTCTCCGGCGGCACGCACAGCTCCGGCACGATCTGGCAGCCCCGGGACTGTTCGCTCCAGCCCCGGACGCCCCAATAATAACCGCGTGGACACAACATCGCGTCGGCATTACTCAGATAGCCTCGCCGCACTCCGGGCAGCGCGGCTCCGACAGGCCGCGCAGCAGATGTGTACAGCGCCGGCACCGACACTCGGTATCCTCGAGGCGCGGACGCCGCACCATGTACGCCACGATGATCAGCGGCACGAGCGTGAGCAGCGCCGCGTGCACCAGGTAATACAGGCGATAGGGCAAATCGTCGGGCAGCGCGTGGTCCACGACCCACCACGCCGGATCGTACAGCAGCGCGGCTGCCACCAGCCCCAGTACGATCGGGTACGCCGCCCGCAGCCGGCTGTGCTCCTGGCGCACCACGTCATCCACCCGCCAGCCCCTGTCGACGGCGTGCACGGGTACGCGTTCTCCCAGCGCGACGGTGAACTCCGCCAGATCGCCCTCGATGACCCCCGCTGCCGGTACGGCGTGTGCGCCGCCGCTCGTCAGCACGATCAGCAGGTACGCGCCGTCGGGCGTGGTGACGGCCTCGCGTACAGCGCTCCAGCGATGCAGGTGCGTGTTGTGCTTCGTCTGTTCGTGCAGGCCCTCTTCCGTGATGGCGAGCTCGTGCTCGCCCATGACCCCCTGGCCGTGACGAGCGAGCGCCTTGCGCCGCAGCTTCACGATCTGCTCGCGATGTCTGCGCGGATACCTCCAGTACTGGAAGACCGCCGCCAGCACGAAAATCGCGCCGGTCCAGGTGGTCATCAGCGTGAACGGGATACCCACGGCCAGCAGCGCCAGCGCCGTGACCCAGCGTGCCTTCCGCACGGCGCGGCGCACCGTCGGCTCATGATCGATAAGCAGCAACTGGGCGTTGATCGCGTCGTCCTGGGTGAGTACAAAGCGCAGGCGCATGGGCGGCAATCCAGTATAGACCGCCCCAGTCGGGGCGGCGCGGGCGCCAGTCTATCCCCACCGTAAGCCATCCACCAATGGGATTCCAGAAGCGCTGGCAACTGCGGGTTCGCGCAAGCGCGGCGGCCCCGCCCGGCGAGCACGAGGCTCAGCGGGCGGGGCCGCCAGGAACGTACATAGGGACCGCCGGCCGAGGCCGGGCTCAGCCTTCCTTCA
>JACKHG010000080.1 GCA_020639115.1 Phycisphaerales bacterium
CGCCGCGGGAGCTGAGCTGCCGCAAGCCCGGCTTGGGGGCTGACCAGCGCACGCCGTCAAAGCGGTACAGCGCCACGCCGCGCCAGCGCAGCGACTCCAGGGGCGTGCCCTCCAGCGGCTGAACCCGCATCACCGGGCTCGGGTCGGGGTCGAGCGAGCCGGTCAGTCCCAGGTTGATGTCGGAAGAGAAGCCCACGCGGTGACGGTCGCCCAGACCCGAGCCGCCGGCGAACGGACGCGGCAACACCACGAACAGGGCCGCTCCCACCGCCAGGATTGCCGTGGCGAGTCCGCCTCCCCAGCCCAGCAGCGTCCGGCGGGTGCGCTGGGGCGTGGCCGCGGCGACTACGCGTGCAGTCCCTCCGAAGCCGGACTGCAACTGCCAGGCCGCGGCGGCCGTGGACGCCAGCACCAGGAACGCCGCCAGGGAAGCCAGAAAACTCGGCCCGGCGGTGAAGACCGATGCCGTCAGCAACTCGAGAAAACCCAGCAGGCCCAGGTAGAGGAAGTCACGCGGCCGCTCCGCAATCACCAGCTTCAGCGAAGCGAACAGGAACATCATCCGCACGGTTGCGGTGACAAAGTCACCCGAAACCCAGAGAATGTCCGCCGGATAGAAGCCGACGAAGCCGACCGCCAGCGCCGAAGCGATCGGGCGCGGCAACACCGTGCGCAGCACGCCCGCGATCATCAGCCCCCGCAACAGCAGCGCCACGCTGTGGATCGCCGCCGTCGCCGGGTCCACCCCGCCGTGCAGCCATACGGCCAGGAAGCCGTTGGCCAGCAGCAACAGCATCGTGACCTCGAACATCCGGCGATAGGTCTGCGCGGACGCCATTACGACGTATTGTCGCGCAACGGCTGCGGGCGTAGGCCCGTTCCCGGGAATCGGACGCTCTTGTAGATATGAAGGTAAAGAATGATGGAGCGCCCAGCATCCCGGCAACGGACCTACGCTCGCAGCCGACGCCGAACAGTGGCCGAACCACTTCGTTGGCCGCGCAGTGCGGGTCTTACTGTTGGCAGCGACGTTGCTGCGCCAATCCCCTCACGGCTCGAAGATTTCTTTTTCCAGGAGGGTTTGCACGGCCTGCTAAACTCAGATTTCAGCCTTTTGAGGAGAGTTCAAATCGATGTACCCCGAATATTTCATCGCCCCCATGCGTGAGGAGTTGTCGCGTCACGGAATCGAAGAGACGCGCACGCCCGAGGACGTCGACCGCATTTTGGCTCCGGGCAGCGGCTCGGTCATGATGGTGATCAACTCGGTGTGCGGCTGCGCTGCGGGCAAAGCGCGCCCCGGAATCGCGCAGTCGCTGCAACACTCGGTGAAGCCCGACAAGGTCGCCACGGTGTTCGCTGGCGGAGACGTCGCCGCCACGGCGCGCGTCCGCGAGATTCTGTCGGACTACCCGCCGTCGTCGCCGTCGGTTGCGCTGTTCCAGGACGGCAAGCCGGTCTACTACATGCCCCGCAGCGCCATCGAGTCGTCCGATGCGCTGACCATTTCCGAAAACCTCAAGCGAGCCTACGAGCAGTACTGCGGCTCCCCGCAGGACGCCTAGTCTTTCCCGCCTGGGCTCGCTGCGGCCGGCCCAGGCGGCTTCGCCCGCCCTTCCGGTCCGGTATCATGGCGTGGGAATGACCCGACTCCTGCCGGCCCTCCTCCTCTTTGCCAGCC
>JACKHG010000081.1 GCA_020639115.1 Phycisphaerales bacterium
GCTGCTAGCATGTCATGCATCCGTGCGTCGGAGATCCCCATGAGTACGTCGACCACTGCCCTGTTTCTCGATGCGCTGCAGGCGCGCGTCGATGCGACGATCGACGCCTGCACCCAATGCGGCGAATGCGTGAAGGCGTGTCCGATGGTCGAACCGGCCGGACTGAATCCTGCCGATGCTCCATCGATCGCCGCCGCAACGATCGATCTGCTCCAGGGCGGGACGGGCACGCCTGAATCCAAGCGCTGGGCCGACGTCTGCACCAACAGCGGCAAGTGCATTCCGGCGTGCACGCACGGCGTGAATCCCCGGTTCATGGTGAACATGGCACGTGCCGCATCGCGCAAGCGCCGCGGCAGCGACATCGTGCGTCGCGACGCCCACAAGTTCTTCGCCGACATGAACCGCAGTACGCGGGTAATCTCGCGGCTGCTGCTGCCGCCCGAAGTGTTGGACCGGTTCTGCCCGCCGCTCAAGGCAGATGCGGATTACGTCGGCGAACCCGATATCGTCTTCTATACCGGCTGCAACATCGGCAAGACGCCGCACATCGCGCTGCTCGTCCTCGAAGTCCTCGACGCCTTGAACGTGAAGTACGAAGTCATGGGCGGCGTGTCGACCTGCTGCGGCATCCAGCACTTCAAGCAGGGCGATACCGCGACGACGGGGCGGTTCGGCTTCAATACCATCGAGCGACTGTCGCGGCCGAAGGCGGCGCGGGTCGTGTCGTGGTGTCCAAGCTGCCAGGTGCAGATCGGCGAGATCGCGATTCCCGCGTACGAGCAGGCTTACGGACGCGCGCCGTTCGATCTGAGCCCGATCGCCGAGTTTTTCGCGGAGCGGGTGGACGATCTGCGCAAACTATTTATCCATCCGGTACACAAACGGGTGGCGCTGCAGGAACGAGCCGCCGTACCGGGCATCAACGCAGCAGTCAAAACCGTGCTGAGAGCGATTCCCGGATTGGAAGTCGTCGACCTCGACGTGCCCGTCGTGAGCACGCAGGCGAGCCACCTGTCGGTGCTGCCAAAGTTCAAGGCCGAACTGCGCGAGCGTGAATTCGAAGCGGCACGTGCGGCGGGCGTCACCGCATTCGCGTCGCTGTTTCATGGCTGCCACCGAGAGCTGGTGAAGTTCCAGCCCGACGTGCC
>JACKHG010000082.1 GCA_020639115.1 Phycisphaerales bacterium
CCGATATCGCGGCAGTGTGCGAGATCTTCCGGGCCGATGGTTTTCGGGGCCAGAATCGCCTCAGGGGTCTGTGCGCGGGTGCATACGATGAACGGATCCGCGACGCGCTTCAGCCGCCAGCCGGTACAGATGCGATCGATCTGGCGCACGGCGTTGGTGCCGTCGCTGCCGGCGCATACGAGGATCGCATAGGGGCGGGCATTGATGCGCTCGAGCGCGGCGTAATAGGTGCGGTCGAAGAAGTCCTTCATCTGCCCGGCCATCGCCGCGAGGTTTTCCGGCGTGGCGAAGACGTATCCATCGGCATCGAGTACGTCATGCGGGGCGGCGTCGCGCGCGTGCAGCAGGCGCGCGGCGATCCCTGGCTCTTCGCGTGCGCCTGCGAGCGCGGCCTGGGCCATCTGGTCGGTGCCGCCCGTCATGCTGTGGTAAACGATGATGAGCGTTTTCATGGGGTGACGGCCGGCAGCGATGCACCGACCGGTTGTGTGCCCGTCGGAATCGTCACTTCCGTTGCTGCAGGACTTGCGGATTGGCGACGCTGCGCGGTGTGCCGTTGATGAAGGCGACGAGGTTTTCGAACGCTTCGCCGAAGTAGAGTTCGAACGTGTCGTGTTCTGCCCACGCGATGTGATGCGTGCAAAGCACGTTCGGCATCGTCAGCAGCGGATGATTGCCCGCCATGATCGGTTCGCGCTCGTAGACGTCGACGGCGGCGAAGCCGGGTCGTCCGGTGCGCAGCGCGTCCACCAGAGCCCCTTCCTGTATTAGTTCGGCGCGTGCCGTGTTCACGAGCAGTGCCGTAGGCTTCATGCGGGCCAGATCGTCGCGCGTCACGATCCCTCGCGTCTGGGGCGACAGCCGCAGCAGAAGACTGAGCACGTCCGAGCGTTCGAACAATTCGGCCTTGTCCGCAGCCACTTCATAGCCCGCCTCGCGGGCGCGCTGGGCGGTCTTCTCCTGGCCGAGGACGAGCACCTTCATGCCGAAGGCTGCACCGATGCGTGCGACGATCGTGCCGATCGTGCCGAGGCCATAGATGCCGAGCGTGC
>JACKHG010000083.1 GCA_020639115.1 Phycisphaerales bacterium
ACGACCGTCCGGTGGACTGGGGCGAGCAGAAGGTACGACTCACCCGGCTCGTCAAGGGCCGGGAACTCGTGGAACTGTGGCTGGACGACAGCGCGGCACCCGGTGCGGCAAAGAAACGTGGCCGAATCGAATGGCCCGACGTCGGGCGACTCCTCGAGATGCAGACGTCCACACTCGACCACAAAAAACCGGGCGTGCGGATCCAACCATCCCTCTGGGTACCGCTGACGGACTCAGCGGCGGGAACGGGGTGGCAGCGATGGCGCCTCTTGTACGAGGCGACGCACATCAGCCATATGGGCGGACTCGACGCGGACATCAGCTACGCCATCGCGGATCCGACCTACCATTTCAGCAAGGAAATCCATCGCATCGACGCGCAGAAGAGCGTGCAGTGGATCGGCCTTCTGGCGCGCGCCGCGCAAGATACCGGGGTGCAAATCGAGAAGATCCTCGTTGACCCACGCGTTATCGCACTCCTCGAAGCCTCCATGCCAAAGGGCGAGCCCGAGCCGCCGTTCTGGGGTCTGGTGGCCCCCGCAAAGGGCCATGACAGCCACCTTCACATCCGCCTGGTGCCCGGCTTCCAGCGCGTGGCCGGCCCGGCTGACCGACCGGCCCGCGTGCCGCGTCACAACGACAATCGCCGGGTTGAGGGGACCACGCCGACTGGGGACTGAACTCGCGTCCGCAGAGAGCGACCCGACGTCGATGCCGCAGCTTCCCATAACCGCCTCCTCACCGCGCGTGACTGCCCCGAAAACTCCAGCGCAGTCACTTGCACCACCTTGGGCCAATCGCTAGATTCCCGCCGAAATCGACCAAG
Organism: Phycisphaerales bacterium; assembly: GCA_020639115.1. Lineage (GTDB taxonomy): Bacteria > Planctomycetota > Phycisphaerae > UBA1845 > UBA1845 > JACKHG01. Next base: position 827 of record JACKHG010000083.1, read on the forward strand.
GAGGTCGGCTGGTTTTCGAGCGCGAACAGAAATGCGCTGCGTAGCCTGCAGGCCTCCGGCCGCCAGCAAGCCGAGAATCGGTGTGCAGCGGCCACCCATTTTCGTGTTCAACCGAGAAGCGAGCGGCGCGCGCCCGCCATCGAGCGGCACGCAGCCGGCCTTCCGGAGGTATCGTCATGTTGAATCGACTTCGCCAACTGGCTTTCCCCACCGCGATTGGACGTACTGCCCCGTTGGCAGTCCTCGTCGCCTCGCTGTCGCTCGTCGGATGCGGCGGCTCGAACGATGACGAAGGCGGCGAGTCCGACACGCAGTCGTGCGAGCCCTCCCCGGCCGGCCAAACCGTCGAGTCGGCGGAGATGTGCGGCGACAACATCGACAACGACTGTGACGGATTCGCCGACTGCGCCGACATCGACTGCCAATCTGCGGCGGCGTGTGTGGGAGGCGGCGGGCTCGAAAACAACAACGCGGCCTGC
>JACKHG010000084.1 GCA_020639115.1 Phycisphaerales bacterium
TGGGGCCCCGGTGGCTGCAAGGAGCAGCGCGATGGCAAGGCCCAAGGCGGGCGACTCGGTGGTGTTCACACCTCCATGTCGCGGGGAGGGGGCAGGCGGCGGAGAAAAATCGTCCGCCTGCGCCGTCGCTCACTGGTGTTCGAAGCGATACACGGGCGCGAGGTGCACGGTGAGGTTGCCGCCCGCGTCGGTCGGGTCGCCGTCGATGTGTGCCATGTCGAGCGTCGGGATGTTGCTCGACACGGTCCACTGCAGCGCGTTGCTGGTCGCGGGCTGCATCAGGTCGAACCACTGCGTCGTCAGCGTGAGCCCGAAGATCCACGGGTCCGCGGGCAGCCGCACGTAGGTCACGGCCTTGCCTTCGACGTAGAGCGGCGAGTTGACCGGCGTGAAGAAGCCGATGTTGGTCGCCAGCACCATGGTGGGGTCGAGGTAGACGTTGCAGCCCGGCGCCGGGATGCCGAACGCGCTCAGCGGGATCGGCGCGGCGTTGGCGGCGCCGAACGCGCAGATGCCGAAGCCGTTGGGGGCACCGTACGCCCAGAACTTGCCGTTGGCACCCGGGATCAGCGTGTGCTTGTCGGCACCGGACCAGCGCCGCGACGCGCCACCGTAGAGGCCGCAGCCCGCGCCGATCTCGGTGACGGCGCCGGGGATGTCCTCCCAGACCGCGTCCGACACCCACCAGTCGCTGGTCTGGCCGAGGATCGGCGAGCCGACGATGTCGAGGCACAGGGTGCCGCCCGTGTAGGTGAACGGCGTCTGGAACACGACGCGGATCTTGTTGCTGTTGGTCCAGGGGATCGGCAGCGACGTGTTGGGCGGCGACGTGGGCGCGAACACCTGGCCCGAGAACACGGTCACCGGGCTCGGGCCGACGTTGTTCTGGAAGACCTCGGAAGCCGTCAGCGGGGTGTTGGGGGAGTGGGACAGGGTCACGACCCAGTCCGCGGTCGCGCCCTGGAACGCGTCGGCGAACGCCGCGCGGCGCAGTTCGAGCGCCAGAAGCTGGTGCCCGACGAGGTTGGTCAGATGCGACGCACCGATCAGCGTCTGCTGGCGCAGGTGGGCGCCCGTGCCCGCAACCCATTCGAGGCTGTTGGCCTCGGCCGCCTCGTAGGCCGCCGGGATCGTCTGGAACTGCGGCGCCTGGCTGATGGCAGCGGCGGCGAGCGCGGTCGCTGCGACGAGGGGACGGATCAGCATGGGGGCTCCGTGGGTTGAGTATTGAGTGACGAGCTGGAGGTGATTGAGGTCGGTATTCTCAGGGGGAAGGTGCGACCACTTCGACGGTGACGATGCGATTACGTTTCCCATCTCCGACCCTGAAGGACACGTACGTGCCGCCTGGAACGTTCGGCACGGGGATGGTCACGGACTTGCCGGGTGTCACCGGAACACTGCTGGTTTCGCCGGTTGCAGAGTCCTTGATTTCGATGACGGTATCGTTGGGCCCCACGGTGATGGTTACGGAGCCTCCCTGCTGCACAACAGAGGGGCCCTTGATTCCGCCGTCACCCTGAAGGAAGGACATGACTACTTCGACTGCTTCTTTCGTAGTTCCCGAAGGTCGTTCTCGAAGCGCTTGAGATTCGCCTCGCCCTCACGCTTATCCACTGCCGTGAACTGCAGGAGGGTGGTCAGGAAGGGAGGCTTGGTTTCGGTTGGGTGTGAGAGTGCCCAATTCACCAACCGATCTGCGCCCGTCCAAAGAGGGGC
>JACKHG010000085.1 GCA_020639115.1 Phycisphaerales bacterium
GACGTCCTGGAGAGGAATCAACGCCTCACCCGCGGCGGCATCAACCGCCAGACCACGATCGTCCTGGCAGCGCTGCGCTGGGCCAAGGCGAGGAACCACATGCCCGCCGCGGCCTACGCGTCCTGCGCCAGCATGGAACGGCTCAAGCGCGGCGAGACTGGCAACCGCCCCGAACGGGGCCGCGCCCGTCGAGCCGTGAGCTTGCAGGATGTCGAGCGCGTGGCCGCGTGCGCACACCCCCACGTCGCTGCGATGTTGCGCGTGCAGGCGCTGACCGGGATGCGCCCCGGCGAGGTTCGCACGATGCGCTGGCAGGACATCGACAAGGCTGCGGTCGTCGTCGATGGCGTCGCCATGTGGACCTACCGCGTCGCCGGGGCCAAGACCGAGCACCACGGACACTCGACCACCTATCCGCTGCCCCCAGCGGTGCAGAAGATCCTCGAGGCGATGCCGCCGGTCCTGCCGTCTGCCCACATCTTCCGCGCCGACCGCGAGGACTTCCGCGGCGGCAGGAGGCCGCGCCCACACTGGGAGCGCGACAGCTACCGCAGCGAGGTCGCTGCCGCCTGCCGCAAGGCGAATGTGCCCTACTTCTCGCCGCACGAGGTCCGACACGGCGCGATCACGCGCGCGGCCGAACTGCATGGCGTGTTGGCGGCGCAGCGGCTGGCGAACCACAGCAATCCGCAGACGACCGCGCGCTACCTGCACGCGGACGATCAGGCCGCCTACAAGGTGGCAGCGGCCATCGGCTAGAACACACCCAAGGGGGCAACGGTGCAGCTAGCTACTGCACCGGGCCGCGCTCGCCTGCGCGGCTGCCCCCGACTTCTCACAGGCGACGCGAGGCGAAGCGATGGTGACTGCGAAGGCGATCGGCGCGTTCAGGAAGGCCGACAGAGACTGGCGATCCCAGCTGATGGCTCTGCTGGCGTCGATGCGTGCTGTTGATAAGCGTGCCGCCGATGACTCGGTTCGGGACAAGGCCCGCGGCAACTGGCAGGCAGCCACCGCGAACCTCATCGAGGCCATCGGGGAGGTTGCAGACCTTGCGCGAAAGGCTGGTCATCCTGACTGGAGCCGGGAGCTGCGAGGGGGCGCTGTCATGCTCCAACGGTTCGCACACAAGCACGCGAGCGCAGAGAGCTTCTTCGCCCCCGCCGACGCGGAGCCCGTATCGCACGCACTCACTTCGTTGAAGCTGATCGTCGTCGAGCTTGCCGCGCTCCCCGATGACGCACAGCTGACCGAGAAGCAGGTAGAGGCTGGGGGCACCGCCTTCGCTCGCGACGTGCTGAAGGAGCTGTCTTCCGGCGATCCGCGCAACCTCGATACCCTCGTGCGGCTGGCGGGGCGCCACTACAAGAACGACGACCCTCGCAACGCAGTGACCAAGCAGATGGGGAAGCTGGTCGAGGCCAAGCTCGTCGAGCCTGCTGGGGGTGGCAAGTCGAAGCGGGGCGCCTGGCGCATCACCGACGCGGGTCTCGCCCTGCATGGACGGCATGCAGAGGGGAAGTAGCGGAGCAGCGCGGAGACCGCGAACACGTCGTGGCTTGCGCGAATCGCGCGCGCGATCGGCATGCCGACTGTCAGGCATTTCCTGTCATGACGGCTGGATGCTAGCCTTGGGCCATGGCACGCGAAGAAGAGAAGCAAGAGGTGACGGACAAGCAACGCGCGAGCCTGTCCGGCCTCCCGCTCCAACGCTACCTCGCAAACGTCGTTCGAGAGTCCGATGGTGGCGGCATTCGAGGTTGGTCCGTCGAGGCGGAGGAAGTTCCGGCAGGTGGAGGGTTCATCGACATGATCCTCCAATGGAAACCCGGCCAGGAACTCCTTGCCCGCATGGCCGTTGAAGTGAAGCGGTACTACAAGAAGGACGAGTCTCGCCCAATGCGGCTCCTGTTTCTGGAGCCATCCACGCCGCTGCGTGCGTCTAACACTTGGCCCATCTTCCCGTATCGGGATCGCAAGCAAACGAGCGGCCTCTCGGATCCGCCACACCTGCTCTGCTCAGGCCCGTGCTTCTGCAGGCTAGAGCCGAGGCGAGTCCAGCACTGCCTCTTCGAGGAGCGCAGGGGCAACCAGGAGAGTCTTGACGCGATCATCCAACAACTTCTCGGGCAAATGGAGGCGCTGTCCCTTCAGGCAGTCGGCTCTTCCCCGTACGTCTTCGTGCCCGTCATCGTGACCAATGCCGAGCTGCGCGTTCTGCAACTCGGCGAGACCGATCTCGTGACAGGAGAACTCACGGCTGGTCCAGATGTCGGCGACGTGGTCGAATGGGTTGCCTACGAGAAGACTCTGTCTCAGTACGGCGCCTTGCCCGTCGAGATGCAGGGGAAACCCGACTTCGCAGCATGGGCAGAGGACCGCTTGCGCACGGTGTACATCGTGCGAGCGCAGCACTTCGCCAAGTTCCTGAGCCAGCTTGAATTGAGCGGCTTCCCTTGGAAACCCTAGGGAACGATCAATGCGACGGCCATGCTCACATGCTCAGCCAGCATGCGACAGCAACCGTTCGGTACTCAGAGATCGTGCCGATAGCACCGCTTGCGTAGGCAGCCCGTGAAGACAAGCTCAGTTGTCAGGCGTTTCCTGTCAGCGCAACTCCTATGCACCACTGCGACTGAGGGGCTAGCGGGCGAAGGACAACGACTGAATCTGCCCCAGCGGCACGAACATGAGCATCTGACGGGTTGCCAACTTCGCCTCCTTCGGCAACACCACAACCCCATAGGCACCTGACGAGGCGACGTAGAGCTTCTTCATCGCCAGAGGCTCCTTCTGGTCTTTCAACTGAATGGCGATGATCGTCGTGCTTGATCTGGCGTCGTGTTGCCCGGTGAAACGCGCATGGAAACAGAGCACCAGGTAGGCCAGCGCGATGCTCACGGCCCGACTCTCGGTCGAGCGATGGCCCAGCGCCCAGGCAACTAGCCACCCCATGGAGACACCAACGAGAACTGAGCAAGCGGTCTGAAGGAGACCGTTGAATGCAGCTGTCCCGAGAGTGACGAAGAACACGACGGATCGGAGCCAGTAGTAGGCAACCTCTCCCCGTGCCGGAGCAAGGCCATCGCCTTCCTTACTCCACACGGGCTTCTGCCTGATGGCCAGCGTTAGGACAAAGTGGTAGATGGCGACGATCGACTGCATGCTTGGGCAGATCAAGTCCGTGAACTCAACGCGAACATCGTCAACGCTGGCTCCCGCATCCCCAAAAAGGCCGGAGTAGTAGGCCTTCCCCAAGAAGAAGAGCAGCACGGTCCCAACGGTGGTCACCGAGAAGCCCAGACCCGCAATGTCCTTTAGACTCACGGGGTCACTTATAGCATCGAGCCCTGTCGGATGTCCCCCTAGCTACTGCGGCGACCGCCCGTCCGGCAGCTCGCCCTCGGGACCGCCAGGCGCACCAGGCGCCGCCGACCCGCCCCCCAGCAGATCGGCCAGCTTCAACGCCCAGTCTGCCAGCTGCACGTCGTTCGGGATCGGCGGACCGACGGCCGCGGTGACGTCGACATCGATCGCGATGCCGTTGGCGATGTCGAGCGCGACCCGCTCGGGTGAGCACAGGCGGTCGAGCACTAGGCGCGCCGCGGTCACGTCGCCCGCCTTCGCTTGCTCGATCAGCTTCAGCACGACAGCGAACACCTCGGCTTCGATGTCGAAGCCGGTCTCCGCCGCCTTGCGCTCGGCGACTTGGTAGACGCTGATCCGGCGCCGCGGCCTGCCGGGCCCGCCAGGATGCCCCGGGACGAACCGACCTCGGGCGTCGCGCCCATTTCCCTGGATCTCAATTGGCGCGGTCACAGCGCCTCCTAGCGCCTCTGCCGGGGGGCACCCTCGATCGCCCGCAGCCACCCGGCGAGGGTGCGGAGCCCGTCGCGCTCGTAATCGTCGCCGTCCGCAGTCGACAGGGCCGCGGCGCGGCTCTCGAGCACGTGCGGGCTGAACTCCAGATCGACGGACAGACACGTGTCGCACAGCCAGAGTCCCTGCACGTAGTAGTCGGCTCCGCATTCGAGGCCGCAGACCGCGCAGTCTTCGCTGCCACCGTTCACGCGACCGCCTCGGCCTCGCAGCGCTCCAGTTCGGCACGCGGAGCCCGGCGCCGCTGCAACAGCCAGCGCAGCAGCTCGGCGCGCGGGATGCTCCAGTTCCGGGCGTCGATGCGGCAGCCGGGGATCTCGCCACGGTTCGCCAGCCGCTTGATCGTCCGCTGGCAGACACCGAGCGCCGCGGCGATCTCAGACATGCGAACGCGCTCGCGCCCGGGCCACGCGTTCTGCATGACATGGGACACGCTCCAGTCTGGAGACGGAACCAGATCACCGTCGAGAATCAGCATGCGGCTGCCGATGCGGACGTGAGCGATGACGCCGTCGAGAGCCAAGCGGCGGATCCACGACTTGCAGCAGCCCAGTAGCACCGCGGCCTCGGCAACGCTCCAGGCGATCCGATGCGGCGCCTTGGTCACAGCAGCCGCGGTCACGCGATCAGCTCCTGGCTCGTGTCCGTGGTCTCGCTCGCCGGGACGGGGCGCGCATCCGCGGGCGGGAGGCGCAGCCCCACCTCGGCGAGCGAGGGCGGCAACGCCGTGCCGACCGGGCGCAGCCGCGGCCTCACCTCGTCGAGGTACTGGCAGTAGAGGTAACGGCCCAGCGGCACATCACCTTGGCTCGGGTGAAAGCGCCCGCCACCCCAACCGTTCTTCTGGCGCGCCTGATCCTCGGCCTCGGTCGGGATGCGCAGAACGGTCGCGATGCGGCGCCCCAGGTCACTCACGGCGTTCTGTTCGGCGGGCAGCTGGGCGCAGCGGACAACCCTGCGAGCGGCGTGCTCGGCGATGCACAGCACCTGCTTTCGCGTCAGCTTGAGGATCGCTCCAGCCTTCGGGAAGCGAGCGGTATTGCCGCGCTTGCTCGGGTCGCGGCGCACAAGCTCCGTCTTGCGCGAGAACGCCACGCCTCCGCAGGTCGTATTGGGGATCGGCGAGTCCGCGGTGACTCCCACCCAGAACCAGAACTGATCGTCGACGGTGGGGACCATCGGCTGCGTGTTGAACATCGACGCGGGCAACAGGTCGTCGATGGGCGCGGTATCGGTAGCAGCGGCAGCAGTCTTCTTGGTCATCGGTTCGCCTCTCGGGCAAGGTTGTTGGAGATGTAGGCGTGCTCGCTCACGCGGCAGTGGCCATGTCGTTTCAGTTCGGCGTGCTGCGCCGCGAAGTAGACGGCGCGGTCAACGCGTTCGAGGCCGAACGTGCGCGCCAACTCGTCGACCTTCGACGTGGGCATGGCGCGCAGGCAATCGGCGGCAGCGCGAACTTCACCTGGCACGGGAGCAAGCGTGGGCCCATCGACGAAGTCGCGAATTGCCTTCGCGATACGCAGCAGCTCGTCGCGCTTGAAGCGACCGCTACGGACGTGTTGCGCTACCGCGCCGCCGACGATCTGCCCCGCAGGGCCATCCGCGGTGATCAAGTCTCGGAGTTCGTCTGCCATTGGCTGCCTCGTGCGTGCGTGTTGGAGGAAACACCTTCCGGATGGCCCAGCTCGACAAATGCCATTGGCCGGGCACCGCACGCACCTGCCACCCGGCGAGGCGCGCTCGGCAG
>JACKHG010000009.1 GCA_020639115.1 Phycisphaerales bacterium
ACCGTCAGCGACGTGCGCACCGAGTCCGGATTCACGAGCCGGTTGAACGGCACCCGCGACATCTCCCCGACCACCTCGCGGTACGCCGCCAGCGCCTCCTGGTAACGCTGCATCGCCGCCAGCGCCTCGGCCATCGACACCCGCGACGCCTCCACGTACACCCGGTCCGCCCGCGACGCGATCACGTCACGAAAGATCGCGATCGCCTCCTCCGGACGCTGGGCCCGGCCGTCAAACATCACCACGCTGCCCAGCAGCCACCCCGCCTTGGGATACACCGGATCGCTCAACGCCACCCGGTTGAGCAGCTCGCGCAGCAGACGCTCCGCCTCGTCGTAACGCCCGGCGCCCCGCAGATTGAGCGCCAGCAGGAACGTGTATTCGTTCTGCAGCGCATCCCCGTCGAAACGGTCCGCGTACTGCTCCAGCAGCGCCGCCGCCCGCTGCGTGTCCCCGGCGTCGGCCAGCGACTCCAGCCGCCGCGTCAGGCCCCACAACAGCGCCTCCGGATCGTCCGCCGCGCGGGCGATGAACCCGTCCAGCAGCGCATCCGTCTCCGCTTGCGGCCTGCGCAGCGGATAGATGCTCAGCTCGATCACCTGCCGCAGGTCCGCCAACGCGTCGTCCGGCGCCAACGCAGCCGCCAGGTTGTAGTGCTTGACCGCCAGCTCGTAGCGCCGCTGCTGGTGGAACGCTTCGGCGAGGTGCCGCTCGTCCTGCGCCGCCAGCGCCACGCCGAGCTTCTGCACGTCGTCGTACGCCGCGATCACCACCTCACCGCCGCCCTGCTCCTCGCCACCGGCAACCCAGCGCCCGAACTTCGCGCGGGCCAGCGCCAGCGTCAACGCCCCGCGATCCGCGTCGCTCAGGTCCGGCCAGCCCAAGAGCCGCTCCGCGTGGCTGCACCCGGCTGCATACATGCCGAGCCGGTCATACTCCGCCAGCGCCTCGAGATGTTCCGCGATTGGGATTTTGCGATCGGGAGACTTGATCCGCACCGCCACGCCCGCCAACAGGCCCAGCGCCAGCACGAACGCCGGAATCTGCCATTTGCCGGCCAGGCGTTCGCTGAGACTGATGGCGGGTGCGGGTGCGTCGCTCATCCTGAGCCTTTCCTCTCGCTTGGGCGAAATACGCCTTTGCGGACTGCGGCGAGCATCCTCGCTCGCGACGCCCCACCGTAAACCACGGCTTGAGCGTACGTGCTTGTCGGCAACTTCTGCCGATCGTCTTGACCGGTCCTGCGCCTCCTTCCGGACCGGGCTCCGCGCACGCCGATTCCCCCGCCGCCGAACGGTGCTGCACACCGCCGCCACCGGCCAATCGAACCGCTTTTCAGGTCAGTAATGGGGGATGGGCCGACAGAGGTGCCGGCATGCGTGTCAGCCGCAAGATCACCGCGGACTCATGAGATTTCGCGCAGATTCCGCTGCGGGCGCAGCCGGCTACCGCTCGGGCAACTGCAGCTTCATGCCCGGACGCAGCGCCTTGGGGTCGTTGTCCACGACGCCGCGGTTCAGATTGAACAACTCCTGCCAGCGCGCGCCGCTGCCCAGCTCACGCTGCGCGATCGCGTAGAAACTGTCGCCCGTGCACACGACGTACGTGCGCTCAGCGCCCTGGGACGCAGCGGACGCCGTCTGGGCCGGAACCGTGGAGCCACTGGCGGCGTCCGCAGCCGGCGTCGGCGCCTTTGGCGCGCTCGCGAGACGCGGCCCGTTGTCGGCCTGCGGAACCGCCGGCAGGCGGAGCTCCACACCGACCGGAAGCGACTCCGGATCGGAAATCGTCGGATTGGCCCGCAGGAGCAGCTTCGCGTAGGCCCGGTCGCCGTAGTACACGTCCGCCAGGCGCGAAAGCGTGTCGCCGGGCTGCACCCGGTAAAACTCAACCGGCTCGAGCGCGGCCCCTGTGTCTTGGGCGAGGCCGTCCGCCGGCCGCGCCACGCCCGGCAGCGCCGCCTGCGGCGCACGCAGCACGTCGTCCGCCTCCGGCTCGTCGCTGTCGGATCCACCCTGCGCAAAGGGCCCTGTCGCGCCGGTCAGCGCTTCGGTACGAATCGGTTCCGATGTTGCAGGAGGCGGTTGAGGAGATTCCGAGGTGAGCGCCGTCGGGCGCTGGGCGCGTCGCGGAGTCGGCGCCGTCCGCCGCTCGGTGGTTGCGTGCCGGGGATGCTCGGCCGGCCTGGCTGCCGGCGTTGCCGCCGGCTCTTGCACCTGGTGCTCGGTCGGGCCGATCGCAATCGGCGCCTCGCTCGCCCCGTCGCGCGTGTAGTACCACCCGGCGATGATCACGGCGACCAGCGCCAGGCCCATCCCTGCCTTCACATCCTTGCGCATGTCACGAATCCTTTCGTGGGCGATTGTCGCATCGTGCGGGGGTCACCACGGCGGGGGCACGTCAGGGGAATTCTGGTCGCGCCCGGTATGGCGCAGGCAACCGCGTCGCGTGTCTATCGGCTCTCGATGCTACGGAGGCGGCTCCCGCCGGTCAAGCAAAAGCCCCAGGCCCGCGGCGACAAAAAAAGCCGGTGCGGACCTCGCGGCCCGCACCGGCTGATGGCATTCACGTCACGCCGCCGCGCGGATTACACCCGCGCCGGCGCCGCGTAGTCCAACCGCCGCTCCATGCGCAGCGCCAGGATCAGGAACACGACCACGATCGCCACGACCACCAGCACGAACACCTCGTTCGCTACCGCGGTCGCCGTGATCCCGATGATCACCACCGCGATCATCAGGTAGACGACCGTGTGCAGCAGACGCCGGTTCTGCAGCAGCGGTGCCGCCACCGCGATCGAGCTGTACGTTCCCACCAGGATGCCGCACAGCATCGCCATGCTGAACCCGTGCACGCCCGGGCCGCCCATGAAGAAGAGGAACACCACCGCCACGAGCGTCGTGAACGAGGTCAGCAACGTTCGCGACAGCGTCATGTTGATACTCGTGTTGATGATGTTGTTCGATAGCTCCTTGAGCTTGCCGCGATTCTCACGGATACGGTCGAACACCACGATCGTGTCGTTCAGGCTGTAACCGACCACGGTCAGGAAGGCCGCGATCATCGCCAGGTCGATCCGGAAGTCGCCGATCCCCAGCTTGTCCGCGACCGTGATCACGCCCAGCGTGATCGACACGTCGTGGAACAGGGCGACGATCGCCGCGAGGCCGTACTGCATCGTGCCGAACCGGATCCACACGTACGCCACGACCGCCCCCAGCGCCAGCACCAGCGCGTCAACGCCTGCTGCTGCGTCTGCCGAGAATACCTGCGGGAGCGAACTGCTGACCTTCCGCAGCGACTCCTCCGCCGAGCGCTTCCTCGGCCTGCTCAACTCCGGCTTCGGGCCATCCGCTCCTCCCACTGCACCGGGTCGTCGGAGTAGGCCAGGCTCGTCGCTGACCACGGGGCGATCTTGTTGTAGAGCTGCTCCCCCTTCTTGTCCTGACCGACCTCGCTGGGCCCACCGCGTTGTAGCCGCCGACTCGTACTTCTGGAACTGCGGCTGGAGCCGGGTCTCAACCAGGCCGCTTCCGGATCGCCTCCAGCGTCTGGGGGCTGCAGCTTATCGAAGACCATCGCCGCGCCATGAACTCACGAACGTCAAACGGCGAAGTCGCCCCGATCACCTGCGAAGTTGTCGTCCTCAGGGATCCCAGGTTATCCCCTGCAACGCCCGCGTCTCGTCCTTGACCAACTCGTAGTTGATGCTCCGCTCCACCTTGAGCTTGTCGCCCAGCGTAGCCGGGATCGCCGCCACTGAAGCCCCTTGTTCCGGCTCCACGGTCACGACCTCGGCTACGCCTCGGCGAAAGCCACTTCTTCGTAGCTGCAGTCCGCCACGCCGTTGCTGCTCGCCGCGGACTCCGCCTGCGCGCCAGCCCCTCGAGGCGACGCTACCGTCTGGATCACGCCCCCGCTCTCATCCGGTCCACGCGGCTTTCTCGCCGTAGTCCGCCGCCGAAGCGATCGCCGCCTTCCAGAACTCGTCCCGAGCGTCACCGGAAACCGAGGACGCGGCAGCGCCCTCTTCCTTCCTCAGCGTCTCCGTTCCATCCTTCGTCACGAACCGCGCGTATCGCCCGGTGAAAGCCACCCCGCGCAGGTGATCCTCGAACGTCGTGCGCAGCGCGTCGACCTCCGCCGGCTTCAACTTGTCGCTCGTCACGGCGAATTCATGACCGCATCAAAAGTACCACTTCGACCTTCGCCTCCCGCAGATATTTCGCGGCATCGCACATCACTGGACCCGCAACCAGACCGCTCCCTCGCCGATGCCGGTGATCTCGCGAGCGGATCTCCTGCGTCGTCATCAGCGACGCCGTCAATGGCACTCCACCTGCGCTCGTACCGCCGAGGAACTCGATGTCGTAGATCCTTGCCTCCTTGTCCGTCGCAGCCGTACACGAAGTACCCCAGACCGCCCAAGTTTCCAGATCATCGAAAGCGGCCAGAAGAACCGCTTCATCGCCAGCCAGTCGATGCTCGTGCCGGATCAGGTGCAGCATCGGCAGCGACCGGCCACGCCCCACTCGATCAGCGACATAGGCATCACGCGGTTCACGAACAACGCGGTGAACATGCTGATCGATGCCAAGCCCAGCGTCATCGCGAAGCCTTCACCTCCCTCGCTGCCCACGTGCCCCAGGATAATCGCCGTGATCGGCGTGGTGAGTTCAGTCCGATCGTCGAGCACGCTTGTCGCCGTAAAACTTCACCGCCTTCTTCCAGGCTACCGCGTTCCCGCTCCTCGCGGATTCGCTCGTCCGACACGTTGGCGTCCACCGCCATACCCAGTGAGCAGCAGACCAGCAATGCAGGAGGTGAATCGCCTCCAGGAGCGCCCATGATCGCCGCGCTGGAACAGCGGGTTCAGAATCACCGCGATGTCCGCAGGCAACCAACGCGCAGGTGGCCGACCCAGCATGAAGATGATGACCGCGGCATGCCGTAGATCGCGGCCTTCATACCCATCTCGCGATTTGTGCAAGCCAGGCTCCGAGACCCATCACCTTCTCCTGCGGCGTCGCCGCTTCCAGGCCGCGCGGGCAGCCGCCTCCAGCTTCTGCACGATCTCCTTGACGCGGCTGCTCCGGTAGACCCGCCGCTGATCTGACCGTGCGCTGGCCGATCTTGCTGCGGATCGTCGCGTCTGCGACGTCGCCACGCCGTCAGGAAGATCGCCAGCTCGTTGCCGATGTTCTGCCCGGTAACGCTGGCGAACTGCACCACGCCCATAGTCCAGCTGAAGTCGGCGGCGGTTCGTCGCCCGGATCCCGCCGCGACAGATACGCCGCTTCGCGACCACTTCCAGGCTGTTCTGCGTCAGCCCGTGCTTCGATCGCCCGTGTCCCGTGCGCCCGCGCATACCACTTGCCGGCGTACTGATCCACGATGACCGCCGGAATCCTTGCGCGCTAACGCCTGCTCCATCAGGTGAAGCGCATGAACCGCGGCAGAAGTTGTCGATCAGGGAACCACATGTAGCGATCACCCGCCTTGGGCCGTGGACCTTGTCTCAACTGCGAAATTTACTTCGCAATCGCCTCGCGCTCATGCCCGTGATGTTGCCTGCAGAAGGCGATCATCGACAGGTCGCTCAGGTCACGCTCGGCGAGAATCCAGCGGAACTTAGCACGCCCGCTCCACGCAGCAGGCGCTCAGGTCCGCCGGATCCTCCAGCGAGCCCGCGGCGCTCACCCACGCGTCGTACGCCACCACCACGTCGTCGATCGCCTTGGCGGCACGCCAGGTACGCTTTCTTCAGCTTCTCGATCGCCGCTCCTGCTGCTCCGACAGGCCAGCACGTCCGTCGAAAACCGCGGAACCGCGGACTCGTCCTGCACCTTGCTCAGACCGACTCGTACTCCGACTGCGGCTGGCGACCTCCAGCCCCCGTCCCTGCGTACACCGCTTCAGGTACGCGTCCACGCGTCACGCCCGCCTGCTCCGGCAGCGCCTCGCAGCCTTCCACGCCGTGCGCAGCTTCTCCAGCGGCGAACTTGCGCGTCACCGGCGGCGTCAACACCAGAGGCCTGCTCCAGCGCGTACGCGACGCATTCAGCTCCCGCAGCGGATTCAGCGCCGCCTCGTACCGGTCGTCGCCGCTCCTTGCCCCTTCGGCGGACGCGGCATCTGGTCTCAACCGGTTGTCGCCGATCGGACGCCACACCGGTTGGAACTGCGGTTTCAGGTCCACCGGGAGCCCTTCAGGATGTTCCATCGCCGCTCTGCCAGCCCGTACTTCTCCTGGTCAGTACATCCGCCTTGTCGATCGTAGATCAGCACGCTGCCGCCCGCCAGGTCGATGCCCGCTTCCCGCTTCTCCTGCAGCGGATACAACGCCAGGATCGCCAAGACCACCAGCACAACGATGACCCCATTTCCACAACCGTGTTTCATTTCCCATGGGTTGTTTTCTCTCGGCCCCACGCTCGGCGGGACCCGCGTCGATGGATCAATCGGGACGCCGACACCTGGCGCATCCGTCACTTTCTTCCGACTTCAGATGGCTTCCCACTCGCTCGTCCTAAATGTCCCGTGGTACATGACATGGGCGAAATTACTTATCTCGCGTCTCGACACGAATCCCGCCGCCCAGCATCCGAGAACGACCAGGACTGGGTGGATCCGGACAGAAATTAAAGTGCGCCCCCACTCATCGGCGGTCTCGGAGGGCTGCTTCAGCACCGCCTTCGGGCCTGTGAAATAGATGGGGTAAATGCGGTAAGCCCCAACGAACTTCACCGTCACAAATACGTAATCTCTAAGGGGCCGCTTGCTGTTTTAGGTCCTTGAAAATAAGAAGCTTAGGAAAGACGAGCATCCCCGGTGCGAATTTGTCTGCGACCCGGATTATTCGGTGGCGGGTACTCTGAGGCGGAGGTATAATCGGGGACTGTTGGGTGCCATGCTTTGGCGTTTGTGCAAGATTTGAGGTTGATAGTGGAACAGAGCCAGCTCAAACAACGAATCAGGCCTGCAATTTTTGCCGTCCATTACATCCGAGCTATTTCGCATCAATCAGGTGGAAGCGGGTTGAGCAGGGCGTCTTGGCCGAGATCTGGATCGTCGGACTCTGCCAGTACTGTGCAGTACGGCAAGGACTGCTTGACCGAGCTCATCACCGACGAGACCGAGGTGCTCCCCAAGATGGGCCTCGCCGCCTCATTCCCCCGTTCGGGGCGAGCGCGACCACGCCCAATCCTTCGGCGACGAGATGCGCTTTATCCTCTCCACTGCCAGGTCGAGCGGATGACGCCAGCCTCTTCCGTCCTCATACCGTATGACTGATGAAATACGCCCAGAAACGCGGCCTCTTCGTCATGTTCGAGGAGTGGGAGGTCGACGGCATCGCCCCGTTCACGTTCGTGGACTACGAGGCCCGCGAGCACGAATTCCACGTGCACGCGTTCCACGCCTTCCCCGAATCGACGACGCTGCTCAAGACCCAGTCGATCTTCGAGGTCGGCCCCGCCCGCAGCCCGGAGATCTTCTGACCGGTCGCGGCATCACTGGAAGTGTTCGAGAGCGGCTTTGCCTTGGCGAAGCCGCTCTTTTCATGCGCGGTTCGTCACCGCTCATCCGCAAATCACAGCAGCGCGCCCACGCCCCCCTCCAGCGCCAGCAGCGCGTGCTTCTCCGCCGTGCCACCCGGACTCGAGAACCCGCCCAGCCGGCCCCCCGACGCCACCACCCGGTGGCACGGCACCACCAGCGGAAACCGGTTGTGCCGCATCACGCTGCCCACCGCCCGTGCGGCGCCTGCATGCCCGATGCGCTTCGCCAGATCGCCGTACGAACACACCTGCCCGTAGGCGATCCGCCGCGCGGCGCGGATGATCTTCCGCTGGAAGTCGGTGAAGCCGGCCAGGTCCAGCGTCGCGCGAAACAACGCGGGATAGCCCGCGAAATACTGCGTCACCGCCGCCGAGAGCACCGGCAGGATCTGATCGTCGTATTCCGCTTCTGGAAATGCGCGGCGCGCCTCAGCCAGCGCGTCGCCCTTGCGCTTCACCGGCAGGCGCGTGCCCGCCAGCTTGCGCCCGCGCGCCACGACTGTGAACCATCCCCACCGCGTCCGAATCAGCCGGAAAGCTTCCATCCCGCCAGTCTAGATGATCTTCCTGCGGTTGCGTAGCTTGATGGCAGGCGCCGGCGAAGGCCGCACGCTTAGGACCTTGCGAACCTGCCCGCCAACCGCTCGCGCTGCTGCCGCGCGTGCCCGCGCTGGTAGTCCGTCACCACCCCGGCGAGCAGCGAGAGCATCTGCCGGCCGCGTTCCGACGTCTCCAGCCCCACGAACTGCAGGCCGAGCGCCATCCCGCCGTCCTTCTGCCGCTCCAGGTGCCGGAACGTCGCGTCCAGCACCAGCATCTCGCCCCGCGGCTTCGGCGCGAAGGCACAGCCGATCGCGTCGCCCTCGACGAAGCTGTCCGGCGCGACGTCCGTTGTCAGGATGCTGATGCCGCCCGCGGACAGGTCCAGCATCATGCCGCCCAGGATCTTCCCTTCCCCCGCCTCGACCGCGGCCCGGGCGGCCACGCCTCCCGGCCAGAACCGCACGTGCACGCGCCGCCCCGGAGGCGTCGCCCGGTGGTACACGCGCCGCTGCAGTTCCTGCAACGCGTCCGGCCACTGCAGCTCCACGCACTTCATGAGCCGCTGGCCCGCGGCAGGCACATCGAGCGCCGGATCCAGCACCATCGTCGCGCACATGCACTTCTTGTGACCGCGCCGGAACGTGAGCCCCACCCGCTCGCCCGAGACCAGCGCAGGCGCATCCCCCAGCGTCGAACCCTCGTCGGCGCTGATGAACATCCGCCCGACCTCGCCCGGCGCCGCCACGAAGTGCGACTTGTACGGTTGCCAGCCGCGTTCGCTGCGCCGCGTCAGCACGCAGGGAATCTCCTTCTCGATCGAGGAGACCACGATCTCGTTCTTGCGCGCCTCGTCTACGTAGATGAGCTTTTCCATGGGCTCAACCTCTCTCCGGCGGATCAATGGAACGCGTGCAGCGCGCTGGCCAGCCTCTCCCGCTCGCGCGCCGCCGTTGGCGAATTCTCGAACTGCAGCCCGACGATAACAGCCCCGGGCGTACCCGCGGCGGTCTTCGAAACCACCGTCGCGTCCAGGCGAAACTCCTCGCTCGATGAACCGATGCAGAACGCCACGCCCAGACGCTCGTCCACCGCGTAGCGATCCGCAGCCGCCAGCGGCACGCGGCAGGCCAGCCCGTCCGGACTGACGTTCAGGATCATCCCCGCGGTGTCACAACGCCCGAACTCGCCGGGCGGCCCCAACCGCGCCTCCGTGCTGTCCGCGACGGACGCGCGCACGAAGCGGCGCCGCTGCCAGGTCCTCAGGTTCTTCGGCCGGCTCAGCACCAGGCGCCCGGCGGCGGCCTCCACCTCGAGCACGACGCTCGTGAACATGTACTCGTCGTGCCGCAGGGTGAACGCCACGTCGCAGTAGGCACTGCGCCACGCTGGGCTCGCCGCGCCGTCCGCGAGTTCCACGACGATGGTGTCCGGGTCGTCGCCCCGCGCCAGGGTGCCCGTCACGGCTGCGTCCGGGTTCACCTTCACGTCGAGCCGCACGTCGACCTTGGCGCGCAGCGCCTGCTCCAGCCTGCGGATCGAATGCTGCTCCGGCAGGTCGACGACAACGCTGCTGGTGCCCTGCTGGATAACTCCCATGGTGCTCATCGCCGCCGCCTCAACTTTCGCCTCTGCTCGCTGACCACGAAGCGCGCCAAGCGGCTGCGGGTCTGCAGACCCCCCAGCGCCTCGTGCAGCGCGATGCGCAAGCCCGCGATCACCGTGTCCCGGCCTGGAATCGGCCGGACGTGCCGCACGTCGGCCTGAACCAGGAACTCCTCCTCCTCGCCGGGCAGAAAGAAGGCCAGGAATACTCGGCCTCCCGCGATGACGAGGTGCTTCACCGAATCGGGGAAGATCACGCCCGCCCCGCGTGCGGACACGTTGGCGAGCTGGCCGTGGAGGATGGGCGCCGCCAGGTCGCACGCCCCTTCGAACTCCAGGCTCTCCGGCGTCGCCGTGCACGTCACCACCTGCGACGCCAGGCTCACCCGGAAATCGCGCCGCCGCTGCTCCGCCCGGATCGACGCCGGAATGGCCAGCGCCATGCCCAGCACGCAGTGCTGCGCATTGAGGCGCACGCGCCGGCGCAGCGACACCACGCGTGAATCGAACACGTAGCGTTCGTTGCCGCGTGAGAAGAAGACGCGCACGGACACGCCGCTGTGCAGGGCCACGCCCGACTCGAGGTTCTGCGGCTGATCCGTGCACACGACGTCCTCGCCGAGCATCAGCAAGCGCACGCGTGCGGTCTGGATATCGTCGCCGCGGCCGTAGTGCACTTCCGCCGTCGTGTTGCGGGCGCACAGGTCAGCCAGCGCCGCCCGCACGTCCGACCGTTCTAGTGTCGCACCACTTTGCATGAGGCCGTCCGGTCCTCCTCGGGCGCACAAAGCGATCGCCCGGATGCTGCCTGTTGTGTCGGCAGGTCCGTCGCGCCGATGAAGGCATATCGCCCCTGGCAGATTTGCGCCCGATAATGCCGCGTCTGCCGGAGGTGGCCCGGCCGGCGGCGCCGCGCGTCAGCCGGCGGCTTCGGAAGTGTTGGGAGTTTCCAGCCCGGCGGTCGCCGGATCCAGCGCGTTCAACCGGCCCGGCCGGTGGTCGCCGAACAGCAGCACCAGCGCACCCGGCAATGACCAGATCAGGTTCATGAGCCGGATCCACAGCGCCAGGCACAGAAGCTGCGCCAGCGTGCCGTACGTCCCCAGGAAGAAATGCTTGAAGGCCAGTTCCATCGTCCCCAGGCCCTGCGCCGTGATCGGGATCGCCGCGACGAGGTGCCCGCCGCCGATGTACGCGAAGTAATCCCACGTCTTGCCGCCGGAAAAGTCCATCCCCAGGGCGAACGCCAGCGTCACTTCCGCGCCTATTGCGAAAAACTGCAGCACCGTCGCGATGCCCAGGCACGCCGCCAACCGCCCCCGGTCCGCCGCCAACCGCTCGGTCGCGGCCAGGACCCGCTCCAGCACCGCCGCACCCGGCAGACGCAGCACCAGCTTGCGTATCAGCGCCGCCGGGGTCCGCCCCGAACTGACCATCCACAGGCCGACGAGCGCACAGCCGATCAGCACCAGCGCCATGATCCCCAGCCGGTGCAGCGTCGGATTCGACGTGCCCACGAAGCTCATCAGGCCCGCGACAATCACCAGCCCCATCATCCCCACGATCCGGTCCAGCAGGATCGTTGTCACCGCCTCCGTCTTCTTCGGCGTCTGCTTCGCCGTGTAGAACGCCTTGTACACGTCGCCCGCCGTCGAACCGACCAGGAACACGAAATTGAGGAAATTCCCCGCGAAGCAGAGCTTGACCGATTCCCAATAGGTGATGCGGATGTCCTGCGTGTGCAGCATCATCCGAAACCGCGCCGACTGCAGAAACGTCACCGGCGCAAAGATCAGCAGCCCCAGCCCCAGGTGCAGCGGGTTCACCGAACGCAGCGCGGTGATCAGCCCCCGCTCGATCTTCGGCGCGCCGTCGGGCTCGCGCGCCACCTGCGCCCACGGCACCTCGGCTTGCGCGCCGTCCGCGTCCTGGACCACTACGCCCGTTTCCGTCTCCTCGACGAGCCGGACGCTCCGCTCGACCCCGTCCGCTCCGGTCACCGTGATCCGGTCACGCAGCGTCACCCCGCGCACCGCGAGGTAGATGAAGGCGGCGCAAAGGATCAGCCGCACCACCGCCCAGATCCGCTTGCGCCCTGCTGCCGTCATTCAGCCCCATTCCTTGTTGCGGCGCGCTCCGTCGGCTGCGCGCCGTCGGACCCCAATAGCCGACCCGAGCCCGGCTGACAAGCATTGCTTCAAGCCGCGTGTCCGCGGTCAGCCGCCTGGTTACCGGTCCATGGTTGTGCGGCCTGTGGTCCGCATATCTTGACCCTATCGCCAGCCCCACCCGGGTTCCTACAGCTTTCGACGAGCCTACTCTGGCCAGTGGTTGGTTCGTCAGCTATAGTATTTCAAGATTCGTTGAATTATTGAAGGGCATACCCGTGCTCGGTTTCGATGACACCTTCAAGGCCCTCGCGGACCCGACCCGCCGCCGCATTCTTGCCGCGCTCCGCGAGGGGCCGCTACACGCCGGCGCCCTGGCTGATCGCCTCGACGTCGCCCCCAATGCACTCTCCTTTCACCTTCGTACGCTCAAGAACGCCGATCTGATCGACGCCCGCCGCCAGGGCCAGTTCATCCACTACCGGCTGAATACGAGCGTCGTCGAAGACCTCACCCGCTTTCTGATGGACACGTTTCACGCCGCTGGCGATGCGAACGCGGCCAAGCCGCCCGCCGACGATGCGCCAGCGGCTGGGGAGGAATCGCCATGATCGCCCGCAACCACCTCATCATCCTGCTCCTGCTGGAACTGGTTGCCGTTGCCCTCAGCGTCGCGTTCGCCTTCGTGCTGCCCGCGACGGTCCCGGTGCACTGGGGCCTCAGCGGCACGCCCGACGCCTTCGGCCCGCGCTGGCATCTGCTCGTGCTCATGCCCGCGGTGGGACTCGGACTGATCGTCCTCATGGCGGTGCTGCCGCGTCTCGGGCCGTTCCGCGAGAACTTCCTGCGTTTCCGCAAAACCTACAGCCGCTTGCTGATCGTGATCCTCGGGGGGCTGGTTGGTCTGCACCTGGTGATCCTGCTGGCGGCGCGCGGCGGCATCGCGATCGGTCCGGCGCTGGCGATCGTGATCGGCGTGATGGTGGCGTTGATGGGCAACTGGCTGGGGAAGGTGCGCCGCAACTTCTACCTGGGTATTCGCACGCCGTGGACGCTCGCGAGCGAGGAGGTTTGGGAGCGGACGCATCGCGCCGGTGCGCGGGTCTTCGTGGTCTGGGGCGTCGTGCTCTTCGTGTGCGGGCTGACCGGCAGCAACGCCATAGCCATGGTCGCCGCGGTGGGCGGAGCGGTGGCTGTCGTTGTCTGGTCGATTGCTTATTCCCTGACGGCCTACCGCCGGTTGAACCAGCCCGACGATCTTGGGCCCGAGCCGCGGGCGGAGCGATCCAGGTAAGACCTGTGGGGGTGCGCCGGACGCGCGGTTTTCCGTGGATTTTTGAGGGGCTGCAAAGCCGTTTGGCAGTAGTGCTTTACGCATGTTGACCCTCGATTCTGAGTCGTGGCGCGGGGTGAACCGCGTTGGCGGTAGCGCCGCGGTTGCAGTGGGACTGGCAAACGGGTTTGGGGCGGGAGTTTTTTTTCGCGCGGTTCGGGCGAACACAGCGTCTTCTCGAATGGACCTTACCGCGGAGGCGCGGAGGACGCGGAGAACGGCGTCGGATTGAATTGCGATTCGCCCGATCGCCTTTTCCCTGATCACCTGTTCTGTTCGTGGCGTCTGCATTGGTCGTTCCTTCGCATTGGCGTGGGCTGTGCGTTGGCCCGGGCGCCAAGGTCTCGACTACCTCCTACCACTTGACGGGCGCTTCACGTTTGGCGGGTTTGTGCGCAAGTTTTTTTGGAAAAACTTGCGGGCTGTCGGCTATCGGCTTTCAGCCGGGGAAATGGGAAAACAACGGTCGCAGGTCGGGGGGAAGAACCGCGAATAAACGCGAACGACGCGAAGAACTGCGGTGTTTCGAGAACTTCGCTCGGCGCGGCTGCGTTTCAGCGTGAGCTGCCTCCGGACTCCGGCCTGTCCACCTCCGGATTGCACTTGCGAACCCCGCACGCGAGTGGGGGGCTGAGTCGCGCAGCGGCTGAACGTCGTAGGCTGAAAGCTGACATCTGACAGCTGATAGCTTCCCGAGGGGTACTACTTTGCCACAAATCCGGCGTTTTGCGCCGTAAGTCGTTGCCGGCGACGAGCTTGCGCCTCGCATCCGGAATGCGCTCCTGTTGTCCGCGTCACGCAGAGTACGCTGGGGCGGCAACCGCAGGGCTTGAACAAGGAGGCAACGGAGGGTGGAGGGTCTTTGGTGGGGCAAAAGCCACGCTGAATGACGCCGACGTGGACATCCAGTCAGCCGCTTTCGACGGCCTGGGCCGGCGGGTCAGGACGGTCGTGACGAATTCCGGTGATCTCGATCCTTGACGCCGGGTACAATGCGGTGCATCCCGAGTCGAGGTAGCGAATGGTAGGAGCAGAAGTCGGAGGTACGGGCAGCAGGCCTCAAGGACAGGTGGGACCACCGTGTATCTTTGCAGGGGCAGCAGATCATCGAGACGCGGGTGCGTGAGCAGGAGTTGGGAGATCAGGTGATCCGGGGACGGGATCTGAAGACCAGGGCGGAGCAGCGGCTGGTTGAAAGCCCCATTCCCGATGAGCGAGAAGAAGAGTAGAAGCAAAGCGTTCGGGAGTCGTTTCTTGCCTTCCGGTCGGTTGCCAGGGGCGCGACATACGCAAGCGCGATGCCGCGACAACGACTCCCGACGGCTTTGAATTGCCCTGCTCTTTGATTTGCCCTGCTACGGTGAATAGGCAGGCCGTCCGTGCCCAAGGACATGCTCCTGAAATGGCATCTAAATCGCTGAGCGTGGCCGCCGTGCCAATTCGTGAGGACTGGTAAATGCGCATCGCTTGGTGGATCTGTCTCTGCGCGGCTCTCGGGTTGGTCGGCTTGGCTACTCTGTCACACATCTTCCCGCTGGAAATGCGCCGAGAAGCAAGGCCGGGCGTCGCAGTCGAGCAACTTAATATCGCAAGAGGGCATCTTGCATATCTCAAGATCGAAGGTGACAAAGCCGCAGTGTCGGATATTCTGTCGTTCTTGCAGCCGCCGAGGCGAAGCGCAAGGGAGACCCGATCACACCGCCGGTCCGTTTCCCAGCCGAAGGCTAATGCCAGTCAGCCATACTTCCGATTCGTCTGGAAATACGATTCAGGAGTTCCGCTACTCGGAACCAAGACTCAAATCGACATCGCACTGTGGGGGATTCCCTTACTCTTGCTGCCGATGATACTTGTTCCTCGTTCATTTAGGTGGGCGAAGCGGAGATACCGAGTCTGCTACAACAGGTGCACACGCTGTGGCTATGACTTGACAGGCAATCAAACCTGTATTTGTCCAGAATGCGGGTGCGCCACGGAGGCTGGGAATGGGCGACTGCACGATGGGACCGTGACCTGATCGCATGAAACCTCTCGTCAGTATCCAGCAAGTAGCTGACTTGCCCGAGAAAGATGACCGGAAGCAGCAAGCGAACCCTGCGTGGTGCTGAGGAGAGCCAGAATGCAGCTCAAATCGGACTTTCGCCCGCTGCGGGACGGCTGGAGGAACGTGGAGCTGCAGGTGTACCACGGCACCTCCTTGACGCGACGCCATTCGCTGCGTGATCGGCGAGCATTCTTCGCGGCGGCGAGTCAAGAAGGTCGTCACGAATTCCGGTGATCTCGATCCTTGACACCGGGTACAATGCGGTGCATCCGAGTCGAGGTAGCGAATGGTAGGAGCAGAAGTCGGAGGTACGGGCAGCAGGCGTCAAGACGGTCTATGTCAAGGTGCTCCATAAAAGGGCTCAAGTTATGGCTGCCGTTCGCTCTGAATTCAACAGGTATCGATCCTGGCTGTGAGTAAAAACGTGCTCATCGTAGCGGCTGCCGGTGCGTTTCATGGCCAGGATGATTTTGAGCCACTTGTGCGCCAAAGCCCGCAGAGCGGCGTGATGCCGGTGGCCGCTGTCTCGCTGCCGGCGATAGAACGTCTGCGCCCACGGACAGGAGCGCAGCGACGTCTGAGCCAGCAGTTGCAGCGTCCGCCGGGCGAACATCCAGCAGCCGCGGCGGAATTGCACGCACCGCATCCGATTGCCGCCCGAGGTTTTCGTCACTGGGGCGGTGCCCATGAACGCGCGGGCGTCGGCTGCCGTGGGGAAGCGCTGCGGGTCTCGCCCAATACACGCGAGCAGCGCCGGCGCCAGTACCGGGCCGGAGCCCGGCAGGGATCTCAACCAGTCCGCTTCCGGCATCCGGTCGAAATGCTGGCGGATCTCCTCGTCGCGCTCGGCGATCTCGGCTTTGAGTGCGATCAGCGCCTGGGCCAAGTAGCGAACCAGCGGCGCCTTCGCCGCCTGCAGATGCTCGGCAACCGGCAGAACGGGCGCCTTGAGCGCCGCCAGGATCTTGTCGACGCGATCAGCCCGTGGATAACCCTGCCGCTGCAACCAGTTGCGCAGCCGGCGCGGCGTGTGTCCGCGCAGGGCGTTCTGCGTCGGGCACTTGAGCAGAAGCTTCAACCCGATCTCCCTGCTGAGGTCATCGAAACACGCCAAGAACGCCGGGTAGTAGACTTTCAGCACGGCCCGCAACTCGTTCAGTTTGGCGGTGCGTTCATGGACCAGGCGAAGCCGATCTTCGCAGGCGATACGCAGCGTGATGATCTCCGGATCGTCGGGCTGCAACGGCCGCAGCTGGGTATGGCAGGCCGCCAGGAACATGGCCAGCACCTGGGCGTCGATGCGATCGGATTTGTTGCCCGCTGCCGACAGGGCTTCGCGAAAGGCGTCGGCGGTTTTGGGATTCACCGGGTAGACGACGTAGCCGCGATCGAGCAGGGCCTGCACCCACGCGCCCTGGGCGGTCTCCACCGCAATGTCGAACTCGGCCGGCGCCCCGTGCGCTTCCAGGGCCGCGAAGAGCTCGCCGATCCCCTCGAGCGTCGGCTTGACCTGTCCCGCGCGCAGCACGTGTCCCTCGGTGGAACGGAGCTGGTAGTCGAGTGACTGTTCGCTCCAGTCGATCCACACAAATTGCATGGCGACCTCCTTCCCTCTGAACGCCGCAAGTACTTCTCCGCCACCACCGGCGGAGTCCTTCTCGCCAGGCCGGACGGCACGGGTGGCCTCATAGCAGCCCTCGAAGGGCAGCGGTCTATTGACCCTCTCAGCCGCCGGGTAATGGACGCGGGGCGGTCAGTCTTGACGAAGCCCTCGAAGGGCGGGACAGGCTGGACCTGCCCCACGCCCGGCGAGACAAAAGTCACTATTTCACAACCATCCACAGAAAGAAAAAGTAGCAAAAAGAAAGAGGACGACTACTGCTGCTGTTGCGCGCTCGGATCTATACCCAGAATGCGCTATGAGGACAGGTGGCGCCGCGGTGTATCTTTGCCAAGGTTAGCAGATCATCGAGAAGTGGGGGTGTGAACAGGAGAGATGGTAATCAGGGGGCGGGACCTGAAGACCAGGGCCGAGCAGCGGTAGGATGAAAATACCATTACCGATGGTGGAAAGAAAAGCGTTCGGGAGTCGTTTCTGGCGTTCAACGCGGGTGCCGGGAGGCAACGCGCGAAAGCGCGATGCCGCGACAACGACTCCCGACGCCTTTGATTCTTTGATTCCGACCGACCCCCTTGATTCCGGCCCTTTGATTTGCCCGGCGGCGGGCGCTGGTCGCACGCAGTCGCCAGGCAAGAGAATCCTGCGACCGAAGTCGTTACTGCACCTCAGGAGATCGGGCACGGCGGCGGAAGTGTGGGAGTTCACTTACTCGCGGCGTTGCTGTTGAATTGCGGGAGAACAAGTTTGCACACGAGTGTTCTCAGTAGATTTCGAGCAACCCTAAAGTGCTTGGCGCGGCAAATGCGTTTGCCTCTAGCCACATTCGTAGTCATTACGCTCGCACTGCTGCCGCTAAGCTCCCATTGGGGCTTTCAAGTAATGTATGGCAAATGCCTTGTTCAGTTTCGACGCGGGAATTTGGACATTGTATGGTTTTCAAGGTTCTCAGCCTGTACGGCGCAGGTCGTGCGCAATGATCCAACTGGGGTATCACTTGAGGGGCCGTGGATACACACCTCAGGGGCGAGTGTGTCGATGCGCGTGCCAATGCCGTTTCTGACCGCCGTTGCTCTGCTAGTCACGCTGCTCTGTTGGCGATGTCGTTCGACCACCTCAAACGGATGTTGCAGGTGCGGATATGACCTGACCGGTAACTCTAGCGGAAATTGCCCAGAGTGTGGGCGCAACACGGAAGTTCAGGAAACGAAATCCACACGATGGGGCCGTGGCTTGAGTGCCAAAAACCTGTCGTTGAAATCCTGCGGGTCTTGGACTGAGCCCGACGATGTTGACGGGTAGCCAGATGCAGATCAGGGGGAACCGTACGGAAAGTGCAGAGCTGCAGGTGTACGACGACACACGCTACATCGACGAGGCTGAGGCCGACCACGGCGGGAGGGCGAAGGGCCTGAAAATCAAGGATCTCGGCCGGCCCCCTGACATGCTGAAACTACCGATTGCCTGCTGCGCGGGCACCGCACGTCAAGAACAGGTATACGCGTCGCAGGGTGAGCAGTGGCGATGTGAGCAGGTGATCAGGGGACAGAACCTGGTGCCTGGGGTGGACTGGAGACCGACTGGAAAGTCGGTCCCACAGGGGTACAGCCCGTATGGCGAGCTGGAGGCGGGCGTGGCGGCCCACCCGTTCGATTACGACGGGGACGGCGCGGTGGATTGCGCCAAGCTTAATTGATCCCTGGCGTTGAGAGTACACTTGGCCCCGGCATGGCTGCCGGGGTTCTGAGGCGGCGCGCGCATCCTCTGGACGCCGGGTTATTGGGAAAAGCCAATACGGGGGCTGAAGCCCTAACACCTGACAGCGCTTGGTCCGCTTCCTTACGGGCGCGGCTCTGTTCTTGCCGGGCGGCGTTCGCGCGTCCTCCGGACGCCGGGGATTCTTGGGAATTATCATCCAGGGGCTAAGGCCCTGGCTACCAACGTGCGCCCTCCGGGCGGGGAACCTACGGCCGCTTTGCGGTTGGGCCCCCTACTGGCGTGGAGGGTTCTGAAAGGGGACAGCTTGGCCCCCCACTGGCTTGGGGGGTTCCGAAATGGGTCGGCTTGGCCCCCCACTGGTGGGATCTGGAATGGGCTTGGGAAATGTGCACGAGGGGCGGAGGACCCTGGCAACTAACGTGCGCCCTGTGGGCGGTGAACCTACAGCCGCTTTGCGGCTTGGCCCCCCCACTGGCGTGGGGGGTCTGGAAGGGGATGGCTGGGGCCTCCGGTTGGCGTCTGGAGGGTGCGGGGGTGGGGGTGATGGATTGTGGCGGATGTTGGTGAATCCGGCGGGTGGTTTCGTGCGAAGGGACTTTTGAGCGCGGGCGGAGAGGCTCCTGCTGCGGGAGGAGAACGTCTTGCCTGGCTCGAATCGGCTCTTTTTGGCGACGAACGGGACCGGTCGTGCGGATGCACGGCCACGATCTGAAAGGATGAGGAGACATGACGACGATGAAGCGATGGACCTGCGGGATGCTCGCCGCGGCTGCTTGTTGCGTGACGGCGGCGGTTGCACACGGTCAGTGCGGTTCGGGCACGAAGTCGGCTGGTGGCCAGCATGACATCGTGGAGACGGCGGTCGCAGCCGGCCAGTTCAAGACGCTGGTGGCGGCTGTCCAGGCGGCGGGCCTGGTGGATGTGCTTAAAAGCGACGGGCCTTTCACGGTGTTTGCGCCCACCGACGAGGCGTTTGCGCGGTTGCCCGAGGGGGCGCTCGACGGGCTGCTGAAGAACCCGGATGCGCTGCGGAGCGTGCTGCTCTACCACGTGGTACCCGGCAAGGTCATGGCGGCGGACGTGGTGAAGCTCACTACCGCGAAGACGGCGCTCGGGCAGTCGGTGACGATCGACGCGGCGAACGGCGTGCACGTGGACAACGCCGCGGTCGTGAAGGCCGACGTACCCGCCAGCAACGGCGTGATCCACGTGATTGACGCGGTGATTCTGCCCAAGAACGACATCATCGAGGCCGCGCGGGCGGCGGGCTCGTTCAAGACGCTGCTGAAGGCGATCGAGGCGGCTGGTCTTGCGGACACGCTGCGCGGCGAGGGCCCGTTCACGGTGTTCGCGCCGACCGATGAGGCGTTTGCCAAGCTGGGGGCGCCGACGATCGCCGCGCTGCTGCAGGACAAGGCCAAGCTCGCGGCGATTCTCACGTACCACGTCGTACCCGGCCGGGTGATGGCTGCCGACGTGGTCAAGCTGACGGAAGCCAAGACCGTCCAGGGTCAGCATATCACCATCGACGCCACCGACGGCGTCATGGTGGACAACGCGAAGGTGATCAAGGCCGATGTGCCGGCGACGAACGGCGTGATTCACGTGATCGACACGGTCATCATACCCGAGTAAGCGAGTGGTCGGAACTGCGTCGGCGCGCGACGTCGCCGACACTGACATGAAGAGGGAGACGCGGGAGTTCCCGACCTTGGTCGGGAGCTCCCCGTCTGCCTGGGTATCGCGACGGTGCACGCTGCGGCAGCAATGCACCGCTGACAACTGGAGTCAAAGGGGTTGATGATGTTTCGCTGCGTACCGGCTTTTCTTACTGTGGTTTTGACCATTCCGCTTTGCGGATGCGGTTTCATCGGGGCGGACAACCA
The DNA here is from genome assembly GCA_020639115.1 of Phycisphaerales bacterium. Lineage (GTDB taxonomy): Bacteria > Planctomycetota > Phycisphaerae > UBA1845 > UBA1845 > JACKHG01. Next base: position 20,413 of record JACKHG010000009.1, read on the forward strand.
GCCGCCGCTCGACACCGTTGCGCGGGTCGAGGTGGACCGCTACACGGGCAAATGGTACGAGATTGCGCACTACCCGAACTGGTTCCAGGCGAGTTGCGCCAGCTCGACCGCGGAGTACACGGCGAATGCGGACGGGACGATCGAAGTCTTCAACACGTGCCTGGCTGCGGACGGGAGTGAGGTGAGTACGATTCGGGGGACGGCCCGCGTGGTGGACCCGGCGACGAACGCCAAGCTGACGGTGTCGTTTCCGTTCATTCCGTTTCCGGGCGACTACTGGATCATCCAACTGGGGGATGATTACGAGTACGCCGTGGTGGGCGAGCCGCGGCGCAGCACGCTGTTCATCCTGAGCCGCACGCCGACGCTCGATGCGGACACGCTGGACGGCATTCTGACGCGGCTGACGGAGCAGGGTTATGATCCGGAGCGGTTGGTCTATGACACGCCGGTGATGGTCCCGTAGGAATCGCGGGGATGCCGTCGACGGGTGCAGGGTCGACGCACGGGTTGGTTGCAGAACTGGAGAACGACTATGTCAATTCCGTTGAGGCCCGCGGGGGCACTGGCTGCGACGGTGGGCGCTGGCTGCCTGCTCCTCGCGGGATGTTCGAGTCCGCTGCCGTGGCCGGAGAGTCCGCTGTACGACACGCCGGCGAACGATCCGAACTGGGCAGCGCCGGCGAGTGCGGAAGAAGCCAAGGCGGCCATGGCGGGCCACTACGCGCACTACGACATCGTGGCGTACGATGGCGAGACGGCCAACGGCCCGCTGGCCACGTTTGTGGTTTCGTATGGTTATACCGATCTGGTGATCGAGGGGGAGGAGCTGGTCGCGTATGACCGCTTCTGCAGCGCCGAGTATATCGCCAATCAGCCGTTCGAGACGGTGTTTTCCGATGCGGCGACGCAGGCGATCCAGCCGCCCGGTGCGGTTGTCGAGGTGTACGAGGAGGACGGCGCGTGGAAGATCTACCGGCCCGCGACGCCGACGCTCAACGGCATCGACGGCGACCCGAGCGTGCCGTTGTCGATGGATCGCAACGACCCGCTGATCAGCGACGACGACAACGACGGCAAGCCCGGGGTGACGGTGACGGTGAGGCTCTTCGGGCTCATCGACGGCGAGATCTACATCGCCCGCCGCGAGATTTTCGCCAACCGCATGCAACTCTATTCGGATGGCAGCCTGCGGGGCAACGTCATCGACGACTCCGAGCAGCTCGTGATCGGAGCGTCACTCGCGATTCTGGACACTCCCAACAACCCGCCCCAGCGGCGCGATCCGGGGCTCAATCCGATCCTGCTGATCCCGGTCGCGGACGATGTCGACACGTGCGCGGAGCTGATGGCGATTCGCGATTCGGTATTTCCTGCAGCGCCCGAGTTCTAGCGGCGTGGCGGGTTGCGTGCCTGGCGGGCGGGGGCACCGTGCCTAGCGGGGTTGGGAGGGTATTCACGACCGTACGTGCGTTGGCACTGCTCAAGAGCAGTGGCACACTTTGACGTGCATCGGCACTGCTCGAGCGCAGTGGCACACTTGGATGGCGCGGCTGCGGGTTGTTGCGGGTCGGGGCGGAGGGTATGATCGGGGGTGCCCCTGGGTCGGGTTCCATCGGTAGAGAAAGTGCCAAAGCGTGTCGTCGCCATCGGAAAAGGCCACGTTGCTGCTGGACGCGTTGCGGGCGGGCGACGAATCGGCGTCCGCACAGCTATTGCCGGTGGTTTACGATGAGCTGCGGGCGCTGGCGGGCCACTATTTCCAGTGCCAGCCGGCGGATCACACGCTGCAACCGACGGCGCTGGTCCACGAGGCGTTCATGCGGCTCGTGGCGCACGAGCGGCTGGCGGGATCGGATCGAGCTCATTTCCTGGCGATTGCCGCGCAGGCCATGCGGCAGATTCTCATCGACCATGCGCGGCGGCGGCACGCGGCGAAGCGCGGGGGCGCGAACTGGCAGCGTATCACGCTGGACGATGCGCTGGCGGTGATGCAATCGGGCAGCGTCGACGTGGTGATGCTGGAGGATGCGCTGCAGCAGCTCGCGGAGCGCAGTTCGCGGCAGGCGAAGCTTGTCGAGCTGCGGATCTTCGGCGGCCTGACGATCCCGGAGGCAGCGGAGGTGCTCGGGGTGGGGATTACCACGATCAAGGGGGATTGGACCATCGCCAAGGCGTGGCTGAAGCGGGAGCTGCTGGGCGGCCCGGCGTCATGAGTTCGCCGCTGCACGAGCGCGCCGGGGAACTCCTGCTGCAGGCGCTGGATCTGCCGCTGGAGGAGCGCTCCGCGTTCGTGCGGCGGGCGTGCGGGACGGACACGGAGTTGTTCCAGGAGGTCCGGTCGCTGCTGGCGGCTTCGTCGGAGTCGCTCGCGGTCGTCGATCGCCCGGGCGAGCTGATCGCGCAGGTCCTGGCGAACGACCGTGGCGACCTCGCAGCCGGGGGGATTTTCGGCGCGTACCGGATTCGCCGGCGGATCGCCGCGGGCGGGATGGGCATCGTCTACGAGGCGGAGCAGGAGAATCCGCGGCGGATCGTGGCGCTGAAGGTGATGCGGCGTGAGCTGGCCCATCACTCGGCGGTCCGCCGGTTTCAATTCGAGGTGCAGACGCTGGCCCGGCTGCGGCATGCGGGCATCGCGCAGGTGTACAACGCGGGGGTTCACGAGGACGCGGGCGCCGCGATTCCGTACTTCGCGATGGAGTTTATCCAGGACGCGGCGGCGATCACGACGTACGCCGAGAGTCGGCAACTCCCCGTGCGTGAACGGCTCACGCTGTTCGCGGACGTCTGCGACGCCGTACACTACGGCCACCAGCAGGGCATCATCCACCGCGACCTGAAGCCGGAGAACGTGCTCGTCGATGGGTCGGGCCGGCCGAAGGTGATCGATTTCGGCGTGGCCCGTGCGACCGAGGGCGATGCGCCGGTCACGACGCAGCACACGGGCGTCGCCCAGCTTCTGGGCACGCTTCCGTACATGAGCCCCGAGCAGCTCGCCGGGGACCCGGCGGAGGTGGACACGCGTACCGACGTTTACTCGCTGGGGGTTATCCTGTATCGCCTGCTCGTCGGGCGGTTGCCGGTCGAGGCCCCCTACCACTCGCTGATCGATGCGATCAACGCGTTGCGGGCGGGCGAGCCGCCCAAGCTCGGTTCGATCGACCGCGCGTTTCGCGGCGACATCGAGACGATCGTGGCGAAGGCGCTGGCGAAGGACAAGGACCGGCGGTACGCGTCGGCGGCGGACTTCGCCGCGGACATTCGCCGGTATCTCGGCAGCGAGCCGATCAGTGCCCGGCCGCCGACGGCGATGTACCAGTTGCGCAAGTTTGCGCGGCGCAACCGGGGATTGGTGGCCGGTGTCGCGGCTGCGGTGGTCGCGGTGCTGCTGGGCGCTTGGAGTGGCACCCGGCAGGCGTACTGGCGACGCGGTCGCGGAACGTCACGCGGGCGGCGTCGCAGGCACGCCCGTGAAGCGTACACAGCGAGCGCTGGCGGCGGCTTCGGTGGCAGCAGAATCGCCCGATATCCGTTGGCGCGGGCGCACATCGAGCGGGCTCCCGGTGGAGCAGCAAGCGCGGTTGGGAATGGTCACCGCTATCTGCGGAGCTGGCTGGACGAGAGCGTGCTGGTGATTCCGGAGGGCGAATATCCGGCGGGCGGGAGCGTGGCGTTTTTGGGGGAGGACGTGGTCGGCGTGCGCGATCCGGGCAGTGGGTGCTGGTGGCGCTGGGACGTGCGCAGCGGCGCCCGGCTTGCGAATTCGGCACCCGCGGCGGAGCGGACGCGCAACCAGAGCGGGAGCGGCGCGTTCTGGGACGAGGACGGGGCCATCGTGGTGCGGAACCGCGCGACGGGCGTGACGCATCGCGTCGCGTTGGCGCAGTTTGACATTCCCGCGTCGCGCGGGTGGCGCAGCCTGAACCTGAGCAACAACCTCCGCTACTTGGCTTACAACAACACGGCGCTGGCGGTGCTCGTGGATCTGCGGACGGAGCAGGCGTATCGCGTCGGCTTCGACTCGAGTCCGCGGCGCACGCCGAACAGCGCGATCAACGACGCGGGGCAGCTCGCGTTCGCCGGAGCGCTGGGCGGTCAGCCGGCGTTGTGGGATGCGGGCTCGGACCGTCTGCGGGCGTTGGCGGATCCGCCGGCGGACGGCACGTGCGTCGCGTTCAGTCCGGACGGCGCGCGGGTGCTGGTGGGTGCATCGGACGCCACGCTGCGGTTGTGGGATGCGCGGAGCGGTGCGGCGATCGCGGTGGCCCGGGGGCACCGCAACCTGGTTGCGGGTGTGCGGTTCAGTCCCGACGGGGGCCTGGTGGCGAGCGTGAGCCACGACCGGACGCTGCGGTTGTGGGATGGCTACACGCTGGCGCCGCTGGGCGTGCTCGACGGGCACAACGCCGAGATTGCGAATCTTCAGTTCAACAGCAACGGCACGCAGATCGCGACGGTGGGCGAGGGCCTCGACCGGGCGATCCGCGTGTGGGACATCGCGCCGGCCCGCGATCCCGCGGTGCTGCGCGGCCATACCAGCTACGTGTATCCCGTCGCGGTGAGCCCCGACGGCCGGACGATCGCGTCGGGCGGTTGGGATAACACGATTCGCCTGTGGGACGCGGACACGCGGGCGGCGCGCGCGACGTTCCGCGGATGCACGAGCCATCTCGTGGCGCTGACGTTCAGCCCCGACGGGCTGAGGCTGCTGTCCGCGTCGGACGGCGGGACGCTCCGCGTGTGGGAGGTCGCGACGGGCCGGGAAATCCGCGCCTATCAGCCGGGGCGGGCGGTGCGGTTCGCGGCGTTTGTCGCCGACAGCGTCCGTGTGCGGTGGACCGGTGCGGAAGCGACGGCGATCACCGTCTGGGATACGGACACCGGGGAGTGCAGTCAGCGGCTGTTCGCGGAGCTGGCGCGGATGCCCGGGCGGTCGGTATCCGCCGATGGGCGTTTTGCCGTGATCACGACTTCTGGTGGAAACCGGCTCGTACGCATCGCGGATGGAGCACCCGCCCTGCCGGGGCCGGTGGGCGAGGCGTTCGCGTTCGGTCCGAAGGGCTTGGCGACGCGGTTTGTCGACATCGATCCAGCCGCGCCGTGCACGCTGCGGGTGTGGGACCTGGCGGCGGGGACGCAGGTCGGCACGCTGCGGGGCCACACGGGCCGAACGGTGTACGACATTGCCTTCACGGTGGACGGTTCGCGCGTGCTGTCGGCGGGCGACGATCAGATCATCCGGGTGTGGGATCCGGTGCGTTGCGAGGAGATCGTGCCGCTCACCGGGCATACGGCGTACGTGTGGTCGCTGGCGTTCCGGCCGGACGGCACGGAGCTGGTGTCGGGTTCGGGCGATGGCACGGTGCGGATCTGGGACACGGTGCCGTTCGCGGAGCGGTATCGGGCCCGCCATGGGGACTGATCACTGGGTGGCGGCGACGTCAGCCGGCGGTGCGGCGTGCAGGCGGATCGCGGTGCCGCCGCCGGGTGCGAGGCGGAGCTTGAGCGTGGTTTTCGCGGTGACCGGCTGGCGAACGATGTCCACGGGATAGGGGTTCTTGTCCCAGTCGGCGCCGGGGCCGTCGCGGTAGATCTCGGCGACGTAGCTGCGGTCGGCATCGAGGAAGTCCAGGTCGATCGCGAGCGAGCGTCCGTTTTCGTCGGTGATGCTGCCGACGTACCAGTCGTCGCTGTTGCGATCCTTGCGGGCGATGGTGACGTAATCGCCGATCGCAGCGTCGAGCACCTTGGTAAATTCCCAGTCGGTCGGCACGGCCTTGATGAAGGCGAAGGGCTCCGGGCGGGCTGCGTAGTTTTCCGGCAGGTCCGCGGCCATCTGCAGCGGGCTGTAGATCACGACGTAGAGGGCGAGCTGCTTGGCGACGGTCGTGCGGACGCGGTTGCCGGGCTTGAGGTCGTCGTAGCGCACCGCGAAGATGCCCGGGGTGTAGTCCATCGGGCCGGCCAGCAGCCGCGTGAAGGGCAGGATGGTGGTGTGGTCGGGGAGGTTGCCGCGTTCGCCGCCCCAGGCATCGTACTCCTGGCCGCAGGCGCCCTCGCTGGTCATCAGGTTGGGAAAAGTTCGGCGCAGCCCCGTGTCCTTGATCGGCTCGTGCACGTCGAGCATGACGTGATGCCGGGCCGCGGTCTCCATCACCTTGCGGTAGTGCCGCACCATGTACTGGCCGTGGTGCCATTCCTTTTGCGGGCGGCCCTCGGCGTCGGTGCGGGTGATGCCGGTGCCGTACGCGACGTAGCCGGTCTTCACCGTGTGGATGCCGAGCTTTTCGCAGAGCGCGTAGGCGTCCTCCAGTTGGCGTTCGTAGGCCTCGACCCCCCCGCCGGTCTCGTGGTGGCCGATCAGGCGCACGCCGCGGCTGCGGGCGTAGTCGGCGAGGCCGGGCAGGTCGAAGTCGGGATAGGGCTTGGTGAAGTTGAAGTGCGTCGCCCCGTTCCACCACTCGCCGTCCCAGCCCTCGTTCCAACCCTCGACGAGCACGCCGGAAAGGCCGTTGTCCGCGGCGAAATCGATGTAGCGCTTGGTGTTTTCCGTGGTGGCCCCGTGCTTGGGCCCGGAGTGCCAGGTGGACTTCTCCAGGTGCATCTCCCACCAGATGCCCACGAACTTGCCCGGCTTGATCCACGACACGTCGTCGAGCTGGTTGGGCTCGTTGAGGTTGAGGATGAGGTAATTCTCGATCAGTCCGCCCGGGGAGTCGGCGATCTCGAGCGTGCGCCAGGGCGACACCAGGGGCACCCGTCCGCGGGCCTTGATCCCGTCCGACCAGGGGTAGAGCGTGGCGGTGAGGGTGTTGCCTTCCCGGCGGGAGAGCGCCATGCTGGGGAAATCGACCAGGGCCGCCTCGTGGATGCTCAGGTAGAGGCCGTCGGCGGTGGCGCAGGTCACGGGCGTGTGCACCTGGGTCGTCGCGCTCAGCGGCGAGTCGGTGTAGCGGTACTCGTAGCGGTTCGGCTGGAAGGCGGGTATCCACCAGGTGCGGTGGTCGCCGGTCATGGCGAACTCGGTGCACTCGGCGGTAATCTCGACGTCGCTGAGGCCGGGCTGATCGGGAATCACGTAGCGCAGCCCCACCCCGTCGTCGAAGACGCGGAAGATGACGGTCAGGCGGCCCGGGCCCTCCGCCTTCGCGAGGTCGATCTGCAGCTCGTTGTGGTGATCGCGAATGTCCTTCTGCTCGCCCCACACCTGCGTCCAGGTCTCGTCGAAGGAGCTCGTGCGGGAGGCGACGACGTGAAAGCCGCCGTCGAGCGATGGTCCGTCCTTCAGTTGGAATCCGAGGCGCGAGGACGCGATCACCGGCTGGCTCAGGCGCGTCACCTGATAGGTGGGCACGCCGTTCTGGAGTTCGAACGCCACGCGCAGCACCTTGCCGGGCGAATCGACGACAAGTCGCGCGCCGAACTCGGCACCGGCTGCTGGAATCGTGAGCAGAACCAGACCCGTCGTCATGGCCAACGGCCCAACCTTTGAACGCATCCTTGGATACTCCCGGACCGGGGCCGGCGCTGCCGCGCCGGGTGTGGTGAACGGCGCCACGCGCGTCACCATCCCCCGTCGTACGTTGCTGCAAAATCGCCGAAATCGGCGAGATCCACGTCGGTGTCGCCGTCGAAGTCGAACGCGTCGAGGCAGTCCTGCACGGTTCGCGGCGCGGTAGGGTCGGGCGTCGCGCCCGGCCCGGCGAAACAGTCGTGCCAGGCGGCGTGGTCGGCGAGGTCCACTTCGCCGTCGCAATCGGCGTCGCCCTGGCGGCAGTAGAACACGCTGAAGTGATGGACGGCGTCGTTGCCGACCTGGCTCACGTAGTTGAACTGCACGGTTGCCGCCTGCACGGTCACGTTCTGGGTGAGGGTCGCGCCGTCAGCGGTGACCGCGACGGCGTGGACGCGGGCGGCGTCGGACCAGTTCGCCGGCCGGGGCAGCGCGATGGCGCCGTCGTCGCCGAGCGGTTGGTGCACGTCGACGCGGTAGTCGGCGTGCTCAAGCAGCAGGTAGTGCTCCGAGAAGCCGGCCAGGTCATGCCCGTAGAGCGTGCGGAACACGCCGCCGGTGACGTCGCCGTCCTTTTCCGCGATGAAGCCGCCCACGGCGACGACGTGGTCGCCGACGGTGAGCAGGGCGCCGGACGCGTTGGCGGTGACGACGGTGCCGTCGCCGAACGTGGTCCGCGTCTGGCCGGCGACGGCCAGCGGCTCGAACGCGACCATGGCTTCACCGACGAGCGGCGCGACGAGGAGCTTCTGGTAGCGGTCCACCAGGCGCAGCCACCCGAGGTCGCCGGTGGCCAGGTCGTACGACAGGGAATACCCCATCGAGACGTGGTAGGTCAGCGCGGTGAGATCGTTGGTCATCGTCGTGCCGGCGAGGTTGTGGGTCGAGAACCAGAGGTTGCGGTGGGCCCAGAGCTGGGCCAGCGGGTACGGGGTGTAGGTGCTCGCCGGCCACCAGTGCCAGCCGACGCGATGGGAGTTGCAGTACCCGGTCTCGGTCCAGGCGATGCGGTCGAAGCCGCCCTCGGTCATGGTGGGCAGGAAGGTCGCGCTGCGGGCCGCGACGTCGACGAGCCCCTGGTTGAATGCCATGGGTGCGGGCGAGCTGGCGTTGCCGTCGTACATCTGGCCGCGGGCCCCGAGCTGGTCCTCGAAGAGGAAATCGCAGGGCACGGTGGAGGAGAACTCCGTGCGGGTCTGGTCCTGGCGGGCGATCACCGCGGGATCGTAGGGGCTGACGACGTAGCCGCCATGGCTGCCCCCGTAGGTCTCGTAGATCAGGCCGCCGCTGCGGTCGCGGGCGACGATGCCGGTGCCGAGCGTCGCCAGCGTGGGCGATTGATTATCCCACCAGGTCGGATTCGTGTAGGGCATGACCAGGTGGCCGCCGGCCCGCGCGGCAGCCACGAGATTCTGCAGGTCAGCGAGCGAGCCGAGCGCCGTATTCGGCGGCAGGTAGTCGGGGTAGTTCTCGTCGAACCCCACCGGCCAGAAGGACACGAGGTGGAGCAGGTTGCCCGCCGGCAGGTTGGGGAGGTAGCTCTGAAAGGAGCTGAACGTCCAGCTCCCCTGCAGCAGGTCGCGCTTGAGGAGCACGGCGTGGGCGAGGGCGTCGAGCTTCGCGGGGCCGAGCTTGTCCGCCAGCGTGGGCATGGCGTCGTAGCCGGTGCGGGTCCAGTACGCGGCCATCGCATCGGGGAGCGAGGAGCCGACGTTGAGCACGGTCAGCGGCGAACTCCACTGCTGCCCGGGGCCGAGCGCCAGCGTGTAGTCGTGATGGTACTTGCGCACGCCGCCCGCGTAGGTGTCGTCGCGCAGGATGGACCAGTCGCTCGGCTGGAGCGGGGCCTGCAGATTCTGCACGCAGTAGACGGCGAAGCTGCCGGTGGTGAGTTCGGTGTAGGCGAAGTCGGCGAAGAGCTGGCCGGGATATCCCGACCAGAAGTCGTAGCCGTCGAAGAAGCTGGGCAGCAGCTTCATGCCCTCGATGTAGGGCATGTAGACCGCTTCGATCTCGCTGCGTTTGAACGAGAGCTGCACGGGATAGGCCATCAGCTCCACGTCGAGCGCCGACGAATTGGTGAAGGCGAGGGTCGTGTCCACCTCCGGGCCGGCGGTCACGTGGACCTGGATCCGCGCCAGGCTCGCATACGTGCCGGTGGCTGCGTAGTTCATCGTGAGCGTCGAGCTGCCGGCATCCCACCCGTAGGTGAACTTCCGCGCGTTGTTGGTCGGCGAGAAGTTCTGGCCGTCGAGCCAGGTTCCGTCGCTGAAGCGCAGCACCCAGGGTCCGTGGACGTTGCCCGGGGACACCTGCTGGCCGGTGGTCTTGTCGAGGATGTAGAGGATGCGGCCATCGGCCTTGCGGAAAGCGAGTTCGCAGTAGTCGGCGTTCCAGACGCGGATGCGGTCCGACTGCGACGCGTCATAGCCGATCTGGGCGCGCGCGGGGCCGGCGCCGGTGAGCACAACCCATCCGATCGCCAACGCCAGCCACCTGCGTGCATCCATCACCTTACTCCTTGTGTTCCCGCGGAAACAGAGCCGACGGATCCGGTGCGCAACAGACCACCGGACCCGTCGGCTGCCGTCTTCCCACCGACGCGTGCGTCGGCTGGTTGGCCGGTTACTGCGGGCCGTCGAGCAGCGCCTCGAAGGCGGTCAGGTCCAGCGTATCCACCTGGCCGTCCTTCACAAAGTCGAGGCGCTCGCACGCCATCGGCAATACCGGGTCGGCCTGCACGCCCACACACCGCTGCAGCAGCGCGATATCCACGAGGTCGTTGTCGCCGTCGCAGTCGGCGTCTCCATCAACTGTCCCGAGGCAGATCGCGGCGGCCCGCGCTTCGTAGTTCCGCGCGGCCCCGATGAGCGCCAGGTTGTCGAACGTCACGTCCATGATCACACCCGGGTTGCCGTTGTGGTAGGCCCCGGCGATGTGGAAGAACGAGATGTTCGCCAGATCCAGGCCGGGCACCGTGCCCGGGTTGTTGTCGTTCACGTAGCGCGAGAGCGGCAGCGCGAGCGTCTGTGTGCCGTTGGAGAGGTTCTCGAAGCGGTAGACGCGTTCCGTGCCGTCGTCGTCGGTGAGCACGACGACGATCTTGTCGGTCTGGTTGGACGGGTTCAGCGTAACCTGCAGCTCCAGGTCGGTGGCGCTGCTCGCGTCCACGTTCGGATCGAGATCGTAATAACCGCCGCCCCAGTCGGTGCCCTGCACGGTGAACGCGGTGGCGCCGGAGGTGAACGATGCGGTGGTCCAGCCATCGTAGGTGTCGGTCAGCGCGAAGTTGCTGAAGTCCGAGAGGACCGCGTTGGTGGCGGGAGGTGCGCCGGGGTTGGTGAAGTTGGCCGGCGCATTTCCCGGGTTGGAGACCTGGTTGCCCGCGCCGGACGCGTTGCGCATGGAGGGCAGGCTCTGGTCGTAGGCGAAGCCCAGTTCGTCGCCGATTTCGGCCCACACGTGGATGATCCGCGGCAGGTCGGCTGCACTGAGGCCCAGGTCAGCCAGCGGAATGGCCATCTCGAAGCCGCGCGTCGCTTCCCGCGCCCGCTGGGCGACGGTTGCCGCGCTCTCCAGGTGGCAGGCAGCGTTGTCGGGGCAACTGATGACGCCGGTGGTGTTCCAGTTGTTCACGGCCATGGCCATGCCGTTGGGATTATCCGCAACGAGGCCGCCGGGGTCGTCCGCCAGCACCGAGTCGCCGTAGTCGGGCACGACGGAGCCGCGGTAGGTGAACGCGTCGTTGACCAGGTCGAAGAAATCCACGAAGGCCAGGTAGGGCTGGTAGCTGAGGTTGATGCCGTACGCGTAGTCGTAGCCGATGGCCTCGTCCGCGGGCAGCGGACCGTTGGCGAGCTGATCGCCGCTCATGGTGACGATCGGCGCCGCGCCCGGCGTGACGCTCAGCAGCGCGAGCTGATGGAACGTCATGTCCAGCGTCACGCCCGGATTGCCGTGCCCGAACGAACCGGTGATGTGGAAGAACGAGAGGTTCTCCGTATCGAGACCCGGGACGCTGCCCGGTGCGTTCTCCGTCGAGTAGGCCGACAGCGGCACGCTGAGCGAATAGGTGCCGTTGGCGGTCAGCCCGTCGAAGCGGTAGGCCCGCTCGGTGAGGTCCTCGTCCACGAGGATCACGATGACGGTGTCCGCGAGGTTGTTGGGATGGAGCGTCAGGTCGAGCGTGAGCGTCGTGGCGCCCGGCACGCTCATGTTGGGGTTGATGTCGTAGTAGGCTCCGCCGTAATCGGTCGAGACGACGTGGACACCGTCCACACCGGAGGTGATCGAACCGGTCACCCAGCGCTGGTAGCGGCCGCTGAAGGTGAAGTTCGTGAAGTCGGTGATCACCGAAGCGTCGTAGACCGCGGAGCCCGTGTCGAACGCGAGTTCGTGCTCGCCGCCGGCGCCGGTGTCGACGAAGACGTTGAGCGAGGTGTCATCGGCTGCCAGGTTTCCGGTCAGGCCGAGGTAGAGGAAGCTGTCATCGTTGGCGGCGTACATGGCGTCGAGTTCGGACCCGTCCTGGACGGGCTGAAGCACGTCGTACGCCCGCGCCTGATCGCCGTTGGAGGTCGGGCACGACTGCGTCGCGACGGGTGCGCCGCCGCCGTAGTCCGCCGGATCGATCACGCCGTCGAGCACCGCGCTGGGGCTGATGGTCGCAACGGTGTTGAGGTCGACGGTGAGGCACGATGCGACCGAGCTGAGGTCCGGGCGGAGTCCCAGCCCCTGCGGCGGGTTGCAGGACGCCCCGGTGAGGGCGGGCAGCGCCTGGTTGAGGACGGTTCCGAAGCCTTCGCTGACGGCGGTCTCCTGGTACTCGTCCGCGTCCATCGAGATGACCATCAGGTGGAAGGTGTCGCTGGAGAAGAGTCCGAGCGTGGCCAGCGGGATGGCGATCTCGATGCCGGTGTTTGCCGCGGCTGCCTGGGTGGCGCTGACTTCGGTCACGCCGGAGGTGTTCGAGTTGTCGAAGCCGCCGCGCGGATAGCCGAACTGCGGGCCGCCGCCCTCGAACGTCTCGTTGCCGTCGCCGATGGGCGAGGAGAACACGAAGTTGCGGATCGCCCACACGGGCAGGCCGGCGTCGTTGGGATTGTCCGGGGTGGGATCGCAGGGGACGCGGCCGCGCTCGTCACCGAAGTGGCAGACGTCGCCGGCGCTGGCGTTGCCGAAGGGCGCGTCGAACAGCAGGTAGTCGTGGCCGTAGAGGGTGCCGCCGGCGCCGTCGACCGCGAGGGCGTAATCCCAACCGGTGAAGGAGGGATCGCCGCAGGTCGGCAGCAGCGTGCCGGAGTTCGGCGTGACCGTGTAGGTGTCGTCGGACCCGTCCAGCGGCGTGCCGTTGGTGTTGACGATCACCTCGCGCCCCGCCAGTTGGAGGGCGAACGGCGGGCCGCCGACGCCCTCGGTGCGCAGCTCGGTCTGCCCGCCGCTGAAGGGGTTGTCGATGAGGATGATGAAGTCGTTGCCGACCTCGATCAGGTTGCCGGCGAGTCCGACGTAGAGGTAGCTGTTGTCCTTCGCGAGGTACAGCGCGTCGAGTTCGCTGCCCGCGGTGTAGACGGGCATCACCGCCAGGTCGGTCACGTCGCCGGCCCCGGTGCGGTTGGTCTGCACGCCGACCAGCGCCGCGGCGGCGTAGTCGGTCGGGATATCCATGCCGTCGAGCGGACCCGGTGCAGCCGCCAGAGCGCTGCTGAGTGTGCCCCACGTCGCCAGAAGGCCGATCAGGAGATGTTTCATGGTCTTGGTCCTTGTCCCTGCAGCAGCCGCCCCATCAGCCGCTGGTGGAGAGAATCTCTGTGGTGGTTGATGCCTCACTTCCCCGTTGCCGGTCTCGTCTCCCCTCCCGGCGGGCTCGGCCCTAGCGCACCGGCCCCGTGATCTTGTAGGGCGAAACCCGCACAACGGCGCTGTGTCCGGTGGGCACGTCGAGCGCCTGCACCGCCCCGGATTTGCCCCAGGAGGTGGGCACGACGGTCTGCCCGTGGAAGTCCGCGAAGACGACGTTGATCGCCCCCTTGGGATGCCGCTTGATCGGGATGCGCTGCGGCCAGTTGTTCATCGCGTGGTGCAGGAGCGGCCCGGCGGCCTGGGCCGAGATGATCAGGTTGACCACCCCGTCGGCTCGCGCGTTGGCGCCGGTCGCGTCGCCGCCCGACGCCTCGTCCTCGCTGTCGGCGCCGGCATCGGAGATGAGCAGGACGGTGGCGGGATCGAAGATCCTGCCGATGTCGCCGCGCAGGCGTTCGCCGGCGCGGGGGTGGGCCTGCCCGCGCACCCAGTTGCGGGGGTTGTCGGGATCGTAGCGCCCCACCGGCGGCAGCTTGGCGCTGTCGTCCTGGGCGCCGGTGACGTCCTCGTTGATGCCGTAGCTCAGGAAACCCCAATAGAGCCCGGAGGCTGGCTGGGGATCGCCGGGATCACCCTCGCCGACGAGCTGCGTGCTGTTGGGATAGAACGGCGTGGCGACGCCGATCTTGTCCGCGGGGCACATGGCCAGCGGGAACTCCTGGCTCATCAGGTTCTTGCGCTGCAGGGCGTCCTGGAAGCTGGCGGCGCGGGTGCCCCAGTCCCAGTTGTTCGCAAAGCCGTCCTTGCTGCACTCGCGGGCCAGGGCCACCGGCCAGGCCATCAGTTCGCCTTGCGGGCTGTAGGAGTAGCGCGAGCGCGTCGCGTCCGCCTCGTCGTTGCCCACGCCGCTGGTCACGAGCTGGAAGCGGTCGCTGTGGTCGTTCGAAAACGACATGCCCGCCTGGGCCAGCCCGCGGGCATGGGCGAGGCACTTGAGCAGCTTGGCCTGGTCGCGCGCCCGGCGGAGTGAGGGCAGGAGGATGGAGATCAACAGCGCGATGATGGAGATGACCACGAGCAGCTCAACGAGCGTGAATCCGTGCTGACGCCTTCCGTGCCGAACTTTGCGAACGGACATGATGGTTCGCTCCTGGGTGGGTGGGTTTCGTTTGTCGCTCCTCGCAGGGTGGATCCGGCCAGGCAACCCGCCGGAAGCAAAAAACGTCTGCCTGGCCGGACCCCGCTGCGCTCAACTCGGGGAGGTTCAACTCAGCGCGAGCGCCGGCGCGAAACAAACAGCGCGCCCAGCCCGAGCAGGGCCAGCGACGCGGGTTCGGGCGTCAGCGCCAGATTATCAAACGTCAGGTCGGTGATGCCGGGGGTCTGCGTACCGACGTCACCCTGCAGGTGGAATCCGATGATGTTGGCGGTGTCCAGGCCGGGCGTCGTGCCGTCGTTGCTCGAGAACAACGGGTTGGACACGTCCTCGGTCAGCGTCTGCGCGCCCTCCGGGAGTCCGAACCAGCCATAGCCCCATTCGGTGCCGTCGCCATCGACCAGCACCAGCACCATACCCGCCTGGTTGCCCGAATTCGCCGTCAGGGCGAACTCGATCGTGGTCTCGCTCGGGGCGGCGCTCGCCGGGGCGCCCAGACCATGCCATCCGCCGCCGAATCCACCGGTGGCCTCGACGCGGAAGTCATTCGCGCCCGGGGTGAGGGTGCCCGTGGACCACGTGCCGTAGGCATCCACGCTGAAACTGCTGAAGTCGGTGAGGACTGTCGCCTGCGCCGGCGACGCGAAACCCAGGGCCCACACCGCGATTGCCGCGACGGCCAGGGTTGTCCAGATCCGTGTACGTCCAGACATGTGTACTGCCCTCCTGTTCAGGTCCTGATGGACGGGTAAGAGAGAGAATCTTGACGTAGTGCCGAACGGCTGCACGCTGAGCGCAGCCGCGAGAGATCGGGGTGGTTCGCCGGCTTTCCCTTCCGCCGCGTGCGGCGCGGAATATCGGTCGCGCTCGGCGCGGTGGCTGGGTGAGCACGGCGGGCGCTGCGGTCGAGATGGGGTTTTTCGTTTCACCGGCATGACGTGCTCCGCGGTAAAACCCATATATAGCATTGACGCCATATAGCGATGATGCTACACTTTCAGCGGAAGCAAGTCAACATGTTTTGGAGCCCAAACCGCCCGAAAAACCTCGAAACTGTTTCGCAAATCGGCAATTCTCCGGACGGTCGCGGCGGGCCGGGCAGCCAGCCCCTGGCCCCTGCCGAGCACGGCGCCCGGATGCGAAAAGTGACTTTCACCGCGGCGGGCGTTGGCGTTCCCGCCCGCCCCGGGTAGACATTACGCGAACCGCCGGCACAGCGACGTCCGCCGGCCCCGCAACTTCGGAGCTTCGAACATCATGGCGCAGGTACGCAAGTACACCCAGGTCATGTCGGTCATCGAAAGGCGCGTGCGCGAGGGTGACTACCTGCTGCACGACATCCCCGGCGAGCGGCGCATCGCGGAGGAGACCGGCGTGAGCTACATGACCGCGCGGCGCGCGGTCATCGAGCTGCTCGACAAGAAGGTGCTCATCCGCCGCAACAACGGCTCGCTGGACATTCACCCGGGCTACAACAAGCGCAACATGCAGACCAAGGTGGTGCTGCTCTACCCGGCGTACGCATCGCCCTACCTCGTGCTGCTCCGCCAGCTCGTCTCCGCGGCGCTCGAGAAACGCGGCCTCACCCTGCGCCCGGTGCAGTTCGTGCACTGGGACGATCCCATCATCGTGGACGCGGTCTCCAACGCCGGCGGCGTGTTGATCATTCCCAGCGCGGACAGCATTTCCGCGCGGATCCTCGAGCCGATCCGCCAGAGCAAGGTGGTCGCGCTCGACGCCGACTTCAGCGGCGACGGCGTCCCGTCGATCCGCCTCTTTCCCGACCGGCACGTGCGCATGGTCTTCGACCACCTGGCCGAACTCGGCCACACCCGCGTCGACTGCATCAACACCCAGTGCCGCAACCCGGAGATCGATCGCCGCATCGACCTGTGGCACGAATGGCTCGAGGCCCGCGACATCCAGGGCCGCCTGTGGGACTACCCGGCGCCGTCGTACGCCGACCCCACCCCCTACGCCCACGAGATGATGTGCCGGCTGATCGACCAGAAGCGCACCGCCGCCACCGCGTTCGTCTGCACGACCTTCCCCGCGGCGCTCGGCGCGGTCCGCAGCCACTGGGAACGCGGCATCCGCGTCGGTGCGGACGTGTCGGTCTGCGCGATCAACATCGAACCGCCGGCCCGCTACTACTGCCCGTCCATCAGCGGCCTGGACATGCCCGACCTCTCCGGCGTGCTGACCAAGTGCTTCCGCTGGTTCGGACAGGACAAGCCGTGGCGCGGCAACGCCCTGCTCGAGCCGGCCCAGCCGGTCTTCTTCGCCGGCGAGTCCACGGGGCCGCTGGCGGTACCGGCCTGAGATGCAGGCGGTTCGCATTCACGCAGGACGCGGGTGGTTTATTTCCGCAATCCGAGCGGCCCGGTCTCTGCGGGTGCATCCCTGGGGTTTGCTTGACGCCCGTGCCGCGCGGCGCGTATACCGATTCATGCGGGCGGACGGTTGGCGCCCGGCGGGACACGCGCATGACGGACGACCAGGAACGCCTGCAGGCAGCGGCTGAGCAGATCCGCAACGAGCGCCGCCTGGCCCTGCCCTCGCAGCCGCCCAAGACGCGCCGTTGGCGGCTGACGATCGATCCGAACCACCTGGTCGCGTTCATCGTCGTCGGGATGATCGCCGTCGTCTTTGCCGGGCTGATTTTCTACGTACTGGTGCACTATCTCGGCATCGTCGGCGCGTGCATCATCGTGACCGCGCCGGCGTGGATCTACGGATTGCGGCGCGCGTGGGCCAACCTGGCTGAGCGGCGCCGCGCGCGCCGGGTGCGGGCGGCAGAGCGGGCCGCCGAGGCGTATCGCCAGCAGCAGGAGGGCTTGCGGCGGGCGGCGGGCGATCAGCGCAACCGCCTGATCCGGGAGCTCAAGAGTCTTGCGGAGCCGCGGTTGATGGTGACGCTGACGCCCGGGGACTTCGAGCGTTTCGTGCTCCAGTACTTCGAGGTGGAGGGGTACCGGACGCAGGCGACGGGCGCGGTGGCGGACGGCGGCATCGACGGCGTGCTCCGGCGGAACAACCAGACGCACTTCGTCCAGTGCAAGCGTTACCTCGACGCGGTGGGCGAGCCGCCGATCCGCGACTTTCTGGGCACGGTCACGAAGCACCGCGCGCACCATGGGTTTTTCGTCACCAGCTCCACGTTCACACCCGGGGCGCGGGCGTTCGCCGAGGGCACGATCATCTCGCTGGTCGATGGGGAGACGCTCGCCCGCAAGATCCGCGCGCTGCAGTGCCTCGATCCGCAGACGGCCCAGCCGGTCGACCTACCCCTGTTCAACAGCGATCACTGGCACGAGTTCTCGTTCGTGCGGCGCGAGAAGTCCAACCCGTAACACTCGCCGGAGGGATCAGCTCGCCGCCATCTTCTCGAAGACGGAGGGCGGAGCGGCTGCGTAGTGCAGCGGCTCCATGCTGGCGGCTGCGCGGCCCTGGCTCAGGCTGCGGAGCTGGGTGGTGTAGCCGAACATTTCGGCGAGGGGGGCCTCGACGGTGATGACGCGGGTGCTGCCGCGGACGTCGGTGTGGGTGATGATGGCGCGGCGGGCCTGGAGGTCGGCGTTGATGACGCCGAAGTACTCGTCCGGGGTGCGGACCTCGACGGCCATGATGGGTTCCATGAGGACGGGTCCGCCGGCCTCGGCGGCCTCGTTGAAGGCGAGGCGGGCGGCGTTTTCGAAGGCGACGACGGAGCTGTCGGTCGGGTGGACCTCGACGTCCTCGAGGACGACACGCCAGTTGATCATGGGATAACCCAAGAGGGGGCCGCTGAGCGCCGCGTCGAAGACGCCGGTGCGCACGGCCTCGAGCAGCTCCTTGGTGAGCACGCCGGGGTCGACGCGGCTGAAGAAGTCAGCCGCCTCGTCCTTCCCGCCGCGGGCCTTGGCCGGTTCGAGGCGCAGGCGGACGACGGCGAAGTGGTTCTTGCCGCCGAGTTCGCGGATGAACCGCCCCTCGCCCTTGGCCCCGGCGGAGACCGCCTCGCGGTAGGAGACGCGGGGCTTGCCGATGCGAACCGCGACGTTCATGTCGCCGGTGATGCGCTTGGTGAGGACCTCGAGATGCAGTTCGCCCATGCCCATGATGAGGGTCTGGCCGGTCTCGGTGTCCATGCGGTAGCGGAAGGTCGGGTCCTGCTTGGAGAGGGCCTCGAGCGCGTCGATCAGCTTGTCGCGGTCGCGCGACGAGGACGGCTCGATGGACTGGGCGATGACGGTGTCGGGGAATTCGATCGACTCGAGCAGCACGGGCTTGTTGGGCGCGCAGAGCGTGTGGCCGGTGAGCGTGTTCTTGGGCCCGGTGATGGCGATGATGTCGCCCGCCTCGGCGTAGTCGAGCGTTTCGCGGCGCTTGGCGTAGATCCGCATCAGGCGGGTGACGTTCTCCTTCTCGCCGGTGGCGGCGTTGAGCATCCGCGAATTGGGTTTCACCCGACCGGAGTAGATCCGCACGAAGTACAGGTCCACCGGCTTTTCCGCGACGATCTTGAACACCAGCCCGATGAACGGCGCCGTCGGGTCGGTCTTGACCGCGACCTCGGCGGCCTTCTCGTCGGCGGTGTGGCCGAACACGGGCGGCACATCGGGCGGAGCCGGCAGGTAGTCGCAGATCGCGTCGAGCAGCAACTGCACGCCGATGTGCTTGAGCGACGAGCCGCAGAGCACGGGGTGGAGCTGGTTGCGCACGGTCGCGCGGCGCAGGGCGGCCTTGAGTTCCGCGACGGTGATCGGCTCCTCGGAGAGGAACTTCTCGGTGAGGGCCTCGTCCGTTTCGCTGACGCGCTCGATGAGGCGGGCGCGTTCGGCCTCGGCGCGGGCCTGGAGGTTTTCCGGGATGTCGCGCGACTCGAAGCGGGCCCCGAGCTGGGTCTCGTCGTAAAAGAACGCCTTCATCTCGAGCAGGTCAATCACGCCCTCGAGCTCGTTCTCGGCGCCGATGGGGATCTGCAGGCAGACCGGGTGGGCGTGAAGGCGCTGCGCGATCGAGGCGACGCTGGCGTCGAAGTCGGCGCCCGACTTGTCCATCTTGTTGATGAAGCACAGCCGCGGCACGTGGTACTTGTCGGCCTGGCGCCAGACGGTTTCGCTCTGGGCCTCGACGCCCTCCTTCGCGTCGAAGACGGCGACGGCGCCGTCGAGCACGCGGAGGCTGCGTTCGACCTCGGCGGTGAAGTCGACGTGCCCGGGCGTGTCGATGAGGTTGATGGTGTAGCCCTTCCAGGGGCAGGTGACCGCGGCGGAGTAGATGGTGATGCCGCGTTTCTGCTCCTCGGGGTCGAAGTCGGTGATGGTGGTGCCGTCGTCCACCTCGCCCATCTTGTGGCTCGCCCCGGTGTAGAAGAGGATGCGTTCGGTGGTGGTGGTCTTGCCCGCGTCGATGTGGGCGGCGATTCCGATGTTGCGCAGCTTGGTCAGGTCGACACTCATGGGATGCTCGGTCTCGACGGTTCGCCGTCAGCGGTCAGCGCGGAGGCCGGCGCTGCGGTCCGCGGCGTAAAGGGCTCTTGTCAGTCTGCTCGTGGTACGAAAACGGCGACCCTCTTGCGAAGGTCGCCGCTTGGATTTTTCATCAGTAGGCCCCCGCGAGGGCTACCACGCAAAGTGGGCGAACGCCTTGTTGGCGTCGGCCATGCGGTGCACGTTCTCGCGGGTGGTCATGGCGGTGCCCTCGCGCTTGTACGCGTCCATCAGCTCCTGGGCGAGGAACTGGCTGGTGGGCTTGCCGCTCTTGGCCCGCACCGCCGCGAGAATCCAGCGGATGGCCAGCGACTGCTGGCGCTTGCGGTTGACCTGCATGGGCACCTGGTAGTTGGAGCCGCCGACGCGCTTGGAGCGCACCTCGATGTTCGGCTTGACGTTGTTCACCGCGGCCTCGAACACCTCGAGCGGCGGCGTGTCCTTGACGCGCTTGGCGATGAGGTCCATCGCGTCGTAGAACACCATGGTGGCCCGCGACTTCTTGCCGTCGTACATCAGGCAGTTGATGAACTTCGACACGAGCAGGTTGTTGAATCGCGGGTCCGGCCGAAGTGCCTCGCGCGCTACGGTGAAACTCTTTCGTCCCATGATCAGCAGTTCCGCAAATTTCTCTTGGACAGTATCAAAACTTCAGCGCCGCAGAGGCGCCGCCGAAGCCAAAGCCGCCACCACGCCGGTCTTCACCAGCGCCCAGACCACGAACGGCGCCAGCCCCTGCTGCACCGCCACGACGGCCGAACCCGTCAGCACGGTCAACCAAGCCAGTCCGCACGCGAACATCACCGTCATGCCCACCAGGCCGATCGCCAGGGCCCGGCCGAAAGTCAGGCGGGCGAACTGGCCGACCAGGGCGCTGACCAGCGCCGCGGCAGGCAAAAAGCCAATCAGGTAACCCAGCGTCGCGGCCTTGCCCGCGGCGAACGCGGCGAACACCGCGAGGCCCGGAGCCGCTCCCGCCAGCGTGAAACCCGCCGCCAGGTACAAGGCGACAGCACCCGCCGCCAGCTTCGGCCGCAACCAGAAGCCCGCGAGCAGAACAACCGCGGTCTGCAGCGTCACCGGCACCGCGCTGCCCGGGGCGTAGAACCGCACCTGGGCCGACAGCACCAACGCGACCGCAAAACCCACCACCCAGGCGATCTGTCGCGCACACGTTCGCGTCATTTCGCGCTTCGCCGAATCATGCTGCACGGTGGCAACCTGCATCCTTGCACTCCCCCGCCGCCCGAGGCAGCGGACCGACACGGCTACTACTTCTTCTTGCCCCGGCGCTTCACGCCGTACTTGCTGCGGCTGCGGTTACGCGGCCGCCCTTCCTTGTCGGTGTCGACCGCGGCACAGTCGAGCGCGCCGCGGACGATGTGGTAACGCACGCCCGGCAGGTCGCGGACACGGCCGCCGCGCACGAGCACGATCGAGTGCTCCTGCAAGTTGTGGTCAACGCCGCCGATGTACGCGGTCACTTCGCGGCCATTGGTGAGCCGGACGCGCGCGACCTTGCGGAGCGCGGAATTCGGCTTCTTGGGTGTCTGGGTCTTGACCAGCAGACACACGCCCCGCCGCTGCGGGCAGCGCTCGATGTCGCGGACCTTCGACTTCTTGAGGACGTCGTTGCGGCCCTTCCGTACCAACTGGTTGATCGTCGGCATCTTACTCCTCGCGTCCGCGCCGCTTCAGGCGGCGGACCTTCCGCTGGGGGAAACCTCACCACGAGGGGCCACCAGCCCCCGGGCGATTCCCCGGCTGAATATCTTCAAAACGACCCCGCGGCCACTACGCCTCGTCGGTCGCATCCTCACCGTCGTCCGTCTGCACGGCGCTGGAATCCCGCAGTTTAGCGGCATCCTCCCCGGAATCAACCTCCGTCGCGATGGGACGCGAACCCTGCGGGTCCGCCGCCCCGGAACCGACCGGTACCGAGAGCAACCCGCCCACCAGCGGGGTCACCCCTGGCTGAGACGCCATCGCCGCAGCCGCATCGCTGAGGGCGCCGAACGGCTCCGCCGGGACGTCCTCCTCGAGGGGCAGTGGCTGGGCCTTGTGGTCCACCTGCATGTGCACGTACGGCTTGAAGCCGGTTCCGGCGGGGATGAGGTGGCCGAGGATGACGTTTTCCTTGAGGCCGAGCAGCGGATCGGTCGCCCCGGAGAGGGCCGCTTCGGTGAGGACCTTGGTGGTCTCCTGGAAACTGGCCGCCGAGATGAACGACTCGCTGGACAGGCTCGCCTTGGTGATGCCGAGCAGCAGGGTCGTGGCGACCGCAGGCTTGGGCCGCTTGCCCTTGGCGGGCTCGCCGCCCTCTTCCTCGACGTTCTCGTTGGCCTCGGCGAGCTCGGTCTTGAGGACGACCTGGCCCTCGGCGAACTCGGTGTCGCCGGGGATGTGGATCTTCACGCTGCGGCTGAGGCGGTCGTTCTCGCGCCGGAACGCGAACTTGTCGACGACCTCGCCGGGCAGGAAGTTGGTGTCGCCCGGGTTTTCGATTTTGACCTTGCGGAGCATCTGGGCGATGACGACCTCGAGGTGCTTGTCGTTGATGGACACGTTCTGGGCCCGGTAGACCGACTGCACCTCGGCCAGCAGGTAGTTCTGGAGGGTTTCCTCGCCCTTGATGCGGAGGATGTCCTGCGGGATGTGCGGGCCCTCGATGAGGGCGTCGCCCGCGTCCACCACGTCGCCGGCGTGGACCAGGAGCTGCTTGTCCTGGGGGACGTGGTGCTCCTTTTCCATGCCGCTCTTTTCGTTGCGGACGATGATGGTCATCTTGCCGCGGCGCTTTTCGGCGCGAATCTCGACGACGCCGGAAATCTCGGCGAGGACCGCGGGCTCCTTGGGCTTGCGGGCCTCGACGATCTCGGTAACGCGCGGCAGACCACCGGTGATGTCCTGGGTGCCGCTCATGGCCCGCGGCTGGCGGGCGAGCAGCATGCCCGGCTTGATCTCCTCGCCCTCGGCCACCTCGATGCGCGCCTTGGCGGGCAGGTAGTGGTAGTCGAGCACGTTGCCTTCCTTGTCCTCGATGATGATCTGCGGGTGCTTTTCACCCTTGTGCTCGATCACCACGAACTTCTTGCTGTGGCGCTCCTCCTCGACGCGGACGGTCTCGCCCTCGGCGATGTCCTGGAAGCGGATGAAGCCCTCCACCTCGGCGAGGATCGGGGTGAGGTGGGTGTCCCACATGACCAGCGCCGTGCGCGGCTCGACCTGGCTGCCGGGAGTCACGAGGATCTCGGCACCGTAGGGCACCTTGAAGCGCTCGAGTTCGCGGCCCTTGTCGTCCTCGATGCCGATTTCACCGTTGCGCTTGAGGGCCACGGTGCGGGTCGGCTCGTCGCCGCGGGCGGGAACCTGCACGGCGTTGAGATCGTGGAAAACCACGGTACCGGCCTGCGTGTTGCGCAGCTCGTTGTCGACGACGTCACGCGAGGCCACACCGCCGGTGTGGAACGTACGCATGGTGAGCTGGGTGCCCGGCTCGCCGATGGACTGCGCGGCGATGATGCCGACCGCGAGCCCCTCCTCCGCCGTGCGGCCGGTGGACATGTCCAGGCCGTAGCAGTGAGCGCAGATGCCCAGTTCGCTCTCGCAGGTGAGGGGGCTGCGGACGCGGATCTTGTCGAGCCCGAGGTCCTCGATGCGCTTGGCCGCGTCCAGCGTGATCACGTCGCTTTCGCCGACGATGAGCTGGTCGGTGACCGGGTTGCGGATGGAGTCGCGGGCGACGCGTCCGATGATGCGCTCGCGCAGCGGGATGTCGATCTCCTCGCCCTTGTAGACGGCGCTCTTGGTGACCCCCTGGATCGTGCCGCAGTCGATCTCGTTGATGATGACGTTCTGCACCACGTCGGCGAGCTTGCGGGTGAGGTACCCGGAGTCCGCCGTCTTGAGCGCGGTGTCGGCCAGACCCTTGCGGGCGCCGTGCGTGGACGAGAAGTACTCGAGCACGCTGAGACCCTCGCGGAAGTTGGACTTGATCGGCGTCTCGATGATCTCGCCGGACGGCTTGGCCATCAGGGCGCGCATGCCGGCGAGCTGGCGGATCTGGTCGACGGAGCCACGGGCGCCGGACTCGGTCATGAGGAACACCGGGTTGAGGTAGGGCTTGGCGCCCTTGTCGCCCGGCTTGACGTACGAGCCGTCCTCGGTGCGGTGGTCGGAGCGGAGCTCCTTCATCATCTCCTCGGTGACGAGTTCGCGGGCGTGGATCCACACGTCGATGAGCTGGTTGTAGCGCTCGAGCTTGGTCAGCGCGCCCTGGCCGAAGCCGCGTTCGATGCGGTCCACGGCCTTCTGGCCGGCGCCGATGATCTTGGGCTTGGCCGCGGGCACGCGCATGTCGTTCACGCCGAAGGAGAGGCCGGCGAGCGTGCTGTGCTTGAAGCCGATCTCCTTGATGTCGTCGAGCAGGTCGATCGTGGGGAAACGCCCAAGCTGCGCGTGGCAGTCGGCGATCACGCGGGCCGCGCCCTTCTGCGACAGCGAGTAGTTGTAGAGCGGCATCTCCTTGGGGAGGATGTCGTTGAAGATCAGGCGCCCGACGGTGGTCACCACGCGGCCGTTGGCCGGCACCGGCTCGGGGCCCTCCTTCTGGGAGGTGATCACCTGCGTGCGGCCGATGCGGACGATGATCTTGTCGTGGAGCTTGATCTTCCCGGCGTCGTAGGCCAGCATCGCCTCGTGCTCGTCCTTGAAGCGCAGCATGTCCTTTTCCTCGACCTCCGGACTGGTGTGGTCGGTGGTGAGGTAGAAGATGCCGAGGACGATGTCCTGCGACGGCGACATGATCGGCGAGCCGTTGGCCGGCGAGAAGATGTTGTTCGTCGCCAGCATGAGCACGTGGGCCTCGACCTGCGCCTCGACCGAGAGGGGCAGGTGCACGGCCATCTGGTCGCCGTCGAAGTCGGCGTTGAAGCCGCGGCAGACGAGCGGGGAGATCTTGATCGCGTTGCCCTCCACCAGGGCCGGCTCGAAGGCCTGGATACCCATGCGGTGGAGCGTCGGGGCGCGGTTGAGCAGCACCGGATGGCGGTGAATGACCTCCTCGAGAATGTCCCAGATTTCCTGGTCGCGGCGCTCGAGCATGCGCTTGGCGCTCTTGATGGTGTCCGCCAGGCCGCGCTCCTTGAAGCGGCGGATGATGAACGGCTGGTAGAGTTCGAGGGCGATCTTCTTGGGCAGACCGCACTGGTGGATCTTGAGCTCGGGCCCGACGACGATCACCGAACGGGCCGAGTAGTCGACGCGCTTGCCGAGCAGGTTCTCGCGGAAGCGGCCCTGCTTGCCCTTGATCATGTCGGTCAGCGACTTGAGCGGCCGGTTGCTGGAACCCAGCACCGGACGGCGGCAGCGGCCGTTGTCGAAGAGCGCATCGACCGCCTGCTGGAGCATGCGCTTCTCGTTCTGGATGATCACCTCGGGCGCGTTGAGATCGACCAGCTTCTTGAGCCGGTTGTTGCGGTTGATGATGCGCCGGTAGAGGTCGTTGAGGTCGCTGGTCGCGAAATTGCCGCTCTCGAGCAGCACGAGCGGGCGCAGGTCGGGCGGGATGACCGGGATCACCTCCATGACCATCCAGGTCGGATCGTTGTCCGACTGGCGCAGGGCCTCGACGATCTTGAGGCGCTTGGAGAGGTCCTTGGTCTTCTGCTTGCTGCCGGTCTTGGCGAGTTCCTCGCGCAGCTCCCCGGAGAGGATCGCGAGGTCCATGCCGGCGAGCAGTTCGCGGATGGACTCGGCGCCCATGCCAGCGCGGAAGGACGCGCCGTACTTCTCGCGGGCGGAGCGGAACTCCTCCTCGGTGAGGAGCTGCATCTTCTTGAGCGGGGTGTCGCCGGGATCGATGACGACGTAGTCCTGGAAGTAGATCACCTTCTCGAGGGAGGTGGTCTTCATGCCCAGCAGGTTGCCCAGGCGCGACGGCATCGCCTTGAGGAACCAGATGTGCACGACCGGGGCCGCGAGGTTGATGTGGCCCATGCGCTTGCGGCGCACGCGCGAGTGGGTCACCTTCACGCCGCAGCGATCGCAGATGATGCCCTTGTGCTTCGTGCCCTTGTACTTGCCGCACGCGCACTGCCAGTCGCGTTCCGGTCCGAAGATCCGCTCGCAGAACAGGCCGTCCTTCTCGGCCCGGTAGGTGCGGTAGTTGATCGTCTCCGGCTTCTTCACTTCGCCGAACGACCAACTGCGGATGTCGTTGGGACTGGCGAGCTGGATCTTCACGCTGCCGTAGTCATTGATCCGGTCGTAAATGTTGTCTGCCATCGTTTTGGGCTATCCCGCTAATGGTTATCTGCCTTCCGACAGGTATTCCCAATTCTTCCCTTGCGTCCGGCCCGCGGGCCGGTCCGCCTGCGTCACGCGTTCACCGGCGCCGGCGCCGTGACCGCCCTTTCGAGCACGACCATGCCGCTCACCCGCCGAAAGCCCATTTCCTCGCAGAAATCGACCTCGGTGCCGTAGGCCAGGGCGTGGATCCGATCGACGCCGAACTCCGCCAGGGCGGAGACGACGCGGAGGGCCATCTCGGCGGCGATCCCCTCGGAATCGTGCTCGATGCGGCCGTCCTTGCGGGTGATGCAGGCCGGGCCCTGGAACCGCGGATCCAGCTTGCACTCCGAGAGGTAGCCGTGCACGCCGTCGGTGACGCCGCGGGCCATGCCGATGAGCTCACCGTCGAGCCGGGCGGTCACGAAGCAGAACGAGTTCGCGATCATGCGCTCGAGCTTGGCGAGATCGCGCGTCGTGTGATGCCCCTGCCGCTCGTAGAAGGCAGCCAGTTCCTCGGCTGCGATCGCACTCGCCGTGGCGTATTCGATGTTCGTTTCCATCGCCGCTACCCGCATGGGCGGATGCTCCTCGGGCCACGCGCCCTACAGGATCCGCTTCTTTTCGAGCTGGATGTTGAGGCCGAGGCCGCGGATCTCGTTGCAGAGCACATCGAACGAGACCGGGGTTCCGGCTTCCAGCGTGTTCTTGCCGCGCACCATGGACTCGTAGATCTTGGTGCGGCCCTCGACGTCGTCGCTCTTGACGGTGAGGAGTTCCTGGAGCATGTAGGCGGCGCCGTAGGCCTCCAGGCCCCACACTTCCATCTCGCCGAAGCGCTGCCCGCCGGTGCGCGCCTTGCCGCCCAGCGGCTGCTGGGTGATGAGGCTGTACGGCCCGGTCGCCCGCGCGTGGATCTTGTCATCGACGAGGTGGTCGAGCTTGAGCATGTACATGTAGCCGACGGTCACCTGCTGATCGAACGGCTCGCCGGTGCGGCCGTCGTAGACGGTGATCTTTCCGCCGAAGGGCATCTTCGCGAAGATCTCGCGGGACTTGCCCGCCTGCTGGACAGCCGAGAGGTCGTTGCCGCGCTCGGTGACGTGGGCGTTGGCCTCGCGGACCGCGTTGTGGACCTCCTCTTCGGTGGCGCCGTCGAAGACGGGCGTCACCGCCTGGAGGCCGAGCATCTTCATCGCCCACCCGAGGTGGGTCTCGAGGATCTGGCCGACGTTCATACGGCTCGGCACGCCCAGCGGGTTGAGCAGGATGTCCAGCGGCGTGCCGTCCTCGAGGAAGGGCATGTCCTCTTCGGGGACGACGCGGGCGATCACGCCCTTGTTGCCGTGGCGGCCGGCCATCTTGTCGCCCGCGGACAGGCGCCGCTTGGTGGCGATGTAGACCTTGACCATTTCGAGCACGCCGGAGGGCAGCTCGTCGCCGCGCTTCATCTGGGCGATCTTGCGCTCCTGCTCCTCGATCAGCTCGCTGATGCGCGGCCAGTAGCGGTTGAACACGTCGACCGCCTTGTTGTCGTTGGTGGCCTTCTTGACCCACTTGAGATCACCCGCACGCCACTGCTCGGTGAGGGCCTCGATCTGCTCGAGGAGCACCTCGGTGATCTCGCTGTGGCCGACCTTCTGGCGGGTGCTGGGGTCGACCATCGGCTCGCCGGCGATCCCCTCGATCTCCTTGCACATCTGGCGGAAGAGGCGGCAGATCTTGTCGTTGGTCCGGCTGCGGTAGGCGTTGACCTCCTGCTCGAGCTGCTTCTTCTGGGCGTCGGTCTGGTGCATGCGCCGGCTGAAGCGCTTGGTGCCGATGACGATGCCGCCGGCGCCCGAGGGCACTTCCAGCGAATCGTTCTTCACGTCCTCGCCGGCACGGCCGAAGATCGCGTGCAGCAGCTTCTCCTCCGGGCTCAGCTCGGTCTTGGACTTCGGACAGACCTTGCCGACGAGGATGTCGCCGGGGCCGACGCGGGTGCCGACCTGGACGACGCCGTGCTCGTCGAGGTTGCGCAGGGCCCGCTCCGACACGTTGGGAATATCCGCAGTGAATTCCTCGCGGCCCAGCTTGGTCTCGCGGATCTCCACGTCGAACGCGTCGATGTGAATGCTGGTGAAGACGTCGTCCTTGACCAGCCGCTCGCTGATCACGATCGCGTCCTCGAAGTTGTAGCCGTCGAAGGTCATGAAGCCGACCAGCGCGTTCTTGCCGAGCGAAAGCTCGCCGTGGCTCGTCGCGGGCCCGTCGGCGATGATCTGCCCAGCCGAGACCTTCTGGCCCTTCACCACGATCGGCTTCTGGTTGAGGCAGGTGCGCTCGTTGAGCCCCTCGAACTTGCGGAGCACGAACTCCTCGGTCTCGTTGATGACGATCCGCTCGGCGTCGACGTAGGTGACCGCACCGTCGCTGGCGGAGCGCACCACCATGCCGCTGTTCGCGGCGACGGCGGTCTCCATGCCGGTGGCCACCG
The DNA here is from genome assembly GCA_020639115.1 of Phycisphaerales bacterium. Taxonomy (GTDB): domain Bacteria; phylum Planctomycetota; class Phycisphaerae; order UBA1845; family UBA1845; genus JACKHG01. Next base: position 49,128 of record JACKHG010000009.1, read on the forward strand.
TGGGCGGCTCGACGCGGAGCAGGGGCACCGCCTGCCGCTGCATGTTGGAGCCCATCAGCGCGCGGTTGGCGTCGTCGTGCTCGAGGAACGGGATGAGCGAGGCGGAGACGCCGACGGTCTGCTTGGGGGAAATATCGACGTAGGCGACGTCGGTGCTGTCGGTCTGGGTGAGGTCGCCGTAGGCGCGGACGATGGTCGGGCCCTCTTCGAGCTTGTTCTCGCCCTCGACCATGGCCTCCGGCGGCGCGAGGATCTGGCGCATCTCCTCGTCGGCCCGCAGGTAGGAGGGGCTGGTCTCGACCGACGCGCCCTTCTTCTGCACCTTGCGGTACGGCGTGATCAGGAAGCCGTAGTCGTCGACCGAGCTGTAGATCGCCAGCGACGCGATCAGGCCGATGTTCGTGCCTTCCGGCGTCTCGATCGGACAGATGCGGCCGTAGTGCGAGATGTGCACGTCGCGCACCTCGAAGCCGGCCCGCTTGCGGTTGAGGCCGCCCGGTCCGAGGGCCGAGAGGCGCCGCTCGTGGGTGAGCTGCGAGAGCGGGTTGGTCTGGTCGACGACCTGGGAGAGTTCGCCGCGGCCGAAGAAGAACTCGATGGCGCTGCTGATCGACTTGCTGTTGATCAGCTCGGCGATGCGGCTGAGCTCGTCCGGGTTGCGCAGGCTCATGCGCTCCGTGACGGTGCGGCGCAGCTTGAGGAAACCCTTGCGGAGTTCCTCGGTGGCCAGCTCGTCGATGGTGCGCAGGCGGCGGTTGCCCAGGTGGTCGATGTCGTCCACCTCGAACGACGACTCGCCGGTACGCAGCAGCAGCAGGTACTTGAGGCAACTGATCAGGTCGTCGACGCGGAGCGTCATGACGTCGTCCGGCGTGTTGACCTCCAGCTTGCGGTTGAGCCGGAAGCGGCCCACCTTGCCCAGGCGGTAGCGGTTCTCGTCGTAGAACTTCTCCTCGAACAGCTTGCGGGCCTTCTCGAGCTGCGGCGGGTTGCCGGGCCGCAGGCGGGCGTAGATCTTGAGCAGCGCCTCCTCGTGGGTGCGCGAGCTGTCCTCCGCGAGGGTGTTGAGAATCAGCGGGTCGGTCACGCCGCTGATCACCTGCACCTGCTTGAGCTCCAGCGACTGCAGGCGGGCGACGGCGTCGCCGATCTGGCAACCGGCCCGCACGATCTCCTCGCCGCTCTCCTCGTCGACCAGCGTGCTCACCGAGTACATCTCCGGCTTGAGCTGCGCGGGCTTGACCGCCTTGGTCTTGTGGAAGGCCTTCACGATCGCCTCGTCGCTGCCGAAATCGGGGCTCATGGCCCGCACGAAGGTGGTCGCGGCGATCTTGCTCGACTGGTCGATGCGGACCGCGAGCACGTCCTTCTTGGTGACGTTGATCTCGATCCAGCTCCCCCGCTCGGGGATGATGCGGCAGGCGTGCAGGGCGCGGTCGCCCTCGGTCTGCTCCTTGACGAAGTCGACGCCCGGCGAGCGGTGCAACTGCGAGACGATGACGCGCTCGGCGCCGTTGATGATGAACTCGCCACCGCCGATCATGATCGGCAGCTCACCCAGGTAGATGAGGTCCTCCTGGATCTCGTCCTTGTCCTTGCGGTGCATGCGCACGCGGATGCGGAAGGGCATGCCGTAGGTGAGGCGCAGCTCGCGGCACTCGGACGGCGTGTAGCGGGGCTTGCCCAGCTCGTAGCTCATGTACTCGAGCCGCATGTCCCCGTCGTAGCTCTCGATGGGGAACACCTCCTGGAGGAGACCCTCGAGGCCCGACTTGTCGCGCGCGTGCGGGTCCACGTGTTCCTGGAGGAACCGGGCGTACGACTTGGTTTGAATGTCGATCAGGTTGGGGACCGGAATGGCGTCGCCCACCTTCGAGAAATCGCGTACCTTCCTGACCTCGGCGATCATGCTTCGTCCTCTGGGTCAATCCCTCGATGGCAAAACCCAAGCAGCCAGCCGGCGCCGCTCCGCGCGCGGCGCATCTGCGTCTGCTCAGACCTGCTTGCTCTGTTCACTAAGGGGACTGTTCTTCGCGCGACGTGAGCATCCAGGTGACCAGCCGTCCCGTCGCATGCCGGTCGATCTCGCTCCCGCCTCGGTATGAAACACCAAACCGCGCCCCAGCCGCCGGGACGTAGTCCGAACCGCGGATTGTGTGCCCGCCGGGCCGGTCTGTCAACCCGTAAAATGCGCCGGGCAATGAGCTTAGCGCCACGCCCGCCCGATTCCCCCAGTTTGAAGCGAAGGCGGAAATTGTAGCGCCCCCGCCCGTCAAAGCCCCGTATATTGGGGTTCACACGGAGGCAACATGCCGGAGACCCCTGAAAACCTGGAAAAGTACGAACGCAGAGCCCCCGGGTGGGACATCCGCTGCCTCAAGTGCGGCTTCGCCGAGCCGGCGGGCAAGTACATGATCCGGCTCTGGGCCACCAACCGGGGCGGCGAATGCCGGCTGCACCGCTGCCGCCGGTGCCGGCGGCTGTGCTGCCACAGCATCGAAAAACGCAAGAACCGGCAGAAAACTGTGAACGACTGATCCTCCGGATCAGCCACCTACGGGTTGCGGGGCATCTCGCCGGAGTCGAGCCGGCGGAAATAGTCGCGGGCGGCGCGAAGCACGACCGGCGAGAGGATCAGGACCGCGGGCAGGTTGCAGAGCACCATCAGGCCGGTGGTCGCGTCGGAGATGTCGTAGACCGTCGAGAACTTGTCGAGCACCATCCCCAGGAAGACAAAGACGACGAAGACGAACTTGTAGGGCAGGATCGCCCGCGGGCCGAACAGGTACTCCGCCCCCTTCTCGCCGTAGTAGCTCCAACTGATCATCGTGCTGAACGCGAACAGGCACACGCCCAGGGTGACGATGTACTTGCCGAAGCCCCGGGCTGCCGTGTCGAACGCGAAGGCGGTGAGCTTGGCCCCGGTGATGTCGAGGTGGACTGGCTGACCGGTCTCGAGCAGGGCCATGCGCTCGCGTTCAGCCCCGGTGACCTTCGACAGGTCGAGGACGAGCGTGCGCACCGCGCCCCAGTCGGACCGCCCCGCCGCGTCTTCGGCCCGGTCAACCTCGGTGATGTCGCCGACGACGACGCGCGGCTCGTCGCCCGGCCGGAGCTTGACGTACACCGCCAGGGCCGAGCCTGGTTGAACCGCGTCGGCGTAGAGTCCGGCGATCTTCGGCCCCACGTCGGCGTTGGCCGTGACGGTGACGCGATCGCCGTCGATGGCGGTGACGGTGCCGACCGCGGGCCGGTTCCAGGTCCCGGTCATGAGCAGCACGAGGGCGCTCATGGTGCAGATGATGATCGTGTCGATGAAGGGGCCGATGCCGGCGACGATGCCCTCGCGGATGGGTTCGTCGGTGCGGGCTGCGGAGTGGGCGATGGCGGCTGACCCCTCCCCGGCCTCGTTGGAGAAGCACGCGCGGCGCAGGCCCCAGGAGAAGGCCATCCACACGCTGACGCCGGCGAAGGCGCCCTCACCAGCCGCCGGGGTGATCGCCGACTTGACGATCAGCGCCAGGTAATGGGGAATTTCCGTATAGTTGACGGCGATGACATAGATGGCCCCGAGCACGTAGAGCACGCACATGCCCGGCACGGCGTCGAGGCGACGTGGCCGATGCGGCGGATGCCGCCGATGATCACCAGGGCCACGAGCACCGAGACGACGACGGCCGACGCGGTCTCGGCGATATCGAAATTCTCCCTGAGCACGTTGGCGACGTTCCAGCCTGGTACATGCTGCCGCCGCCGAAGGCGTTGAGCACGAGTGGCGAAGGCGAAGCAGACCGCGAGGATCTTGAAGACGACCCAGGCGCCGTGGTCGCTGGCAGCGGCTCGACGAGGGCGCCGTTGGATATACCAATCGGCCCGCCGCGCACCTCGCCGCGGCCGCGTCAGCGAGCCCGTCTCAGGCGGGGCCTCGCCGGCATGCTCGAGCGTGCGCGACTCGGCGTCGGCCTCGGTGAGAGGAGCGCGGGTTCGGGCACGTCAGCGATGTCGCGGAACATGACCGCGAGGTCTCCATGAACGAGGCCATGCCGAAGAAGCCGACGACCCACATCCGAAGATGAACCCGGCCGCGACCGCCACCGCGACCGCGACGCCGGCGATATTGCCGAGCCCGATGGTGGCGGAGAGGGCTGCGCAGAGGGCCTGGAAGTGGTTGATCTGGCCCGCGTCGTTGGGGTCGTCGTACTTGCCGCGGACGCAGGCGTAGCCGTGGGTGAGAATGCGCCACTGGGCGAACTTGGTGGCGACGGAGAAGATCAGCCCGCAGCCGAGCAGCAGGAAGAAGAGCACGGGCGACCAGACCCAGTTGACCAGGTCGGTCGCGAACTTCGCCAGATCGGTTTGCATCGCGGCCAGAATCATGGCCGGGACCATAAGGGGTCCCGTGTCCGCGAGCAACCATATATGTCTCGAGCGCGAGCCCGCCCAAGCGACAATCAGCATACCGGCATCAGAGCAACAGGCGCGAAGCGCGGCGGCCCGTTGCCCAAATGCGTGAGTACGACCATTCCCAATTAGCCCCCGCCTCGCAACGGCTCGTAGGGCGTGCCGTGCACGCCTTGTGCGTCAGCGCGCTCCCGACGCACAGCGCTGCTCCGACCTTGGCCTGCTTTGCGACCCATGGCACTGCGCATCGGCGCGCCTTCGGCGATCGTCGGCTGCGTACTCCCGCGGTGCTGCCCCCGGGCTTGGCGCCCGAGGCTCTGATTTCTGGCCTTGGCGGTCTTGAAAACGCGGATTTGCTTGCAAACGGCGGCGCGGGCCGGTACATCAGGCCCCATCTTGAGGGGACCACGGGCACTGACGCGTCCCCTTCCAACCGACTCCACGACGGGCAAGGACGTTTCTATGAGCGAGCAGCCGGCTTTGACACAGCGGCCCAAGGAGCAATGGGGTTCGCGCATCGGCGTGGTCCTGGCGGTGGCGGGTTCCGCGGTGGGCCTGGGGAATTTTCTGAGATTTCCCGGGCTGGCGGCGCAGAACGGCGGCGGGGCCTTCATGGTCCCCTACTTCTGCGCCCTGATCTTCCTGGGCATCCCCATCTGCTGGGCCGAGTGGACGATGGGCAAGTACGGCGGGCAGTTCGGATTCAACTCCGCACCGGCGATCTTCGGCGTGCTGGGGCGGCGGCCGGCGTGGCGCTACGTGGGCGTGCTGGGCGTGCTGATCCCCGTCGTGATCTACATGTACTACGTGTACATCGAGTCGTGGTGCCTGCAGTACGCGTGGAACTACCTGGTCGGCGGGATCAACCTGGGGACGGACAAGGCGCAGTTCGCCGAGGAAAGCGCCAAGTTCTTCACCAGCGTGACCGGCGACAAGTCCGACGGCGTGATGCTGCACGGGTCGATTCACCAGAGCGTCGTCTTCTGGGTGATCGTGTTCACGATCAATTTCTTCCTCATCTTCCGCGGCGTCTCTCGCGGTATCGAAGTCTTCTGCAAGTACGCGGTGCCGCTGATGGCGCTGTGCGCGGTCGCGGTGCTCATCCGCGTGCTCACGCTCGACAACATCGGCGAGGGGCTGGGCTTCATGTGGAACCCGAAGCCCAAGGCAGCCGGCGAGTCGTGGTTGACCCAGTTGCTCAATCCCGATGTCTGGCTGGCAGCCACGGGGCAGATCTTCTTCAGCCTCTCCGTGGGCTTCGGCGTGATCATCAACTATGCCAGCTACCTGAAACGCAAGGACGACGTGGTGCTCTCAGGCCTGACGGCTTCGTCCACCAACGAGTTCTTCGAGGTGTGCCTCGGTGGACTCATCACCGTGCCGGCGGCGTTTCTGTTCCTGGGCTCAGCCGGCCTCAGCAAGGACGTGCTGAACTCGAGTTTTGCGCTGGGATTCAAGACATTGCCGGTCGTCTTCGAGTACATGCGCTTCGGCCATTTCTTCGGATTCTGCTGGTTCTTCATGCTGTTCCTCGCGGCCATCACGAGTTCGCTCTCGATGCTCCAGCCGGCGATCGCCTTCCTGGAGGAGGGGCTGCGGATCGGTCGGCGCGCGTCGGTCACAATCCTGGGTCTGGTCACGGCTTCGGGGTCGTTCCTGTGCATCTGGTTCAGCAAGGACCTGGCGGCGCTCGACACGATGGACTTCTGGGTGGGCACGGCGATGATTTTCGTGCTCGCGATGGTGCAGGTGTTCCTGTTCGCGTGGGTGTTTGGGGTCGATCGGGGAGTCAAGTTCGCCGAGGACGGCGCCGAGATTCGCCTGCCGCGGGCCTTCAAGTTCGTGATATCATTCGTCGCGCCGCTCTACCTGCTCGTCGTTTTCCTGCTGTGGTGCATCAGCAATTTGCCCGGATATATCAAGCAGTTGCTGCAAGGGGGCGTGCCGCTGTTCATCGTTCTCTTCATCGCCGGCATCGTCGTGTTCCTGCTGATCCTGATCTACCTAGCCGGCAAGCACTGGAACGCGGAGAACGCCGACACGTCGCGGGCCTGACCGGGTGTGCGGTCGGAGATTGCAAGGAGTGTTGCTATGACCGTGGGTGGCTGGATCTTCATGCTCGGATCGCTCGGCTTCGTGCTCTGCCTGGTGGGCTTCTGCTACTCAAAGGTGCTGCGTTCGCCGGCGACGGGTGACCACCTGCACTCGGCCGAGAAGACGGACGAGTCCGGCGATCGGTACTGATCGGGCGGCGGGTGCGGCGGGCTAGAGCGGATCGTCGGCGCGCGGCGCCGGGCGGTAGTCGGGTTGGGGGCCGAAGAGGCGGTCGAGTTCGTTGAGCAGACGCACGACGCGGCGCCGGTTGCGGATCGCGCGGTAGGTGCCGGTCAGCTCCACGCGGTTGAAGACGCTGGCGCCCTGGCCGGCGGCGCGGTTTTCCTCGAGGCGGGCGCGTTCGAGCGCCCCCGTCATCACGCCGGTTTCGGGATCCTCCTTGGTCGAGAAGAAGCCCGCCCCCTCGTAGCAGACACCCCCCTGCCCGTCGAGCACGGCGTAGTGGACGGTCGCGTTGATCATGGACGACTCAGCCGGGGTCGAGCCGGGGACGGCGCGGAACTCCGTCTGGACGTGGATGACCTGGGCGACGCGTTCGCCGGGGTTGGGTCCGCGCTCCACGCGGCGGGCGACCATGTCGACCTGGCCGCCGCGGTCGATCGTGTAGAAGCACTCGTCGAACGGCTGGTGAAAGCGTTCGCGCTGGCCCACCCCCTGCACGTTGACCACGTCGAACTCGGTGCGCGGCTCGGCACAGCCAGTCAGCGCCGCTACGGCCACGCCGCCGAGCACGAGGCTCAGCAGGTAGCGCAACGGGCGCAGGCGACTCGACGTCTGGATCATCTGCAAGGCCATGGAAGCGCAAACTCCGCATCAGCCGCGGACCGGCTGGGAGGGCGGAACATAATCGGCGCCGCCCGCAGCGTCAATCGGCGCTAGCGCCCGCGGCGAGCGCGTCGGCGGGCGGCGGGTCGCGGCGGGCGAGGGCGTCATCGCCGTGCCCGGCATCGGGCCCGTCGAGGCGGCCGACGTCGCGGCGCAGACGCAGGTAGGCCATGGTTTTCTCAAAGGTCGCCGCGGTGAGGCGCAGGTCGGCGGAGAGCAGGCGGTCCTGGGCATCGAGCCGGTCCAGGTTGGTCGCCAGGCCCGAGTTGTACGACTCGCCGGCGATGCGGAAGGCCTCACGGGCGGCGGACACCTCGGTCTGCAGATCGCGGATGCGCTGCACGGCGGTCGTGAAATCGATACGGGCTATTTCAACCTGCTGGGCCACCTGCCGGGTGAGCAGCGACTCGGCCTGAACGCTCTGGCGGTAACGCGACCACGCGTCGCGGACGTCGGCGCGGATGCGCCCGGCGGCGAAGAGCGGCAGGTTCGCCTCGATGAAGCTGGCGAAGCGGCTCTCAGCCGGCATGCTCTCGCGGTAGAGAAACGCCTGCAGGTTGATGCTGAGCGACGGATAGTACTCGCCGATCGCGGCCTCGACGGCCTGGTGCGCGGCGCGGACAGCCTCGTGCGCGGCGAGCAGGTCGCGGCGCTGGGCCCGGGCCATGTCGAGCAGGTCGGCGAGTTCCGCAACCTCCTGCGGCGTCGCGTAGTCGTCGACGAGTGGGCCGTCTACCGCGGGCACACCGATGAGAAACGCGAGCGTCGCCCGGGCGCGGGCGACGTCGCGGCGCGCCCCGGTAAGCGCGGCGCGGGTTGCTGCCGCCTGGGCCTTGGACTGTTCGAGGTCGAGTTGGCGGGCGACGCCCTGGGCGAGCTTGTCGCGGACGTCGGTGACGCGCGCGTCCTGCACGCTGAGCGAGTTCGCGAGGACGTCGACGGACTGCTCGGCCTGGAGGACGGTGTAGTAGGTCTGGGCCACCTCGAGCAACAGCGTGGCGTGCAGGTCGAGCAGCAGCTCGCGCTGCTGGGCCGCGGTCATGCCGGCTGATCGGTATTGGGCGATGTCGCTGACGGTGTGGAGCGAGGCCTGAGCGGTGAGCGGTGCGTCGAGGGTGTGGTTGGGGGTGAAGGAATTGGCCACACCTTCACGGGCGAAGTACGCCGGACTGAAGGAGATCGTGGGCAGGAAATTCGCGAAGGTGCGGTCCTTGTCGATCAGGGCCTGGAGGTATTTTTCCCCACCCAGGGCGATGCGCTCGTTGTCGCGGCTCGCGCGGGCCATGGCTTCGGTCAGGCTGAGTTCGGTGTTCGCGTCGATGGACTCGCCGGCGGGCTGGTCGGTCGTGGGCGCGTGGCCGGCGAGGACGTCGCGATAGACCGCGACCTCGCGCTGCTGATCGACGCACCCGGCAGCCCCGACGGCGACGAGGGCGGCGCCGACGGCTGCCGCAGCCCGGAAGCGGAATCGAATCAATGGTTGCAAGGCTGAAATCATGGCGATTCACCCCCAAATCAGTGGGCAGCCGGTCCCCCCTCGGCCCGGGCGCGCACCAGCAGTGGAACAAACACGAGGGCCCCCAGCACGCCGATGCCCATCACGAACGCAACGTCGTTGAAGGCCATGATGCCGGACATGCGGTTGATCAGGCCGTCGAGCACGCCAAGTCCGGGTGCGGCGCCGCCGACACTACCGCTGCCGAGGTTGGAGAGGCCCTGCAGCGCGTTCTGGGCGGCGGGGTTGTATGGATTCACGTGCTCCACGAGCACGGCGTGATGGTACTGGGTGCGCTGAGCGAGCAGCGTGCCGGTCAGGGCGATGCCGACGCTGCCGGAGATGTTGCGGGCCACGGTGAGCATGGCGGAAGCCACGTTGTTGCGACCGGCGGCGAGGCCGTGGTAGCTCAGCGTGGTGATGGGGATAAACAGAAAGCCGAGGCTGGCCGCCTGGAAGATGCGGGCCTGCATCGCGGTCATGAACGTCAGGTTCGAGGGGAACTTGCTCATGTGCCAGGTGGCCAGACCGAGCACGAACAGGCCGAACGCGAGCAGGTTGCGCAGCGGCACCTTCGTGGTCAGATAGCCGACAAGCGGCATGCACAGCAGCGTCATCAGGCCGCCGGGCGTGAGCACGAGACCGGCGAGCAGCGCGGTATAGCCGTGCTGGGTCTGCAGCACCATGGGAATCAGCGTCGTGGTCGAGTAGAGCGTGAAACCCACGATGCACATCATGAACATGCACACGGCGAAGTTGCGGTTTTTCAGCAGGCGCACATCGAAAACCGGGTCGCGGTGATACCACTCCCAGAGCACCATGCTGACCAGCGAAACCGCGGCGACCACGGCGAACGTGCGGACGAACGGCGAGGAAAACCAGTCGTAGCGCTCGCCCTCGTCGAGCATCAGCTCGAGCGAGCCGAGTCCGATCGCGACGAGCGCGAAACCGATGTAGTCGACCTTGAGGCCGCCGCGGAGCTTGCGCAGCCGCTCGCGAACCACCGCGCGCGGCTCGTCGATGAACTGGGCGCAGAGGAAGAGCGAGGCGATGCCCACCGGGACGTTGATTAGAAATACCCAATGCCAGGAGTAGGAGTCGGTGATCCACCCGCCCAGCGTCGGCCCCAGCGTCGGAGCGACGACGACCGCGAGCCCGTAGAGGGCGAAGGCCTTGCCGCGGTCCTTCGGCGCGAAGGTGTCGGCGAGCATGGCCTGCTCGGAGGGAACCAGCCCCCCACCGCCGATACCCTGCAGCACGCGGAAAAAGATGAGCTGCGGCAGCGACGTGGCCAGCCCGCAGAGCAGGCTCGCCACGGTGAAAATCGCGACGCACCCCATGTAGAAACGCTTGCGGCCGATCACGTCGCTGAGCCAGCCGCTCACCGGCAGGATGACGGCGTTGGCCACGAGGTAGCTGGTGATGACCCAGGTGCTCTCGTCGAGACCGGCGGCGAGGCTGCCGGCGATGTGGCGCAGTGACACGTTGGCGATGGCGGTGTCGAGCACCTCCATGAACGTCGCGATGGAGAGAATCCACGCGATGGTCCAGGGATTGTGGCGGCCGGCGGCGGAACGGCTCGGCGTCCACTCCGGGACAGCCGCGGGCTGGCGCCTGCGCCGGGATTGCGGGTTTTCAGCAATCGTGGCCATGGCGGATCGGCGGTCAGTTCACCTTGACCTCGGGGACGACCGACAGGCCGAGGGCGATGGGCCGGTCCTCCGGCAGCGGATCGTCCAGCACGATCTTGACCGGAACACGCTGCACGACCTTGACGTAGTTGCCGGTGGCGTTCTCCGCGGGCAGCAGGCTGAAACGCGACCCCGTGCCGCGCTGCATGCTGTCGATGTGGCCGTGCAGGTGCAGGTCGGGATAGGCGTCGATGCGGATGGCGACGGGCTGGCCGACGCGCATCCGCTCCAGTTGGGTTTCCTTGAAATTCGCGACGACCCACTTGTCGTCGCTGACGATGGCCATCAGCGCCTGGCCGGGCCGGGCGTAGGTGCCGACCTCGATTGACTTTTTCGTTACCGTGCCGGTGATCGGCGCGACGATCCGCGTGTACGACAGGTTGAGTTCGGCCTGCTGCACGGCGGCTGCGGACTGCTCCACGTCGGCGAGCGCCTGGGCACGCTGCGCCTCGGCCCGGGCGATGCGTTCGTCGGCGACGCGGGCCTTGGCCAGTCCGCCACGGGCCTCGTCCGCCTTGCCGGCACTCTCGTTGATCTGCGATTCCGCCTGGCGGACCGATTCCTGGGCCGATTGCAGGCCCGCCTGCGCCTCCACCACCTGGGCCTGCGCCGCGGCGACGCCCCGCTGCGTCGCGCGGGCGTTCGCGCCCGTCGCCGTGGCGGCGGTCGTAAACTGGTCCAACTGGGCGGCGGTTATTCCGCCGGAGTCGAAGAGCGCCTGGTACCGGGCGAGGTCCGACTCCGCGCGGCTCGCCTCAGCCTCCGCGGCCTCCGCCGCCGCCTGGGCCTGTTCGACCGCAGCCTCCGCCGCCGACACGCGGGCCTTGGCCTGCGCAAGCATGCTCTGCGCGAGCGCGAGTCGTACCTGCGCAGTGGACTGCGCAGCCTCCGCGGCTGCTACCGATCCCTGCTCCTTCTCGACCTCAGCCGGTGCGGTCTTGCGGATCATGGCGAGGTCGGCGGCTGCCGTCTCGGCCCGGGCTTGGGCCGCCGCCAGCGCCGCTTTGGCGCCGGCCAGAGCAGCCTCGAAGTCCGCCGGGTCGAGCGTGCAGAGCAGCTCGCCGGCAGCCACGTGCTGGTTGTCGCTGACGTCGACCTCGAGAATGTGGCCCGGCACGCGCGGACTAACCTGCGCGACGGTGCCATCGATGAAGGCGTCGTCGGAGTCCTCGTACGACAGGCCGTGGATGTAGCGTTCGACGCCATACACCGCGGCAGCGAGACCGAGGACGAGTGCGATGATGACGGGCACCGGCGGGCGTCGCCGCTTGGTGGGCGTTTCGGCATCGCCGACTGCCGACACGCGGCTCGAAGCCTCGCGCTCAGCCGGTGTCATCACGGCTGATCCATTGCTTCCCTTGTCTGCCATACGCTGCTCATCCTCTCGTGGCGTGGGGGCCTCTCCGCCGGCCAATTATTCAATGTTATATTTAAACTATAATTTGGCCATGTCAACGAAAAATCAAATGAATGTTTGAATAATTAGGCGGACGGGCTATATACTCGTGGGTCCGGGCCAATCAGGGGTGCAACGGCATGCCGAACGTCAAGAACAACGCGAGTACCCAGGAGACCTGCCGACGGCTTATCGATGCAGCCGGGCAGGTCTTCGCGGAACGCGGCCTGCACGCCGCCACCGTCAAAGAGATCACCGAGCGGGCCGGCGTGAACACGGCTGCCATCAACTACCATTTCAACGACAAGCAGGAGCTCTACACCGAGGTCATCCGCCACGCACTGAGCCAGACGCCCATGATCCGCGAGGCGGAACTGGGTGGAACGCCCGAGGAGCGACTCCGGACGTTCATTTCCGAGGTGATTGCCGACCTGTTCGACCCGGAGCGGCCGTCGTGGCGGGCCACGGTCGTGGCCCACGAGTTCATCCAGCCCACCGGAGCGCTGGATGCCGTGCTGGACGACCTGATCCGGCCGCGGGCGCAACTGCTGCACGACCTGGTCCGCGAACTCGTGGGCGACGGGCCGGATGAGTTTGCAATCGCCTGCGCCCGGTTCAGCGTGGCGGCGCAATGCTTCTTTTACCTGTACAACCGCGAGCTGCTGAAGCGACTCAGCCCGGAGCTGAGCGCGCCGGAAAACTCCGCCGAACTGGCCGAGCGGATCGCCGATTTCTCGCTGGCCGGACTGAAAGCGCTGGCCCGCGGCGACGCCAAGAGTGCGGAATAGCGCGGAAAACCCGGGCGCAACGCGTGTTTTCAAAAAGATTGAAACGGGGTCGGTTCGCGTTTCTCGGGCCGTACGCCCCTCTTATAATCCCGCCGCCGGGCTCACGTCTCCCGCGAAAGGCCGCATGAACGGCGAAAACGCGGGGCGGATGGCCGGCTGACGAGTCAATCGATGAACCCACAACCTGCCACCACGCCGCACAGCCACCGGCTCGGCGTCGTCTCGTTTCTCAACGCCCGCCCGCTGATCGAGGGGCTCGACTGCATGCATGGCGTGAGCCTGGTGTACGACGTGCCCGCGCGGCTCGCCGGACTGCTCGACGCCGGCGAGGTGGATGCGGCGCTCGTGCCCGTGATCGACATCGTCCGCCCGCACCGCCGCTGGCAGATCATCTCGGACGCCTGCATCGGGTGCGACGGCGAGACGCTGACCGTGCGGATTTTCTCGCGCGTGCCCCCGGACGAAATCCGGCGGCTGCACGTGGACGGCGACTCACACACGTCGGTAGCCCTGGCGAGCGTGATCTGGCAGGAGATGTTCGGGCAGCAGTTGATGATCGCCCCGCTGGACAGCACCGGCGGCGACTGGACGAACGTGGAGGCGGTGCTGCTGATCGGCGACAAGGTGGTGAACCACCGGTTGACCGATTTCGACATCGAGACGGACCTGGGCGGCGCCTGGAAATCCCTGACCGGCCTGCCGTTTGTTTTTGCAGCCTGGGTCTGCGGGCAGGGTTACGACGCGGGCGAACTCCCGCGGCAACTGTCCGAAGCCCGTGATCGCGGTGTTGCTGCCGCCGCCGAAATCGCGGCGAGCGCCGGGCCGCGACTGGGCTGGCCGGTCGAGCTGGCCACGCGTTACCTGACGCACCGGCTGAAATTCAAGATCACCGACCGGCACCGCGAGGCGATGGCGCTCTTTCTCGACATGGTGCAGCAGCAGCACGTTATCCCGGAAGCACAGGAGTTTGTCTTCGCATGATCGCATCGACCGCCGCCGTGGCTGCCCCTCCCGCATCACTCCCGACGACGCCCTGCGCCCTGTACCGGGAGCAGAGCCTGCCGAACTGGGCCGGATGGCCCGACGCAGTCACGCTGGCGAAGCACCCCGAGCCGTACCGCACGTACGTGGTCGATCGCAACATCAACTACGCCAATTACTGCACCGCGAAGTGTATCTTCTGCAACTTCAAAGCCGATCCGCCCGGCATGGACTCGGGCCGCCGCGACCTGCCCGAAGGCTACGTGCTCAGCTTTGAGGAGATCGGAAGGAAAATCGAGGAACTGATCGCGATCGGCGGTACGCAGGTGCTCATGCAGGGCGGGTTGGTTCCCGCGGAGATGCTGCCCTTCGAGTGGTACTGCGACCTGCTTCGCTTCATCAAACGCGAGTATCCCGGCATTCACACGCACGCGTTCAGCCCCCCGGAGATTTACGCCTTCCATGAAGTCTTCGGCATGTCGATTCGCGACGTGCTGCTGCGTTTGCAGGAGGCGGGGCTCGACACGATACCCGGTGGCGGCGCGGAGATCCTTTCGGACCGCGTGCGCGACCGCATCGGCATTGGCAAAACCAATACGCAGCAATACCTCGACGTGATGCGCGCCGCCCATGAGGTGGGAATGCGCACGAGCATCACCATGATGTTCGGCCACATCGAGACGGTCGCGGAACGCATCGAGCACCTGCGCCTCGTGCGCGAGTTGCAGGACGAGACCGGTGGGTTCACCGCGTTCATCACCTGGACGTTCCAACCGGACGGCACACCGCTGGGCCGCATGAAGAAATTCCCCAGCGACTACACCGGCGAGCCGGACGGCAAGCACCTGCACCTTGCGGGCGCGCATGAGTACCTGCGGATGCTGGCGCTGTCGCGGATCTTCCTCGACAACATCAACAACGTGCAGTCGAGCTGGGTGACGCAGGGGCCGGCGATCGGGCAGCTCGCCCTGTTCTTCGGGGCCAACGACATGGGCTCGGTGATGATGGAGGAGAACGTGGTCTCAGCCGCGGGGACGACCTATCGCCTGAACGAGCCGGAGATCCGCAACCTGATCACCGACGCCGGGTGGCAACCGCGCAAGCGGAACTGCTACTACGCCCTGCTCGAGGGCTGACGAGGCCTCGCGCCGGACGCCGCCCAATCGCTCAAAATCCGCCCGCTCAAGCCTCAGTGGCGACCCATGTTAACCTGTACTGTGGTGATTCAACGCTTGCTTTGACCGCCCAGCCTGCCTTATACTGGCTGGCGTGGGGACGGAACGCGGCTGGCGGTGCAACTTCTTGCCCCGATTATGGGGCGGGCAACCCTCATCGCATCCCGATCTTCACACGGAAGCGTAAGAGTCGGCGGGTTCTGGGCCATCACTGCGGTTTTCCCGGCACACCGGGAGTCTTGCCTACCGGCGGGTCGGGGGCTGAACGATTTGCGGAGTCGGTCTGTCGCGAACGGGCAGCCATGCATTTTCTGAGGGCCGGGAACCATCGCGCATCAACATAAACCCGACGGTTCGCAGGTGGGGGAAAAGCGTCCCGTCTTGAGTCGGCAACGCCCGATGATCGACCTGGAGGATATCCGAAACCGCGCGCGCCGTGACCTCGTCGTCGCGACGGGCCAAGGGGCGGAGGACATCTACCTCTGGGAGCGTTCGCTGCGCGTGACCGACGCGGCGTTCAAGATCGCCAGCCTGCCGGAACTCACCAAGCACGCTTACGACCCCGCCGTCCTGACCATCACCGGGCTCTACCACGACGCCGGCTGGATCAGCCAGTACAACGATGGCGAGATCGCGCGCGAGCAGATCGGCTGCAAGCTCACCTCGCCGGTGCAGCGTGAATTGGGCGCGGCGCTGATGGAGCGTTCGCTGCAGGAAGTCGTGCCGGCGGACACGCTGCGCGTCGCGTCGACGGCGATCCGCAGCCTGAACGATCACGACGTGGACATCTACGAGGCGCAGCTCGTGGCGGATGCAGCCAACCTGGACGCGTTCGGCGCCCTGGGCCTGTGGCATCTGGCCCGCAAGCACACCAACGAGGGTCGGGGGCTCGCGGCGGCGATCGAAACCTGGCAGGCGCAGAAGCAGTACGGCTACTGGTCGGCGCGGGTCAAGGACTCGCTGCGGTTCGCAGCCGTGAAGCGGATCGCCCAGGAGCGGCTCGCGGTCTTTGACCGGATGATCCAGCAACTGGCCGCCCACCACCAGGGCGCGGACATCGGCGCCGGCGTGCTGGAACCGGCGGAAGCTCGCGACATGCCGGATATCGCCTGAGGAATCGCCCCCTACCCCCCATTCACCGAGCGGCTGTTGCCCGGTTGCCCGCACCCGAGCCGCGCAGCGCTACGGGGTCTGCGGAGTCGCCGTCGCCGTGGGCGCCGCAGCGGGAACGCGCCGGGCGGCGCGCCACCACAGTACATTTCCCAAGAAGACCAGTATGCCGAGCACGGTGATGGCGACCAGGACGGCGGACGCGACGCGGCGCCGGCGCGTCGCAGCCGCTTGGTACTCCGCGGCCGCCGCACGCCGCGCGGCCTCGCTCGGATCGAACGCTGCGCCGCACTCGGAGCAGCGCGTCTCGCTCTGGCCGCGCAGATCGTAGCCGCACCGGTGGCAGCGCATGCCCGTACGGTCAACGAGGTCGGCACGGTCGAAGAGCAGCACGATGGCGAGAACGCCGCAGGCCAGCACGGGAAGCGCAGCCAAGCGCACGACCCAACCGTGCGAACTGATGGCCGGCCCGAACGCGCCCACCGTGAGAAGCACGAAGAAGAGCACCGCCATGAGGGCAATCAGCCGGCGCTTGGGGCTGATGGCCAGTCCGGCGCCGCACGCCGCACACGTCCACGTGCCCCAGATGGGTTTCATGACATAACGCAGCGGCTGGGGCTGACGGCAGTTGGGGCATTCGTACATGGCGTTGCGTCCGAGGCCAGCGGGCGATCCAGATACCAACAGGGTTATTGAAAAGGAAATGAATTGCGCCGGTCGACCGGCTGGTGCGCCCCCAATCCACCTGTAGCGTCAATGTGCGGGTCCATGCTCGCCGAAAACCGGGCACGCCCGCAGCACATGATTAGAGCTTGCTCTAGACCAGATCGCCTATCGCAGGTTTTTCGCCCTTTTGCTTCAGGCGCTCCCATTGCCGACGATACTCGTCGACCTGCCGGCGTTCGTCGTCACTCAACTGCGCCTCGAGCTGATTCAGTTTCTTCTCGATCGCTGCGGACTCAGTCGCGTCAGCCATCTTCAATGCCACTCGATAAGTGGCGAAAGCCCTGGCCCGGTTGAGCGGTACTCCGCGTCCCTCCACCAGTGCTTCCGCAGCGCGGACAACGCCCTGCGTTTCGCCCAGGATTCCCGCATACGCGTTGAGCACAAGCGCCTGCCGATCATCGCGTTTTAGAACGCGGCCCTCGGTGAGCAATTCGGCGAGTTCCAGCATCGCCTCGGTATTCTGCTGGTCCACGGCCCGCATGATCCAGGTCACACCCGCTTGGTTGCTCTGAACCGTTCCGATCCCTTCGAGGTAACAGCGCCCCAGATTCAGTTGCCCCTCAGCGTCGCCATTGTCAGCCGCGCGGGAGAACCAGTGAAAAGCCCTTTCCTCGTCCTTGGCGACGCCGACACCCTCGAGGTACTTTCGGCCCACGTGGTTCTGGGCCGGCGCGTAGCCGCGCAGCGCCATCTGGAGGTACCAGTGCGTTGCCTGGACGTCATCGTGCTCGAGAACCGGCCCGCGCTCATATCCCCGTGCCAGATTGAGCATCGCCTCGAGATCGCCCTGCTCGGCGGCTTTCCGGAACCACTGCGCGCCTTCCTCAGGCTTGGGCACACCGCCATCAACCCCCATCCAGAGCATGGTGCCCGTGGCCGTCTGTGCGTTGCGATAACCTTTATCGGCGAGTATGCGATACCAATGCAGTGCCTCGGGGAGGTTTGGCTGAAGGTCCTCGTCTCCGGTAAACAGCAATGCCGCCAAGTTAAGCTGCGCATGAACCATCCCCTGCTCGGCGGCGCGTCGGTACCAGGTGGCTGCCTGCGCGACGTCCCGCTCCAGCGCAGCCGGCGCGTACAGACAGTCCCCCATCAACGACTGAGCTTCGGCATTGCCGCGCTCGGCAAGTGGTCGGACGAGGCGGAGGGCGCGCGCGTAGTCACCGTCGCGGTAGGCCGTCAGCGCGGGGGCCAGCGCGGCTGCGTCAGGCGCCGGCGCCACGAGGAGACAGCAGGCACAACTCACCGAAGCGATTGCCAACAGGAAGGGCATGGGGCCGCCTCCGCGGAAGTGAAAGGCATTCCGGACTGCGATCGGTAGACTCGCGGCTCATCACGAGTGCCGCCGCCGCAACAACTCAGTTTACCGTCGGTCTCCCCGCCAGGGATATCGGAATCTGGCCCGTGGCTACGGTCTTTGCCCTACTTTCCCGCGATTTTCGCCCAGGTGTCCTTGAGCGTCACGGTGCGGTTGAAGACCGGTCTGCCGGCCTTGGCTGTGTCTGCGTCGAGCGCGAAGTAGCCCTGGCGCTCGAACTGCACGCGGGCGATCTCGTCGGTCCAGGAGGCGCGGTTGGCTGCCTCGCGCCAGTTGGGCTCCAGCTTCGCCGCGGGGATCGTGCGCAGCGACTCGGGGTTGAGGTGGTCCTTCCAGTCCTGGCCCTCCTCCACCTTGTCGGGGTTTTCCACGTTGAAGAGCCGGTCGTAGAGGCGCACCTCGGCGTCCACCGCGTGCGCGGCGCTCACCCAGTGCAGCGTGCCCTTGACCTTGCGGCCGTCGGGCGCATCGCCCCCGCGCGTGGCGGGGTCGTAGGTGCAGCGCAGCTCGGTGATGTTGCCCGCGGCGTCCTTGACCGCCTCCTGGCAGGTGATGAAGTAGGCGTAGCGCAGGCGGACCTCCCGGCCGGGGCCCAGGCGAAAGAACTTCCGCGGCGGATCCTCCATGAAGTCCTCGGCCTCGATGAACAGCTCGCGCGCAAACGGCACCCGGCGCGTCCCGGCGGACGCATCCTCGGGGTTGTTCACCGCGTCGAGCTCCTCGCTCTGCCCCTCGGGATAGTTCGTGATCACGACCTTGAGCGGGTTGAGCACCGCCATGACCCGCGGGGCGCGCTTGTTCAGATCGTCGCGCACCGCGTTCTCCAGGCGGGTCACGTCGATCGTGCTGTTGAACTTGGCCACGCCGACGTCGGCGCAAAAGGTGCGGATCGACTCGGGCGTCACGCCCCGCCGCCGCAGGCCGCTCAGCGTGGGCATCCGCGGATCGTCCCACCCGCTCACCCGCTTGGTCTTCACCAGCTCGAGCAGCTTGCGCTTGCTCATCACCGTGTAGTTGAGGGCCAAGCGGGCGAACTCGATCTGCTGCGGATGGTAAATCCCCAGCGCGTCGAGGAACCAGTCGTAGAGCGGACGGTGGTTCTCGAACTCCAGCGTGCAGATGCTGTGGGTGATGCGTTCGATGGAGTCCTCGAGCCCGTGGGCCCAGTCGTACATCGGGTAGATGCACCAGTGGTCGCCGGTCCGCGGGTGATGCGCGTGCAGGATGCGGTACATGGCCGGGTCGCGCAGGTTCATGTTGGGCGAGGCCATGTCGATCTTGGCGCGGAGCGTGCGGCTTCCGTCGGGGAATTCCCCACGGCGCATGCGTTCGAAGAGGTCGAGGTTCTCCGCGACCGAGCGGTTGCGGAACGGGCTGTCGGTGCCCGGCGCGGTGAGTGTGCCGCGGTGGGCGCGCACCTCCTCCGCGCTCAGGTCGCAGACGTAGGCCTTGCCGTCCTGGATGAGCTGGACCGCCCACGTATACATCTGCCCGAAGTAGTCGGAGGCGAAGAGCACCGGCCCCTCGAAGCCGAGCCAGCGGATGTCCGCGGTGATCGAGTCGATGTACTCCTGCTCCTCCTTCACCGGGTTGGTGTCGTCGAAGCGGAGGTTGCAGGTGCCGTTGTACTGCCGCGCGAGGCCGAAGTTCAGGCAGATGCTCTTGGCGTGCCCGATGTGCAGGTAGCCGTTGGGCTCCGGGGGGAAGCGCGTGGCGACGCGGCCCTCCCACTTGCCGGTGCGCAGGTCGTCCTCGATGATCTGCTGGACGAAGTTCAGCCGGCGGGGTGCGTCGCTGCTGGTGTTGTCGGCGGTGTCGGTCGGTCGATCGGCGGCCATGTCGGTTTTACCTGATCCTGGGATTATGGAGTCGCTGGCGCGCCAAGCGAAGCGCGCTGCGCGTTGGGGGAACATGATACCGCGAAGAACGCGGCGGTCACGCGACGGCGGTGCCTGCGGCTATTTTTCCGCGGATCAGGGGGTCGCCCGCGTGCCGTAGGCGTCACCGCCGGGCTGTTGCGGCTGCGGCTGCGGCTGCTGCGGGGACTGCGGCACGCCGGTGCCGCCCTGGTCGTGGCGGTGGCGGACGCGGTCGTAGGCCCACAGCGCGGGCCCGGTGAGCGCGTAGAGGCAGGTGATCGCCGCCAGCGTCGGAGCCGGCCAGCGCATGAGCAACCCGATCACGATCAGCAGGATGATGATAAGGCCGAACGGCTTGCGGCCGCGCAGGTAGCGGTTGCCCAGGTGGGCGTACTTGATGCGGCTGACCATGAGCAGGCCGGCTGCGATGGTGATGATCGGCAGCATGTTGACGAGCCACCAGCCCTTCAACTCGACGACGTGCTCGTAGAGGATGACGAGGCTCGCGACGACAGCCGCCGCCCCGGGCGACGGCAGTCCGCGGAAGGTGCGTTCCTGCTTGGGGTTGCTCTCGGAGTGCTCGACGTTGTAGCGGGCGAGGCGCAGGGCGCAGCACGCCGCGTAGATGGCGCCGGCGATCCACGAGCCGCGCGAGGAGAAGAGCATGCTCTCCGGGCGAAAGTGGCCCGGGGGCAGCGCCGGCGCAGTGGTGTCGGCAGCGTCGTCGGCGCCGGCGTCGGCGCGGACGATCGCCGGGGCCTCGCGGCCGGTCGGCGGGCCGAGGCCGCGGTTGTGGGCGGCGACGCTGACGAGTCCGATCATGAGCAGCGCAGGTGCGGCGCCGAAGGTGATCATGTCGGCGAGGGAGTCGAGCTGCCCGCCGAAGTTGGTGGTTCCGCTGGTCATGCGCGCGACGCGGCCGTCGAGCAGGTCGAAGAACATGCCGAGGAAGATGAGGAACCCCCCCACCGAGATGAACGTCGGCAGGAACTCCTCGAGACGCCGGCTGTTGAGCGTCGCCTTGAGCGCCGGGTCGAGGTCCGCGGAGTAGAGTCCGCGCATGCAGAAGTAGATCGCCGCGAACCCGCAGAGCAGGTTGCTGAGCGTGAGCAGCGTGGGGAAAACCGCAACGTTGCGCAGCCGGCGCACGCGGCCCCTACGTCGCTTCGGCGATGGCTCGTCGTGAATCACTTTCATGGACCTGCGCCTCGGGATCGCCGGGGACCCCGGCGCGCTTGCGGCGGACGAGTACGGTCAGCCCGGCGCGGACCGCGTCGCCGGGCTTTACGGTTATATCGACGTCCGGGCCCGCGGGCAGGATCAATTCCGTCCGCGAGCCGAACTTGATCATGCCGAAACGCTGGCCGCGGGCCAGCCGCATGTTCGGCCGGGCGTGGCAGATGATGCGCCGGGCGATCAGGCCGGCGACCTGGCGCACGACGATCGGGCCGGCGTGCGGCGCGTCGGGCTCGATGAGCAGCGTGTTGGCCTCGTTGCGGGCGCCCGATTCCGGGTGGCGCGCGTCGAGGAATTCGCCGGGCTTGTAGGTGACCGTGCGCACCGTGCCGGCGCAGGGCGCACGGTTGATGTGCACGTTGAAGATGCTCAGGAAGATGCCCACCCGCCAGGCGGGCCCGCCGATCATCTCGTGGTGATCGAGCGCGGTGACCTCGGAGACGGTGCCGTCAGCCGGCGCGCACATCTCGCCGGCTGCGAAACGACCCTCGCGCTTGGGATCGCGGAAAAAGGAGATCGCCCAGATCCAGATAACGAGGGGGATTGCGGCGAGGAGAGGAATCCACAACCACAGCCCCACCGCCGCCGCACCGAGCACGACGGTGGCGATGAGCATCTCGCGAATGCCTTCCTTTGCCAGTCGCACAGAAGTCTCCCTCGGTCCCGAAACGCGCCGCGCAGAGATTGTCGGCGCTCGAAGTAACTTAGCAGGCGCGCAAGGAAATGTCACGCTCGCCCGGCCGGGAACAGCCTGCGAAACGCCTCCACGGCTGGCGTTGCCGACGTGCAGTGCTGGCGAGGGAGTCACCTGCGCGGCCAGAGGCTCAGGCAATAGACAGACCGCTTTGGCGCAGGGCGCCGTCGAGCCCCGTGCGGTACCATTGCAAGAACGTCACCCGGGTGTGATCCGGGGCCCGTCCCGGTCGCCTACCTAACGGAAATCCAAGGATGGCGTCCATCGGCTCTGGCAGATGCCTGAATCCGGGGCAACGCCCCCATCGCGCTTCAGGCTCCAACCAACGGGTAGTCGCGCATGAACTGGAACAGTCGAACAACGCGCACCTGCCGCCAGGGATCGAGAACCAGCAAGTCGTCGTCTTCGGTCAGAATCACATCGGCTGCGCCGGCGACGGCCATGGCCAACAGATAGTCGTCGTTGGGATCACGGCAGCCGAGGGATTCATCCAGCGCCGATGTAACCTCCGTACCATAGCGCACAATGCGTGCAACGAGCTCGTCAATGGCCGTTGTGGCGATCCGCAGACGCGGGCGCGCCGCAACGTCGCGCAGTTCCGCGAACTGCTCCTGGTGGTAGACGATCATGTGCTGTAAAGGGGCCAGTCTGAAAAAGGTCCGCGCTGGTCCTACCGACAGCAGCGCGCGGATCATCAGATTGGTATCAACCACCACCCGCACGGTGACGCTCCTGCCGCCGCGCCCGGCGAACCGCGTCAACTTCCGTCTGGATCTGCTCGTCACTCAACTGGGATTGCGAACCGCGCAGGCGATCCTGCTCCGCCAGCTCGACGTCGAAGCGCTCCGCGAGCAGGGCATCGAGCAGGGTGCGGCGTTCGTCCGGCGGCAATTGCCGGGCAAGCTCGACGAGCTGCTCCACAGAAATAGGGACCTTTAAGGTTACCATGACCGACACAAGAATAGCCGCACAGGTTACCGCAATCAAATGATTTGCAGATCTGCCCCGTGAGCCCGCGAAGCCCGTTTCGCCCTTGCCCTGCTCAGGCGATCAGGCGGACCGTGTCGCGGGCGATCATCAGTTCCTCGTTGGTGGGGATGACCCACGCGGCGATGCGCGATCCATCAGCCGTGATGGCGAACGGCTCGCTGCCGCGGGCGTCGTTGCGCTGCGCGTCGAGGTCGATGCCCAGCGGCGCGAGCCCGTCGAGAATGCGGGCGCGCATGGGCGGGCTGTTCTCCCCGATGCCGCCGGTGAAGACGACCGCGTCGCAGGTGCCCAGCTCGGCGAGAAACGCCCCGACGTACTTCCTCGCCCGATGGGCAAAAACCTCCACCGCCAGGGCCGCGCGGGCGTTGCCCTCCTGCGCCGCCGACATCACGTCGCGCAGGTCGCGCGACACGCCGCTGACGCCCAGCAGACCGCTCTCCTTCTCGAGGGCCCGCCGCACGGCGTCCGGGGAAAGCCCCTTGCCGAGCATGTAGAACACGATCGCGGGGTCGATGTCGCCGCAGCGCGTGCCCATCACCAGCCCCTCGAGCGGCGTGAGCCCCATGGTCTGGTCGACGGCGGCCCCGTCGCGGATGCAGGTCATGCTGCCGCCGTTGCCGAGGTGCAGCGTGATGAGGTTGGGCTTGGCCTTGCCGAGCAGGGCTGCAGCCTGCGCCGCGACGAAGCGGTGGCTCGTGCCGTGGAAACCATAGCGGCGCACGCGGTACTGGTCGTACCACGCGTGGGGCACGGCATAGGTGTACGCGGCGGGCGGCATCGTCTGGAAGAACGCCGTGTCGAACACCGCGACCTGCGGCTTGGTGCGCAGCAGCTTCATCGTGGCGCGGATGCCGGCGAGGTTGGCGGGGTTGTGCAGCGGAGCGAGATCGGCGCAGTGGTCGATGGCGTCGAGAACCCGCGCATCGATCCGCACGGAGTCGGCGAAACGCTCGCCGCCGTGGACGACGCGGTGGCCGGCGCCGGCGATCTCCTCGGCCCGCTCGATCGGGGGCGGATCGCCGCAGGTGGTGAGCAGGTCCAGGATCTGGCCGATGCCCATCTCGTAGTCGGCGATGCGGTTGTCACGCTCGAACGCCGCCCCGCCGCACTTGTGCACCGTGTGCGAGGACTGCTCGCCGATGCGCTCGATCAGCCCGCCGGCCAGCTCGTTCTCCGTCCGCGCATCGTAGAGCTTGTACTTGATCGAGGAACTGCCGCAGTTGATCACCAGGATCTTCATGTTCACCGCCCCCGCGAGGATGTCAGCGCTTGCGCCGGAGCAGCCGAGGCGCCGGCGTGTGCATCAATTCTAGCGCCGCCGGGGGAATCCGCAGTCGATGCCGCTGGCGCCGGATGCCGCGGTCCGGTCGGGCATGCGTCGGTCGGCAACGCGGCAAAACACCGATGCCCATGTGGGACCAACTGTCCATGTGGAACCGACTGCCCATGTGGGACGACTGTCCATGTGGAACCGACTGCCCATGTGGGACCGACTTTCCATGTGGGACCGACTGCCCATGTGGGACCGACTTTCCATGTGGGACCGACTTTCCAGTCGGTCTTTCGAGGGGACCAACGTGGATCGACGCTCTGCAAAGCCCGTCCCGCACATTTCCACCCCGGGCTCCGAGCCCAAAACCGGGGCAGATGTGCCGTCCGCTTCCTTACGGGCGCGGCTCTGTTTCGGCGATCAACCGATGTTCAGCCCGCCGATGTACTGCTCCAGGTCCGCCTGCTGGCGGTCGCGGGTCGCGCGGAGGTCCATGATCTCCGCCTGGAGCTTCTCGATCTGGTTCTCCTGGGTGTCGAGCTTCTCGAGCATGCGGGCGTAGTACTGGCTGGCCTTGTCCACCGTCTTCATGTTCTCGCGGATGCGCTCCTGCTCGGTGGTGACGGTCTGGATCTGCTGCGTGCGGTCCTGGATCTTGCGGTCGGTGTCGACGAGGGCTTGCTTGCGGCGGATGACCTCGGCGAGGGCCTGGCGCACGTCCTGGGGGATTTCGCCCATGCGCGAATAGGACACGAGCTGGCCCAGGTCCGCGGGCAGCACGGCGATCGTCTCGCTGTAGACGCGCTCCTCGGTGACGGTGAGCTTCGCCGTCTTGCCGGCTGCCACGTCGTCCTCGAAGCGGTAGAGCGTTTCGGTCTTCTCGACCGGCTCGGGCGTGTCGACCAGCGCGTAGCCGCCGTGCACCGGATGCTCGATGAGCATCTTGCGGTCGCGGTCGCCCTTGTTGTCGATGACGTAGTCCTGCTTGAGCACCTGCTTGCGTTTGAGCTGCAGCACGCCCTTGACGAGGCTC
Organism: Phycisphaerales bacterium; assembly: GCA_020639115.1. Classification (GTDB taxonomy): domain Bacteria; phylum Planctomycetota; class Phycisphaerae; order UBA1845; family UBA1845; genus JACKHG01. Next base: position 74,231 of record JACKHG010000009.1, read on the forward strand.
GCGGTCTGCACCGACTGGTCGTTCTTGAGATTCTCCGCCTTCACGCGCACGTCGAGATCGACGGCGTAGCTGAGCAGGCGCTCCTGGCCTTCCGGCACGTCGTTGACGCGGGCATCGCCGGCATAGGCCCCGTCGTCGATCACCGTCACCGGACCCTGCATGATGTGCTTGCCGGTGGTGTTCGTCAGCCGCACGCCGTTGAGCGGGTGCTCCGCGAGAACGCTCTGGTTGTAGATGCTCAGCCGCGTGACCGCGACGTCGTCGGTGATGATCGGAATCATCGCCGAGCGCTGCCGGGGCAGGCTGACGTCGGGCACGTTGTACTCGAAGAGCTCGCCGACGTCGGCAGCCGTGGCCATCGACGCGACGCTGGCCGCGACGTCCATGGCCGGGGACGCCGGGGAGAATGGACTCCCACCCGCCATGCCGCCGTAGCCACCCCCACCGAATCCTCCCCGCGCGGTTTCCGTGGCCGGCGCCGGAGATGCCGCTTTGGCCATGCGGCGTACGCCCCGGCTCCGACCGGCGAAACGCTCCATCTGATCGCCCGCAACCTCCTCGACGCCCTCCTGGTACATCTGGGGCGAGAGGCTCGCGTAGAGTTCCGGCTGAACCACCGGACGCGGAACGTACAGCGGCTGATAGAGGTCCTGGACGAAGGAAATCGGCCGGCCGCTGACCAGCGCGAGACTCACGTCGTCCCAATCGCTCTCCGTCTGGTTCTCGACGATGGCCCAGCCCTGCAGCTTGGCCTTGGCGTCCTTGTCGCCCGGCAGGACGAGGCGATAGCTGGTTTTCCAAATCGGCGTTTCCACGACGTAGCCGATGCGCACCTGCCGCTCGCCCTGGCCGCTGAAGTTCAGCGTGACCGGCTTCTTGTCCTGGTCGCGGGCCTGGGCGAGCGCGGCGAGCGCGCTGCTGAGCTCCTCCTGCAGTTCCGGATTGGTCAGCTCCAACCGGTTGACCGCGTTGAGCTCGACGGCCCGGATCGTCCCGTGGCTGAGCACGTTGAGCACCCAGACGTTGATCGGTTCCCCCTCGCCCGCGGGCCGCTGCTGCTGCTCGACGCCGAGAATCGTGCCCTCGATCGTCGCCCCCAGCGCCGGTGCCTCGACGGTGACCTGCGCCCCGCGCAACTGGCGGAGCAGCTCGGCCAGCGACGGGTTGCCGCTGATGTCCACCTGGAAGCTCTTGAGGGTTTTCTCGAGAGGATCCTGCGAGGGATAGACCACCGTCCCCACCGTGCCGCCGCCGAGATCCTGCAGCACCAGCGACTTGAGCATGTCGTTGATCTGCGCGGTCTTGAAACGCAGCTCGGTGTGGGCGTTGCCGTTGACCGTGCCGGTGTGCTCGAAGTAGCCGACGCCGCTGCTGTAGAGCACGATCCGGGTCACGGGCACGTCGGTAGTGTGGGTCATGGCGTCAGCTTTCGTATCCGCCCGGACGGACGTGGCTGCCAGGGCCAGGTGCGCCGCGAGCACGAGGTTCGGAATCCGCATGGTGCACTCCTTGAAGGTCAGGGCCGCAGCCAGCGGCACGTGCTTCCGGCCCGGCTGCGAACAGTCAGGATAGTCGTTGTCTGTGTATTGGACACGCCGGGGGGAAAAGAGTTTCGTGAATAGCAGGGATTGAGGGATTAAGGGATTGAGGGATTGAGGGGGCGGTGGCGACGCTTGCGGGCGCCTCGGGGCTGGGGGTTGCGGTTTTCAGTGGCACTTTGAGGGTGACGGGCCGCTGAGGACAGATTGGGCGACTATTCGAGGCTGGGCTGGGGGTCCGGGGTCGCGTCCGCCTCCTGGTTCTCGGGCAGGACCTCGAACAGGTCGCGACGGTGCCAGTTTTCCCAGATATCGAGGCCGATTCGGCGCACGCCCGACCAGTACGCGGCGTCCTCGAGGGAGTGGGCGGCGCGGAGCGGGCTGATCTGCTCGCGGATCTGCTGGATGTACTCGGGCTTGAGCGCGAGGACCACGCGACGGTGGTTGTATTCGAAGGCCGCCCGCAGCGGACCGGCGGTTCCCGGAACCGCCGTGAAGAGCGCCCGGCCCGGCGTCGCGCCCGTCGCCACGATCAGGCCGTCGTTGATGCAACTGACCGGCGGCACGGGGGGCGCATACGACGTCACGCGGATGCTGTGCGGCGGCGCGTTGAGCAGTTCAGCCGCCCGCAGGCCCATCTTCACGCCGATGACCGAGTACGCGCCGAGATGGTCGTGCAGCTCGTTCATCTGCAACTGCGCGAACCACTCGTCCGGACCGTTGGCCGCCAGGATGCGTTCGCGGCGCTCGACGATGTCTGGCTGCAGTGCCGAGTCGGGGAACGGGCGCTCGCTGAAGACCACGCGGCTTTTGCGCTGGCGGCCGCGTGCGAGGCTGCGGCGGAGCGCTTCCGCCGGGAAAGCATCGTTCGCGGGCGTGACGGCGGACGGCGAGGCGTCACGCTGCGGTGAGAAGATGTCGTGGTCGAGCAGGTAGAGCAGGGCCAGCTCGTCGTGCAGGTGCTCGAAGCGTTCGAAGTAGTGGTCGCGAACGCCGGGGCCGCCGAGCAGATCGCGCACGAAATTCGCGCCGACGGAGGTTGGCTGCCGCCCCACCAGGGCGCCCGTGCGCCACGCTGCCGGCTTGTGCCCGAAATCCCCGGCTTCGACGAAAACGACATTCACGCCGCTGCCGACGACTCTCTTCAGAGCTTCCGGATCATATTGGCAATTCCATCCCTCCGGTGAACCCGCCACGACGACCACGCCGATCCGTTTGACGAGATCGGGATCAGCCGCCAGCGCCGCCGCCAGGTTGGTGAGCGGTCCAAGCGCGAGCACGGTGACCTTCCCCTCGCCGGGTGCGTAGGCCTGCGGCGTAAACGGCAAGTGGCGCGCGGGAACGTCGTCCGGCAGCACGGTTTCCCAGGCGGCCTGCGCGAACGCTCGAAACGGCGGGACCCCCAACTCCCGACCCTCCACCGGTGCGTAAAGCTGCACGTCGCTGCGGTTGAACCGATCGAGCAGGCGCTCGAGGTGACGCACGCCGCTTTCGGCGTCAGCCGCCCCCACCCCCGCGACGATGCCGACCACGGCCAGATCGGGGCTCTGCAGGGCCACCGCGAGGGTCACGGCATCGTCCAGCCCCAGGTCGGTATCGATCACGACTGCCGAGCGCCCCCCAATGTCGTGTGCCCAGACTGAGGGCAGCCCGACGAACAGAGCCACGAAGCAGAGGCTGGCGGATCGAATCATGGAGAACTCCTGAGGGCGGCTTGCCATCCCGTCAAAGTGTGTTACGCTTTTGAAAATCGTAACACCAGCGTGGCTGGTTGTCGAGCAGCCTCAGGAGGACAGGAATGAAGCCCCGCGAATTGAAGTACCCGTGTACGGCCAGCCTCGTGCTGGCCATCGCAACCGGCGCAACCGCAGCCCACGCGGCGGATCCCGACTGGATGAGCCTGCCGTACACGACGCACGCAGCCTTCCAGGCCGTGGATTCGAGCGGCGCGGGGACGTTTCCGCTCGATGCCCCGGTGCGGATGTGGGGCACGGTCCTGAACCGCTCGGAGGCGATGCTGGACGGCACACCGAGCACGCCCGGCTTCCTGGGCGCGCAGTGGCAGATTTACGTCCAGGCGACCGAACCGGGCGATTTCGGCGGCACCGCGTGCTACCTGGGCCAGCTCTACGGCAACTTCCCCTTCAATCCGCCGGAGGAGAGCTACTCCGACGCCGAGTGGCTCGCCGAAGTCGACCGGGTGACGCACGATCCGGACACGCTGCGGTTGTTTCAGCCCGGCGACGCGGTCGAGATCCGCGCCCGGGCGCCGGGGCTCTTCTTCAATGGAAAAACCAATATCAACGAGCAACACCTCAAGGACCCCGCGTTCGACTTCGACGTCGTGCTGCTCGAGGCGGATCGCGGGCTGCCCACGCCGACACCGCTCACCCTGGCGGACCTGAAGGACGCGAACGACGATTTCATCTTCGACGCGAGCCGGGCGACGGGCTGCGAGCACTACCAGGCATCGCTCGTCCGCATCAACGGCGTGCAACTCACCACCGGGACGTGGTCGTCGAACAGCACGTACGCCATCACGGACGGCGTGCGCACGTTTCCCATCCTGCTCAGCCGGGGCGCGGGCTTCGACACCTACGCCCCACCGGCAGGCACGTTCGACGTCGTGGCCATCCTCGACCAGGAGGACGGCGTGAGCGGCGGAGTCGCCGGCTACCGCCTGTGGGTGACGCGTGACTACGACGGCAACGGCTGGATCGTGGGCGGGCCGAGCGGCGACTTCGACGCCGACGGCGACGTGGACGGCGGCGACTACGCGCACTTTGCCGACTGCCTCGCGGGTCCCGGCGCGGCGCCGACGCCGGCTCCGGCGGTGGAGATTTCCGCGTGCCGCGCGGCGTTTGACTTCGACATGGATCGAGACGTGGACCTCGATGACTACGCGACCTTCCAGCGCGTGCGCACGCTGCCCTAGGCGGACGGCGTCGCCCCGGCGGCTCGGCGGCTTCACGCTCGTCGAGCTGCTGGTCGTGGTCGCGCTGATCGCCCTGCTGATGGCGCTGCTGCTGCCCGGTCTGCGCCGGGCGCGCCGCCAGGCGCGGATCGTGCGCACGCACGCGGAACTGCGGCAGGTGTGCATCGCGGTGGACGCGTATGCGTACGATCAGCGCGACCAGGTGCCCCCGACGCGTTCGGCCTGCGGCACGGACGCGTATTTTCAACTGCCGGTCGAGCTGGCGGAGGGCGGCTACCTGCCGCGCAGCCCCGACCGCGTGCCCCAGGCGGATTTTCCCGATTACTTTCAGCCGACGCGCACGTACCGCTACCGGGCGCCCGGGGCGCTGTGGCTCAACGGCGCGTTCTTCGACAAGCGGAGCCCGCGCGCGTTTCTCTGGGTGCCCGAAGACTTCCCCCTGTGCACGAGCGACGCGGGCGCGTATGTCTACGCGCGCGAGAGCGAGCCGCCCAGCCCGGTCCGCTATGCGGTGTGGAGTATCGGCCCGGCTGCGGAGGCGAAGAAGTTCCCGCGCGTGCCGGGATTCGGCACCGTCGATGAAACGAAGTTCCCGCTGCCGCGGGCGTACTGGCTGACGAACTCAGCCGACGAAGGGATTATCACGCACTACCGCGACCAGCGCGGCCTGATGTACCAGAGCCCGTAGGCGCAGCGCACATCGGCCCCGCGCCCCTTCCGGAGTTACCAACGCTCATCAGGTGAATTCCCAATCGAAGCCTGCCTACGGCGTCGCGAGCAGGTCCGCGTACACGGCGTAGTCCGCGAGATCCACGTCGCCGTCGGGCTCGAAGTCGAAGACCGCGCAGGCGGCGCTCGCGGGCGCGTCCGGACCGCTCATGCACGGCGGAAACGCCAGAAAATCGTCGAGATCGATGTCGCCGTCGCCGTCCGCGTCGCCACGCGTCCCGTAGTACACGCGCACGTCCGTCGTCGCGCCCGCACCGGTGGCCAGCGGGCCCGTCACGTGCACGCGGCCGGTGGCTGCGTCGTAGGTGTACGCGTGGGCGGCGCCGTTGCGGGTCACAGCCAGAATCGTCGCACCGGCGGGCACGCGGATCTGCGTGTCGAAGTCAAGCGCAGCCCCGGTCGCGTTGGTGAACAGGTTCGCGTTGTACACCGGGTAACCAGCCGACTCCGCCGCGGTCACGTCCACGCGGTGCGCGCCGACCGTGACGTTGCGATAGGTCATCGTGGACCAGTCGCTGGGCAACTTCGGTTCGATGCGCAGCGTGTTGTTCGGCGCGTCCGGAGTGTAGTCGAGGAAGAGCATCAGCGAATCGACGAAGAAGGACATCGATTCCCAGGCGTTTGGCCACGCGGCTTCGAGCACGAAATCGTTCTGGCCGGGATAGAGCAAGCTGTTGCTCGGTGCGACCTGCTCCGCGCCGAATCCGATCGGGCCGACGCGATCCACCAGCAGGTCGAGACGGTACGCGTGGTTGTCGATGTCGCCCTTGCCGGGGTTGAGATCCTGGCGCACGCCGTAGTAGCAGCCATACCACATGGTGGTGAGGAACCAAGGGCTGCCGTTCGCGTTCGGCCCGGAGTTGTTGTGCCAGTAGGTGTCATTCCAATAGCGGTTGACCAGGTCCTGCCACTCGCCGCCGAAATTCATGATCGGATGGTTGTTGCCAAACGTGTCGTTGGCCACGCCGTTCATGCGATCGACGTAAAGCCGCGACCGCCGGATCCTTCTGGCCCGTAGACTTTAGAACGGATACAATTGTGCCGAGTTGGGAAATGTCCGTTCGTAGTTGCCGTTGACCCGCGTGGCGAGCCCGCCGCGGATGGCGGCTGCCCGGTTGTTGAAAAGCGACTTGTCGTTGTGATAGTTGCAGGTGCCGGGCCCGCCGGGGCAGACGTTCTGATCAAGCACGTCGGCGATGCGGGCTGCATCCTCCAGGCCGCGAACGACCGACGCATTCGAATAGATGAACTCGTCGAACGAGTCCTCCCAGAGGTTGTTCGAGTGCATCAAGTTGGTGCTGTCGTTGTAGTAGAGACGCGTGTCGATCGAGCTATCCTCGCTCATGGCACGACCGGACTCGAAAAAACGGTTGCGTAGTTCGTGCTCAGAAAGTTCAGATCGCCGCGACCAGAAAAAGGTTGCCCTCAGGGAAATACCGCGTGGTCTCGTCCACCTGCGGCGCGGACTACACGATGTAACGCACCTGTCGGTCGCATTTCCAGGTACCACCAGCCCTGCCTGGCTCCCTCGTCCGCCCGATAGGCGGTCCCGCAGGAAGCGATACACCGCCTGGCTTCCGCTGTGTGTGCCCGGTGCGGTTGAGCGTGATCGCGGCCCAGATCATGTCGCGCGGGCCACACGAACGGTGGTAGGCCTCTGCTGTGCATGCTTCCGCCACGACGCCGCCGTTCCTTGCCGTCGAGATGCGCCGCCGTCGCCAGCAGGCTCCGCCTGGAAGATCGTCGTAGTTGCCGTCGGGCGCCGGATGGTAATGTAGCTGGCGCGAGCCCGTCCTGCCAGTACGTCTCGGTCCGGGCCTGCACCGTGCCCGCGCGTTGTTCGGGTGCGGAACCAGCCGATGATGCCGTCCACCGGGTACGCGTAGTGCCCGTCGCGCCGGCGAAGTCGTCGAATCCGCCGGACCAGCACGACGTCGATCCCTGGCTGCCGGGAAGGCGGCAGTTCGATTCGTATCCTGACCCAGCCGCGGTCCAGGTGTCGCTGGTGCCGCTCCATTTGCCTGGCCGGCGTGCCGCCGGATCAACGTACGCTGGCGACGCCGCTCTTCATCACCGTGGCAGCCAGCACGATCGACACGTTCTTGCCGTAGTCGCGCCGGTCGTCGGGGTTGTACCTGGGCTCGCCGACGTAGCTGCTGGTGTTGTCCCGCTGGGATGACGCGCGCCGCGCGCGGGGTCACAGACGTAGTCACCCATCGCCGCCGTTCAGCCGCGTAGTCGGCGTAGAAGCAGAACGCAGCGTTTCCGCTGGAGGCTGACTGGTTGGTCAGCACGTAACGTATTTGACGTAGATGCCGTCGCGGTTGATCACACCTTCCGTCGGTCGGATAGGTATGTCTTGTGCAGAAATCATTGCCGCACCAGGATGTCGCGGCCCTGGCGGCTGTGGGTGCTGCGCTGCCTGATGACGTTCAGCGGCGGCACGTACGCCTGCGTGACGTTGGTTGTACCCGGCGCGCCCCCTGTTGGTCAGCCGCCAGTAGGTCGCCGTTGATGCGGATTCCGCTGAAGGCCCTGCTGAGATTCATCTGGTCGCGTGCCCCGGCGGGCAGCAGCGGCGGGAAGGTGTCGAGGCCGTCGACGTAGCCTTCGTTCTTCGTGCCCATGCCGTGGACGCAGCCCGCGGACGGGTAGTAGATGTCGTAGACGGCGCCGTTCTGGTCGACCATCACGTTCATGTAGTTGTTGCCGACGACGCCCTCTTCCTTCCACGCGTAGTACGGCGGGTAGCCGACGCCCGATTGGGATCAGGCGCACCAGCCCCTGGCCACGTTGATCTTGCTATCCAGGTGTGGAGCACCGCCGCCGCGTTGGCAAAAACCTCAGGCGAGCCGGGCGTGTTGCCGTCCCACACGCCGATCTTGTACTTGATCGTCTTGCCGTATTCCGAAGTGAACGCGGGGAATACCACCTCCCACCAGTCGTCGGTGCCGCCGACCAGCGGTTCGTTGAACAGGAAGTTCACCTTGATGTCCGGACCGTAGCTGAGCAGCACGAACGTGCCCACGCTGCCGACGCCTTTCGTTCCGCTCGGCGTTGAACCATCGTCGGTGTAGTACACAGCCGCTGACGTGTAGCTGAACGATGGCCCGGTCTTGAAGTACCCGTAGACCGTCTCGTCCTCGCGGGGCTGGAGCGGCGTGCGCTGCGTCGCACCCGGGTTGTTGAAAACGCCGTCGGCGGGATTGTGCGCGACGTAGTTCGGGGCGGCTGATCCGGTCGACGCTGCACAGCAGACGCAGACTGCCCAGAGTGTGGCGAGAGAATGCACGCGTTTCGGCATGATGTGCTCCTGAGTTCCTTCCCCTGATTGGCGCCGCGCAGATGCGCCAGGATGACGCGATATCGACCAGCCGCGGCCCCGTCTGATCCGCTCATTGTAACGGCGCCGTTGGGCGATATCATCGCGTTGACGCCGGCATGTGCGCCGGCCTCGACATAGAATCGACACAACCCCTGGAGCGCATTCCCATCCGGCATCTTACCCATAACCAGCGCGTTGCCTTCGCCTTGATGACGTGCGTTTTCATTTGGCCGCGCGCCGCGCGGGCGATTACGCCGGAGCTCACCTCCGCCATTCCGCCGGATGCGCTCGCCGTCGTGCTCGTTCAGCCCTCGCCGCGCGCGCAACACGCGGAACCGGCGACGCCCGACGTCGTGCAGTGGGCGGCCCTCGCCGTCGCGGGCCGCAGCGCGCCAGCCGCCATCGCCGAGGTCGCCGGCGGCCTGAAAAGTTTGCGGACGTTCCCGTGGGCTGTCGTATTGCTCGATGTGCGGGCGCGGAGCATCGGTGCGGACAGCCACCGCCTGGCATTTCTGTCTGGCGCGTTGATCGTGCACACCCGCGGCGACAACGCCGCAATCACGCAGGAGATCCAGAGCGTGCTGGAACGCTGGACGTCGGCTGACACGGCGCGCGTGGACGCGCTGACGACAAACGGCGTGCGCAGCTACCGGCTGACCGACCAGCGTCTGCCCGCTTGGGCGGCCGTCGAATGGGGCGCGGTGGGCGACGACTACGTGATCACGGTCGGTGCCGGGACGTTTCGACGAGTCGTCGCGGGCATGCACGCCTCCCGCCAGACGGCAGAACCTGACGACTGGTCGCTCCTCTTACCAGCCGCGGAGGTCGGACGGGCACGCGTCGCCTGGGGCCTGCGCTCCGCCGCGCTGCGTGCCGCGCTCGGCGACGTCATGGCCGGCCGACCCGAGCAGGTGCTCCATGCGCTCGGACTCGCGCGGTCTGATGCGGTGCTGTGGAGTCTGCGCCGCGACCGCCGCGCCTTCATCACGCGGATGGTCCGCAGGACCGGCGATGCCGTCCGCGTCACGCCGATCACCCAGGCCCTGCCGGCCAACGACCGCTGGCGTAACCGCCTTCCGGAAAAAGCCACAGCCTACGCCTACATCCCCCATCCGCTGGCGAGAATCGTGAACGATGCGGTCGATGCCTGGCTCGCGCTGCAGCGGCCGGACGAGCGCGTGCGCATCGCGCAGGCGTTCGAACGCTTCCAGCAGAACGCCGGCGTGAACGTGCAGTCCGACCTGCTCGATCAGCTCGGCGATTCACTGCTGATCCACGACTATCCGCGGCACCCCGCCGGGTTGCCGCTGGCCGACACGATCCTCGTGCCCATCGACGGTGATGCGGGTCGCGCACGCCGGGCCCTCGACGCCCTGCTGCAGCAGTGCGCGGACTGGGTGAATCCGGACCGCGGCGGCGACGGCGGTTCCGGCCATTTCTGGGAGCCGCGGATCGAGCGGCTCGAGGACGGAATCTGGACGGTGCGCGTCGGGCTCTACGGACCAGCCGTCACGGTCGCTGACGGGTGGCTCGTGCTCAGCTACGCGCCGGCAGCGGTTCGGGAAAACCTGAAGCTGCTCGCGGCCCCACCCGAAGGGGGCACCCACCCGTGAACGCGCCCCTGCCCGCCCCCGAGCGGCTCTACCACCGCCGTTTCGCCCTCGTGTTCGTGATCCTCTTCACCTACATGTGCGCGCACAGCATGCTCGTGCACCTGCCCAAGTACATCGTGTGGATGGGCGGAAGCGTCGCCACCGTGGGCAACATCTTCGGCCTGGGCATGCTCGGCAGCCTCGTCGCGCGGCCCTTCGTCGGACGCTGGATCGACCTGGCGGGCTGCCGCACCGTACTCGTCGTAGCCACCCTCTGCGCGGCGGGCGCGATGGCGCTCTTCCCCTTCCAGCACCACCTCGCGGGCGTCTACGTGCTGCGCATGCTCGTGCAGCTCGCCCAGGCGACGCTGCTCGCGACCATCGCGGTGCTGGCGGCGCGGATCGCACCGCCGGGGCGCAGCGCCGAGAGTCTCGCCATGATCGGCGTCGGCGGCCTGATCGGCCTGATGGCCGGACCGATCATCGGCGACTGGTATTTCGCCCACGCCGGCACCCTCAACGCCGCGGATTTCCGCTGGTTCTTCACGGCCACCGCGGCGACTGCCCTCGCGGCGGCTGGGCTGTGCGCGTTCGCGCCCGGGCGGCGCGTATACGACGTCCAGCCGGAACCCTCCTCCATGCTGCGGCTTGTCGCCGCCCACTGGCCAGGTCCGATCCTGATCGTGGCGCTGTGCCTCGCCCTCGTGCAGACCATGCCGGTGATGTTCATCGAGCGCTTCGTGGCGGCCCGCGACCTCCACGGCGTGACACTGTTCTACGTGGCCTACTCGCCGACAGCGATCATCCTGCGCATCGTGCTGCGCCGCCTGCCCGCGCGGCTGGGCCGCCGGCGCACACTGCTCGTGGGCATGGCCAGCTACGTCTGCGGGTTGCTGCTGCTCATTCCCGTGCAGCGCGAGTGGCAACTGCTCGTGCCCGCCATCGTCTCCGGCGTGGGTCACTGTTTTTCCTATCCGTTCCTGGTGGACCTCGCCGCCGAGCGCATGCCCCCGCAGCACCGCGGGCTGGCGACCTCGGTCGTGCTCGGCGCGATCGATCTCGGTTTCTTCCTGGCGTTCGTGATCGAGGGAGCGCTCATCGTCCACTACGGATTCAGCGTGACGCTGATGGTCGTGGCGGCTGCCGCGACGGCCGGCGTCACCTACTTTGCCTGGACGCAGCGGGCGTTTCTGCTGCATCGGCCGGCGGCCCCCCGGGGCGAGTGACGGGGATTCTGCACGGTCCCACCCACCAGGGCCGTGGTCGACTCTTCCCAATATTGAGAAATAGCCATACTGGCGGTTGACTTTCGCTCCGGCACCCGCTAGGTTGAGGGGCATCCTCCGGGCCAGCGCATTTCTCGGCCCGGTGCTGGGAAACCGGGAGGAGAGAGAGCATCCCCGAGTCCTTGCGCGGACCCCCTCCGATTTCCCTCGAGACGGCAGAGTCGTGCGCGTGCAGCGCTGCCGCGTCCAAGCCGCCCGTCGGCGGGTACGGATCCGGTGCGCCCTCCGGGCGCGTGTACCCCCGCGCGCACCTGCCGGCCACGCTCATGGAATTCCACGTCCTCCACCCCCGTGTCTGCTGGAGGACGGTGAAATCTGCATAGGGAGAGAGAGATGGTCTATCGCAGCACTTGTACAGCCGCCGTCATCGGTCTCTGCACGCTGGCCGCCTCCGCCGCGGAATCCTGGTCAAACTACCAGGGCAACCCGAGCCATACCGGCTACACCCCGGTGACGTTGCCGACCGACCAGTTCGCCTTCCGCTGGTCCCGGACGTTCAGCGGTGCGCTCAACCCGGTCACCGCCGCCGACGGCCGCGTCTTCGCCACGCGCCAGGTCTACTTCAATGACGTGGATCAGTTGTTCGTACTCGACGCCAAGACCGGCGCTACCGAGTGGACCAAGGGCTTCGGCGATGTCTTCTCCGTCAATCCACCCAGCTACGCGTACGGCAACGTGTACCTCCAGACCGGCAACCACTCCAGCGACACGTACCTGCGTGCCTACGACGCGGCGACGGGCGCACTGGTCTTTCGCGCACCCCACTCCGCCCAGTGGGACCGCTACTACGCGCCCACCATTCACGACGATAAGGTTTTTGTCAACGGGGGCTACTACGGCGGCATGTACGCCTTCGACGCCCACGACGGCACCCAGGAGTGGTTTCGCGAACTCAACGGCTATGACGAGTGGACCCCCGCCGTCGACAAGGACTACGCGTATGCCTACATCGGCGAATCCTGCGGTGGCTGCAACAATGCCGGCCTGAGCATCATCAACCGCGCAAACGGCCAGATCGCCTCGTTCATCCAGGATCCGAGCTTCGACTGGCACGGCTGGAGCATGGACCAGGCGCCCGTACTCGGCGGCAAGGACGATCTGCTCGCCATCCAGTCCGGCCGCCTGATCAGCTTCGACCTCGCCAACCACGACATCGGATGGCAGCTCAACCGCAACTTCTCCGGCCAGGCCGCGGTCTCCAACGGTGTGGTCTACGCGATCGATGGCGGCGCCCTGACCGCGTGGGATCAGGCCTCCGGCAGCTACCTGTGGGCCTGGGAAGCGCCGAGCAACCTGGCGGGGCCGTTCATCGTCACCGATTCGCACATCCTCATCAGTGACGCGTCGGACACGTTCGCGCTGAACCTGATGACCCGCTCATCCGACTGGTCTTACCCGGCCAACGGCCAGCTCACGCTGAGCGAGGGCGTGCTCTACATCGCGGACGGCTCCGTGCTGACGGCGATATCGATCCCGGAGCCCGCCTCGCTCGGGCTGCTGGCTGGCGGCGCCTGTTTCGTGCTGCGCCGGCGCCGTACGCCGGGGCTCCGGGCGTAACCGGTCGCCGGAGCGTTCGCAATCCACGTGTAGCGTCGAGACCCCCCTGTGTCCGCGTAATGAACTGGGGCCGATCCGCTGCGGATGGATAGAGCTTGCTCTGGCCCTGCGCGGCGGCGGTGCCGCAGGTCGGATCGGCACCGCCGGTCATACCGCGCCGACCAGCATCGACGCGAACAGCACGAGCAGCACCAGCCCGCTGATCACCGCGAAGCGGCGATCGCCCAGCCTCAGCATCGCCACGATGGAAACGATGACGCGCACCACCGGCGTGATGATCAACACCAGCAGGCCGAGCGTGGCCAGCGCGCGGCCGCGCCCCTGCCCGAGCTCCGCAAACAGGTCCCCCAGCGTGTGGGGAAATGCCGCACCGGGCGCGATCAACCGCCCCAGCGTCTGCGGGTCCGCCATGTAGTCGGGATGCCGCGCCAGCGACACCGCGACGCCGCAAACCAGCAGCACCACGCTCGCCGCCACGCCGGCGCGCAGCACGCTGCCCAGCAGCGTCTCCACCCGCGCCAGACCGCCCCGCCGCACTTCGCTGGCTCCGCTCGGCGAACCGCTCATCCCTTCAGCCCTTTCAGCAGCATCTCCACCGCGACCACCGCGAGCACGAGCGTGAACGCGGCACGCAGCGCCGAGCCGCGCACGCGGCCGATCAGCCGCGCCCCCACCACCGAACCGCCCAACACCCCGAGCGCCGTCGGCGCCGCGACGAACGGATCGATGTCGCCGCGCGTGAAGTACACGCCGGCGCTCGCGGCGGCCGTCACGCCGATCATGAAGTTGCTCGTGGCGCTGGCCACCTTGATGGGAATCCCCATGCCCAGGGCCATGGCCGGTACCTTGATCAGGCCCCCGCCGATGCCCAGCAGCCCGCTCAGCACACCGGCCACGCCGCTCAGCGCCAGCCCCACCGGCGTCCGCGCCACCCGGTATGGCCGCTCCTTCCCCGTGCGCTGATCGAAGTACGAACCGTGCAGGTTCAGCGCATCGGCGATCCGGTCCGGAGCATCCCGCTCGACGCCGGTCAGTGCGCGCTTGCGCCACATGGCGACCGCCGCGTAGGTGAGCGCGGCTGCGAAGATGAGATAGAGCCACCGGCCCGCGATCGCGCCGGCCACGAACGCGCCGCCCAGCGCCCCCGTCGTCGTCGCCAGCTCGAGCACCATCGCCACGCGGATGTTGGCGAGATGCTCCTTCACGTACGCAGCCCCCGCCCCGCTCGAGGTGGCGATCACCGACACGATCGACGCGCCGATCGCGTAGCGGATGTCCACGCCGAGCAGCAACGTCAGCGCCGGCACGACGATGATCCCGCCGCCCAGACCCAGCAGCGCGCCCAGCACCCCCGCTGCCAGCGACAGGCCAAACGCGCAGAACATGAAAGCGACAGGCGTCATCTCGAAATCACCGGGTCACAGGAAAAGACCATCGTGAGCGGCTGCACGCGCCTGCCATTCAGGAATTTCCATAGGTGTCCCCGAATGCGCCGATCACGCCGGGCACGAGCATAGTGCCTCCGCTCGGACGGGACAACGTGGGTCGCCGTGGGGAAGTGAACGAACGGATACCGGCGCAGACCGGATCAGCCGGCGGATTGCCGCAAGTTTCTTGGGGTGCCCTGGTGAGCCGGTCCAGCCGGCGGCCTAGAAGTTCGCCGCCATCAGCTCGTTGAGCTTGCGCAGGGCGCCGGCCTCGATCTGCCGCACCCGCTCGCGGGTCAGGCCGACGCGCTCGCCGATGTCCTTGAGCGTCATGGCCTCCTCGTTGTCGAGGCCGAAGCGCAGACGCAGGATGCGCGCCTCGCGCTCGTCGATCTGGCTGAGCAGTATTCGATCGCGGGCTTTCGCCCCGGACTTCGAATATCGCCTCCTGCTCCTGGCAGTTTGTGGTCGGCGAGCATCTCGTCAGGCGATCGAGTCCTCGCCAATGGCTGACTGCGTGCGCGGTGAACGCCTTGACCGCGGATGATCTCTTTGGCCTTCTTGAGCGGCACCTACGAGTCCGGCGAGTTCTCGAGCCGAGGGTTGCGCCCGTGCTTCGGACGAACTGGTCCATCGCCCAGCGCCAACGGGCGATCATCTCCACCATGCGTAATGCCGGAATGCGCACCGGCTGAACGCCGTTGATCAGCCGCCCGCTTGATCGCCTGCTTGATCCACCACGACGCGCGTGTTGAGCTGCGTCTTCTGACTGACTGAAACCCCGACCGCGCGGATCAAAGCCCCAGGGCGCCTCCTCGATGAGATCGTTGAGCGGTACGCCGCGATGCGTACTCTGGGCGATGTTGGGACACCAGCGGTTCGATCGCACCATGCGTCGCGTCGCCCCGTCGCCTCGATCGTCTCCTTCTCCGCGAGCGTGATCTCGCCGTGGGCGAAGCGCGATCTGCAGCGGCGAAGACCGCAAGGTACCTTGGAATTCCAGGTCGCGCTCCCTCAGCCGTGAGCAGCGGGCCTTTGCTGATCTGCTCAGGTAAAATTGAATCCGAATCGACGCCACGCTGAGATTCCCTGGCGATTCAGTCGCCCATTCCGCAACGGCGTCCATAGCATAGAGAAAAGTGGCCCCGAAGGAAACCCCGGAGCCCGCCCTATTCTCTGACATCCGGTGGCGCTGAGCCGCGCACTTCAGATTCACAGGTCGCGCGCGGCTACTCGCCCGCCTGCTTCTCCTCGCTATCGTCCGGTGCTTTTCCGCCGAGTTTCGCACTCGCGTTCTCCGCACGCCCGCGTCGTATCCGTCGCGGGATCTCCCGCCGGCGTCTCTTGACCGGCGGATGCGTCTGTAACCGTGATTACGGTCTGGCTGCCTGCTCGCCGGATTTTGCGCCGCCGCGACGCTGCTTGACCGGCTGGTTCTCACCTGCTGCCCTTACGCGCTGCTCCGCCGACCATTCCGCACGCTTCTTGGAGAGGCCGATCTTGCGCTCGCCGGCATCCACGCGGAGGATCTTAACCTGGAGCTTCTGCCCGATCTCGACCTCGTCGTGCGGGTCCTCAATCTTATGATCGGCCAGTTCGGAGACGTGCAACAGTCCCTCCAGATCATCCTCCAATTCGACAAAGACGCCGAAATTGGTGATTTTCGTAACCGTACCCTCGACGATCTGGCCGGGGATGTAGTTTTCGGGCACTGCACGCAGCCACGGGTCCTCGTGCAACTGCTTGAGGCCCAAGGCGATACGCTGCTTGTTCTCCTCGACCTTGAGCACGACGCAGTCGATGGAATCGCCCTTCTTGAGCATTCCGAGGGGTGTGAAATCTTCTTGGTCCAGCTCATATCGGACACGTGGAGCAGGCCGTCAATTCCCTCTTCAATCTCAACGAACGCCCCGTAGTTGGTGAGGTTGCGGACGCGACCCGTGATACGCGTGTTCGGCGGGTACTTCTCCGCCACCTGCATCCACGGGTTCACCTCGGTCTGCTTCATGCCGAGGGAGATTTCCTGCTTGTCCTTGTTCACCTCGAGGACCACGACTTCGACGTTGTCGCCGACGTTGATCAGCTCGGACGGGTGGTTGATGCGGCGCGTCCAGCTCATCTCGCTGATGTGTACCAAACCTTCGACGCCCGGCTCGAGCTTCACGAAGGCGCCGTAGTTCATGATGTTGACCACCTCACCGGTGACCTTCGAGTTGATCGGGTAGCGTTCCGCCACGTTCTCCCACGGGCTCGGCTTAAGCTGCTTGAGACCGAGGGCGATCTTCTCTTTCTGCATGTCGATGTTGAGGATCTTGACTTCGATCTCCTCGTCGATCTTGACCAGCGCCGACGGGTGATTGATGCGGTCCCAACTCATGTCGGTGATGTGGAGCAGACCGTCGATACCGCCGAGGTCGACGAACGCACCAAAGTCCGCGATGTTCTTCACGGTACCCTTGCGCGTCTGGCCGACTTCGATCGTGGCCATCAGCTTTTCCTTCGCAGCGCCGCGCTCCTCTTCGATGAGCTTGCGCCGGCTGATGACGATGTTGCGACGGTCCATGTCGATCTTGAGGATCTTCGCCTGGATTTCCCGACCGATGTACTCGCCGATGTCGCCCGGACGTATGCACGTCGACCTGGCAGGTGGCACGCCCCGACCCTTGCATGACCTTGCCCTTGACGACGTCGCCTTCTTCGCTCGTCTCGGTGATCGCGTTCCAGTTGATGATGCGATCGGCTTTGCGCTTCGACAGCTCGATGACACCGCTGTCGGACTCGATGTTTTCGAGGAAAACGTCAACCTCGTCGCCGATGTCGATGCTGCTCTTGTCGTCCCATTCGTTGACGGCGATAACGCCTTCGCTCTTCAGGCCGACGTCAACGACAACGTCGTCACCGGCGCGACCGATGATGCGGCCCTTTGAGGATGGTGCCCGGAACGAGAGATCGCGGCGGAGGTTCGTTTACGACGATCGTGCTGATCGCCGAGTCCGCCGCGCCGGCGTCGCCGAACAGACGCATCACTTCCTCGTCGATACCACCTTCCACGTCGTCCAGCGTGCTGATGAGATTGTAATCTACCATGTACCGTGCCTTGACCGGTCAGCCTGCACGCACCCCCGCTCTGCGACGCCCGCCGGCTTGGGCCGCGTTCGAGTTCACCTCAGGGTCAGCCGCGTACCGAGTCTGCTGCCCAAGGTGGAACCCGGGAATGTACCACATCACGCAGACCTTGGCCACACCGCCACCCGCCGCCCCACGACCCGGAATACACCACGAGAACTGCGGGCCACATCCGCGTTCATCAGAACCCCTCACGCAAGTGAGGCCGGAGATCTGATGCCCTTGGCTCCCGGACCGCGCTCCGGGCTGATGTCCCCAGCCGATCCTGACTTGAGCATCCCGCCCGAATGGCCCTCCTGCCGGCACGGCTGGACCTGCTTGCCTCGCTGCAGCAGCCATGGCAGCATGTCCGCTGTCGTCCGGACCGGCTGGTTTCGCGTCATCCTGGGCGGAGGAGCCCGCCGCCTGAGCCGCGGCATCCGCACCATGACCGAGTGCTCTGGAGCCACCCTATGCAACGCCCGCTGCTCATCCTCATGACCGCAATCGCCGCGACCCTCGCCCTGACCGGCTGCCTGCGGCGCATCGAAATCGTCGAGATCGCCCAGGACGGGTCCGTCAAGCTGACCACCCAGATCGAAGGCGACGCCGATGACGTGCGCAACGGCTCAGCCATGCCGTCTGCCGCCAACGGCTGGAACGTCGACGAGCACCAGGAGAAGGAGGGCGACAAGGACAAGCTCGTGCTGCTCGCGCGGCAGTCGTTCCCGCCCGGAACCATCCTGCCCGACAGCTACGCCGCGCCGGGCAGCCCGACATACCCGCTCGACCTGCATTTCGCCACGACGCTGCGGATCGAAAAGCGCGCCGAAGGCACCTACTACCACTTCACGCGGCGCTACGCCCCGCGGCGCCGGGCCCAGTTCGACTACTACCAGGAAAAACTGATCAAGAGCGGCGAGGTCCGCGAGCTGGCCGAGAAAAATCCCAAGGACCTGACCGACGACGAACGCGCCAAGCTGGCGGAGCGGCTCATCCGGGTCGACCTGCTGCGGACCGAACAGTTCCTTGGCGCCGCCGCGGAGCATAACCCGCTGCCGCAGGTCGCGCTGCTCAAGGCCCAACTCGCGATCGAGCCGCTCTTCGCCGACTCGACCGTCAAGGAGGAGACGATCAACCTGCTGCGCGGCAATCCCGACGGCGACGGGCTCGCGAAGCTCGAAAACCGCCTGAAGGCGGACGTACGCAAAACGGTCAAGCGCGTTCTGGCTGATGCCCAGGTCGACAACGACGAAGCGACCGCCTACCTGCAGGCGTACGACGATGTCCGCACCGCGTACCAGCTCAGCGAAGACCTCGGCGACGACTACTGGGCCGTCGCGGTGCGGATGCCCGGGCGGATCATCGCCCACAACTGCTTCGACGAGGACTCCACGCCGGCGGACACCGAGAAAGACGACGAGGATTTCGTCAAGGCCATGCTCGCCGGCGACGACTTTCCCCGCGGCCCGGACCGCGTGGGCTGGAGTTTCGACGGCACCGCGCTGTACGATCGCGAAGTGGTGCTGATGGCGACCTCCTTTGTGCCGGCTGAACCGCAGTGATCACGGATACGGCGGCGCGAACACAGATCTACGGCTGGGCGCTGCGTCTGTTGCGCAACCATCACGACGCGCTGGACGCCACGCAGGAGGTGATCCTGCGCGTGCTGCGGCAACCGGCCCGCGACGTGCGCAACCCAGCCGCGTGGCTGCGCCGCGTGACCGTCAACCACTGCCTCGACGTGATCCGGGCGCGGCGCCCGGAGGCGTGCCCCGCACCCGAGCCGGTCGAAACCGCCGGCCCGCTGCAGCACGCCGCCCGCATCGAACTGCAGGCAGCCGTGATCACCGGGCTGGCGACCCTCAGCGAGCAGCAACGCGCCGTGCTCGTGGCCAAGGTCTACGACCAGGAGACGTTCGCGGCCATCGCCGACGACATGGAATTGGCGATCCCCACCGTGAAGACGCATTACGTGCGGGCGCTGCGGGCCATGCGCCGCAGCCTGCATCCGCACGCGGAGCTTGACCCATGAACCGTGAAGAATTCGAAGATTTGCTGGCGGACTACCTCGGCGGAGAACTCGCAACCGACGACCATGCCCGCTTCGACGCCTACCTGGCAGCCCATCCCGAAGCGCAGCAGGACGTGGACGAGCTGCGCGCAACGCTCAACGAACTGGGCAGCCTGCAATCCGTCGCACTGCCCGTCGTGCTGCCCGCGGACTACGCGCGCAGCTCGGGACCCGCGTCCACTTCCGCCTCCGGGCGCTACTTCCGCGGCGTCTTGAAGGTCGCGGCGCTGGTCGCGTTCGGCGTGATCATCGGCCGCGCCACCGCACCCGCCACGCCGCCTCCGCCCGTCTCTCCGCATGTGCCGGCTACGGTCGCTTCGGTCGCGCCGGTGCATCCCGGGTGGATCGAACTCGCGCGGCATCTCGACGCGCAGGACGCACCACTCGCGGCGCAGTTGCGCGGACTCGCCAACCTGCCGCACTGATCCTGCGCGCGCCGCGCCACGCGCTCACCCATCGGACAAGAAACGACACACGCAGCGACCACCGCGCGCCGATAGTGGTGTCTGTCGCCATACCGAATGCGCGTACCTTGCCCGACATACAGGAGGATTTGCCGTGCGCCGACGCTCTGCCTTCACCCTCGTCGAACTGCTCGTCGTCATCTCGATCATCGCCCTGCTCGTCGCGATCCTGCTGCCCTCGCTGCGCCGAGCCCGCAACCAGGCCAAGCAGGTGACCTGCGGTACGCATCTGCACCAGATCAGTCTGGCGTTTGACATGTACGCGGAGGGGGCGAACGACTGGTTGCCCGCGTGGTCCGGCCGGCACCGTTGGGGTTTCTACGGTACGGACGACGACGGCCAGCTCGGCGACGATGAAGGCCCGGCGTGGAGCGAGCGACTGCGCGACGAGGGTTCGCTGCCCGGCATCGACATCTACCGCTGCCCGGCGTTCCCCTACGAGGTGAAGGTCACTTACTTCGAGTCGGCATACTCGAACTGGATCCGCGCCGAAGAGCGCTCGGTGCGCCGCGGGCTCATCGCCCATCCCGGCGAATACATCACCGCCGGCGACTGCACCAATCCGTACTTCTACGCAGCGCCGTTCGGGACCGCCCCCACCACCCTCGACTACAACGACTCCGACATGGACGACGCCACCTACCGCGGCCTCGATTGGGATCACCCCATCCACGACCGCCTCAACAACGCCCTCTTCGCCGACAGCCACGTCGCGGCCTTCGCGAAGTTCGTCCCCGGCGAAATGACCCACGACATCAAGCGCCGCGGCGTGGACTGGGGCGAACTCGACCCGGACGATCCCGACGCCGAGCCGGATCCCGACGCGCCGTAGTAGCTGCTGCCCGTACCTACGTCGACCGCGGCGCCGGAGCGTCCGAACGCTTCGCCGCGGGAACCAACGGCGGCAACGGCGGACGCCGGTCGAGCGGCGGCGGAACCGGCTCACCCGCGAGCTGCACCGCGAGGTCCAGCGCAGCCGCCATGCTGCCCGGGTTCGCGAGGTTGCGGCCGCAGATGTCGAACGCGGTGCCGTGATCGACGCTCGTGCGAATTACCGGCAGCCCGAGCGTGACGTTCACGCTCGAGTCGAAGTGCAGCAGCTTGACGGGGATTAGCCCCTGGTCGTGGTACATCGCGACCACGCCGTCGAAATGGCCCTGGGCGGCCTTGACGAAGAGCGTATCGGCGGGGAACGGCCCCTCGACGTGGATGCCCACCTCGCCGGCCATCACCATGGCGGGCTCGATGATGCGGGCTTCCTCATCGCCGAACCGCCCCTCCTCGCCCGCGTGCGGATTCAGCCCGCACACCGCGATCCGCGGCGATTCGATCTTCCAATAGCGCCGCAGCCAGTCGTCGAGCAGGTCGATCGGCTGAAAGACCCGCCCGATCGTGAACGAGTTGCGCAGCTCGAACAGCCCCACGTGCGTGCTGGCCAGGGCCACCCGCAGCCGCCCGCCGGAGAACGCCATGGTCACGCGACGCGCGTTGTACGCGTCCGCCAGATACTCGGTGTGCCCCGGAGCCTTGATGCCCGCCAGCTTCCAACTGATCTTGTGAATCGGCCCGGTGACGATCGCGTCGACCCGCTTCGCCTTGTTCGCGGCGATCGCCTCGTCGAGGAAGCGGACCGAGGCCGCCCCGCCTTCGGGCGTCGCCTCGCGACAGCTCGGGCTGGGCGCGGCGAGATCGTCAAAGTCCGCCACGACCACGCCGGAGCGCACGTTCTCGACGTCCTCGTGCGGCAGGCGGAACCAGTACGGGTTGATCTCCGCCTGGTCAGCCGCGTACGCGAGCATCTCGTGCAGGCCGTAGATGACGTAGCGGGCCCGGCTGCGCCGCGCCGGGTCAGCCAGCGCCTTGACGATGACCTCGGCGCCGATGCCCGCCGGGTCACCCATGGTAATCCCAATGAGCGGCCGGTTCGTTCCGTTGCTCGCGGCGGCGGGATGGCGGGGCGAAGTGCTCACAGGTAGCCGTGCTCGCGAAGGGAGTCGAGGGTGAGCCCGCCGGCGGACTGCATGTGCCGCAGGTGGTGCACGACCGTGCGGGCGACGATGTCGCTCTCGAGGTTGACGCGATCGCCCACCTTGCGGTCGGCGAGGTTCGTGCGCTCGAGCGTCGTGGGAATGATCGCGACGGAGAACTGGTCGCCCTCGACAGCCGCGATCGTCAGCGAAATCCCGTCGATCGCCACCGAGCCCTTGGGCACGACGTACGGACGCACCGTGTCGTCGCCCCGGATCCACAACACCCACTCACGCGGCGTGTCGATCCGCCGCGTCACCTCGCCGACGCCGTCCACGTGCCCCTGAACGAAATGGCCGTCCAGCCGGCTCGTCGGCGTCAGCGATCGTTCGAGGTTCACGCGGTCGCCCGGCCGCAGCCGGCCGAGGTTCGTACGCTCCAGCGTCTCGGTGATGACGTCGAAATTCACCTCGCCAGCCGCAACGCCCGTCACCGTGAGGCACACGCCGTTGACCGCGATGCTCGCGCCGTGCACGGCGTCGCCCGCCACCACCCCGGCGTCCACGCACAGCTTCCGCCCCCCCGCCACAGGTGCGGTGCGAACGATACGCCCAGTGGTTTCAATAATGCCGGTAAACATGCCGAGCCTCGCCACAAGCGAACCGAAGGATGCTACGCCGCTGACGGCGCGAGTCAACAGCCGGACGCTGGGACGCAATGTACAGGGCACTTGCCGGCGCTTGCAGTGAACGAGCGCCCAAAGGAATAGCGCCAGGGATATCGAGGCATAGTAAAAGGCGCCCTTCCTGCGGCGCCCCCTTGCTGGCCTTAGCCACTCGCCACTGCCAGCGCTACCCGGCGACCAGTAACTCAGTGAGTGTGTCTTTCCAGTCGCGTCCGTGATCGTCGGCTTGGTCGAGAATTTGGAAGCGGAACTGGTGGTCCTTGAAGTCCTCACCGAGTTGCTGCCACGTCACTTGTCGGCCGACCTTGTCGAAGATCTCTGCGACGCTGCGCTTGTAGTTGGTGTCGGGGTTGTTTTCGAGATGGGCGCCCTTCGTCTCCAGAACGATGACGCGGTGACGCGGCCGGCGCTTGGCCTGGTCCTGATCCTGGACGACAAAGTCCGGGCGAATGCGATGGCGGCGATAGCCCTGTATGGCGAACTGATCCTCGCCGACGATGTTCCGGTACCACCACAACACATTTTCGTCACGGTCAAGGAAGAGGGCTACTGCTCGCTCGTACTCGTTGTGCGCCTCGTCCTCGACATAGTCAAAAAGCGATTTCGCAATCTGCTCGCCGTCATCGTGGACCATCCGCTTGGTCGCCTTGATCGAAATCGTGTCAGGAATGGGGAATCGGCACTGGGCGCACTCCAGATAGAACTTGAGCCGGCCTTGATCGTGCAGCTTGTTGAAAGCTGCGTGCGTCTGCTTGTCGAGTTGCTCGTCGATGAACCTCACTACCCGGTCGCGCAGCTCCGTCTTGATCAGCGCCAGACGCCCGTCGACCGTGTGCTCGAGCTCGGCGGCGTGGATGCGCCCGAAAATGTGATGAACGATACGGCGCAGTTGTTTGAAGCTCAGGTGATCGTAGGGCAGACTCGCGATGAGCCAATTGAGCACCCGGGTATCGTCCTCCCACTGGTCGATTTCGACCTCCCGATCGCGCTCCAGCTCGGTCTGGCCGAGTGTCCAACGGTAGTAGCGATCATTGGCCTTGGCGGATACTTCGGCCAGATGCCACTTCTCACTGGAAATCTCGCCGTACTCGAACGCATCGACATCGACGCGCGCGAGCAGGTGGCTGAAGTAGTCCAGCGGCTCGTAGTTCTTGCCATCCTTGACGCAGAAATGCGGCAGATAGATCTTGCCGTCGAACTGCCGGTACATGCTGGCAAACTGGTCGCGGATGCGCACTTCACGTGGCTTGGGAACGTTCTTCTCGTCGGTGACGTCGACGATCAGACCGATCGCGTCGCGTTCGTAGCCCTCATCCTCAAGAGCCTTCTTCACGTCGTGTGTGATCTCCGCGGCACGCTTGTGCAGGCAGTATACGTAACTCTCGTTCAGCGCACTGAAAGACGTCTTTTCCTGATACGGCTGGCGGAGGATGCGGCCGACCAGTTGCGTCATCGCCTGACCGCTTCCGGTGTTGTTCAACGAAGCGAGGATGTAGGCAAACGGACAGTCCCAGCCCTCCTGCAGGGCGCTCTTCGTGATGATCCACTCGATCGGACATTCGGGATCGTCCAGGTTGACGCCCTCGACGTTCAACTCGTCCTTCGCCGACGTCTTGATGGCGATGGCGGTAGCGGACACGTCCAGCCGCTGCATGAGGTAGTCTTTCACGTCGTCGGCGTGGATCGCCAGCTTGCCTCGAATCTTCTGGCCGCGCTGGTCCTTACCCGTGCGCTCAACCTGGACGAGCACGATGGGGCGGATCCAGCGTTGCTCCGGTGACGTTGCGGCGTATTCCTCAGCCTTGCGGGCGAGGGCAACGCGTTTGTCCCGGGCCATGGTCAACGTTGATTCCCACGAGCGCTCCTGGGAGGTGGCGATGTTCAGCGGAAGCTTGATCATCTCCTCACGGCGAAGTTCTTCGCTGACCTGTAGAGGAGGCTCGGGCGGTGATAGCCTGGCGCCGCGGACTTTGGGGTCGCCGACAATTTGACGAGACTGCGGCGTTGAACTCCCGCGTGATGGTCTGGCGGGCGTTGGCTGGTGGCCTTGCGCTCCTTCGTCGAGGATGACCGGCATGGCAGATGCGGCACGTGAGGTTGCCGAGGACGGCCGCGAGGTGGCGTCCGCGTTTGGGGTCATCCTCGATCATGTCGAGGTTGGGGAACTGCTCCTGAGTTTCCGATGGGCTTCGGCGTCGCCTTTGGGCGGAAAGTGTTGACGATGTTGCCGGAGTCGCGAAAGAACTTTGAGCTGCTCCCTGTTTCGCGATTCGCTCGCAAGCTGACGAGCAAGATGTTGAGGTTATCGCGGAGCCGGCTGGTCGTGAGTCGGGCGATATCGGCTTTCTCCCAGACCTGATACGGCACACCGCGTGTTCGAGCATGATGCGGTACTCAGTCGTTGCGATCGCTGGAGACGGCGGAGCGTGTCGGCGGTAGATCTGGCTGGACGGGTACCACCCAGGACCAGCTCTGCGCTGTTGCGTGTTCGCGCAGCAGCGTGCGGTAGATGGAACTGAGTGACTGGTGCGGGCGCGACAACGGTCTGCCGCCGGTGGGCACTTTGATGGTGAAGTTCGTAGTCCTCGCCGATCCCATTGCCCGTCGTGCGTAGGTACTGCTGCGGACGGCCCGCCAGGCATCCAGGCGGCGTGGCGACGTTGCCGGTGGTCGCGCTCGCGGACCACGGCTTCGAGGTAGCGTTCAACCTCATGATGACGCGCGTTGTTGGTATTCCTGGAGCGCTGCGGGTCACTTGAGGTTGATCACGAGCATGTGCTGACGTTCTTGCCGTTCGCGTTTGAATGTGGCCTGTCGAGATGGATCAGCGCGAGTATCCTGCAGACGATGAGTCTCGATTGGGATCCTGGCGGCGACCTTTGTTCAAGAACGTGCGGTCGAGTCCCCGGTCGAGTTTCGTTGGGCCTGTAGAGCGGTAGTAGGAGCGGCCCGCGTCGCCGATTTTTGCCCGGCCTTCGGGTCCCACGCCGGGTTCTGCTTCTTTGTTTGAAGTCCCGGGGAATTCTGCCTGTTTCCGTGTAGAAGATGTACCGGCAACATCTTCGAACGCAGGCAGCGCTCGCCAAAGTCCTTGTATTCACCAAGCAGCGGTTTATCCAGCTTAGCGTATGCAAAAGTACCGCCAAGCCCTTCCGCGAAGCTGAGTCGTTTTCCCTGGCCTCGTTTTATGTAGTCGTAGCCAGCGACGACACGCCGAACATGCCCGCGGCCGGGTCTTCGCACAGATTTAGGTGTCGTGGCATTGTCCTTTGTGTCGTAATGGCTGTTGAACTCAATATGAACTTTCGCTGTTCTTCTTCTTTTTCTTTAGCGTTCATAGGAGAATGTGCATGGCCTGCTGTTCCAGTGCTCAGCGTAACTATCGAGCAATGATATTCCGCTCACTTCATCCAGAGAATTTGCTCAATGAGGGCGACCGGTTTGGGCGTAACTGGAGCATCGGTTCCTCCAAGAATTCAGCGAACTTCTTTCTTTGCGTCTTGCGTGACCCACTTCCTTGTATGTCCAGATGGTCTCGGGAACCAGTCCTGACTTCCAGAGAAATCGCTTGAGTGCAGGCATTCCATTTCTGTCTTCGCCCCACCAAATACGATCGTCTGAATCGAGTTCCCAGAAGTCGTCCTCCGAAACGGTCCAGTATCGCTCTCCGGAGGGCCATCAATGACACGGCCACCCGGACACTCAATCGAATAAGTGCCCTTTGCTGTAGTTCCAGGCCAGGTCGCTCTGGCTTCCATGGACCGCGCGATCGTTGTTGTCGGGGTTCTCGTGAAGCGAGCATTTGCCTCTTCGGTTCTTGGCAACAACCGGCGATTCCATCCGCCTTTATTCTTCGCATAAACAACAACGTAGTCGTGGTTTTCGGAAAGGTACTTTGCAGAACTCTTCGGAGAGTAGACCTTTTCCCATAACGGTGAAGCACAGCCCTGTTTTCCAAAGATCTCATCAAGTAGCGCGCGGAGATTCTGTACTTCGTTATCATCGATGCTGATCCAAATGGAGCCATTCTCGCTGAGCAATTCCCGCAGCAACATCAGTCGCGGGTACATCATGCAGCACCATTTGTCGTGGCGGCAGGCGTCCTCGCCCTCCTTGCCGACGGTGTTGCCGATCCACTCCTTGAACTGCGGCTGAGTCAGGTTGTCGTTATAAACCCAACCTTCATTGCCGGTGTTGTAAGGCGGATCGATGTACACGCATTTTATTTTTCCAGCATGCGTGGGCAGGAGGGCCTTGAGCGCCAGCAGGTTGTCGCCCTCAATGATCAGATTGCCGTCCAGCGAGGGCGCCTGGCCCTTCGCCAGACACGAGAGCTTCGCGTCGAACTCCAGGACGTGGTGCGGAACGGTGTGGTGGTAGTTCTCGACCGCCGACTTGCCTTTGAAGTGCAGCGTAGGCATACCCTGGCTCCCGGACGAGCGGACAATCAGTGGACCGCGTTCGGGCGCCGCAGCGGGTGCATCCGCGCCGTGTCGCCGCAGCGCGTATCATACCGCTACGGGTGCGATCCGAACAACCCCGCGAAAGCCCGAGGGGCGATGGGCAGGTTTATAGCAGACGCCGGCACACGTGGCCAGATTTGCGCAGCCTGCTACACGCAGAGGAACTGGGCAACCGCTGATACCCGTCCTGCCGGAGGAATGTGATTTTTCAAGTTCTCACAGGTGGAGAGAGAGCGAAACCAAAAGCCTGAGGGTCATTTCTCCAGAAGGGAAGATGAGACGTCGCGCCAGCCGTGCCGTTCGTCGAGTTTCCGAGAACTCCCGAGCGACGGACCTCACGTCCGGACCGCCCCTGACGCGCCCGCCTCGGCTGCAAGCTGACCGCCGAAAACTCGCGGATTCTTTTTCAAAACCCGCGCCAACTGGCGACGCCTGTCAAGTAGTGGGCGGTAGTCAAGACCGGGCGCCTGGCCAACGCACAGCCCCCGCCAACTGAAAGGAACGACTGATGCAGACGCCAGGAACAGAACAGCGATCAGAGCAAGGTGAGCAGGCGACCCGCGACGTGAAAGCCACCCACGGAACCACCCAGACCCAACTCACCCTGCCCCGTCCGTCGCTGCGTCGCTCGTCGTTTCGTCGTTCTGTCCTCCCCGAATTCGTCACTCGTCATTCGTCATTCGTCATTCCTGTCCTCGTGTCATCGTGCTCGTCCCCCGGCACAGCCACCACCGTTATCCCAACCAACCCGTCGGCGTTCTCTGCGTCCTCTCGCGCCTCCGGTGAAACCCGCAAAATTGTTTCAAAGCCGTTTGCCAGTGCCACTGCAACCGCGGCACGCCAACGCGGTTCACCCGCGCCACGATTCAGAATCGAGGATCACCATGCATAAAGCGCTACTGTCAAACGGCTTTGGAGCCACTCAGAAACCCACGAAAATCCGCCAGTCCCCAGCCACATGCGACAACCAATACGTCCAAGACCGCCCCGCTCCGTTCCCTCTGTTACCTCCTGTAAAAGCCCCGCCGTTCCCCATCCCCTCCGTCGCTCCCCCCGAATTCATCATTCATCATTCATCGTTCACCGTTCGCGCCTCTGCACCATCCCAGCCCGCGACCGCCGCCCTCCGTCGCTCCGTCGCTTCGTCGCTGCGTCGCTCCCCCCGAATTCGTCACTCGTCATTCGTCATTCTGAATTCACGCTCGGCGAGCGCCGCGTCTCTGCGTGAGCAATCTACGATATGCTGCGCTCTCAACCCCGGCTGCCGAGAAATCCCAACACCGCCCGCCCCGCTACTTTCGCCGGCTGCCCTTGGAACGTTTGCCGCCGGCTTTGGGTCCGCCGCGCTTCCCGGCGCCGCGACTGCCGGCGCCGCGACTGGCGCCGCGGCCCTTGGGGCCCTTCGACCGGCTCCCCGTCGAGCGACTGCCTTGCGATCGGCTGCTCCCTGCCACCCTGCTGCCACCGCCGCGCGACGCCTTGGCCTTTACCACCACCGGCGCCGGCGCCCGCGAGGTCAATCTGCCGCGCGGCGATGTCCACGCCCGCGATCACCACCTGCAGCGTCTGCCTGATCGCGATCCGCTGCCTGCCTGGCTCCGCACCACGCAACCTGGCAATCCGCATCCACCTCCCACCAGTCGTCGCTCAGCCTGTTGAAACGCAGAGCCCGTCCACCAGGTACCCGGAAGCTGCATCGCACAACCTGAAGTTCGTCACGCCGGTCACGACGCCCGCGACCTCATCCCCAGCCGCTTCTGCGATCAACCGCAGGGGATCTTCACGACAGCAACCGCGCTCCGCGTCCTCCGCCCGACGCCCAGCGTGCTGCAGTGCTCGCCCAGGCTTGGTCAACTCCGGCACGCCAGCCACGTTGCCGATGTCCCGCTTCGTCTCAAGCCCCCCGCAGGTAGCGACTGAGCAACCGTGAATCGTCAGGTCCGGATAGCGCCGGATCGGCGACGTGAAGTGCGCAGTAGTGCTCGCCAGCCGCGCGTAGTGCCCTCCAGCCGCGGCGAGTACTCCGCCTGCTCGGAGCCGAACGCAGCACCGCGAGGTCTGCGGCGAAACCGCTGGCTTGCTCACCTTCTTCAAAATCGCCCGTATGCAAAGCGGTCGATCGTCTTCGGCACGCTCACGCCCATCGCCGCGAGAAACTTCGTCATGACTCACCCGCCGCCGCGTCCGGCCCCGGTGAATCCGCCGCAGATGCGGCATCGCGCCCGGCGAACAGCCGCGACACCGCCTCGTTCGCCTCGGACCATGAACATCTCGATGATCGTGCGAAAAGTTTCAGTCCGCGGGCTGCGTGTGCCCACCACGTTGTCCTCTCGCGTCGAAGATCAGGCCCATCTCCGGCAGATCCAGCATCGAGCATGCTGGCGTCAGCCGCCGCTTATGAATCACCCGCGCGAGCCGGTCCATTTTTGCAGCAAGGCCACGACCTTCTTGGGCATCCGCCCGCTCCTTGCCTTCCAGCATGGCGGCTCGCCATACGTGAGCCGCTTCGCCGAGTGATGATCCCGCTGGCGAAGCGCGCTCGCTGCGCGCCAGCCCGGCTTCTTCATAGGTGATGAACGCTCTGGTCAGCCGCGGCTGGCTCTTCCTGCAGGCCGCACACGCTGCTGCTGAGCACCCGGGCAGCATGGGAATGACGTACTTGGGAAAATACACACTGGTCGAGCGGGCCAGCGCTTCTGCGTCGAGGATGCTCCCGGTCACGGCGGCGGTCACGTCGGCGATGTGCATTGCCGAGTTCGACGAGCCCATCCCCCACCTTCTCCAGCGAGATCGCGCCGTCGAAGTCGCGGGCGTCGTCGGGATCGATGGTGACGATGGTCAGGTCGCGCAGAATCCAGTGCCGCGGCCCGGTCTCGGGTCGTACGCGCTCACCCGCCGGGCCTTCCTCCAGCACGGCGTCCCGAACGCCCGGGTACTGGTACTGCACGATTGGCGTTTCAGCGTGTCGACCTCCGGCCGGCTGCGTTCGCCGAGCACGCGGACGATCACGCCGGGCGTCCTGCCCTGCGTCGGGGTAGCGGGAGGATCTCGATGACCACCGGGTCGCCCGCCCGCGCCGACGGCCCTGGATCGTCGACGAACACCGGGTGTGGATGGTGCTGTCGGGGCGCACGGTGCCGCCCGAAGTCCTTGCACAGCCTGCCGACGAAGTGGTTCTCCACGCGCTTGACCACCTGGGTGATCCGGCCTCGCTGAAGAGCATCTGCCGCCGCGCTTCGTCGCGCTTGCTCACCCGGGCGATGACCGTGTCGCCGGTGATCGCACCGCCGTTCTCCCCGGGGGCACGAACAGGTCGTTGCAGTGCGTCCGGGCTGTTGGGAATCACGAACTGAACCCGCGGGTTGAGGCGAAATCTGCTGATGATCTGCCCGCGCTGCTCAGCAGGGTCAGCGTCTTGCTGCTGCTCAGCACGAGCCGGCTCGACTTCATCAGCGCCTTGACCGCGTCAGTGAATTCGCCGTACTTCGTCCGCCCCTCCCTGATCCCCAGCGTCTGGGGCTGGCGCGTAACCTGCTGGGGCCGATAATCCGTGTACTCCCGACGAAGCTGCAGGATCCGCTCGGTATAGTCCTCGGTGGGCATGCGTGGTTTTTCCAAGAAAGGGTGATGAGCAATATGTTCGCCGCCCGCGCCGGTCAACAATAAGGATACAGACGCTCGGCGTCCAACGGCAAAGCCGCGTCCACCCCCTGCCAGGCTTCCGGCGGCGGCGGACCGCCTCAAGAAAACTTTACATCGGCCGCCGGGATACTGGTTGTCCAGATAACCTCCCAGCCCCAAGTCCTGGGCTGCTGCGGAGGTCGCTTCCGCGGGCTTCCCGCGCGCTTGATCCAAACGTCGCACCGGCCCGGAGGGTCGGTCAACAAGACAACGCGGACCCACACGGAATCGGGCAGAGGCCCTGGCTGTGTCGGCCTCCGAGCATCAACCGCGCCTGCTCCGGCGGGCTTACATTGTGTGGAGTCTGCATGATGCCGTCCACCCTCCCGCTGTCAGACCGCTACCTGGAAAACCCTGCTCGAAGGCACCGGCAAGTGATGCTGGAACTCGTCAACCAGCAGCTCGAACAGCAGCACGACGCCACGCGTCTCTACTTCTGACCTGATCTGGCCCTCGATGACCGAGGTCGAGCGCCCTTCCGCGCCGACTGCATCAACACCGCGACTGAACATCTCGCGACGCGCATCAACCGCAGCATCGCTGACCAGTTGCAACTGCACGTGCCGCATGCCCACGAACGGTCAGCGCATCACCTGGTGCCGGACGGCGAGCCGGAGGGAACTCGGCGCGTAGATGCGCCGACCTCTTCGAGGCCTGCGGCTGGCAGGCAGGACGTTCCCTCGGCGGCGTGCCCAACGACGAGGTCATCATGCACCCGTCGCCACCTGCGCCTGCAGATCCTGCTCTTCCGTCTTCGGCACCTAACCTGCTGGCGTGCTGCAGGTCCGCCGCGCCTCCCGTCGATTCCCCATCCGCGGCGTCGGCACCAACCCGACCATGAACATCCTGATCTCCGGCGGCGTGTTCAACCGCGCCGAGGGCTCCTGAAGCGAAGTTCGCCGACCTCTTCGCCGCCAACGCCGACGAGCGTCATACCGCCGAGAACGCGACGCGAGGCCCAGGTGATTATCCCCGCGCGCCCAGCCGCGTCGCCGCCGCCGCGCCCGCTCCTCGCGACCGCCTCCGCTAACTGACGCCCTCGCCGGGATCCTGCACCCTGCCGCAGCGATACCGATGAATAGGCCGGTGCGGCTCGCCCGGCGACCGCACCGGCCCTTATAATTCCCGACCTTGATGTTCCAAAATCAACCGGTCGCCGCAGCGGCCCGATCGGGAAATCAGCTACGGAGTGTAGAGCACTGTGCCCAGCACGTCCTGCAGATGCGCGAAGTCCTGCAGGTCGACGTCGTTGTCGTCGTCGCAGTCCGCATCCACGTTCTCCGGACACAGGCCCGCCGGCGCCATCCCCGGCCCGGCGATGCACTGCTCGAACAGTGTAGCGTCCGCCGGCGAAATCGTCCCGTCGCGATCGAGATCGCCGCAGGTCAGCTCCGCATACGCCGTGAACGAGCCGACCACCTCCAGCGCCCGCGTCGTGCTGTCCTCGGCGTACACGACCACGTCGTAGTGCCGGAACGGCTCGAAGCGCACGAACTCCAGCGACAGCTCGATGTGGCGGTCGACGCCCGGCGCGATCAGCGCCTGCCCCGTGACCGGCTCACCCGGCGGCAGGCCGTCGAGACTCAGCGCCGCCCCGTCCGTGTCCATGTCCGCGGGCTCAGCCACGATCGTGTAGTTCAACACCGCCGACGAGTCACCCTCGTTGGTCACGTCGAAGCCCACCGACTTCGGACCGCCGATGGGTACACCGATCGGTCCGCCGTGGATGATGATGAAGCACCAGCGGTAACTCGAGTAGATGGACCCCTCGCAACCGAACACGTGCCCGGTGTCGAGGTTGTAGACGTTGACGTTGAAACACGCCTCGTAGCCCGGCGGCATTCCGGCTGGACGCGCCACCGTGATCGGCGTCGTCACGCAACTGTTGCCCGGCACGTTGACGATGCCGATGAACGGCAGGAACGAGGTCGGCCCCGACCAACTGCAGTTGTTGTTGCCGTAGAAGATGTACAGGTAGTTGTGCGCGACCGGGCTGTCGTTGCAGATCGTGAAGTTCACGTTCACGGTGTTCTTGTTGCGGCACAGGGAGACGCGCCGGGGCAGGATGCACCTGTCCTTGCACTTGCCGCTGCGGCCCGCGCGGTACAGGCCCTGAACCTCCGCCGCGCTCAACGCCCGCCGGAACAACTCGATCTCGTCCAGATCGCCGGTGTAGAAGATCTGGCCGAACGCCGGGTCGCGCGCTCCGATCCACAGGTCCGACTTGGTCGAAACGCTACCCATGTGTGCGGTCGGATCGTAGGTCGTGCCCACGCCGTCCACGTACATGATCAAGCCGGCGGGGTTGTTGCGATCCACGGTCACCGCGACGTGGTGCCAGATGCCGTCAGCGATCGAGCCCGGCCGGTTCCAATTGGTAAATCCGGCGCCATCGCCGAGCTGGAAGCCGAGCTGGCCGTTGTAGACGTACAGCGACCAGCCGCGGGTGGGCTGCATGCGCTTGTCGAGCATCACCTCGAGCCCGGAGTCGGTGCGCGTCCGCACCCACGCGTCCAAGCTGAAGTCGCCGGTTCCGAAGTTGTGCTGCGCGGCGTTGGGCACGCGGATGAAGTCGCCGACGCCGTTGAAGCGCCGGGCGGCGGCCACCATGCCCGGGATCGTTGTCGTGCCGGTGAACGTGCCGTCGCGATCCCAGACGATCTCCTCGGCGGTGGTCGCAGCCGCCGGCTCGTCCAGCGGGAACCACGCGGTCATCCGCTTGGGCGGAGCGACGCAGTGATCGGCACAGCCAATCTCGACGTCACCGATCTCGGTCTTGTCGAGCGTCGTGTACGAGCCGTTCAGATCGACCAGCACGCTGTCGCTCACGGCGCCGCCGGTGCAGGGCAGGCTCTGCAGCCCGTAAACGGTCAGCGGTGAGAACTGCAGCGCGTCGCCGGTCGCCCAGATGTTGCCCTCGCGATCGTAGTCCACGCCGCCGGCGGCGTTGCTGCCGGCGAACGCACCGATGCTGAAGGTATAGGTGCTCGGCCACCACGTTCCGCTTACCGCCTGGCGGTATTCCAGTACCCGCGCAGCGTGCGGATTCGGGTAGTCATCGCTGTACATGCCGCGCTCCGCGACGAGCATGCAGCCCGTCTCACTGAAGCTGATGTCGGCGGGCGGCATCGACGTGATG
Source organism: Phycisphaerales bacterium (assembly GCA_020639115.1). GTDB lineage: Bacteria > Planctomycetota > Phycisphaerae > UBA1845 > UBA1845 > JACKHG01. Next base: position 108,199 of record JACKHG010000009.1, read on the forward strand.
TAGGAGTACGACGGATAGCCCGGCAGCGTGATCTCGAGCGACGGCGCGCCAGAGAAGTTGCCGCCGGCCAGCGCGATCGACTGGATCGTGTTCGCGTCGGTCAGCGACTGGCGCCCGCTGTCCTCCGCCCAGATGCCGTAATAAAGCCGGCCGTTGTAGACCTGCAGGCCCCACGGACGCTCGCCGAGCGGCACGAAACCGGGCGCGTCGCCCGCCTCCGGCGCGCACGACGCGGAGATGGTCCCGGTCGCGTGATCGAAGGTGCCCAGGCACGCACCGGTGCTGGACAGGCGATAGATGCGGCCGTCCTCGAAGTTGCTCACGAAGAACTGGTCGTTGGCGCCGTCGTAGCAGATGTTGCCGAGCGCCGGGCCGGTGTTCGGCAGGTTGGCGAACACCGTCGGATTCCCGGTGGTCGCGTCGATCTTGATGACCGAGCCGGGCGTTGCGCCGGCGAGCGCGCCCACGGCGTCCAGCGCGTACGTGGTCGTCGCGGTGACGTAGGTATTGCCGCGGCGATCGAGCGCCAGTCCGAACACGGTACCGAGATTGTCGCGCGTCCAGGCCGGGTGGCTGTAGCGCGTGTTGGTCCGCGCGGTCCAGTTGGCGTTGAGCGGCGCGGTGACCCGGTTCTTGATGTCGATGTTCACCACGACGGGATCGGTGCCCAGGTCGGCGAACTCCGTCGCCACGGCGACCTCGTCCGTGAACGCCGCGTAGGCCGGATCGTCGTAGGTCGGCGTGCGGTCATCGCAGGTGCCGGTGCAATCGCAGGTATCGTCCTGCGGGCACGGATTCGGATCGCAGTCGGTTCCGTCACCGTGGTACATGCCGAAGAGCTGCGTCTCGCACTCGTTTGCGGTCGCGAGCGTGCACTGCCAGTTACCCGCGATGTCCTGGTAGCAGCAGGCGCCTTCCGGCTGGTTGCGGGGGCAGAGGCCGTCGGTGCAGACCGTGAAGGGCCCCTGGTAGGTGCCACCGAGGCCGTTGGTGCAAACGTCCTTGCTCGTCTCGGTGCAGTACCAGACGCCGGAGGGACGGTCGAGGTAGCAGCACGCGCCTATTTCGTTGCCGATGTTGAAGCACTGTTCGCCGTGAACGGCGCACGTCGTGCCGTCGCCGTAGTAGAGGCCCATCAGGTTGACTTCACAGTCGGCCTGCGTCGTTTCGGTGCAGGTGGGCACGCCCTGCGGACCGGTATAGCAGCACGCGCCGATCGCGTCGTTCGAACTGCACGGCTCGCAGGTATATTCGAGTCCCACACCGTCTGGAGCCGGGTTCGTGACGAGTTCGCACTTCTCGCCGTTCGAGCAGACGCCGAAACACTCCACGGTGCCGTCCGCGGTGATGACCGGCCGGCACAGATCGCTCGTCGGCTGATCACAGTCGCATTCGGTGACGGTGAAGTCGCCCGTGTGCGGAACCGTCTCGGTGATCACCTTGGGCATGCAGACCTGCGTGGCGTCGGGACAGACGCCGCTGCAACGCTTGACGCAGGTGCCCGGGCAACTGTCGTTGCACTCCTCGACGTACGTACACTCGGGGGGCTGCTCCGGATTGACGCAGTCGCAGGAGTAGCTGATGGTGCCGTCGGCGTTGCCGTGGCCCACGAGGCGGCAGTCGCTGACCGCCGGATCCGGGCAGCCCGGATTCTGCGAACAGTAGAACTGCAGCGAGGCCGGGTCGATCTGCAACTGGCACCCGGAGGGGTCGCAGTCGCAGCAGGTGACCTCCAGCAGCCGCCCTTCCGAATCGGCGAGGATCTCGCGCGGATGACACTGCAGATCGGGATCGGAGCACTCCCCGTTGCACGAGAGCCGATCGTCCGCGACCGAGCAGGATTGCGTGACCACGCACTCGCTGCGGTAGACCTCGACGTCGCCGAACGCAGCTTTTCCGAGTCCGCCGTCGATGATCCAGCTCGTCGAAGTCGGCGTGGAGACGGTGTTTCCGCCCGGCGGGACGCGCTGGAAGCCGTAGGCCGTCGGCCCCCAGATCAGGGTGTCGCCGCTGGACCAGACGCCGTCGTCACAATCGTAGTCGGTGCCGCCGGAGCTGTTGGCGTACATGTTCGCGGCGCCGTTGAAGGTCGAACCGATGTGGTACTCGTTGCCGCTGGGGTTCCAGGAGCCGCTGTACGTGAATTCCAGCACGCGGGCCCCATGGCCCAGGTCGAGCAGGCCGAAATCGGTGTTCATCGTCTTCTCGGCGAGCACCATCTTGCCGCTCAGGCTGAACGCGATATCGGCGACCGGGTTGGAGTAACCGGGGTTCGGCGTGAGATAGGGAACCGCGAACTCGAGCGTGTCGGGGCCGGTGAAGTCGCCGCTGCCCGCGTCGATGGCGATCGACCAGATCGAGTTGTTGGGGTTGGCTGGCGCCGGTCCGGCGTTGGGATTCCAGGGCGTGGTCGGACGGCCGCCGTCGCGCAGCCAGACGCTGTAGTAGAGGCGCCCGGCGTGGACTTGCACGCCCCAGAGCCGCTCGCCGAGGGGCGCGAAGCCGGCTGCCCCCGAGTCCGGAGCGAACGGGTCGTGGATGCTCTGGATGATACCCGTCGTATCGAGCCGGTAGATCTTGCCGTCCTCGAGGTTGGTGACGAAGAGCTGCCGATGTACGGCGTCGTAGGCGATGTTGCCCAGGCCGGCGCCCTCGTTGGGAATCTGGTTGGTGCCGATGCCACCCGAGCCGTTGGGAACGGTGGTCGTCAGCGCGGTGATGTCGCCGGTCGTGCCATCCAGGCGGTAGACGCCCGCGTAGCCGGCGGGCCCGAATCCGCCCTGCGGCCACGCGTAGCTCGGCCCGGTGTAATCACCGAAGGCGGTCGTCGCGGTGACGTAGATGTTCGGCGGGCTGGCCTCGTCTAGCGCGAGGCCAAAGACCTGCCCGAGGTTCTCGGCGCTCCAGATGTCCTGGAGGGTTGTCGGCGTGAATTCGTTGTGAAAGTCGGGCGGATACCAGTGGGCCCCCGCGGTCGGATAGGGATTGCTGCCCACGGGCGGCACCCGGCCGTCGACCACCGCGACCACGAAGGCCTTGGTATCGAGTACCAGGTTGGGCGTACCCGGTGCGTACGGTCCTCCGAAGCAAGTGACGGCCATTTCGCCGGTCTGCATCGGGAAGTCCGCGGGCGCAGCGCCCGCCGGCGTCGTCAAAATGAGCACGCAGCACGCGGCTGCGAATAGAGTAGCGCCTTGCCCAGCCGATCTCGGCAGCATTGGAGTCCTCCTGGCTTGAATGAATACTGGGGATCCCCTCGCGCACGGATACGCCATCCGCGCCCGACCCGAATGGGGACACTTCAAATCAATAGGCTATAGAACTCTGCGACCCTGACTTTGACAGCATATCCGAAAAATGTCCGCCAGGGCAAGCGCAATCGCCGTAGCCTCGCGCGATTCCGTGGGAATACACCGTGTAGGCACGCTGTGCGGTTTGTGCCAGTCCGTGGCACGCACGGCTCGCCGTGTTGCCGACGTTAAGATAGGTGAGTGATGAAGCGTGTGCGGGTTGCGCTTGCGTGGCGCTCACGATTGCTGCGGCACGTGGAGCGGTGCGCGGTAGGCAGTGCCCAAGAGCAGGGGCACGCCGTTGGGTCAGCGTCGGGCTGACTGACGATCGAGCACCGCGCGCGCAGCCGTCAGCAGGCTTTGGCGGTTGTACGGCTTTTCGAGGAAGGCGACGTCGGCGTCGAGCACGCCGTGGTGGGCGATCACGTTGGACGTGTACCCCGAGACGTAGAGCGTGCGCACTTCCGGGCGCTTGAGCTGCAACTCGTCGGCGAGTTCCTTGCCGTTCATGTACGGCATGATCACGTCGGTCACGAGCAATTCGATCGGGCCGTCGTGGTTATCCGCGAGATCGAGCGCATCGGCGCCATTTTCCGCCGTGAGCACCGTATAGCCAGCCCCCTGGAGAATATGCATGGTGAGCTTGCGCACGGAGGCGTCGTCCTCGCAGACGAGCACGGTCTCGTCACCGCCCGGAGCGTCGTCGCCCGCGGCGCCTGCCGGCGCGCTGACCTCCGCGTCCACCGCGGGCAGGTAAACGCGGAACGTGCTGCCACGCGCCGGCTCGCTGTAAACCTGGACGTGTCCGCCCGCCCGGCGGATGATCGCGTAGACGGTGGCCAGCCCCAAGCCCGTGCCCTGCCCGACATCCTTGGTGGTGAAGAAGGGCTCGAAGATGCGCTCCCGCGTCTCCGCGTCCATGCCGCATCCGGTGTCGCTCACCGCGAGCATGACGTGCGGGCCGGCGGACGCTTCGGCGTGCCGCGCGCTGTACGCCTTGTCGAGCGTCACGTTGGCGACCTCGAGCGTCAGGCGGCCGCCTTTGGGCATCGCATCACGGGCGTTTACCACCAGGTTCATCACGACCTGCTCGATCTGCCCGGCGTCCGCGCGCACGCGGTGCAGCGCTTCCTGCGGTATCGTGACGAGCTCGATGCTCTCGCTGATCAGCCGGCGCAACATCTTGTCCATGTCACGCAGGATCGCGTTCAGATCCAGGACTTCCGGCTTGGCCACGTCGCGCCGGCTGAAGATGAGCAGTTGCCGCGTCAGCCCCGCCGCCCGCTGGGCGGCGCGTTCGACCTGGCGGAGCCCGCCGAGCGCGAGGTTGTCGGCGGGCAGCGCCGCCTCCAGCTTGGGCAGCGACATCTCCAGGTTGCCGAGAATGGCGGTGAGAATGTTGTTGAAATCGTGGGCCACACCGCCCGCAAGCTGCCCTACCGCCTGCATCTTCTGAGCGTGACGCAACTGCGTCTCCAGGAGGTCGCGTTCCTCTTCGGCGGCCTTGCGCGCGCTGATGTCTCGGGCGAGCCCCAGCACGACCTGCCTGCCGTTCAACTCCAACAGGCCCACCTTCACTTCGACCGGAAACGTCGAGCCGTCCTTGCGCCGGTGGATTCCCTCGACCGTGCGCTGCGGATTGGCCAGCGTGTCCTGCCAGCCCTGCTGCATGCTTTCCGGGCCGCTGAGCGTCTCGTCGATCTCTCCGACAGCCATACCCAGCAACTCGTCTCGCGTGTACCCCAGGCTCGTGCAGGCGCGCTGATTGACGTCCAGCACGCGCCCATCCGACGAAATCAGGAAGAAGGCGTCGGCGGCGTGCTCCACCAGGGCATGAAAACGCTCCTCGCTCGAACGCAGGTTGCGATGCTGCAGCAGCGTGGTCAGTCCGTCCCCGATGCGGCGGCCGATCTCCCGCAGCAGTCGCTCCTCCTCGCCGGTCCAGGTCCGGTCGCGGGCGCAGGCGTGCAGGCCGAATACCCAGGGCTCGCCGACCTTGGGAAATACCGGCATGGCCAGGACCGAGCGAATCGAGAATTGCGCGCCCGCGCCGGGCGGCACGGGATTGGGCGCCCCCGAGCCGAAGTGCACCGGGCCATCGCCCGCCAGCACGCGCCGCATCAACTCGGCGGTCTCCTCGTTGAGCGGCAGTTCCTGCCCCAGCGCGAACGCGCCCGGATACTCCGGCACCGTACGTTCCATGGGGACCTGCCACGTCGCCGCCTGCGGGTTGCAGGGATAGAGCAGCCACGCCCGGTCGCACCCGAAGATCTTCAGCGTCTCCTCGAGCACGGCGCTCATCATTTCCTCGAGATCGACCGTGCCGCGAATCGCCTGGTCGATGCGTTCCATGCTCTCGAGGAAGCACAGATGAGCGGCCATCGCCGCATCGGCGCGTTTGCGCTCGCTGATGTCGTGAATGATGCCATGGGCGCGGACCGGGCGACCCGCGCTGTCGTGCACGATCTTGCCCATCGCGTGCACATGACGAATCGATCGGTCGGGCAACACGATACGATAATCCACCGATTCGAAGGTGCCGCTCTGCGCCTCCGCAATCGCGCGCTCGAGCACGTCGCGATCATCAGGGTGAGCCAACTCGCGCAAGACGCTCAACAGCGGAGCGTCCTTGCTCGGCGCGAGCCCGTAGAGGCGAAAGAGTTCGTCGGACCAATTCAGTTCGCCGGTGACCAGGTCCCATTCCCAACTGCCCAGCCGCGCGATCGACTGGGCCTCGGCGAGCATGACCTTGCTGCGGCGCAGCGCCTCCTCCACCTCCTTACGCTCGGTGATGTCGTGCACGGTGCCGACGATGCCGATGATGCGGCCGTTGGCGTCGCGCCGGGGCGTGTAGGTTCCCACCGTCCAGAGCCGGCGGCCGTCCGGGCTGGCGGCGGTGTACACGTCGGGGCTGCGCACCGTCTCGCCGGCGAGCGCCCGGCGGTAGACGCTTTCGATGTCGTAGTTCACCAGATGTGGAAAAACCTCTACCGGAGTCCTGCCCAGCGCGTCCTCGGCGCACACGCCGGTCACTTCCTCCATGTAGCGGTTCCAGTAGACGTAGCGCAGGTCGAGGTCATAGACGACCACGCCCCCCTGGGCCACGGTCAGCACCTCGCGGAGCAGTTGCTCGGTATCGCGCAGGCGCTGTTCGCCCGCCTCGCTCTCGCGCAGGCGCGCCTCCAGGTCGGCGACGCGCAGCTTCAGCATCTCCAGCTCGCGCGCAGAACGATCCTCGACGTGAGAAGATCTGGCCATACAACCTGACCTCCGGTGCCATTGACGCGATCGTTGTACCAGCTTCGGCCGCCGTGAGCCAGAGGCAACCGCAGCGCCGCACATCCCCGGTACCGCGGCATCAGGGAGGCCCTCACTCAGTCGCGAGCGCCAGAGTCGAAGTTATAGCAGGGGTAACCCTGGGCGTGAGGAAACTTCCTGGTGGAATTAACGCCACGATGACCGGCATCCGCTCTTCGTGCCGGATTGCCATCAGCTCGTTAAATTCACCCAGCTGGAACCTCCGGCAGCGTCGCCCGTCCACCATCAGCGAATGGTAGCGGGTTGCAGGGATTGGTCAGATCGTTGAAGATGCCCTTGCCGTCGTGGCTGATCTCGCTGGTCTTGCCGTGCATCAGTCGCTGCGCACGCGCAGTCTTGCCGCCGAACGCGTCGCGCGACGCATCTGCCCGGAGGCACACGCCCAGCAGCGAATCTGCCCGCGCCGGATGATCGCCATACCTGCCCCGTTCGTTGGCGTGCACGTAGCCTGGCGATGATGACGGCCTCGGCTTTTTCGCCTGATTTTCGGCGTGATCGTCAATCGCACGCAGATTCCATCGGCAGCTCGGGTCCAGCTCCCCGACAAGGCACGAGGTTGTACGTGAACGACGTAGTTATCGATGATCAGCACCCATGGCGGAGATGGTAAAGAGCGGGGCTGGCGGGCAACGTGGGGCTGACATGGAGGGTGCAATCAGGGGCCCGGAGCTGGCGTGCCGCTCACCGGTCGATGCTCACCGTACGAAGTCTTGCCGCCTGCTGTAGGTGAAGGTCGCCGCTGCCTGGTCCAGCTCTCGCCCAGCGACCCGGAAGGCGACGCAGGCGTCGCCGCCGAGAGAGTACGTGCCGATCGACGCCGGAGGAAGAGCAGCCCGGCCGAACGTGGTCAGGAGCTGCTGCTATCGGTGACGGTATCCGATGCACCGTCGCCGTAGAACGCTTGAAGGTTCGTCACGCCAGAAGCCGGCGTTGCCGGAGGTGATCTTGATGCCGCAGCGGGTGTCGGCGGCGGCGTACATCGTGCGAATTGCACCAGACCAGTAATGGCCGACGCCTGGTGGCGGAGGTCTCATCGCGCATGGTGCAGCCAGCACGGCGGTTATGGCTATGACCACGGTCGACGATCATGACCTCGACGAGCGTGAGCGCGCTGGCCCCCTGGCTGGGATGGTTGAACGGTCAATAATTTCGATATCGGTTCTGTCCGTTGCAGTTGAAAGCGGCCCGGCGCTGACCTGCCGCGGGACCGATAACCGCGATCTCAATCCCATCCGTTTGCCGACGCGATATCGGAAGTAGACCGTAAAATGCCAGACCGCTCATGCCCTGACACCGCGCCATCGCCGCCGCCTCACCCTGGTGGAATCCTCGGCCGCCATATGGAAAATAAGCTGGCGACGTATGTGTCGTCGCAGGTCGCAGAAGCTGCTCGCGGGTCGGGATGCAGGTCTACGCCGCGCACTGGCCCGCGCTACACGAAACTTGGCGGAAGGTTGATGATGAAGCGCTCGCCCCCACGCCGACGCCGCCGACACCGATACAACGAAAACCACCTGGGCTCGACTGACGGGCGGCTGCTCTGAGTCGGAACGCGTGCGCACGCGGCGGGAACCGCCTATCCTTCCGCAGGCCTTCACGCGCACGGTCGCCGCCCCACGACGTCGAAATCGGTGTCGGGTTTCGGGCTGCGTTCGACGGGCTGGCGTGACCGTCACGGTCAGCGACGGTCACCGGTCTCACCTGACGCTGCAGGAATTCGCCGCAGCCTGAGCCGCAGAGAGCTGAGTTCGCCTGCAAACAACGCCCAGCCGTCCGCCACCACCACCACCACTTAGCCCACGCATGGACACCAATGAACGCTCGGTGGCCCACGCCGGCGCGCTGAATGGCGTCCGCGCGCTTTTCGATTTCGGTGAGCATTTTTCTGTTCGCGGGCGCCAGGAGCCGCACGGTTCGTGGACTCCGAGACCGTAATGGCGATGCTGCGCCCAGGCGGTGATGCTGTGGCCGTCGCGGTATGCCGAGTCCCCGTAAACCTCCTCCACCGAGGATGTCCGGGGTGGAGCGTCGTCCTGCTGACACGATCGTCGCCGTTGCCTGATGACGAAGGCCCCGTCGACGCGAACTCTTTGATCGTCTCGCAGCCGCTCGTCGAGGATGTTGCGTTCGCTCGAGGCAGCCGCAAAACGGGTTGATGGCTGTTTCGGTACGGTAGCCGCGCATGCTGCCGATCAATGAAGAGCCGCGCGTTGCCGCCTTTGCCTGCGGCTACGTCTCGTTATGATCTGAGGGCGATCGTCAGCACGCGCTGAAACACGACGCGGCGGACGTGCTCGATGATCTTGGGCTGGCCCACGGTCTGAAACAGCTCGTGCTCGGCCCCGACGCGCATGACGACCATCGTGTCGACGGGGTGCCCGGCGACGCCGGTCAGGGCGACGAAGCTGTCGCCGCCGTCGAGGATGCGCTGACTGAAGGCCATCACGGTGGCCATCTTGATCTGGTCCATGCGCGTGAGCTGAAAGCGCGGCACCTCCAGGTGCTCGACCCGATCGGTGTCGGGCATGCGGTGCAACTCGCCCATCTGGTGAATGAGGATGAGCCGCGCCGGCGGTTCAATCTGCGCGAAGAGCGCTTGGGGATCGGGCAGCGCCGAGGCGTAGGCCATGACCGCCCGCGCCTGAACCTGCCGGGCCACACCGCCGGCGCACGCAATGATCGCCTGAGCGGATTGGATGTCGTTCTGGCTCATAGAGTGCGCTGTCCCGGTGCGATTGAGCGACAGGTCCGCGGGGACTATACTTGCGGCCATGAGGGCTCACAAGGTCTTGCGGCTGATGGCGCTCGCCGCATCTCTACTGACGATATCGGTCAATCCGGTGCGGGGATCGAACGGGTCGTGGCCCGATCAGGTTCCCGACATTTCCACCGTGGATCAGCGGTTTCTCACGCAGGTCGTGCGGCGGACGCTGGAGGCGCGCCTGGCGGGCGAACCGCCCTATCAGGTTGGTTATGCGCCGCCGTCACTCGCCAACGTGTCGTGCCAGATCATGGTGACTCTGCGTGACGGCGGCTACGCCCGCGGCATCGGCACGTCCGAACTGCTGCCGGTCGTGGACGCCGCCCAGGATGCAGCCGTCATCGCCTTGAGCAGTGCCCGAGGCGGCGAGCGGGCTGACCTCACCAACCTCGACGGCATCCGCATCGAGATGCAGGCGCTGGGCGCGTTGACACCGTATACGGGCACGACCAACTGGACGATTCCCGGTGCGCTCGTCGACTTTCTCGACCCGGGCGTCCACGGCGTGCGCTTGTTCCTCGATGGCGAGGGTCGCTGGTTCACGCCCGGCGAGATGATCTCGCGCGGTTTGTCGATCGACAGCGCCTTGGTGCAGTTGGGCAAGGAGGTCTCGCTCGACTCGCGCGTGCTGAACGAAGCGAAGCTCTCGCGCTTCGCGGCTGTCCACTGGTGGGAGGTCGACGACGCCGGTCACGTGGTAACCCTGCGGCGCGGCATGGTGCCGGTCGCCCAGGAGGATGTCACCCGGCGCACGATCGACAACGCGATCGGCAAGCTGCTCGACTACATCGCGTACCGCCAGCGGCCCGACGGCTCATTCGCGACGAGCTTCGATCCCACGACCGACCGGTATGACAAGGACGACGATCCGGAGATGCAGGCGGGAGCCTGCTGGGCGCTGGCGGAGGCCGCGCGGCGCGGCCACGCCCAAGCGGTTGACCCACTGGCCCGCGGCCTGAAGGAACAGCAGGCCCGGGTGCTCGAGCTGGGCACGGACGGTGAGGCTGCGTTTCTGTCTTCGGGCACAGACCGGAATCCGCTCGCGCTGACCGCGCAGTACTGTCTGGCCCTGGCGGCAGAGCCCGAGCGAGCGCAGCACGCCCAACTGAGGAAGCAACTGGTCAACGCGATGCTCTGGCTCCAGCGTGACGACGGGCACTTCCTGACCATGTTCCCGCCGTCGACCGACCTTGATTCGCAGGAGCGCAGTCCGGGTATGGCCCTGCTGGCACTGGCGGAGTGCTACGGCATCGCACCGTCCGCCGACATCGCCGAGGCGGAGGCCAAGGCATTTCCTTACTACCAAACGCTGTTCAAGAAGTCCGGCGCGCTGGCCATGGCCGCGTGGGACGCGCAGGCATTCGCCCGCATGGCGGATCACATGCGCCGGAAGGACTACGCGGACTTCGTGTTCGCGCTGTGCGACCGCATCTGCGCAGCGCAGCTCCGGCCCGACAACTTCGCGGACGCCGTGCTCTGGGGCGCGATCGCCAACGATGAGATCGCACCGAGTTCCGGCACGACGGCGTTCGTGGCAGCGCTGGCGGACGCGGCGGTGCTTGCCCGGCAGCGCGGCGACAACGAGCGGGCCGAGCGCTACACGGCTGCCTGCCACCTGGGTGTACGGTTCATCCTGCAACTGCAGTTCAAGCCCGAGGAGTGTTACTACGTGCGCAGTCCGAGCGCGGCGGTCGGCGGAATCCGCAGCGCCCCCACGAATCCGCGGCTCTACCTCGACAGTTGCCAGCACGCGCTGCTGGCGTTGATGAAATGCCGCGCGCTGCTCTACCCCGACCAACCGTGAACGCGACTCCATCAGCGGCTGACCCCGTGCGTCCCCAGCCCCGCGCCGCGTGGGTGCTCGGCGTCGCGGCGCTCATCGCGCTGGGTCTGGCTGCGTGGCAATCGCGCATCGCGCTGATCCTCTGGGCGCTCGACGGAACACTCGCGTTGATCATGCTGCTGATGGCCACGCTGGGCGGCATGGCGGTGCTCGCGCTCTTGCGTCTCGGGCCGCTGTCCGCCGCGTGGCGCTGGCTCCTGGCTGCGGGCCTCGGCATCGGCCTGCTGGCGACGCTGACGCTCATCGCGGGTGTGCTGGGCGTGGTGGGCGCGGCGCATCGCGGGCTCATGCCGGTCGTGCTCGGCATCATCGCGATCGTCGGCGTGGTCTGCCTGCTGCAGACGCCGGAGAAGCCGGCGTCTGCGGAAAACGCCGGTCGGGCGCGCTGGTTGTGGCTGCTGGCGGCCCCGTTCGCCGCGATCGTGCTCATCGTCGCGACGATCCCGCCCGGGCTCCTCTGGCAGGAGGAGGGCATGGGCTATGACGTGCTCGAGTACCATCTGGAACTTCCCAAGGAGTACTACGACGCGAGCACCATCGACTACCTGCCGTACAACGTCTACGCGAATTTCCCATCCAACGCGGAGATGCTCTACCTGGCATCGTGCGTTGCTGCTGGCGAGCCCGTCGAGTCATGGTCGGTATCGAAATGCGTCAACGCGTGGCTCGCCGTGCTGTTCGTGGCTGCTACCTGGCTCGCCTGCCGGGAGGTGTCGCCGCAGGCGGGCGTGGTGGGCGGCGTGCTCGCCGCGACGACCGGGTGGGTGACGTACCTCTCCGGCATCGCCTACGTCGAGAACGGCATGCTGCTGATGGGCATGCTCGCGTGCGGCTGCGTGCTGCGGGCGCTGCGCGCGGATGATGCGCGCCTGCGCCGGCGCTGGTGCATCGCCGCCGGCCTCTTCGCCGGACTCTCCTGCGGCTTCAAGTACACCGCAGCCCCGCTGATCGCCCTGCCGCTGCTCGCGCTGCTGCTGATCGGCGTCCGCGCCCGCGTGCGCGAACGCATCGTCGGCGGCCTTGCGTACGGCGTTGCCGTGCTTGTGACATTCAGCCCCTGGCTCATCAAGAACACCGCCATGACCGCCAACCCGGTGTTCCCGCTGCTCGGCAACGTCTTCACGGACTACCCGCCGGGTTGGGGCGCCGAGGAGGCCGCCCACTTTGCAGCCGTACATGCACCGGCGCCCCAGGAAGCAACGCTGGCGGCGCGCCTGGCAGCGCTCGGGCGGCACGTCGTGCTCGACCCGGCGCAGCGCTTCGGAGTGCTGGTGCTGGTCCTCGCGGGAACAGGTCTCGTGCGGCGCCGGTCGTGGATCACGCTCGGGCTGGCCGTTGCCCTGGCCGTTCAACTCGGCGTGTGGCTCTTTGCCACGCACCTGTACGCGCGCTTCGCCGTGCCGCTGCTCATTCCGCTGTATGTCCTCGCCGCACGCGGCGCCGTCGACGCAGCCGGGCGGCTGCGGGCGTCCATCGCGACGCTGATCATCGTCGGGGTCGGCTTCAACCTTTACCACACGGCCCGGCTCTACCACGACCACGTCTACGCCGGCTCGGTGCGCCTCGACACCGAGGGCGGCACAAGCATTTTCACCGCCGGGATCCTTCGCAACGTGCAGCAGCTTGCCACGATCAACGGCAAGCTGCCCGCCGACGCGCACATCCTGCTGGTCGGCGAGGCCGAGCCCTTCTACTACCTGCGCAAGGTTGACTACTGCGTGGTGTTCAACCGCAACCCGTTCGTCACGGTCGTCGAGCAGAGTCCGGATCTCGCGGGAATTCTCGACTGGATGCGGGAACAGGGCTACACGCACGTGTTCGTGGACTGGGCGGAGATCGCCCGGCTGCGGCGGTCGCGGTATGGCTTTCCCAACGCGATCTCGGCGAGTCTGTTCGAGCAGCTCGAGGATGCCGGCCTGCAGCGGATGGCGGACTACACGTTCGGCGACCCCGCGCGTGAGCTGCCGTATGGCACGCTCTACGCCGTGCCGCAAACCGGCGGACCCGGCCCCACGCCTAGTGCGAGTGGTTCTTCCGGCTGAGCAGCAGGAAGATCACCACAATAGCCAAGGCAAAACCCACCAAGGGCATGTAATCAAGCGGCGTCATGATGGTTAACTCATCGGCTGCGGGCGTTTGCGGCGCGGCTGGCAAATCCCCAGCGTGCCGCCGCCCGGCAGCGTTATTTGGCTATGCAACTCCAGTCCTCATCCTGCGGGGTACGTCGCGTTGCGGCCACCCGTCGCAACGCCTGCCAGCATGATACGCGGCGCTCGGACGGATTCCCGCAACAAGCGTGTCACTTGCGCCGCACGCGCGGAATGGGGCCGCCAACGCAGCACGGCGTCCGCCGGGCATGGTTCGCCCGCGAACGCCGTCCGCGTGGAAGGACACAATGAACTCGGTGGACTACTTCGGGGCGAGGACCTTGACCTTCCGCGGCCGGGCCGACTCGCTGCGCGGCAGGCGCACGGTCAGCACGCCGTTCGCGTTCTCGGCCGTTACGTTGTCGGCGTCGACCGCCGTCGGCAGCTCGATGCTGCGCTGGAAGCGACCGAAGCGCCGCTCGCAGCGGTAGGTCACACCCTCGCGCTTCTCGGATTCCTCGCGTTTCTCACCGGAGATCGTGAGGATGTTACCCGAGACGGTCACGTCGACATCCTGCGGATCCACGCCGGGCAGTTCCGCCTTGACCGTCACCGCGTCGCCCGTTTCGCTCACCTCGAACGCCGGGAGCCATGCGCCCATGCCCTCGGTGCCTGCGGGAAAGCCGCTCTCGAATTCCCCGAAGAAGCGATCGAACAACTGGTCGAACTCCGAACGCAGCGAAGAGAGCGCCGGGGCCGGCAGGATGTCCGCCTGCTCATGCTTTTTTCGCCAGGGAATCAGACTCATCGTCACTCACCTCCTCTCATGCTTCAGGAGAACAACGGTTATCTCTGCGGCGAAGCGGGCTTACCATGCTTCGCCGTTACTTGCCTTGAACCGCGATGCGCCGCGGCTTCGCCTGGGCGACCTTGGGCAGGTGCAGCTTCAGTACGCCATCGACGTACTCAGCCGCGATCTGCTCCGCATCGACGAGTTCGCTCACCTGGAAGGTTCGGTGGTAGTCACCGACGCCGTACTCGCGGCGGAGGAAACGGGTCGCGTTGCTCTGCCGCTCGTGTACGTGGCCGTGAATCGTCAGCGTGCCGTTCTCGAACTGCACATCCACGTCTGCAGCCTTCACGCCGGGCATGTCCGCGAGGACGAGCAGTTCATCCTGGTTCTCCACGATATCCACCGCGGGGGTGTACGTTGGACGCGTGCGCGTCCGTTCCGCGGTCACTTCCGTCGGTTGGGTCTGTCGTTCCATTGCGGTGCTCATGATCCTGCTCCTTGTTTTATCGTGTGGGACCGGCTTTCCAGCCGGTCTTGAATGCAGCCTTCTGATTAAGTGTTTCCAGTCCAACTCCACTGACCGCCCCTCATCCTGCAACTTACTGGGCGGCCTTGACCTCGATCTTCCGCGGACGTGCCTCCGGCGCCTTCGGCAGCGTCACCTGCAGCACGCCGCTGTTCAGCGTCGCCTCGACCTTCTCGGCGTCGATCGCGACCGGCAGCCGCACGGTGCGGCTGAACGTGCCCACGCCGCGCTCGCGACGGTGGAAGCTCACGCCTTCCGTCTCCGGCGCCTTGCGGCTGCCCTTGATGGTCAGGTCGTTCTCGTCGACGACGACCTCGATGTCAGCGAGTTGCAGGCCCGGCAGTTCCGCCTCGATGCGGATGTGCTCGGCGTCCTCCCAGATGTTCAGCGCGGGAAACGTGCCCACCCGGCTCGCCAGGGCCCCCGCCGGAGCGTCGCCGAAGATATCGGTGAACAGGCGGTCCACCTCATTGCGAAAACCATTCATCGTGTTCCAGCGATTGAATCGGGTCGTCAACATGATCAACCTCCCTTTCACTTCGTGTCCTGATTTCAACTCCAGCCGCCTCCGCCGCCCGGCCCATCGGCTTCTCAGCGCCGGGGCCGCCGGCGGCATCCGCCCGACACAGGAGCAACGGGTGTGCCAGATCGGCGACGGCAGCCACAGCGGCGCATAACCATCTGTTAACACTACACTTAAGAGTATATAGCGGATGGACCAACTGAAGGCGTCACCGTGCCAAACTGACAGCAAATCCGGGATGTGACAGGCAGTTACAGCCCAATCATGCGCGCGCCGCGGGCGGGGTCCCGCCGGCGCCCCTGAGTCTTTTTGTAATGCGAGATGGATATTACCAGTAGTCTTTTCGTGAGGGACTGTCCGCGACTGCTGCGCGGCGCCGGGCTCGCGTGAGCGTCTGTGCGAGCGCTGCGGTACGGCTCAGAGCCCCGCCGCCCACTGCCGCCATGCCGCCACCCCGGCTGCGTCGCTCCCCACTCCCGGAAGCCCCTTTATCTGCGCATCCAGATTGCCGGCGATGTTCCGGCTGTAATAGGTCAGGTCCCAGATGCGCACCGTTCCGTCGAGCGACGCGGAGATGAGCTTGCGGTTGTCATGGGAAAACTCCAGGGCCATTACCGCTTCTGTGTGCCCTTCCAGCGACGCGAGCGGCGCCCCGCTGCTTGCGTCCCACAGGCGGATCGTGCCGCTCGAGTCGCCGCTGGCGATGAGCGCTCCGCCCGGACTGACCGTCGCACAGAAGATCTCCTGGTTGTGCCCCACCAGCGTCCCCACGCACTGGCCCGTCGCCGCGTCCCAGATCCGCACGACCCGGTCCGCACCCGCGGAGATCAACCGCCCGCCGTCCGGCGTAAAGCACACCGCACGCACCGGCTGATACGTCGCCGCCTGCCACGTCGCCGACTCGCCGGTGGCGATCTCCCGCACGTGCAGCGACCCGTCGCGCATCGCGATCGCCAACCGCCGGCCAGCCGGATCGAACGCCACCTGCGGCACGCGGTCGGTCGTCGACCATTCGTACAGCCGCTCACCGTCGGCCACGCGCCAGATGCTCACGCCGCTGTCGCCCGCCGCCGCCAGCATGGTGCTGTCGGCGCTGAAGCACACGTAGCTCACGCGGCTGGCGTGCTCGAGGTAGAGCGGTTCGGCGTCGAGATGGTCCGTGTCCCAGAGGTAGGCCGCACGCGTGTACACGCCGGCCGCCAGCCACTTGCCGTCCGGCGACGACGCCACGCTCGACACCGTGCGGTCATTCCCAAACGCGATCGACGCGCGGCCGAGCGTCGCGGCATCGATCAGGTGCACGACGCCCTCCGAGCCGCCCGCGGTGATCCAGCGCCCGTCCGGGCTGATGTCCACGCCGTGCAGATGCTCGCCCGCGACCCGCACCACGCCGATCGCCGCGTCGGACGCGACCTCCCATAGCCGCAGGCCGTCGTCGGCACACGTCCACACGCCCTGCCCGTCGCTGGTGAAGAAGACGCTGCGCAGCCGCGCCGCGTGCGCGACGAAGCTGGTCAGCTTGCGCCCGGACGCTACGTCGAAGATCCACAGCGCGCCGCCGTGGTCGCCGATCGCGAGCCGGGTCCCGTCGGGGCTGAACGCGTGCGTACGGTATTCCCCCGGACGCTCCGACAGGCTGATGGCCCGCGGCGGATCGACGGCGAGATCCCAGATGCGTCCCGGCAGATCCACCCATCCGTCGGCGAGATAGCGGCCATCCGGCGAGAACACCAGTTCGCCCAGCGGGTGCAGGTCGTCCGGACGCGGCTCGTTGCCCGCCGCGCGCGTCGTCAGCCGCTGTGTGGCGAGGTCCCAGATGAACAGGTTGCCACGCGTGTCGCGCGCAGCGATGCGCCGATCGTCGTTCGACAGGGCCGCCGCGGTGAGGGGCGCCTCGTCGCCGGCGAAACGAGCGATCGGCCTGGCCCCGGGGAAATCCAGGATCACGGCCTCGCCGTCGATGATCGCAGCCGCCCGCGTGCGCTGGCGGCTGATCGCCACCGCGTACACCGCGCCGCCCGGCGCCGCCAGGTGATCCTCGACAGCGCCGGTGTCCGGCGTCCGCCGCCACGCCTGGCAACCGTCCTTGTCGAGGCGCAAGCCCCAGTTGCCGCGCGCGTTGGTCAGCACCACTCCCGGCCCGTCGAGCGCGTCGACCTGAAACGACTCCCGCACGGCGCCATCCGGGGAGATCCGTGCGATGTGGCCCGAGTCCTCCGCGACCCACACGTCCGTGCCGTTCTCCGCGAGCGTTGCGGTGCGCGCGTGCAGCGGACCGGTGAACATCGTCCGCAGGCACGGGTAGTGCCGGTAGAGCTCCCACAACGCCCAGTACGCCTCCGGCGGGCCCGGCGGCGTGCGCAGGGTGATGGCGTTGCTCCGCGCGTCGCGCTGCGTGAGCAACTCGCGCCACAGCAACTGCTCGGCCAGTTGCATGTTCCCGAGGATGCCCACCATGCGCCCCTGCTCAATGTTGCTCTTCGAGAGCAACCGCGTGAGCGACGTCGCGGAATCGACCGCCGCGCGCTCCAGGTGCGCCGCCTGCCGGTAGAGCACGACCATCACGATTGCGAATATCCCCAGAAGCGCCACGAAGGCGCCCGCCGCCGCGACGCGCATCCGGTAGCGCCGCAGCGTCTTGCGCAGCACGTAGATCGCGCTGTCGCGCTTCGCCTCGATCGCCTCCCCCACCAGGCAGCGGCGCAGATCCCGGGCCAACTCGCCGGCGCTCTGGTAGCGCCGCTCGCGGTCCTTGGCCAGACACTTCAGCACGATCGTGTCGAGTTCGTCGCCGATGCGCAGATCCGCCGCAACCGACCCCACCACGCTCGGCGCCGGCGCAGGCCGGTCGAGGATGTTCGCCACCGCGCTGCGCAGCCCGCTGTCCACGTCGAAGGGCAGCGCCCCGGTCAGCAATTGGAAGAGCATCGCCCCGAGCGAGTACACATCCGTGCGCAAGTCGATCCGCGCCGCGTTCCCTTCCACTTGCTCCGGCGACGCCCACGGCAGCGAGCCGACGAACTGCCCCGTGCGCGTGACGGTGAGGTCGTCCTCGTCCGTTAGGGATTTGGCCAACCCGAAGTCGAGCACGTGTGGCGTGCCCGTGGCGTCCACGCGAATATTGCTCGGCTTGAGATCGCGGTGAATCACGCCGCGCAGGTGGGCTGCGTGTACGGCCGCGCACACGGTGATGAAAGTCTCCAGCCCCGCGCGGATCAGGCGTTCATCCCCGCGCGCCCCCTGGCCGGCCTCCCCGCCGATCCGCGTCCCCATCCCCGGCAGCGCCTCGTCCAGCGGTTCGCCTTCGATGTAGTCCATCACGATGTAATGGTTGCCTTCGACGACGCCCGCGTCGTGCACCGCAACGATGTTCGGATGGTTCAGGCGGCTGAGGGTGTCGATCTCGCGTTCGAACCTCGCCCGATCGGCCATGGTCGCGAACGGCCCCTGCTTCATCAGCTTGATCGCGACGCGCCGCTTGGTCGCCCGTTGCACGGCGAGGTGCACGACGCCCTGGCCGCCGTGATGGACCTCGCGAATGAAATCGTAGCCGGGAATGGCCACGGGCCGGCCGACGTCCCGCGGCGCGATCTCCGGCAAGGCCCCCCCGGCTGCGAATTCCTGAAGAAACTGGTTGTTCGCGCGCATCCGCTCGAGCGCGTCGCGACACGTTCCGCACGCCGCGAGATGCGCCTGCACGTTCTCCGGCGCCGGACCGCCGGCGGCGATGCCTTCGAGCTCTTCCGCGGTTGGACATGGCCCCGGCAGGTCGGACATGGTGTTCAGTCGCCGAGGAAGGTGTCTTCGTAGCGCTTGACGATCTCGCGCAGCCGCTCGACCACGCGGTTCTTGGCGTTGTAGATCTCCTGCGCCGTGAGGCCGAGTTCCTCGCCCACCGTCGTGACCGGCTCCTGCCGCAGCACCACCCGCTCGAACGCCGCGATCGTCCGCTCGTTGAACCGCGTCGTCGCGCGCAGCTCCCCCACCGCCTGCTCGAAGATAAACCGCCGCTGCTCCTCGGCCCAGAGCACGTCGGACTCCGCGTCGTCCGGCACGCTGTCGATTACGGAGTCGCCGAGCAGCTCGCGCCGCCGGCCGGCGGCTCGCCGCAGGTCCGCGAGGCGATAACGGGCGATGCCGATGAGCCACGACCGCAGCCGCCCCTGCTGGCGGTCGTACTTGCGGGCCCGGTAGTCCTGCACGAAGCAGGTGAGGGTCTCCTGGGCGACGTCGGCTGCGTCGTTGTCGTCGAGCCCCATGCGGCGCAGAAAGCCATGGAGGATGGGCCGATAGCGCCGGTCGAACTCCTCCCACACGACGCGGTTTCCGCGGTCGTGGAGGCCTTCGAGCAGCTCCGTCGTTGTAGTCATCACGGCGGCCGACTTCATCGCAGGTTGGCTCCGGTGTTCTAAGATCATTGTATCCAACCGCTTACGGCCTTCCTAGAGCAAGCTCTATTCAAGTGTAGCGTCCATGACCCGATTTCCTTCGAATGCGGATCCGCACGTCGACGCGACAGGTGGACCGGGGACGCACTGGCACCTTCCCGCCCGCCGATAACTCCCCGCCGCAGGCCTGCTGCAAGTACGTAGACCGCAAACCTGGAGATTTCGACGCGCCCGCCGGATGAGAGGTGGCAATCGGCGTGTGCGTTTCGAGCCCGCGCATGCCGGCCGACTTCTCCGGGACCGGTTCGGCGCGTTGGGGAGGCGCGCCGGACGGGTCGGATCACTCAGGGCAAGCTCGCGGAGAGATTGAAGTCACGGGAGAGAGCAGAGTCGCACGCCCGGCCGACGGCGGCGCGCGGATTCGGAAATTGAATGCGCGCGCCGTCGCGCGCTGTTCGACCTGCTCGCTCACAAAGGATTACGCAGATGTGGACCCGTGGGAATCTCCTGTCACTCGGCGCCGGCCTGTTCATTGCGCTCGCCGCCGCCAACGCTTCCGCCAACACCTACAACATCGACTGGATGTCACTGGCGCCCACGCCGTTCGGCTCGGCGCCGCCGTTTGTGTCGTCGTACAATCTCGCGGGGATCGGCACCGTGAACATGACCTATTCGGCGAACTCGGATTTCGTCGAAGCGCGCCTCCAAGTCCCCCAACTCGCCGCGGGGTCGGTCAGCTACGCCGGCGACAGCTACGCGTGGACGAACCAGGAGACGCTGGCACGCACGAACTGGGGCTTCTCCGGCATCATCAACTCGTCGTGGTTCGTGACCTACACGTTTCCCGGCACGGTGCCCGCCAGCAAGCTCGTTCTCGGCGTCCAGGGTCTGGGACGCCGTGACCCGAATCCCGGCGAGACAACGGCAGACGCCACGACCGAAGCGATCGTGCTCCAGAACGGCACGCACTTTGGCGACTTCACCGGAGCGCTGAACGTGGGCCCGACGCAGTACACGCCGGGGGCTGGCATGTTCTCGATGATCAACTCGCTCAGCGGTCCTGGAGGGGCAGATCCCTGGTGGAATACCGGCCTCGCCGTCGTCCGCATCGACGACGCGGTGAACGCGCTCACCGTGCGAATCGATCAAACCAGTGGCGACGGCATCGGCGTGAACATCGGCGTCATCACGCCCGAGCCGGCGACCGCAGCCCTGCTGGTGACCGGCAGCCTCGTCGCGCTCCGCCGCCGTGCACAGCGCTGACCGGCACCCAACAGAGCCGGCCACGCAACGAGCCGCCTCATCCTCCCGCCGCAGCGGCGCGGAGGATGAGGCGCAGCTTGTCTCTTTGGCGCGCCCGGTCAGACTTCAGCGCCCGCCGTACTTGCCGACGCAGCGGATGGTGGTCTGGTCGCGGCACTCGGGCTGGTTGCGGATCTGCGTCCAGTACTCCTCGCGCACGTCGTCGTCGATCTCGATGACGCCGGGATAGAGGCGGTCGCCGCCACTGCGTTTGCAGCCGGAAATCCAGTACCCTATGCCGGTCGCAACGTCGACGCAGTTCCTCTTGTAGCCCTTGATTTTTCGCAATGCCATGCCGCGGTAGTAAAACGTGCGTCCGGTCGCGGAGAAGGAAACACGGCCGATGCGGGCCGTACCCGAGAGTCCGTCGCCCTTGTGCTCCACGTACATGATTCGCGGCTTCATCGCACCACCCACCTTTGCGCAATCCGCATCCCCGGCCGACGCCCCTATTTTAGCACAGTCTTTCCCGGGGAAAAAGCGGATGGTCTGCTTTGCTGCGCGTGCGACGCGAGCGGGGGATACGCCACGAATCCCAAGGCCACCCGGACAGGGGCCGTGCCGCGCGTCAGCCGAGGGTCGGTACGGTGGAGGAGACGATTTGGCGGTTGTATTCCGCAATGATGTCGCCGCGGCTGACCGTGCCGATGATCCGCCGGTTGTCCGCTCCATCCACGACCACGAGCTCTTCGCGCTCGGTACGCACCATGTGGTTGATCGCGGTGAGCAGTGACTCGTCCGCGGTGAGCGTCGTGGCGGGCACCGCGATATCCGCCGCGATCACCAGCTCCGCCATCTGCACCTCGGTCAGCGTGCGGCGAATGTCCTGCGCGGCGATCACGCCGGTGAGCCGGCCTTCCTCATCCACGACGGGAAAACACAACTGCGTAGTCATGACGTACCGGTCCACCAGCGACTTCAGCGTCATGCTCTCGGGCACGACCACCAGGCCCGCGTCGGGCCGCCGCCGGACCGCGTTGCCCACCGTGAGTCGCCGCAGGATCGCCCGCGCCATCGTGCCCAGCTTGCTCGGCGCGTCCATCCGTGACGGCAACTGCTTTTCGTACAGCGAAAACCGCTGGCACAGCAGGTACGACACCATGCACACCAGCATCGCCGGCAGCAGCAGCTTGTAGTTGCCCGTCATCTCGCTGACCATGATGATCGTCGAGATCGGCGTGTTCGCCGCGCCCGCAAAGAAGCCCGCCATCCCCACCAGCGCGAACGCACCCGGCTGAATCGCCAGCGACGTGAAGAAATGCTGGAACAGCAATCCGGTCGATCCGCCCAGCGCCGCCCCGATCACCACCGCCGGTCCGAAGACGCCGCCGCTGCCTCCGCTGCCGATCGACGCCGCCGTCGTGCCGATTTTCGCCAGCGCGATCAGCCCGAGGATCACGGCACCGACCAGCCCCGGCGCCATGCCCGCGGGCAGGATTCCCCGGATCGCAGCGGCTGTCGGCAGTTCGAGAATCGTCGGCCCGACCCCGGCGACGTCGTTGTTGAAACAGGCCTGCACCACGCCGTAGCCCGCGCCCAGCGCCTCCGGCAGGAAAAACCCGATGAGGCCCGTCAGGCCGCCGCCGATCGCCGGCTTCAGGTGGTTCGGGATGTGCAGCCGCTTGAACATGAAGCCGCGAACGCCGTAGAACGTCCGCGTGAACAGCCACGCGCCCCCCGCGGAGATGATGCCCAAGAGCAGGTAAGGAGCCAGCAGCGAGACCTGGTTGAACGCGTAGTTGGGCGTGACCAGCAGCGGGTGCCAGCCGAAGAACACGCCGAACGTGCAGTACGCCACGATCGAGGTCACGAACGCCGGCACCACGACCTCGTACTCCAGGTCCGGCCCACGATAGAGCACCTCGGCTGCGAAGAGCGCCCCGGCCAGCGGCGCGTGGAAGATCGCCCCGATCCCAGCCGACATGCCGGCAGCCATGAGGATCCGCCGCTCGTTCGGCGAGAGCTTCAGGTAGTGGCCGAGCACCGAGCCGAAGCCCGATCCGATCTGGGCGATGGGCCCCTCGCGTCCGCCCGAGCCGCCGGTCCCGATGGTGATCATCGACGTGATGGACTTGACCAGCGGGACGCGGGCCCGCACCGAGCCGTCCTTGAAGTGGTACGCCTCGATCGCCGCGTCCGTCCCGTGGCCCTCCGCCTCCGGGGCGAAGGTGAAGGTGATCAGCCCGCTGACCAGTCCGCCGAGCATCGGGATGATCAGAAAGAGCCAGCGGATCGGCAGCCCGTCACCCGGGCCGAAGTGAAACAGCGGCTTCTCCCATCCCGGCGGCGCCGGGTGAAAGTGCGCCAGATATCCCATGAAAAACGCGCTGCCCGCGTCGAGCATCACGAAGAAGCCCGCCGCCCCCAGGCCCGCAACGAGCCCCACGATGAGGCACATCAGCAGCAGGCGCCGAAAGTCGATTTCCTCGACCTGCGCGGAAGTACGGAAGAAGCGTCCGAGTCCCATGCGGGACCTTTTCCGCGTAGCCTCCCGTTTTGTCAACCAAGCCCGCGCCGAACAGCCACTTCAGACCACCGGGCACCAAGCCCGGTGCCCCACCCACCCCGCGTGCTGCTCCGCGACAAAGCCCTGGCTGCTCAGTCCAGCATCTCGGGATAGATCGCCGCGGCGACCAGCGACGCGCCGTACTTCTCCCAGAGCTGCTGCTCGGTGAGGTCGCTGGCGTCCTCGCGGTACTCGACGGTGATGATGGGAATTCCCAGGGTGAGGCCCGCGTAGGAGCCCAGCGAGCCCGGGCGGCTGCCCACGCGTTTGACCGGCAGGTCGCACTGGGCGGCCATGGCGGAGGCGAGCGGCTCGCCCGGCCCGTCGTAGTCGAGCACGCCGTAGGGCTGATGAATCGTGATGATCGCGTCCGGGGCGTGCTCCTCGAGCACCGCCATGATCGCCCGGCTCTCCGGCTCCGAGAGCGGCGCCACTCCATGATTCTTCGACGCGTCGAAGTTGTCCGCCGGGAAATTCCGGTTGAGGTCTACGCCGTGGGCGTTTTCCCGCGTGTTGTGCGCGAAGCCGTCGGGGTTGGCCACCGGCAAGAAGACAATCGTGCGCCCGGTGAGCAGGCGCGGATGCGCCTGCAGGTGCGCCTCGAGGTCACGCAGCAGCGGCGTCCCCACGCTCTCGTCCCCGTGGATCGTGGCCATGAACAGCACGGTCCGCCCGCCGTACCCCAGCGTCCGGCACTCGATCGGCCGCCCCTCCACCGACATGCCGACGACGCGTGACGTCGGCCCCTGACACCCGGTCATGAACGTTATCCCCATACCCAAAGCCACGATTGGTCCCGGCAGCGCTCGCCGCATCCGTGCATCCTCCCTGAAAAAGGCATGGCCTGCTCCCGCGGCACATCATGCGCAGCATGGTCCGCACCGGCATCGTAAAGAACTTCGCCACCTGCTACAATCCCGGCGATTCGAGGCGAGACCGCACGCGATCGGTGGTAACCCGCTGCGTGATTGGTGTTTCTCCTGTTGTCGACGCGAGGGCCTTTTGCGTATGCCGCAGCAGTACGACATCGTGGTCATCGGCGGCGGACACGCCGGCACGGAAGCAGCCTGGGCGGCTGCCCGGCTCGGCGCGCGCACCGCGCTCGTCACCATGCAGCGCGACGCCATCGGCCGCATGTCCTGCAACCCCGCGATCGGCGGCATCGGCAAGGGCCAGATGGTCCGCGAGATCGACGCGCTCGGCGGCATCATGGGTCTCTGCACCGACCGCGCCGCCATCCAGTTCCGCATGCTCAACCGCCGCAAGGGACCGGCGGTGTGGGCGCCGCGGGCCCAGGCCGACCGCGTGCTCTACGCCCGCGCCGTGCAGGACATGCTCGCGACGGCGGCCAACCTCGAAATCATCGAAGGCACCGTGGCGGGCATCGACGTCGCCGACGCCGCTCCGCGCCGCCGCGTCACCGGTGTACGCCTGACGGACGGCAGCATAATCGGCTGCCGCGCCGTCATCGTCACCACCGGCACCTTCATGGCGGCGCTCATGCACTGCGGTGAAACCCGAACGCCCGGCGGTCGTGTCGGGGAGCCGCCGGCTGCCGACCTCAGCGCCCAGCTCCGCAGCCTCGGCCTCGAACTCGGCCGCCTCAAGACGGGCACCCCTCCCCGCGTCGCCCGCGACACCGTCGACTACGATCGCTGCGAGCTTCAGCCGGGCGACGACGACCCGGTGCCGTTCTCGTTCATGACCGGGCGGATCGAGCAGCCGCAGGTGCCTTGCTGGATCACCTACACCAACGCAGCCGCCCATGACCTCATCCGCGGCAACCTCCACCGCGCCCCGATGTACAGCGGCCAGATCCGCTCCACCGGACCGCGCTACTGCCCCTCCATTGAGGACAAGGTCGTCCGCTTCGCCGACAAGCTCCGCCACCAGGTGTTCCTCGAACCCGAGGGGTACGACAGCGACCGCATCTACTGCAACGGGATCAGCACGTCCCTGCCCCGCGACGTGCAGGACGGCATGCTCAAGACGATTCCGGGCCTCGAAAACGCCCGCATCGTCCAGTACGGCTACGCGGTGGAATACGACTTCATCCCCACGACGCAGACGCGGGTGACCCTGGAGAGCAAGCTCATCGACGGCCTGTACACCGCGGGCCAGATCAACGGCACGAGCGGCTACGAGGAGGCTGCCGGCCAAGGTCTTGTGGCTGGCGTGAACGCAGCCCGCCGCCTGGGCGGCCACGACGAGCCGTTCGTCCTGGCGCGCGACAAGGCCTACATCGGGGTCATGATCGACGACCTGATCACCAAGCCGCCGATCGAGCCCTACCGCATGTTCACCTCCCGGGCTGAGTACCGCCTCTCCCTCCGCAGCGACAATGCTGACCGCCGGCTCACCCCGCTCGGCAGGTCTGTCGGGCTGGTCGATGACGCCCGCTGGGTGGCGTTTGAGTCGAAGCAGGCAGAAATCGAGCGTGTGACGCGGTTCGCGGAGGCCCACCCGTTCAACGGGCGACGCCTGATCGACGCCCTGCGCCGCCCGGATGGGGACGGGAGCCTGCTTGGTGACACCCTTGCAGAAGCGGGCGAGAGCCCCGTGCCAGCCCAGGTGCTGGAGCAGGTCGCGATCGACGCACGTTACGCGGGGTACCTGGCTCGCCAGGATCGCCAAGTCGAAAGATTCCGCAAAATGGAGTCTACTAAAATTCCCCCGTATGCCGATTATGCCCACATGACAGCGCTGCGAGTCGAGGCGCGGCAAAGACTCGAGGCTGTCGGACCGGCAACCCTGGGCCAAGCGGCACGTATCCCTGGCATCAGCCCTGCTGATGTGATGACGCTCGGTGTCTACCTGGCCAGCGGCCTGCCGTCCAAGTCGTACTGAAAACCAGCAATTGACCCTGCCGGCAGGCCTGTCGCCGCGGTTTCGCGGGCGGTTTGCGCGCAGGTTTGACGCGGGATTAAATGATTGACGTCTCACTTTAGGGGATGTAAGGTATGGCTAAATTGGGTGGAATAGGTCATTCTGCTGTCTTGATGGCACCTCGCGGCACGAACCACGGAGGGCCGGGTATGCTCAAGAGCGTATACACGACTGGTGAAGTCGCGCAGATATGTAAGGTAAGTCAGCAAACCGTCATCCGTTGTTTCGACAGCGGGCGGTTGAAGGGCTTTCGCGTGCCCGGATCGCGCTTTCGGCGCATTCCGCGTGAAAGCCTCGTTAACTTCATGAAGGAAAACGAGATCCCCTTGGATCATCTCGCCTCGGGGCGCAAGCGCGTGCTCGTGGTCGATGACGACCAGGCGATTGTCGACATGTTCACCGAGCTGCTCGAGCGCGACGGTCGGTTCGAGGTGCGCACGGCGAGCTCCGGCTACGACGCCGGCATGGTGACACAGCAGTTCCACCCCGACGTGATGCTGCTCGATTTCAAGCTTCCCGACGTCAACGGCAACGTCGTGTGCCGGACGCTGCGTGGCCAGCCTGATTTCGAGCACATGAAGATCATCATCATCAGCGGCGTCGCGGACCCGGACGAGATTGAGGATCTGAAGTCTGCTGGCGCGGACGACTTCATCCGCAAACCGTTCGACATCGAGATCGTCATTTCCCGTATGGCGGAAATGCTCAAGATGGCGTAACGCCACCGGCAACGGAAGAATTCGAGGTAACGACGTGTCGACGGCAGTGGGTGAGGAGCTGGCGAGGCCGAAGCCCGCCGCGGAGGAGTTGCTTGCCGCGCTGGCGAGCCGGACGCCCCCGCCCCCTGCCCGCGTCGTGGCCCTGCTACGCACCGCGTGCAGGCGGGCGGATACACCCCGGACATCTGACGCAACACTGATCCAGGCGATCGACGCGTGGCTCGCCCCGCTCCGCGCGGCCCTCCACGGGCCGTGGAGCGGCGAGTCCCACCGGCGCCGGTCAACCGCCACGGCAATCCTCGCAGCCAGCATCCTGGAGCAGGCGGAACCCGCATCGGTTGCTGCAGCCTTTGCTTCGGGTCTGATGCTCAAGGTTGGACAGCTCGCCCTCTACTACTGCTTCCCCAAGGGTTATAGTCGGGCGATCAGCGGCGCCGCCACCCATCGCGACGGCATCCTGGGCGCGGAGCGCGCCGTGCTCGGCGTCGACCACACGCTGGCTGGCAAGCGCCTCGCCGAATCGTGGGGCCTGCCGGCGCTGGTGCGCGATGTGCTGTGGCAACTGCACCACCCCGGCCCGTCCGGCGACCCGGCGCAGCGAAGCATCTGCGCTGCCGTGCGCCAGGCCGACCAGCAGGTCCGCCGCGCGGCGATCGGCTGGCCGGACTTCCTGCCCCTGGGCGTCCAGGGGAACGCCGCGTATGCACACGACCAGCTTGGCGTCGCGATCGACGACCTGTTGCGCCGGTCAGCCGAGCTGCCGGATGTGCCGCGCGAGGAAAGCGCATCTCCTCCTGCCAAGCGCATCCCAGTGTCGAGGCCACCGGCGACGGCTGCTTGGCGTAGCGTGCTCCTCGACTTCCTCGCGATGCCCGCGGGCGGAAGCGTCGCGGACGTGTGTGCCGCGGTGGCGCGGAGCGCGCAGCGCCTCGTCGGAACGACGGCTGCGGCGGCTTTCGCTGCCGGCCCGCAACAGCAGACGTGGGTTGGCGCCGTTCGCGAGTTGGACAACCAGTCCGTCCGCATTCCGATGCCAGCCGACCTGGCGCGGCTGCTCAACACGACCTGCGACGCGGCAGACTCCGGGCCGATCGCCGCACCCGACGAGCTGATCCGCGCGCATGGCGCGCTGGCCCGCTCGTTTGCCGCACGAAACGTACCCACGCGGATGCTTCCGCTACGTCACGACGGTTGCCTGGTCGGTGGCGTGCTCTTCCCCGACGCACCGAACACCAACGACACGCCCATCGATTGGGTGCTGGTGTCCGCCGCATTTGCGCGCATCATCGCGATGGCGCTCGAGACCGATGCGCAGCGTCATCTGGCGGAATCGCTGGCGCTGAACCACGCGGACGGTAAGGCGGCTGCACCGGCGGGCACCTTTTCTCCGCTCGCGGCGATGGCCGCCGGCGCTGCGCACGAGCTCAACACGCCGCTCGCGGTTATCGCAGGCCGTGCGCAGATCCTGCGGTTGGACGCCACCGATCCGCG
The DNA here is from genome assembly GCA_020639115.1 of Phycisphaerales bacterium. Lineage (GTDB taxonomy): Bacteria > Planctomycetota > Phycisphaerae > UBA1845 > UBA1845 > JACKHG01. Next base: position 136,632 of record JACKHG010000009.1, read on the forward strand.
CGTACGACAGGATCTATCCCTCATCAGCGAACACGCCCAGCGGGCCAGCGCGATCGTGTCGGAGCTGCTGGCCTGCGCGAAGCCGGAGCCGCCCCAGCCGCGTGACGTTGTGCTGCGCGCCTGGCTCGACCAGCAGCGGCAGCATTGGGAAGCCTCATTCCCCGCTCCGGCAGTCCATTTCGACATCCGAATATCGGACGACGCGCTGCAGGTCCACGCCGATCCGCGGCAGATCGGCGAGGCGTTCGCGGCCCTGATCGCAAACGCGATCGAAGCGCAGACCTCCCGCCCCGCCCACGTGGCAATCAACTCCCATTCGCAGCCGACCGATGACACCATCGTCGTGTCGATCGGAGACCACGGCTGCGGCATGGCCCCGGACGTTCTCGCCCGGGCCTGCGATCCGTTCTTCTCCCATCGACCCGCGGGACGCAGCCGCGGACTTGGCCTTTCCCGTGCGGTGCGGTTGATCGAGATCAACCGCGGCCGCCTGTGGATCGATTCCACGCCGGGAGTAGGCAGCGAAGTCCACGTGGCGCTGCCCGCCGGGGCGCCCTCGACCAGCGCGTGCTGAACCGAGCGTCGGCGCCGCGACCTGCGATAAGGTTTACGGCAGCGCGGTGGCAGCATCCGCGCCCGCCGGCAGCGAGCGCCGCAAGCATGACGATGGAAAAGATCCTGCTGGTCGAACGCAACCCGCGCATCATCGAGATGCTTGTCGAAGCCTTCGTGCGCCGCTTCGACTCCCAGATCACCTGCGTGTCGAGCGGCGAGGACGCGCTCGACGTGGAGATCTTCGAGCCGCACGCGATCGCGGTGGTGGACACCAACCTCGACGGGATCGACGCGCTCACGCTGGCCGGCCGCCTGTGCGAGTTGAGCGACCGCCCGGTCATCCTCACCGGATGCGACCCGACCACGGCCGACGTCATCGAGGCGCTGCGGATGGGCGTCGCCGACTTCTTCGTGAAGCCGTACGAGATCGACGGGCTGCTCAACACGATGGCGGAGGCGCTGAGCGTCCATCGCCAGATGCGCGCCCGCGTACAGCGCGAGGAGCGCACGCGGCGTCTGCTCCGCAAAGTGATCCGCGAGCGGCGCGCGCTCAACGAGCGCGTCGAGCTGATCTGCCGGGACCTGGTGGGCGCGCACAAGCGCCTGGCCACGCGTGTGCTGGCGCGCGAAACCCAGGGCATCTAGAACAACCACGAATATCCCAAAGCAGCCGCGTTGTAGGCCGCATGGAGCAGGATGGCCGTGATCCACAACGGCAGGGCTGCGCCGATGCGCGGCGGGCGGAACTCGGCCACGCACTCGCGCCATACGTTGACGAGTCCGCGGGCCGCGACAGCCGAGCAGCCCGCGTGCAGCACCACGCACGCCGTCCAGCGCCACAGCACGACATCGAGCCCGGGATTGGAAATGTACACCGTCAGATAGAGTACGTTCTCGATGGCCGCGAAGAGGACCGCGGCCCCCACCGCCGCCACGTAGATCTGCGTTTCATCGCGAAACAGGTAAGGCTTGAGCTCGACGAGGAGCGCCGCGGCGCCGATCTTCAGAGCTTCTTCGAGCACTGGGGCGAACACGATGGCGATCAGCGGCACGCTCATCGCCGACAGGCCCGGCGGGCCGTAGAGCAGCGCGGCGATCACCGCGAACGGACCCGCGGTCAGCGCCGCCCCCGCGATGCTCAGCCAACTGCGTCGCGCGGAGACGGCCTGCTGGCGGGCACTGAGCCATTGGCGGAAGCGGTCGCGGCCCGCCGGGGCCGGCCGGTACCATTCACGCCGGCCACACTCCGGGCAGGGTTTCTCCAACTGGTGGCCACGCAGGTTGTAGCCGCAGTTGCGGCAGGTCCAGTCCTGCGCCACGAATTCGCCGACGCGCCCGGGGAGGATGTCCGGCTCGTCGTACACGCTGCCGCCCGGCCGGTAGGCCTCCGGGTTGCCGGCGTGCTCGCGGCCGAGCGTGTGTTCCGCGCGTCGCTCCGAGGGATCGCCAGCAGGTTTGCCTGCGCGAAACTGTGGCTCGTCGTATACGCTCGGTTTGCGCCGACGCCGGAACATGAGTGCTATCCGCGAACGACCGCTGTCCCAAAGGCGAACACCTCGACGCTCACGGCGGGATTCTTCTGCTGGGTGCCGGTGATACTCGACGTGCCCAGGCGCATATTCCACACCTCGCACGCCCCCAGGGCCCGCGCTTCCTCCAGCATGCGCAGGATCGCCTCGCGCCGCGCCCGCTCCATCAGCGTCTCGAACGCCTTCACCTCGCCGCCGACGATGTTGCGCAGGTGCGCGGCGAAGGTCTTGAAGTAGTCGCTCGCGATTACCGCCTGGCCCATGACCAGCGTCGCCTGGCGTACCTCCTGGGGCGCGGTGATATGCCGCAGGTTCGTGCACGCGACCTGTCCGGCCATCTCCTGCTCACGCGCCGCGAGCTGCGCCAGGTGGCGGCGTTCCCGCCAGCTTCCCACGCTGTAGCCCAGCACGAGCAACACCGGCACCGGGGCCACGCCCAACCAAAACTCCCACATCAGCGTTGCTCCGGCTCAATCACCACCGCGGTTCCGTAGGCGAACAGCTCGGCTGCCCCCTGCGTTACGGCACTGGTGCTGAAGCGCACGTTCACGATCGCATTCGCCCCGAGCTCGTCGGCCTGGGCGAGCATCCGCTCGATCGCCTGGCGGCGTGCCTCGGTCAGCAGCTCGGTGTAGCCCTTGAGTTCGCCGCCGACGAGGTTCTTGAAGCCCGCGGCGATGTCGCGGCCGACGTGTTTGGCGCGGATCGTGTTGCCCTGTACGAGTCCCTTGGTCTCGCGGACGACGTACCCCGGAATGGTCTCGGTGTTGACGACAATCATGTACCGTCGCTCCTGGTGCGAGCAGTCCACCGGGCATCCCCCGGCTGCGACTGCTCGGCGGCGGAATCGTCCGGCAGGCGCGCGGCAGTGTCAACTGTCCTGAAACGCCCCCACTGTGCTTCGAACGTGTGTCCGCGGGGGCCGGCAGGTGTTGACATCGCAGCGCCATAACTTACGATCCGGCCTAGATTAGCGCCCAAGTCCGCACTGCTGCGCCAGGGCGGAGGAATGTGCCGGAGGCGCTTCCGAAAGCGACGTCCCATCACGCCAAGCGATACACCCGTGAACCGGTCCGTAGCGAATGACGGACGCGGTCTCGGCTGGTCGCGACAGCCGGAGCGTCCCAACACCTGAGGAACACTGAAGTGGCGGAACAAAAAGACCTGCAGCGGGATCCCATCGTTCACGGCAGCCTGGCGCCGCACATCTTCATTGCAGCCCTGCTTCTGGCCGGAACCGTAGCGTGGGCGTTCTACGACGAGATGTGGGGCAAACGTCCCTGGACCACGTACCAGGCGGAGTTCGTCGAACGCTACCCCGACCTGCTTGCGGAGAAAGCCAAGCAGGCGGCTGCCTACGAGCAGGGCCTCGCCGACGATCCCGACATCGAGAAGATCCGCGCCCAGCAGGCCGAGGCGGAGGCTGCGGCCAAGGACGAGATCGCCGCGATCGACCGGCGGATCAACGAGGTGATCAACCCGCGCGTCACCAAGCTTACGCACGCAATGACCGGCGTGCGCAGCATGGTGACCGCGCTCGTCTACCAGCTCGAGCACGCGGAAGGCGCCGAGAAGGAGCGCATCGAGAACGAACTCGAACGGGTCAAGCAGGAAGACAACGTCATCGAGGGCGTGCCGACGATCGATGGTGACGGCACGACGACGACGGAGACCTACAAGTACGAGGCCCTCTCCGCGGCGCTCGAGCACGCCAAGGCGATCAAGGCCCAGCTCTTTACGGAGCGGGCGAAGCTCGACGCCCCGGCCCGGGCGCTGACCAAGAAGCTCGAACAGGCCATGAACCGCAAGCGGCCCGGACTCTCGTCGCAGCAGGTTCGCGGCCTGATCAGCAAGGTTCGGAATTTCGACAAGGGCATCAAGCAGATTCACGTGCCCGACCCCATCGGCCTGGTGGATCGCTGCGAGACCTGCCACTTGGGAATTCGCGAACCGCTCAAGATCACCGCAGAGGACATGGGCGGCAAGGACGACAAGCTGGCCCGCACTTTTGTGAGCCACCCCACGCCGGAACTGCTCACGATTCACGATCCGGAGAAGTTCGGCTGCACGCCCTGCCACGGCGGCAACGGCGCAGCCACGGTCAGCGTGAAAGAAGCCCACGGCAAGATGAAGCACTGGCTGTGGCCGATGTACGAAGAGGACAACTTCGAGTCCGGATGCTTGCAGTGTCACGAAGGCTCGCTCGTGCTCGATCATGCGGAGAAGCTCAATGCGGGTAAGGAACTCTTCCGCTATCGTGGCTGCTGGGGTTGCCACCCGCGTGAAGGCTTTGACACCGAACGCGCGCAGCAGCGCCTCGCGGAGCAGGCGGTGCGGACGGTCGAGGACGAGATCACCAACACCAAGCTGGAGATCGAGCGGCAGAAGAAGATCGCGGACGATCCGAAGGCGACCGAGGCGGAGTTCACTAGGGCGCTGAAGATTATGCGTTGACGTTGAAGACGAGCAACCTGAGTCCGGCTGATCGGAGCTGCAGCGGCGCGGACCGCGCTGCAGGCAAGCAGCTCAAGATGGTCGGCCCGAGCCTCCGCCCGATCCAGAGCAAGCCTCAAGCCTGAGTTCGTGACGTAGTGGATCCGCAACCCGCGGCACTTCCGCCCGACGACGCGGATGCCGGTGTTCCGGCTGACGGAGGAGCAGTTGAACGCGATTTCAGCCGCGGTCTGGCAGGCGGGCTGACCCGCCGAACGGCGCGGCTTACGACTCTGGTGACGCGGCGCACGGCCAGGAGCTCTTCGAGTCCCGCGGGTGCATGGGCTGCCACGCATCGGAAGGACGAAGAACGGCAACTGGATCGGCGGCACTTCGCCCCGAGCTGTCGCGGCTGGGCGAGAAGGCGAACTACCCGTATATCGTCGACTGGATCCACGACACGCCGGACTGGTCGCTGATGCCGAACCCAGGGCTTACCACGGAGGAGGCGGACATCGCCTCCTACCTGATGACCAAAGCAGGACAAGGAAACCTGATCGCGGAGGCGGACACATCGCCCAACCTGACGGACGCGTCGCTGCGTGAGGAGGGCAAGCAAGCTCATCCGGCACTCCTGGGTGCGGGGCTGCCACGACATCGCGGGCTTCGAGAACGTCGGCAAGATCGGTACAGAGCTGACCACGGAGGGCAACAAGCCGATCGAGCGGCTCGACTTCGGTTGTACACGCACGCAGCCGAGCGGAACGAGGGGAGGACTACGACCCCACGAAGATCGCGTACAACCACGAGAGCTTCTTCAAGTGGAAGTTGCACGCCGGAGTTCTTCGACGAGGGCAAGCACTTCGAGGATCCGCTGGCCAAGTCTCGCGGATGCCCAACTTTGGTCTGGATGACACGCAGATCCGCCAGTTGGTGACGTTCATGCTCGGCTCGGTGGATTCTGGCGGTTCCCGAGGCGATCAAGCACCATCCGCGGCCACGTGAAGGGACATCGAAGAGGGCTGGTGGGTGGTCAAAGTACAACTGCATCGGGTGCCACCAGATCGTGCTGGGACAGGTGCCGGACATTGCGAAGCTGCCACAGTACCAGGGGGAGAACGCGCGGTTCCTGCCGCCGAGCCCGAGTGGGCGGGGCGCGCTGGTTGAATCCGGAGTGGCTCGCGGAGTTCCTAACCCGTGCGCGTTACGTGACCACGACCTGCATCGCAACGGGGTGCGCTCCTACCTGGCGATCCGCATGCCGACCTTCAACCTCTGGGACGAGGAGATCGGCACGCTGGTGCGGTTCTTCGAGGCGTTGTCCGACCAGACCTCGCCCTACTTCCCGCCGCCGCTGCCGGAGTTGACGGAGGACGAGCGGACGCTGGCCCGGGCGGCGTTCCTCGGGTCGGACTGCCTGAACTGTCACGCTTCGAGCGACGCGGTCGTGTCCGATCCGTCGGTGAAGGCGCCGAGCTTCGTGCAGGCGAGCGACCGGTTGAAGCCGACGTGGACGCAGCGCTGGATCATCGATCCGGCGAAACTGATGATCAACACAAGCATGCCGCAGGGGTTGTTCCGGTGGGACGCGGACCACAACCGCTGGGTGGTGGCTGCTTCGATCAGCGACGACCTGGCGAAGTACCCGGGCGACCACTCGAAGCTGTTCGTGCGCTACATCAACACGATCAACGCGAGCGAGGCTGCATTGCTCAAGAAGATCAAGGACGAAGAGCGGGCCAAGGCGCCGGAGCCGAAGGAAGAGGAGTTTTTCGAGGACGAGTAGCCGGGTTCGCGCGGATCAGTCCCCCCGGGGTCGAGACCGCCGATCGGTCACGACGCATGAGCACGCTCACCAGCACGGCATGCGGACCCGTGCGCCCGCATTCGTCGCGGTCTCGTCGCGGGGCTTCGCGTCCCGGGCGCAGATACGCGCGGTCGTGAACCGCCGTCGTTGGGCAGGGTATTTCATTATCGCCTGAACCTCTGTCCGCTGGCTGGGCCGGCCCGCATTGCGGGCCAGTGCCCAACGGCCAAGGTGGGTCATGCGTTCGTGACCGGCCTTAATGCCAAGGCCACCCCCACAAACAAGCCAACCGACACAAGTGCAACGACAAAGTACACGCAGACCAACCCGCCCATGATGACGGAAACCAGGGTGGGCCACCAGGGTCCCCATGCGGGCCCCGCTGCAAACGGCAACATCAAGGCTCCCGAAAAGCACAACCCCACCGCCAGAAGCGCTCGACGCCAGTTGCGGAGCAACCGGCTGAGACGCTCGTCCGGTATTCGCTCGACAACCATCTGGGCCTGGTTCAGCGACCAGGCCAGACTGACCACGAACGCGATATTGATGAGGTTCCCGACCAGGGCAGGATGGAAACCGGGGAACACGTAGTACCGCAAGGCGAACGGCACTGCACCTGCCAGGATGGCCGCGCGGGCGATTCGCCGGACGACGATTGGGTCTTCCACCAGGTACTCCCGAGGCTCCTGCGCCGTGATCAGGAAAACCCCATAGAGCGTCACAGCGACTGACACGGCCAGAAAAGTAAGGAAAACGCCGGTCGACATGCCGACGAATGCGCCGCCCGGGGATCCGCTGAGCCGCACCGCGACAAGAACCAAGTCCCCCACGATGAAATATCCAAATAACAGGGCGAGCGCCCCGCTGATCAGCCAGGCGCCCCGGTAGACGCACCTGCCCCAGCCAGGCTCTGCGAGGCGAAGGAGATCGCCCTGGCGAGAATTCGATATCTGCCCGGTCGGGTAGACCTGGGTGATTGCTCACCCAGGCCCCCCACAGATCCGGACGTGCGCGATTAAGCATCCGGCTCCTCAAGTCATGGATTCACTGCGCAGTGGACGCCTAGCATTTCACCACGCCCCCAGCATGGAGAGTCACTCATCATCTGACTCCGCGTGCGTTCGTATCTGCGGCCGTTCCGGGTACACGCTTCTTGAGCTCGGTGGCTCCGGCATGGTTCCCGGCCGCAGGCCCATGACTCGACACCGCCTTCCCTCCACCGGGTCCCTCGGATGGGTTCCCCGGTTTCATCAGTACTATGCGGTGTTCCGACTTCCTGCCGCCCATCCCATCGCCCTTCGTTTCCTTCGTTTGACGGTTCCATCCGTGCGTTCCGTCGTTCGCTCCATGGCGCCCCGAACGCTCGGGCGACCGGCCTGGACGTTTCGTTTCACGCGGACGCCCTTCCGCTTGGTCAGATGGAGGCGACAGGATCTCCCACGTTCCTGGAGAATCCCACTGTGCACATGCCATGTCCGAGTTGTTTCTCGAGGCGGTTCTGGAATTTTCATTTGGATTCCGCAACCGGGATCGGTAGGATGCATGGTGGTTTTATCGGAAGCGGCCGAGTGACTCCTTTCGCGTGCCGGCTTCACTCCGCAACGCTCGCGCCGCTTGTCATGCGGTACCAGCCCGACCGTACTCTCCGGTTGGACGCGGGTGCCCCGGGCCGAATGCCCCTGTCGAAACAACCGCAGTCGCGGAACGTGCTCAAGGTCAACGGAACTCGATCACCGCCAGCAACCCTTGTTTACAGGAGACGCGCGATGAACGTCCGTAAGCACAATCAGACTCTGGTCAAGGCCGCCTCGATGGCGAATGGAGTGAACGCCAGGCTCCGGAACGGCTTGAGGGCAAGCCGGGCCTGCGGCATCGTCGCCGTCGCGGCGCTCGCGCTCGGCGGAGTCGCGGATCGGGCCGCCGCCGGGCTGGGGCTGTCGATCCAGGGTGTCGATCGCGAGGTGGCTGCCTACGGCACGAGCTTCTGTCCCGGCTGCGGGGAGAACGGCGAGGATGAGACCTTCTCGAACGGCGACTCGATCCCCTCGAGCCTGCTGGGGGTGTTCGACGAGAGCGTCTTCAGCGTGGGCAGCGAAGCGGGCCAGTTGAGCCTCGTCAACGCGGACGAGATTTCGGGGGAAGGGAGCATCGGCCTCGGCTCCACGGGCGACAACAACGCGCTCAGCAGCCTGCTGGTCGACTTCATGGTTTTCGAAACCGGCATGTACCAGTTGTCCGGCGACGTGATGATCAGCCCGCAGGAGTTCGAGACGGAATCACGGGTGGTGCTGAGCGCGGGTCCGACCGAGCTCTACAGCGCCGTGCAGTCGTTCGGCGGTTCGCTGCTCTTCGACGAGTCGATCGCGTTGCAAACCGGCGTGCTGTACACGCTGGAGGCGGCGGTGAGCGGCAGCGATTTCGAGGGCATCGGCAGCAGCGGGAGCTGGCACGTCAGCCTGATCCCGGAGCCCGCGTCGCTGGTGCTGCTCGGCGGGCTGCTGGTGGGCGTCACCGCCCGGCGGCGGGCCGTGCGCGCATAGGCGCCGCGGCAGGCGATAGCGTGCGCTACGTGCGCCGGACTGCAGTCTCCGGACTCCAGACTCAGTACGAGCTGTCGTCCAGCCGCACCTTGCCGTGGAAGGTGCGGTAGACGATGAAGGTGTAGGTCAGGACGCAGGGCATGCCGATCAGGGCGATGATGGCCATGATCCCCAGGGTTTTCTGCGACGAGGCCGAGTTGTAGACGGTGAGGCTGTGGGCCTCGTTCGGCAGGCTCGTCACCAGGTTGGGGAAGAGCGCCACGCAGAGCAGGAAGACGAAGGCCGCGACGGTGCAGCAACTGCTCGCGAAGGCGTGGGCCGGCTTGTTGCGAAAGATGCTGCGCGGGATGTTCGCGATGGCGAGCACGTTGAGCACGACGACGATCCAGGCCCAGGGGTAGGCCTTGAAGTTGGCCGTCGCGCGCGGCACCTCGACGAGCGTGAAGATCGTGGTGAGCATGTAGAAGGTGACGAACGTGCCGAAGGTCGCCCACATGCGGTTGTAGATGGCCTTCTGCAGGTCGCCCTCGGTCTTGAGGTACAGGTAGATGGTGCCGTGCATGGCGAAGAGCGCGACGGCCAGCGCCCCGACGCAGATCGCGTAGGGGTTGAGCATATCCACGAGTGAGCCGACGAACACGCCCTTGTTGTCCAGCGGCAGGCCGAGCATGGCGTTGCCGGTGGCGACGCCGAACAGGAAGGTGGCCAGCGCAGATGCGCCGCAGAAGCCGAAGTCCCACGCGCCGCGCCAGGCCCGCGCCGCGTGCTTCGAGCGAAACTCGATCGACACGGCCCGGAAGATCAGCGCGAAGACGAGCGCCATGAACGGCAGATAGAACGCCGAGAACAGCGTCGCGTACGCCTCGGGAAAGGCCGCGAAGAGCGCGCCGCCGAACGTCACCAGCCACACCTCGTTGCCGTCCCACAGCGGGCCGATCGAGTTCAGCGAGATCCGCCGCGACTCGTCCCCCTTGACGAACAGGTGCATGATGCCCACGCCCAGGTCGAAGCCATCAAGGATGGCGTAACCGGTGAGCAGCACCGCGAGCAACCCGAACCAGAGGATGTTGAGGTCCATGAGGCTTTTATCCAGGTCAGCCGGTCACATCGGCTCCTGCGGATCGCGCATGCCGGTACGCGACCCGTGCGTCTCGCCGGTCACCACGGCGAGGAAACCACCCGGGCCGCCGTGTTCGCCGTCGGCCTCCGGGCCGTGCCCGATCTTCGCGTCGAGCACGTACGCCCACACCAGAAACAGCAGCCCGTAGATCAATCCGAAGATGATGATCGACGCGAGCACCTCGCCGCCCTTGACCGCCTCGGACGCCGCGTGCTCCGTGCGCAGGCCGGCGACGCGCTGCCCGCTGATGCCGCCGTCGGGCGCGGGCAGGTCGACCATGGCGTACTGCACGTAGCCGTTTTCGTCGAGTTTGAAGGCCCCGTCGGCGGAGCGCAGGATCGGTGGCTGGACGATCCACGGCTGGCGTCCCACCTCGGCGACGATCCAGCCCGCCTCGTTGGCGACGAATCCGCCGAAGACGGAAATAACGAACAGCACCATGAGCCAACGCTGGGCAACGAGTTTGCCACGCCACCAGTACACCAGGGCGACGAGGCTGATGAGCATGAGCAGAATTCCGGTCAGCACCATCAACCGGAACATGTAGAACGGGATGCGCACCGGGGGGCGATCATCCGGCGGGATGCGATCAAGCCCGGTCACCGGCGTCTTGGGCGACAGCTCGTGGTGCACGAGCATGGTAAGCAGGCCGGGGATCTCGACGCGGCCAGCCACGTGCTCGCCGGTTGCGTCGGGCAGTCCGAACAGGGTGAGTCCGGTCGGGCCGTCGCCGGTGGTGTAGTGGGCCTCCATCGCGGCCAGCTTGGCCGGTTGATGCTCAGCCACCATGCGCGCGTTGAGGTCACCCGTGATCGCCGCGCTCACGGTGCCGACGAGCGTGCACACGAGGGCCGCGGGCATGCAGCGGCGCGCGAAGTCGAGGTGCCGGCCGCGGAGCACGTACCACCCGCAGATGCTCAGTACGAACGTCCCGCCGAGGATCAGGCAGCCCGTCCAGGTGTGGGTGAGGCGGTTGAGGCTCGAAGGATTGAACACGACCTGCCAGAAGTCGGTGATCTCCGCACGCATGACGGGCTCGCCGTCGACGAACCACGGGACCATTTCGCCCGTTGCGGGGTCCACGTGCCGCATCTGCACGACGTGCGCCCCGGCGGGCGTCTGCTGCCAACTGTTGGCGACGGTGATCCACACGCTGCTGAAGATCGAGCCGAGGCTCACCATGATCGTGGAGAAGAGGTAGAACCGCCGGCTGACGCGGCCGCGGCCGAACACGAGGACGGCGAGGAAGCCGGACTCGAGGAAGAAGGCGAAGATGCCTTCAGCCGCCAGGGCGGAGCCGAAGACGTCGCCGACGAAGCGTGAGTAGACGGCCCAGTTCGTGCCGAACTGGAACTCCATGACGATGCCGCTGGCCACGCCGACGGCGAAGCTCACGGCGAAGAGCCGCACCCAGAAGTCCACCGCGCGCTGCCACGCCGCGTCGCGCGTGCGGTAGTGGATGATCTCGTAGATGACGATCAGGAGTCCCAGGCCGATGGTGAGCGGCGGGAACAGGTAATGGAACATGACCGTCAGCGCGAATTGCAGGCGCGACAGGAAGACCACGTCCATCAGGAATGCTCCGTTTTGCGGCGATCGCGCAGGATCGCCGCGCACTCGTCCCTCATCCCTGTCCGGCAGGGGCATCATAGGCGGCTGACTCCGATCCGCCAGTCATTGCGACGCTGAAAATCGCGCGATACGATTGCGTGTTGCGCCGTGAAACGACTGCGGGGCGGACGGTCTGCTCGGACCGGTCCGCCCCGCTTTGTTGCACGGTCTTGCGTCTCGATCAAAACGACGCGGTCACCTGCACCTGCCCGTCGCTTTCGATCTTGACGTAGGCGCCCGTTGCGCCGGTCTCGCCGTCGAGGCCGTCCGGGCTTTCGCCGCCGGCGCCCGGCGTGCCGAGGATCGCGCGGTTCCGCGAACGCGTCGAGGAGCTGTCGGCGTCCTCGAGGATCGCGATCGAGGGTCCGCCGCCACCGCCGCCGCCCGCGCCGCCGATGCCGCCGTCACCGCCGCGGCCGCCGTCGCGCCCCGCGCCCTGGGCGCCGAAACGTGCGCCGCCGGAGCCGCCCGCACCGCCGTTGCCCCCGTCGCCGCCTGCGCCGCCATCACCACCGGCGCCGCCCTGCCCGGTCTCGATGACATTGTTGGAGATGGCGATGTCCACGGAGTTGGCGAGCAGGATGCCGAACGAGCCGCCGCCACCGTCGCCGCCGATGCCGCCCGCGCCGCCATCACCGCCCGCGCCACCGCCACCACCGCCGCCACCGCAGGCAAAGACGAGTCCGCCGCCGCCACCACCGCCACCGCCACCGCCGGAGCCTGGATCGCCCTGCGTGCCGTTGTCGCCGACTGCCGGGGCGTACGTACCGTTCGTGACATCGCCAAGCGCGAGGCCGCCGAGGCCGGGGTCGCCAGTCTCCGCCGGCGTGTCGAGGTTGCCGCGCTCACCGACGTCGCCTGTGCCGCCGACCGTACCGCCGGCGCCGCCGGACCCGCCCTCCGGGCCGCCGCCGCGGCCTCCGGCAAAGCCGCCCGCGGCTCCACCGGTGCCGCCCTTCCCGCCGCTCACGCCCAGCGCCGAGCTTCCACCGGAACCGCCGGTCACCGACGGCGGGCAAGCACGGGCGTTGGTGCCGTTGGCGCCTTGGGCGCCATTTGCGCCCTTCGCACCGTTGGACCCGGGCGCACCTGCGGCGCCGTTGCCGGCGGTGATCTGGTTGTCGGAGATCTCGACGTTGGACGCGTCGACCAAGTGCACGGCGATAGAGCTTTCCCCATTGCCCGCGTCGGAGCTGACGATGTTGAAGCCGTTGACCTTGGCGTTGGCGATACCGTCGCCGGTCAGCGCGGTGGTGCCGCCGACGATCGTCGTCGCGTTCGAGTCGGGGCACTGGCGCCAACTGCTCCGCTCGTAGCCGCCATAGACGCTGACGTTGGAGCGCAGGGTGATCGACTCGGTGTAGACGCCGCTCGCGACGTACACGTCGCCGCCGCCAAAGTCGGCTGCCAGGTCGATGGCGGCCTGGATTGTCGCCAGCGGCGCGGTGGAGGTTCCTTCCGCGGCGTCGTTGCCCGCGGACCCGGCGACGAAGAACGCGCTGTCGCCCATGTTCGCCACGGGTCCGCTGCACGTCTGTGGCTGAGGCCCGCCACCCGGCGGCGGCGTGGGGTTGGGCGCGGGCGTTCCGCCCGGGTCCATGCTGTTGCACGCGCCCATCAGCAGGGCGAGCGTGACGGCGAGGCCCACGCTCCCTCCGCGTCGACGAGTTGTTCGCTTCGCTCGACATCCCAGATACATGACTGTTCTCCGCTCAGCCGCGAGGCGGCTGGGGCTGCGATTCCGGCCCCCCACGTCGGTGGGACCATCCCTCACCCCACCCCACGCAATCCGCGCGCGGCTACCTTCACGACTTCCGAAAAAAAGTGCATTGCTGCCGGGGACCGGCGTTTCGTTGCCGTCAGGGCCGCTTACGCGGTAAAGTTGCGTCTGGGGCCCTGCTTGGGGCCTCGGGATCGTGCCGGATCTGTCAGATGAACGAGCCCACGCGTGTCGAAGTGACGGCGATGTTGTCGCGCGCCTGTGCGGGCGACGATGCGGCGGTGCGCGCGCTGCTGCCGTTCGTGTATGAGGAGATGCGGGCCCTCGCGGGCAGCTTCTTCCGCGACCAGCGGGCGGAGCACACGCTGCAGCCGACGGCGCTGGTGCACGAGGCGTTCATCAAGCTGGTCGGGCCGGCGGACGTGCAGTGGAAGAGCCGGGCCCACTTTTTCGCGGTGGCCGCGAAGGCCATGCGGCAGGTGCTCACCGATCACGCCCGCCGCAAGGGCGCGGAGAAGCGCGGCGGCGATTTGCAGCGTATCACGCTGAGCGGGCTGGCGACGCCGGCGCACGAGCGCGAGTTCGACCTCATCGCGTTCAACGATGCGCTCGCGCGGCTGAGTACGCTCGACGAGCGCCAGGGTCAGATCGTGGAGCTGCGTTTTCTCGGCGGGCTGACGGTGGATGAAGTGGCGGAGGTCACGGGCCTGTCGGTGTCGACCATCGAGCGCGAGTGGCGTATGGCGCGGGCATGGCTGCGACGCGAACTGAGCGGAGCGACGACTTGAGCGCTGCGGACTATCGAAGGGTCAAGGAGATCTTCGCGGAGGCGGCGGAGTTGCCGGCTGAGGACCGGCGTGCGTACCTCGAGCGGGCGTGCGGTGGCAACGCCGCGCTGCGCCGCGAGGTGGAGTCGCTGCTGGCCCACGACAACGAACGCCTCGACGCGTTTTCCGACAACCGGCTCGGCGACGTGCGGGCTGCGCTGCACGAGGCGGTGACGCCGGGCACGGCAACGAGTCCGGGTGCGGGTGCGCCGACCAATGCCGACGTGCCGGTCAGCGTCGGCCGCTACCGCGTGCTTCGCGCCATCGGGCACGGGGGCATGGGCGTGGTCTACGAGGCCCAGCAGGAGAATCCCAACCGCACGGTCGCCGTGAAGGTCATCCGCCCCGGGCTCGGTTCGCCGCGGACCGCGCAGCGCTTCGAGCAGGAAGCGCAGGTGCTGGGCCGGCTGCACCATCCCGGCATCGCCCACATCTACGAGGCCGGGATCGCCGGCGTGGTGCTGGCGAGCGGCGTCATGGTCGAGCAGCCGTTCTTCGCGATGGAGCTTGTCCGCGGGCGTCCGCTGCACGAGCACGTCGCGCGCACCTCCTTGGGCATTCCCCAGAGGCTGGAGCTGCTCGCCCGGGTGTGCGACGCCGTCCAGCACGCCCACGATCACGGCGTGATCCACCGCGACCTCAAGCCCGGCAACATCCTGGTTGACGACGCGGGTCAGCCGAAGATTCTCGACTTCGGCGTGGCGCGGCTTACGGACGGCGACCTGCAGGCGACGACGCTGCACACCGACGTCGGCCAGATCATCGGCACGCTGCCGTACATGAGCCCGGAGCAGGTGGCGGCTGGCGCCCGGGCGCCGGACGTGCGTTGCGACGTCTACGCGCTCGGCGTCGTGCTCTACGAGGCGCTCAGCGGACAATTGCCGCTGGATCTGCGGACGCGTTCGATGGCCGACGCCGTGCGCGTGATCCAGACCGCCGAGCCGTCGCGGCTGAGCACCGTCAACACGCTGTTTCGCGGAGACATCGAGACGATCGTGGCGAAGGCGCTGGAGAAGGATCCGCAGCGTCGCTACGCCTCCGCGGGCGAGCTGGCGGCTGACCTGCGCCGCTACCTTGCGAGCGAACCGATTGCCGCGCGTCCGCCGAGTTCGCTCTACCAGTTCCGCAAGTTCGCGCGGCGCAACAAACCGGCGGTGATCGGGGCCATCGCCGTGTTCGCGGTGCTCATCGCGGGCGCCGTCGCGACGTCCATCGGCATGATCCGCGCCCGCCAAGCGGAGGCGCTCGCGCGGACGCGCCTGGCTGAGGCGCGCAGCGCCTGGCGGGAATCGCAAGCGGTCAACGACTTCCTCAGCGAGGTGCTCTCCAACGCCGACCCGGCAAAGACCGGCGGACGCGACCTGCCGCTCAGCGAGATGCTCGAGCGCGCCGCGGCCCGCATCGACGATTTCAGCGACGGCACGCCGGCGGTGACGTCGGCGATCCAACAGACGATCGGCCGCACCTACCAGCAGATCGGCCAGTACCGCAAGGCGACGGAGCACTTCCGGGCCGCACTCGCCCTGCGCACGCAGAGCTTCGGCGAGCGCGAGGAGCGCACGCTCCGCAGCCGCTACGACCTGGCGGACAACCTGTTCGTCTCCGGCGACATCGACGAAGTCGCGGCTATGCTCGACGCGGAGATTCCGGCGCTGCGCACAGAGCAGCCGGAGCACACGGAGCTGCTCGGGCGCCAGCTTTACAACCTCGGGCGCCTGCGCATGCGCCAGGCGCGGTACGCGGACGCGATCGCCGCGCTGGAGGAGTCCGCGGACCTGCTGCGGAGCCGCGGCGGCCCCCATCCGCCGGGCCTGGGGCTCACGCTCAACGAACTGGGTAAAGCCTATTCCCGCGGCGAACGCTACGCGGATGCGGAGCGTATCCTGCGCGAGGCGATCGATCTGCAGAGCGCCGAGTACGGACCGCGCAGCCCCCACGTCGCCGGCGTGATGAACATGCTTGCGGTGACGCTGCGCCGTCAGCGCCGGCTCGACGAGGCGGAAAAACTGTATCGCGAGGCGCTCGACATCCAGCGCCGCACGCACGGCCTCGAGCATCCCTTGACCCTCTCGACGATGATCAACCTGGGCATGCTGCTCGCCCAGCGCGGAAGCGACGCCGAGGCGATCGCGTTGATCCGCGAGGCGCTGCCCGCGCTGCGCAAGGTTCACGGCGATGACAGTTTCGACGTGGGGACGGCGACGGGCATGCTTGCGGACGCGCTGCGGCGTGAGGGAGACCTCGCGGAGGCCGAGGCGGCTGCTCGGGAATCGGTAAAGACGCTGCAGGCGGCGATCGGTGCCCATCCGTTCACGGTGCGGGCGCTGTCCACGCTCGGCCAGACGCAGTGGGATGAAAAGCACTACGCAGAGGCGGCGGCGAGCTTCGCAGCCGCCGCCGAGATGTCTGCCCAGACGCTCGGGGCGGACCATTTCGCCACGACGGATGCGCGGATGTCGCAAGCGGCTGTTCTGCGTGACGCGGGCCGGCAGGCCGAGGCCGACGCGGTGTTCACCGCGGTCGAGAAGCAGCTATTGGCGCTGGATCGGCGGTTTCGGGACGCCGGCGACACGCGTCAGATGCGCTCGAATGCCGGCTCCCTCGCGGTGCTGTACCGCTATTGGGATAAGCCTGACGAGGTCGAGCGCTGGACGGCGGTCAAGGAGGCCGCGACCGACGCGGCGCCTGCTGTCGCGACGACCGCAGACAGTGCGGACTGACGCCGACACCATGCAGGAGTTCGCGATCAGAGCCCCGGGCGCAAAGCCCGGGGACAAGGACGTCGGAAACACGCGGTTGACGATCTGCGGCAGACGCACACCGTGGGCGCGCTGGCCCGTGCGCTCGTTTGGCACACGGTTTTGTCACGGGGCTTTGCGCCCCGTGCTCTGATTGGCCGTGCGTCAGCGGTACAGCAGGTACTTGGCGCGCTGGTTGCGGAAGCCGTCTTCGCCGGTGTGCCAGGTCCTGAGGATTTCATCGATCGGCTTGCCGTCCACGAACGCCTTGCGGACCAGGTCGGTGCCGCACACCTTGTCGAACATCGCGTCGCGCTTCGCACCGAAGAGCGGGTGATCGGGGTGATGATCGCGCACGTAGGCCATGGCCCGGAACTGGATGTCGGTGAGCGGGCACGCGTCCGGCTCGAGCAGGTGGATCTGCACGCCGTGGCAGATCTCCTCCTTGTCGCTGCCGTAGTAGGGCTTGTAGTGGGTCGGACGGAAGTGCACGCCGGGCATCTTCGCGGCGTTAAGCGCGGAGGCGAAGGCCTCGGCGACGAGGAAGGGCGCCCCCATCAGCTCAAACGGCAGCGGATAACCCACGCCCTCGTTGACCACGCCGAGTTCGCCCATGATCCCTGTCGCGGCGTAGAACATTGACGAATCGGCCCGCGGAACATGCGGGGAGGTCGGCACCCAGACGAGACCGGTCGCGTCGAAGTTCATCGAACGGCGCCACCCGCGCATGGGAATTACCGTCAGGTTGCACTTCTTGCCCTCGCCGAGCCAGCCCTCGCCGTTGATCATCTGGGCGAGCTCCCCCACCGTCATGCCGTGCACGTAGGGGATCGGCATGTGCCCGACGAACGACTGGTAGGCCATGTTCAGCGGCCGCCCCTCGACGCGGTCGCCGCCCAGCGGGTTCGGCCGGTCGAGCACGACGAAATCGATGCCCTGTTCAGCCGCTCCCTCCATCGCCACCTCGAGCGTGCTGATGTACGTGTACGAGCGCGAGCCGATGTCCTGGATGTCAAAGACCAGCACGTCCACGCCCTTGAGCATTTCCGCGGTGGGCTTGCGCGTCTTGCCGTACAGGGAAAACACCGGCAGGCCGGTGACCGGGTCCTTGGCGTCGGCGACGTGATCGCCGGCGTGCTGGTCGCCGCGCACCCCGTGCTCGGGGCCGTAGAGGGCGACGAGTTCGACGCCGTCTGCAGCGTGGAGGATGTCCACGGTGGAACGCAGGTCGCGGTCGACGCCGGTGGGATTGGTGATCAGGCCGACGCGCTTGCCCGCGAGCGGTGCGAAGTCCTGGGCGATCAGCACGTCGATGCCGTTCTGCACTGGTTGGGAGCAACCAGCCGCTAGCGCCAGCAGGGCGCCGGTGAGTCCCGCGATCAGCGTACGCATAGGTGTTTTCTCCAGAGAGGATTTGCGCCGGTTACGCACGCGACGCGGTCGCGATTGTAGCGGGTGCGCGGCGCGGTTCCACGCCGACTTTTCGGATGAAACGGAGCGGAGTCGGTGTGCCGACGAAGGGAATCCACCCATGCACCTGCGTAAGCCTGCCGAGCGCCATGCACGGTTGTACGCGGGCTGGCTGCGTGACTCAGCAGTGCGGCGCGGCGTCGCGCTCGTCGGAATCGAGGAAGGTCTGGAGGATGATCTGCGCCGCGAGCGCGTCGCGGCGGGCCTTCTTCTGCTTGTGGGTCAGTTCCCGTTCGGAGAGGTACGCGTCGGCCCCGTGGGAGCTGAGGCGCTCGTCCCAGGCCAGCACGGGCTTGCCGCAGCGCTCGGCGAGGAGCGTGCCGAACGACCGGGTGAGCTTGGCCTGCGGGCCCTCGCTGTCGTCCATGTTGTAGGGAATGCCCAGTACGTACACGTCGACGCCGTACTCGACGCCGGCGGCGATGATCGCGTCGGCCTGCTGCACGCGGTCGCCCTGGCGGGTCAGCACGCGCAGCGGCGTGGCGATGCCGCCGTCGGAGTCGCCGACCGCAAGTCCGATGCGCCGGGTGCCGTAGTCGATGCCGAGGTAACGCGAAATGGCCGAACTTCCTACAGGTAGCGTTCGTCGTACGCCTCGCGGATCCGCGCGATCAGTTCCTTGAGCGACTGCGCGTCGCGTTTCTTGCAGACCAGCGTGGCGTCGTCCGCGTGCACGATAACGAGATCCTTGAGGCCCACGGTGGCGATGAGGTGTTCCGGCGACTCGCTCACCACCGTGACGCCCGTCGAGCCGAGGTTGAGCACGCGCTCCGCTACGGCGAGGTTGCCCTGCTCGTCCGTCTCGAGCACGGAGTTGAGCTGGGTCCAGGAGCCGACGTCGGCCCACGCGCAATCCATCTCGACCACGTAGACTTCGCGGGCCCGCTCCATCACGGCGAAGTCGATCGAGATCTTCTGGAGCTTGGGGTAGATCTCGTGGAGCTTGTCCTCGCGCTGCGGCGTGTCCCAGTGCCGGGCGATCTCGGTTACACCGGTGTGCGTGACCGGCAGGTTGAGCTTGACCTCATCGAGGATCGCGGCGCTGCGCCACGCGAACATCCCGCTGTTCCAGTAGTAGTCGTCGGAGGCGGCGTAGAGCTGGGCGCGGACCGGGTCGGGCTTCTCCGTGAACTCGTCCACGGCGAAGACGCTGTCAGCGATCGCCTTGCCGCGCTTCACGTAGCCGAACGCCGTCTCCGGACTGCGCACGGTGATGCCCAGGGTGACGAGTGACTGCGCGTGCTGCGCCGCGGTCTCGAACGCGCGGCTCACCGCCGCGGTGAACTTGTCGGTCGGCGTGATCACGTGGTCGGCGGTGAAGATTCCCATCACGCTGTCGGGGTCGCGCTCGTGGAGAATCGCCGCGGAGAGCGCGACGGCGTTGGCGGTGTCGCGTCCCTGCGGCTCGCCGAAGAGGTTTTCCGTCGGCACCTCGGGCAGCTCGCGGGCCACCAGCGGCAGGTACTTCGCGCCGGTGATCACGTAGATCTGTTCGGGCGGCAGCAGCGCCGCCAGCCGCTCGTACGCACCGCGCAGCAGGCTCTTGCCGCCGAACAGGCGCAGGAGTTGCTTGGGCCGCGCCTTGCGGCTCAGCGGCCACAACCGCGTGCCCGCCCCGCCCGCCATGATGACTGCATGCGCCATTGGCCAAATCCCGATGGACGTTTCAGTCCACCTCGTCAAACTCCACGCGTGTCAGGTCCGCGTACGCCAGCAGAAAGGTCTGCTCGTGTCCGCACTGAAACGCCACGTGCACGCGCGTCTGCGCCCCCGCCAGCCGGATCCACACGATCCGGCCCAGGTCGTACTCCGGGTGCCGCACCAGGCCGTGCACCTGCCAGCGCTCGATGTCCGCCGGCAGCGCCGACCGGTTGCGCGGCGCGCGGCGGCCTTTATCCGCAGAACCCGTGCCCCCGTCAACCCGCTCGATCTCCCCCCGGGGCAGCTCGTCGAGGAACTGCGAGCGGGTCTTGCGTTCCGCCACGCCGCGGACCATGCGGTAGTCGGCGTGGGACAGGGTGAGGAACTGCTTGGCCCGGGTCATGCCCACGAAGCACAGGCGGCGTTCCTCCTCCTCGTCGTAGGTCGGGTCGTATTCCTGGCGGCAGAACGGCAGCATGCCGTCCTCCAGCGCGATCACGTAGACGCGAGGGAATTCCAGGCCCTTGGCGGCGTGCAGCGTCATCAGGGTGAGCTTGCCGGTGTCCTCCTCGACCGCGTCGACGTCGCCGAGCAGGCTGGTGTACTCGAGCCAGTCGCGGAGCGTCGCGTCGGGGTGGGCCTCCTCGAACGCGCTGGCGGCGCTGATCAGTTCCTCGACGTTCTGGGCCGGCTCGGGGTCGTGGGCGCTGAGCTGGGCGAGTTCCGCCTGGATCCCGGTGAGGCTGACGAGCTGCTCGATGCCCTCCCGCGGCCGCCCGTCCACCAGGGGCGCGAGCGAGGCCAGGAGCTGGGCGAAGCCCGCAACGCGGCGCTTGGCCGCGGCCTGCAGCGCAGCCACCTGCTCCGGGGCAGCCACCACCGCGTGCAGCGGCGCGCCCGTCGCCTGCGCGTGGGCCACGAGGCGGTCGATGGTCGTTTTGCCAATGCCCCGCGCGGGCGTGTTGATCGCGCGGGTCAGCGACACCTCGTCGAACGGATTGGTCAGCACCCGCGCGTACGCGAGGACGTCCTTGATCTCCTTGCGGTTGTAGAACTCCGTGCCGCGCGCGACCTGGTACGGCACGCCGGCGCGGATCAGCGCTTCCTCGATGGTGCGGCTCAGCGAATTCAGGCGGTAGAACACGGCGACGTCCGCGAGGTTGCCCCCCTCCGCGCGGTACCTGGCCACCTCGTGCGCGATGAAGTGCGCCTCGTCCTCGGCGTCCTCCACGGAAACGACGCGGACGCGCGCCCCCTCCGGGTTCTCGGTCCACAGCGTCTTGTCCTTGCGTTCGACGTTGTGTTCGATGAGGTGGCTGGCGGCGCTGAGGATCCGCTTGGTCGAGCGGTAGTTCTGCTCGAGGCGCACGACGTGCGCCTGGGGAAAATCCTCCTCGAAGCGGAGGATGTTGCGGATGTCGGCGCCACGCCAACCGTAGATCGACTGGTCCGGGTCGCCGGTCGCGCACAGGTTGGCGTTTTTCGAGGTGATGTGCCGGGCGATCTCATACTGGGCCGCGTTGGTGTCCTGGTACTCGTCAATGAGCACGTGGGTGTAGCGGCGCTCGATCTCGCCGCGCAGTTCCGCGTCGCCGCGCAGCAGCAGCGCCAGCTTGAGCAGCAGATCGTCGAAGTCGAGCCCGTGCTGCCGCGCGAGTCCCTCCTCGTACGCCGCGTAGATCCGCGCGACGGTCCGCTGACTCCAGTCAGCCGCCCCCTCCTCGTACGCCCGGGCGGTGAGCATCTGGTTTTTCGCCTGGCTGATCACGCCCTGCACCCGCGCGGGCGACCACTGGTCGGTGGACAGGCCCGCGGCGGCAATCGCCTCCTTGAGCACCTTGCGCTGGTCCGCCACGTCGAAGATCGTGAAATCGCGGGGCAGGCCCGCCCGCCCGTGGTGGATCCGCAGCAGCCGGGCGCACAGCGCGTGGAAGGTGCACACCGTCATCTCGCGGCCGACGCCCATCGCGACGAGGCGCTCGGCCATCTCGTTGGCGGCCTTGTTCGTGAAGGTGATCGCGAGGACGTTCCACGGACGCGTGACCGTGGCAGCCAAGTAGGCGGCCCGGCGGGTAATCACGCGCGTCTTGCCCGCCCCGGCGCCCGCAAGCACCAGGAGCGGCCCGTCCGTGCAACGTACCGCCTCCGCCTGCGGTTCGGTCAGGTTGGCGAGCAGTGCGTCGGTGAGTCTGTCGCGAAGAACCGGCTCCATGCCTTCACTCTATAGCCGAAAAAGCACCGAACGTCGATCCGCGGCGTGTTTTGCACTCGCTTGCTTCGCGCCGCCTGGGCCCCTACGCTGGGGGCCATGGTGATCATCAGTCACGGCGTGGACTTGGTGGAATGCGCGCGCATCGCGGAGCTGATGGAGCGTCACCGCGAGCGCTTCTTCGAGCGCATGTTCACAGCGGCTGAACGCGAGCGCATCGACCGCCTGCGCAACCCCGTTCCGCACGTCTCCGGCCGGTTCGCCGCGAAGGAGGCGATTCTCAAGGTGCTGGGCACGGGTTGGCGCGGCGAGATCGCGTGGACCGACATGGAAATCACCAACGACGCGCTGGGGGCGCCGCACGTCGCGCTGAGCGGCGCGTGCGCCGAAGTCGCCCGCAAACGCGGGATCGTCCGCATCCTGCTCTCCATCAGCCACACCGAGACCCAGGCCATGGCCAGCGCCATCGGCGTGCAGTAGAGCAAGCTCTATTCGTGTATAGCGGGTGTGCCCCGTTTTTTTCGAGCACGAACCCGCACTCTGACGCTACAGGTGGGTTGGGGACGCAGTAGCCCACGGGGGAATACAGCGTCAGGTACCAGCCGCCTCCTTGCGTTCCTTGTGGCGCACGTAGCGCCGCGCCGCGAACAGCGCCCCCTCGAAGAGGAGCAGCATCGGCACGGCCAGAAGGATCTGGCTGATGACGTCCGGCGGCGTGAGGATCGCCGCGACGAAGAAGATGATCAGGATGATGTAGCGGCGGTAGTGGCCGAGTTTCTCGGTGGACACGATCCCGATCGCCACGATGAAGAGCACGACCAGCGGCAGTTCGAAGGCGAGTCCGAAGCCGAGCGACAGCGTCAGCACGAAGCCGACGTACTGGCTCAGGCTGAAGTGGTTGCGCACCGCCGACACGTCGCGGGCCGGCTGAAGCGGCAGCGCATACACCTGTTCGTCGCCGCGTACGCACAGGCGGTTGTGCGCCTGGTCGAACCAGATGCCGCCCGTCGAGACGTTCTCCGGCTCGCCCCGGACGACGGGGATGTGCACGCTGTTGGCGGGCGGCGGCCCCTCCTTGCCCGTCGTTTCGTCGGCGCCCACGATCCACGACTGCAGCGTGCTCATCTTCAGGTCGTCCACGCGGATGTCCTGCGTGAAGGTGACGAAGAAGTTGAGCACGACGGGCAGCACGAGGTAGAACATGAAAACCGCGCCGGCGATGAACAGGCCGACGGATATCGGCGTGAGCATTCGCACGAAGCGCTTCTCGTGGGAGTAGAGCCCCAGCGCCACGAACCGCCAGATCTGCATGATGATCCAGGGCATCGCCAGGATGATGCCCGCGATCAGCGCCATCTTCAGGTACATGATGAACGTGTCGGGCGGGCTGAGCGCCTGCAGCTCCGGCCGCTGGCCGCGGGCCTCGAGCACGACGAGCGCGGGCTTGACGATGAAGGCGAGAATTCGCTTGGCGAAAACCAGCGACAGGCAGACGGTCAGTACGAGCCCGAGCAGCGCCCGGACGGAGCAGCTCCGCAGCTCCTCGAGGTGCTCGCCGAAGGACATGACCCCGCCTTCGACGGCCTGGCGTCGCCGGGCGGCAACGGCTTCATCTTCAGCCGCGGGATTGGGCGTAGTGGTCCCGTCCGTGGGGTTCATGGCAGGAATGATACGTCATCACCCGGTCAAGCGACAACGTTTTCAGAAACGGGCGTGTACCACCGCTCTTGAGCAGCGCCTCCGGCGCCACGCGTGTGCCACTGCTCTTCGCGACGGTACCCCCCGCTTTCAATGGGCTACGCCCCCAGCACCTTCGTACGCGGCGGCACGCGTCCATCAGCTTTTCCAGCGGGGCGAGGTCGGCGGCGGCCTCGATCTTGACGATCAGCCGTCGCCAGACGCGTCCTCGTTGATCAGCTCAGGCGCATCGGAGAGCGCCGTGTTCACCGCAGCGGCCTTCCCCCACCACCGTGAACACCTCCGACGTCGCCTTCGCAAACTCGATCCGCCCGACCCCAGCCTTGATCGCCGCCCCTCCTGGGGCCGGTTCGACGGCCAGGGTGATATCGGTCATCATCCGCGGCGAAACTGGGTGATTCCCAGCGGCGGTGTTGCCCCTCAACTGCCGGTACCCTCGTGCGACTCCGGGTACTTGATCTGCGGAATGCTCATGGATTGACTGCTCCCGTGAATGTTGGATGCGGCTCGACGCGGTCAATAGGGCTGCCAGTCAGTCAGCGCATATGCAACGGAATCACCGGCCACGGGCGGAGACGGACTTGCCGCCGAAATCGACCGCAGTTCCGTACCGGCATACGTGCGCGGCATCGACCAACGCCCATGGCGATATGCTCTTCTCCAGCGTCAGGCTGGGCACGCCGCGCTGGTCACTGGCTCCAACTTCTGCGCGCCCGCGAGCACCTTGAAGCCCTGCCGCGCGTACGCCGTCCTGGTTCGAGTCCGACCACGCGGCAGGGCGAAGACCCGCCGCCGCCGGGTACCGCCGCTGGCATTCTGACAAATAGAAGTCCTTCTTGTCGGTGGACGCACCAGCCCTGGGCTGCGGTGAGGAATCCCAGTCCTCAGTCAGCTCGTGCCCGTAGAGCGGCATGCCCGCTTCAGGCGCGCCAGTCCGCCCCAGGCCAGCTGGCCAGACGATCGGATCGGACTCTGATGCCCGAAAGACCGGTCAGCAGCATCGCCGAAAACGGCCGGGTTGATCGCCGAAGATGGCGTCTCCGCGCCAAATCCTCATGCCGGCTGTCCAGGCGGAACACGCTGAACCGAAACGTCGTAGCCACCTCACCTTTTAGAAGTGAAGCGGCAGCTTCAGGTCGCTCAGCGTGATGTTGAGGGACAGCGCTTGAGCTGGGGATGGCCTGCTGACCCTGGATCGCGACCATCGCCGTCGATTCCGTGCGGTCTATCGAGCTCGACGTTGCGGCGCCCTCGGCGTGCTTCCGCAGCCAGCCACGATCTTCTCGCGGTTGGCCCCGTTGCAGACGACCAGGAAGCTCTCCTGAAACGCGAAGACCGATCACGTCGTCGGGGATGCCCCCCGTCACTCCGGCAGATGTGCGCGTAGCCAGGACACACCCGGCGCCCCATGTCGGCGGAGTCGCGCGTACACCCTGCAAGGCAGCTTCGGCGTCCGGGCCGCGCGCAGGGCGGCCCATGTGCGGGACGTCGAAAAACCGAGCAGGCCGACCGGGTGTGCGGTGCTCCTCGACGATGCCACTTGATGAAAGGGCATCTGACCAGCCAGCAATACTCGACTGTCGCGGACTGGACGTGAAAACTGTGAGTGGTTCGGTTCACGGTGATTCGCCGCCTACGAGCCATCTCAGGTGCAAGAACAGGCCGTAGGGTATGACCGCGCCCCGCGGGTGTCAACGCAACCGCCGCTACAGGGGCGGCCCCGTCATGGTGGTGAACGTGGTCACGCGAGTCCGCCCGGGGATCGACGTCACCCGTCAAAGTCGGTATCCGCCAGAGCTTTTCCGCAGCACCAGTACGGCTGACCCGCGCTGGTAACACCGCTGCATGCACGCGAGAGTCGTGCAGGTCGCGATCCCCGTCGGCGTCACCGTCGCCGAACTGGTACCGGAATACCCTTGCCGAAGGGCGATGTCCGGCGAGTTGCCCGCCGCCCCGAGCAGGTAGGCGAAGAGATTCGGCGATACGTTCCAGCCGCAACCCGCCGGACTGGAACCCCACGAAGAACAACGCAGCGTAGTCACCAACACTTTACCAATTGTACGGCGGATCCTGCAGCACGAGCTGAGTTCCAGATCCGCCACCACCAGCGGCGTCAGGTCAATGCGGCGCGATCGGCCTTGACCAACGGCCGCGGCGTCGTGGCGAAGGTGTCCGCGGTCGCAGGTGAGTCGCCGCGTCGCTGTCCAGCGCGAGGTGGCGATGCTCCGACTCAGTGCGTCACGGGATCGCGTAGTTGAGCGGAGTTGGCGGCTGGGTCGATCCGCACGAGGTTCGTGGTTCGCACAGGCGATGCAGCCCTCAGGATGATCACGATCCGCGTGAAAATCCGCGCCCGTCGGTCAGAATCTCCGTGGCGGTGTCCGTGACCGGATCGCCCAGGTGATCCGCGTCGTGCTGCCGTTCGTGCGCCCAGGAAAACCAAGGTTCCGTCCGCCGGGTCGACCGCGACGTCATCGGTCGCCCCGCGAAGCCCCATACCCAGCCGGCTTCAATCTCATCGAGAAGTTGAACTTGCGTCAAACGCAGGCGTCTGCGGGTTGATCGTGAAGAGTCAGCAGGCCCGCCGCCACCCGAATGTCGCCGTTCGAACCCATGTCGATCCCGCGCAGGATCTCCGTCGGCACGCATATCAGCCGCTCCGTCGGCGCGAATGGCCGAGCTTCGGTCACGCGCAACCCCTGGTTTTCCACCACGGTGATCAGATGCGACGCCGCCGGCGCTCGTGACCGGTAGAAGAATCCAGCGTCGCCGTCAATTCGGCACTGGCCCCGTCGTACCGGACATGGTCACATACACGAGGCAATCCTCCGCCGGATCCAACTGCCCGCGGAAGTACACGTCCACCGACGCCTGGGGCGCCAGCGAGCCCGACCACTGGATCGTCCGCGTGCCGCTGTCCCAAGTGGTGCCGGGGGTAACTCCGGCGCGATCAACGGCGGATCATGGGCGCCAGTGTCATCGTGGGTGGAAATACGAACGCCGCGGAGACGCCGTTCTGTGTCGAAATTCCAGCTAATTCGAGCAGTGATGCAGGTCACCTCTCTACCGCGCGCACCGCGGTACATCAACCAGCTGAGCGTTCGAACGGCTCGACCTCGCCCGGCCGGGTTGGTGGCGGCGATCTGTGTGCCAGATCGGCAACTGGAACAGCGGTGGACCATCAGCTACCGCACTGCCACCTGCACGCCACCGTGACTGCTGATGGGAACCCATCGGCTAACCGAACCGGTTACCCGCACCGGGTTGGGCACAGTCGTTCACGCGTCGTGAAGACCAGCGTCCAGGTGCTGCTGGCGTCGAGCTTCCGACCACGTCAGGCTCGTGCTGCCGTTCGCGGTAAGTGCCGCCGGCGTCATCCAACACGGCGTCAGGCGTTTCTGACAGGCTGGAAGCTGCAGCGCTGGAATGCGTACGCCGAGTCGGACGACAGACGCGGTGTTCGTCAGCGTCAGCGTGTGCGTAAATGTCGCCGCGATGCCAGCCCAGCCAGGCCAGTGGTTGAACTTCACCCGCTCCGAAGTCGATCAGTACGGAGATGCGGCTTTGCAGGGCTGTCGTGACCCGGGCAGCCACAGCGAGCCAGCCCACCGACTATGCGGCAGAGCTGGTTGGTGATCACGCCGCCGGCCCCGCCGCATCCGACGGACACCGTGCACGTCACCTGATTCGACGCGCCCGGGGCGAGGTTGCCCACGGACCACGTGATCAGGTTGCCGTTGATCGTCGGCGGTCCGCCACCCGGCGCATCGCTCGCGCTGACCAGCGTCGTCTCGGCGGGCAGCGACTCGATGACGCTCGCGTTGAACGACAGGTCCGGGCCGTTGTTGCCGTAGGTGATGACGTAGGTGAACTGACCGCCCTCCTGGACCGAGGTGGGCGCGCTCTTGCTGATGGTCAGTTCGGCGGACGGGCACATCGTGCCGGCGTTGTAGCAGTTGGACCCGGGCCCCTGGGGGATGCCGTTGAAGTTCACGCAGTTGGCCTGGTCCATGTTGAGGCACCCGAGGGACAAGCAGCAGGCCTCCGTACCGGGCGGGGGCGGGCACGATTCGGTCGCGCAGCTCGAGCCGCTGCCCGCCGACGTTCCGCCGAACGCCGCGCACTGGCTGACGGTGACGTCGAGGCACTCCCCGCTTGCTGTGACGCAGCATGCTTCGGTCTCCTCGGGCATGGTGCAGGCTGGATCCGGACAGGTCGTCCCGTCGCCCGCGTAGCTGCCGGTGCAGTCGGCCTGGGTGGTGACGAGGCACGCGTTGTTGACGCAGCACGCGCCGTACGCCGCCATGCAGTCCACGCCCGAGCAGTCCGCCGCGTCGACTGGCTGACCGCCCATCTGCGCGCAGTCCGAGCCGCTGAACAGACCGCAGGTGCCGTCCGGGAGGCAGCACGCCTTGACGGTGACGCAGTCGTCGAGCGGGACGGTGCCGATCGGCGGGCTTCCGCCGTCGCGGCGCACGAGGGCGAGCAGGTTGCCGGCTGTCCCGGTCGCGACTTCTGCGGTGAGTGTTCCTATTTGCGGCGCCTGGCCTGAGCCGATTCCGGCGGTCCCGCCGATCGGGCTTGCGCAGAGATCCACGATGTGCCACGCCCGGGGGAAGTTGGTCGTGACGACGAACGCCGCATCGCCCGCCGGCGCGAACATCACGGGGTTCATGCCGAAGTTGTAGGTGCTCGCGTCCAGGTTCACCTCGCGTCCGACGAGGTCGGCCCAGAGAAGCGCCTGGCCCGAAGGGGTGCCGACCGGGTAGGCGAAACCCACATGCACGCAGGTTCGCACCGGGTCGGTCGGTTGCTTGTCGTAGAACCTGGGGCCCTGGGCGACGCCGCCGGGAATACACACGCCCTGGTCGCCGGTGAACGCGTGCATGGTGCTGCTTGGCGGCGGATCGAGGTGGTGGAAGTAGATGCGGACGCTGCCGTCCGGGCACACGCCGGTGCCGATTTTCCGCGTGATCAGCGTGTCGCGCTGCGGCGAAAGCTGGTACTGCAGGGAGTACGCGGCGTTCGGCTGGATGGCGGGGTCGGTCAGATCGTAGGGATGATCGCCGGCCCCGTCGCCGGTGGTGTCCACCAGGATCTGGTTCGACCCGCTGGCCATCACGCCCGGCAGGCCGTTGGCCATGTATGGCGGGTCAGCCGGGATGAAGGGGCCCGTTTGAGCGTTGGCTGGCGTAGTCATCAGCCCGCCGACGTTGAGCACTGCAACCACCATCCACCGCCCCACTTTGCGCCGCGACCGAACGTCCATGGCATCTCTCCTAGTATTCCAGGCGCTGCCGTCCCCCCATGTGCAATGGATGGCTCTGGCCCGAAGGACATGCGGATTCGGTGCTCGGGTCGTGCCAACTTTTGTGCGGATGCAACTCGTGCGGCGAGAAGGACGGTTGCGCCGGGTCGGTCCACGCGGGCGGGCTGGCTCGCAACGGGCGCACCGGTAGTAGCGGCTCCCGGTGGCGGCTGTGCGTTGTTGGGCGCGGGAGGGTGCTGCCTGGGTTTTCCATG